>NZ_JBIBTX010000001.1:1016433-1244145 GCF_043078805.1 Streptomyces sp. NPDC015345 | reverse complement strand
TCGGTTGGTCGGCTTCCGGGCGGTGGTGTGGCGGTCAGTCGGGTGCTTGGTTGGTCGGCTTCCGGGCGGTGGTGTGGCGGTCAGTCGGGTGCTCGGTTGATCGGTTCCGGCCGGTGGTGTGGCGGCCAGTCGTCTCTCCGGTTGATCGGTTTCGGGCCGGTCGTCCGCCGGGCAGTCGGCTGCCCGGTTGATCGGCTCTCGGCCGGTGGTGTGGCGGGCAGTCGGGTGCTCGGTTGGTCGGCTTCCGGGCGGTGGTGTGGCGGTCAGTCGGGTGCTTGGTTGGTCGGCTTCCGGGCGGTGGTGTGGCGGTCAGTCGGGTGCTCGGTAGATCGGCTTCCGGCCAGTCGTTTCACGGTCAGTCGGCTGCCCGGTGAAGCGGCTCCCGGCCAGTCCTCCGCCGGCCAATCGCGATATGCGGGATCTCGACTGATCGTGGGGTTCTTGAACGGCCGATCGGGCCTACCGGGGGGTGGCGCTCCGGGGCGGCGGCGGCCGCGTGGCAGGGTCGCGGCCATGACCGGTGGCCCGGTCACCGTGCCCACCTCACCGGCCCCCGACGTACGCATCACAGCCTGGCAAAGGTCCATTCACACCCGGCAAAGGTCCGTCATGCGATTCCGCAGCTCCGCCCCCTTCGGCCTCGCCACCACGGTCGCCACGACCCTCGCCACCGCCCTCGCGTCCACCGTGGCGACCGCCCCCGCCGCCGCCGAGGAGCCCGGCCAGGCGGCGCCCGTTCCGCAGGTGCGCCGGCAGGGCCACGCCGGTGTGCCCCCGCCCAGCTGCGCCCCGCCCGACCGCGTCGACTTCCCCCTCGCCACCCGGATCCACGAGGGCCCCGGCGCCTACCGCCCCGGCGGCCCCCGGCAGGAGTGGACGATCGACCTCACCAACGCCACGGACGAGACCTGCGCCGGCGTCCACCCGATCCTGGTCCTCGTCGGCCAGCGGCAGCCGCTGCTGCCGGAGCAGATCCGGCTGGAGTTCCACGACGGGACGCGCTGGCGGTCCGTGCCGTTCGAGAAGACCGACCAGGACGAGAACATCGGCGTCCTCGACGACGGCTTCCCCGGCTTCACCGTCGGCCGCGGCGAGACCGTCACCGTGAAGGTCCGCCTCGCCTTCACCGCCGACGCCCTGCCGAACCGCGTCGTGGCGTCGGTGGCGCTGGTGCAGCGCAGGGAGGACGACGGCGAGTGGGTCGGCGACTCCAACGACTACGGCTTCGCCGTCGCGGCCGATGCCCCTGACGATGCCGAGGACGCCGAGGACGCCGAGGACTCAGGGGGGGTGTCCACCGCACGGCCGGAACCGATCGAGCAGCTGGCGCAGACCGGCCCCGCCACTCTGCTCGGCCTCGGGGCGGCCGCCGGTGCCCTCCTCCTCGGCGGCGCCGCCCTGCTGGCCCGCTACCGCAGGCTCCGCGCGACCGGCCGCTGAGCCGTCCCGCACCGGATCCCCTGCGCGGGCGGGCCCCGTTCACGTACGTCTGCGTTCACGTACGTCTGCGAACATCCCCGGGTGGACAACCCGAACCCCGCTCAGCCGCCCGCCCACCTGCTGGACCAGGCGCCCGGCGCCCCCATCCGCTCCGGCATCCCCGAGCACGGGCGCATCCCGAAGTACTACGCCGTGAAGGCCCGGATCGCCGCCCTCACGGACGAGTTGGGGGACGGGCAGACGCTGCCCACGGAGCGGGACCTCGCCGAGCGGTACGAGGTGGCGCGCGAGACCGTGCGCCAGGCGCTGCGCGAACTCCTCCTGGAGGGGCGGCTGCGCAGGCAGGGCCGCGGCACCGTCGTCGCGGGCCCCAAGCTGGAGCAGCCGCTCTCCCTGGCCAGTTACACCGAGGGCGTACGCCGACAGGGACGCACGCCCGGACGTCACCTCATCTCCCTCGACCGCTTCCCGTGCCCGGCCGCGCTCGCCGCCGAGATCGACGCCGGGCCGGGCGAGCCGGTCTGGCACATGGAGCGCGTCCTGCTCGCCGACGACGAACGGGTCGGCCTGGAGAGCACCTACGTGTCCGTGGCGCGGGCGCCGCGCCTCGACCGCGACTTCGAACCGGACTCCTCCTTCTACGCCTACCTCCGCGACCGGCTCGGCATCGGCTTCGGGGACGCCGACGAACGCATCGAGACGGTGCTCGCCACCCCGCGTGAGGCCCTGCTCATCGGGACGCCGCCCGCCCTGCCCATGCTGCTCATCCACCGCCTCTCACGGGACACCGACGGCCACCCGCTGGAGCGGGTGCGCACGCTCTACCGGGGCGACCGGTTCTCCTTCACCACGCATCTGGGGCGGGACTGAGGCTCCCGTCCTCCGCGCGGCGACAGCGGACCGGGATATCACGAACAGATAACGGGTCTAGTCCAAGCTTGGGTGCCCGTTCACCGTCCCGTTGCCGTTCGGCCCCGCGCGGGCCACCCGTCCGCAGGAGCGTTGCCGCCGTGAGAGTCATCGTCGTAGGAGCCGGCGTGGTGGGCACCATGCACGCCTGGCACGCAGTGGAACGCGGCCACGAGGTCGTACAGATCGAGCGCGAGAGCGAGGCCCGAGGGGCGTCCCTGCGCAACTTCGGGCAGATATGGGTGAGCGGCCGCGCGGGCGGCGAGGAGCTCGAAACCGCTCTGCGCGCACGCGAGTTGTGGGAGGCCATCGGTGAGCGCGTGCCGGGCCTCGGCTTCCGGGCCAACGGCTCCCTGACCCTCGTGCGCACCGAACGCGAGCGCGCGGTCGCCGAGGCCGCACTCACCCGCCCCGACGCCGCCGCCCGCGGCTACGAACTCCTCGGGGAGAAGGAGGCCCGCGCCCTCAACCCGGCCCTGCGCGGCGACTTCCTCGCCGCCCTGTGGTGCGAGCGGGACGCCGCCGTCGAGCCCCGCACCGCCCAGCTCCGGCTGCGCGAAGCCCTCCTGGCCTCCCCGCGCTACACCTTCCTGCCCGGCCGCGAGGTCCGCGAGGCCGTCGGTGGGAACGCGGTGCGCGACGACCACGGTGACGTGCACACCGGTGACGTCGTCGTGCTCGCCACCGGCGCCTGGCTCGGCGGCCTGGTGCGCGAACTGGCCGGGCCCGAGCTGCCCGTGCGCCGCGTCCGCCTCCAGATGATGCAGACCGCGCCGCTCGGCGAACCACTCACCACGTCCGTCGCCGACGCCGACAGCTTCCGCTACTACCCGGCGTACCGGTCCGCCGCGCTCGACGCGCTCAACGCAGGGCAGGCGCAGACCCCGACCGCCGCCGCGCACAAGATGCAGCTGCTCATGGTGCAGCGCGCGGACGGCGGCCTGACCATCGGCGACACCCACGAGTACGAACACCCCTTCGCCTTCGACACCGTCGAGGACCCCTACGACCACCTCACCGAGGTCGTCGAGGGCTTCCTCGGCCGCCCGCTGCCGAAGATCAGGCGACGCTGGGCCGGGGTGTACGCGCAGTGCGTCGACACCAGCCGTGTCGTGCACCGCCAGCAGGTGCGCGACGGCATGTGGCTGGTCACCGGGCCCGGCGGGCGCGGCATGACCTGCTCGCCGGCGATCGCCGAGACGACCGCGGACGAACTGGGATGGTGAGCGCTGTGCAGGACAACCGCATCGGTCTCGTCGTGCTCGACATGGCCGGGACCACCGTCGCCGACGGAGGCCTCGTCGAACAGGCCTTCTCCGCCGCCGCGGCCGGACTCGGCGTCGAGCCCGGCTCGGCCGACCACGCCGAGAAGCTCGCGTACGTGCGCGCCACGATGGGCGAGTCCAAGATCTCCGTCTTCCGGCACCTCTTCGGCGAGGAGGCGCTCGCCCGGCGGGCCAACGCCGCCTTCGAGCAGGCGTACGGGGAGCTGGTCGACGGCGGCCGGATCGCACCGATCCCCGGGGCGAGGGAGGCCATCGAGCAGCTCAAGTCCCAGGACCTCACCGTGGTGCTGACCACCGGCTTCGCCCGCGTCACCCAGGACGCCATCCTGGACGCGCTCGGCTGGCGCGACCTCGTCGAACTGACGCTGTGCCCCGCCGACGCGGGCGGCCGGGGCAGGCCCTACCCGGACATGGTGCTCAGCGCCTTCCTGCGCACCGGGGCCGTGGCGGGCGTCCAGGAGGTCGCCGTCGTGGGCGACACCGCGTACGACATGACGAGCGGGGTGCGGGCCGGGGCGGGCGTCGTCGCGGGCGTGCTGACCGGCGCCCACGGCGAGGCGGAGCTGCGGGAGCACGGCGCCACACACGTCCTCGCCTCGGTCGGCGACCTGCCCGGGCTGCTCGCCCTGCTCGCCGGGGCGCGGACATGAGCAGCGGCATCCGCTTCGACCGGGTCAGCGTCGCCTACGGCAGGACCACCGTCCTCGACGCGCTCGACCTGACCGTCGAGCCGGGCGAGGTCATGGCGCTGCTCGGGCCCTCCGGCTCCGGGAAGACCACCGCGCTGCGGGCCGTCGCGGGCTTCGTGCGGCCCGCGTCGGGGCGCGTGTTCATCGGGGAGCGCGACGTCACCGCGCTGCCGCCGCACCGGCGGGGCATCGGCATGGTCGTCCAGCAGTACGCGCTGTTCCCGCACATGCGGGTCGAGGACAACGTCGCCTTCGGCCTGAAGGCACGCAAGGCCGCGAAGTCCGAGATCGCCGGGCGGGTCGCCGAGGCCCTGGAGATGACCGGGATGGCCGCGTACGCCAAGCGGTTCCCGCGCGAGCTGTCCGGCGGCCAGCAGCAGCGCGTCGCCATCGCGCGGGCGCTGGCGGTCCGGCCGGGCGTCCTGCTCCTCGACGAGCCGCTCTCCGCGCTCGACGCACAGCTGCGCTCCGGCATGCTGGCCGAACTGGCGCGCCTGCACCGGGAGTTGCCGGACGTGTCGATCCTGTACGTCACCCATGACCAGGTGGAGGCGCTGACCCTCGCCGACCGGATCGCCGTCATGGACCGGGCGCGGCTCCAGGACTGCGGGACGCCGCAGCAGCTCTACCGCGCGCCGCGCACGGAGTTCACGGCCTCCTTCGTGGGCAACGCGAACCTCCTCGCGGTGACCGTGGGCGGTGCGGGGGCGGTCTCCTTCGGCGGCTTCGAGCTGAAGGCCGACACGGGGGAGGCCGTGCCCGGCGCGGCGGCCACGCTGTGCGTGCGGCCGCATCTCGTCGGGCTCGGGGACGGGCCCAACGCCCTCACCGGACGCGTGAGCGAGGTCCAGTGGCGGGGCGCCACGCACCGGCTGTACGTCGAGGTGGGCGGCGAGCGGGTGAAGGCGGACGTCCGTGAGCTGCGGACACCACCCGGCATCGGGGACGAGGTCACCGTGCACTTCGCACCGGAGGACGCGGTGCTGCTGTCCGCAGGGGTGACCGATGGGTAGCTCCACTGAGCGCCTCGTTTCCGGTGACCCGGCAGTGAGCGCTGCGCCCACCCGTTCCGCCGTGCGGAACGCCTGCCCACAGCGGGAGCGGCTACCTCGCTTCGTGTGGGCCCTGCCCCCCGTCGCCCTTCTCGCCCTCACCTTCCTCTACCCCCTCGCCCTCGTCGGCCGGCAGTCCGTGCGGCCGGACACCGGCGGCACCTCGCTCCAGCCGTACGCGGACGTCTTCGCCTCCGAGGCGTTCCGCGAGGCGCTCGGCACCACCGTGTGGCTGGCGCTCGGCGCGACCGCCGGATGTCTCGTGCTCGGGTTCGCGCTCGCGCTGGTCATCGCCTTCGTGCCGTTCCCCGGCGGGAAGGCCGTGGCGAAGTTCGTCGACGTCTTCCTCTCCTTCCCGTCCTTCCTGATCACCCTCGCCCTGCTGTTCGTCTACGGGACGAAGGGCATTGCCAACGGGCTCTGGACGGACGCGACCGGCGCCGCCGAAGGCCCCTTCCAGTTCCTGACGACCCCCTGGGGCGTACTCCTCGCGGAGATCACCTACTTCACGCCCTTCGTGATGCGCCCGCTGCTCGCCGCGTTCACGCAGATCGACACGGCGCAGATCGAGGTCGCGTCGAGTCTCGGCGCCCGGCCCGGGCGCATCGTGCGGCGCGTCATCCTGCCCGAGGCGCTGCCCGCGCTCGCGGCCGGCGGCAGCCTCGTCCTGGTCATGTGCCTGAACGAGTTCGGCATCGTCCTCTTCACGGGCGCCAAGGACGTCACGACCCTGCCGACGCTCGTCTACTCCAAGGCCATGCTCGAAGCCGACTACCCGGCGGCCTGCGTCGTCGCCGTCGTCAACATCGCGATATCCGTGGGCCTCTACGGCCTCTACCGGGTGGTGAGCCGTCGTGCTGGTGCATAGCCGCATGGGCAGGTGGGCCGTGCGGGCCCTCTTCCTCGTCCTCTTCCTGCCCCTCTTCGCGCTGCCGCTCCTCGTGATCGTCGCGGCGTCCTTCTCCGCCCACTGGTCGGGAGCCTTCCCCACCGGCTTCACCACAGGGCACTACGCGGCGGCCACTCGCGGGGAGTCGCTCCAGGCCCTCACCACCAGCCTGGTCACCGCCGTCGGCGCCAGCCTGCTCGCGCTCGCCACCGGGACCTGGGCCGCGCTCGCCGCCGCGTCGCTGAAGCGGGGCGGCGGCAAGAACCCCCGGCTGTCCCGGCTCCTCGGGAAGGCCCTCGACACGCTCTTCATGCTGCCCGTCGCCGTGCCGTCCGTCGTGGTCGGCCTCGCGGTCCTCGTCGCGTTCAGCAAGCCGCCGATGCTCCTCAACGGCACCCGCTGGATCGTCGTCCTCGCCCACGCCGTCCTCGTCACGGCCTTCGCCCACCAGTCGGTCTCCGCCGCCGTCGCCCGCCTCGACCCCGCGTACGAACAGGCCGCCGCCTCGCTCGGCGCCCGCCCCTCGTACGTCCTGTGGAAGGTGAGGCTGCCCCTGCTGCTGCCCTCCCTGACCGCGGCCGCCGGGCTCTGCTTCGCGCTCTCCATGGGCGAGTTGAGCGCCACCATGATGCTCTACCCGCCCGACTGGACACCGCTGCCCGTGCGGATCTACGCGGCGACCGACCGCGGCTCGGCCTTCACCGGCGCCGCCCTCGCCGTGGTCCTCATGGCCGCGACCCTGCTCGTCCTCCTCGCCGTCTCCCGCATCCGCACCCGCGCCTCCTACCGCTGAGAACCCCTTCAAGGAGTACGAATGTCCCGCCCCACCCGAGCCCGCCGCCTCCGCACGGCCGCCGCCGTCACCGGCGGCCTCCTCCTCGCCGGGTCCCTCACCGCGTGCGGCGGCTCCGCCGCGTCCGAAGAGAACGTCGTCACCGTCTACAGCGCCGACGGCCTCAAGGGCGAGAAGGGCGACGGCTGGTACGACAAGGTCTTCAAGGACTTCGAGAAGAAGACCGGCATCAAGGTCAACTACGTGGAGGGCGGCTCCGGCGAGATGGTGCAGCGCGCCGTCCGCGAGAAGTCCAACACGCAGGCCGACGTCATCATCACGCTGCCGCCCTTCATCCAGCAGGCCGACGAGAAGGGGCTGTTGAAGGCGTACAAGCCCAAGGGCTCCGAAGAGGTCGACGGCGCCGACAAGGCACCGGACGGCAAGTGGACGTCCGTCGTCAACAACTACTTCGGCTTCATTTACAACAAGAAGGAACTGCCCGGCGGCAAGGCCCCCAAGACGTGGGAGGACCTCACCGGCAGCGCGTACAAGGGCAAGGTGCAGTACTCGACGCCGGGCGTCGCGGGCGACGGCACCGCCGTGCTCATCAAGGCCATGCACGACTTCGGCGGCCGCGGGCCCGCGATGGCGTACCTGAAGAAGCTCCAGACCAACAACGTCGGCCCCTCCGCCTCCACCGGCAAGCTGGCGCCCAAGGTCGACAAGGGCGAATTGCTCGCCGCCAACGGCGACGTCCAGATGAACTACGCCCAGTCCAAGGACATGCCGAACCTCAAGATCTGGTTCCCCGCCAAGGAAGGCGGCGAACCGACCACCTTCGCCCTGCCCTACGCGGCCGGACTCGTCGACAAGGCCCCGCACGGCGCCAACGCGAAGAAGCTCCTCGACCACCTGCTCAGCCAGGAGGCCCAGCGGCAGGTGAGCGAGGTCGGCGGCGGCTTCGCGGCCCGCAAGGACGTCAAGGCCACCGACGCCGACGCGGTCGCCCTCGACAAGATCATGGACGGCGTCGAGATCTTCGAGCCGGATTGGGCGGACATTTCGGAGAACCTCCGGAGCTACGTGGAGGACTGGAAGTCGGCCACCGGCAGCTGATCGTAGGGTGGGGGCGTCGGCACAGCGCTGTCCCGGCGCCCCAGCCACCCCGTACACCGCAGGAGTGCACCTCATGGCAGAGCGCAAGCCCATCGAATCGTGGCTCACCGACATGGACGGCGTGCTCATTCACGAGGGCGTCCCGATCCCCGGTGCCGACGCGTTCATCAAGAAGCTGCGCGATTCCGGCAAGCCCTTCCTGGTGCTGACCAACAACTCCATCTACACCGCGCGCGACCTACAGGCCCGGCTGACCCGCATGGGCCTCGAAGTGCCCGTCGAGAACATCTGGACCTCCGCGCTCGCCACCGCCAAATTCCTGGACGACCAGCGCCCCGGCGGCACGGCCTACGTCATCGGCGAGGCGGGCCTGACCACGGCCCTGCACGACATCGGGTACGTCCTGACCGACCACGACCCGGACTACGTGGTGCTCGGCGAGACCCGCACCTACTCCTTCGAGGCCATGACCAAGGCGGTGCGCCTCATCAACGGTGGGGCCCGCTTCATCTGCACCAACCCCGACGAGACCGGCCCCTCCACGGAGGGCCCGCTGCCCGCCACCGGCGCCGTCGCCGCGCTGATCACCAAGGCGACCGGCAAGAACCCGTACTTCGCGGGCAAGCCGAATCCGCTGATGATGCGGACGGGGCTGAACGCCATCGGGGCCCACTCGGAGACCAGCGCGATGATCGGCGACCGCATGGACACCGACGTCCTCGCCGGTCTCGAAGCGGGCATGGAGACGTTCCTGGTGCTCACCGGCCTGACGTCCCGGCGCGACATCGACAAGTACCCCTTCCGGCCGTCCACCGTCGTGGATTCCATCGCCGACCTGGTCGATCGTGTCTGACCGTCTGGCCGTCTGACCGTCTGACCCCCGTTTGGCCCCGTACCAGGATGCGAAGAGCGTCACCGGGCGTGAACCTCGAAGGACAGGAGGTTCACGATGTGCATACGATCCCTTGCTCTCCGTGGGGCGGGTGCGGCCGTCGTCCTGGCGCTCGCCCTGCCCGTCGGTGGGGCCCGTGCCCACGAGGACGGCGCCGTACAGGCCGAGGTCACCCCGGCCGACGCCCAGGCCGGCGCCACCGTCGAGGTGCGCGTCTCGGGCTGTGAGGGCAGCAGCGGGACGGCCGGGTCCGGCGCCTTCGAGGGGGACGCGAAGCTCACCGGCCGGGGCGGGAAGGACGCGCTGCACGGCAACGCCGAGATCCGGGGCGGCCTCTCCGGTTCGTACGACGTCACCGTCATCTGCGACGGCCACCCCCACCAGGGCACCGGCACGGTCCGGATCAACCAGCGGAACCCGGAGCCCGCCGCCCCGGTGCGCGCCGGTGGCGGGGGCACCGCCCACATCACCTCGACGGTGTCCGCGGAGGCCGACGGGGCCGACGAGGCGGGACCCGGCACCCGGCACGCCGTGATCGGCCTGATCCTCGCGGGCGTCGCGGCGGTCGCCGTGGCCTTCCGCAGCGTCCGCCGGCGCCGCTCCGAGTGACGGGCGGGACGTGAGCGTGTCCGGCGGCGAACGCCCGCCCGGGTCCGGACGCCTGCTGACCGGCGTCGCCTGGGCGGTCCTCCTGGTGGGCCTCGCGCTGTGGGGCAGCGGCCTCACGAACCTGCCCGGCGGCCTGTCGGGGCCCGCGACCGGCGACGTGGCGGCGGTCGGCCGCCCCCACGCGGTCGAACTGCCGCCCGCACACGAGCCGTTGACGCCCGCCCGGCCGGCGCGCGTCGAGGTGCCGTCCCTGAAGATCGGCGCCCCGGTGACCGCCCGCGGCCTCGACGCCCGCGGCGCGATCGACCCGCCGCCGTTCGCCGAGGCGGACGCCGTCGGCTGGTACGGCGGCGGCACCCGCCCCGGCGCCCCCGGCGCGGCCCTCTTCGTCGGCCACGTCGACACCGAGACGGACCCGGCCGTCTTCTACGACCTCAGCGCGGCGCGCCCCGGCGAGAAGATCGACGTGACCCGCGACGACGGCACCGTCGCACAGTTCACGATCGACGACGTCCAGGTCGTCACCAGCGACCGCTTCGACGCGAAGAAGGCCTACGGCCCCCACGAGGAGGGCCGCGCCGAACTGCGCCTCATCACCTGCGGCGGCACCTTCGACCGGGCCACCCGCACCTACACGGCGAACGTGATCGTCTCGGCGTACCTCACGGGAGTGCGGCGCTAGCCCCGGCGCCACCCCCCGGTCAGGCGACCCGCTGCCCGGCCGGCGACGGGGCCGGAGCGGCCACCTCGACGGCGCTCCGGGCCGCCGCGCGCACCCCCAGGGCGCCGAAGACCGCCGCGAACACCGCCCACAGCAGGGCGTGCGAGGCGAGCGACAGCATGCGGAACTCCCACAGCAGCGACGCCTCGACCGGCACCGGGTCCGGGTTGCCCGGCAGCAGGAAGAGCACAAGGAGGACGGCGACCGCGGTGAGCGCCGTCGCGATGTGCCGCACCGGTTCGGGACGCGTGACGAGGCGCACGTACACCTGGCGCACGAGGAACATGCCGAGCACGCCGATGGCGACCGAGGCGAGCCAGAGCGCCTGGCGGTCACCGACGGTGCCCGCGTCGCCGACGCCCGGCGGGTTCGCCGGATAGCGGATCCCGGGCAGGAGCGAGACCGCGAGGAAGGCCGCGCCGCAGAAGGCCAGCGCACGCGGCCACGGCAGCGCGCGCGGATCCCGCCGGTGCACCGCGGCGTACGCGACGGCGACCAGCACGCCGAGGGCAAGACCCGCGACGACCGCGGTCACGACCAGGCCGCCGTGCTGGGTGGAGCGGCTGAACAGCTCCTCATGGTGCTGGACGGCCTGCGCCGCGCCGTGCTGCGCGTGCTCCTCGGCGGCCGAGCGTCTCTCCTCGGCGCGGATCGCGCGGTCCATCAGGGGCTCGGCGAGCAGCAGGGAGAAGAGGCCGGCGGTGAGGCCCGCCGCTCCTCCCGCCACCAGGCCGCGTCCGAGCAACGGGAGTACGGGTGATGTGGGCATGGTGCTCGTGTCCGTCCGCCCGGTCAGTGGCACGGGGCGCCGAAGAGGTGCCGGCCGTCGTGCGCGAACTCGTGGAGGTAGTCGCCGGTCGCCGAGATCAGCGAGCCGTTGTCCATGAACACGGCGTACAGCGCGATGAGCGCGATGACCGCGGCGGCCGATGCGATCAGCCAGTCGCGGGTCTGCGTCACGGCGGCCTGGCTCGCCGTGGTGTCGGTGTGCGGAGCTGCGGAGTGCAGGGACATACCGGTGGGCCTCCTTCTGGGGTTTCCACGCCCCATGGCAGGAGGACGACGGCTCAGTTCCTGACTTCCGCGTACGAGCGTGCGTACGCGGTCACAGTGGCGGGACCGTCCCGGATTCGCACCGGGTTCCTGACAACCGTCGCCTCGATGTATGGACTTGTCGTCACGGAGAGTCCCAGTGCGTCGCGTCCCTGTCAACACGCGCCAGGTCAGGGCGGCTCCGCCGGCCGCCGGGCTCACCTGGCCCGATCGGCGACCCGCTCCCCCCGGGAGCCGCCGACCGGGCTGCCCCGCGACGGACGGCGCCAAGTGGGCCACGCGGTTGGCCCCGCGTCCCTCCGTGGCCCGGCCCGCCCTGTCAGGACCGCCCTCTCAGGACCGCCCGGGTCGCACCCGCCGCAACTCCTCGACGCCGAGGGTTCCCTCGATGACCTGCGCGGCGACCGCGTCGATGAGCCGGCGCTCCCTGCGCGCGTAACACCGCAGCGCCTCAAAGGCGTCGTCCACCCCCGTGTTCCAGCGTTCGGCCAGGACGCCCTTGGCCTGTTCGATGCGGATACGACTGTCCAGCGCCCCCTGGAGCTGTGCGGACAGCGTGCGGTACCGCGTGTGCGTGCGGTGGTTGTGCAGGCCCACCGCCGCGGCGTCCGCGAGCACCCGCAGGAGCCGCAGCTCCCGCTCGGCGGGCTCGGTCCCGCGCGCCTGCGACACGAAGACGTTGAGCACCCCGATGACCGGGCCGCGGTGCCGCAGCGGCACCGCCGACGTCGCCGTGACGCCGTGCTCACCGGCCCGCGCGGCGAACGCGGGCCAGCGGGACGCCACTTCGGCGCGGTCGATCCGGACCGGCGGCACGGGCCTGCCCGTTCCGAAGCCCTCGAGACACGGACCGCCCCGGTGCTGTGCCGCCAACAGGGCGCGTACCGCCGCCGGCCGCCTGCTCCCGGTGATGAGGCGGACCTCGCCGCCCCCGCCGGTGTACATCACGCCCGCGCCCTGCGCGCCGAGCAGTTCCACGGAGTGGTCCGAGAGCCGCCGCAGATAGCCCTCGGGGTCGAAATCGTCGGTCAGCGTGTCCGCGCTCTCCACCAGGATCTCCGCGAGCCGCAGTTCGCATGGGTGGTCCCCCATGGCCCTCTCCTCCCCTCTCCGCACGCTCTGCCTACCCTGCCGACGCGCACGGTAACGGCCCTTGGTGACAGCTCTCGTGGGGCAAAGGACCGTATGTCAGGATTGAGATACGGACAGTGCACCCAAGGGGGAGTGGATGTACCGCAAAGACACCCGCCGCGGACATGGTCTCGCGGCCAGGGGGGTGCGGACGGGGGTGGCGCTCGCGGGGGCCGCGCTGCTCCTTTCCGCGTGCTCCTCCTCCGGTGGTGACCCGGAGGACAAGTCTTCGGGCCGGCCTCCGGAGCAGCAGCCGAAGAGCAAGGACCCGTACTGGGTCAACCCGGAGGGGACCGCGGCCAAGCAGGTCGCCTCGTACGAGAAGGACGGCAAGAAGGACGAGGCCGAGCTGATCCGGCGGATCGCCGAGCAGCCGGTGTCCGAGTGGATCGTCCCGGAGAACGCCGAGGAACAGGCCCGCGGCTTCACAGAGGCCGCCGAGAAGGCGGACCGGGACGCCCTGCTGGTCCTCTACAACATCCCGCACCGCGACTGCGGCCAGTACTCGGGCGGCGGCGCGGCCGACGGCAACGCGTACCGCGCCTTCGTCGACCAGGTCGCCAAGGGCATCGGCGACCGGCGCGCCACGGTGATCCTGGAGCCCGACGCGGTGCTGCACATGGTCGACAACTGCACGCCCGAGCAGTTCCACGAGGAGCGCTACGACCTCCTCAAGGGCGCCATCACCACACTCAAGTCCCTGAAGAACACCAAGGTGTACCTCGACGCGGGCAACGCGGGCTGGCAGAACCCCGACTCGCTCTGGGAGCCCCTGAAGCGGTCCGGCGTCGAGCAGGCCGACGGCTTCTCGGTGAACGTCTCCAACTTCCAGACCACCGAGGACAGTACGGAGTTCGGCAAGAAGCTCTCGGCGAAGATCGGCGGCAAGCCGTTCGTCATCGACACGGGCCGCAACGGCAACGGCCCTTACGACAAGGGCAAGGACCCCTGGTGCAACCCGCCGGGGCGGGCGCTCGGCGAGACGCCGACGACGAAGACGGACGATCCGCTCGTCGACGCGTATCTGTGGGTCAAGCGGCCGGGGGAGTCCGACGGGACGTGCCGGGGTGGCCCCAAGGCGGGCGAGTGGTGGCCGGAGTACGCGCTCGGCCTGGCGAGGAACGCCTCGTAGGGGTCGCCTCCCTAGGGCCTGTCTGACAATTCCCGCCTGCCTCCCTCCGGGCGACGACGCGAATTGTCAGACAGGCCCTAGGGGCGCGGCGAACTGCGCGCTCAGCGAGGGGAAAGCCGCAGACGCGACTGCCGGGATCTCGGCAGATGCGTCTGCGGCTTCTTTGTGGTTGCTCGCGCAGTTCCCCGCGCCCCTTACGGGGCGGCTGCTCACCGGACGTGGACCCACCGCGCCTTGCTCGGGACGCCCTGGTCGTCCGTCACGAAAAGCATGTACCAGCCCGTTTCCACCAGGCTCCGATTCTTCGGGACCGTCACCGTCACCTTGCCCCGCGACTTCTCCAGGTCCAGCGCGATCGACGTCTGGTCGATGTCCGTGACGTGCGTGGAGGCGCTGGGCCGGATGAGGCGGGCCGCCTTGATGGCCGAGGAGTGCGGGGTCGGGAAGGTCCCGGAGCCGCCCCGCGCGATGGTCTTCGGGCCCTTGCCGAGGGCCGGCCGCGAGCCTTGGTAGAGGTACGGCGGGCTGTAGATCTCGATGCGCTGCTCGAAGACGCCCGGCTTGGTGTTGGCCTTGTCGGCGTAGAGCGAGTCGGAGCCGAAGAACATCACGCGGCCGTCGGGGAGCAGGACCGACCCGGCGTGGTAGTTGCGGCCCACCTCCGGGTCCGCGACCCGCCGCATCTCCCCGGTCCCGGCGTCGTAGATCCGCGCCTGGTGGATGTTGGAGTCGCCGCGCCCGCGGTAGTCCTCCGAGCCGCCGGAGATCAGCACGGTGTCGTCCGGCAGCGTGGACATCTGCGGGTAGCGCGTGCCCTTCTCCAGCGGGGGACCGTCGACGAAGCGCGGCTCGTCCGCCTTCAGGTCGACGATGCGGGTCTTCTCGCTGGACCTCTTGGACTCGCCCACGCCGCCGCCGCCGACCACCAGGTACTTCTGGTCCTGGGCGGGCGGCAGCTCGACCGTGCCGGAGGTCTCCATGAGCCCCGGGTCGCTCAGACCGGGGACGCCCTGCCACTTGTTGGTCCGAAGGTCCCAGATGCCGGGCTTGCGGCCGACGTCGGCGGGGCCGTAGCCCGCGTTGGAACCGGAGTAGAAGAGCCTGCCGTCGGTCATCTGGAAGATCGCCGGGTACGTCGGGAACTGCCGGATGCCCTTGGTGTACGTCCACTTCTTGGTCTTCGGGTCGTACACCTCGTTCTTGCCCGGCACCAGCTGGCCGATCTCGTCAAGGCCCGAGGTGGAGAGGATCCTGCCGTCGGTGAGCGTGGTCAGCGTGGGGTACCAGCGCGCCTCGTTCATCGGGTCGACCTTGATGTACCGCTCGGCCACCGGGTCGAACTCGAAGGCGTCCTTGATCCCCTGGAAGTCCTTCTTGTCCAGGGCGAGCTTCTGCGCCATGCCGTAGACGTTGCGCTTGTCGGAGCCCTTCATGCCCTCGACGCGGTAATTGTCCTGGGTCCCCGTCTCGTACTTGGCGCCGCTTTTGGCGGCTTCTACGTAGACCCGGCCGAGACCCGCCTCCGTGCGCAGGAACCTCCCGGTCCGCTTGTCGAAGACCTTCTTCGCCTTCTCCACGAGGACGTTGTCCTGGGAGACGAA
The DNA here is from genome assembly GCF_043078805.1 of Streptomyces sp. NPDC015345. Lineage (NCBI taxonomy): Bacteria > Bacillati > Actinomycetota > Actinomycetes > Kitasatosporales > Streptomycetaceae > Streptomyces > Streptomyces sp. NPDC015345. The sequence continues at coordinate 1,228,850 of NZ_JBIBTX010000001.1, read as the reverse complement.
CGTCTTGCCGTTCTTCTTGCCGGTGAACTTCGTGCCGGCGGGAATCGTCTTCGGCTCGTCCGGGTCCTCGTTGTGGACGATCATCAGGCCGCCGGCCTTGGTGACGTCGCCCTTGAGCTTCTCGTAGCGCTGCGTGCCGCCGGCGATCAGCAGATTGCCGTTGCCGAGCTGGGTGTGACCCGTGCAGAACAGGTCGGTGGGCGTCGGGATCTTCTTGATGGTCTTCTTGACCGGGTCCCACAGCCGGGTGTCGAACTTCTTCTTGTCGAAGTTGCCCTGGTCGTTGCCGGAACCGGCGACCAGCAGGACCTTGCCGGTGTGCAGGAGCGCCGCGTGGATCGTGTTCTGCCGGTACTCCTCGGGGAATTCCACGATGTCCCAGTGGCCGTTGTCGGCCTTGTACTCCGGCTGGTTGATCTTGTAGTCGTGGTACTTCTCGGAGCCCACGCGCCACAGCCATGGGCCGTTCATCCCCGCCAGCGCGAGGACGACCGCCGCGCCTATCGCGATGCGGCGGGCGCGGCGACGGCTCGAACGGTCTTTCATTTCTCACGTCCCCCAAGGGAGATCGGCATCGTCTGCTCGGACGACGCCCAGCTGGGCTTCGGCCGCGGAACCACCGCTTCGAGCGCGGGCGGTGCGGGCTTCTTCCTCTCCTGCCGCATGCCCCAGCGCCACGCGAAGATCGGCGCCGCCGTGATCAGCAGGGCGAACGAGGCCCAGATGATCATCGCCGGGTGGGAGTGGCCGTACAGGAAGGAGGCGGCCATCGAGGCACCGAAGACCACGATGAAGAACAGGTGGATGCGGAAGGTCCCGAACAGCGTGTCCGGGCTGGCCGAGTCGCCCTTGGGGGTCACCACGAACCTGCTCTTGCGGCGCAGGGCCGCGTCGAGCAGTGAGCGCGCGTAGATCGGGGCGGAGAGCGCCGACATCACCATGCCCGCCACACCGCCGGAGCCCTCGGGTTCGTGCGGGGAGACGTTGTGCCTGCGGTTCCAGATGTAGAGGCCGATCTGGAGCGCCGAGGCGTTGCCGTACAGCATCAGCCAGATGGTCGGGTCGATGTTCACGCCGGACGCGCCGAGACCCAGGAAGAGCGCGCAGCTCAGCGCCGCCAGGATCCAGTTCATGGCGGACATCGGGTAGAAGATGACCATCATCGTGTAGTTGAAGAGACGGCCCGGCGGCAGCGAGAACGGCGCCTTCCAGAACTGCTTGAGGATCGTCTCGTACGTCCCCCGCGACCAGCGCAGCTGCTGGGTGAAGAAGTCCGTCCAGGCGTTCGGGCCCTCGCCGACCGCGAGCACGTCGGGTGTGTAGACCGACTTCCACTTCTTGCCGGTCGCCGGGTTCGTGGCGCGGTGGATCTCGAAGCCGGTCGCCATGTCCTCGGTGATCGAGTCGTACAGGCCCCCGATCTGCTTCAGCGCCTTAATGCGTACGGCGTTAGAGGTACCGACGAACATCGGGGCGCCGTAGGCGTTGCCGGCCCGCTGGATCAGCGCGTGGAAGAGGAACTGCTGCGACTCGGCGGCCTTGGTGACGAAGTTGTCGTAGTTGCCGTAGACCTGCGGGCCGATGACGAAGCCGACGTTCTCGTCGCGGAAGAAGCCGAGCATCCGCTCCAGGTAGTTCGGCATCGGGACGTGGTCGGTGTCCACGGAGGCGAAGTAGTCGTAGGCGTCGCCGTGCGCGTCCAGCCAGGCGTTGTAGTTGCCGTGCTTGGTCCTGGCGCGGTGCGGGCCCTTCGCCGTGTTCCACCTCGCCACGCCCTTGCGGGAGAAGTGGTGCACGCCGAGCCGCCGGCAGACCTCCTTGACCTCCGGGTCGTCGCCCTCGTCGAGGAGCCAGACGTGCAGCACGCCGCGGTGGCGGATCCTGACCGCGGCCTCCAGGGTCTTCGTCACCATCTCGATCGGCTCCTTGCCGGGCACGAACGAGGTGAGGAAGGCGACTCTGGTGCCGGTCTCGGGCACCACCGGGACCGGGTCCCGTGCCACCAGCGTCGCGTGCGCGTTGGAGAGCACGTTCATACAGCGGAAGAACTCGATCAGGCCGATCGAGACGAGCATGACGACGTCGAGGACGGGCAGCCAGTCGTTCGCGACGTAGTCCCGCTTCGTCCAGTGTTCGGGCTGGAGCAGCCAGCCGAGCAGGACGAGCGAGAGCAGTGGGGCCGCGCCCAGCATCAGCGCGGCCCGTACTCTGTGCGGCTCCTGCGAGAGCAGTGAGCGGTACCTCACCCGGTAGGGCTTGCCCGGGTCGGGCTGCGTCAGCGGCCCGGCGAGCCGGCTGTAGTGCTCGTAGTCGTACCGCGGCAGGGTCTTCTTGATGCGGCGGAAGCCACCGGTCCTGTGCGGTGGCACTCGCAGCCGGGTCGTTTCTGACGGGTCGTTCTGCCGCGCCCCCGTCGGCGTCGACGTCATGGTCATCCCCCCGCACGCGGTTTCGCCCGCGTGTCCTTGGTTCCATCCGCCCGGCGGGTTCCCCACGACCCTCACGGACGTGTCAGTGGCAGGCCACCGTCCCCTCAGACAGGGACCGGCACGCCTCCGGTCGCAGTGATGCCCCCCTCGACATCGCTTCGTGAGCGAGGCCCCCCAGCCCTGCCCCGCCGCGGACGCGGGAGCCCCCAACTGCCCCGTGCCGCCCGCCTCATGAGAGCCGATGGCTCCCGAACAGGTTTCTACGCCCTCCAGCATGATCGCAAGGGCGAAACAAGGCGTTTACCGGTCAAACGAGCTATCTGAGGTGTCTCTTGGTGCAGGTGTGCCCAAACGTGTTCGAATGTTGCCGAAGTGTTCCCGTATGGCCCGCTCGGCCCGGAGGGCGTCACCCGAGCGCACGGCCTCCAGGATCTCGCGGTGCTGGCGGCAGGTGATCTTGGGATCCTGCGGTACGTCCACCAGATCTGTGCGGACCTTGTGAAAGGCGTCCCAGAACGCCTCCAGGACCTCGCCGAGGAGCGGATTGCCGAGCCCGCGGTAGAGCGCGGCGTGAAAGGCGCGGTCGGTCTCGGCGCGCACGGCGCCCTGAGGGGAGGCCGCCTCGGCGTCCATGCGGTCCGCCAAGGCGTCGAGTTCGGCGAGGTCGGCCGCCGGGACGCGGCCCGCGAGGCGCGCGATCAGCCCGGTCTCCACGGCCTCGCGCAGCTCAAGGAGCTGGAGCAGGCTGTCCTCGCCGCGGTAATGGCCGGCGACCGTGCGGAACGCGAGGCCCTCGATCATCGGCGCGACCGACATCGGGCCGACGTACGTCCCGAAACCGTGCCGGATCTCTACGATGCCCATGGCCTGGAGTGCCTTGAGGGCCTCCCGTACGGAGTTCCTGCTGACCCCCAGGCGCTCCATCAGTTCGGGCTCGGTGGGGAGCGAGGCCCCGGAGGGCAGCCGGGAATCGAGGATGAGCTTCTTGATCCGCTCCTGGATGTCGCGCGCCATGGCGCAACCGTAGCGGTAGGGGTGGCGTGCCGAGGGGACGGCGAAGGCCCCCGCATACACGAAGGCCCCCCGCGTGAACGGGGGGCCTTCGCTGTCTGTGCGCCGCCAGGGACTCGAACCCCGGACCCGCTGATTAAGAGTCAGCTGCTCTAACCAACTGAGCTAGCGGCGCCTGCTGACCTGGAGAACTCTACCGGATGTGCCGGGGTGCTCCCGACCACCCCCGTCTCCCCGGCGCACGTGGCGAGGGCCCCTGGCGGGCCGGATACATCATTCGGACCGTCAACATGCGGTATCGCCGGACAGTTGAGAAACTGACGGATGTGCAGATTCGCGGACATTCTTTTCAGGGGTGTGAGGGAAATCGCATGGAGGACGCTCCGGTATTCGTGGAATTCGATCCCGAGAGCGACTGCGACTGCCCCGGCTGTATCCACTGGCGGCGCTCGATGGCGCACGCGCTCCCGCTGCGCCTCGGGGGCCACCCGGCGGCGCACGGCGCGCGCCGCGCCCTCGTCCTCGTGGCGGCGGCCGGCACGGTGCTCGGCGGCCAGGCGCTGCCGGCCGTGGCCCTGGCGGACGCGGGTGCCCGTCCGACCAGGCCCGATCCCCGGCCGGCGCCGGACGGACCGGACACGCCGCAGGGCGGGGTCAGCCCGCTGCACGGCGGCGCGGGCACGTCGGCGGGCTCGACCTACCGGGCGATCACCCGTACGGAGATCATCGAGCGGGCCCAGACGTGGGTCACCGCGCGGGTGCCGTACAGCATGAGCGAGTACTGGACCGACGGCTACCGCCAGGACTGCTCGGGCTTTGTCTCGATGGCCTGGAACCTGAGCGGCAACGAATGGACGGGCACCCTCGACAAGTACGGGACCCGTATTGCCAAGGAGCAGCTCCGGCCCGGCGACATTCTCCTCTTCCACAATCCGGCGAACCCCACCAACGGTTCTCACGTGACGATTTTCGGGGGGTGGACGGACAGTACGCAGACGTTTTACGTGGCATACGAACAAGCAAGGCCACACGCCCGCAAACAGGCGACGCCCTATGCCTACTGGGCGAACGCGAACCGCTATGTGGCCTATCGCTTCAAGGGGGTGGAGGGCGCCGCGGAGGACGTGGGGGCCGTGGGGGCCGTGGAGGACCCGGCGGGCGGCAAGGCGAGCGGCGCGGGCTCCGCGGTGACGCCGTACCCGGGTGCCGGGGCCTTCGGTCCGGGGGCGGACAACAAGTACGTGACGCGGCTCGGCAAGGCCCTGGTCGCCCGTGGCGGCAAGCGGTTCTACCGGTCGGGCCCCGGGCCGCGCTGGACCGAGGCGGACCGCAGGGCGACGCGGGCGTTCCAGCTGGCGCAGGGCTGGCGGGGCGCGGACGCGGACGGGCTGCCGGGGCCGACGACGTGGTCGTACCTGATGCAGGGGAAGGGACGGGACATCCCGGCGGCGGGCGCGGGGGTCGGCGGGAGCGGCGCGGAGGCTCGCCCTGCCTTTCCCGGCAGGGGCGTCTTCCGCCCCGGCCAGTCGCATGCGGCGGTCGAGCAGCTCGGGAGGCAGCTGGTGCGGAAGGGCTATGGCAGGTACTACACGGGGGGCCCGGGCCGGGGCCCGGACCCGGTCTGGAGCGAGAGCGACCGACGCAACGTGGAGGCGTTCCAGCGCGCCCAGGGCTGGCGTGGCGCGGCGGCCAACGGCTATCCGGGGCCGGAGACGTGGCGGAGGCTGTTCCGGTGAGGGCCGTGGGCGGGGCCGGGGCCGTGCGGGGGAGGTGGGACAGGCGTGGGCGACGGCGGGCGGGATCGGCGTATGCACGGATGAGGTCGATGCGGGGGCGGGGGCGGGTGGATTCGGCGCGGGTGCGGATGAGTCCGTCGGCGGACGTGTGGGCGGGTTCGGCGCAGGGCCTGGCGGGGTCGGCGGACGTGTGGACGGGTTCGGCGCAGGGGCAGGCGGGTCCGACGGACGCACGGACGGGCCCGGCGCACGGGCAGGCGGGACCGGTGCGAGAGCGAGATCGAGGCATGAATGAGGCGGAGGCACGGATGAGCGCGACGGCAGCTTCACAATCCCAGGCCCAGCCCCAACCTCAGCCCCAGCCCAAAGCCCAGCCCCAGCCCAAAGCTCAGCCCCACCCCCCGCAGAGCGGTGCCGCGCACGAAGCGGTCGCCGTGCGGGCGGGGCGGGTGATTCAGACTGAGGCCACCACCGAGATCCCCGTCCACCTCCTCTTCCGCGACGACCCGGACGACGTGACGGGCGTCCCGCTGAGGCCGGCCGTGGTGCGGCGCAGGCAGGGTACGGGGGAGCAGCCGAAGGCGGTACGAAGCAGGCAGGGTACGGGGGAGCAGCCGAAGGCGGTACGGCGCCCGGCGACCGCGCCCGCCGAAGCCGTGGCGCGTCCGGCGCCCGACGTCGACCCCGCGCTCGTGGAACGCCGGGCGCGGGTGCTGCCCGGCTTCGCCGGCGTGCTCGGCGGGTGCGCCGGCGCCGCCGGGTGCGCGCTCTCGCTGTGGTGGGCGGGGTTCCTGCCCGAGCCCGCGCTGCGCGTCACGGGATTGCCCGGGCACGCGGGGGCCGGGCTCGGGGCCGCCCAGTGGGCCTCGCTCGCCGGCTCCGGGGCGCTCGGCCTCTTCGGGTTCGGCGGGCTGGCGCGGGGACGGGTCGGCCGGGCGTGGGTGCTGAGCCTCTTCGGCCGCTACCGGGGCACTGTCCGCCGCACGGGCCTGATGTGGGTGAACCCTCTGCTCCTGCGCCGCCGTGTCGACGTACGTCTGCGGCACTGGCGGAGCGAGCCGATGCCCGCCGTGGACCGGGACGGGGTCGCGCTGCGCGTCGTCGTCCTCCTCGTCTGGCGGGTCAAGGACACCGCGCGGGCGACGCTCGCGGTCGAGGACCACCAGGAGTACCTGCGGGAGTGCGCGGAGGCGACGACCGCACGCGTGCTCTCGCGGCTGCCGGCCGACGCGTTCCACGACGACGCGCCCACTCTGCGTGACGCGGACGCCGTGGGCGCCGCGCTGACGCGGGCGCTCGCCGCCGAGGCGGAGGCGGTCGGCGTCGAGGTGTTCTCGGCTCAGCCGACCCGTATCGAGTACGCGCCCGAGGTCGCCGCCGCGATGCAGCGCAGCCGGGTCGCCGCGCTCGACGCGCGCCACCGCGACACGGTGCTGACCTCGGTGGTCGACTCCGTCGAGGACACCGTGACACGGCTGACCACGCGGGGCCTGGTGGAGCTGGACGACTACGAGCGCAAGGCGTTGGTGAAGGACCTGACGGTGGCGTTCTACACAGGGCGCGTGGAACAGCGCTGACCGGGCACCGTGGTGCACAACTGCCCGTTCCTGTCGTCAGGTTCCCGTTCACGGCCCGGACGGATCCCCTCCACGGTTGGTATGGACATGTTCAACTAACGGCAATAATCTGAACTTGGTCTAGACCGCAGTGCGCGCACGTCTCACGGAACTTCCCCATGTTCGGTCAGGAGCGGCACATGCGTAACAAGAAGGTGTACGCGGCCATGGTCGGCCTCACCACGGTCGGCGCGTTCGCGCTCTCCGCCGGTGGCGCCAGCAGCCACGGCTACACGGATCTGCCCGCCAGCCGGCAGATCAACTGCGCCAAGGGCGTGGTGACCAACTGCGGTTCCATCCAGTACGAACCGCAGAGCGTCGAGGGCCCCAAGGGCTTCCCCGCCGGGGGCCCCGCGGACGGCAAGATCTGCTCGGCGGGCATAGCGGGCTTCAACCAGCTCAACTCGCCGAAGACGCCGAGCGGCGCCGCCTGGCCCGCGACGCAGGTGAGCGGTGGGCAGAACTACACGTTCCGCTGGCAGTTCACCGCCCGTCATCGCACCACTGACTTCAAGTACTACATCACCAAGCAGGGCTGGGACGACAGCAAGCCGGTGACCAGGGCCGCCCTGGACACCACGCCGTTCCTCAGCGTCCCGTACAACAGCCAGCAGCCGCCCGCGACGCTCTCGCACAGCGGCACGATCCCCGGCGGCCGCAGCGGTCACCACGTGATCGTCGCGGTCTGGACGGTCGCCGACACGGCGAACGCGTTCTACGCCTGCTCGGACGTCAAATTCTGAACCGTGCCTGAGGCGCTTCCCCGCACCCCGCGAGCAGGTTCCGCGTACGCCGTGCACGACCTCACGGCGTACGCGGAGCCGCACGAGGGCAACGGCCATAAGGCAGTGTCAGAGCCGCCACTCGCCCGCGACACTCTCCCCATCTGACGGGCCGTCAACTATGGTGCGCGGTCATGGGGAGCACCGGGAGCACGGTCGCGGAACTCGTACAGGCGCGGTGGGAGGACCACCGCACCGGCCTGCGCTGGGCGGACGGCGCGCTGAGCCACCACGACGTCACGGCGGGCGCCGCGGCCAGGGCCGCGCTCCTCGCCGACCTGCTGTCGAGCCGGGGTGAACCCCACATAGGGGTCCTGCTCGACAACACCCCCGAATACCCCCTGTGGCTGAGCGCGGCGGCGCTCGCCGGGGTGGCGGTGGCGGGCATCAACCCCACCCGGCGCGGCGCCGAACTGGCCCGCGACATCCTGCACACCGACTGCCGGATCCTCGTCACCGAACAGGTTCGGCTGCCGCTGCTCGACGGCCTCGAACTGCCGGGCGTACGCGTGCTGGTGACCGACACCGAGGAGTACGAGGCCCTGCTCGCCCCCTACGCCGACGCGGAACCGGAGATCGCGCGGACCGTGGGCCCGGCGAGCCGCATGCTGCTCTACTTCACCTCCGGGTCCACGGGCGCCCCCAAGGCGGCGATCTGCAGCCAGGGCCGGCTCGCGGCGGCGGGCCGCTCCCTCGTCACCCATTTCGGGATCCGGCCGAGCGACACGCACTACATCTGCATGCCCATGTTCCACGGCAACGCGGTGATCGCGGACTGGGCGCCCGCGCTGGCGGCGGGCGCGGGGGTGGCGCTGCGCCGCCGCTTCTCCGCCTCGCGGTTCCTGCCCGACGTAAGGGAGTTCGGGGCCACGTACTTCACTTACGTGGGGCGGGCCGTGCAGTACCTCCTGGCCACGCCCGAGCGGCCGGACGACCGGGAGAATCCGCTGCGGGCCGGGTTCGGGACCGAGGCGGGGGCCGTGGACGCGGCGCGCTTCGAGGAGCGGTTCGGGGTGCGGCTCGTGGAGGGCTACGGCTCGTCGGAGGGCGGAGCGGCGATCCAGCGTACGCCGGGGACGCCGCCGGGGGCGATCGGGCGGGCGGCGCCCGGGGACGACCTCGCGGTGGTCGATTCCGTGACGCTGCGGGAGTGCGAGGCGGCGCGGTTCACGGATGACGGGCGGCTCCTCAATGGCCGCGCCGCGATAGGGGAGTTGGTCAACCGGGGGCCGAATCCCTTCGAGGGGTACTGGCGCAACGACGAGGCGCAGGCCGAGCGGGTGCGGGGCGGCTGGTACTGGACCGGGGACCTCTTCTACCGGGACGAGCGCGGGTACCTCTACTTCGCGGGGCGTACGGATGACCGGCTGAGGGTCGACAGCGAGAACCTCGCGGCGGCGATGATCGAGAACATCGTCGCGCGGTACCCGGGGGTGGTGGCCGTCGCGGTGTACGCGGTGCCGGATCCGGTGGCGGGTGATCAAGTCATGGCGGCGGTGGCGCCGGCGGAGGGGGTGGGCTTCGATCCGCCGGCCTTCGCGGAGTTCCTGCTGGCGCAGCCCGATCTGGGGACGAAGATGATGCCCCGCTTCGTGCGCGTGGTGCGGCGGATGCCGGTGACGGCGACGAACAAGGTGGCGCGGGCGGTGTTGCGGGGGGAGGGGTTCCGCTGTGCGGACCCCGTGTGGTGGCGTCCCTCTGGTTCCGCGTACCGCAGGCTGACGGCGGCGGACGTGGCGGCCCTGCGGGGCCGCTTCCGCGAGCATGGCCGTGAGTCGTTACTGCGCCTCTGACGTCCCCGGCGGCCTTCCCGCCCCGCGGCGCCCCGAGTACCCGGCGGCATCCCCTACCCCGCCGCTCCGCGCCGGACGTCTCCCACCCACCCGCCCGTAACCCGGCGTCGAGACGCCGAGCTAGGAGCAGGCCGGGGTTGCGCACCCCGCAGGGCGGTACAAGTACCCGGCGGCATCCCCTACCCCGCCGCTCCGCGCCGGACGTCTCCCACCCACCCGCCCGTTACTCGGCGTCGAGACGCCGAGGTAGGGGCAGGCCGGGGTTGCGCACCCCGCGGCGCCCCGAGTACCCGGCGGTATCCCCTAACCCGCCGCTCCGCGCCGGATGTCTCCCACCCACCCGCCCGTTACTCGGCGTCGAGACGCCGAGGTAGGGGCAGGGAAAGACGGGGCGCCACCCGCAGTCGAATACGACCCCGAGGGGAACAGAGGAACAGGGACGGCCCGCAGGTGCTCGCGCGCGGTCGAGGGAGGGCACGAGCCGACGACGGCCCGCAGGCGCTCGCGCTCCTGAGGGGACGTGGGGGTATGTGCGCGCGGAGCACAGTGGTGGTCATGAGGGTGGGCGAAGCAGCAAAGGTCCCGCGCCAAGATGGCGAGCACGGACGTACCCCCACGGCCCCGCCCCTAAGACGCACCCCAGGCGCCCCACCCGCCGGCCCCCCAACCCCATACCGTGAAGCCCATGGTTCGGGACAGCGTGTGGGTCGGGTTGTGGCGGCGGGACTACCTCCTGAGCAGCGCGCCCTGGCGCAGCGCCGCCTACCTCCTCGGCGGCGCCCTCCTCGGTGCCGCCGTACTCGTCATCGGCGCCGCCCTGACCGCCGTAGGGGCAGCCCTCGTGCTCGTACTGGTCGGCATCCCCCTCCTCACCGCCCTCACCTTCTCCGGCGTCCCCATCGCCGCCCTGGAACGCCGCCGCATGCTGCTCATCGACCCCGCCCCGGCGCCCACCCCCCACCGCACCCCGGAAGCCCCTGGCATCCAGGCCTGGTTCCGGCTCCGCCTGAAGGAGCAGGCGACCTGGCGCGAGCTGGCCCACACCGCCCTGCTCGCCCTCGTCCTGTGGCCCCTGGACCTCCTCGTCCTGGCCTGCACCGTCGCCTTCCCCGCCCTACTCGTCGCCGCCCCCGCGCACCTCGCCCTCACCGGCGGCCCCGGCCACGACATCCGCCCCGCCAAGCTGTGGGTCGTCGACGCCTACCCGGCGGCAGGCGGCACCGCGCTCCTCGGCCTGCTCCTACTAGCGGCCCTCGCGTATCCCCTCGGCGCGTACGCGGCCGCCCGCGCCGCGTTCACCCGCCTCCTGCTCGCCCCGCGCGAGGCGGAACTCGCCGCCAGCCTCGCCGAGGTCACCCGCTCCCGGGCCCGGCTCGTCGACGCCTTCGAAGCCGAACGGCGGCGGATCGAACGGGACCTGCATGACGGGGCACAGCAGCGGCTGGTCGCGCTCACGATGCGCCTCGGCCTCGCCCGGCTCGACGCCGAGCCCGGCAGCGCCCTCGCCGGGCAACTGGCCGCCGCGCACGACGAGGCGGGGCACGTCCTGACCGAACTGCGGGAACTCATCCGCGGCATCCACCCGCAGGTCCTCGCCGACTACGGCCTGGCGGCGGCCATAGAGGACGCAGCGGACCGCTCCGCAGTACCCGTGGAGACGGCCGGCGTGGAGACGGCCGACATGGCGCTGCCGAGGTTGTCCGAGTCCGTCGAGTCCGCCGGGTACTTCGCGGTCCGCGAGGCCCTCGCCAACGTCGGCAGGCACAGCGGCGCGACCAGGGCACACATCACGGCCGCGCACACCGACGGAGTCCTCCGTGTCGAGGTGCGCGACGACGGCCGCGGCGGCGCGGACCCGGCCCGCGGTACGGGTCTGACCGGGCTCGCCGACCGGCTCGCGGTCCTCGATGGCACACTGACGGTCACCAGCCCGCCGGGTGGTCCGACAGTCCTGTCCGTGGAGATCCCGTGCCAACCCCATCCCCAAACGCGACCCCAGCCCCGAACGCGACCCCAGCCCCAAGCCTGAGGGTCGTCCTCGCAGAGGACAGCGTGCTGCTGCGCGAGGGCCTCATAGGCGTCCTCGGCCGCTTCGGGCACGAAACGGTCGCCGCGGTCGGCGACGCGGAGGCGCTGCGGGACGCCGTATCGGCGTACGAACCGGACATCGTCGTCACCGATGTGCGGATGCCGCCCGGCTTCCAGGACGAGGGACTGCGGGCGGCGGTCGCGCTCAGGGCGCAGCGGCCGACGCTGCCGGTCCTCGTGCTCAGCCAGTACGTCCAACGGTCCTACGCGGCCGAGCTCCTGGACACCGGGGACGGCACCGGCGTCGGCTACCTGCTCAAGGACCGCGTGGGCCAGGTCGAGCAGTTCATCGAGGGACTCACGCGGGTCGCGCGGGGCGGCACGGTCGTCGACCCGGAGGTCGTACGGCAGTTGCTGCGGCGGCGGCGCGACCCGCTGGAGCAGCTGACGCCGCGCGAGCGCGAGGTCCTCGCGCTGGTCGCGGAGGGGAAGTCGAACGGGGCGATCGCGGCTGAACTGGTCGTATCCGAGGCGGCGGTGGGCAAGCACATCGGCAACATCCTGGGGAAGCTGGACCTGCCGCCGGCGGACGGAATTCACCGCAGGGTGCTGGCGGTCCTGGCGTATCTGCGGGGGTGAGCCCCGCTCGTGAGGGACCCGTGGTGAAGGAAGACAACTCCGCGGCCCCGCTTGTGTGAACGATTACGATCCACTCTCATGACCACGCCCGACCAGACCGACGCCGACGCAACGGCCAAGAACGACGAGCAGACGGCAACCCCGGAAAGCGCGACCGCAAAGCCCGAGGAACCCGAGGGACCCGAGGGACCCGAGCGGCCCGAGGGACCCGAGCGGCCCGAGGGACCCACCCCGGCCGCCCGCGCCCGCCGCGCCCGCATCGCCGCGGCCGGACTGCTGATGGCCGCGGCGGCGGTGGTCCTCGCGCTGCGTCTGGCGAGCCGTTCGTCGGTGCTGGTCGTCGGGGTCTACGGGCTGCTGCTCATCCTCTGCGGCGTGGTCATCGAGCTGAGCCGCCGCGGCCGCACCAGGCTCGGCACCTGGCTCCTGGCCGCGGGTCTCGTGGCGGCGCTGGTCATGGACGGTGCGGTCCTGTCGTGAACCCCCGCGGCGCCCACCAGGCGTGCCGGCCGAGCAGGGCCATGGTGGCCGGCACCAGGAACATACGGACCACGGTGGCGCCGATGAGGACCGCGAGGGTCAGGCCGAGGCTGACCTGGAGGACCGGGGAGAAGCCGCCCGCGCGACGTCGACCACGTACGGATGGGCGGCGGGCGGCCCCGGGCGGCGGGCGTCCCCGGGCGGCGGGCGGCCGGGCGGCGCGGGGGACCGGCTCAGGACTCCAGGTAGCGCAGCACCGCGAGGACCCGGCGGCTGTAGCCGGTCGTCCGGGACAGCCCCAGCTTGTCGAAGATGGCGTTCAGGTTCTTCTCGACCGCGCTCAGCGAGATGTGCAGCTTCTGCCCGATGGCCGCGTTGGTGTGCCCCTCGGCCAGCGCCTCAAGGACGGTGCGCTCGCGCGGGGTGAGGCGGGTCAGCGGGTCGGCGTGCGTGGTGCGGATGAGCAGCTGCCGGACGACCTCGGGGTCGATGGCGGCGCCCCCGGCGTGCACCCGCTCCAGAGCGTCGAGGAACTCCTCGACCTGGGCGACGCGGTCCTTGAGGAGGTAGCCGACCCGCTCGGCGCTCGACGTGAGCAGCTGCGCCGCGTAGTTGCGCTCCACGTACTGGGAGAGGACCACCACGCCGATCTCGGGGCGCAGCTCGCGGATGCGCACCGCGGCGCGCAGGCCCTCGTCGGTGTGGTCCGGGGGCATCCGGATGTCGGTGACGACGACGTCCGGGGTCTTCGCCTCGACCTCGGCGAGGAGCGCTTCGGCGTCACCGACGGCGGCCAGCACCTCATGGCCCTCCTCGGCGAGCAGCCGGACCAGGCCCTCCCGCAGCAGGGTCGAGTCCTCGGCGAGGATTACGCGCACGGCAGCTCCGCGGTGATCGTGGTGGGTCCCCCGAGGGGGCTGTCGACACACAGTGTGCCGTCGAGGGCGGCGACCCGGCTGCCCAGCCCGGTCAGGCCACTGCCCGAGGGGTCGGCGCCGCCGGTACCGGTGTCCCGGACGAGGACGACGAGGGAGGTCCCGTCCCCGTGTACGCGGACGAAGACCTCGTCGGCCGCCGAGTGCTTGGCGGCGTTGTTCACGGCCTCCGACACGACGAAGTAGGCGGCCGTCTCGACGGCGGACGGCAGCGGTTGCGGTACGTCGTACTCCATGCGCACGGGCAGCGCGCACCGCTCCGACACCCCGCCGAGCGCCTCGCGAAGGCCCAGGCTGTCGAGGGCGGTGGGGTAGACCCGCCAGGCCACCTCGCGCAGTTCGGTGAGGACTTCCTGCGCCTCTTTGTGGGCCTGTTCGAGCAGGGCGTCGGCGCGCTCGGGGGTGCGGCCCCTGCGGGCTCTGCCGAGCAGCATGGCGAGGGCGACGAGCCGCTGCTGGACGCCGTCGTGCAGGTCGCGCTCGACCCGGCGCCGCTCGACGTCGACGGCCCTGACCACCGCGGCACGGCTGGTGGCCAGCTCGTCGATGCGGCGCTGGAGCAGCTCCCGCTCGGAGGGGCCGAAGCACTCGCGGGCCAGGCGCGCGTCCTGCTCGGTGAGGGCGCGCAGGCCCTGCACGGCGAGGAAGAGGAGGGTGCCGCCGAGGACGACCTGGCCGAGTATGTCCACCCAGGTCATGGAGGTGTGGGTGAGCGACGCGGCGAAGATCCCGGCGAGGACCGCGCCGAAGTCGACCAGGCCGACCACGACCGCGCAGAGCAGCCCGGAGTACGTACGGGCCGCGAGGTAGCGCAGGATCTGCTGGTCACTGGCGCGGTGCTCGGGGAAGGCGTCGCGGAAGAAGAGGGAGCGGCGGCGCCGCTCGACCCCGGTGAGCCTGCGGGCGCCCGCGGCGAGCAGGGCGTGGGCGCGGGGGCGGGTGCGGGGCCAGAGCAGGAAGGCGCCGAGGGCGGTCCCCGCGAGGACGAAGTAGAGCAGGTTGAGCACGGCGGTGAGGCAGCCGACGAGCACACCGGCGACCCTGAGCAGGAACGGGGCGGCCACGGGCTGCTTCACGTCGTCCGACACTAGCGGACCCCTAGCCGCGACGGTGGCGGGCCGCGGCACCCGCAGGCGCCCGGCGGCGGGACCGTACGCGCACCGTCACATACACGGCGACGGCCGCGAGGGCGAGGACCAGGACGATCTTGGAGAGGACGCCCACGTACGTCCCGACCGTGTCCCACTGATCGCCCAGCCAGTAGCCGGCGAGGACGAGCACGGAGTTCCAGACCAGGCTGCCCAGCGTGGTCAGGGCCAGGAAAACCGGCAGCGGCATGCGCTCCACCCCGGCCGGCACGGAGATCAGGCTGCGGAAGATCGGCACCATCCGGCCGAAGAGGACGGCCTTGGTGCCGTGCTTGGCGAACCAGGCCTCGGTGCGTTCCAGGTCGGTGGCCTTGACCAGCGGGAGCTTCGCCCACAGGGCGTGCATGCGCTCGCGCCCGAACAGCACGCCGATCCCGTAGAGGGCGGCGGCGCCGACCACCGAGCCGAGCGTGGTCCAGAACAGCGCGGAGAACAGGGTGATGACTCCCTGCCCGGCGGCGAAGCCGGTGAGCGGCAGGATGACCTCGCTGGGCAGCGGCGGGAAGAGGTTCTCCAGCGCGATGGCGAGCCCGGCACCGGGGCCGCCCAGGGTGTCCACGAGATCGGCGGCCCACCCGGCGATGCCGCCGGCGGGCTCCTGAGGGAGGGCGAGAGTCATGAGGTCCATGGGGAAGACGCTAGAAAGCGCAGGTCGGCGGCGGTATGGGGGTTGCCGTTGAGTGAGGGTGCGGTTTTCCGCACCCCGGGTGCGGCAGGGGTACGCGAAAGGGCGTCCCCGGAGACCGGGAACGCCCTTTCGGCATTCGCAAGTGCGCCGCCAGGGACTCGAACCCCGGACCCGCTGATTAAGAGTCAGCTGCTCTAACCAACTGAGCTAGCGGCGCCTGCTGACACGAAAATACTACCTGGTCCGAAGGGGTGCTCCTGACCACGGCCCGCGGGCCGGCTCAGATGGCCAGCGACAGCAGAACCGGCGCCGCCCCGCGGTTCAGCGTGTCCGCCGCCTCCCGCAGCCGGTGCGCGTGCTCGACGGGCAGGGACAGGGCGAGGCAGCCGACCGAGGAGCCGGCGGTGATGGGCACGGCGGCGCAGACCGTGCCGACCGCGTACTCCTGGAGGTCGAGGACCGGGACCGTGGCGGGCTGGGCGGCGAGGCGGTTGAGCAGGACTCGCTCGTTGGTGATCGTCCGCGAGGTGAGGCGGGCCATCTTGTGGCGGGAGAGGTGATCGCGGCGGCCGTTCACGTCGAGCTGGGTGAGCAGGCTCTTGCCGATGGCGCTGGCGTGCGCGGAGGAGCGGAAGTCCACCCATTCGTTGACCGCCGGGGTGCGGGGCCCGGCGGCGATGTCGGTGACGCGGATCTCGCCGTCGACGTAGCGGCTGATGTAGACCGCGGCGCCGATGGAGTCGCGCAGGCCGTCCAGGGTGTGCCGGAGCTTCTCGCGCAGCGCCTCGTCGTGGTGGTCGGCCGAGGCGAGGCGGCTGAGGCACTGGCCGGTGACGTAGACCCCGTCGGCCGTCTGCTCGACGTACCCCTCGCGGCGCAGCATGCGGAGCAGGGGCGCCAGCCGGGTGGCGGGCAGACGGGTCACGCGGGCGAGCTCGACGGTGGTCACACCGGAGCCGTGCCGGGCGACCATTTCGAGCACCCGCAGGGCGCTCTGGACGGAGTCGTGCGGCGTGGTCGCCTGGTGCTTCAACGCCACGGCTTCCCCCTGCGTGGAGCGGTTCCGGACAGTCGGGCCCGTCCCACGATAGCCGCCAAGTGGCGTACGGAGAGCGGCTGTTGCGGAGATTGGCGGCGCGCTCCGGCCCGTCAGCAGGAACGCGCCACCCTGGCATATGTCAGCGTCATGCCCCAGGCGCGGGGCCTCGGTCGATGTCCCGCGCCTGGGGCCGACGGTCACAGCACCGCGCTGAGGAACTCGCGGGTCCGCTCGTGCTCGGGCTCGGTGAAGATCTTCTCCGGGGTCCCGGACTCGATGACCCGGCCCGAGTCGAACATCAGCACTTGGTCCGAGATGTCCCGCGCGAAGTTCATCTCGTGGGTCACGCAGAGCATCGTGATGTCCGTGGTGTGCGCGATGTCACGCAGGACGTCCAGGACACCCGCCACCAGCTCGGGGTCGAGCGCGGACGTCACCTCGTCGAGCAGCAGCACCTGCGGGCGCATCGCGAGGGCCCGCGCGATGGCGACCCGCTGCTGCTGGCCGCCGGAGAGCTGTGTCGGGTACGCGTCGCAGCGGTCGCCGAGGCCGACCAGGTCGAGCAGCTCACGGGCGCGCTGCTCGGCCTCGTCCTTGGACAGGCCGAGGACGTTGACGGGCGCCTCGGTGATGTTCCGGAGCACCTTCATGTTCGGGAAGAGGTTGAACTGCTGGAAGACCATCCCGATGTTCTTGCGGACCTCGCGGACGTGCTTCTCGCCGGCCGGGACGAGCTTGCCGTTCTTCTCCTCGTGGGTGAGGTAGTTGCCGCCCACCTTGATCGTGCCCTGCTCCGGCCGCACCAGCGTCATCAGGAGCCGCAGGATCGTGGTCTTCCCGGAACCGGAAGGTCCGATGAGCGTCACGTGCTTGCCGGAGGCGACGGAGAAGTCCAGCTCGTCCAGGACGACGTTCGAGCCGTAGCGCTTGACGACCTTGTCGAAGCGGATCAGCTCGCTGCCGTCGACGGCGGGGTTGGGGATTTCCTGGGAAGTGCTGCTGTCAGCGGACAAGGCGACGCTCCAAAGCTCGCAGAAGGACAGAGGCCGGGTAGGCGATGACGATGAAGGCGACACCGACCACGCTGATCGCCTCGTAGGTGAAGGTCGCCTGGCTGTAGCCCTGGGCCTGGCCCAGCATGTCGAGCGCGCCGATGGCGGCCATCTGCGGCGACTCCTTCAGCATGATGATCACGTAGTTGCCGAGCGCCGGGATCACCCGGCGTACCGCCTGCGGCAGGATCACGGACGTCCAGGTGCGCCGCTTGGAGAGGCTGAGCGCGGTCGCCGCCTCCCACTGGCCGGCGGGCACACCCTCGATCCCGGCGCGGTAGACCTCGGAGGTGTACGTCGAGTAGTGCAGCCCGAGGCCGACGATGCCCGTGGTGAGGGGAGACATAGAGGGGCCCCACTGAGGCACCACGTAGAACAGGAAGAACAGCTGCACCAGCAGCGGGGTGCTGCGGATGAACTCGGTGACGGCCGTGACCGGCCACCGGATCCACTTCTTCTCCGAGCGCTGCGCGATCGCCCAGACCAGGCCCAGCGAGAAGGCGATCAGGGTGCCGAAGAACAGCGCCTGGAGGGTGAGTTCGACGCCGTCCCAGAAGAGCGGCATGAAGTCGTCGACATGCGACCAGTTCCAGTTCACTTGGCAGCCCCCGTACCGGCGACGACGTCGATCGACGACTTGGCGCGCATCCCGCTGAACAGGCCCGTCTTCTCGGGCGCCTGGCCGACCCGTTTCTTGGCGTGCCGCTCCAGGAGCCGCATGCCGCGCGTGAGGACGAACGCGAGGACGAAGTACAGGACGAGCAGCAGCGTGTAGATCGGCGCGCTCTCGTTCGTGACGAGTCGCAGCAGGTCACCGGCGAAGGTCATGTCGGCCACCGCGATGAGGGACACCAGTGAGGTGCCCTTGAGCAGCTCGATGAGCAGGTTGTTGAACGGCGGGATCATCTCAGGCCAGGCCTGCGGGAGTTCGATGCGGCGCAGCCGCTGGAACGGCGTGAAGTTCAGGGCGATGCCCGCCTCGCGCTGCGCGGGCGGCACCGCGGCGAGCGCGCCGCGCACGATCTCCGAGGCGTAGGCCCCGTAGGTGATGCCGAGTGCCAGCACGCCCGCGAACATCGGCTGGAAACTGATGCCGAAAACCGGCGGGACCGTGAAAGCGATCCAGTACATGAAGACCAGCGACGACGTGCTGCGGAAGATCTCGAAGTAGGCCCCGGCGAGGAACCGCACGATCCAGAGCCGGTTCGTGCGCAGCACACCGATCGGGAAGGCGATCACGAAGGCGAGGGCCGCGCTGAGGAAGGTGACCTGGAGGGTGATCCAGATACCGGGCAGGAACCAGTTCCCGAAGAACTCCGACGACATCATGAGGAGACGCCCTTCACCGGGGGACACAGCTTCCGCAGGGTCAGGTCCGTCATCTCGGCCTCGGTGAAACCGAACGGCTTGACGATCCGCAGCAGCTCGCCGCTCTTCTTGAGCTTGTGCAGCTCCTTGTTGAAGGCGTCCCGGAGGTTCTTCTCGGACAGCCGGAAGGCGAAGCCGCCCGCGCCGTAGGCCGGCTTGCCGTCGACCTCCGGCTGGAAGGGCTTCGTCGCCTCGACCCGCGGGTTCTTCTTGATCACCGTGCGTACGGTGACGTTGGTGCCGGCGAAGGCGTCGACGCGGCCCTGGGCCACGGCGTCGAGCCCCGCCACCTGGTCGGGCAGGACGAGCACGTCCTTCACACCCGCGGCCTTGGCGTAGTCGATCTCCGCGTAGGCGGTGCCGCTCGCCAGCTTCAGGCCCTTCTCCGCGATGTCCTCGTACGTCCTGATGCCGTGCGGGTTGCCCTTCTTCACGATGAAGGAGTCGAGCATGAGGTAGTCGGGGTCGGAGAAGAGGACCTGCTCGCACCGCGTGGGGTTGATGTACATGCCCGCCGAGACCACGTCGAACTGCCGTGCCTGCGTCAGCCCGGGGATCAGCGCCCCGAACTTGGTGGGCACCGCCTTGACCTCGGGCACGCCGAGGCGCGGGAAGATGACCTTGGCGATGGCCGGCGCCTCGCCGGTGACCTCGCCGTCCTCGTCGATGTATCCGAACGGGACCTCGCCCGCGACGCCGATCCTGACCGTGCCGCTGTCACGCAGCCGCTCCAGCAGGTCGCCCCCCTGAACCTTCCCCTCCTCGGGCACCCGGCTGCATGCCGAGAGCCCGAACGCGCCAAAAGCCGCCCCGCCCGCTCCGGTGAGCAGGGCGCGGCGGCGAACCGCTCTGCCAGTGATTCCCTCGTTGTTCCCAAGTGGTGGAGCCATGGGCGCGCGGCTACCCGACTCGACGCCACATATGCCGGTGAATTTCGGCCCCTGATGCGATCGTTGTGCTCCCGGCGTCTTGACCCGGGGAGGAACATGGGATTCATGGCAGACCGATTCATCGAAGTCTCCCTCGCCAAGCGGGGAGTCCAGTGCACGGCCAGGCTGCTGGACGACCGGGCCCCGGTGACCTGCGTGGCGGTGTGGGAGGCGCTTCCGCTCGGGTCCGACGTCTACCACGCGAAATACGCGCGCAACGAGATCTACGCCCTCTTTCCGGCTTTCGCGGACCGCGAGCCGCCCTTGGAGAATCCGACAGTCACCCCCATTCCGGGTGATCTCTGCTATTTCTCCTTCTCCGGTACGGAATTGGGGACCCCGGCGTATGGCTACGAACCCGAGGCCGATGTGCGGGCCGGCACCACCGTCGTCGACCTCGCCCTCTTCTACGAACGGAACAACCTGCTCCTGAACGGCGACGTCGGCTGGGTGCCCGGCATCGTCTGGGGCCAGGTCGTCGACGGCCTCGACCGCATGGCCGAGGCCTGCAACGACCTGTGGCGCGCGGGCGCGCAGGGCGAGACGCTGAACTTCCGCCGGGCCTAGGCCCCGCTCAGCCGAGCTCGGGCGGCGCGACACCGGCGCCGCCCGCCTCGTACAACGCGTGCGCGGCCCGCAGCACCACCGTGTCGGCGTGCCGAGCGCCCACGATCTGCACCCCGATCGGCAGCCCCTCCTCGTCCACCCCGCAGGGCACGGTCGCCGCGGGCTGCTGGGTGAGGTTGAAGGGGTACGTGAACGGCGTCCAGCCCGTCCACCGCCGGTGCCCGGAGCCCTTGGGGACCTCGGCGCCCGCCTCGAACGCCGTGATCGGCAGCGTGGGCGTCACCAGCAGGTCGTACGCCGAGTGGAAGTGGCCCAGACGGCGCCCGAGATCCATGCGGACGTCGACCGCCGCGAGGTAGTCAAGGGCGCTGTACCGCGCGCCCTGCCCGCAGATCTCCCGCAGCCCCGGGTCGAGCAACTCCCGCCGGTCGGGTGCCAGATGCTGCACGACGCGCGCCGCCCCGCTGAACCACAGGGTGTGGAAGGCCTCCACCGGCTCCGAGAAGTCGGGGTCGGCCTCCTCCACGTACGCCCCCTGCGCGGCGAGGGACTCCACCGCCCGCCGCACGGCCGCCGCGACGGCGGGCCGCACCGCGACCTGGCCGCCCAGCGAGGGCGAGTAGGCGACGCGCAGCCCGCGCACACCGCCGTCCAGGCCCGCGCGGAAGCTCCCGGCCACCGCCCCGAGCTGGGACCAGTCCCGCGGGTCGGGGCCCGTGATCACCTCCATCATCAGCGCCGCGTCCGCCGCGTCCCGCGTCATCGGCCCCACGTGGGAGAGCGTCCCGAAGGGGCTCGCGGGGTACAGCGGCACCCGGCCGTACGTCGGCTTCAGCGCGAAGATCCCGCAGAACGCCGCCGGGATGCGCACGGAGCCACCGCCGTCCGTGCCCAGCGACAAGGGGCCCGCCCCGACCGCCACGGCCACCGCGCTGCCACCACTGGAGCCGCCCGAGGTGCGCGAGGTGTCGTACGGATTGCGGGTGATACCGCTGCGGGGGCTGTCCGTCACGCCCTTCCAGCCGAACTCCGGGGTCGTCGTGCGGCCGATGAACACCGCGCCGTGCTCCCGCAGCCGCGCCACCGAAGGGGCGTCCTCGTCCCACTCGCCCTCCGCGCGGATCGTCCTGGAACCGCGCAGGGTCGGGCCGCCGCGCAGCAGCAGGAGATCCTTCACCGACACCGGTACGCCGTCCACCAGGCCCTGCGGCTCCCCGCGCCGCCACCGCCCGGCACTGGCCTCGGCCTGGGCCAGTGCGGTCCGGGCCTCGATCCGCACGAAGGCGTTCACCAGGGGCTGGGTCTCCTCGGCCCGCCGCAGCGCGGCGCGGACCACGTCGACCGGGCTGAATTCGCCCTTGCGGTATCCGTCGACGAGTCGTACGGCGGTGAGATCCGTGAGTTCGGACATCCGGCCTCCTAGTCGTGATCAGTGCCCCGGGACATACCCACGTTCCTTGTCGACCACGTTCCACAGCGGCCGACCCGCCGCCCAGGCCTCGTACAACTCGAGGAACTGGGCGCCCAGTTCATCGCGCCAGCCGACCGTGTCGCCGCTCATGTGGGGGGAGACCAGCAGCCCCGGTGCCGTCCACAGCGGGCTGTCCCCGGGCAGCGGCTCGTGCGCGAAGACGTCGAGGGCCGCACCCGCGATCCACCGCTTCGACAGGGCGGCCACCAGGTCGTCCTCGACGACGAGGGGGCCGCGACCGATGTTGATGAAGTGCGCCGAGGGCTGCATGACGCCGAAGCGCCGGGCGTCGAACATGCCGCGCGTGTCGTCGGTGAGCGGCGCCGCGCACACCACCCAGTCGGCGCGCGCGAGCAGTCGGTCCAGTTCCTCGGCGCCGTGCACCCCCGGGCGTGGCGCGCGCCCCACCAGGGCGGTGGTGACGCCGAGCGCCTTGAGGGTCCGCGCGACGGCCCTGCCGATCGGTCCCGAGCCCACCACGCACGCGCGCGTGCCCGCGACCCGCCGCGACTCGCGGTGGCGCCAGGAGCGCTCGCGCTGGAGCTCCAGGGTGCGCGGCAGGTCCTTGGCCAGGGCGAGGACGAGCGCGGCGACGTACTCCGCGATGGGCCCGTCGAAGACGCCGCGCGCGTTGGTCACCACGGTGTCGCAGGCGGCGAGTTCGGGGCACATCAGGTGGTCCACGCCCGCGCTCGCGGTGTGCACCCAGCGCGGCCGGGAGCCCTCGCCCGGCCAGGCGCGGCGCACCGCGTCCGAGGCGAAGTCCCACACCAACAGCACGTCCGCGAGCGGCAGTCGGGCGGCGAGGCCGGCCTCGTCGGTGTGCAGGATCCGGGCGCGGCCGGTCAGGCTGCCCAGGCGCGGCGGCGGCGTCGGGGGAGCGGCGTCAAGGACGAGCACGGTGGTGGTGGCCAAGGGGGTTCCGCTTCCCTGAAGAGGTACGGCGCAGCCGTCTGAAAGGTGCGGATTGACCACGCTCGCACCCGAACCTACCTTCGTCAACAGAGGCACTGTGGCAGCGGTGCCGCACCCATCCGCTCCTTCTCCGTGCGCGCGTGCGCACCGCAGGTCCCGGCGCCCTCGCCGGGCAGCTCGCCCCGGCCTCCGGCCGGTCCCTGATCCCACGCACGAACTTGGGGCCTGCTCATGGACGTCTCCTTCCTCGGCGGACCGCACCCACAACGGGGTGTGGGTGTCGTCGCCCCCTTCGACTTCGCCCTCGACCGCGAGCTGTGGCGCTGGGTCCCGGACGAGGTCTCCCTCCATCTCACCCGCACGCCGTACGTGCCCGTCGAGGTCAGCCTGGACCTGGCGCGCCTGGTCAGCGAGCACGAGACGCTCGCCGACGCGGTCCGCGCGCTGACCGTCGCGGAGCCCGAAGTCCTCGCGTACGCCTGCACGTCGGGCAGCTTCGTCGGCGGCACCGCCGGTGAGCGGGCGATGTGCGAGGCCATGTCCCGCGAGGGCGCGGTCGCCTCCGTGACCACCTCCGGCGCGCTTCTTGAGGCACTGGAGGAACTGGGCGCCCGGCGCATCGCCCTCGTCACGCCCTACACCTGGTCGGTGACGCAGGCCCTGGAGGAGTACCTGGCCGAGGCGGGCGTGGTCGTCACGGCCCGCGCCTACCTGGGACTGACCCGGCACATCTGGAAGGTCCCCTACCGGGACGTGGCCGACATGGCGCGCCGCGCGGTCGAGGGCGGTGCGGACGCCCTCTTCATCAGCTGCACGAACCTCCCCACGTACGACGTGATCCCGCAACTGGAAGCGGAACTGCGCATGCCGGTGATCTCGGCGAACCAGGTGACGATGTGGTCGGCCCTGCGTCGGCTGGGTACGCGTGCGGTAGGGCCTTATCAGGCACTGATCGACCCGGGGGCACGGCCGGGCGCGAGTCCGCTGAATCCGCCGCCCCCACAGGGCCTGCCCGAAGGACCACCCGCGGGACCACCCGCAGAAGGAGGAGGCTGGACGTGACGGCACTCGGATTTCTCTACCCGGGGCACTCGGCCGAGGACGACTACCCCCGCATGGAGCAGATGCTCGGCAGCGATGTCCGGCTTCAGGTCGTCCACACGGACATCGGCGAGGACGCGCACCGGGTCGACGCGCTCCTGGAGATGGGCTCGGCCGCGCGGCTCGCCGCCGGCGTCGAGGAGCTGCGGCTCTCCGGCGCGGAGGCGGTCGTGTGGGCGTGCACCAGTGGCAGCTTCGTCCATGGCTGGGAGGGCGCGCACGAGCAGGTGCGCGGCCTCGCCCTCGCGGCGGGCCTGCCCGCCTCGTCGACGTCGTTCGCCTTCGCCCACGCCGTACGCGAGGTGGGCGCGGCCCGCGTCGCGATCGCTGCGACGTACCCGGACGACGTGGCCGCGCACTTCACGGCGTTCCTGAAGTCGGCGGGCACGGAGGTCGTCTCGACGCGGGGGAGCGGCGTCATCACGGCGGCGGAGGTCGGCACCTGGGGCCGCGAGGAGGTCCTCGCGCTGGCCCGCGACGGCGACCACCCGGACGCGCAGGCGCTGCTCCTGCCGGACACGGCGCTGCACACGGCGGCGTACGTCCGCGAGCTGGAGGCGGCCGTCGGCAAGCCGGTCCTGACGGCCAACCAGGTCACGGTCTGGGAGGCGCTGCGGCTCGCCGAGCGCCGGGTGAATGCCCCGGAGCTGGGCTCGCTGTTCACGAGGGAACCGGTGGTCCAGGCCGACGGCGGCACTTCCTAGGGGGCAGGGGCGTCAGGGGCGTCAGGGGCTGAGGATCAGTCTGACCACCGTTAACGTCTGGACCGACCCGGAGACGTAGTACAGGACGATGGCTCCCTCGACGGTCGCCTCCCTGCGGTCCTGCTCGCCCCGTACGGGCGTCGAGCCGTGGCCGTACGGGTCGCGGCCGATCGTGCGTGTCAGCGCGGCGCGGAACGCATCGGGGTCGCCCATCTTGGCGAGGGTGTCGTCCGCGGGCGGCGCGTAGGTGATCCGGTGGGCCCGGCGGTGGCGGGGGCTCACGCCGTTCCCCGCCGCTCGGCCTCGTCGGAGGCGAGCCGCGCGAGTCGCGCCTCGGCGTCCGGATCGGGCACGGCCTCCAGCATCCAGTGCCGCATCACGGCGTGGATCTCGTCGACCCCGGCGGCGTTGATGGCCCGGTCGAACTCCGCGCGCCGGTCCTCGGGCAGGGCGGCGCGGATGTCCGGGATGGTGTTGGGCACCTCGACCTCGACTCCGTCGACCAGTGTCTTCAGGGGATCAGCCATGGCGGCACGGTACTGGTACGAGGCGCCGACCGGGGCGCGGCCATGGCCCCGGAATAAAACGGAGTGTGCCTCCTGTTGTGCTCTCCCGTACCCACGTGACGTACATACGCAGTGCAGGAGGCACCCCAGTGACAGTGGACCCGACCGGCGACGGCACCCGCGACGACGGCACCCGCGACGACGGCATCCGCGGTGACGGCATCCGGGGTGAGCGGCACGGCACCGCGCCCGTTCCCCTGTCCGTCCTCGACCTCGTCACCGTCGGCGCCGGGCGCACCGCCACCGACGCGCTGCGCACCAGCGTCGAGATCGCCAAGCTCACCGAGGCCCGCGGCTACCACCGCTACTGGGTGGCCGAGCACCACTCCATGCCGGGCGTCGCGTCCTCCTCACCGGCCGTGATCCTCGCCCACCTCGCCGCCCACACCGACCGCATCCGGCTCGGCTCCGGCGGCGTCATGCTGCCCAACCACGCCCCGCTCGTCATCGCCGAGCAGTTCGGCACCCTGGAGGCGATGGCCCCCGGCCGCGTCGACCTGGGCCTCGGCCGCGCCCCCGGCACGGACGGCGCCACCGCCGCCGCGCTGCGCCGCTCGGACCGGCTGAGCGAGGGCGCCGACGAGTTCCCGCAGCAACTGGCCGAGCTGACGCGCTTCTTGGACGACGACTTCCCGGACGGCCACCCCTACCGGCGCATCCACGCCGTGCCGGGACCGATCCAGGCGACCTCGCCCGGCGGTGTCCAGTCCCCGCACCGGCCGCCGCTGTGGCTGCTCGGCTCCTCCGGTTTCAGCGCGCGCCTCGCCGGTGTCCTCGGCCTGCCGTTCGCCTTCGCGCACCATTTCTCGGCGCAGAACACCGTCCCGGCGCTGGACCTCTACCGCGAGTCGTTCAAGCCCTCCGCGGTGCTCGACGCCCCCTACGCCCTCATCGGTGTCTCGGCACTCGCCACGGACGACGAGAACGAGGCCCGCCGCCAGGTCATGGCCGCCGCCCTGAACATGGTCCGCCTGCGCACCGGGCGTCCCGGCCTGGTCCCCACCCCGGAGGAGGCGGAGGCGTACGAATTCAACGAGATGGAACGGGAGTTCGTCGCGAGCTGGAACGCCAACGTCATCCATGGCACCGCCGACCAGGTCCGCACCGGCCTCGACGACCTCGCCAAGCGGACGGGGGCGGACGAGCTGATGATCACGGGCAACGCGCACGGTGGTGACATCCGTCTGCGGTCGTACGAGCTGATCGCGAACGCGTACGGGTTGCCCCTGGCGTAGCCCCGTAAGGGGCGCGCTCAGCCCCTTGCGGTCCGCAGCGGCTGGTGTGCGGGATTGCGCGGACGCGTCTGCCTGTGACGGTGCGCCTGCGTGTGCGGGTGGGACGGGGGTTGCTCGCGCAGTTCCTCGCGCCCCTGGGGGCGGTCGTCGGCCGTAGGGCCCCGTAAGGGGCGCGGGGAACTGCGCGCTCAGCTCCTTGCGGGCCGCAGCGGCGGGTGTCCGGGATTGCGCAGACGCGTCAGTTCCTCGCACCCCTGAAACCACCGCCCCGTAAGGGGCGCGGGGAACTGCGCGAGCAACCCCGTTCGGTCCGCACCCGCGCGCGGCGGGCTGTGGGCAGACGCGTCTGCGTGGTCCCCCGCGTCGGCCGGTGCGGCTCTCAGTGGGCTGGGCGCGCAGTTCCTCGCGCCCCTGACGGGGCGGCGGCCGTGGTGCGCAGCAGCAGGGAGATGCGGTCCGCCGGGACCGGGCGGGAGTAGAGCCAGCCCTGGCCCGTGTCGCAGCCGATCCGCCGCAGCCGCGCGGCCTGCGCCGCCGTCTCCACGCACTCCGCGGTGACCGTGATCCCCAGGCGGTGGGCCAGCTGCACCAGCGCCTCGACGATGACCTCGTCGGCGGGGTTGGTGTGCGTCTCCCCCTCCTCGTACTGGAAGCCCCGTACGAAGGACCCGTCCAGCTTCAGGACCGACACCGGCAGCCGGCTCAGGTAGGCCAGGTTCGAGTACCCCGTGCCGAAGTCGTCGATGGCGATCCGCACCCCCATGTCGCTGAGCGCCTGGAGGGCCTGGAGGGGACGGCCCGCCGAGCCCATGACGGCGGACTCGGTCAGCTCCAGCTGGAGCAGCCGGGCCGGCAGGCCCGTCTCGGCGAGGATCTCCGCCACGTCCGCGACCAGGTCGGAGTCCCACACCTGCCGCACCGCCACGTTCACGCTCACGAACACGGGCTCCCGCTCGGGGTGCGCGACCTGCCACCGCCGGGCCTGCCGACAGGCGGTCCGCAGCACCCAGCGGCCGAGCTGCACGATCGAACCGTCCTCTTCCGCCAATCCGATGAACCGATTCGGCGTCAACAGCCCGAACTGCGGATGCCGCCACCGCACCAGCGCCTCGACGCCCCGCACACCCTCGTCGTCCAGACCCACCAGCGGCTGGTAGTCCAGGACGAACTCGTCGCGCTCCACGGCGGGCCGCAGCGAACTGGAGAGTGTCTGACGGGTCATGCGGTGGGCGTTGCGCTCCGGGTCGAAGAGCGTCCAGCGGGCCTTGCCGTCCGTCTTCGCCCAGTACAGCGTGGTGTCGGCGGCCTGCATGAGCCCCGTCGTGGTGGTGCCCGCGGCCCGCCGCTCCACCACGCCGATGGAGGCGGAGACGGAGAGCCGCTGACCGGCGAGGTCGAACGGCTCCTGGAGAGCCTTCAGCGCCGCCTCGGCGAGGTCCGCCAGCTGTTCGGTCCCGGTCGAGTCCTCCACGAGCAGCGCGAACTCGTCACCCCCGAGGCGCGCCACCAGCGGCGCCGTCACCGCGCCGTACCCGGCCCGGTCGGCGCAGCGCGTGAGCCGCTCCGCGACGGCGGCGAGCAGCCGGTCGCCGACCCGGTGGCCGAGGGTGTCGTTGACCGCCTTGAACCCGTCAAGATCCAGGTAGCACAGGCCGACCCGGCCGGTGCTCGTGTCGTCGTACGCGCCCGCTTCGAGGGCGGCCGCCAGGCGTTCGAAGAAGAGGTTGCGGTTGGGCAGCCGCGTCACCGGGTCGTGCATCTGCACGTGGCGCAGCCGGGCCTGCAACTCGCGGCGCGCGCTGATGTCGGCGGCGGAGAGCAGGACGGTCCTGCCCTCGCGCCGCTCGGCGGACTCCGGCATCGGCGTGACCGTGATCTGTACCCACAGCGAGTGCCCGTCGGGATGTTTCAGTCGTCGCGTGCAGCGCAGCTTCGCCTGCCGGCCGCGGAGCACTTCGCGGTACGCGTGCCACGTACGGGCGTCGGAGGCGAGGTCGACCAGATCGGCGGCGACGCACCCGTCGAGCCCTCCGGGGCCTGCGCCGAGAAGCGTGCCGAGGGCGTCGTTGGCGCAGACGACCAGTCCCTCGCTGTCGACGACGGCCAGGGGGAGGGGGGCGTGCGCGAAGGCGCCGCGGTAGTCGACCCGCTCCGGGCCGCGACGTTCTGTGACGACAGGACGGGCTCGGCCGGGTGCAGTGGCCGCCATGGGGGTGGGCCCTTGGGACGTTCCGTTCACCGCTTGCTCCCGCAGTGCAGTTGTTCTCGAACAGGTCTCGTCGGGCGGCGGGCAGGGGGCGGACGGCGGTGTGGGGGCCGGGCCCGCGCTGGAAAGTGTGCCGATCATAGAGGCCCGCCTGAGGGGCTATCCAGCCATGCGACCGGACCGGGTGGGGCCCGTCGGCGATGGCAGATCGTTTCTGCTCGGCAGTGAACTGGTTCCTGCAAGGCCCGATCACTTGTGACGTTCCGTGAGCGGTCGGGGTGTCGCCCCGCTGCCCGCCGCTCACCCGGAAGGGCCAGACAAACAGGGCGAAGTTCAACAAAACATCACAAGGTGGGTGGGGTGTCCCGCATTCCGCACCCGGAGGTCGACGTGCCGCGTCAGCTCCCCCCCAGGGGACTCACCCGTGGAGGGAGGAACCCCAGGCCAGGAGGGAACCACCGGCTGCGCAGCACCGCGGCGATGCTCACCTCGCTGACCGCCCTCGTCGCCACCTCGCTCGTCGCGGGGCCCGCCATCGCCGAGTCCGTCGCGGGACCATGCGCCCTGCGCCGCACCGCCGCGCACCACTCGGAGGGCCTCGACACCTGGAACGCCGCCTATCCGCGCCCGGCCAGGACCCTGGACGCGGTCATGGTCTTCCTGTCCTTCCCGGACTCCCCGCCGCTGACCACGCCCGAGGAGCTGGCCGCCGACCACTTCCCCGCCACCAGCCGCTTCTTCGAACAGGCCTCCTACGGAAAGTTCAGGCTCCAGCCGCATCCGCAGCCCGAGTGGGTGCAGATGCCGCGGAACTCCCTCGCGTACGCCATAAAGCGCGACTGGAACGCGCAGCGCCGCGCCGCCTACCTGCGGGACGCGCTGGCCGCCGCCGATCCGCACGTGGACTTCTCCGGGTACGACATCGTCTACTTCGTCGCGGACCCGGACGCGCCCGGCGTCGACTCGGACGCCACGAAGGTCGTGAACTTCGACCGGCCGATGCGGGCCGACGGCACGGACATCCGGCGCATCGTCACCGTCTTCGAGCGCCACCCGCCGGACCGCAACGTCCTGGCCCACGAGACCGGCCACGTCTTCGACCTGCCCGACCTCTACCACCGGCCGACCGACGGCAAGGGCGACTGGGACACCCACGTGGGCGACTGGGACGTCATGGGCAGCCAGTTCGGCCTCGCCCCCGACCTCTTCGGCTGGCACAAGTGGAAGCTGGGCTGGCTGGAGCCGCGGCAGGTGCGCTGCGTGGCGGCGGGCACCGGGCGGCTGACCCTGGAGCCGCTGGCGGCCGAGCCCGCGCGGGGGGCGCTCGGCGGCACCAGGCTGGCCGTGGTCCGTACGGGCCGGGACTCCGCGATCGCCCTGGAGGCGCGGACCGCCGCCGGCAACGACCACGCGACGTGCACGGAGGGCGTGCTCGTCTACGAGGTGCGGGGCGAGACGGCCTCGGGGGACGGCCCCGTGGAGGTCGTCGACGCCCATCCGGAGTCAGAGTCCTGCTGGGGCGACTCGGTGTATCCGCAGCTGGCGGACGCCCCGGTGCGGGAGGGGGAGACCTTCACGGTGCCGGGGGAGGCGATCCGCGTCGAGGTGGAGGGGCGGACGGCTTCGGGGGCCTGGACGGTGAAGGTCACGGTGGGCTGACACCCTCCGGCGCGGGTGAGGCCCCGGCAACGCGAGAAGCCCCTCGCTCGCGCGAGGGGCTTCTTGCTGTCTGTGCGCCGCCAGGGACTCGAACCCCGGACCCGCTGATTAAGAGTCAGCTGCTCTAACCAACTGAGCTAGCGGCGCCTGCTGACGTCGTAGACCTTAGCATCCTGATCGGGGCCAGGAAAAATCGATATGCGGACCGTGGAGGAGGCCGCCGAGCGGGCCGCCCGGACGCAGGCCCAGAGCATCACCTCGGGACCGGGCAGCCAGGGATGGCGGGTGTCGGGGGCCACCAGCCAGCGCGAATCGAGACGGGCGTTATCGGGTGCGGCGTCCTCGGCGGTGGTGTCGGCGGCGGTCGTGAGCGGGGGCACGGTGATGGCGTCGCCCGTGCCGTGGCAGAGCACGGAGGGCACCGCGCGGCCCCACTCCTCCCACTCCAGGAGCGAGGGCAGGCGCGGCGCGGTGCCGGGGGCGGCGAACAGGAGCATGCGGCCGCGATGGGCGGCGACGGGGCCCGAGCCCGGGCCCTCCTCCCATAAGCGGTCGAGCATCCGCCGGCCGAAGACCGCGGGGACGCTCACCACGTCGAAGGCGGAGCCGCAGGGCAGGACGGCGGGCGCGGTCGGCCGGGCGCGCCAGTGGCTGAGCGTGCTGCGCGGGTACGTCTCGGCCGAGGCGAGCCAGGCGGCGCCCTCGGCGGTGACGCGGCAGGCGTCGCGGGAGGTCCGGGCGGGGGTGAGGGTGGGGGTGCTGGCGCTCATGACAGGAACATCTACCGGTAGTGAGCGTCCCCGTTCGGAGAGTTGCCGAAAGCCGGGACAGTGCCGGGTGAAGTGGAGTACCTTGCCCCCCGGGCATATGCCGTCCGCACTAACCCTGCCGGTCGGCGCCTCCGCGCAGGAGGTCACGGCCGAACTCGACCATCTTCTTCGCGTAGTCCTCGGTCCACTCGGCGCGCTCCGCGATCGTCGCGGTCGTCAGCCGGTCGAAGCGGCGGGGATCGGCGAGCTGCGCGGCCGCCATCGCCTGGAACTCGACGGACCGGTCCGTCGCGGCGCGGAACGCGTGCGTCAGCTCCGTCGCGCGGTCCAGCAGCTCCCGCGGGTCCTCGATCGACTCCAGGTCGAAGAAGTGCTCGGGGTCCGCCGCCGCCTCCGCCGGCTCGAAGAGCAGGGGCGCGGGGCGCATACGCTGCTCGGTCCGGGGCCGCTCGGGCTCCGCCATGGTGGTTCCTCCTCGTACGGTGCGTGCCGCCCGCGCGGCGTTGGGCCATCTTCCATTCTCCCCCGCAGCACAAGTAGGCAGGGGAGTCCGCCGCCGCCAGGGGCGCGGGGAACTGCGCGCTCGGCGCACGAGGGCGGCGGGCGCGTGCGCGGTTCTCCTGCGGCTGGACGGTGGGTCCGCCGCCGCCAGGGGCGCGGGGAACTGCGCGCTCAGCCCACGAAGAGCCGCAGACGCGTCTGCGCGGGACCCGGCAGTCGCGGCGGCGGCTTCCCTTCGGCTTGGCGGCGGCCCCGCTTCCCTCAGGGGCGCGGGGAACTGCGCGCCCAGCCCCCGCGGAGCCGCAGCCGCGTCCGCGCAGAGTCCGGCAGTCGCGGCGGCGGCTTCCCCTCGGCTTGGCGGCGGCCGCACCTCCCTCAGGGGCGCGGGGAACTGCGCGCCCAGCCCCCGCGGAGCCGCAGACGCGTCTGCGCAAGGTCCGGCAGCTGCGGCGGCGGCTTTTTCGTGGCTCGGCGGTGCCTCCGCCTCCCGCCACCCCCGGCGGCCGCCGCACCCTCACACCGGCCACCTCACCCTGTGCTCCGACAGCCGCGCGAGCACCGCATGGTTCGCCTCCCAGCCGTCCGGGAACTTCACCGTGACGCCCAGCTGAACCGGCTCCGTGGACGGGTGGTCGTCGAGGAGCGCGTCGACGCCCGCACGGCACACCACGATGCACGCGTGCCGGTGCCGCGAGGCAAGGACGCACAGCCGCCCCGTCTCCAAGTGGAACGCCGTGGCGTCCGGGCGCCCCGACAGCGGATGCAGGACGACCGTCACGTCGTACTCACGGCCCTGGAGGCGGTTCGCCGTGTCCACCGTGACGTCCGTGACGCCGAGCTCCGCGAGGGCCGCGCGGACCGCCGCCGCCTGGTCGCGGTGGGCGGTGCCCACCGCGATCCGGTCGGCCGTCAGCGGGGCGGGCTCGGGTCCGCGCTCCGACGTGGCCGCACCGCCCCGGTCCAGCAGGCGCCGCACCACCAGCGCCAGCGCCCGCACGGCCTGAGGGTCCGTACGCGGCGTGTTCCGCGCGGGCAGCTCCAGCAGGCCCCAGCCCGCCCGCGCCGCCTCGTCGATCACCCGGTCCGCCGCCGAACCGTCCGACGCCACCGCGAAGTTCAGCGTCCGGTCGCCAGGGCCCGTGCCGCTGCGGAAGGGCGTGTACGGATAGAACGCGCCGGACACCAGCGGCGCCGCCGACGCCGGCAGCCGCCAGGACACCGGAAGGCGGTGCTGCGGCAGCTCGGGGTTGTGGGCCAGCAGCGTCGCCACGGCGGAGGCCGAGGGATCGTACGACAGGCCCGCCCACTGCTCCGCGCCGACGATCGAGAACGGATCCAGCTGGCCCGGGTCGCCCACGAACAGCGCCCGCTCGAAGAGGCCCGCCACGGCCAGCAGCGCGTCCGACCGCATCTGGTACGCCTCGTCGACGATCGCGTGCCCCCACGGCGCGTCGAGCTGGTCCACCTTGACGTGCGCCCACTTCGCGGCCGTCGAGATGACCACGTCAAGACCGGCCAGGTCACCCGCCTTGGTGGACTTGCGGACGTTCGGCAAGTCGTCGAGCGCCTTGTCGTACGGGTCCGGGTCGCTGCTGTGCAGGCGGCCCACCGGAAGCTCCGGGTCCTTCTCGGCGAGGCGCAGCACCAGGTCGTCCACCTGCGCGTTCGTCTGCGCGATCACCATCAGCGGTCGGCCCGCCGCGGCCAGTTCCCGTGCCGCGCGAACCACCAGCGTCGACTTCCCGGCACCGGGCGGGGAGTCGACGACGACACCGCGGTGCGTGCCGTGCAGCGTGTCGTGGAGGATCGCGTCCGTGGCGCGCGCGGCCTCGGCGCCGGGGTCGAAGGCGTGGCCCGCGGGCGGGGCGAGCTGCATCACAGGGTGTCCTCCGCGGTGACGGGGTCAGGGCTCTCCGCGGCGCCCGACGGCGGGCCGCCGTGGGTCCACGGGGTCGCTTCCGGGTCCGGCAGCTTCGGGCCGCCGCGCTGCTCGTGCTCGAACAGCGTCCAGCAGATCCGCTCGCCCTTCTCGGGGACCGACCCCGCGTCGGGCTCCTTGCCGCGGCCCATCTTGTCGACCAGGCGCAGCACGATCGAGTGACCGGGGCCCTCACCCTCGTACGCCACGAACTCGGCCGTCTGCGGCTTGCCCTGGAGCGAGCGGTACACCTTCGTGCGCTCACCGAGGTGCGGGCGGTCGTCCGTGCGGACGGTGACCAGTGGGCGCGGCCTCGGGCTCTTGGCCTCGCTGTACGCCATGACGACCTCGGTCACCTCGCCCGCGAAGGCCTCGCCCGCCAGGCGGCGGCCCGCCATCACCAGCGGGTCGTCGAGGGCCTCCTGGGCGTCGAGGCGGGCCTGCTCGCGCTCGCGCGTGGCCAGTTTGTTCGCCGCGGTGATCGCGTCGTCGACGCGGGGCTGCGGGGGCTCGCCCGCCGTCACGCGGTCGCGGTGGCCGGTGAACGACCAGCGGTCGCGGGTCCACCGGTCGGCGTCGTGCGCGGCCACGGGCAGCGTGCACAGGGCGTCCAGGCCGCGCCACACGGCGTCCCAGGTGGGGCGGGTCCTGCTCTCGATCAGGGCGTGGATCTCGCGCTCGGCGGCCGTCAGCCCGGCCAGCCGCGTGTCCGCCTCGACGCCGTCCTGCGCGGCGGCAAGGGCGGTGCGCGCGCGGTCGTAGCGCTCGATGGCGGGGGCCAGCAGGTCGTTGTCGAACGCCGGGTCGGTGGCCGGGCCCGCGGGCGGGCACAGCAGCTGGCCGTCCTTGTCGCGTGCCAGCTCGGCGCGGAGCGCGGCCTCGGCGCCCGAGGTGCCCTCCGGGGCCTCGATCCAGGCGAGCAGGGCGCCCAGGTGCTGGTCCTCCAGGCTGGACTGGCCAGTGGCCCAGTGCCGCGAGAGCAGGTCGGTCATGGCGACGAGCAGAGACGAGCCGGGGACGCGGGCACGCTCCCCGAAGTGCGTCAGCCAGCGGCCGAGGAGGGGCACGCGGGGCGGGGCGGGATAGGGCGCGTCGGGGTCCTGCTCGGCGGTGCGGCGAAACCGCATGGAGCGGCCGAGGAGCCGCACGAACTCGACGCCGGCGCGGCTCGGGACGATCAGCTGCGGGGCGTCCGCGCACAGTTCGACCTCGACCTTGACGCGCTTGCCGGTCTCGGGGTCGGTCTCACTGCGCTCGGCCGCCTCGACGTCGTCGGCGTACGCGTCGATGTACGGCAGGACGGTCTCGGCGAGCCGGGCGAGGAACGCGAAGCGCAGGTCGCGGTCGCGGGGCTGCGGTACGACGAGGAGGCGGGGCGCGGTGCGCTCCGTGCCGACGAGCGCGCCCAGCGGTGCGCCCGCCTCGCCGGCGGTGGTCAGCGGGACGAGGACCAGCGGCCGCTGGGAGATGTGCCGGTGGCGCACCGTCGCGCGCGGCTGCGCGCGTCCGGTGCTCACGGCCTCAAGACGGGCGAGGCTGTCGATCAGCGACACGAGCGGCCTTTCTTCGTCTGCGGGGCGTGGGGGCGCACGGCGGGCGGCGTCAGCGTCACGAAGCCTCCAGCGCACCGGCGCCGGCCGCGGCGCCCGCGCCCGCCAGCGCCTCGGACCGCAACGCCGCCGCCCTCCGCAGCGTCGCCACCGCCGGGTCGTCCGGGTCGCCCGAGGTGCCCGCGGCCGCCGCGAGGATCTCGCCGATCGTGGTCAGGCCGCCCAGCTCGCCGCGGATCGAGCGGCCCAGGGACGTCACCTCGCCCTCCTCGCGGGCGCGGGTCCGGCAGTGGAAGGCCAGCTCGCAGGCGGCCAGGCACTCGGGGGCGTACGTCGCGGGGACCGCCTCGACCGCCGCCGTCAGCTCGGCGGCGGAACGGCGCACATCGAAGGTCGTGCCCTCGGGCAGCTGAGCCGCGATGTCCTCGACCCGGGTGAGGCGGGCCAACTGGCGCCTGGTCACCGCCAGTTGCTTGCGGACGTCGATCGCCGACGCCGTGGGGAGGTTCGAGAAGTCCTTGGGGCAGACCAGCAGGACGTCGTGCCGGACGCGGGGCGCCGGGTCCAGGCGCTCGGCCACCCGCTCCAGCGCCAGCGCGTACACCGCGGCCTGGCGGGCCGCCGCGCCCACCTTCGCCGCGTCCGCCGAACCGTCGATCATCGGGAAGGACTTGATCTCCACGACCGTCCAGCCGCCGTCCGGATGGACGACCACCGCGTCCGGCTCCAGGAAGGCGAGGGTCCCCGCGACGTCCAGCGCCAGCATGGGATGGTCGAGGAGCGTCCAGCCGCCGGACTCCGTGGCCTCGCGCAGCGCCAGCGCCGTGCGTGCCGCCCGGCCCTCGGGGCCCGCCGCCGCGAGGTCGGGGACGGCGGACTCACCCGGCACCGGCTCAAAACCGCCGCCGAGGCGCCCGTGCGTCAGCCGCAGCAGCTCCGCGCCGCCGTCCGCCTTGACCCGCGCCTCGAAGGCGTTGCCCCGCATGAACGCGAACTGGGACTGCCCGAAGCCGGAGGGCGCGCCGAGCGACCGGGCGAGCGCCGTCTTGTCCACGCCCGCCCCGTCGAGCAGCGCGCGCCGGCTGCAGCCGGGATTGGCCGCGAGCGCGGCGAGCGCGCGGGCGTCAAGCGGCAGTGCGGGTACGTCACCGCCGCGCAGCTCAGCGAGCCGGTGCCGCAGCGCTGTCCGCCGCGTCGGCGGGGTGGACGCTCGGCTCGGCGCCGGGGACGGCACTGTGCTTGCGCTGTCGGGGAAATCGCTCACCCGGCGAAGTCTGGCACTCGCCACTGACAATTGAGGACTCTGGGGCGGACGCGACCGCGGCGGTCCGCGTGAACCGCTCCCGCAGCCGCTCCATCACCGGCCCCGTGAGCCGCTGCACGGGCCGTACGAGCAGCAGCCCGACGCCCATCACGGCGGCGCCCGCGACCGCGTCGAAGAAGTAGTGGTTGGCGGTGCCCATCACGACGAGCGTGGTGATGAGCGGATAGGCGACCGCGGCGGCCCGCACCAGCGGCGAGCGCCCGTGCCGCCACAGCATCACGCCGCACCACAGCGCCCACCCCACGTGGAGGCTCGGCATGGCCGCGTACTGGTTGGTCATGCCGCCGAGCCCGCGCGGCGCGCTCGCCTCGGCTCCCCACCAGCCGTAGTCGCTGTACTGCGCCATGGTGTCGATGAAGCCGTGGCCCGCGCTCAAAAGCCGCGGCGGACACGTCGGCAGGAGCGTGAAGCCGACCAGGCCGATCAGGGTGGAGATCATCAGCCACGCGCGTGCCGCGCGGTAGTGCACCGCGCGGCTGCGGAAGAGCCAGACCAGCACGGCGGGCGTGACGAGATAGTGCAGCGAGGCGTACCAGAAGTCGGCGGGGACGCCGATCCAGGCGTGGGCGGTGAAGAGACGGTTCAGCGGGCTCTCCGCGTCGAGCCGCAGGAACTGCTCGGCCCTGAGGATCCCGACACCGTGGTCGACGGCGCTGGAGACGTCCCCCCGCGCGAGCAGCCGCCCCGCCGAGTACGCGGCGTACACCAGCACGATCAGCGGCAGCTCGGTCCACCAGCGCAACTGGTGCCCGATTATGCGGCCGGTGCCTGGTACGTCCTTCTTCGGCATCCGGTCGGTCCCCCATCATCTCTGTTCACTCGGTGTAGCCCGGCGCGTCACTTTACGGCGTACGCGAGGACCGCGGGGGTGCCGTCCCCCGGAGGTAGGGGACGCAGGGATCGGCCCAGGGGTTGCCAGGCCGGACGAGGCGTCGATCACGGGTGGGCGATGATGGAGGGGCGGACGCGCCCGGTCCGCGGAGAGCACGAAAAGCTTGGAGAGTCCCCCCATGGCACCCCGCATCCTGCTGGCCCGGCACGGACAGACGGAATGGTCACTGTCCGGGAAACACACCGGCAGGACGGACATCCCGCTCCTCGACGAGGGCAGGCGGGGCGCGAAGCTCCTGGGCGA
The DNA here is from genome assembly GCF_043078805.1 of Streptomyces sp. NPDC015345. NCBI lineage: Bacteria > Bacillati > Actinomycetota > Actinomycetes > Kitasatosporales > Streptomycetaceae > Streptomyces > Streptomyces sp. NPDC015345. The sequence goes on along the minus strand of NZ_JBIBTX010000001.1, from coordinate 1,191,615 downwards.
GCGGCTGCACCGCGCGCCCTACGACGGCCTCCCGGACGTCGAGGTACGCACGAGCCCGCTCGCCCGCGCGCGTGAGACCTGCGAGATCGCCGGCTTCGGGGACCGTGCCCGCCCGTGGGGCACGCTCATGGAGTTCGACTACGGCGACTACGACGGCATGACCCCGGCCGACATCCAGGCCATCCGGCCCGGCTGGCTCATCTGGCGCGACGGCGTCCCCGGCGGCGAGACGCTCGCACAGGTGTCCGCCCGCGCGGATGAGGTGGTCGAGTGGGCCAGGAGCGCGGACCGCGACGTGCTGGTCTTCGCGCACGGCCACATCCTGCGGGTCATCGGCGCGCGCTGGCTCGGCCTCGACATCGGCTTCGCGGCCCGCATCCGCCTCAACCCGACGTCCCTCTCGGTCCTCGGCTGGGCCTATGGAGAGCCCGCCATCGAGTCGTGGAACGAGACGGGCCACCTGGCCTAGGGCCTGTCTGACAATTCCCGCCTGCCTCGCGACGCCATGCACGCACTCGCGCCGCACCGGGCGCAGAGCCAAGTACATCCAGTACGAGGCCCTACGCCCGGCACGCCGAGAGCACGCACCTGACGCCGCGAGGCCGCCCTCCGGGCGACGACGCGAATTGTCAGACAGGCCCTAGCGGTCCGGGCCCTTCACCGGGCGTACGCCTACACGGCCCGCGGCAGCGCGGCGTGCCGCTCCAGGAAGCCGCCCACCCCGGAGGCCCTGCGGTGCGGCAGCAGCACCCGCGCGGTCGCGGCGAGCATCGACTGGATGCGGGACGACTGCACCTCGTCGAGGAGGGTCAGCACCCGCAGGCCCGCCGTCGCCGCCTCGTCGGGGCGTCCCGCGCGCGCCAGGTCGTCGGCCAGCTCGGCGGTGTAGAGCGCGATATTCCGGGTGAAGTGCGGAGTCTTCGCGGAGGCCGTGGCCGCCGCGCGCCGCGCGTGCCGGGCAGCCCGCTCCCAGTCGCCGAGCGCCGACCAGCACTGCGCCTCGAGGCCCTCCAGCTCGGCCGGGCCGTAGAAGCTCATCCACTCCGGGTCGGCGTCCGAGGCCCCCCGCTGGAAGAGGGCGTGCGCACGGGCCAGCGACTGCTCGCAGCCCACGCGGTCGCCGAGCCCCGCCCAGCCCCCGGCCTCACGCAGCGCGAGCAGCGAGAGCAGCCGGTGCGAGCCGCCGTGCCGCGCGGCGTGGGTGCCCGCCTGCGCGGCACGCACGGCCTCCCGGGGGCGCCCGGCGTCGCGCGCGAGGAAGGCGGTGTTGCAGAAGGCGTGCGCCTCCAGGCCGGGGTCCCCGGCGACTCTTGCCGTGGCGAGTGCCTCGGCGTAGTGCGAGCGGGCGTCGTCGAAGCGGCCCGAGTCGTGCGCCAACCAGCCGACCGAGATGGCCAGCTCCCCGGCGCAGGCGTGCAGCCGGTCCGAGGCGGACTGCCGGGTGGTGCCCGCGTCGAGCAGGGTATAGGCGGTGCGCAGCGGGGCGGCGGCGCGCCGGTAGAGGCCGTCGGCGCCGTGCCGGTCGTCGAGCAGCCTGATCTTGCGCACGGCCTCCTCGACCGCGTCCGCCTCGGCCTCGCCGATCCTGCGGCCGAGCCGGGCGGCGGCCTCGGCCGGTCCGCCCAGGGCGAGCCCGATGGGTGCCAGGGACGCGGTGGCCACGGCGGCGGTGGAGCCGGTCATGAATGCGCGACGTTGCACGTCGCTCTCCTCGTGAGTCTGGATCGCGTACGGATCGCAGGCGCGGGGGTCGGACCCGGACGGATGGGACTCGTACAACTGGATCGTGGTGTGCGGCTTGTTCGTGGTGCTGGATCGGTCCGTGGTGCTGGTCCGGTCCGTGGTGCTGGTCCGGTAGGGCCCGTGCGGACGGATCACGGCGGGGACGGGCGGCGCCTCGGCGTCGGCGCGCGTCCCCCTGCCGCGGACCTGCGCACGGGGCGCGAACCCCAGGTCGGCCAGCGTCCGGCCCGGGAACATGTGCAGGAACACACGCTCGTAGGCGTAGTTGGGGCAACGGATCTCGCCCGCCTCCACGCGTCCGACATAGCGCGCGTCGCAGCTGACACGCTCACCGATCTCGCGCGCGGCCCGCCGGACCGCCGCGGCGAACTCGCCGGGCGAGCGCGGTCCGCGCAGCTGCCGGAAGGCAAGGTTCGGTCGCGGGGACTGAGTTGACGATGCCATCGGTGACGACGCCATGGCCGGACCCTCTCGTGCGGAGCGTGCCGGACCGCGCACACGCTGGCGCACTGGACGCGGCACCCGCGCACGGGATTCTCGCGGGGCTGCCCCCTGTTCCGGCGGAGCACGAACGTACCCGCTGTGACGGGTTCGACACGCGGAGTTTGGCTACAAACCGGATATCTCACCCACGATCTGCCATGAACTGCCATCCTTTGCGGCGGCGTGCCGCAGTGCCTGTTGACGCAGAGTCGCGTTGAACCATGTGGAGTGGGAGATCCGAACAGCTCCCGCACTCGCGTGGAGGGGTCCCCCTTGTTGGAGATCGGCATGCAGAACAGCGACTCCCGTACGGACAGCGGCACGTCCGCGGCCTCGCGGACGACGGCACGGCACCGGCCCACCCAGGACGGCAGCGCGCCACCCCGCGACGCGGGCCCCTGCGACGACGAATGCTGTGACCTCGTCACCGTCCCGGCCCGGCAGGGCCTCGAAGCGGTCGACATCCTGCGCCGCGGCGCGGGCGACACCATCGGCCCCGTCCTGCACGACGGGAGCTGCGACACCCTCGGCTTCCTGGTGCCGCCCGGCACCGCCGACGGCTGGGACCTGCCGGGCAGCGCCTGCACGCAGACCTCCGGACGCGGCGCGCGCCTCGTCCCTGAGCCGGACCCCGGGCCCGCCGTCCCCGAACCGCCGGTCGCGGGCACCGGCTGGCTCCTGCCACCGGGCGGCGAGACCGACCCCGTCACCGACCCCGCCGTCCTTCGGGCCGCGCTCGGCCAGGCGGCCCGCACCATCGAGGCCGCCGACAACTGCCGCTGACCGGTCCCCCCCCCCCCCGCGCCGCCGGGCCGCTTCGTCCGCGTACGCCGATAATGGTCTGATGGCAAGGAACAGGCGATCCCGGGAAGGGTCCGAGGCCGTCGTCGAGAAGGTGGACGGCGGGCTCGCCGAACTCATGCCCGACCGGGACAGGCCGCGCGCGTGGACGCTGCTCGTGGACGGCGCCCCGCAGTCCCACGTGGACCTCGACGACCCCACGTACCTCGACTTCGAGTACCAGCGCAGGATCGGCCACATCGCCGACCTCGTCGCGCCCGCGGGCAGGCCGATACGGGCGGTGCACCTCGGCGGCGGCGCCTTCACCCTCGCCCGGTACATAGCGGCGACCCGGCCCCGCTCCACCCAGCAGATCGTCGAGCGCGACACCGCGCTCATCCAACTCGTCCGGCGCGAGCTGCCACTGGACCCGCAGGCCCGCGTCCGGGTGCGCGGCACCGACGCCCGCGAAGGCCTCGCGAAGATCGCCGACGGCTGGGCGGACCTCGTCATCGCCGACGTCTTCAGCGGCGCCCGCACCCCCGCGCATCTCACCAGCACGGAGTTCCTCACCGATATACGCCGGGTCCTGGCGCCCGGCGGGTACTACGTGGCCAACCTCGCCGACGGGCCGCCGCTCGCACACCTGCGCGGCCAGCTCGCCACCGCCGCCGCGCTCTTCCCCGAACTCGCGCTCGTCGCCGACCCCGCCGTGCTGCGCGGCAAGCGGTTCGGCAACGCCGTGCTCCTCGGCTGCGCCCAGGAGCTGCCCGTCGCCGAGCTGACCCGGCGCAGCGCGAGCGACCCGCACCCCGCCAGGGTCGAACACGGGCGCGGGCTGCGGGACTTCAGCGGAGGGGCGGCCGTCGTGACGGACGCCGGCGCGGTCGCCTCGCCGGCGCCACCGCCGTCCGTCTTCAGGTGACGTCGCGCGTCAGTACGAGTTGATCTCGACCCGGGGCGCGGTGTCGTGCCAGGTGCAGAACACCGACACCCTGTCCGCGCCCGAGGTGAACTGCACGCGGATCCACGTGTCCTGCTTCCACGTCCGCACCGACCAGCCCGCCGCCGGCGTCGCCGAGACCAGCGTCGCGGACTCCTTGCCGAGGTCGAAGGCGACCCGGCCGCCGTCGGTGCGGTAGCTCCGCACCGTGCCCGTGTCGGTGTCGGTGCCCGTGTCTTTGCCGGTGCCGACGGGCGGCGGGGTGTCGCCGCGCGTCGCCTCGGTGCGGGTCTTGGCCGGCGCGGAGGACTTCGGGGCTCGCGGGGGCTCTGTGGGCTCGGGGGACCGGGGCGACTTCTCGGCCGGTGACGGGTCGGGGCGGTGCGTCGAGGACGACAGCGCCTCCGCGCGGTCCCGGCCGCCGCCGCCGTCGGCCGCGAGCGGCAGGGCGCGCGGCGGGTCGTAGGCGGTGCCCGTCAGCACCGTGTGGACGCCCCACCACGACAGCGTGACCGCCGCGCCCGTGGCCAGCGACCATGCGATTGCGTGTACGAATCCTCTGCGCATCGCGGGCCATACTGCACCACGCGGTGCGGCGTTGTCCCCCGAGGACCGCGTTCCTCCGTATGGCGTACGGTGCCGCCCATGGCAAGTGTGCTCGTCGTCGAGGACGACCAGTTCGTGCGCTCCGCCCTCATCCGGCACCTGACCGATGCCTCGCACACCGTGCGCAGCGTCGGCACGGCCCTGGAGGCGCTGCGCGAGGTCGCCCATTTCCGCTTCGACGTGGTGATCCTGGACCTCGGCCTGCCCGACCTCGACGGGTCGGAGGCGCTGAAGATGCTGCGCGGCATCACGGACGTACCCGTGATCATCGCCACCGCGCGGGACGACGAGGCGGAGATCGTACGGCTCCTCAACGACGGCGCCGACGACTACCTCACCAAGCCCTTCTCGGTCGAACACCTGTCGGCACGGATGGCGGCGGTGCTGCGCCGCGCCCGTGGCATGGCCGGCGAGGCGCCGCCGAGCGACGTCCTGCGGGTCGGCGGGCTCCGCATCGACCCGCTGCGCCGCCAGGCCGAGCTGGACGGGGCGCGCCTGGACCTGACCCGCCGCGAGTTCGACCTGCTCGCCTTCCTCGCCGGGCGGCCCGGCGTCGTCGTGCCGCGCAGGGAGCTGCTCGCCGAGGTGTGGCAGCAGAGCTACGGCGACGACCAGACCATCGACGTACACCTTTCCTGGCTGCGGCGGAAGTTGGGCGAGACGGCGGCCCGGCCCCGCTATCTGCACACCCTGCGCGGCGTCGGTGTGAAGCTGGAGCCGCCGGCCGCGGACTCGCCGCTGTGAGGTGGGCCCTCGTCAAGGTCTGCCTGGCCGTCACGACGATGGTCGTGGTGGCCTTCGCGGTACCGCTCGGCCTCGTCGTGAAGGAGATGGCCAGGGACCGCGCCCTCTCGAACGCGGAGCGGCACGGCGCGGGCATGGGCCCCACGCTCTCCATCACCACCGACCGCGCGGAGCTGACCCGGGCCGTCGCCACGTCCGAGGCGGGCGGCGAAGGGCGGATGGCCGTCCACGTACCGGCCATCGGCGACGCCCCCGCCTTCGAGGTCGGTGACCCGAGGGCCGACGCGCGGGCCGTGGCGGCCACCCGCGAGGAGGGCCGGGCCAGGACCACCGGGGTGCCCGGCGGCTTCGTGGTCCTCCAGCCGACCGCGCTCAGCTCCGGGACGGCGGTCGTGGAGATCTACGTTCCCGAGGCCGAGGTCAGCAACGGCGTGACCACGGCATGGCTGGTGCTCGCGGGCGTCGGCGTCGCGCTCGTCATCGGCTCGGTGGCGGTCGCGGACCGGCTCGGCGTACGCATGGTCCAGCCGGCGAAGCGGCTGGTGGGCGCCGCGCACGACCTCGGGGAGGGGAAGCTGGGGGCGCGGGTGCCGGAGGAGGGGCCGACCGAACTGCGGCTGGCGGCGGTCGCGTTCAACTCCATGGCCGACCAGGTCGTCCAACTCCTCGCCAATGAACGGGAGCTGGCGGCCGACCTCTCCCACCGGCTGCGCACGCCGCTCACCGTGCTGCGGCTGAACGCGGCCTCGCTCGGCGACGGTCCGGCGGCCGAGCAGACCCGTACGGCCGTCGAGACGCTGGAGCGCGAGGTCGACACGATCATCCGCACGGCGCGGGACGCGAAGCCGCGGACCGGGGCGGCGGTCGGCTCCGGCGCGGGCTGCGACGCCGCCGAGGTGATCCGGGAGCGGATGGCGTTCTGGTCGGCGCTGGCGGAGGACGAGGGGCGGGAGGCGCGGCTCGCGGGGGTGGAGCGGCCGGTCCGCCTACCGGTGGCGCGGGCCGAGCTGGTCGCCGCGGTCGACGCGTTGCTCGGCAACGTCTTCCGGCACACACCTGAGGGCACGGCGTTCTCGGTGGACGTGCACAGCGGTGAGGACGCGGTGATCGTCCTCGTCTCCGATGCCGGGCCGGGGATCGCCGACCCCGAGGCGGCGCTGGCGCGGGGCGCGGGTTCGGGGGAGGACGGCTCCACGGGGCTCGGCCTGGACATCGTGCGGCGCCTGGCGGAGTCGACGGGCGGGGATGTGCGGGTCGGCGGCTCGGTGCTTGGCGGGGCGGAGGTTCGGGTGTGGCTTCAGCGGGGTGGGCGTGAGCGGGGGCGTGGGGGTGCGGTGGGACGGCGTAGGCGGGGGCGGGGGCGGAGCTGAGCGCCCCTTAGGGGCGCGGGGAACTGCGCGACCAGCCCCCACCCACCCACACGGGTTCAGTCCAGCACCAGCTCCCGCGGCAGCGCCCCCGCGCCGGCGACCGTCGCGTACCAGTGGGCGCTGGACTTCGGGATGCGGGCCTGCGTCTCGTAGTCGACGTAGACCGCCCCGAAGCGCTTGCTGTAGCCGTACGCCCATTCGAAGTTGTCCAGGAGCGACCAGAGGTAGTAGCCGCGGACGTCGGCGCCGTCGGTGATGGCGCGGCGGACGGCGGCCAGATGGCCGTGCAGGTAGGCGATGCGCTCCGGATCGTGGACGCGGCCGTCCGGATCGGGCTTGTCGTCGCAGGCCGCGCCGTTCTCCGTGATGTACAGCGGCAGCCCAGGCGCCTCCCGCGAGTACCGCATGATCAGCTCGTGCAGCCCCGTCGGGTCGATGGTCCAGCCCATCTCGGTGCGCTCGCCCGGCGTCTGGTGGAAGGCCACGTCCTCGGCCGAGGGCCAGGGGGAGTGGTCGCTCGCGCCATGCCCGTCGGCGCTCGAACTGCCGCCCTCGGGGGCGGCCGACACCAGCGCGGGCGTGTAGTAGTTGAGGCCCAGCGCGTCCAGCGGCTGGTGGATGGCGGCCAGGTCGCCGTCCTTGACGCAGGACCAGTCGGTGATCCGGGCCGTGTCCGTCAGCAGATCCGCCGGATAGGCGCCGTGCAGCATCGGCCCGTGGAAGACGCCGTTGGCGAGGTTGTCGATGCGCCGCCGGGCGTCCATGTCCGGTGCGGAGCCGGAGACCGCCCTGACCACAGCGGAGTTGAGGCTCACCGCGACACGGGCGCGGGCCGGCAGGGCGGCACGCAGCGCTTGCGTACCGAGCCCGTGCGCGAGGTTGAGGTGGTGCGCGGCATGGAGGGCGGCCGCGGGGTCGGTGCGGCCGGGGGCGTGCACGCCGGAGCCGTAGCCGAGGAAGGCGCTGCACCACGGTTCGTTGAGCGTGATCCAGGACTCGACGCGGTCGCCCAGCGCCTCGGCGACGAAGCCCGCGTACTCGGCGAAGCGGTACGCCGTCTCGCGCGCCGGCCAGCCGCCCGCGTCCTCCAGCTCCTGCGGCAGGTCCCAGTGGTAGAGCGTCACGGCGGGCGCGATGCCCTTGGCGAGGAGCTCGTCGACAAGGCGCCGGTAGAAGTCCAGGCCGCGCTGGACGGCGGGGCCGCGCCCGGTGGGCTGCACCCGCGACCAGGAGACGGAGAACCGGTAGGCGTTCAGGCCGAGGTCCGCCATGAGCGCCACGTCGTCGCGGTAGCGGTGGTAGTGCTCGACGGCGACGTCACCGGTGTCACCGCCGACCGTGCGTCCCGGCGTATGGCTGAAGGTGTCCCAGATGGAGGGGGTGCGGCCGTCCTCGCGCACGGCGCCCTCGATCTGGTACGCGGAGGTAGCGGCGCCCCAGAGGAAACCGGCGGGAAAGGCGAGGGGAGAGGGAGGGGTGAGGGGGGTGAGGGATTCGGGCATGGAAGCGCTCCCATAGAGGGGTGAGGGAAGTGCGGGAAATGGGGAACAGAGGGAGGCGGCGGTGTCCGGGGGCCCGCGGGCCCCCGGAGGGCTCAGCCCTTGACCGCGCCCTGCATGATGCCGCTCACGATCTGCTTGCCGAACAGGACGAACGCCAGGAGCAGCGGCAGCGTGCCGAGCAGCGCGCCCGCCATGATCACCGCCCGGTCGGGGATGTACCCCGTGCCGAGGGAGTTGAGCGCCACCTGCACGGTGGGGTTCGACTGGTTCAGCGCGATGATCGGCCACAGGAAGTCGTTCCAGGCCATGACGAACGTCAGCAGGCCGAGCACGGCCATCGCGGGCCGCGCCGCCGGGAACACCACGTGCCAGATGATGCGCAGGCTGCTCGCCCCGTCCATCCGCGCCGCCTCGATCAGCTCGCTGGGCAGCGCCTGGAGCAGGTACTGCCGCATGAAGAAGACACCGAAGGCGCTCACGAACGTCGGCAGGATCACGGCCTGGAGCTGGTTGGTCCACTGGAGGTCGGCGACCCACAGATACAGCGGTACGACGCTCAGCTGCGGCGGCACCATCATCGTGCCGATGGTCAGCAGCAGCAGCGCCCCGCTGAAGCGGAACTTCAGCTTGGCGAAGGCGAATCCGGCGATCGTGGAGAACAGGACGGTGCCGATGGTGATGCTGCCCGCCACGATGGTGGTGTTGAGCATCGCGTCGCCGAGGCTCGCCTCGGTCCAGGCCCGTTCCAGGTTCTTGAAGAGGTTCCCGCCGAACCACAGGGGCGGCGGCGTCTGGGCGAGCCGCCCGCTGGTGCGCGAGGCCGCGATGGCCGTCCAGATCAGCGGGGCCAGCGAGACGGCGGTGAACAGCGCGAGGACGAGGTAGGTGAGCGGCCCCGCGTGCATCGTGCGGCCGGCCTTCAGGCCCATGGGGCGGGACGTCGGGCCCGTGGCGCGGGACTTCATCGGTCCTTCCTCAGACGTCGGGCGATCAGCAGATTGACCGCGGCGATGAGCAGCAGGATCACGAGCATCAGCCAGGCGACCGCGGACGCCCGCCCCAGGTGGCCGTTGATCCAGCCCTGGTCGTACAGATACAGGCCGAGCGTCTGGAACTGGTGGTCCGCGCCGCCCTTGGACCCGGCCGTCCCGCCGAACAGCAGCGGCTCACCGAAGAGCTGGGTCGCGCCGATGGTCGAGACGACGACCGTGAACAGGATCGTCGGCCGCAGCATCGGGATCGTCACGTGCCGGAACTGCTGCCAGCGCGAGGCGCCGTCGAGCGAGGCCGACTCGTACAGGTCGTGCGGCACGGCCTGCATCGCCGCCAGGTAGATCAGCGCGTTGTAACCGGTCCACCGCCAGATGACGATGGACGACACCGCGAACTGCGAACCCCACGACGACTCCCGCCAGTTGACGGGGTCGAGGCCCACCGAACCGATCATCCAGTTGACCATGCCGCCGTCCCACGCGAAGAGCAGCGTGAAGACCAGCGAGGCGCTCGCCACCGAGGTGGCGTACGGGGCGAGCATCGCCACCCGCCACAGGGTGGAGCCGCGCAGCTTGTAGTTGAGCAGGTGCGCGATGCCGAGCGCGATGGCCAGCTGTGGGACGGTGGAGATGACACCGATGGTGAAGGTGTTGCCGAGCGCGTTCCAGAAGTAGTCGCTCTGGAGCAGGTTGGTGTAGTTCTCCAGGCCGAGCCAGGTGCTCTCGTCGAGGTTGGTCAGCTCCAGGCGGTGCAGCGAGGCCCACCCGGTGTAGAGGAGCGGGAAGAGGCCGAAGGCACCGAAGAAGAGGAAGAACGGCGCCACGAAGACGTACGGCGACGCCTTGATGTCCCAGCGGTACAGGCGGCTGCGCCACGAGGACGTGGGGGAGGCCTTGCGGCTCCCGGACGCGGCCGGGGCCGCGTCCCCCTCACCGGGGGACGCGGTCTCGGCGTACTCAGCGGTCTCGGACATGGGCGTCACTGTCCCAGAACATCCTTGATCTCCTTCTGGGCGGCGCTCCAGCCCTCCTCGGGGGACTTGCCCTGCTGCTCCACCTGGAGCACACCGATGTCCGTGATGGACTGGCCGATCTGGGCGTCCTTGAGGCCGTAGACGGCCGAGGGGGTGTTCTTGGCGATACCGGCGAAGATCTCCGTGATGGGGGCGTCACTGAAGTACGCCTTGGTCGCCGGCGACGGCTTCAGCGTGTCGTAGACCGCCGGGGTGGAGGGGAAGCTGGCCTGCTTGGCGAAGACCTTCGCGAGCTGCTCGGGCTGGGTGAGCCAGACCGCGAGCTCGGTCGCCTCCTTCTTGTGCTTGCCCGCGCTCGGCACACCGAGGAACGTGCCGCCCCAGTTGCCGTCGGTCGGCGCCTTGGCCATGTCCCACTTGCCCTTGCCGTCCGGGCCCGTCTTCTCCTGAATGTAACCGGCCATCCAGGCGGGGCAGGCCACGGTGGCGAACTTGCCGTTGGCGAAGCCCTGGTCCCACGTCGGGTCGAACTGCTTGAGCTTGGCGGACATGTCGCCCCGCGCGACCTTCATGGCCGCGTCCCAGGCGTCCTTGCGGCCCTGGCTGTCCTCGTAGATCTCCTTGCCGCTCTTGTCGTAGTACCGCTCCTTCGCACCCGCGAAGACGGCGTTGTAGACACTGGAGGCGGAGTCGACGAACTTGGTGCCATCGGGCGCCTTGTCCATGTACTTCTCGCCCATCGCGACGTACTTGTCCCAGTCGCCCTCCCACTCCTTCGCGAGCTTCTCGCGGTCGGTGGGCAGCCCGGCCTTCTCGAAGAGGTCCTTGCGGTAGCAGAGCGCGGTCGGGCCGATGTCGACGCCGAGGCCGATCGTCTTGCCGTCCTCGGTGGTGGCCTGCTTCCACTTCCAGTCGAGATACGTCGACTTCTGTACGCCGTCCGCCTTGCCCAGATCCTCGAACTTGGCGCCCTGGGTCTGCACGACCTCGGTGATGTTGCTGACCTCTATGGCCGCGACGTCGTTGACACCGGCGCCGGACTGGAGCTGGGTGAGGAGCTTCGGGTAGTAGGCGTCGTTCCGCTCGATGACGTTCTCTTTGATCTCGATGTTCGGGTGGGCCTTCTCGTACTCCTCGTACAGACCTGCCTGCTTGAGGCCCAGCACACCGAACGTGCCCACATTGAGCGTGATCTTGCCGTCGCCGCCCGCTGAGCCGCTGTCGTCGTCGCTCGAACAAGCGGCCAGCAGGCTCGTGGCCAGCGCGGTCACGGCCGCGTAGGTCACGATCCTTCGGGTCCGGCGGGAACTGCTGTGCATGACGTCCTCCTGTTGCCTGACGTGCCGACCCCCCGGCCAACTGCACTGCTGGGCCCGTTGGTTCACTCTGCGGCTCGGGCGGGGAACGTGCGGGATGTGTACGTGTCAGGTAGTGTGGGAGCGCTCCCACGGGTGATGAGTTGAAGACTCGTGGTTGGGGGCGGGGGTGTCAAGGGACCGGACAGAGAGTTCTGTCTTCGGTTATCGGGCCGTTACGGGCGGCCGCGGTTTCGGCCCAGGCGCCAGGCGAAGATCCGGCTGTTACATTCCTCGCCGGGGGACGTGTGACGGGAGGCGGACAATGGCAGGTCACGCAGCGCGCGGCCGCGGCGGCGGACGACCGACTCTGGAGGAGGTCGCCGCGCGGGCGGGAGTGGGCCGGGGGACGGTGTCCCGCGTGATCAACGGCTCGCCCAGAGTCAGCGCGGCCACCCGGACGGCCGTCGAGGCCGCCGTGGCGGAACTGGGCTACGTACCCAACACCGCGGCCCGCGCCCTGGCCGCCAACCGCACGGACGCGATCGCCCTGGTCGTGCCCGAGCCCGAGACCCGCTTCTTCGCCGAGCCGTACTTCTCCGACGTGCTGCGCGGGGTGGGCGCCCAGCTCAGCGAGACCGAGATGCAGCTGCTGCTGATCTTCGCGGGGAACGACCAGCGGCGACAGCGCCTGGCCCAGTACCTCGCGGCCCACCGCGTCGACGGCGTACTGCTGGTCTCCGTGCACGCCGACGACCCGCTGCCGGACCTGCTGAGCCAGCTGGAGATCCCCGCGGTGATCAGCGGCCGCCGCTGTGCCGAGGAGCCGCTGCCCTCGGTCGACTCCGACAACTTCGCCGGGGCGTGCGCGGCGGTGGACCACCTGCTGGCGCGCGGGCGCACGGCCATAGCCACCATCACCGGCCGCCTCGACGTGTACGGCGCCCAGCGCCGCCTCGACGGCTACCGCGCCGCGCTGCGGGACGCGGGCCGCCCGGTCGACGAGCGGCTGATCGCGCCGGGCGACTTCACGGAGGAGGGCGGCCGCCGCGCGATGCGGGAGCTGCTCGCGGCCTGCCCCGAGGTGGACGCGGTCTTCGCGGGCTCCGACGTGATGGCGGCGGGCGCCCGGCAGGCGCTGCGGGAGGCGGGCCGCCGGATACCCGACGACGTGGCGCTGGTCGGCTTCGACGACTCGGCGATCGCCCGCCACATGGATCCGCCGCTCACCAGCGTGCGGCAGCCGATCGAGGAGATGGGGCGGGCCATGATCGACCTGCTCCTCGCGGAGATCGCCGACGACCGCCCGGCGGCCGTCCGCCGCCTGGAGCGACGCCAGCTGGTGCTCCCGACGGAACTGGTGGAGCGGGACTCTTCCTGAGCCCGCCCGGATCCCCCGCCCCCCGGGGGGAGCCGCGGAACGCGGAAAGAGCCCCGGTTCTCTCGAACCGGGGCCCTTTCCTTCAGGGTGAGTGACGGGACTTGAACCCGCGGCCACCTGGACCACAACCAGGTGCTCTACCAACTGAGCTACACCCACCATGTCCGGTCGTTTTGCTTTCTTCCGACCGGCCGAGAAAAAGTGTACAGGGTCCGAAGGGGTGCTCGCGCACACGTTTTCCGGACCCCGTACACGGAGCCCCCGCGAGGGCTACTCCGCGGCCAGCACGTGCTTGGCCGCGATCGACTTGGCGGTGTCCGAGTCCGGCCCGGGCTGTGGGACGAAGATCGCCTCGCGGTAGTAGCGCAGCTCGGCGATGGACTCGCGGATGTCGGCGAGCGCGCGGTGATTGCCGTTCTTGTCCGGGCTGTTGAAGTACGCCCGGGGGTACCAGCGCCGCGCGAGCTCCTTGATGGAGGAGACGTCGACGATCCGGTAGTGGAGGTACTCCTCCAGCGTCGCCATGTCCCGCAGCAGGAAGCCGCGGTCGGTGCCGACCGAGTTTCCGCACAGCGGAGCCTTCCGCGGCTCCTTGACGTGCTCGCGTACGTACGCCAGGACCTGCTCCTCGGCGTCGGCCAGTGTGGTGCCGCCGGCCAGCTCGTCGAGGAGCCCCGAGGCGGTGTGCATCGCGCGCACCACCTCGGGCATGGTCTCCAGCGCCGCGTCCGGCGGGCGGATCACGATGTCCACACCTTCGCCGAGCACGTTCAGTTCCGAGTCGGTGACCAGTGCGGCCACCTCGATAAGTGCGTCATCCGTCAACGAGAGCCCGGTCATCTCGCAGTCGATCCACACCATGCGATCGTTCATGCGTCTTACCCTACGGCGCGCTCCTCTGGCCGGGCAGGGGAGGACGGCCCGGCGCGTAGACGTCCGAGTGCGGCTTGCCGGGCTCGGCGGGCATGGAAGCCGTCGGCCCGAGGGCGCTTGCGGCCGCCGTGCGCCGGGTCTGCGTCGGCACCGGGCCCGCCTCCACCAGGGTGGGCACGGCCTGCGAGGACGCCTGGGCGGCCTCCAGCGCGCGCTCGCCCTGCGGCCTGCGGGCGCGGTAGGCGGCCCGGTAGGCGGCGGGGGATGAGCCGAGCTGACGGCGGAAGTGGCCGCGCAGCGCGACCGGTGAGCGGAAGCCGCAACGGCCCGCGACCTCGTCGACGGAGTAGTCGGAGGTCTCAAGGAGCCGCTGCGCCTGGAGCACCCGCTGGGTGATCAGCCACTGCAGGGGAGCGCTGCCGGTGAGCGAGCGGAACCTGCGGTCGAAGGTGCGCCTGCTCATATAGGCGCGCGCGGCGAGCGTCTCCACGTCGAACTGCTCGTGGAGGTGCTCAAGGGCCCAGGCGACGACCTCGGCGAGCGGGTCGGCGCCGATCTCCTCGGGTAAAGACCTGTCGAGATAGCGCTCCTGACCGCCGGCGCGGCGCGGCGGCACCACGAGCCTGCGGGCGAGCGCGCCCGCCGCTTCGTTGCCGTGGTCCGTGCGCACGATGTGCAGACAGAGATCGATTCCGGCCGCGGTGCCCGCGCTCGTCAGGACGTCTCCGTCGTCGACGAACAGCTCACGCGGGTCCACGTGGACGGACGGATAGCGCTTCGCGAGCGTCGGCGCGTACATCCAGTGGGTGGTCGCGGGCCGCCCGTCGAGCAGTCCCGCGGCAGCGAGCACGAACGCGCCGGTGCAGAGCCCGACGATGCGGGCCCCTTCCTCGTGCGCGCGGCGCAGCGCGTCCAGCGCCTCCGGGGGAGGCGGCGAGGTGATCGACCGCCAGGCCGGCACGACGACCGTCCCCGCCCGGCCGATCGCCTCCAGGCCGTGCGGCGCCGTCAGTTCGAGACCGCCGGTGGTCCGCAGCGGTCCGTCCTCACCGGCGCACACCAGCAACCGGTAACGGGGGACGCCGGCGTCCTGCCGGTCGATGCCGAAAACGGAGAGCGGTATGGAACTCTCGAAGATGGGACCACCGCTGAAGAGCAGCACCGATACGATCTCCCGGCGGCGGCGCCCGGAGAGCTTCCGAGCCGTGGTCTCCGGCGCGGCAGTGGAGTCGTGACTCATGGTGCTAAACCCCCCTCGGTCGCAGCGGCTCCCTGTTCTTGGCGCTCTTGACGTTCTTGACGTTTTTGACGTTTTTCACGTGCTTGCTGGGCCTGTCGCTCCTGCACGTTTCCCCTCGGTCCTCCACCAGTCCCCCGCCGTAATACAGTCAAGATCGAATCTACTGTGTCCCGTGCTGCCGGGGTGACCAGTTCAGCACCCGGCAGATTGTCGACATGGCAACTTGGCGTGAAGCTTTCGATCACGAAGCGTTGCACTCGTGGGCCCGACAGGGAAGTGCGCCTCTGCTCCATGGCCGGTCCCCGTAGGGTGCGCAGGCCCTCGGCGCACCTTTCAGTCCTGGTCGGACCGGGGTTGAGGGCCCGTTCGGCCAAGGAATGCCCGGCCTCCGGAAGTTGGCTGAAAAGCTACGGGAGCGTGTGTGCGAATCGGTCAGTCGACCGGCGTGCTCCCGGAGCCGTGCCGCACGCCCCGGTGCGCCCCTGTGCCCGTCCTGCTGTGCCGTCCACGGTGCCCGCCGTTCTGTTCCGCGAGCTGCCGCGCGGCGCCCCGCTCGGACTGCCGCAGCAGCACCCGGCAGACCCCGGTGACGGCCGCCAGGCCCAGCGCGGCGCCGCCCGCTCCCGCCAGGGAGGTCCCGTACCCCACAAGGACGACCGGAACCAGGACGCAGCTGAACGCCGCCCAGCGCACCACGTCGCCCACCGAGTCCTGCGGGGCCGCCCGTCGGGGCCCCCGGGCCCGGGGGCCGGAGGCCGGGCGGTGCCTGCGGCCGGGCGGAGACGGCGGAGACGGTGAGGACGGTGAGGGCGGTGGGGACACGGTCGGGGGTCCAGGCACGGCGTGCTCCCTGTCGCGGTGGCGTACGGGGGTTCAACGCGCGTTCGGGCGGCCGGTCACTGGTGAGCCGCGGGGCGGCCGCCGGACGGGTGCGCAAACCGCCTGTACGAGGCAGCAACCATTGCCATACGGGCGAGGCTCATGCATGCTCCGGTGAACGCCGGGAGGCCCTGTGCACGGCCCGGCGCGGGCCCGCACGGGCTCTTCGCAGGCTCTGGGCAGGAAAGGAGTGTCGCCGTACCCTTGGGGGTATGGGGTTGGGAAGATGATTCCCGGACGACCTTCAGGTCTTGAACTTTCTCGAACTCCCCTGAACTGCCGCACCACCTGAACAGCAGACCCTCCCACAGAGGACTCCTTCGCCGAGACACCCATGGCCGGTCACGAATTCTTCGAACCCGCGGACCGCAAGCGGCAGGTCGCCGATCCGACAGCGACCCCCCGAGCGGCGGAAGAACCGCGTCATTCCTGCGATCCGGCGTTCCGCCACGGCGTCGTCGTAGGCTTCGACGGCTCGACCTCCAGTGAGCGCGCCCTCGCCTACGCCATCGGCATGGCCCACCGCTCGGGATCGGGCCTGATCATCGTCCATGTCGCCAACCGGCTGCCCACCACGGTGTGGGCGGGCTGCGAGCCGCCGGTCTTCGTCGACGTGCCGGACCACCGCACCGAGGTGCTCGGTCTGGAGCTGGCCTGCGCGGACTACCTGACCGAGGTGCCCTGGATCCTCGTCGAGCGCGGCGGCGACATCTGCCACGAGTTGGAGGAGGTCGGCCGCGAGTACAGCGCGGACGCGATCGTCGTCGGCTCCACGCACGGCATCGTGGGGCGCATCTTCGGCTCCGTCGCGGGGCGGCTGGCGCGGCGCGCGCAGCGTCCCGTCATCGTCATCCCCTGATCACCGTCATCCGCTGACGGTCCGTACGGTTCGGCCGGCCCGTACGGCTCCCAAGTCCCCTGCGTAGCAGCCCTGTTGAGCGGATGAATCTACTCGCGCGTAGAGGTGGTTCCCGCCCTCGGGGCGGGTACATAGAGGTCGCCGGCATACCGCCCTGTCGGCCCGGGGGGTGACGGCCGCCGGACGCCGAGGGCGCGGGTCGGGGTAATGGGCGACCCCGGCCCCTGAAGAACGACCCCCTGCGCGCCGGTGGCACGCGCAGGGGGTCGTTCACATGTCCGCGGCGGGGGCGGCCCAGGCGGGGGCCGGCCCTACTCGACGGTGACCGACTTCGCGAGGTTGCGCGGCTTGTCGATGTCCCGGCCCAGCGCCAATGCCGTGTGGTAGGCGAGGAGCTGGAGCGGGATGCCCATCAGGATCGGGTCGAGCTCGTTCTCGTTCTTCGGGACGATGATCGTCTGGTCGGCCTTCTCCTGCTCCTGGTGCGCGACCGCGAGGATCTTGCCGCTGCGGGCCTTGATCTCCTCCAGGGCGGCGCGGTTCTTCTCCAGCAGGTCGTCGTCCGGGACGATCGCGACGGTCGGCAGGGCGGGCTCGATGAGCGCGAGCGGACCGTGCTTCAGCTCGGACGCGGGATAGGCCTCGGCGTGGATGTACGAGACCTCCTTGAGCTTGAGCGAGGCCTCGCGGGCGACGGGGTAGCCGCGTACGCGCCCGATGAAGAGCATCGAGCGGGCGTCGGCGTAGCTCTTGGCGATCTTCTTGATCTCGTCCTCCTGCTTGAGGATCTCCGAGATCTGGCCGGGCAGCTTCCGCAGGCCCTCGATGATCCGCTTGCCGTCGGAGACCGACAGGTCGCGGATGCGGCCGAGGTGCAGGGCGAGCAGGCCGAAGGCGACGGTGGTGTTCGTGAAGCACTTCGTCGATACGACGCAGACCTCCGGGCCCGCGTGGACGTACACGCCCGAGTCCGCCTCACGGGCGATCGCCGAGCCGACCACGTTGACCACACCCAGGACGCGGGCGCCCTTGCGCTTCAGCTCCTGGACGGCGGCCAGCACGTCGTACGTCTCACCGGACTGGGAGACCGCGATGTAGAGGGTGTCGGGGTCCACGACCGCGTTGCGGTAGCGGAACTCGGACGCCGGCTCCGCGTCGGCGGGGATGCGGGCCAGCTCCTCGATCATCTGGGCGCCGATCATGCCCGCGTGGTACGAGGTGCCGCAGCCGAGGATCTTGACGCGGCGCACCTTGCGGGCGTCGTGCGCGTCGAGGTTGAGGCCGCCGAGATGCACGGTGGAGAAGCGGTCGTCGATGCGGCCGCGAAGCACGCGGTCCACCGCGTCGGGCTGCTCGAAGATCTCCTTGTGCATGTACGTGTCGTGGCCGCCCATGTCGTACGACTCGGCCTCCCACTCCACGGTGGTCGGCGAGGCGGTCGTGCGGGAGCCCTCGGTGGTGTACGTGCGGTAGTCGTCGGCCTTGATGGTGGCCATCTCGCCGTCGTCGAGGGTGACGACCTGGCGGGTGTGGGAGACGAGCGCGGCGACGTCCGAGGCGACGAACATCTCCTTCTCGCCGATGCCGAGGACGACCGGGGAGCCGTTGCGGGCGACGACGATGCGGTCGTTGAAGTCGGCGTGCAGGACGGCGATGCCGTACGTGCCCTCGATGTGGCGCAGCGCCTCGCGCACCTTCTCTTCCAGGGTGTCCGCCTGGGAGCGGGCGATCAGGTGGGTGAGGACCTCGGTGTCCGTCTCGGAGAGGAACTCGATGCCGTCGGCGGTGAGCTTGGCGCGCAGCTCGGAGGCGTTGTCGATGATGCCGTTGTGGACGACGGCGACCTTCTCGTCCTGCGAGAGGTGCGGGTGGGCGTTCTCGTCGGAGGGGGCGCCGTGCGTGGCCCAGCGGGTGTGGGCGATGCCGGTGGTGCCCTTGAAGCGGGCGGGCACCTTGGCCTCCAGGTCGCGGACGCGACCCTTGGCCTTCACGGTCTTCAGGCCCGTGGCCTTGGGACCGGTGACGGCGATGCCCGCCGAGTCGTAGCCGCGGTACTCCAGGCGCTGGAGGCCTTCGAGGAGCAGCGGGGCGACGTCACGCTTGCCGATGTAACCGACGATTCCGCACATAGAGGGTGTCCTAGCCGTAGATGATGCGGCGCAGCTGCCTGAGGCTCAGCTCGGGCGGCGCGACCGCGCGGTATTCGAGGTCCGCCGAGATCTGCTGGAAGATCGCCGCGTTCAGCAGGCCCTGACCCTGGAGTTCGCGGTGGCGGCGACGGACGAAGTCTTCGGTCGTCTCGTCGAAGTAGGCCAGCACGTCCTGGATGACCCGCAGGGCTTCGCCCCGCTGGAGCGGGGTGCTGCGGGTGAGGTGGTCCACCAGGTCGTCGTGCATTCGATGATCCTGGGGGATCTTCTCCGCTTTCGCAAGAATCCTGCCCGGAATCGGGCAGGAGCGTGGCGTGATGGGCCGGATGGTGGCTTCTGTGCGGCTCACATACGGCGCAGGACCGCCTGCTTGGCCGCGGTGAACTCCTCCTCCGTGAGGATCCCCGCCCGGTGCAGTTCGCCCAGCTCGCGCAGGCGCCGCAGAAGGGCGTCGTGGTCCTCGGCCGGGGGCGCCGGGGCCGTGGACTTCGTGAGGGCGGGCGGCGCGTCCTCGGGGGCCGCAGGGGCGGTGGGCGCCGAGGGGTGGGGGAGGCGGGCCTGGACCGCGGCGGCGACCAGGGCCATCAGCGGGTCCTTCTTGAAGCCCCAGAGCTCCACCGCGTTGGGGTCGTACTTCGGTGGGGTCTTGCTCGGGGCGTTGCGCACGGTGAAGCGGAGGTAGCCGTTCTCCAGGCCGACCGCCGGCTGCCACTCCACCGCGGCGACCTCGGCGAGCGGCAGGGACCGGGTGCCGGACGCCGACTTCGCCTCCTCCGTCTTCCAGTTCCACTCCAGGCGTATCCGCTCCCCGTCGAAGCTCGCGGTGCCGTCCCCGGCGGAGACCGACAGCGGCACGGACGGGCCGGGGAGGAGGTAGGCCTCGCAGGGGGCGGTCGGCACCTGTTCGATCAGATGGGCGTTGCGCACCTCGTCGACCAGGTACTCCGCCACGCCGTACCGGTCGGGTTCCACGATCAGCTGATACGGGTCGCTGTCCGTCAGCTTGCCGCCCGTCGCCTGGAGCAGCGGGTCGGCGCCGTCGCGCAGGCGCAGCCGCAGCCGGCCCGACTTCTTTCCGTGCTCGAAGGCGATGCCCGCCAACGCGCCCAGCGGTACGGCCAGTTCGCCCAGTGTCTTGCGGAGCAGGGAGACGCTCTTGTCGTGGCCCGGCACGAGCCGCAGCGTCTGTCCGTCGAAGGTCCAGGTTCCGTCGCGCTGGATGATTTCCGCCATGCGGGGATTCTCGCACCGCTCCGGGGACAGCTGGTCTACACCCCTTGACCCCTAGTGGGGGCCGGGTTACCAATGGGAACCGTTCGAACGGTATGCACCACAGCTGCGCCCCCGTCGAAGGGACCCGCTTGTGAGAACGCACCACAGAACACCGAGCGCACAGAGAGTGCGGAGAACACCGAGAGCACACCACCGGACGTCACGGCTGCTCGGCTCGCTGCTGCTGGTGGCGGCCGCCGGGATCTCCTCCTTCGCCGCCGCACCCGCGCCCGCGGGGAAGCCGAAGACCCCGGTCACCCCGCTCGGCCAGATCGTCCCGGCGCCCCTGAAGGCCGAGCCGGGCGGTGCCGGTTACGAGATCACCGCGAAGACCCGCATCCGCGTCGGCAAACCGGAGGAGCGGCGCATCGGCGAGTACCTCGCCAAGGTGCTGCGCCCCTCCACCGGCTACAGACTGCCCGTCGTCACCGGCGAGGGCGGCGACGGCATCCGCCTGCGCATCAGCGCCGAACCGGAGAACAAGGTCCTCGGCAACGAGGGCTACCGGGTCATCTCCACGCGCGGCTCCCTCACCATCACCTCCTGGTCGGACGCCGGGCTCTTCCACGGCGTCCAGACGGTGCGCCAGCAACTGCCCGCCGCCGTCGAGAAGAAGACCAGGCAGCGCGGCCCGTGGCGGATCGCGGGCGGCACCATCAGGGACATGCCGCGCTACGGCTACCGCTCCACGATGCTCGACGTCTCGCGGCACTTCTTCACCGTCGAGCAGGTCAAGCGCTACATCGACCAGGCGGCGCTCTACAAGATGAACAAGCTGCACCTGCACCTCAGCGACGACCAGGGCTGGCGCATCGCCATCGACTCCTGGCCGCGCCTGGCCACGTACGGCGGCTCCACGCAGGTCGGCGGCGGCGAGGGCGGCTACTACACCAAGGCCCAGTACAAGGAGATCGTCGCCTACGCCGCGTCGCGTCACCTGGAGGTCGTCCCGGAGATCGACATGCCGGGGCACACCAACGCGGCCCTCGCCTCGTACGCCGAACTGAACTGCGACGGCGTCGCCCCGCCCCTCTACACCGGCACCGCCGTCGGCTTCAGCTCGCTGTGCGTGAAGAAGGACGTCACGTACGACTTCGTGGACGACGTGATCCGCGAGCTGGCCGCCATGACGCCCGGCAAGTACCTCCACATCGGCGGCGACGAGGCGCATTCCACCAGCCACGAGGACTTCGTCGCCTTCATGGACAAGGTGCAGCCGGTGGTCGCCAAGTACGGCAAGACCGTCATGGGCTGGCACCAGCTCACCGGTGCCAGGCCCGCCGAGGGCGCCGTCGCCCAGTACTGGGGCTACGACAGGACGGGCGCCGCCGAGCGCGAGCAGGTCGTGGACGCCGCGAGGAACGGCACCAAGCTGGTCCTCTCGCCGGCCGACCGCTCCTACCTCGACATGAAGTACACCAAGGACACCCCACTCGGCCTGTCCTGGGCGGGCCTCGTCGAGGTGCAGCGCTCGTACGACTGGGACCCGGCGACCTACCTGAAGGGCGCGCCCGCGGACGCCGTCATGGGTGTCGAGGCGCCGCTGTGGACGGAGACGCTCTCGACCTCCGCGCACCTGGACCACATGGCGTTCCCGAGGCTGCCCGGGATCGCCGAACTCGGCTGGTCGCCCGCGGCCACGCACGACTGGGAGAAGTACAAGGTGCGGCTCGCCGCGCAGGCCCCGCGCTGGGACGCGCTGGGCATCGGCTACTACAAGTCGCCGCAGGTTCCCTGGCCCGCGGGGTAGGCGCACGGGCGGGGCTCCCGGGGACCGTCCCGGGAGCCCCGCCCGTACCTGCTTTTGCGGCTTTGGGGTCAGGCGCGCTTCTTGAGCTTCTTCGCCTTCTCGATCGCGTCCGCGAGGTCCTCGAGGATCGGCGCGCACTTGTCGTACGAGAAGATCGGCTCCGTGACGCGCGGGATGACCTGCCCGGCCTTGACCGCAGGGAGCTTGCGCCAGGTCGGCTTGGACTCGTCGAGGACGGCCGGCTGGAGGGCGGAGGTGCGGTTGTCCATCATGATGAGGTCCGCGTCGTACTGGTCGACGTTCTCCCAGCTGAGGTTCTCGAACCAGCCGCCGGACCCCTTCTTGGCCTTCTCCGGCGGCTCGATGATGTTCACGCCGAGCGCCTTGAAGTACTCCAGGTCGGCGGAGAGGTTCGAGCCGGAGACGTAGAACAGGTCCTGGCTCGCGGAGCCCACGAGGACCTTGATGTCCTTGTGCGCCTTGGCGACCCCGCGCAGCCGCTCGGAGGCGTCCTCGAAGCGCTTCTTCGCCTTGACGACCTTGTCGGACTTCACGTCCGCGCCGAGCGACTCGGCGAGCGCGAGGATGCGCTGGAGCGGCTGGGTCATCTGACGGTCGTAGACGCTGATGCCGACGCTCGGGGCGAGCTCGAGGATCTTGTCGCTGGGCTCCTCCGGCACGTACCAGAGGGTGCCCTTGGCGTCGAACATGGTGGAGATCAGCACGTCGGGGGCGAGGCTCGCGTACTTCTCGACGCTGAACCGGCCCCATTCGTTGCCGATGACCGTCAGCTTGCTGACGTCCATGTCGCCGGCCTGCACGTCGGCCTTGCCGTCCTTGGTCTTCGTCGGACCGAAGACGCCCTTGCACTCGATGCCGTAGTCGAACAGGGCGGCGGCGACGCCGGTGAACGCGACGATGTTCTTCGGTGTCGCGTCGCGCTTCGCCGTCTCGCCGCGGTCGTCCTTGAAGCTCCACGGGCCGGACTTGGCCGCGCCGCCCTCGGTCTTCTCCCCTTTCTCTCCGTCCCTTTTCCCGCTGCCGCAGGCCGCCAGGACGGCGGTCAGGCCGAGGGCGCCGCCGGCGGCGAGCACGCCGCGGCGGGAGAGCTGGGAGGGACGGGAGTGGGGCATGGGGTCTCTGCTTTCGTGACGGTACGGTGGCCGGGGCCACTGGCCGGAAGTAGAGCTTAGGCTAGCCTAAGCTCACTCTGGTTCCAGGGGCCCCTCACGCACCGCCGGCCGGGCAGGGTTGCCTGCTCAGCCCGCGAAGCCCAACTCCCGGGCGATGAGCATCCGCTGCACCTCGCTGGTGCCCTCACCGATCTCCAGGATCTTGGAGTCCCGCCACATCCGGGCCACCGGGTACTCGTTCATGAAGCCGTATCCGCCGTGGATCTGCGTGGCCTCGCGGGCGTTGTCCACGGCGACCGTCGAGGAGTAGAGCTTGGCGATCGCCGCCTCCTTCTTGAACGGCTCCCCGGCGACCAGGCGCGACGCCGCGTCCCGCCAGCCGACCCGGGCCATGTGCGCCCGCGTCTCCATGTCGGCGATCTTGAACTGGATGGCTTGATTCGCTCCGATCGGCTTCCCGAAGGCGTGCCGCTCCTTGGCGTACTTCACCGACTCGTCCACGCAGCCCTGCGCGAGGCCGGTGGCGAGTGCGGAGATCGCGACCCGGCCCTCGTCCAGGATGCGCAGGAACTGGGCGTAGCCCCGGCCTTCCTCGCCCAGGAGGTTCGCCGCGGGCACGCGGACGTCGGAGAAGGACAGCTCTCGGGTGTCCGAGGCGTTCCAGCCGACCTTCGAGTACGGCGCCGCGACCGTGAAGCCCGGTGTCCCCGACGGGACGATGATCGAGGAGATCAGCGGGCGGCCGTCGGCCTTGCGGCCGGTGACAGCGGTGACCGTGACCAGGCCGGTGATGTCCGTACCGGAGTTGGTGATGAAGCACTTCGAGCCGTTGATCACCCACTGGTCGCCGTCGCGCACGGCCGTGGTGCGGGTGCCGCCCGCGTCCGAGCCGCCGTCCGGCTCGGTCAGGCCGAACGCGCCGAGCATCTCGCCGGAGCACAGCTTCGGCAGCCACTGCCGCTTCTGCTCCTCCGTGCCGAACAGGTGCAGCGGCATCGCGCCGAGCGAGACGCCCGCCTCCAGGGTGATCGCCACGGACGAGTCGACGCGGGCCAGCTCTTCGAGGGCGATGCCGAGCGCGAAGTAGTCGCCGCCCATCCCGCCGTACTCCTCGGGGAAGGGCAGGCCGAACAGGCCCATGCGGCCCATCTCGCGGACGATCTCGTACGGGAACTCGTGGCGCTCGTAGAAGTCGCCGATCTTCGGAGCGACGACGTCGTGCGCGAACGCCTCGACCGTGCGGCGCAGTTCCTCGTGCTCGGGGCTCAGACGGTGGTCCATCTTCTCTTCACTGCTCCTGGTGGGTCAGGGCGCGGACGGTGCGGGACGGGCTGGGTCGGCCCAGGTGGCCGGCCATCCAGGCGCTGGTGGCGCAGAGACGGCCGAGGTCGACCCCGGTGTCGATGCCGAGGCCGTGCAGCATCCAGACGAGGTCTTCGGTGGCGAGATTGCCGGTGGCGCTCTTCGCGTACGGGCAGCCGCCGAGACCGCCCGCGGAGGCGTCCACCGTCGTCACGCCGTGGCGCAGGGCGGCCAGGGTGTTGGCGAGCGCCTGGCCGTACGTGTCGTGGAAGTGCACGCCGATCCGGTCGGTCGGGACCTCCGCCTCGTTCAACGCGGTGAGCAGGGCGGCCACATGGCCCGGGGTGGCCACGCCGATGGTGTCGCCGAGGCTCAGCTCGTCGCACCCCATGTCGAGCAGCGCGCGGCAGACGTGGACGACCTGCTCGACGGGGACCGGGCCCTCCCACGGGTCGCCGAAGCACATCGAGAGATAGCCGCGCACGTGCATCCGCTGCTCCCGCGCGCGGGTGACCACCGGGTCGAACATGGCGAGGGCCTCGTCCACCGTGCGGTTGAGGTTGGCCTTGGCGAAGGACTCGGTGGCGCTGGCGAAGACGGCGACGCGGTGGGCGCCGAGCGCGAGGGCCCGCTCCAGGCCGCGTTCGTTCGGCACGAGGACCGGCAGGCGCACGTCCTGGAGGTCGCCGAGGAGCGGGAAGAGCCGCTCGGCGTCGGCCAGTTGGGGCACCCACTTCGGGTGCACGAAGCTGGTCGCCTCGACCGTGGTCAGGCCCGCGTCGGCCAGGCGGTGGATGAACTCCGCCTTGACCTCAGTGGGGACGACCGACTGCTCGTTCTGCAGGCCGTCCCGGGCGCCGACCTCATGGATGCGGACGCGGGGCGGCAGCTGCGGGTCCGGGACGGTCATCGGAAGCCCGGCGGCGGTCATCGCCCTGCCTCGTGCGCTTCGTCGTGTGCCTCGTCGTGCGCCTCGTCGTCCGGCAGGACCACCGCGAGGACCTGGTCCATGGCGACCGTGGTGCCCGCGGTGACATCGAGCTCGGTGACCGTGCCGGCGTGCGGGGCGCAGATGACGTGCTCCATCTTCATCGCCTCGACCACCAGCAGGCTCTGGCCCGCGCTCACCCGGTCGCCGGGGGAGACCTTCACGACCGTGACGGTGCCCGGCATGGGGGCGGTGAGCGCGTCGGCCCCGGCGTGCGCGGCACCGGTCAGGCTCGCCTCCACGGGGTCGTGGTCCCGCACCTGCCAGGCGTCGCCGTCCCGGCCCAGCCAGTCGCCCGCGCGGTGGAAGGTGTGCCGGGTGCCGTCGAGGGTGACCGAGACGTGGTCGGCGGTGACCGTGTGGCCGCTGCCCCGCAGTCGGTGAGTGACGGGTTCATGTCCCGCCGCGTGCAGCCAGTGCGTCACGGGCGCCGAGGTGCCCCCGAGCCGCCAGCCGCTCGGCACCGAGAAGGGGTCCGTCCAGCCGTCCCCCGAGGGGGCGAGCGCGGCCTCACGCACGGCGGCCGCCGCCTCGTACACCTCGTCGGGCACGCCGTCCGGGATCAGGCCGTCCACCTCGCGCTCCACGAGGCCGGTGTCCAGCTCGCCCGCGACCACCGCCGGATGGGCCAGCAGTCTGCGCAGGAAGCCCGCGTTCGTCGGCACGCCCAGGGTGACCGTCCCGGCGAGCGCGGCCCGCAGCTTGCGCAGGGCCGTGGCGCGGTCGGGGCCGTACGCGATGACCTTGGAGAGCATCGGGTCGTAGAGGCTGCCGACCTCCGTGCCCTCGCTCAGACCGGAGTCCGTGCGCACGGCCCCGACCGCCTGACGGCCTTGCGGCTCGCGCAGGGCGAGGACGGTGCCGCCCGAGGGGAGGAAGCCGCGGGAAGGGTCCTCGGCGCAGATCCGGGCCTCCACCGCGTGTCCGGTGAGGGTGATGTCCTCCTGCGCGAACGGCAGGCGCTCCCCGGCGGCCACCCGCAGCTGCCACTCCACCAGGTCGAGGCCGGTGATCAGCTCCGTGACGGGGTGCTCCACCTGGAGGCGGGTGTTCATCTCCATGAAGTAGTACGAGGAGGGGTCCTTGCCCGGCACGATGAACTCGACCGTGCCCGCGCCCGAGTACCCGCAGGAGCGGGCCGCCTGGACCGCCGCCTCGCCCATCGCCGCGCGCGTGGCCTCGTCCAGGAGGACGCTGGGCGCCTCCTCGATGATCTTCTGGTGGCGGCGCTGGAGGGAGCACTCGCGCTCGCCGAGGTGGATCACGTGTCCCTGGCCGTCCGCGAGGACCTGGATCTCGATGTGCCGGGGGCGGTCGATCCACCGCTCCACGAGCAGCGTGTCGTCGCCGAAGGAGGCGCGGGCCTCCCGGCGGGCCGCCGCGATCTCCTCGGTGAGCAGGGATTCGTCGCGCACCAGGCGCATGCCCTTGCCGCCGCCGCCCGCGCTCGGCTTGAGCAGCACCGGGGTGCCGATCTCCCGCGCGGCGGCGGCCAGTTCGGCGTCGGTCAGGCCGCTTCCCGAGGAGCCGGGGACGACCGGGACGCCGGCCTCCTTCACCGTCTCCTTGGCGCGGATCTTGTCGCCCATCAGCTCGATCGCCGAGGCGGGCGGGCCGATGAAGACGAGTCCGGCGTCTGCGCAGGCCCGCGCGAATGTGGCGTTCTCCGCGAGGAAGCCGTATCCCGGGTGGATCGCCTGGGCGCCCGAGGCGGCCGCCGCCGCGAGGATGCGCTCCACGGACAGATAGCTCTCGGCGGCCGGCGCGGGGCCGAGCCGCACCGCCGTGTCCGCCTCGCGCACATGGCGGGCGTCCGCGTCCGCGTCGCTGAACACGGCCACCGAGCGGACGCCGAGCGCCCGCAGCGTGCGGATGACGCGGACCGCGATCTCGCCGCGGTTGGCGACGAGCACCGTGTCGAACATGGTCCCTCTCCCCGAGGTGGTCCCTTGCCTGGTCCCTTGCTGGAAGTCGCTCATCGTCCCGCCCCTCACATCCGGAAGACGCCGAAGCCGGGCGCCGCGGGGTCCCTCTGGGGAAGTGGGGCGCCCGCGCACGCGGTCAGGGCAAGGCCGAGCACCTGCCGGGTCTCCAGGGGGTCGATCACGCCGTCGTCCCAGAGGCGGGCCGTGGCGTAATAGGCGTTGCCCTGGTCCTCGTACTGCGCGCGGATCGGGTCCTTGAAGGCCTCCTCGTCCTCGGCCGCCCACTGCTCGCCGCGCGCCTCCAGCTGGTCGCGCTTGACCGTGGCGAGGACGGAGGCGGCCTGCTCGCCGCCCATCACGGAGATCTTGGCGTTCGGCCACATCCACAGGAAGCGGGGGCTGTAGGCCCGGCCGCACATCGAGTAGTTGCCCGCGCCGTACGAACCGCCGACGACGACCGTCAGCTTCGGGACGCGGGCGCAGGCCACGGCCGTGACCATCTTCGCGCCGTGCTTGGCGATGCCGCCCGCCTCGTAGTCCTTGCCGACCATGAAGCCGGAGATGTTCTGGAGGAAGACCAGGGGGATGCCGCGCTGGTCGCACAGCTCGATGAAGTGGGCGCCCTTCTGGGCGGACTCGGAGAACAGGATGCCGTTGTTCGCGACGATCCCGACCGGGTGGCCGTGGATGTGCGCGAAGCCGGTGACCAGCGTCGTGCCGTACTCCGCCTTGAACTCCTGGAAGCGCGAGCCGTCCACCACGCGCGCGATGACCTCGCGGACGTCATAGGGGGTGCGGGAGTCCGTCGGCACGGCGCCGTACAGCCCCAGGGGGTCGACCTTGGGCTCCTCCACGGGCTGTACCGCCCACGGCGGCTCCCCGCGCGCGGGGAGGGTGGCCACGATGTTCCGCACGATGCGCAGCGCGTGCGCGTCGTCCTCGGCGAGGTGGTCGGTGACGCCGGAGGTGCGGGAGTGGACCGCGCCGCCGCCCAGCTCCTCCGCGGTCACGACCTCGCCGGTCGCGGCCTTCACCAGGGGTGGGCCGCCGAGGAAGATCGTGCCCTGCTCGCGCACGATCACCGCCTCGTCGCTCATCGCCGGGACATACGCCCCGCCGGCCGTGCACGAGCCGAGCACGGCCGCGATCTGCGGAATGCCCGCGCCCGACATCCGCGCCTGGTTGTAGAAGATCCGCCCGAAGTGCTCGCGGTCGGGGAAGACCTCGTCCTGCATCGGCAGGAAGGCGCCGCCCGAGTCGACGAGGTAGAGGCACGGGAGGCGGTTCTCCAGGGCCACCTCTTGGGCGCGCAGGTGCTTCTTCACCGTCATGGGGTAGTACGTGCCGCCCTTGACCGTGGCGTCATTGGCGACGATCACGCACTCGCGGCCCGAGACCCGGCCGATCCCGGCGATGACACCGGCCGCCGGGGCGTCCCCGCCATACATCCCCTCGGCCGCGAGGGGAGCCAGCTCCAGGAAGGGCGAGCCGGGGTCGAGGAGCGTGTCCACCCGGTCGCGGGGCAGCAGCTTGCCGCGCGCCACATGGCGGGCGCGGGCCCGCTCGCCGCCGCCGAGCGCGGCCGCCGCGAGCTTGGCCCGCAGCTCTTCGACGAGGGCGGTGTGCGCCGTCTCGTTCGCCCGCCACGCCTCCGACGCGGGATCAGCCGCGCTCGTCAGCACTGGTGCCTGCCGCATCAGTTCGAGCCCCCTTGCCCGGTTAATGAGCGTTAACGTGTTTCCCTCAGGTTAACGACCGCTAACCGGCCTGTCTAGAATTAATTCCATGGCCACCAGAACCGACGCCCCCACCCGCCGCGAGCAGATCCTCAAGGAGGCTGCCCGGCTCTTCGCCGAGCGCGGCTTCCACGGGGTCGGGGTGGACGAGATAGGGGCCGCCGTGGGGATCAGCGGACCCGGTCTCTACCGGCACTTCGCGGGCAAGGACGCGATGCTCGCCGAGTTGCTCGTCGGCATCAGCGGGCAGCTCCTGACGGGCGGCAAGCGGTGCCTGGCCGACACGGACGGGGCGCCCGAGCGGGTCCTTGACTCGCTCATCGAGGGCCACATCGACTTCGCCCTCGACGACCGCTCCCTGATCACCCTGCACGACCGCGAGCTGGACCGCCTGCGGGACAGCGACCGCAAGCTGGTGCGCCAGCTCCAGCGGCAGTACGTGGAGATCTGGGTGGAGGTGGTGCGCAAGGTCTACCCCGACCTCGCCGAGAAGGCGGCCCGGGTCGCCGTGCACGCCGTCTTCGGGCTGCTGAACTCCACGCCGCACCTCAGCCGCCGCGACGTGCTGCCCAGCCGGGCCGGCATGGCGGAGCTCCTGCACCGCCTCGCGCGGGGGGCCTTCGCGGCGGCGGCCGCCGAGTGACGTGCGTCTCTGGACGCCTCTGGTGACCGCCGGGTAACCTGCCTCTGAGCAAGCGCTTAGTCGACGTAGGCAGTAGCCGGCAGCAGTAGCCAGAGGGAGTTCTCCGTGCGCCGTACCGTTTTCAATGAGGACCACGAGGCGTTCCGGGAGACCCTGCGCGCCTTCATCGAGGCCGAGGTCGTACCCGTCCACGATGAGTGGTTCGCCGCCGGTCAGGTCCCCCGCGAGTTCTACTACAAGCTCGCCGACCTCGGCCTCTTCGGGATCAACGTCCCCGAGGAGTTCGGCGGCGCCGGTCTGGACACGCACAAGTTCGAGGCCATCCAGTACGAGGAGACGGCCCGCGCGGGCGTCAGCTTCGGCGGCTCCGGCGTCCACGTGCTGCTCGCCCTGCCCTACATCA
Organism: Streptomyces sp. NPDC015345; assembly: GCF_043078805.1. Taxonomy (NCBI): domain Bacteria; kingdom Bacillati; phylum Actinomycetota; class Actinomycetes; order Kitasatosporales; family Streptomycetaceae; genus Streptomyces; species Streptomyces sp. NPDC015345. The sequence goes on along the minus strand of NZ_JBIBTX010000001.1, from coordinate 1,161,649 downwards.
AGATGCTCGCCACCGACGAGCAGAAGAAGCGCTACCTGGAGAAGTTCGTCTCCGCCGAGGAGATGTGGGCCCTCGCGATGACCGAGCCGGGCACCGGCTCCGACGTCGCGGGCATGAAGACCACCGCCAAGCTCTCCGAGGACGGCACCCACTACGTCCTCAACGGCGCCAAGACCTTCATCACCGGCGGCGTGCACGCCGACCGTGTCATCGTCTGCGCCCGCACCTCCGCGCCCACCGCCGAGGACCGCCGCTTCGGCATCTCCCTCTTCGCCGTCGACACCAAGTCCGAGGGCTACTCCGTCGGCCGCAAGCTCGACAAGCTGGGCCTGAAGACCTCCGACACCGCCGAGCTGGCGTTCGTCGACGTCAAGGTCCCCGTCGAGGACCTCCTCGGCGAGGAGAACAAGGGCTTCCACTACCTCGGCAGCAACCTCCCCTCCGAGCGCTGGGGCATCGCCTTCGGTGCCTACGCGCAGGCCAAGGCCGCCGTCCGGTTCGCCAAGGAGTACGTCAAGGACCGCACGGTCTTCGGCAAGCCGGTCGCCTCCTTCCAGAACACCAAGTTCGAGCTGGCCGCCTGCCAGGCCGAGGTGGACGCCGCCGAGGCCGTCGTCGACCGCGCCCTGGAGGCCCTGGACGCGGGCGAGCTGACCGCCGCCGAGGCCGCCTCCGCGAAGCTGTTCGCCACCGAGGTCGCGCACCGCGTCATCGACAAGTGCCTCCAGCTGCACGGCGGCTACGGCTTCATGAACGAGTACCCCATCGCCCGTCTGTACGCCGACAACCGCGTCAACCGCATCTACGGCGGCACCAGCGAGGTCATGAAGATGATCATCGCCAAGGACATGGGCCTGTAGGGGCACCCTCCGTAGAAGCCCGGTAGAACTACCTTTATGAACCAGGCACTTGACGCCCTCCTCGATCTGCTCGACCTGGAGCAGATCGAGGAGGACATCTTCCGGGGCGTGAGCCGTTCGGCGCTCGTGCCCCGCGTCTTCGGGGGTCAGGTCGCCGCGCAGGCCTTGGTCGCCGCCGGGCGCACCGTCCCCGCCGACCGTTCCCCAAGCTCTCGGCTCCGCTCGACGAGCAGGGGAGGCCCCACTGCCCACTCCCTGCACGCGTACTTCCTGCGCCCCGGTGACCCCGGCGCACCGATCGTCTACACCGTCGACCGCATCCGCGACGGCCGCTCCTTCACCACGCGGCGCGTCGTCGCCGTCCAGCACGGGCAGCCGATCTTCCACCTCTCCGCGTCCTTCCAGACGTACGAGGAGGGCCTGGAGCACCAGGCCGTGATGCCGCACGCGCCCGACCCCGAGACGCTGCCGACCGCCGCCGAGACGCTCCCCCTCCATCTGCCGGGACACGTCGCCGAGCGGCTCATCGAGGCGCGCGCCGCCGTCGACCTGCGCTACGCCGACGTGCCGCCCTGGGGAACCGTCGGGCAGCCGCGCGAGCCGCGCTCCCAGGTGTGGTTCCGCACCAACGGCAAACTCGCCGACGACGCGCCCGGCTCCCTGCTGCACGTCTGTCTCGCCACGTACGTCTCCGACATGACGCTGCTCGACTCGGTGCTGCTCGCGCACGGCCGGGGCGGCTGGGCGGTCGGCGACGTCGTCGGCGCCTCGCTCGACCACGCCATGTGGTTCCACCGGCCCTTCCGCGCGGACGAGTGGCTGCTCTACGACCAGGAGTCGCCGTCCGCCTCGGGTGGCCGGGGCCTCGGGCAGGCGCGGATCTGGACGCAGGACGGGCGACTCGCGGTGACGGTCATCCAGGAAGGCGTGGTTCGCGTTCCGCGCTGATCGGACATACCGTCCGGTATATGAGTGAGGAACCGTCAGAGAAGCCGCGGGGTGGCGGCGAGAGCACCTTCACCGTCATCGTCGCCGCCGTCGCCAACCTCGGCATCGCACTGGCCAAGGCGGTCGCCGGTGTCCTCAGCGGCTCCAGCGCGATGCTCTCCGAAGCGGCGCACTCCGTCGCCGACACCGTCACCGAGCTGATGCTGCTCGCCTCCCTCAAGGCCGGCGCACGGCCCGCCGACGAGGAACACCCGCTCGGCTACGGAGGGGCCCGCTACATCTGGGCGCTGCTCGCCTCCGTCGCCACCTTCGTCGGCGGCGGCGTCTTCGCCGTCTACGACGGCATCCACACCCTGACCCACGGTCATGAGCCGGGCGACCCGCTCATCTCGTACATCGTCCTCGGCGTCGCCTTCCTCCTGGAGGGCTACTCCCTGCGCACCGGCCTCAAGCAGGCGCGCGGGGAGGCCGACCGCTACGGAGTGCGGCTCAAGCGCTATCTGCGCCACACCCCCGACACGGCGGTCAAGGCCGTCGTGATGGAGGACTCGGCGGCGCTCGCGGGCCTCGTGCTCGCCGCGGCCGGGCTGCTCGGCGGGCAGCTCACCGGGTCCGGGGTGTGGGACGGCGTCGCCTCGCTCTGCATCGGCGTGCTGCTCGTGTATGTCGCCTGGGTCCTCGGCCGCGCCAACTCCGAGCTGCTGATCGGCCGTCCGCTGCCGCGGGAGATGCGGGAGGCGGTGCGGGCAGAGCTGCTCGCCGACCCGCACGTGGTGGACGTACTGGAGCTGACCACGCTCCTCCAGGGGCCCGACGAGGCCCTGGTGGCCGCGAAGGTGGACTTCCGGGACGTGTCGACGGCCGGGGACGTCGAGCAGGCCTGCGACCGCATGGCGCGGCGCGTGCGGGCGCGCGTTCCGGCGATCAGGCGGGTGTACCTGGACCCGACGCCGGGTCCGGGTCAGGACTCGGGGAGCAGCCCCGCCGCGTTCAGCAAGTAGGCCGTCATCGGGTCGTAGTGGCGGGGGCTCGTCACGTGGTCGTCCAGGGGGACCGTCACCTGCACGGTGCCCTCCGCCTCGCCGATGAACAGCGCCGGGTCGTTGCAGTCCGCGTAGCCCATCGAGTCCAGGCCGCGCTGGCCGGCGCGGCCCGCCCAGCCGTGGTCGGCGACCACCAGGTCCGGCTGCGGGCGGCCCTCGCGCTCCAGGCCGTCCAGGATCGCGTTCATCGGCTCGGGGGAGTGCGTGTGCCACAGCGTCGCGCCGCGCTCGAGCACCGCCACGTCCGCGAACTGGAACACCATGCCCTCGTCGGCCATCAGGCCCTCGGGGATCACCACGATCTCGCAGCCCGCCGCGCGCAGGGCGGCGGCCGTCGCGCGGTGCACGTCGAGCAGGCCGCCGGGGTGGCCGGTGGCGAACAGGACGCTCTCCTTGCCGGCGGCCGCCTTGCGCAGGCGGGCCGCCATGCGCTCCAGGGCGTCGACCGTCAGCTCCGGGTCGATGGTGTCCTGGCCCTGCCGGTGCCCGGGGTCGTCGATGACGCCACAGCGCTCGGCCATCACCGCGAGGACGTCCTGCTCGTCGCTCCAGCGGTCGCCGAGCTCCAGGCCGAGCCAGTAGTGGCGGTCGCCGTTCGCGAGCTTCCTGTAGTGGCTGAGGTTGTTCTCACGGGGAGTGGCGACGTCGCCCGCGATGCGGGTGCGGACGAGGTGATCGACGAGCGCGGGACGGGTGGGTATCGGCATGGCTCCTATTGTGCGGGACGAGTGCTCTGCGCTGGGCGGGGTTTGGTGATCGTCGGGCGGCCCGCCGCGGCCATGACCGTTGCCGCCGCTCGACGAGAGCCCTGCCGGCGAGGCTTCAGCGCGCGGGTGTGGACGGAGAGGGGGCACGCAGCTTCGCCGCGGTGGTGTGATGCAGGTGGACGATGATGTCGTGGGCGCGGGACAGCGCTATCGGGTACTCGATTCCCGGCCCCGGATAGGAGGCGGCGATGAGCCTGGTGGCGCGGGGCGTGGCCAGCCAGGCCCGGGCGTTCGCGGGGGTGTCGCGCAGGTCCAGGGCGTAGTCGCGGTGGCGCACCTTGTCCAGTGTGTGTTCGTTGGTGCCCGGCTTCGCGGGGCCCAGGCTGAAGGCGCGGATGCGGTTCTCGGCGTCGACGGCGTTGAACGAGCCGCTGTCGAAGGCGGTGCCGATGCTCACGTAGTCCTTGCCCAGCTTGTCGCGCAGGAAGTGGCCCTGCACCTTCGGGTACACCTCCGGAGCGTGGCTCCGCAGGGCGAGATGCGCGTTGTGGGCCGACACCAGCACCTTGTCGCCGGTCTGCCGGTGCCACCAGGCCACGGTGGCCGCCATGGCCCGGTCGCGGTAGCGCATCGACGCCGCGACCTGCCGCGGGTCGTCGAAGTCGAACGCGAACTGCCCGGCCGTCTGGTCGATGGCGGTCGCGTGCCGCACGGCCCAGGCGAACGCCTCCTGTGCCGCCTTGCCGGACCCCGGGCCGGGCTGCTGCCGCTTCAGCAGGTCCAGGGCACGTCCGGTCCGGTCGGCGATCTCCCGGCTCTCGGCCACCGGCCGTTCCTTCGACGCGTTGATGTGGGCGCCGACAGACGTCGTCGGGCGCAGGCCGCGGTACAGCTCGGTGAAGCGGGGCAGCAGTGCCGGGCGGTTCTCGGCGACGTACGCGGTGACCTTGTCGTACAGCTCCGGGCCGGCGTAGATGTGGTCGTTGCCCATGAACCGCACCGGGTCCTTCGGGTGTGCGCGGTTGTAGTCGCGCATCCAGGTCAGCAGGTCCGCGAACTCGTCGGTGTTCCACCAGAGGTAGTCGGCCTGGAACTCCTCGTCCATGATGCGCCGGGGGTCACCCTTGCCGTGCAGGACGTAGTCGTCGAGGCGCAGTCCGGTGCTCCAGCTCGCCTCCAGCGAGAAGCCGCGGAAGCCCTTCTCCTCGACGAGGTAGCGGAAGAGCCGGTGCTTCATCGTGAAGAACTCGTGCGTGCTGTGGGTGGCCTCGCCGAGCCCGACCACGCGGGCGTCCTTCACCATGCGGCCCACGGGGCGCAGGTCGCGCAGGCTCCCCCCGGGTTCGGTGGTCCGCAGGGGGTGGGCGCCGCGCTCCAGTTCGGCGACCAGCGCGGAGTCGGCGCCGGCCGGCGGCGGAGGCGTCCGCGCGAAGGACACGGGCACGGCGGCGGCCACCGTGCCGACGGCGAGGAGCAGCGCGGCAAGAGTTGTTCTGCGAGGTGTCATGACGCACAGCCTGTCCGGCGGCGTGCGAGCCCACCATGGGGAACACCCCCGGCTCCGGAGTGCGGTTGACCTCACCACTGCTCCCCCGCGGCCTCAGCGGTCCGCGTTCAGGGCGAACCACAGCTCCATGCGTACGTCCGGATCGTCCAGGTCCGCGTCCAGCAGTGCCGCGCAGCGCGTGATTCGTTGGCGGACCGTGTTGCGGTGGACGGAGAGTGCTACCGCCGTGCGGTCCCAGCTGCCGTGCAAGGAGAGCCACGTGCGCAGGGTCTCCAGCAACGTGGCGTTGTCGCCCAGGGGAGCGAGCAGCACGCGCGCGTGGGCGTCGGCCTCCTCCGGGGCGACCAGCGCGGCGAGGCCGCTCGCGTGGTGGCGTACGAGGGGGCGGCGGGTGGCCTCCGCGCGGCGCAGGGCGCGGGCCGCCTGGGCGTCGGCCGCCGCGAGGTCGCCCGGGGCGGCGGGGGCGGAGACACCCAGGGTCCAGCCGTGAGCGGGGGCGACTTCGCGGTCGGCGGGCAGGAGCAGGCGTACGACGTCCTCTCCCGGGTCGACCAGACCGCTGCCGAGCGCCGCGGCGAGCGCCGACGCGGCCAGTGGGGTGCGCTCCCCGCGCGCGTGGACGACGGTCCACGTGTCGCTGCCCAGGAGAGGGCCGGTTTCCTCGGGGGCGGCACCGAGGAGCAGCCGTACGAGCGCCGCCGAGCGGGCCGCTTCGGAGGCACCCTGGTGTTCACCGGTGAGCAGGGAGAGCAGCACGACCGCCGCTCCCGCGATGGTGTGGTCGCCGGGTTCGCGGCGCTCCGTGGCGACGCCGAGCGTGAAGCCGCGGCCGCCGCCGAGCGCGTACACGGCGAGGTGCGTGGTCCCTGCCGTGTCCGCGGCGGACGCCGGGGCGGCGGGCGTGGCGCGCCGCACGATGCCGGTCAGCTCCCGCAGGCTTCCGCGCGCCGCCTCCCGGGCCCGCCCCTCGGCCTGCAACTCCGTGCCGTCCGGCCCGTACAGCACCGCGAGGCCGCCGAGCCGCGCCGCCAGCTGGCGCAGGACGGCAGGGACGGGGTCGGGCCGCGCGGCGGCCGTCGCGAGGCTCTGCTGCGCCTCCGCGACCCGGCGCAGCTCCACATGCCTGGCCTCGCTCATCAGCCGCCACACCGCGCGGGCGACGCCGCTGAACGTGGTCTGCGGCGGTACCTCGAGGAGGGGCAGGCCGTGCCGGTCGCAGGCCGCGACCAGGGCGTGGGGCACGGTGTCGTGGACCGGTGCGACACCGAAGCCGAGGGCCGCGCCGCCCGCCGCGACGATGCGGGCCACATAGGCGTCGAGGTGAGCCTGCGACGCCTCCGGACCGGTGATGTGGACGCCCGCCGTCAGGAGCAGCTCGCCTCCGAGGAGGTACGGGTACGGGTCCGCCATCTCCGAGGTGTGCACCCACTGCACGGTCGTCCCCGCCGCGTCCGGGCCCGCGATCTGCCGCAGGCCCAGCTCTTCGCGGGCCAGCAGCGCGGCGAGCGGGACCGGCGGGGTCGGGGGCGCCGCGGGGCCCTGAGCGCCGGTGGGGTCGGCCATGGCGGACGTTCCATCCATCTAGGTCACGGTAAGTGGATGAAACGTACACTTCAGGGTTGCTTTGCGGCCACCTAAGGTCGTGCCGACCGCAGGCCGCGGGTACGGGCGGATGTCCCCGCGGCGGTCTTCACCCCATCTGCACGACACGCCACCGAGGTGCGCGAAGGAGGCCCCCCTATGGCCGTCGACTACACAGTGATCGTCGTCTATCTCGCCGGGATGCTGGCCATGGGCTGGTGGGGCATGCGCCGCGCCAAGTCGAAGTCCGAGTTCCTGGTCGCCGGGCGGCGCCTCGGGCCGTGGATGTACTCCGGGACCATGGCCGCCATCGTCCTCGGCGGGGCCTCCACCATCGGCGGCGTCGGCCTCGGCTACCAGTACGGGCTCTCCGGCGCCTGGATGGTCTTCACCATCGGCCTCGGACTCCTCGCGCTCAGCGTGTTCTTCTCGGCCCGCATCGCGCGCCTGAAGGTCTACACCGTCTCCGAAATGCTCGACCTGCGCTACGGAGGGCGCGCGGGCGTCATCTCCGGAGTGGTCATGTGGGCGTACACGCTGATGCTCGCGGTCACCTCGACCATCGCGTACGCCACCATCTTCGACGTCCTGTTCGACATGAACCGCACGCTCGCGATCGTCCTCGGCGGGTCCATCGTCGTCGCCTACTCCACGCTCGGCGGCATGTGGTCCATCACCCTCACCGACATGGTGCAGTTCGTGGTGAAGACCATCGGCGTGCTGTTGCTGCTTCTGCCCATCGCCGTCGTCAAGGCCGGCGGGTTCGGCGAGATGAAGGCGAAGCTGCCGACCGAGTACTTCGACCCGCTGGGCATCGGCGGCGAGACGATCTTCACTTACGTGCTGATCTATACGTTCGGCATGCTCATCGGGCAGGACATCTGGCAGCGCGTCTTCACCGCGCGCAGCGACAAGGTGGCCCGCTACGGCGGCACCGTCGCCGGTACCTACTGCCTCCTCTACGCGATCGCGGGCGCCGTCATCGGCACCGCCGCCAAGGTGATGTACCCGAAGCTGCCGAGCGCCGACGCGGCCTTCGCGACCATCGTCAAGGACGAACTGCCGATCGGCGTACGGGGACTTGTGCTGGCCGCCGCCCTTGCCGCCGTCATGTCGACGTCCTCCGGAGCGCTCATCGCCTGCGCGACCGTCGCCAACAACGACATCTGGTCGCGCCTGCGGGGGGCCGTGAAGCCCGGGGACGGCGAGCCGCACGACGAGGTCAGGGGCAACCGCGCCTTCATCCTCATCATGGGCGTCGCCGTGATCGTCATCGCCATCGCGCTCAACGACGTGGTCCAGGCGCTGACCGTCGCCTATAACCTGCTCGTCGGCGGGCTGCTCGTGCCGATCCTCGGCGGCCTGCTGTGGCGCCGCGGCACCGCTCCCGGCGCGCTCGCCGCGGTCGCCGCCGGCGGTCTCTCCGTCATCGGGCTCATGTGGGGGTACGGAATCCTCGCCACCGAGCCGGTCTACTACGGCCTGCTGACCTCGCTCGCCGTGTACGTGGCGGTCTCCCTCGCCACGAAGCCCACCGACGCGGCCGTGCTCGCCGCCTGGCGCGAACGCCTCGCCGGGCGGGACGCCACGGAACCGCAGGCTCCGGTGGCCGTCTAGATCTCCGTGCGGCCCGTTGTCAGCGCTGCCAGCGTTGTCAGTGGGTCGCGCGACACTTGAAACGCAGTACTCGCACCAGCAGGAGGAACACCGACCATGAGCAGCGCCGAGAACCCGACGACCCCCCGTGGCCCCGTCGACTCCTCCCGCATCCCCCGGTACGCGGGCCCGGCGACGTACGCGCGGCTGCCCCGCCTGGACGAGGTCGGCGGCAAGACGGACGTCGCCGTGGTCGGTGTGCCGTTCGACTCCGGCGTCTCCTACCGCCCCGGCGCCCGCTTCGGCGGCAACGCGATCCGTGAGGCCTCCCGCCTCCTGCGCCCCTACAACCCCGCGCAGGACGCCTCCCCGTTCGCCCTCGCGCAGGTCGCGGACGCCGGCGACATCTCCGCGAACCCGTTCAACATCAACGAGGCAGTGGAGACCATCGAGGCCGCCGCCGACGACCTCCTCGGCTCCGGCGCCCGCATGATGACCCTCGGCGGCGACCACACCATCGCGCTGCCGCTGCTGCGTTCCGTGGCCAAGAAGCACGGCCCGGTCGCGCTGCTGCACTTCGACGCCCACCTGGACACCTGGGACACGTACTTCGGCGCCGAGTACACGCACGGCACGCCGTTCCGCCGCGCCGTGGAGGAGGGCATCCTCGACACCGAGGCGCTCTCCCACGTCGGCACGCGCGGCCCGCTGTACGGCAAGAAGGACCTCACCGACGACGAGAAGATGGGCTTCGGCATCGTCACCTCGGCGGACATCTACCGCCGCGGCGCCGACGAGGTCGCCGACCAGCTGCGCCAGCGCATCGGCGACCGCCCGCTGTACATCTCCATCGACATCGACTGCCTCGACCCGGCCCACGCGCCCGGCACCGGCACCCCCGAGGCGGGCGGCATGACCTCCCGCGAGCTCCTGGAGATCCTGCGGGGCCTGGCCTCCTGCAACCTCGTCTCGGCGGACGTCGTCGAGGTCGCCCCGGCCTACGACCACGCGGAGATCACCGCGGTCGCCGCCTCCCACACGGCGTACGAACTGACGACGATCATGTCCCGCCAGATCGCCGAGGCGCGCCTGTCCCACCAGGTGGTGAGCGAGCGGTGACCCACGATCACGATGTCGTGCTGCGGCCCACCGCCGCACAGACCGAGGCCGCGCTGAACCCGCCCCCGGGGCGCAACGGCGGCGACCTCGTCATGGAGACCCTGTCCGGCCTCGGCGCGACCACCGTCTTCGGTCTGCCGGGCCAGCACGCGCTCGGCATGTTCGACGCGCTGCGCCGCTCGTCACTGTCGTACGTCGGCCTGCGCGTCGAGAACAACACGGGGTTCGCGGCGGACGCGTACGGCCGGATCACCGGTGAGGTCGCCCCGCTGCTGCTCTCCACCGGGCCCGGCGCGCTGACCTCGCTCGCCGCGCTCCAGGAGGCGGCGGCGGGTTCGTCGCCGGTCCTCGCCATCGCCAGTCAGGTGCCGGTGGCGGGGCTCGGCGGCGGCCGCCACGGCTATCTGCACGAGCTGCGCGACCAGCAGGCCTCCTTCCGCGACATCGTGAAGTCGGTCCACACGGTGCGCACGGCCTCCCAGATCCCGTCGGCGATCGCCGCGGCCTGGGAGTCCGCGCTCACCGCGCCGCACGGCCCGGTCTGGGTGGAGATCCCGCAGGACGTACTGCTCGCGGAGACGACGCTGCCGGTCGTCACGGCCATGGACGCGACGCCGGACGAGGTCGTGCCGCGTGCCGAACTGACGGCCGTCGCCGCCGACCTCCTCACGCGCGCGGAGCGGCCGGCGATCATCGCGGGCGGCGGTGTCATCCGCTCGGACGCCTCCGGGAAGCTCCTCGCGCTGGCCGAGCTGGTGAACGCCCCCGTGGTCACGACCTTCGGCGGCAAGGGCGCCTTCCCCTGGGAACACCCGCTGTCCCTCCAGTCCTGGCTGGAGGACCGCCACACCACGGAATTCCTGGAGGACGCGGACGTCCTCCTCGTGGTCGGCTCCGGGCTCGGTGAACTGTCCTCGAACTACCACACCTTCAAGCCGCGCGGCCGGGTCATCCAGATCGAGGCGGACGCGGGGAAGCTGGAGTCCAACCACCCCGGGCTCGGCATCCACGCGGACGCGCGGCTCGCGCTGTCGGCCCTCCTGGAGACGATCGACGCGCCCCGCGAGGACCCGTCGGCGCCGGAGCGGGTGCGGGTGGTGCTGGACCGCGTCCGGGAGCGGATCGCCGCGCAGGACCTCACGCTGGAGCAGCAGGTCCTCGCCGCCGTGCGCGATGCCCTGCCGGACGCGGCGCCGTCCTTCTGGGACATGACGATCCTCGCCTACTGGGCGTGGTCGGCGTTCGACGCGCGGCGCCCCAACACGATGCACTCGGCGCAGGGCGCGGGCGGCCTCGGCTACGGTTTCCCGGCGGCGCTGGGCGCCGCCGTCGCCGACCCCTCCCATCCTGTCCTCGCCGTCTCGGGTGACGGCGGCGCGATGTACTCGCTGGCGGAGCTGGCGACCGCGCGGCAGTACGGGCTCAACGTGACGTGGCTGATCGTCGACGACGGCGGTTACGGCATCCTGCGCGAGTACATGTCCGACGCGTTCGGCGAGGCGACCGGCACGGAGCTGGCGCGGCCCGACTTCGTGGCGCTCGCGGAGTCCTTCGGGGTGCCGGGGGTTCGTACGACCCCGGAGACCCTCCGGGACGACCTCGCGAAGGCGCTGGCAGAGCCGGGGCCGTCCGTGGTGGTGCTTCCGGCGGTGCTGCGGATGTTCGCGCCGACGCACCAGGGGAGCGGTGGTTCCGCTGGAGGATGATCTGCTCCTGAGGCGGGGCTCAGGAAGGGAGCCGGCCGTCCTTCAGCGCTGTCACGAACGATGACCGACCGGCCGTCGGGAAGATCGGCGCGGGGTCTTCCAGCGGCAAGGCGCGGCGTTTGGACACAGGGCGGTCACGGCTCGGTTATCTGTTCCCGAATCCGTGCAACCTTTCACCGGTATCGGTGAGTCATGTGAAGCGAGTGCGCCGGGGGGCGCTCTTGTACGGGCCCAGAGGGTTCTGTACGGACCCAAGGGGATGGGAAAAGCAACATGACTCACCCGGTATCCGGGATATCCCGGCGTGCCCGCCTGCTCTCGGCGGGGCTCGCCGCCGGCGTCCTCGTGCCGCTCGGCGCGGTCGCGGGCTCCGCGCCCGCCGTCGCCGCGCCCGCGCCGACCGTCAGCTGCACGTCCGCGCAGGCCGGCCTCGCCGCCAAGCTCACCAAGGACATCACCGCCGCGCTGAAGAACCGCAAGGGCACCATCGCCGTCGGGCTGCACGACCGCACCACGAAGACGACCTGCAACCTGCGCTCGACCACCTCGTTCGACTCGGCCAGCGTCGTCAAGGCGACCGTCCTCGCCACGCTCCTGTGGGACGCGAAGAAGACCGACCGGAAGCTGACGGAACGCGAGTCGGACCTCGCGTACGCCATGATCACCAAGTCGGACAACACGGCGACCAGCACACTCTGGCGCCAGCTCGGCACCGGAAAGATCAACGCCTTCCTCAAGGCCGCGAAGATGACGAAGACCGTGCCGGGCTCCGGCGGCTACTGGGGCCTCACCCGGATCAACGCGGCCGACGAGCAGAAGCTCCTCGCACTGATCACCGCCAAGAACTCCGTCCTGAGCGACAACGCGCGCGCCTACATACTGAAGCTGATGGGCAAGGTCGTCTCCTCCCAGCGCTGGGGCACTCCGGCGGGCGCGCCCTCCGGTGTCGCCATACACGTCAAGAACGGCTGGCTCCAGCGTTCGACCCACGGCTGGCGCGTGCACAGCATCGGCGCGTTCAAGGGCGGCGGCCACGACTACACGATCTCCGTGCTCACGCATGGCAACAGCACCATGAACTACGGCGTCGCCACCATCCAGGGCGTCGCCAAGGCCATCCACAAGGACCTGACGCCCCAGGCCCCGGCCGCCCACCGCTACGTCCCGACGGACACCCCGCGCGAGGCGTTCGTGGCCGTGCCCGGCAGCTGACGGGCCCCGTTTTTGTTGCGGCGGGATGAAATCGGCTCGTCGCGGCGTTGGTGCCTTCCGGCAGTACGGACGACCGGGAGGCACTGAGTGACAGAGCAACGGGGATGGGCACGGCGGCTCACCGGATACGCCTGGCGGTATCCGAAGGACGTCGTGCTCGCGCTCGGCTCCTCGCTCGCCGGCATGGCCGTCATGGCCGTCGTACCCCTGATCACCAAGGTGATCATCGATGACGTCATCGGGGAGGACGGCAAGGGCGGCGGCAGCTCCATGGGCCCCTGGGCGGGGGCCCTGATCGGCGCCGCCGTCCTCGTCTACGTCTTCACCTACATCCGCCGCTACTACGGCGGCCGCCTCGCCCTCGACGTCCAGCACGACCTGCGCACCGAGATGTACGGGACGATCACCCGGCTCGACGGACGGCGCCAGGACGAGCTGTCCACCGGGCAGGTCGTCGGCCGCGCGACCAGCGACCTCCAGCTCATCCAGGGCCTGCTCTTCATGTTGCCGATGACCATCGGCAACATCCTGCTCTTCGTGATCTCCCTGGGCATCATGGCCTGGCTCTCGCTGCCGCTCACCCTCGTCGCGCTCGCCGTCGCCCCCGCCCTGTGGTTCATCGCCCGCCGTTCCCGCTCCCGGCTGCACCCCGCCACCTGGTACGCGCAGGCCCAGGCCGCCGCCGTCGCCGGAGTGGTCGACGGCGCCGTCAGCGGCGTACGCGTGGTGAAGGGCTTCGGGCAGGAGGACCAGGAGACCGGGAAGCTCCGCGAGGTCGGGCGCAAGCTCTTCGCGGGGCGGATGCGGACCATCCGCCTCAACTCCCGCTACACCCCCGCCCTCCAGGCCGTCCCCATGCTCGGCCAGGTCGCCATGCTGGCCCTCGGCGGCTGGCTGGCCGTGCGCGGCGAGATCACGCTCGGCACGTTCGTCGCCTTCTCCACCTACCTCGCGCAGCTCGTCGGCCCGGTGCGGATGCTCGCCATGGTCCTCACCGTCGGGCAGCAGGCCCGCGCGGGCGTCGAGCGCGTCCTTGAGCTCATCGACACCGAACCGAGCATGAGCGACGGCACCAAGGAACTGCCCGCCGACGCTCCCGCCACCGTCGAGTTCGACGACGTGGGCTTCGCGTACGAGGACGACCGTCCCGTCCTCAGCGGGCTCACCTTCCGCATAGCCCCCGGCGAGACCCTCGCCGTCGTCGGCTCCTCCGGCAGCGGCAAGTCGACCGTGTCGCTGCTGCTGCCCCGCTTCTACGACGTGACGCACGGCGCCGTCCTCATCGGCGGGCACGACGTGCGCGAGCTGACGCTCGACTCCCTGCGCTCCGCCATCGGGCTGGTGCCCGAGGACTCCTTCCTCTTCTCCGACACGGTCCGCGCCAACATCGCGTACGGCCATCCCGACGCCACGCAGGAGCAGATCGAGGCCGCCGCGCGCGCCGCCCAGGCCGACCGGTTCATCTCCGAACTGCCCGACGGGTACGACACCACGGTCGGCGAGCAGGGCCTCACCCTCTCCGGCGGCCAGCGCCAGCGCATCGCGCTCGCCCGCGCCATCCTCACCGACCCCCGCCTGCTCGTCCTCGACGACGCCACGTCGGCGGTGGACGCGCGCGTGGAGCACGAGATCCACGAGGCGCTGCGCGGCGTCATGGCGGGCCGCACGACGCTGCTCATCGCCCACCGCCGCTCCACCCTGAACCTCGCCGACCGCATCGCCGTCCTCGACGACGGACGCCTCGCCGACGTCGGCACCCACGAGGAACTTCAGGAGCGCTCCGCCCTCTACCGGCGTCTGCTCACCGACCCCGACGAGCTGGGCGGCGTCTCGCCCGGCCACGCCCGCCCGGCGGACCTGCCCGAGGACACCTCCGTACGAGACGAGCTGGACGCCGAGTTCGACGCCGAGCGCGGCATCACGCCCGCCCTGTGGAGCGGCGACCGCGAGGCCGGTTCCGCCAAGGACCCGGCGCTCTCCGGGATGCCGTCCACGCCCGAGCTGCTCGCCCAGGTCGAGGCGCTGCCCCCGGCGGACGACAAGCCCGGCATCGACGAGGCGCGTGCCGTGCGCCCCGAGGAGTCGTACGGCCTGCGCAGGCTGCTGGGCGGCTTCGGGCTGCCGCTCCTGCTGAGCCTGCTGCTCGTCGCCGTCGACGCGGGCATGGGCCTGCTGCTGCCCGTCCTGATCCGGCACGGCATCGACGAGGGCGTCAACCAGCTGGCGCTGGGCGCCGTCTGGGCGGCCGCAGGGCTCGCGCTCGCCGCCGTCGCCGTGCAGTGGGTGGCGCAGACGGGCGAGATGCGGATGACCGGACGTACGGGCGAGCGGGTCCTGTACTCGCTGCGGCTCAAGATCTTCGCGCAGCTCCAGCGGCTCGGGCTCGACTACTACGAGCGGGAGCTGACCGGGCGCATCATGACCCGGATGACGACCGATGTGGACGCCCTGTCCACGTTCCTCCAGACCGGCCTCGTCACCGCCTTCGTCTCCGTCGTCACCTTCTTCGGCATCATGGCCGCCCTGCTCGTCATCGACGTGGAACTCGCCCTCGTCGTCTTCGCGACCCTGCCGCTGCTGATCGTCGGCACGTACTTCTTCCGCAAGTCCAGCGTGAAGGCGTACGAACTGGCCCGCGAGCGCGTCTCCGTCGTCAACGCCGACCTCCAGGAGTCCGTCGCCGGGCTGCGCATCGTGCAGGCCTTCCGGCGTGAGCGCTCCGGTGCCGAGCGGTTCGTCCGCAACAGCGACAGCTACCGCCGGGCCCGCATCCGCGGCCAGTGGCTGATCTCCGTGTACTTCCCGTTCGTGCAGTTCCTGTCGTCCGTCGCCGTCGTCGCCGTCCTCATCGTGGGGGCGGGCCGGGTCCAGGCGGGCACGCTGACCACCGGCGCACTCGTCGCCTACCTCCTCTACATCGACCTGTTCTTCGCGCCCGTCCAGCAGCTCTCCCAGGTCTTCGACGGCTATCAGCAGGCCACCGTCTCGCTCGGCCGCATCCAAGAGCTGCTCCGGGAGCCGACGTCGACCAAGGCCGCCGACGAGCCGCTGGACGTGCTGTCGCTGCGCGGCGAGATCGCCTTCGAAGACGTGCGGTTCGCGTACAACGGCGAGGAGGAGGCCCTTACCGACGTGCGGCTGCGGATTCCCGCCGGACAGACCGTCGCCTTCGTCGGCGAGACCGGCGCCGGCAAGTCGACGCTGGTCAAGCTCGTCGCCCGCTTCTACGACCCCACGAGCGGGCGGGTCACCGTCGACGGCACCGATCTGCGCTCCCTGGACCTGACCGCGTACCGCCACCGTCTCGGGGTCGTGCCGCAGGAGGCGTACCTGTTCGAGGGCACCGTCCGCGACGCCATCGCCTACGGGCGGCCCGACGCCACGGACGCCGAGGTCGAGGCCGCCGCCCGCGCGGTCGGCGCGCACGACATGATCGCCACCCTGGACGGCGGTTACCTCCACGAGGTCTCCGAGCGCGGCCGCAACCTCTCCGCCGGTCAGCGCCAGCTCATCGCGCTGGCCCGCGCCGAACTGGTCGACCCCGACATCCTGCTCCTGGACGAGGCCACCGCCGCCCTCGACCTCGCCACCGAGGCGCAGGTCAACCAGGCCACCGACCGCATCGCGGGCAGGCGCACCACGCTGGTCGTCGCGCACCGCCTGACCACCGCCGCCCGCGCCGACCGCGTCGTCGTCATGGACCAGGGGCGCGTCGCGGAGGACGGCACGCACGAGGAACTGCTCGCGCGAGGCGGGCGGTACGCCGAGCTGTGGCGGACGTTCGTGGGCGAGCCGGTGCAGGCGGTCTGAACACGCGGGGGCGCACCGCACGGGAAAGCGCAGAAAAGCCGGGGGTCTCCGCAACCACAGGGGCGGTGGGCTGCGTCCGTACATCAGTACGTGATGCCGAAGTGGCGGGAGGGGACTCCGTGAGCAGTGGTCGCGGCCGTGGCCGGATACGACGGCGGCTGACGCTCGGCGCCGCCGGGCTCGCCGCCTCCGTCCTGCTCGCCCTCGCAGGCCCCGGCGTCGGCACCGCCCACGCCCTCGCGGGCCCGTGCGTCGGGCACAAGGTGCGGACGCTGCCCTTCAGCACGGGCAGGGTCGAGGTCTTCAAGACCCGCGGTTACGTCTGTGCCGTGACCGTCGCCAAGCGCCCCGGCGCCCGCAAGGCCATGTCCGTCAGCGTCCAGGCGCGTGGTGGCCGCCCCGTGCGCGACAAGGGGCGCTACACCCGCCGCGCGGGCCCGGTGACGGTCCACGCGGGCCACCGGTGCGTGCGCGTGACGGGGACGGTCTCCGGGCGCGGGGTCAGTTCGGGCTGGATCCTCTGCTGACGTCCGCTGCCGTCGGATAACTCCCCGTCATCCGCTGTCGTCGCATAACTCCCCCTGGTGTGGAGCCAGTTGCTCCGTTAGGTTCCGGGACATCGCTGTGTCGACAGGGGAGGGTGCATGCGCAAGGTGCTCAGATGGGTGCTGTCGCTCGTGGTGCTGATAGGCACGGTGGGCGCGGCCGGAGCGACGACGACCGGGGCGGCCACGGCCGCGGAACCGGCCGCGGAACCGGTCACCACCGAGACCACGGACATCAAGGACAGGCTGCTCGCCATACCCGGCATGAGCCTGATCGAGGAGAAGCCCTATCCCGGCTACCGCTTCTTCGTCCTGAACTACACCCAGCCGGTGGACCACCGCCGCCCGTCCAAGGGCACGTTCAAGCAGCGCCTGACGGTCCTGCACAAGGACACCAGCCGCCCGACCGTCTACTACACCAGCGGCTACAGCGTCTCCACGAACCCCAGCCGCCGTGAGCCGACGCAGATCGTGGACGGCAACCAGATCTCCATGGAGTACCGCTTCTTCACGCCCTCGCGCCCCGAGCCGGCCGACTGGTCGAAGCTCGACATCTGGCAGGCGGCCACCGACCAGCACCGCATCTACCGGGCGCTCAAGCCCATCTACGGCAAGAAGTGGCTGGCCACCGGCATCTCCAAGGGCGGCATGACCGCCACGTACTACGAGCGCTTCTACCCGCGCGACATGGCCGGCATCGTCTCCTACGTCGCGCCCAACGACGTCGTCGACAAGGAGGACTCCGCCTACGACGAGTTCCTCGCGAACGTCGGCACCAAGGAGTGCCGCGAGCGGATCCAGGCCGTGCAGCGCGAGGCGATGGTCCGCAGGGAGCCGCTGTCGCGCAAGCTCGCCGCCTACGCGGAGGCCGAGGGCCACACCTTCAAGACCGTCGGCACGCTGGACAAGGCGTTCGAGGCTGTCGTCATGGACCTGGTCTGGGGCTTCTGGCAGTATCAGCCCGCGGCCACCGCCTGCGGCACCATCCCCGACGCGGCCGCCATGACCGACCAGGCGCTCTTCGACTACGTCGACTCGGTGGGCGGCTGGTCCTCCTACACCGACAAGGGCCTCACGCCCTACACGCCGTACTACTACCAGGCGGGCACCGAACTCGGCGCACCCACCATCCGCCAGCCCTGGCTCGGCGACCTGAGCCGCTACGGCTATCAGCCGCCCCGCAACTTCGTGCCGCGCGACATCCCGATGCGGTTCAGGCCGCACGCGATGCGGGACATCGACACGTGGGTGCGGCACAACGCCCACCGGATGATGTACGTCTACGGAGAGTACGACCCGTACGGCGCCGAGAAGTTCCGTCCCGCGCGGGGCGCCGAGCACGACAGTCACGTGTTCACCGCGCCCGGCGCGAACCACGGGGCGACCGTCTCGCAGCTCGTCCCGAGCGAGAAGGCGAAGGCCACGCAGCGCATCCAGGCGTGGGCCGGGGTCGCGTCGGCCTCGGGCAAGCCGCTGGCCCCGTACGACGCGAAGCTCGACCGGCGGGACGTGAAGAAGGAGCAGACGCTGCGGCCATAGGCCCGCCGGCCCCCTCGGGTGTGGCGCACTGGAGCGGTGCGCTACACCCGCACGGCGCACCCCACGGGACGCGTCCCGCCCAGCGTCACGTAAAGGGCGGTCGAGGCCCCGCACGCCGCCCTGTTCCGCACCGTCGCCGTCACGCGATACTCCGGCCGCCGCTTCCCGGAGCCGTCGCAGGCCGTCTCCCGCACCTCGCCGCGCCCCGCGCCGTACACGCAGTCCCCGACGACGGTCCGCGGCCCGCCGCCCTCGCCGGGGTCACCGGGGTGCGGGGGTTCGAGGTTCCGCATGCAGGCGTGGCCGCGCGGGACGGTGCCGTCGCCGTCCTCGTCGACGGCGGGCCTGCTCTCGCTGATGTGCAGCACGAAGTCCGTGCGGGCCGGGCAGGAGGGGCGCTGCCCGGCCCGCACGTCGTGCCGGGCGACGACCCGCGCCGCCGCCCGCTCACTGGCGCACGGCACCTCCGTGAACGTCTCGCGCCCCCGCGAACTACACTCGCCGACCGCGAGGAACACCGCGCCGGAACCGGTCGGGCGCGAGGCCACGGGCGTCTTGTCGTCGGCGCGGCCCGACGCGGGACCGTCCGACTTCTGGCACCCCGTCACCCCGGCCAGCGCCACCGCGACGGCGAGCAGCGGCGCGGCGAGCACCCTCATGGCCACACGCGGCCGCCGCCGTGCAGTGCCGTGGGCAGGCATGGCTCGTCCCCCGACATGTGCCCTCACTCGTCCCCCCGACGTGTGCCCCGGCGCGGTCCGCCCCCGGCGTGGCGTGTCCCCAGCGTGGCCCGGCGCGGGGGGCCGCGCCAGCCGCACGGGGCGCTTTGGGGCAGCGGGCGGTGGTGCGCCGGTGGCGCGGCGTACGCCTCAATACGTCAGCCCGTGGCCGATCGGGTACAGCACCTGCGCCGGGTCGTCCGCCCGCCGCACCGGCACCGGCAGCCGGCCGCGCGGGGCGGCGCGGCCCGCGATGACCCGGGCGGCGGCGCGCAGTTCGACGTCCGTCCAGCAGTACGCGGCGAGCGCGGCGTCGACGGTGGGCAGCCGGGCCACGTCGTAGGGGTTGCGGACGGCGAGGGTGATCACGGGCAGGCCGGTGGCCTTGAGCGCGGCCACCAGGGCGATCTGGCCGTCCTCGGCCGCCGCCGGGTCCTGCGCGGTGGCGGGGCTCCCGTCCAGGGCGGCGTTCGCGGCCTGGGTGTTGTCCCGCGCCGTGGTGGCGTGCGTCGCGACGTTGTACGTGGCGACGAGGACCGCGTGCTTGCCCCGGGCCGCCGTCACGGCCTTCTCCACCGCCGTGGCGTCCGGGGCGGTGCCCGTGGACAGGGCCGTGGCCCTGAAGCCGAGGCCGGTCAGGGCGTCCGCGAGGACCGTGGTCGGCGGGCCGGTCGTGCCGGACGGCGAACGCGGGTCGGCGCCGACCACCAGGACGTCGCGGTGCGTACGGGGCGAGAGGGGAAGCAGGCCCCCGTCGTTCTCCAGCAGCGTCGTCGTGGCCTCCGCGATGCGGTCGGCGGCGGCGAGATGGGCTGGGGCGCCCACCACGGCGTCCACCGCGGCCGCCGTGATCTCCTCGGGTGCGGTGCCGTCCTCGGGCAGCAGCCCGACCCGCGCCTTCATGCGCAGGACGCGCAGGACCGATTCCTCGACGCGTTCCTCCGTCAGCTCGCCGTCCCTGACGGCTTGGAGCACCGCGTCCCACGCGACCTGCGGCCGCGGCGGGTTGAGCAGCTGGTCCACGCCCGCCTTCAGCGCGAGCACGGCCACGCGGTCGTCGCCGTACTTCGTGCGGACCCCGCGCATCGCCAGCGAGTCGGTGGCGACCACGCCGTCGTAGCCGAACTCCTCACGCAGGATGCCCGTCACGACGGGGTACGAGAGCGTCGCCGGATCGCCCGACGGGTCCAGGGCGGGCACCACGATGTGCGCGGTCATCACGGAGTCCACGCCCGCGGCGACCGCCGCCCGGAAGGGCGGGGCGTCGAAGCGGTCCCACTCCTCGCGGGTGTGGTGGATGTACGGCAGCTCGGTGTGGCTGTCGTCGGTGGTGTCGCCGTGCCCGGGGAAGTGCTTGGCCGCGGTCGCGATGCCCGCGCTCCGGTAGCCCTCGATCTGGGCGGCCACGAAGCCTGCGACGGCTTCGGGATCGGCGCCGAAGGAGCGTACGCCGATGACGGGGTTGGCGGGGTCGACGTTCACGTCGGCGTCCGGGGCGTGGTCCTGGCGGATGCCGAGGGCGCGCAGCTCGGCGCCCGCGATCCGGGCCGCCTCGCGCGCGTGCTCGTGGGAACCGGAGGCGCCGAGGGCCATCGCGCCCGGCAGCAGCGTCGCGGGGGCGCCGACGCGGGCCACGGCGCCGTGCTCCTGGTCCACGGAGATCAGTACGGGGACGCCGGAGGGCAGGGCCTTCGCCGCGGCCTCCTGGATGCCGCGGGAGAGTGCGGCGATCTGGTGCGGGGAGCGGGTGTTGTGGGCCCAGCCGAAGTAGATGACGCCGCCGAGGCGGTAGCGGGCGATGAGTTCGGCGGCGTCGCGGACGCCGAGTTCCTTGAGGTTGGTGTCGACGTCGCTCTGGTCGGGGTCGGTGGCCGTGTGCCCGTACACGTGCATCACGAAGAGCTGGCCGACCTTCTCCTCCAGGGACATCTTGGAGATCAGGCCGAGGAGCCGGTCGTCGTCGGGGCCGTCGTCGGGACCGTCGTCGGGCTGGGGCACGGGTGCTCCTGGTGGGGCCGGAGGAAAGTTTCGGGGGTTCACGGATATCCCGAGGATTTCCGCCGGTCAAGGAGGGGCGGGCTCGGCGGTGGGCTCTTCGGGATGGTTCGGCTGCCGAGTGTCGGGCGGGTGGGTGGGAGAGGCCCTTGCGGTACCCGAAGCCGCAGGGCACCGTCACTCCGCCCAGCGCGCCCGCAGCACCCGTACCGTCTCCGTGATGGCGGGCCGCCGCGCGGCCCCCGCGCGCCACAGCGCGTACAGCCGCCGCACCGGGACCGGATCGAGGCGGACGGTGACCGCGCCGTCCGGGATCGGGCCGCGCCCCAGCCGCGGCACGAGCGCGATGCCGAGCCCCGCCGCGACGAGCGCGACCAGCGTCGGGTTCTCCTCCGCCTGGTGGGCGATGTCGGGCTCGCAGCCGGCCTCCCGCAGGGTCCGCACCAGCCACTCGTGGCAGACGAGCCCCGGCGGCTGGGTGATCCAGCGTTCGTCCTTCAACTCCTCGCGCCGCACCGACGTACGCCCCGCCAGCCGGTGCCCCTCCGGGACGACGAGGTCGCAGAAGTCGTCGCCGATGACCGCCTGTTCGACGCCGGGTGGAGTCGGCAGGGGAGCGATGTCCCAGTCGTGGACGACGGCCACGTCGACCGCGCCCTTGGCGACCAGGTCGATCGAGAGATGCGGGTCGATCTCCGACATGCGGGCGTCGAGCGCCGGATGGCGCCGGGCGAGGTCCGCGAGCGCCCCCGGCAGCAGCCCGCGCGCCGCCGAGGCGAACGCCGCGATGGTCAGGCGCCCCGCCGGCACCCCGCGCCGCTCTTCGAGCTCGGTCTCGGCGCGCTCCATGATGGCCATCAACTGCCGGGCCGTCTCCGCGAGATGGAGCGCCTCCTCGGTGAGCGCGACGCCCCTGCCGCGGCGCTCCAGAAGGATGGTGCGCGTCTCCCTCTCCAGCTTCGCTATCTGCTGCGAGACGGCGGACGGGGTGTAGCCGAGCGCGGTGGCGGCGGCGCCCACGGTGCCGTGCACGGAGACGGCGTGCAGGGCGCGGAGCCGGGCGAGATCAAGCACGGGGCCTCCGGGATCGTTCAGTGCTGCTTCATCCAATCATGCAGAGATCCGTGCTGGTCCTACACGGTGGCGTCGGGTGATCCTCGACGCATGCGACCCGCACATGTCTGTCTGGCCGTCCTCGTCGCCGCCGTCTGGGGCGTCAACTTCGTCGTGATCGAAGTGGGGCTCGACCACTTCCCGCCGCTGCTCTTCTCCGCCCTGCGCTTCCTGGTGGCGGCGCTGCCCGCGGTCTTCTTCGTGGGGCGGCCGAAGGTGGCGTGGAAGTGGCTGGTCGGGGTCGGACTGGTCCTCGGCGTGGCCAAGTTCGGGCTGCTCTTCATCGGCATGGACGCGGGAATGCCCGCGGGCCTGTCGTCCCTGGTGCTCCAGAGCCAGGCGGTCTTCACCGCACTCTTCGCCTTCGTGGCGCTCGGCGAACGACCGGGCCGGGTCCGCGTGACGGGCATGGTGATCGCCCTCGCGGGCATCGCGGTCGCCGCCGTGGACGAGGGGGAGACGGGGCCGCTCACCGCGTTCGCGCTGCTGATCGGCGCCGCGGCCTGCTGGGGCGTCTCCAACGTCCTGACCCGCAAGGCGTCCCCGTCCGACGCCCTGAACTTCATGGTGTGGGTGAGCACCGTTCCCGTACTGCCGCTGCTCGGGCTCTCGTTGCTCTGGGAGGGGCCGTCGAGGGACCTGGAGGCGCTGCGCTCCCTCGACTGGCAGGGCGCGGGCATCATCGTCTACGTCGCCTGGATCACCACCGTCTTCGGCTTCGGCGCCTGGGGCTACCTGCTGCGCCGCCACCCGGCGTCCACCGTCGCCCCGTACTCCCTGCTCGTCCCGGTCTTCGGGATGTCCGGCGCGGCCCTGGTGCTCGGCGAGTCGGTGAGCGCCCTGAGGTGGTGCGCGGCCGCCCTGCTGGTGGGCGGCGTCGCGCTGACCTCGTTCTCGAAGGGGGGCGGTGTCAGCCGGAGCGGGACACGAGGCGTGACAGGAAGTCACGGCCCGGGCCGAGGAGTTGAGCCAGCGGCGGCGCCTGCTCGTACCACCGCTTCTCGTACTCCCAGCACAGCCAGCCGTCCCAGCCCTCCGCGCTGAGCACGTCCACGCACTCGGCGAGCGGCAGGGCCCCGGCGCCGAGCGCGAGCGGCGTCGTGTCGTCCGCCGAGGCGATGTCCTTCACCTGGACGTAGCCGAGGTAGGGGGAGAGCGCGGCGAAGGTGTCGGCGGGGGACTCGCCGCCGAGCCAGGTGTGCATCACGTCCCACAGGGCGCCGACCTGGCGGTGCCCGACCGTGCCGAGGACGCGGGTGACGTCGGCGCCGGTGCGGTGCGAGTCGTGGGTCTCGACGAGGATGCGTACGCCGGCGTCGGCGGCGTACCGCGCGGCGGTGCCGAGCCGCCTCGCGGCCGTCGCGTCGGCCTCGGCCTCGCCCTGGTCGGTGCCGCCGCCGGGGAAGACGCGGACGAAGGGGGCGCCGAGGTCACGGGCGAGCCCGACGAGGGAGTTCAGCTCGTCGAGGACGGGTTCGTCGTCACCGGGCGCCGCCACGCGCGCGTACCCCGCGACGGTGAGGATCTCGACGCCGGCCGCCTTGAACTCGGCGGCCACGTCGGTCCGCTCGACGAGCCCGAGCCCGGGGTGCACCGGCTCCTCGGGGTGCGCGCGCAGTTCGACGCCCTGATAGCCGTACTCGGTGGCGAGCCGCAGCACATCGGGGACGGGCAGACCGGGCACGCCGAGGGTGGAGAAAGCGAATTTCATGGTCCCGACAGTAGGGGCGGCCATGTGGCTGCGGTCAACCCCGGCCCCCTCAGTCGAGGTCACCGGCCTTCGGGAAACCCTCCGTCTTGACAGTGATTTCCCGCCCGGCGAGCGGCAGGACGAGCTCCGCGCCGAACGGGACCTCCGTCTCGTCCTCGTACGCCCCTGTCCGGGTGGGGCGGCGGTGGACGGTACAGGCCCCGGCCTCGGGGTCGATCACTACGTACACCGGGATACCGCATTCCGCATACAGGCGGACCTTCTTGTCGAAGTCGTTGTCCCGGCTGCTCTTCGAGACGACTTCGAGCACCGCCTCGAGGCTGTGCCACTCGAAGCGGCCACGGCTGTTGCGCTCCGCTCCCGGCGCGATGACCGCCAGGTCGGGCGCGTAGCCGTACTGACTGGACGGGAAGTCGATCATGACATCCGAGAGGATGTCACCGCGGGCGGCAAGTTGTTGCTTGATCTGGGGGGCGGTCCGGAGGACGACCTTCCACCGATACTCGTCTCGCGGGGCCATGATGATTCTCCCGGCGGTGATCTCGACACGGTAGCCGCGGGGGAGCGTCACGCCGTCCAGTACGTCCCAAGCGCTGGGTGCATCCATGCCCCCGACTGTCTCAGAGGAACGCCAGCCGCGCCCCCAGCGCCGCGAACGCCGCCGCGAAGGTCCGGCGCATCCAGCTCACCACCCGGGGGCGGGAGATCACGTGGCTGCGCATCGCCGCCGCGAAGCGGCCGTACGCCACGAAGACCGCGAACGTGATCAGCATGAAGTACGCGCTCAGCTCCGTCATCCGCAGGAACGCGTACGGCTCGTCGGTGCTCACGAACTGCGGCAGGAACGCGAAGAAGAACAGCGTCAGCTTCGGGTTGAGGATGTTGATCAGTACGCCCGTCAGGATCGTGCGGCCCGCCGAGCGCGGCTCGCTCTCACGTTCGGCGGTCAGCTCGCTCTTGTCCCGCAGTGTGCTCCACGCCATGTACAAGAGGTAGGCCACGCCCAGGTACTTGAGGGTCTGGAAGGCGACCGCGCTGGCGTTCAGCAGGGCCGCGAGGCCGGTGATCGCGGCCACCATGTGCGGGACGACGCCCAGCGTGCAGCCGACGGCCGCGACCATCGCGGCCCGCGTGCCGCGCGAGAGCCCCGCCGCGATCGTGAACAGGACACCCGTGCCGGGCGTCACACAGACGACGAGGGAGGTGAGGAGAAATTCCATGCCTTGACCCTGTCGCCACAATGGCTCCATGAACAGGTCCAATGGATCTTCTTCCGACCGGTCCATAACAACGGGCGGCGCGGACACCGGGCACGCTCGCTCCTCCTCCGACTTCCTCCAGCTCGACCCCCGCGAGGCCCCGAGGGGCGGCCGCGGCGACTGGCTGGCGCGGCGGATCAGGGACGCCATCGCGGACGGCCGCCTCCCCACCGGCGCCAGGCTCCCCGCCACCCGCACCCTCGCCGCCGAGCTCGGCGTCTCGCGCGGCGTCGTCACCGAGGCCTACCGGCGGCTCACCGAGGACGGGCACGTCGCAGGACGGGGCCGGGGCGGCACGGTCGTCCTCGCCGTGCCGTCACCACCCCGGCCCCCCTCCCGGCACGGCCGCGGCACAAGGGCTCCCGCGAGCCGCCCCGGCCTCTTCACCGCCCCGCCCGACCTCGGCGTCTTCGACGCCCTGCGCGCCGTGCCCGCCCGCGTCGACCTCACCCCGGGCCTCCCCGACCTCGCCGCCTTCCCGCGCGCGGCCTGGCTGCGCGCCGAACGCGCCGTGCTCGCCGGGCTGACCCCCTCCGACTTCGGGTACGGGGATCCGCGCGGCACCCCGGCCCTGCGTACCGCCGTCGCGCGCTGGCTCTCCCGGAACCGCGGGATCGTCGCCGACCCGGACGACGTGATGATCGTCAACGGCACCGCCCAGGCCCTGCGGCTGCTCGTCGACGTACTGCGCGCCGAGGGGATCACGGGCGTCGCGGTCGAGGAGCCGGGATCACTCGGCGTGCGCCAGCATCTGCGGCCCCTGCGCACCCCGCCCGTCCCGGTCGACGCCCACGGCGTCCGCGTCGACGCGCTGCGCGCCACCGGAGCCTCCGCCGTACTCCTCACGCCCGCCCACCAGTTCCCCACCGGCGTGGTGCTCGGCGGCGAGCGGCGGCGCGAGTTGACGGACTGGGCGCGCGAGGGCGGTCTCGTCATCGAGGACGACTACGACGCCGAGCACCGCTACGACCGCCCCGCCGTCCCCGCCCTGCGCGCCCGCCTCCCCGAGCACGTCGCTTACGCGGGCAGCGTCTCGAAGCTTCTCGCGCCCGCCCTGCGCCTGGGCTGGCTGCTCGCGCCGCCCGTCCACCGGGCCGCGTTGGTGGACGCCAAGCGCCTGGTCGACCTCGGCAACGCGGCCCTGCCGCAGCTCGTCCTCGCCCACCTCATGGAATCCGGCGACCTGGAACGCCATCTGCGGCTCATCCGCAGGCACCACCGCAGGCGCAGGGACGCGATGATCGAGGCGATCCGCACGCATCTGCCGGGAGCGGTCGTGCACGGCGCGGCGGCCGGGCTGCACCTGATGATCACCCTCGGCGAGCAGACATCCCCGGGCTCCGACGCCGCCCTCGCCGCCGCCGCCCTCGCCCACGGCGTCAAGGTCCACCCCCTGTCGTGGCACACCCAACTCCCGCACCCGCCGGGCCTGGTCCTCGGCTACGCGGCCGGCAGCCCGACACAGATCACGGAGGGCGTGCGGGTGATCGGCGGGTTGGTGTGAGGGGCCGGGCCCCTACCCGCCGGTGTGAGCGGCCGCGCCCTACCGCGGCCCCGCCGTGGACCCCCGCACCATCAGCTCCCCGTGCACCGTCGCCACACCGCCCGGCGGCGGCTCCTCCTTGCCCATGGCGATGCGGCCCGCCCGCGCGCCCGCCTCGTGCAGCGGCAGCCGTACCGTCGTGAGCGCGGGCACGGCGTCGACGCTGAACGGCAGGTCGTCGAAGCCCGCCACCGAGACGTCGTCGGGGATCCGCAGCCCCTTGTCCCGCAGCGCGGCGCACGCGCCGAGCGCCACCGTGTCGTTGGCGGCGACGACGGCCGTCAGGTCCGGGGCGCGGCGCAGGAGTTCGTCCGTGGCGTCGTACCCCGAGCGCCGGTCGTAGGGGCCGTGCACGGTGAGCGCGGGGTCGTCCTCGACGCCGTGCGCGGCCAGCGCCGCCCGGTGGCCCTCCAGGCGGTGGCGCGTGGTGGTGCGCTCCCGCGGGCCCGCGATGTAGCCGACGCGCCGGTGGCCGAGGTTCAGCAGGTGCTCGGTGAGCTGCCGGCCGCCGCCGCGGTTGTCGAAGGTGAGCGCCACCGCGTCGGTGTCCGGCGAGGGCGGCCGCCCGCACAGCACCACCCGGGTGCCCGCCTCCGCGAGGCGCCGCAGCTTCCCGGCGATGGCGGCGGCGTGCTCGGCGTCCTCGATGGCACCGCCGGTGAGGATCACCGCGGCGGCGCGCTGCCGCTGGAGGAGCGTGAGGTAGGTCAGCTCGCGCTCCGGGGAGCCGCCGGTGTTGCAGACCACCGCCATCCGCTCCCCGCCCGCACGGCCGCCGGGCCCGCCGATCTCGGACTGCACGGCGCCCGCCATGATTCCGAAGAAGGGGTCGGCGATGTCGTTGACGAGGATGCCGACCAGGTCGCTGGTGGCCGCGGCGAGCGCACTCGCGGGGCCGTTCAGGACGTAGTCGAGGTCGTCCACGGCCCGCAGCACCCGCTCACGGGTGGCGGCGGCCACGGGGTAGTTGCCGTTCAGCACGCGGGAGACGGTCGCGGGGGAGACCTGCGCGCGCGCCGCCACGTCCGCCAAGGTCACGGTCATCTCGTCGTCCTCCGGTCTCTGCACCGGCCCGGCGCCCTTGTCCGAACCTTGTGCGGCAGGCTAGCTTCTCCGTAGATAGAAAGCGCTTGCTACGCACGCGGTACACGCACCCGACGCACGCACCCGACGCACGCATGCGGTGCACGCATGCCGGTGCACGCCGACAAGCGCTCGCCACCCGCTTACGGAGGGACTTTCGTGACACGCAAGACGGTGCGCATCGCCATGAACGGCGTCACCGGACGCATGGGCCACCGCCAGCACCTCGTCCGCTCGATCCTCGCCCTCCGCGAACAGGGCGGCCTCGACCTCGGCGACGGCACGGTGCTGTGGCCCGAGCCGGTCCTGGTGGGCCGCAGGGAACACGCGCTGCGCGCGCTCGCCGAGCGGCACGGCCTGGAGCATTTCTCGACCGATCTCGACGCGGTCCTCGCCGACCCGGCCGTCGACATCTACTTCGACGCGCAGGTCACCTCCGCCCGCGAGGACGCCCTCAAGAAGGCCATCGCCGCGGGCAAGCACATCTACACCGAGAAGCCGACCGCCACCGGCCTGGACGCCGCCCTCGGCCTCGCCCGCCTGGCCAGGGAGGCCGGTGTCAAGCACGGCGTCGTCCAGGACAAGCTCTTCCTGCCGGGCCTGCTCAAGCTGAAGCGACTCATCGACGGCGGCTTCTTCGGCCGCATCCTCTCCGTGCGCGGCGAGTTCGGCTACTGGGTCTTCGAGGGCGACTGGCAGAGCGCCCAGCGCCCCTCCTGGAACTACCGCGCCGAGGACGGCGGCGGCATCGTCGTCGACATGTTCCCGCACTGGGAGTACGTCCTGCACGAGCTGTTCGGCCGCGTCCGCACCGTCCAGGCGCTGACCGCCACGCACATCCCGCAGCGCTGGGACGAGCGCGACAAGCCCTACGACGCCACCGCCGACGACGCCGCGTACGGCGTCTTCGAGCTGGACGGCGGCGTGATCGCGCAGATCAACTCCTCCTGGGCGGTGCGCGTCAACCGCGACGAGCTGGTGGAGTTCCAGGTCGACGGCACCGAGGGCTCGGCCGTCGCGGGGCTGCGCAACTGCCGCGTCCAGCACCGCGGGGCGACACCGAAGCCGGTCTGGAACCCCGACCTGCCCGCCACCCACTCCTTCCGCGACCAGTGGCAGGAGGTCCCGGACAACGGCGAGTTCGACAACGGCTTCAAGACGCAGTGGGAGCTGTTCCTCAGGCACGTCTACGCCGGCGCGCCCTACCACTGGGACCTCCTCGCGGGCGCGCGCGGCGTGCAGCTCGCGGAGCTCGGCCTGAAGTCCTCCGCCGAGGGCCGCCGCCTCGACGTGCCGGAGATCGAGCTGTGACCCGGCCCCGCCAGGTGCTGCTGCCGGCCGGGGGAGGCGGCACGCGCGCGTACACCCCACGCGACGAGGCCCTCCGTTTCGCCGCCGACGGCCCACCCTTCACCTCCCGCACCGTCTTCTCCGCGGCCCACGTCGTCGCCGACCCCCTCGCGGACGTCTCCCCGGACGGCCCCGCCGCCGTCGACTGGGACGCCACGCTCGCCTTCCGCCGCCACCTGTGGTCGCACGGCCTGGGCGTCGCCGAGGCCATGGACACCGCCCAGCGCGGCATGGGCCTGGACTGGGCGGGCGCCGCCGAGCTCATCCGCCGCTCGGCCGCGGAGGCGAAGGCGGTCGGCGGCCGCATCGCGTGCGGAGTCGGCACCGACCAGCTGACCCTGCCCGCGACGCTGACCCAGGTCAGAGAGGCGTACGAGGAGCAGCTCGCCCTCGTCGAGGCGGCCGGCGCCCAGGCGATCCTGATGGCGTCGCGTGCCCTCGCCGCCACTGCCGCCTCACCGGACGACTACGCCGAGACGTACGGCCACCTCCTGCGCCAGGCGAGCGAGCCGGTGATCCTGCACTGGCTCGGCCCCATGTTCGATCCCGCCCTGGCGGGCTACTGGGGCTCGGCCGACCTGGACGCGGCGACCGACACCTTCCTGGAGGTCATCGCCGCCCACCCGGACAAGGTCGACGGCATCAAGATCTCGCTCCTGGACGCGGACCGCGAGGTCGCCCTGCGCCGCCGCCTCCCGCAGGGCGTGCGCTGCTACACCGGCGACGACTTCCACTACCCCGAGCTGATCGCGGGCGATGACCACGGCTTCAGCCACGCGCTGCTCGGCATCTTCGACCCGCTCGGGCCGCTCGCCGCCGCGGCGGTGCGGGTCCTCGACACGGGCGACGTGAAGGCCTTCCGCGCCCTCCTCGATCCCACCGTCGAGCTCTCCCGCCACCTCTTCCAGAGCCCCACGCGCTACTACAAGACCGGCGTGGTGTTCCTCGCCTGGCTGGCCGGCCACCAGACACACTTCACGATGGTGGGCGGCCTCCAGTCGGCCCGCTCGCTCCCGCACCTCGCCCGCGCCTACGAACTGGCCGACACTCTCGGCCTGTTCCCCGACCCCACCCTGGCGGCGTCCCGGATGCGCTCGCTGCTGGCCGTCCATGGAGTGACGCAATGAGCACCGTGCCGCCGAACGCATCGCCGCTGTCCCGCCTGAGCGTCAACCAGGAGACCGTCAAGCAGCTCTCCCTGCCCGAACTCGCCGAGGGCTGTGCCAAGGAGGGCATCACCGCCGTCGGCCTGTGGCGCGCGCCGGTCCAGGAGTACGGGGTCGAGCGCACCGCCCGCCTCATGCGCGACGCGGGGCTCGCCGTCACCAGCCTGTGCCGGGGCGGCTTCCTCACGGACACCGATCAGGCGGCACGCGCGCGTGCCCTGGACGACAACCGCGCGGCGATCGACGAGGCGGCGGCCCTCGGCACGGACACGCTGGTCCTCGTCTCGGGCGGACTGCCGCCCGGCAGTCGTGACCTGGCCGGGGCGCGGGAGCGCGTCGCGGACGCCCTCACGGTCCTCGCGCCCCACGCCGAGGAGCGGGGCGTACGCCTGGCCATCGAACCGCTGCACCCGATGTTCGCCGCCGACCGCTGCGTGGTCTCCACGCTGGGCCAGGCGCTCGACCTCGCAGAGCGCTTCCCCGCGCGCCAGGTCGGCGTGGTGGTGGACACCTACCACGTCTGGTGGGACGACCAGGCGCCCGCGCAGATCGCGCGCGCCGGGCGGGGCGGCCGGCTGCACGCCTTCCAACTGGCGGACTGGATCACGCCGTTGCCCGCGGGCGTGCTGCTCGGCCGGGGGCAGCTGGGCGAGGGCAGCGTCGACTTCAAGGCCTTCCGGGCGCTCGTGGAGGCCGCCGGGTACGCCGGCCCGATCGAGGTCGAGATCTTCAACGAGGCGCTGTGGGCGCGGGACGGGGGAGAGGTGCTGCGGGAGACGGCGGAGCGCTTCCGCGCGCACGCGTGAACAACCCCCGGCACTCTCCGGCCGCTACCCCTTGCCGCCCTTCCTGCGCGCCGCCTTCTTGGAGACCACCGCGATCACGACCGGGGCGAGCATCTCGATGCCGCGTGTGACGGTCTGCACGGGGATGCCGGTCTTCTTGGAGATCGCCTTGGCCACCGGCCTGCTCATCTTCGTGACGACACCGAACATCATCTCTCCAGGCTCTCGAGGCTCCAGGGGCCGACCGGACATCGACACTCCTGGGCCAACGCTACGTCCACCCCCGCGCGTCGGCACCCGGAGGCCGGTCACGGAAGCCGGCCACGGAAATTCCTCGGCAACGCCGTGCAACCCTTCGGGCACGACGCGTGTCGTACTTGGCGTCAGGACTTTCCGAGGGGGAAATCCGGGGGGATTCCGGGGGGAATCCGGGGGGCTTCTGGCACATGGGGGAGGGATCGAGGGGGCCCGGTCGAAAGACCGGGCCCCCTCGACAGTTGTCCAGTCGTCGGTTTGCCCACCAAGGTGTCCGCGCTGTCGGTGCCGGGCGGTAGCGTCGGATCATGTCGAGTCCAGCTGTAGCGACGGCAGTGGTCGAGGGCGTCCTCGAACGCATCACGTACGCCAATGAGGAGACCGGGTACACGGTCGCGCGCGTCGACACCGGCCGCGGCGCCGGCGACCTGCTCACCGTCGTCGGTTCGCTGCTCGGCGCCCAGGTCGGCGAGTCCCTGCGGATGCAGGGCCGCTGGGGCTCCCACCCGCAGTACGGCAAGCAGTTCACCGTCGAGAACTACACGACGGTGCTGCCCGCCACCATCCAGGGCATCCGCCGCTATCTCGGCTCCGGCCTCATCAAGGGCATCGGCCCCGTGATGGCCGACCGGATCACCACCCACTTCGGCGTGGACACCCTCGACATCATCGAGACCGAGCCGAAGCGGCTCGTGGAAGTGCCCGGCCTCGGCCCCAAGCGGACGAAGATGATCGCCGCCGCCTGGGAGGAGCAGAAGGCCATCAAGGAGGTCATGGTCTTCCTCCAGGGAGTGGGTGTCTCCACCTCCATCGCCGTGCGCATCTACAAGAAATACGGCGACGCGTCGATCTCCGTGGTGAAGAACGAGCCGTACCGCCTCGCCGCCGACGTCTGGGGCATCGGCTTCCTCACCGCCGACCGCATCGCCCAGGCCGTCGGCATCCCGCACGACAGCCCGGAGCGCGTCAAGGCCGGTCTCCAGTACGCCCTTTCGCAATCCACCGACCAGGGCAACTGCTACCTCCCCGAGGAGCGCCTCATCGCCGACGCGGTGAAGCTGCTCCAGGTCGACACCGGCCTGGTCATCGACTGCCTCGCCGAGCTGGCCGGGGAGGAGGAGGGGGTCGTCCGCGAGACCGTCCCCGGACCGGACGGCGGCGACGACATCACCGCCGTCTACCTCGTCCCCTTCCATCGCGCCGAACTGTCCCTGGCCGGACAGATATCGCGCCTCCTGAAGACCCCCGAGGACCGCATGCCCGCCTTCGGGGACGTCGCCTGGGACAAGGCGCTCGGCTGGCTCGCGGACCGCACCGGGGCCACGCTCGCCCCCGAGCAGGAAGCGGCGGTGCGGCTCGCGCTCACCCGGAAGGTCGCCGTCCTGACCGGCGGACCGGGCTGCGGCAAGTCCTTCACGGTCCGCTCCATCGTCGAGCTGGCCCGCGCCAAGAAGGCCAAGGTCGTCCTCGCCGCCCCCACCGGCCGCGCGGCCAAACGCCTCGCCGAACTGACCGGCGCCGAGGCCTCTACGGTCCACCGCCTGCTCGAACTGAGGCCCGGAGGCGACGCGGCGTACGACAAGGAGCGGCCGCTCGACGCCGACCTGGTCGTGGTCGACGAGGCCTCGATGCTCGACCTGCTGCTGGCCAACAAGCTGGTGAAGGCCGTACCGCCCGGCGCCCATCTGCTCTTCGTGGGCGACGTGGACCAGCTGCCGAGCGTGGGCGCGGGGGAGGTCCTGCGGGACATGCTCAGCGAGGGCAGCCCGGTCCCCGCCGTCCGCCTCACCCGCATCTTCCGGCAGGCCCAGGAGTCGGGCGTGGTCACCAACGCCCACCGCATCAACTCCGGCCTGCCGCCCCTCACCCAGGGCATGAAGGACTTCTTCCTCTTCGTCGAGGAGGAGACGGAGGACGCGGGCCGCCTCACGGTGGACGTCGCCGCCCACCGCATCCCCCGCAAGTTCGGCCTCGACCCGCGCCGTGACGTCCAGGTCCTCGCGCCCATGCACCGCGGCCCCGCGGGCGCCGGAAACCTCAACGGGCTCCTCCAGCAGGCCATCACCCCCGCCCGCCCCGGCCTGCCGGAGAAGCGGTTCGGCGGCCGGGTCTTCCGCGTCGGCGACAAGGTCACCCAGATCCGCAACAACTACGAGAAGGGCCAGAACGGCGTCTTCAACGGCACGGTGGGCGTCGTCACCGCCCTCGACCCCGACGAGCAGCGGCTCACCGTCCTGACCGACGAGGACGAGGAAGTCCCCTACGACTTCGACGAACTGGACGAGCTGGCCCACGCGTACGCCGTGACGATCCACCGCTCCCAGGGCAGCGAGTACCCGGCCGTGGTGATCCCGGTCACCACGGGCGCCTGGATGATGCTGCAGCGCAACTTGCTCTACACCGCCGTGACACGCGCCAAGAAGCTGGTGGTCCTCGTCGGTTCGCGCAAAGCTCTGGGTCAGGCCGTACGCACGGTCTCCGCGGGCAGACGTTGCACGGCACTGGATTTCAGGCTCTCGGGGCGCCGTGGAGAGACCCCCGTGACGTTTTGATCGATCAAACGAGTCGGAAACGTCACACAGCACTTCCGGAACCAGGGCGAAGGGGGCAGGATGAGCAGGTTGGCGGCACTGAGTGCCGCCAATAGGCCCAATGGTCGACCCCGAGTGCACTCTCCAGGGCCAAATGGGGGATGGTAGAGACAGTCAGGGCACCTCGAAGAAGAGGCACAACGTCGGTGAGGGATGACGTGAGCGAGAACGGTAACAACGCTGTAGTACTGCGGTACGGCGATGGCGAGTACACCTACCCGGTGATCGATTCGACCGTCGGCGACAAGGGCTTCGACATCGGGAAGCTCCGCGCCCAGACCGGTCTGGTGACCCTGGACAGCGGCTATGGCAACACCGCCGCCTATAAATCCGCCATCACCTATCTCGACGGTGAGCAGGGCATCCTCCGGTACCGCGGCTACCCGATCGAGCAGCTGGCCGAGCGCTCCACCTTCACCGAGGTGGCGTACCTGCTGATCAACGGCGAACTGCCGAAGGTCGACGAGCTGGCCTCGTTCAAGAACGAGATCACGCAGCACACCCTGCTGCACGAGGACGTCAAGCGGTTCTACGACGGCTTCCCGCGCGACGCCCACCCGATGGCCATGCTGTCGTCCGTGGTCAGCGCGCTGTCGACGTTCTACCAGGACAGCCACAACCCCTTCGACGAGAAGCAGCGTCACCTCTCGACGATCCGCCTGCTCGCCAAGCTTCCGACGATCGCCGCGTACGCCTACAAGAAGTCCGTGGGCCACCCGGTCGTCTACCCGCGCAACGACCTCGGCTACGTCGAGAACTTCCTGCGCATGACCTTCTCGGTGCCCGCCGCCGAGTACGACCTGGACCCGGTCGTCGTCGCCGCGCTCGACAAGCTGCTGATCCTGCACGCGGACCACGAGCAGAACTGTTCGACCTCCACCGTGCGTCTGGTCGGCTCCTCGCAGGCGAACATGTTCGCCTCGATCTCGGCCGGCATCTCGGCCCTGTGGGGCCCGCTGCACGGCGGCGCCAACCAGTCGGTCCTGGAGATGCTGGAAGGCATCCAGGCCTCCGGCGGCGACGTCGACACCTTCATCCGCAAGGTGAAGAACAAGGAAGACGGCGTGAAGCTCATGGGCTTCGGGCACCGCGTCTACAAGAACTTCGACCCCCGGGCGAAGATCATCAAGGCGGCGGCGCACGATGTCCTCTCGGCGCTCGGCAAGTCCGACGAGCTGCTCGACATCGCGCTGAAGCTGGAGGAGCACGCGCTGGCCGACGACTACTTCGTCGAGCGCAAGCTCTACCCGAACGTGGACTTCTACACGGGTCTCATCTACCGGGCCATGGGCTTCCCGACCGAGATGTTCACCGTGCTGTTCGCGCTGGGCCGCCTGCCGGGCTGGATCGCGCAGTGGCACGAGATGATCAAGGAGCCGGGTTCGCGCATCGGCCGCCCGCGCCAGATCTACACCGGCGAGGTGCTGCGGGACTTCGTCCCGGTCGAGGGTCGCTGATCTTTTTTCGGGAACTGCGGGCCGGATCGGGCTGGTCGCGCAGTTCCCCGCGCCCCTTCGGGGCGCTCCCTCAGCTGCGGCTTGAAAGCGAGAAGCGCCCCGCCGTCGATCCCCCCACGGGTCGACGGTCGGGGCGCTTCCCTTTTTCCCGGTGCGGATTCCCCCCACGGGATCCGGCCGGGCGTCTGTGGTTGCCCTGCGGTCTGCCGGGACGCGTACTGACGGGAGGGCCGCTCAAAGCTCCCCGACGCACGTGCCCCGGCCAACGCATGCCAAGGACATCCCCCAAGATGTCCTCTGATGTCAGAAGACGTCCCCCAAGACATCTTCTGGCATCGTCCCA
Source organism: Streptomyces sp. NPDC015345 (assembly GCF_043078805.1). Classification (NCBI taxonomy): domain Bacteria; kingdom Bacillati; phylum Actinomycetota; class Actinomycetes; order Kitasatosporales; family Streptomycetaceae; genus Streptomyces; species Streptomyces sp. NPDC015345. The sequence continues at coordinate 1,126,106 of NZ_JBIBTX010000001.1, read as the reverse complement.
TTAGACTCGCGACCCCCCAAGATGGTTACGTTCGGATCACTGTGATCTGCGTCTCTTGCATATGTCGCGAATATGAGCAAGAGGCCCGATATGGGGATCTGCGCACCTGCGTGAGGATGCTGAAACGGTCCTGTGAAGAGCTTATGAGAACGCGCGCAGACGCAGGCTGTTCGTGACCACGAAGACCGAGGAGAACGCCATCGCGGCACCCGCGATCATCGGATTCAGGAGCCCGGCCGCCGCCAGCGGCAGCGCGGCCACGTTGTAGCCGAAGGCCCAGCAGAGATTGCCCTTGATGGTGGCGAGAGTCTTGCGGGAGAGCCTGATGGCATCGGCCGCGACCCGCAAGTCCCCGCGCACCAGCGTCAGGTCGCTCGCCTCGATCGCCACGTCGGTGCCGGTGCCCATCGCCAGGCCCAGATCGGCCGCGGCCAGCGCCGCCGCGTCGTTCACCCCGTCCCCGACCATCGCCACGACCCGTCCCTCGTCGCGCAGCCTCGTCACGACGTCGACCTTGTCCTCGGGCAGGACCTCCGCGTACACGGCGTCGGGCGCGATCCCCACCGCCCGGGCCACGGCGTCGGCGACGGCCTTGTTGTCGCCGGTGAGCAGCACCGGCGTCAGGCCGAGCGCCCGCAGCTCGCGCACCGCCTGAGGGCTCGTCTCCTTCAGGGCGTCGGCGACCGTGAGCACGCCGCGCGCGACGCCGTCCCAGGCGACCAGCACGGCCGTGTGCCCGGCGGCCTCCGCCTCCTCGCGCAGCGCGCTCAGCGTGTCCAGGCCGGTGACACCGGCCTGGACCAGGAGCCGTTCGCGCCCGGCCAGCACCTCGTGCCCGTCCACCGTGCCGCGCACGCCGTACCCGGCGACGTTCTCGAACCCCTGGGGCGTCGGCAACTGGCCGACGGCGGTGCCGAGGCGCTCGGCGGCGCCCGCCGCCACGGCCCGTGCGACGGGGTGCTCGGAGGCGTGCTCCAGGGCGCCCGCGAGGCGCAGCAGCTCCTTCTCGTCCGTCTCCCCGGCGGCGTACGCGTCCTTCAGCTCCATGCGGCCCGTGGTCACCGTCCCCGTCTTGTCCAGCACGACGGTGTCGACGCGGCGCGTGGACTCCAGCACCTCGGGGCCCTTGATGAGGATGCCGAGCTGGGCGCCGCGCCCGGTGCCGACCATGAGGGCCGTCGGGGTGGCGAGGCCGAGCGCGCACGGGCAGGCGATGATCAGTACGGCGACGGCGGCCGTGAACGCGGCCGTCACGTCGCCCGTGGCGCCCAGCCAGCCGGCGAGCGTGCCGGCCGCGATGAGCAGGACCACCGGCACGAAGACCCCGGCGATGCGGTCGGCGAGGCGCTGCACCTGGGCCTTGCCGGTCTGCGCGTCCGCCACGAGCCGTGCCATGCGCGCCAGTTGGGTGTCGGAGCCGACGCGGGTGGCCCGTACGACGAGGCGCCCCGAGGCGTTCACGGTCGCCCCGGTGACGGCGTCGCCGACGCCGACGTCGACCGGCACGGACTCACCCGTCAGCATCGAGGCGTCGACCGCGGACGCGCCCTCGACGACGGTGCCGTCGGTGGCGACGGTCTCTCCGGGGCGTACGACGAAACGGTCGCCGACGGCCAGCCGCCCGACCGGGATCCGCTCCTCCGCGCCGTCGCGCAGCACGGTGACGTCCTTGGCGCCCAGTTCGAGCAGGGCGCGCAGGGCGGAGCCGGCCCGCCGCTTGGCGCGGGCCTCGAGCCAGCGGCCGAGCAGGATGAACGTGACGACGCCGGAGGCGACTTCGAGATAGATGGCCGAGGCGCCGTCCCCGGGCGAGGCCGTGAAGTCGAAGCCGTGCCGCATCCCGGGCATCCCGGCGTCGCCGGCGAAGAGCGCCCACAGCGACCAGCCGAAGGCGGCGAGCGTGCCGACCGAGACGAGCGTGTCCATGGTCGCCGCGCCGTGCCGGAGGTTGGTGAACGCGGCCCGGTGGAAGGGCAGCCCGCCCCAGACGACCACGGGCGCGGCGAGGGTCAGCGAGAGCCACTGCCAGTTGTCGAACTGGAGGGCGGGGACCATCGCGAGCAGCACCACGGGCAGGGAGAGGACCGCGGAGACGGTCAGGCGCTGCCGCAGCGTGTCGGGCTCGGTGATGTCGGCGGTGGTCGGGGGCGTGGAGCCGTCGGCCGCCGCGGCCCCCGGGGCGCGTTCCGGTTCCGGCGGGGGCGGGAGGATCTCCTCGGCCGTGTAGCCCAGCTTCTCGACCAGGGCGATCAGCTGGGCGACCTCGACTCCGTCGGCGTACGAGACCTTGGCCTTCTCCGTGGCGAGGTTGACCGAGGCGGTCACGCCCTCCACGCGGTTCAGCTTCTTCTCGATGCGGGACGAGCAGGAGGCGCAGGTCATCCCGCCGACGGCGAGTTCGACTTCGGAGACTTCGGTCATGCCTCCTTGGTACTACTTCCCGGCGGGAAGCGTGGCGGCGGGCCCTGTGGTGTCGGTGCCGAGACCGCGGGGCCCGAAACCACGGGGCCCGGGGCCTCAGGCCTTGACGCCGACGAGCTCGTAGCCCGCCTCGTCGACCGCGGCGCGCACCGCGGCCTCGTCGAGGGCGGCCTCGGAGACCACGGTCACCAGGCCCGAGGCGGCCACGGCCTGAACGGAGCTGACGCCCGCGATCTCGGAGATCTCACCGGAGACGGCGCCCTCGCAGTGGCCGCAGGTCATGCCCTTCACCTCGTACACCGTGGTGACGGCACCCTGCGGCGCCTCGGCCGCGCCGCCGGAGTGGCAGGAACCGCTGGGGGAGCAGCAGGAGCCGGTCGTCTCGGACGCGGCCTGCGGGAGCTCGGTCTGGGCGCTCATGTCGTTCTCCTCGGGAGGCTTGTGTACGTATGCGACGTTACGTGCAGGAGGGGACCCCGGAGTCCCCGAGACCCCCCTGACACACATCACACTATACCCCCAGGGGGTATTTCTCCAACCAGGTCCCGGCTGCGGCCTCAGTCTCTGCGTCCCCGGTTGCCCGGGCGGGCCGCGACCCACGCGCGGACGGTGTCGGCGTACCAGTACGGCTTGCCGCCCTCCACGTGGTCGGGATCCGGCAGCAGTCCGTGCTTGCGATAGGAGCGCACGGTGTCGGGCTGCACCCGGATGTGCGCGGCGATCTCTTTGTACGACCAGAGCCTGCGGTCCGTCATAGGTGGCACCTCCCTGCGCGCGCCCAGGGTGGCCGGAGGGCCGACGGGGGGACTGGACGCGACGCGCGGCGATCACTCAGCCTGTGCCCCGTGAACGACGCAGAGTGACCGCTGGAGGGCAGCTGTCGACTGCCTGTGACGCAAGATCCGCACACATGTGACATGTGTGACAAGAAAAGAGTGTTTGTGACGGAAGAGACGCATGCGCGTGGCGGTGATCCGGCGTGGACACGGGGTGCGGCGCACAAGCCGAGGTGGGCCGGGCCCGCTGCGCCGGGTCCGGCCCACCCGCTTCCCCGCGGTCCTCCGGCTTCCGGCCCGGAGGGCGTCGCGGGATCCCCCGCGGCAGTTGGCCCAAGGGTCACAGCGTGCCGTCAGCGCCGCCCTCCGGTCTTGGAGAAAAGCGCACTCGACGCCGCGGGCCCGGCCCCGGCCGGGAGCACCAGACTCGTGGGCTGCCCGTCGAGCCGGTCCGCCGCGGGTGCGGACGCCGCGTGCCGCGCCCGCGTGAACTGGCGCGGCGTACACCCCGTCAGCGCCTTGAACTCGCCGCTCAGATGGGCCTGGTCGTAGTAGCCGCAGGCCGCCGCCGTCTCGGCCTGGCCGTGGCCGGCCGCGAGCATCTTGCGGGCCCGCTGGAGCCGCAGGACCCGTGCCGCGGCCTTGGGTCCGATCCCGATCTGCTCCCGGAAGCGGTTCTCCAACTGGCGTACGCTCCAGCCGACTTCCTCGGCGAGGCGGCCGACCGGGGCGGTGCCCCGGGAGCGTACGAGCTCGTCCCAGGCCCGCACGGTGCGCGCCGAGGGCGGGTGGCCCGTCGCGGACCAGCGGGCGAACACCTCGTCCAGCAGGTGGAAGCGCGCGGACCAGGAGGGCAGCGCGCCCAGCGCGTCCGCCAGCTCGGCCACGCTCGCCCAGCGGCCCGGATCCGGCCGGACGCCGAGCGCGTCGGGGTCGAGGGTGCGGTCGGCGAGTTCGTGCAGCGCGGTGCCGAAGAGCGTGAACGCGGCCCACGGCATCAGGAGCACCTCGATGCCCGCGACATGTCCGTCGTGCTCGCCGAGCACCGGCGTCGTGCCGAGCCCGGAGAGGACCGAGACGAGCGAGACCGGCGGTCGGCCCGGCCTGTCCGGCCCGGCGCGCCCCGGCCGTTCGAGGCCCGAGATCCGCACCGGCCGGCCGAAGCCGAGCAGCAGGGTCACCGCGCCGATCGGCACCTCCAGGCGCCGCCGCGGTCCGGCCAGCGCGAGTCGTGTGCCGCGGTAGCTGATCACGCCGGGACGCAGCCGGGGGTGCGGGCGCGCGAGGGCGATCTCCCAGCGCCCGTCGGGGGCCCGCAGGACGTCCGGGGCCCGCAGGGCTCGGGGGGTGCTCAGGGCGCCGGTGCTGGTGGTCCTCAGGCTCCGCACGACCGCAGGAAGGCGCGGGTGCGCCGGGCGATCGGCAGCGGCTTGTCCGGCGGGCACGGGTACATGTCCTGCTCGACGATCGCGAAGAGGTCGACGTCGAGGCGCCGCGCCGCGGCGAGGACGGGCCCGAGGTCCGGCACCCCGGCGGGCGGCTCGCACATCACGCCGCGGGCCACGGCGGGCCCGAACGGCACCTCGTCCGCGCGCACGGCGGCGAGGATCTCCGGGTCGACCTGCTTGAGGTGCAGATAGCCGATGCGTTCGCCGTACGTCTCGATGAGCTTGACGCTGTCGCCGCCGCAGTAGGCGTAGTGCCCGGTGTCCAGGCAGAGCGAGACGAGGCCGGAGTCGGTGGCGTCGAGGAAGCGGGTGACGTTCTCCTCGGTGTCGATGTGGGTGTCCGCGTGCGGGTGGACGACGACCTTCAGGCCGTACCGCTCGCGGACCTCATGGGCCAGGCGTTCGGTCTGGGTGGTCAGTTCGCGCCATTGCGCCGGTGTCAGGGTGCGGTCCTCCAGGACGACGCCCGTCTTGTCGTCGCGCCAGAAGGACGGGATGACGACGAGATGTCCGGCGCCCATGGCCTGGGTCAGGGCGGCGATCTCGGCGACGTGCGCCCAGGTCTTCTCCCAGACGGCGGGTCCGTGGTGCAGGCCCGTGAAGACCGTGCCCGCGGAGACCTTGAGGCCTCGGCGGGCCGTCTCACCGGCCAGTTCCGCGGGGTCGGTGGGCAGATAGCCGTAGGGGCCGAGCTCGATCCACTCGTAGCCGGACGCGGCGACCTCGTCGAGGAAGCGGCGCCAGGGGACCTGCCGGGGGTCCTCGGGAAACCACACGCCCCAGGAGTCGGGCGCCGAACCGATCCGGATGCGAGACAGCGTCGTCATGTCGGCAAGCCTCCAGGCCGCCTCGGAAGAGTGTCAAGGAGTGGTCCGAATGTAAGGACAAAATGTTGACAGGGCTCGTGGCGCGGGATTAGACCTGGGGCAGGCGCCGCCGAGAGGGAGTGCAGGGTGACGGACCCGACGGACCCGAAAGACCCGACAGACCCGTACGACGTGATCACCATGGGGCGGATCGGGGTCGACCTCTATCCGTTGCAGAGCGGGGTGCCCCTCGCCGAGGTCACCACGTTCGGGAAGTTCCTCGGTGGCTCGGCCAGTAACGTCGCGGTCGCCGCGGCCCGCCTGGGCCGCCGGGCCGCCGTCGTCACGCGCACCGGCGAGGACCCCTTCGGCGCCTATCTGCACCGGGCGCTGCGGGAGTTCGGGGTCGACGACCGCTGGGTGAGCGGGGTCGCGGGGCTGCCGACGCCCGTGACGTTCTGCGAGATCTTTCCGCCGGACGACTTCCCGCTGTACTTCTACCGGCTGCCCAAGGCCCCCGACCTGGAGATGTACGAGGACGAGCTCGACCTCGACGCCATCCGGGCGGCGCGGATCTTCTGGATGACAGGGACGGGGCTCTGCGCGGAGCCGAGCCGGTCGGCGACGCTGGCGGCGCTGGCCGCGCGGTCGGCGGGCGGACGCACGGTGTTCGATCTCGACTGGCGGCCCATGTTCTGGGGGGACCCCGCCGAGGCGCGGCTCCACTACGCCGCCGCCCTCGCGCACGCCACAGTCGCCGTCGGCAACGTCGACGAGGTGGAGATCGCCACGGGGGAGCGTGAACCGCGGGCGGCGGCACGGGCGTTGCTCGACGCCGGGATCGAACTCGCCGTCGTCAAGCAGGGACCCAAGGGCGTCCTCGCGATGAACCGCGCCGGGGAGTCGGCCGAGGTGCCGCCGCTGCCGGTGACGGTACTCAACGGGCTCGGGGCGGGGGACGCGTTCGGCGGGGCGCTGTGCCATGGGCTGCTCGCGGGGTGGGAGCTGGAGCGGATCATGCGGTATGCCAACGCCGCGGGGGCGATCGTGGCCTCGCGGCTGGAGTGTTCGTCCGCGATGCCGTTTCCCGGCGAGGTCGCTTCCGCTGTGGAAGCGGGGGTTGTTCTGTGAACGCCGGTCATGGGCACCGCCCGCGGGGCTCCGCCCCGGACCCCGCTCCTCAAACGCCGGAGGGGCTGGATTCTGGCGGCCGGACGCGAGTCGTCGATGTCGCCGCCCTCAGCCGCATCCGTGCCCACCACCCCGAAGCCATCGCCGAGGCCGCCGCCCGGCGGGTGCGGCGGCCCCTTCTCGGGGACGGGGGGCGGTTGTTGATCATCGCCGCCGATCATCCCGCCCGTGGGGCCCTCGGCGTCGGCGGTGATCCGTTCGCCATGGCCCACCGCGGGGACCTCCTCGAACGGCTCTGCCTCGCGCTCTCGCGTCCCGGGGTCGACGGCGTGCTGGCCACCGCCGACATCCTCGACGACCTGCTGCTCCTCGGCGCCCTCGACGGCAAGATCGCCATGGGATCGATGAACCGCGGCGGCCTCGCCGGGGCCTCCTTCGAGCTGGACGACCGGTTCACCGGATACCGCCCCGAGGACCTCGCGCGGCTCGGCTTCGACGCGGGCAAACTGCTGCTGCGCGTCGACTACGACGACCCCGGCTCGCTGACCACCCTGCACTCGGCCGCGCGCGCCGTCGATGCCATGGCGGAGCGGCGGATACCGGTCTTCGTCGAGCCGTTCCTGACCCGCCGCGGGGGACCGGACGGCACCGGACCGCCCCGCAACGACCTGAGCGCCGAGGCCGTCACCACGTCCATCGCCATCGCCTCGGGGCTCGGCGGGAGTTCCGCATACACCTGGCTGAAGGTCCCCGTCACCGAGAACCCCGACGACATGGCCCGGGTCATGGAGACGTCCACCCTGCCGGCCGTGCTGCTCGGCGGTGACATCGGGGACGATCAGGACGCCGCGTACGAGAAGTGGCGCGGCGCCCTGCGCCTGCCCACGGTGCGGGGTCTCGTCGTCGGCAGGGCGCTGCTCCATCCGCCCGACGGTGACGTGGCGGGGGCGGTCGACACCGCCGTGGGGCTGCTCTAGCGGAGCACAGGGGCTCAAGGAGGCTCATATGACGTACGTACCGAAAGGCAGTGCGGCGACCGGCCCGTACGCCGTCGACATCGATCCGAAACGGGCGGGCTGGACGTACTCCGCGCTGCGCGTCGTCGAGATCGGGCCCGGCGGCATCCACTCCTTCACCACGGGGGAGAGTGAATGGATCGTGCTCCCGCTGACCGGCGGCTGTACGGTGCACGCGGAAGGCGGGATCATCGAACTCCTGGGCCGGGAGAGCGTGTTCAGCGGAGTCACCGACTTCGCTTACGTGCCCCGCGATGCCCACATCCAGATCGCCTCCGGCGCGGGAGGCCGCTTCGCCCTGGCAGGAGCGAAGTGCGAGCGTCGACTCCCCGCCCGCTACGGCTCCGCGCCGGAGGTTCCCGTCGAAAGCCGCGGCAGCGGCACGTGCGCCCGTGAGGTCCGCAATTTCGCCGCCGCGGACGCCTTCGACTGCGACCGCCTCATCGCCGTCGAGGTGATCACGCCCGGCGGCAACTGGTCCTCGTATCCGCCGCACAAGCACGACGAGCACCGCCCGGGCGCCGAGGCCGAGCTGGAGGAGATCTACTACTTCGAGATCGAGGCGCCGGATGGGCGGGAAGGCTTCGGGTATCAGCGGGTCTTCCCCTCCCGTGAGGGTGGTACGGACGTCCTCGCCGAGGTCCGCACCGGTGACGCCGTGCTCGTGCCCGACGGCTGGCACGGGCCCTCCGTCGCCCAGCCCGGCCATGCCATGTACTACCTGAACGTGATGGCGGGGCCCGGCGAGGAGAGGGAGTGGCGGATCTGCTTCCACCCCGACCACACGGAGGGATACCGATGACGGAGACCCCGTACAGGAGTGTCCGGCTCACCACCGCGCAGGCGCTCGTGCGCTTCCTGTCCCGGCAGTTCACCGAGCGGGACGGGGTGCGGCGGCGGCTGATCGGCGCGACGTGGGGCATCTTCGGCCACGGCAATGTGGCGGGCGTCGGGCAGGCCCTCGTCGAGTACGCCGATGAGATGCCCTTCCACCAAGGGCGCAACGAACAGGCCATGGTGCACGCCGCCGTCGGGTACGCCCGCCAGTGCGGCCGCCTGGCCACCCACGCCGTCACCACGTCCATCGGGCCCGGCGCCACCAACCTCGTCACCGGCGCCGCGCTCGCCACGGTCAACCGGCTGCCGGTACTCCTCCTGCCCGGCGACACCTTCGCCACCCGGCCCGCCGACCCAGTGCTCCAGCAGCTCGAAGTGCCGTACGCGGGCGACGTGTCGGTCAACGACTGCCTGCGGCCCGTCTCGGCGTACTTCGACCGCGTCACCCGCCCCGAGGCCCTGATCCCGGCCGCCCTCGCCGCGATGCGCGTCCTCACCGACCCGGCCGCCACCGGCGCCGTCACCCTCGCCCTGCCGCAGGACGTGCAGGCGGAAGGCCACGACTGGCCCGAGGAGTTCTTCGCCGAGCGGGTGTGGACGGTGCGCAGGGCGGCCCCCGACCCGCGCGAACTGGCCGCCGCCGCGGACGCGGTGCGCGCGGCGCGGCGGCCCCTGGTCATCGCGGGCGGCGGCGTCCACCACAGCGCCGCCGAGGACACCCTCAAGGAGTTCGCCGACGCCACCGGCATCCCCGTCGCCGCCACCCAGGCGGGCAAGGGCTCCCTGCGCTTCGACCACCCGGCGGACGTCGGTGGCATCGGCCACACCGGCACGGCGACCGCGAACGAACTGGCGCGCGCCGCCGACCTGGTGATCGGTGTCGGCACCCGTTACAGCGACTTCACCACGGCCTCCGGCACGCTCTTCGAACGGCCGGGGGTGCGCTTCCTCAACCTCAACGTCACGCCCTTCGACGGCCACAAGATGGCGGGCGCCACGCTGATCGCGGACGCCCGCGCCGGGCTCGAGGCGCTCACGGGGGCGCTGGGCGGCCACCGGGTCGAGCCCGCCTACACCGCCCAGTACACGGGCGACAAGGCGCGCTGGGAGCAGCGCGTCGACGCCGCGTACCAGGTGGACGAGGTGGACGCGCGCCCCACACAGGCCCAGGTCCTCGGCGCGCTCGACGCGCTGGTGACGGACGAGGACGTCGTCATCAACGCCGCCGGGTCCCTCCCTGGCGACCTGCACAAGCTGTGGCGGACGCGGTCGGCGCGGCAGTACCACGTCGAGTACGGCTACTCCTGCATGGGCTACGAGATCCCGGCGTCGATCGGCGTCGCGCTCGCCGCGCCCGGCCGGCCCGTGTGGGCGCTGGTCGGCGACGGCACGTACCTGATGAACCCGACGGAGATCGTCACGGCCGTCCAGGAGAACCTGCCGATCAAGGTCGTCATCCTCCAGAACCACGGCTACGCCTCCATCGGCGGCCTCTCCGAGTCCGTCGGCGCCGAGCGGTTCGGCACCGCCTACCGCTTCCGGGCGCCGGACGGGACGTACACCGAGGGCCCGCTGCCCGTCGATCTCGCCGCCAACGCGGCCTCGCTCGGGATGCGGGTGCTGCGCGCCAAGACCGTGCGTGACCTGCGGGAGGCCTTGCGGGAGGCGCGGGGCGCAGACCGTCCCACATGTGTCTATGTGGAGACGGAAACGGCAGACACAGTGTCGGGGCCGCCCCCGGCACAGGCGTGGTGGGATGTGCCCGTGGCCGAGACGGCGACCCGGGTGTCCGCGGTCAAGGCCAGGGAAGAGTACGACCGGCACGTCGCTGCCCGACGCCGCCACCTGTGAGAGTAGGGATGCTTGTCATGACGAAGACCGTCAACCACTGGATCGGTGGCAAGACCGTCGAGGGCGCGTCCGGCACCTTCGGCCCGGTCACCGACCCGGCGACCGGCGCCGTCACCACGCAGGTCGCCTTCGCGAACGTCGACGAGGTGGACGCGGCTGTCGCCGCCGCCCGCGACGCCTTCGCGACCTGGGGCACCTCCTCCCTCGCCAAGCGGACCGCGATCCTCTTCAAGTTCCGCGCGCTGCTCGACGCCAACCGCGACGCGATCGCCGAGCACATCGTCGCCGAGCACGGCAAGGTGCACTCCGACGCGCTCGGCGAGGTCGCCCGCGGCCTGGAGATCGTCGATCTGGCCTGCGGCATCACCGTGCAGCTGAAGGGCGAGCTGTCGACGGAGGTGGCGAGCCGCGTGGACGTGTCGTCCATCCGCCAGCCGCTGGGCGTCGTCGCCGGCATCACGCCGTTCAACTTCCCGGCCATGGTGCCGATGTGGATGTTCCCGCTGGCCATCGCCTGCGGCAACACCTTCGTCCTGAAGCCGTCGGAGAAGGACCCGTCCGCGTCGATGAAGATCGCGGAGCTGCTGAGCGAGGCAGGGCTGCCGGACGGCGTCTTCAACGTCGTACACGGCGACAAGGTGGCCGTGGACCGCCTCCTCGAACACCCGGACGTCGCGGCCGTCTCCTTCGTGGGCTCGACCCCGATCGCCCGCCACATCCACGCCACCGCCTCCGCGAACGGCAAGCGCGTCCAGGCGCTCGGCGGCGCCAAGAACCACATGCTGGTCCTTCCCGACGCCGACCTGGACGCGGCCGCCGACGCCGCCGTCTCCGCCGCGTACGGCTCCGCGGGCGAGCGCTGCATGGCCATCTCCGCCGTCGTCGCGGTCGGCGCCATCGCCGATGAGCTGGTGGCGAAGATCAAGGAGCGCGCCGAGAAGATCAAGATCGGCCCCGGCAGCGACCCGGCGTCCGAGATGGGTCCGCTCATCACCGCCGCCCACCGCGACAAGGTCGCCTCCTACGTCACGGGCGCCGCGGCCGAGGGCTGCGAGGTCGTCCTCGACGGCACCGGCTACACCGTCGAGGGCCACGAGAACGGCCACTGGATCGGCCTCTCGCTGCTCGACCGCGTGCCGACGACCGCCAAGGCCTACCAGGACGAGATCTTCGGCCCGGTCCTGTGCGTGCTGCGCGTCGACACGTACGAGGAGGGCGTCGCCCTCATGAACGCCTCGCCGTTCGGCAACGGCACCGCGATCTTCACCCGGGACGGCGGCGCGGCCCGCCGCTTCCAGCTGGAGATCGAGGCGGGCATGGTCGGCGTGAACGTACCGATCCCGGTGCCGGTGGGCTACCACTCCTTCGGCGGCTGGAAGGACTCGCTCTTCGGCGACCACCACATCTACGGCAACGACGGCACGCACTTCTACACGCGCGGCAAGGTCGTCACCACGCGCTGGCCCGACCCGTCGGACGCGCCGGCCGGGGTCGACCTGGGCTTCCCGCGCAACCACTGAGCCGACCACCGAGTCACCGGCGCGTGACAGCGCGTAGAACAGGGCCGTCCGGATTCCGGACGGCCCTGATTCTTTTTTGACGCCTCCCTTGCGGTTCCCGTGCACAGGGCGCAATCCGGGCAGTGAAAGCAGTCGCGTTCATACGCCTGCAATATGAAGGTCATCTCCGGTGTCGGCATGTTCATTGAGACCTGAATGGGCAAACTCTTGCGAAAGCGAGGCGACTTGGAGTGCGGGGGCGCTGCGGATTCCGTAGGCAAATGACCGTTGACGTTCCGGTTATCGCCGGGGTTCCATGACGCGCCGGGAGCCAGAGAAACACCCAGCTCAGCAGCCTTCGGAGGCGATAGGGCTCCCCCCGCATCTCCTGCCGCACGAGTCGATCGGAATCGCGCTTCATGACCGACACGCTCCGCCCGCTCCAGACACCGCACGCCGCACCCCCGGCGGCCACGGCTGATCCGGTCGCCCCCGCGAGCCCCCAGAAGCTCAAGCGTTCCATCGGCGTCGTCGGCGGCACCCTGCTCACGCTGTCGTGCGTGACGCCCGCCTCCACGCTCTTCGTGGTCGTCCCCGACCTCTTCTCCTCGCTCGGCACCGCCACCGCGCTCACCATCGCGATCGGCTCGCTGCTCTGTGTGGGCGTCGCGTTCTGCTACTCCGAGCTGGGCACCCTCATCCCCAGCGCGGGCGGCGAGTACGCCATGGTCTCCACGATGGCGGGGCGGCTGGCCGGCTGGCTTGTCTTCGTCCTGTCGCTGCTCGTCGTGATGATCGTGCCGCCCGTCATCGCCATGGGCACGGCGGACTATCTGGCGCCGGTCGTCCACCTCGACCCGTCCTACGCGGGCGCGGGCGTCATGATCTGCGCGACCCTCGCGGGCCTGCTCGACCTGCGCGCCAACGCGTGGATCACCGGCATCTTCCTGGTCCTCGAAGTCGTCGCGGCGGGCGTCGTGGCCGTCCTCGGCTTCGCCCACGCCGAGCGGGGCGCGGGCAGCCTGGTGGACCTGTCGGTCGCCGGTTCCGGCCCCGGCGGCGTCGACCCCGTCACGGCCATGCTGATCGTCTCCGGCCTCGCGATCGCGCTCTTCGTCACGCAGGGCTTCTCCACGGCGGTCTACCTCTCCGAGGAACTGGAGAACCCGCGCCGCAACGTCGCCCGCACCGTCCTCGCCACCCTCGGCATCTCCGCCGTGATCATCCTGGTGCCGGTCATCGCGATCACCATGGGCGCGGAGAGCCTGACCGCGCTGACCGAGGGCGACATCAGCGCCATGGTGACGGCCTGGTCCAACTCCGCCGTGGGTACGTTCGTCAGCCTCTGCGTGGCCCTCGCGATCATCAACGCGGGCATCGTCATGGTCATCCAGAACTCCCGCGTCCTGTTCGCCTCGGCGCGCGACAAGGCGTGGCCCACGCCGGTCAACAAGGCGCTCTCGAAGCTCGGCGCGTCCGGCGCCCCCTGGATCGCAACGCTCCTGGTCGGCGTGCCCGGCGCGCTCCTGTGCTTCGTCAACCTGGACACGCTGTACGGCGTGACCGGCGTCTCCGTGACCGGCATGTACCTCCTGGTGGCGGTCGCCGCGCTGCTGGCCCGGCGGGGCTCCCACGGCCACGCGGCCGCCTGGCGGATGCCGCTGTGGCCCGCCGTGCCTGTGGTGCTGATCGCCGTCCTCGCGTACGTGCTGAGCCAGCAGGAGGCGGAGTACCTGGTGTGGACCGGCGGCATCGTGGTCGTGGCCACGCTGTACTGGGCGCTGTACCTGCGCCCCCGGCGGGACACGCGGTGGCTGGTGAGCGTGCCGGAGGACGGGCAGGGCTGAGGAGGCTTCGGGGCGCTGAGGTCTGCCTCCGGCGTTCTCTTCCCCGAGCCCGCCCCTGCCCGAACCGGGGCTCCGCCCAGACCCCGGTCCTCAATCGCCGGACGGGCTCAATTGTGAGCCCGTCCGGCGATTGAGGACGAGCCCGAAGGGCGATCGACCGAGCCCCGGGCGGCGGAGCCGCAAACTTCGGGAAGGGGCGGGCTCGGGGAGGAACCGCCGGAGGCAGACCTCAGCCCCGCCCCACCCGCCGCTCCACCTCCGCCCAGTCCTCCGGATCCACCTCGGCGGCGACCGCCGAGTCCAGCAGATCGCGGTCCTTGAAGCCGCTCGACGTCGACACGCACACCACGGGCCCCTCGACCACCGCCGCCTGACCGAGCTGCCGGTACCCGGCGAGCCCCGCCGCGGCCGACAGCTCCGCCCACAGGCCCGCCCGCGCCAGCTCCGCCCGCGCCGCCGCCATCCGCTGGTCGGAGACGAGCAGCGGATGGCCCCCGCTCTCCCGCAGGGCGACCACACCCCGGTAACCGCCGACCGCGCAGTCGATGGCGTACGCCGCCGTCTCGCCGACCGGGACCCGCGTCGCGGGAACCCCGTCCCGTACCGCCGCCGCCAGCGGCCCCCCGGCCTCGGGCTCGCAGCTGTAGAGGCGGGGCACCCGGTCCGCGAGGCCCAGGGTGACCAGTTCCGCGAAGCCCTTCCAGACGCCGAAGAGCAGCTCTCCGTACCCGGTGGGCAGGAACACCGCGGCGGGGACGCCGAGTTCGGTGTAGATCTCGTAGGCGAGGGTCTTGTAGCCCTCGGGCCCGAACGCGTGCCCGGTGTGCGTGGGCGTCACATTGCTCACCGGGTGGTAGCCGAACCGCTCCACGATCCGCCGCAGCAGCGGCCACCGCGCGTCCTCCGGCACCGGCAGCACCACCGCGCCGTACGCCCGCAGGAACGCGTCCACCGCGGGCGGCCGCCCCGCCGAGCCGATCACCACGCACCGCAGGCCCGCCCGCGCCGCGTACGCCGCCGCGGAGGCCCCGTGGTTGCCCGACGAGGCGACGACGATGCCCTGCGCGCCCGCGCCGACCGCCGCGCTCACCGTGACGCGGTTGATGCGGTCCTTGTGGCTCCAGGTCGGATTGCGCGACTCGTCCTTGATCCACAGCCCGTCCCCGAGCGGGACGAGCGGCGTGCCGCCCTCGCCGAGGCCCGGTGCGCGCAGCGGCGGCAGGAGCGGGGCCCAGCGTTCGTGCCCGCGCGGCCGGCCGGGCGCGGTGGTGAAGAGACCGGCGGGCACCTCGTCGTACGCGTAGTCGACCTCGACCGGGTACGACACGCTGTCCGTGCTGGTCGCCGGACACCCGCTGGTGAGCGGCGGCCACAGCGGGAAGCGGACGGACGGGTCACCGAGCGAGCGCTGACCGATGGCGAGGGAGGCCTGAGAGGCGCTGGGCGAGACCTGTGATGTCATAGGTGCAGCCTAAGTTCACCCCTGACACGGTGCGTCCCGTTCAGCGGAGTCCCACCCGATCCGGATCTTCCCGCGTACACGATCGCGGTACACGCGGCGAGGCGCCTACTCCCCGGGGAGACGCGAGAGTTCAGACCGGCGGCTGCCCCGGTTGTCGGTGGGCACCCGTACGGTTGACGCATGGATCTACGACTGCCCAGGCCACCCAGGCTTCCCGGACCCCGCGGGCCACGCCGGCTGCTCGCCGCCGTGGCCGCCGTCGTGGTGCTCGCGGGGACGGGCACCTGGACGGCGGTGGCATCGGACGACGGCCCGGCGGTGCACCGGTCGGACCGCACGCTCCGCACCGACGGCGCGCGGATCGACACCTCCTACTTCACCGCGGGGGACGCCGGCACGAAGCGCCCCGCCGTCCTCATCGGCCACGGCTTCGGCGGCAGCAAGGCCGACGTCCGCGAGCAGGCCGAGGAGCTGGCCAGGGACGGCTATGCCGTGCTGACCTGGTCCGCGCGCGGCTTCGGCAGGTCCACCGGCAAGATCGGGCTGAACGACCCCAAGGGCGAGGTCGCCGACGTCTCGAAGCTGATCGACTGGCTGGCGAAGCGCCCCGAGGTGCGGCTCGACAAGGCGGGCGACCCGCGCGTGGGCGTCACCGGCGCCTCGTACGGGGGAGCGGTGTCGCTGCTTGCCGCCGGGCACGACCGGCGGGTGGACGCGATCGCCCCGCAGATCACCTACTGGAACCTCGCGGACGCCCTGTTCCCCGACGGCGTCTTCAAGAAGCTGTGGACCGGTTCGTTCATCACCACCGGAGGCGGCTGCGAGAAGTTCGAGAAGCGGCTGTGCGCCATGTACAACCGGGTCGCGGTCGCCGGGGAGCCCGACCAGAAGGCGCGCGAGCTGCTCGCCGCGCGCAGCCCCGCCGCCGTCGGCGACCGCATCAAGGTGCCGACGTATCTCGTACAGGGCCAGACCGACTCGCTCTTCCCGCTCGGGCAGGGTGACGCCATCGCGCGGGCGGTCCGGGCCAACGGCGCGCCCGTGACGGTCGACTGGATCGCGGGCGGCCACGACGGCGGCGAGCGTGAGGCCGAGCGTGGGCGCGTCGAGAAGCGCGTCGGCGCGTGGTTCGACCGCTACTTGAAGGGCGACAAGGGCGCCGACACCGGCCCGGCGTTCCGCGTCACCCGCACCGGAGGCGTCGACTCCACCGACGGGGCGGCCCAGCTGCGGGGCGCGAGCGGCGACACGTACCCCGGCCTTCGGAGCGGCCCGCGCGCGGTGCCGCTCAGCGGGCGGGAGCAGACCTTCGACAACCCCGCGGGCGCGAGCCCGCCCGCGGTCTCCACCCTCCCCGGACTCGGCGGCACAGGCCTCTCCCGGCTCTCCTCCCTCGGTGTGGGCGTCTCTCTGGACATCCCCGGGCAGCACGCCAAGTTCGAGTCGAAGCCGCTGGACGAGGACCTGCGGATCACCGGTTCACCGACCGTGCGGGCCCATGTGAAATCCACGGGCGAGGACGCGGTGCTCTTCGCGAAGGTGTACGACGTCGGGCCCGGCGGCAAGCAGCAGGTGCTGCCCTCCCAGCTCGTCGCCCCCGTACGCGTCGAAGGCGCCCGGCAGGGCAAGGACGTCGAGCTGCGGCTGCCCGCCGTCGACCACGAGGTGCAGAAGGGCCACCGGCTGCGGCTCGTCTTCGCCTCCACCGACCTCGGGTACGCCTCACCGGCCGAGCCCGCCAAGTACACCGTCTCCCTGAAGGGCGACCTGACGGTGCCGACGGCTCCCGGCGTGAAGACCGCCGCCGCGCCGCTGCCCTCCTGGGTGTGGTGGCTGCCGGCGGCCGGAGCGGTGATCGCCCTCGGCCTGCTGATCACCGGACGACGGCGCACGACGGCGCCCGCACCCGACCCGGCGCTCGCCGAAGTTCCGCTCCAGATCACGGACTTGAGCAAGCGGTATGCGAAGTCCGCCGACCGGTACGCCGTCCGCGACGTCTCCTTCCGCGTGGAGAAGGGCCAGGTGCTCGGCCTCCTGGGGCCGAACGGCGCGGGCAAGACCACGACCCTGCGCATGCTGATGGGCCTGATCCGGCCCGATGCGGGCGAGATCCGTGTCTTCGGGCAGGCGATCCGGCCGGGAGCGCCAGTGCTCTCCCGGGTCGGTGCGTTCGTCGAGGGCGCCGGATTCCTGCCGCACCTCAGTGGCCGGGAGAACCTGGAGCTGTACTGGAAGGCCACCGGACGCCCCGCCGAGGACGCCCACCTGACCGAGGCGCTGGAGATCGCCGGGCTCGGTGACGCCCTGACCCGCGCCGTGCGGACGTACTCCCAGGGCATGCGGCAGCGCCTCGCCATCGCCCAGGCCATGCTCGGCCTGCCGGACCTCTTGATCCTCGACGAGCCGACGAACGGCCTCGACCCGCCGCAGATCCGCGAGATGCGCGAGGTCATGATCCGCTACGCGCGCAGGGGCCGCACGGTCATCGTCTCCAGCCACCTCCTCGCCGAGGTCGAGCAGTCCTGCACGCACCTGGTCGTCATGGACCGCGGCCGCCTCGTCCAGGCGGGCCCGGTCGCCGAGATCATCGGCTCCGGGGACACGCTCCTCGTGGGGCTCGCGCGGGACATCTCCGACCCGCTGGTCGAGAAGATCGCCGCGCTGCCCGGCGTCGCCTCGGCGGTGCGCGCCGACGACGGCCTCCTGGTGCGGCTCGACGGCACCCCGGACGCGGGCGCCGCCCGGCTGCTGCCCGAACTGGTCCGTCTCGACGTGCCGGTGGAGTCCATGGGCCCGCACCGCCGCCTCGAAGACGCCTTCCTGACCCTGATCGGAGGCACCGCATGAGCGCCCCCACCCTGGAGCGCCCCACGGCGCCCGGCTACCGCGCCGGACGCACCTTGCCGCTGCGGGTCGAGGCGGTCCGCCAGCTGAAGCGGCGCCGCACGCTCGTGATGGGCGGCGTCATGGCGCTGCTGCCCGTCGTGCTGGTCATCGCGTTCGCCGTCGCCGGTTCGCCGGGGGAGCGCAACAGCGCGGTGACGCTGATGGACACGGCCACCGCGTCCGGCGTGAACTTCGCCGCGACGTGCCTGTTCGTCTCCGCCGGCTTCCTCCTCGTCATCCCCGTCGCCCTGTTCTGCGGGGACACCGTCGCCTCCGAGGCGAGCTGGTCCTCCCTGCGCTACCTGCTGGCGGCACCCGTGCCGCGCGCCCGCCTCCTGTGGTCCAAGCTCGCCGTCGCGCTCGCCCTCAGCGCCGCCGCCATGGTGCTGCTCCCGCTGATCGCGCTGGCGGTCGGCACGATGGCGTACGGCTGGGGCCCGCTGGAGATCCCCACCGGCGGTGCGCTGCCCGCGACCACGGCGGCCCAGCGCCTACTGATCGCCGTCGGCTACGTCTTCGTCTCCCAACTGGTCACCGCGGGCCTCGCGTTCTGGCTGTCGACGAAGACCGACGCCCCGCTCGGCGCGGTCGGCGGCGCGGTCGGCCTGACGATCGTCGGCAACGTCCTGGACGCGGTGACCGCGCTGGAGGACTGGCGCGACTTCCTCCCCGCCCACTGGCAGTTCGCCTGGGCCGACGCCCTCCAGGCCCGCCCCGAGTGGGGCGGCATGATCCAGGGTTCGGCGATCTCGGTGACGTACGCGCTGGTGCTGTTCGCGCTGGCGTTCCGGGGATTCGCGCGCAAGGACGTGGTGTCCTGACCGGCGAGGCCGTGGTCCCGTAGCCGCATCGAGACCCATCCGCAACGTCCCATGGCGACCGTTCCCGGCCCCCCGCGCGTCACAGTCAGGAAAGCCGACGACGTGAGGGGGACGGGCGGATGCGGGCCAGGAAGACACGCCACGCGGTGCTCGCCGTGGCCATGGCGGGTGGGCTGCTGCTCACGGGGTGCACCGCAGGCGGCGGTGACAACCGCGCCACCGCCGACGGCAAGGAGAAGAGCCGGGGGAGCGGGGCCGCGCCGCTGCCCGCGCCGGACGCGCCCGGCACCGGCGAAGCCGTGCGCCCCGAGCGGCAGCGGAAGGCCGCGCCGCCCGACTACCTCTCCACCTTCGCCCTGGACGTCGACACGGCCTCCTACGGCTTCGCGCGCCGCACGCTCGCCGAGGGGCGCCTGCCCGATCCGTCGACCGTCCGGCCCGAGGAGTTCGTCAACAGCTTCCGGCAGGACTATCCGCGGCCCGACGGCGACGGGTTCTCGGTCAGCGTCGACGGCGCCCGCACCGGAGAGGGCGGCTGGTCGCTGGTGCGCGTCGGGCTCGCCACCCGCGGCGCCGCGAAAGAGGGCGAACGGCCGCCCGCCGCCCTCACCTTCGTCATCGACGTGTCCGGTTCCATGGCCGAGCCCGGCCGCCTCGACCTCGTGAAGAAGTCCCTCGGGATCATGGCCGACCAGCTGCGCCCCGACGACTCGATCGCGCTCGTCACCTTCAGCGACACCGCCGAGACGGTCCTGCCGATGACCCGCCTCGGCGACACCGGGGACGGCCGCTCCCGCGTGCACGAGGCGATCGAGCGGATGGAGCCGACCCGGTCCACCAACCTGGAGGCGGGCGTCACCACCGGCTACGACACCGCCGTGCGCGGCAAGAAGAAGGGCGCGACCAACCGCGTCGTCCTGCTCTCCGACGCCCTCGCCAACACCGGCGAGACCAGTGCCGAAGGCATCCTGGACCGGATCTCCGACGCCCGCCGCGAGCACGGCATCACCCTCTTCGGGGTCGGCGTCGGCAGCGACTACGGCGACGCCCTGATGGAGCGCCTCGCCGACAAGGGCGACGGCCACACCACGTACGTCTCGAACGACAAGGAGGCCCGCGAGGTCTTCTGCGAACAGCTCCCCGCCCACATCGAGCTGCGCGCCCGCGACGCCAAGGCGCAGGTCGCCTTCGACCCCGCCACCGTCGAGCGGTTCCGCCTGATCGGCTACGAGAACCGCGAGGTCGCCGACGACGACTTCCGCGACGACTCCGTGGACGGCGGCGAGATCGGCCCCGGCCACACGGTGACGGCGCTGTACGCGGTGCGCACCAAACCGGGCGCCGACGGCCACCTCGCCACGGCCGGCGTGCGCTGGCTCGACCCCGACACCCGCGCCCCGCACGAGGAGTCGGGCCGCATCGAGGCCGCCGACCTGGACGCGTCACTGTGGCGGGCCGACAGCGGCCTCCAACTGGCCGCCGTCGCCGCATACTTCGCGGACAACCTGCGCTCCGGGCACGGCGGCCGCCACGACGGTGCGCGGCACCCCGCCGCCCTGCCCGGCACCCCCTCCCTGAGCGAACTGGCGGGCCGCGCCCGCGCGTTGGCCGCGGAGGGCGCGCCGGCACGGGAGCTGGCCACCGCCATCGACCGGGCCGGGGAGCTCGCCGGCGCGGCCCCCGCCCCGGAGGACCCCGGCGAGGAGCACCGGGGCGAGGTCCGGCCCGGCGAGCGCCTCGCCGGCCAGCCGGCGGCCCGCAGGCGGTATCCGTAGGTGTACGCACGCCCCGCGCGCAGCAGGTACGGCTCCTTTGGCGGGGCGCCCCACGAGTCATTGCCGCCGACGCGGGCCGGGGTGTAGCTGTCCTCGCTGTAGCCGACCTTCTTGCCGTTGACCCAGACGAAGAACGCGGACTTCACGCCCTGGAAGGAGAGCAGGGGCCTGCGCCCCCCGCCAGCCGCGCGGCACGGCGAAGGCGCGGCGGTAGGAGCCGACGGGGTTGAAGTCCTTGGGCGCCGTCATGGGTGGCTACCCGCACAACTCCCGCTCCGCCCGCACCGGATCGTTGGGGAACCGGAAGGCCGTGAGCCCCGCGGCACCCGTCAGATTCCGCCAGAACCGCCCGGCCGTCATCGGCGCCCGTGTGGCCGCCCGCAGCTCGGCGAACGGCTCGCAGCGCAGGGCACGCCGGGCAGCCGCGACGCGCTTCGGGTCGAGCCCCTCCGGCAGCGCGCCCCTGACCCCTCGGTCGGCGACGATCCACTCGTCGGGGAGCCGCTTGTCGTGCCCCACCCGGCCGTTGATGGGCTGGGAGTGGGCCGCCAGTGGATAGGCGAGCCCGATCGGGTCGAGCGCGGCGCCGGACAGCGGGATCACGGAACCGCTGAAGCCGAGCGTGTTGTAGACCCCCGTGATCCCGGGCCGGGCCGCGGCGACCGGGCTCCTGGCGAGCAGCAGCGTGGGCGCGCCGTCCCGCGTCCGTTCCCGCACGAGACCGGCGTAGGCCATGTTGCCGGGCTGCCCCGCGAAGGTGTGGTGCACGGGGTGGCGGGCGTCGTTCTGGTGTACGTACACGCCCCGCTCGTCCGCGATTCCGCCGGGCCCGATCCGGCCCTCGTACGGCACCCGCAGTACGGCCGCGCACGTCACGGCCCACACCGCGACCCCGGCGCCGACGATCGTCCACGCGCGCGTGACGGGCACGAGGAAGACGGGCAGCAGCATCAGCAGCAGTCCCGGCAGGAACATCCGCCCGTGCATGAAGTCGCCGCCCACCTTGATGACGTAGAGCCAGCAGAGCGCCCCCGCGACCACCGGCGCGGCCACGACGACGCGTTCGCGCATCCGCCCGGACGCCAGGAGGCCCGCCACGATCATCAGCAGCGGCAGCCACAGCAGGTACGTACCGGCGAAGTCGTCGAGATAGTCGGCGCCCCGCCACCACAGGCTCCGCGAGGCCTCCTTGGTGACGCCCGGCAGCGGCATCAGATGGCCGTAGTAGCCCATGCGGAAGATCTCGTACGCGACCGGCAGCGCCCCCGCGGCGCCCGCGCCCGCGAGCACCCCGCGCCAGGGCGGGCGCGCCACGGCCCACTGGGCGGCGAGGAAGACCAGCGACACCAGTGCCAGGTCCGGCCGCACGAGGGGGCCGAGCCCCAGCATCGCGCAGGTCGCCAGCGCGCGGGGCCGGGTGACGAGCATCAGCCAGGCGCCCGCGATCCAGCAGGTCGCCAGCCCCGTCTCCAGGCCGGACGTCGCGAAGTCCCAGACGGGCGGCAGCGCGAGGAGCACGAGGGCGCCGCAGGGCAGCAGGAGGCCGTCCCCGCCGCGCAGGCGCAGCGCGGCGGCCGCGGCGAGCGCGAAGCCGGCGGCGGTCAGGAACAGACCGCCGTACATCGCCGCCGTGGGGATGTCGAAGCCGGGCGCCCCGGCGGCGACCAGCAGCCACTGCCACAGGGTCCCGGTGGACGACTCGGCCCGCTCCCCGGCGTTGAAGACGGGCCCGTTGCCCGCCAGCACCTGGCGCACCGTCCGCACGTAGATGTGACCGTCGTCGGACATCCACCGCCGCTGGAACCCGGCGAAGGCGACGACGAGGGCCGGCAGGAAGGCGAGCCCGAGCCGCGCGGCCGCCCGCCATCGCTCGGCCCGGGCGTCGACGGGCAGCCCGGCCTCCGCGGTACCGACACCGGAGGAGCCAAAGGAGTACGTAGACGTCATGGGCCCTACATCGGCGCAGCTCACCCCGGCCTTGAGCCCCGCCGGCCGGCTACGCCCCGCCCGGCATCACGCGCCCGGCCGCCCGGGTATGTCGAAGTACCGCGTGAGCGCCGCCGCCAGCGCGACGTCCCCCGTGACCTTGACCTTGCGCAGCATGAACAGCGTGACGGGGCTGGCGTTGCCCGAGACGAGCTTGAGGAACGCGGCGTCGCCCATGGCGAACGTGACCCGTGGCTCCGCCTCCGAACGTCCCTCCCGCACGGTGCAGACGCCGTCCGCGATCCGCGTCTCGTACACGACCTCGGGGTTGTCACCGCTGCCCGTGACCCGCCACCGGAGCAGCGCCGCCAGCGAGCCGGCCGCCGCCGGCCTGAACTGCCGCTCCATGCGCCGGAAGACCTCGTCCAGGACGCGCTTGCGCAGCGTTCCGTCGCGGGCGATCCCGGCTATCTCCTTGTCGGAGAGGCCCTTCACGATGCGGGCGAACTCCTCCGGGGTGACGCTCGCGAAATCCAGTCCGGCGATCTTGCTGATGTCGTCCGCCACGGCCCGTCTCCTTAACCCGATCTCCTTGCGGCAGTTGCCCCGTGGCAGCGTACGGCGGGGGCGGGCGGCACGGGAAAACGCGTACGACTGCCGCTGTCCGGCCCATTGAATTTTCCTTACGGGCGAGTAAGTTGACGGCCGCGTAAGCAAGCAGGCCGTGAGCAAGCGGGCACCACATCGAGCAGCACCTCCGTGAACCGGACCCCGGGAGCCGTCATGGGCGTACGCAAGGATCTGAGAAGGGCACAGCGACGCAGCGGGCTCGCGGACCGCGCCCGGGTCGAACTCGTCAGGGACGAGCACGGCACCGTGCGCGAGGCCCGCACCGCCCCACTGGCCGCGCGGGCCACCACGGGCAGTACCGCCGACATCCCTTTCGTCAACGCGCACGAGGCCCCCGACGCCGTGGTGCTGCGCCGCAAGCAGGGCGGCCGGTGGCAGCCGGTGACGGCGGCGGCCTTCGCCCGCGAGGTGACGGAGACCGCCAAGGGCCTGATGGCGGCGGGCCTCGAACCCGGCGGACGCGTCGCGCTGATGTCGCGCACGCGCTACGAGTGGGCGGTCCTGGACTTCGCGATCTGGGCGGCGGGCGGCCAGGGCGTCCCCGTCTACGCCACGTCGTCGGCGGAGCAGATCGAGTGGATCGTCCGCGACTCGGGAGCCCGCCTCCTGATAGCGGAGACCGCCGAGAACGCGGCGACCGCCGAGGCGGCCCTCAGTGCCTCCGGTGGGACACCACCACGCGTCCGGCACCTCGACGGCGGCGCGATGGCGGAACTGGTGCTGCTGGGCCGGGACGTGCCCGACGAGGAGGTGACGAAGCGGCGCGCCGCGCTCACCCCCGACACCATCGCCACCCTCTGCTACACCTCGGGCACCACCGGACGCCCCAAGGGCTGCGTCCTCACGCACGGCAACCTCCACGCCGAGGCCGCCAACACGGTCGAGCTGCTGCACCCCGTCTTCAAGGAGATCACCGGACAGGTCGCCGCCACGCTCCTCTTCCTGCCGCTCGCCCACATACTGGGCCGCAGCCTCCAGATCGCGTGCCTGCTCGCCCGCATAGAGCTCGGCCACTGCCCGAGCATCAAGCCGGACGAACTCCGGCCGGAACTGCGCGCCTTCAAGCCCACGTTCCTCGTCGGCGTCCCGTACCTCTTCGAGAAGATCCACGACACCGGCCGGGCGACCGCCGAGAAGATCGGCCGCGCCGCGTCCTTCGACCGGGCGGAGCGCATCGGGGTGCGCTTCGCCGAGGCGTACCTGGACAAGTTCCTCGACCCGCGCCGGCCCGGCCCCTCCCTGGGGCTGCGCCTCGGCTGGGCGCTGTACGAACTCCTCGTCTACCGCCGCATCCGCAAGGAGGTCGGCGGGCACCTGCGGTACGCGATCAGCGGCGGCTCCCCCCTGGACCGCGAGCTCAACCTCTTCTTCTACGCCGCCGGGATCATCATCTACGAGGGGTACGGCCTGACGGAGACCACGGCCGCCGCCACCATCACGCCACCGCTGAGGCCCCGCCCCGGTACGGTCGGCCTGCCCGTGCCCGGCACGGCCGTGCGCATCGCGGAGGACGGCGAGGTGCTGCTCAAGGGCGGCATCGTCTTCAGCGGCTACTGGAACGACCCGGCGGCGACGGACACCGTGCTCACCGGCGAGTGGCTGGCCACCGGCGACCTGGGCGCGCTCGACGAGGACGGCTACCTCACCATCACCGGCCGCAAGAAGGACCTCATCGTCACCTCCGGCGGCAAGAACGTCTCGCCCGCCGTCCTGGAGGACCGCCTGCGCGGCCGTGCGCCCGTGGGGCAGTGCATCGTCGTGGGGGACAACCGCTCCTACGTCGCCGCGCTCATCACCCTGGACCCCGAGGCCGTCGAGCACTGGCTCGCCGTACGCAAGCGCCCCAAGGACACACCTCTCGCGGAGCTGGCCCGGGACCCGGAGATGGCCGCGGAGGTACAAAAGGCGGTGGACCACGCCAACGCGGCGGTCTCCAGAGCCGAGTCGATCCGCAGGTTCGCCATCGTGGAAGGGGAGTTCACGGAGGACAACGGGCTGCTCACACCGTCCCTGAAGATCAAGCGGAGCGCGGTGACGGCGGCGTACGCGAAGGAGATCGAGGCGCTGTACGAGGGGGGCACGGCGCCCAGCGGCTGATCACTCGGGAGGCGAACGGCGCGGCTCCTCCGCGGCGCGCAGCCGCTCGGCCAGTTCCCCGGTGAGCGGGCTCTCCATGTCCTTGTGGATGGCCAGGGCCCTGGCCAGGTCCTCCCGCAGCCGGGAGCGGTCGCCGCCCGGGCGTTCGGCGATGGCGGCCAGGTCGAGCAGGGCCTCGGCTTCGTAGGCGTACGCTTCGAGGCCCTCCAGAGACCGCGCGGCCTCCCGCAGGACGGGTACGGCTTCACCGGTCCGGCCCAGGTGGTCCAGGCACCGGCCGAGCGCGGCGGTGGCCCGGGCCGCCATGCGGTGGTCGGGAGAAGGCAGGGACAGCAGGTCCGTGCGGGCCTGCCGGAGGGTGGCGAGGGCGCGGGCGAAGTCGCCGCTCGCGTCCTCGGCCCGCCCGAGGAAGAAGGCGGCGATGGCGGCGCCGCGTGCCTCGCCGGCCCGGAGGTTCAGCTCCATGGAGCGCCGATACGCCGCGATGGCGCGGGCCGGATCGAAGCGGTCCCAATAGCGGCCCGAGAACTCCAGCGCGGACGCGAGCAGCACCAGGTCGCCGGAGACCTCCGCACAGGCCAGCGCCGCGGTCAGCTCCCGCTCCGCCCTGTCGTGCTCGCCGAGGTCCATGAGCGGGCGGGAGAGCAGGCTGCGCAGCCGGGCCTCGGCTGCCGGGGCGACGGCGGAGCGCGCGTACCCGGCGCCCAGCTCCAGGGACTCCTTCCAGTCACCGAGGTGCCTGTGGTGCAGGAACAGCACGGTGAAGCACTCCGCGAGCTGCCATCCGGGCGTGTGCAGCCGGTGGGCACCGGCTGCACGCAGCACCGCCATGATGTTGGCCCGCTCGGCCGCCAGCCAGTCCAGTGGCCGGGGACCGCCGTGGGCCGCGAAGGGGTCGGCGCGCCCCGCCAGCAGCGGACGGAGGTCGGCCGCACGCGTCCGGTCGGCGCGCACCGAGCGGTCGGCGAACGCGGTGAGCGCCAGGTAGTGGGTCAGGACCCGCCCCACCACCGTGCCTTCGGCGTCCGCGGGCTCCTCGGCGGCCGCGCGCTCACGAGCGTGGACGCGCACGAGGCCGTGGAACCGGTACCGGCGGTCCTCCGCCGTCTCCAGCAGGCTCATGTCCTCCAGGACGTCGAGGAGGAGCTGGGCGGCCGCCACGTCGGAGCCGAGCGCGGCAGCGGCTGTCGCCGCGTCGAAGCAGTGGCCGGGGACCCAGCCGAGAAGCCGGTACCCGTGCGCCAGCTCCGGTGACAGCTGCCGGTAGGAGGCGTCAAGGACGGCGGTGACGGGGGACTCGCCCCCCACGCTCAGGGCGGACAACCGGCGCTTGTCGTCCGCCAGTTCGGCGGCGAGCGACGCCAGCGTCAGGCGCCGCTCGTTCACCAGCCGCGCCGCGGCCACCTGGAGGGCGACCGGGAGTCCGGAGCACAGGTCGGCGACCCGGCACGCGGCCTCCGGCTCGGCGGCGATCCGGTCCTCGCCGCACCGGTCGGCCAGCAGGAGAAGCGCGGCGTCCCGTGTGAAGGGCTCCAGGGACAGCGGTCGGGCGCCGTCCAGCGCGAGTTCGCCGAGTCTCGCGGTGCTCGTGGCGAGGACGGTGCTCCCGGGCCCCTGCGGGACCAGGGCCCGTACCTGCGCGGGCGAGGTCACATCGTCCAGTACGAGGAGCACCCGCAGATCGGCCGTCCGGCTCCGGAAGAGCGCGGTCCGCTCGGCCAGGGACGGCGGCAGCAGCGAGTCGTCGACACCGAGGGACCGCAGACAGTGGCCCACGGCGTCCGCCACGTCGCCGCCGGCACCGGCGCGGTCCCGCAGCGCTGCGAAGTCGACGTACAGCCGCCCGTCGGGGAAGCGCTCGCGCATGGTGTGCGCCCAGTGCCGCGCCAGGGCGGACTTGCCGACTCCGGGCGGCCCGGCCAGCACACGGACATCGACGTGCGAGGCGACGGCGGTGGCGCCTGCCGACGAGCCGTCCAGATCCGTGATCTCCGCCGTGCGGTTGACGAAGCGGGTGCGCAGTACCGGGACCTGGGAGGGCGGGCCGCCGGGCCGCGGGGCGGGGGGTACGTCGTACGCGATGCCGGTCGAGGCGGTCACGAACGGGGCTGCCGCGCCGGCGCCTTCCCGTTCGCCCTCCGGATCCAGGTCACGGAGGAGCGAGACCAGTTCGCCGGCGACCGGGGACTCCTCCCGCAGCGAGTGGCGCAACCTGCGCCGCAGCCGGTCGGCGGCGTCCCCCAGCGAGCGCGGGTCCTCCGACTGAAACGCCGCCGCCAGCTCCTCCACGGCCGACTGGAGCTGCTGGTCCCCTGCCGTGGCGTCGTCCTGCCGACGGCTGAAGAGCCGGGTGACGAGGGCCCGCGTACGCGTCCACGCCTCGGTGACCGCGAGCCCGACCAGCGTGCTCGTCGCTCCCGACGCGGCGATGGCCGCCACCTCGATTGCCACTGGTCCCCCTTCGCGTATCGGCTGAGCCGCCGTATCGGCGGCAACCCGCGTGCTGACGACCACCGTAGTGTGATCAAGGAGGGCTGTGTAGTAGGGCACTTGGCGGCCGACGGACGCGGCAGACCTGCCGGGGAGCCGGCCGGCAGGGCGGTCAGGGGGACCAGGACGACAGAAGGACGTCGTCGCGGTGGGCGCCGACGCGCAGTGTCATGGAGCCGGCGGCCGGCGGATGCCCGGCCCGGAGACAGGTGTAGACGGCTGCCGACACCAGCCCGGGGTCGAGGTTCCCGGCGTCGGCCGACGCCAGCACGGTCCGGCCGTCACGGAGGACCACCAGGCAGTCCCCGGAGGTGAGCACGGTCGCGGCCAGCAGGCTCCCGGGCCACGTGGCGAGCGCGTCGCGCCCCCAACTCCGGGCCGCGGCCGCCGTCGGCGCCGGATCCGAGGCCACCAGGACCGAGGCGCTCTCGGTCAGGCGCTGGTCACGTTCGTCACCGGGGCGGACGGAAAGATGCGAGAAGCACCCGTCCCCCGCGTCTCCCTCGCCCTCCTCGCTCCACGCTTCGCCGACGGCGGCGGGGACACGGCGGACGGTCACGGCGGTCCGCCCCGCTTCCTCCGTCTCGATGCGGGTGCCGACCACCCAGGAAGTGACGTTCGTCGCGAGCGGGCCCGGCGGTACGAGGACCAGCGGAGCCGGCGGCGGAGTCGGCGGCGGCTCCAGACGGAGCAGGCCGTACAGCGCCGTGCGCAGCCGGGTGAGTGCGGTGCCGGGTTCGTCGAAGGCCCGGGAGACCGCCGGCGCGTACCGCTCGGGCTGGTCCGCGTGGGCCCGCAGCACGGCCTCGATCTGGCGCAGTGGGCCGCCCTGGGGTTCGAACCGAGGCGCGAGTTCCGCCAGGTCGGCGGCAGCGGTGCCGGGCACGGCTTCTTCTTCTCCGTACGCGGCCAGGGCCAGGGGCTTGGCCAGGGCGGCGCCGTACAGCGTCACCGAGCCGTGGTCGCCGATGACCGCGTCGGCGGCCACGAGCGCGGGACGCCAGTCGTGCACCGGCGGGATCAGCAGCAGCCCGGCGTCGAGGGCCTCGGCCAGCAGGGCCCGGAGGTGCCAGGCGCCGTGGGCCGACCACACGTTGGGGTGGAGGACCAGCGCGACGCGGTACTCGTCCCAGGGCAGATCGGCGAGGAGCCGCGCGGGCAGGCCGGGGTCACGGCCGATGAGCGACGTCGGCCCCCACGTCGAGGTCACGAGCACCAGCCGCTGACCGTCCGCGACGCCCAGCGCCCGCCGGTATTCACCGCGCCGGTCCCCGCTGACGAGCAGTTCGTCGAGGCAGGGATCACCGATGAGCAGAGTCCGTCCGGCGCTCTTCGGATGCGCGGCGAGCAGTTGCCGCTCCTGTTCCGGATGCGACACGGCGGTCCAGGCCCGGCCCGCCTCGAAGAGCGCGTCGGGCGCGACGCCCGACAGCCGCCTGCGGGGGGAGCGGGAGTCGGGCACGTACTTCTGGAAGCCGATGCCGTGCGGCAGCACGAGCACCGGGCACTCACCCTCGGAGACGTCGATGTTCTCGCTGGTGCTGAGGATCAGATCCGGGGCGGCGTACGGCAGTTGCTCCCACGGCATGACACGGCAGCCCGCATCGTGGAGCAGGTCGAGCGAGCCGTCGCTGAAAGCGGAGGTCGGATCGTGGGCGAAGACCACGGACACGCGGGGATCCGCGCGCAGCACCGGCGGCAGCGTCTCCAGGGCGCGGATCGTCGAGGTGAGCGTACGGGTGGCGACGACGAGCCGCCGCTCGCCCGGAAAGGTGCTCCAGCGGTGGGCATCGTGCCCGACGGGAACGCGCAGGAACGGAATGTCAGCAAAACGCGCGGCCATCCCGAACCTCCTCGCGCTCAGCACGGCTTACGCGGTTCGCGGTTCGCGGTTCGCGGTTCGCGGTTCGCGGTTCGCGGTTCGCGGTTCGCGGTTCGCGGTTCGCGGTTCGCGGTTCGCGGTTCGCGGTCAGTGTCGCTAGCGCACTTCAAGCCGTCCCGCAACCTCTCAGATCCGCGCCGGGCCGGGCCGCGACGGCCTGGCGGGCTTCATTGTAGATCGAGTGGCGAAAACCGGTTCGGCCATGCCGATGGGGGCCCGCGGCCTGCACACCAAGAAGCCTCTCGCCCGCGTTCGCGGGTGAGAGGCCGTGTGTGTGCCCCCGGCAGGACTCGAACCTGCGGCCAAGCGCTTAGAAGGCGCCTGCTCTATCCACTGAGCTACGGGGGCCGGGTGTGGCCGGGTGGCATGGGGTTCGGATGTGGGGGAGATCCGTGACCTTGCCGGGGACAAGGATAGGGCTCCCGGGTCCCTGTCCCTGGTGCTTCGCCTCCGCGCCGCGATGTGGAGGTTCGGTGAAGCGGTCCTGATAATCGCAGGCAGGTGCGAATCTCGCATCGCTTTTGGCGCCTCGCGCCACGGGTGTTGTGCACTCGTTATGCCTGCGCCCCCAGTCGCCCCTTCCCTCCGTGGTGTCCGATCGGCGCGCAGAGGCTCTCATATGCTTCAGAAAACCATCAAAATTGGGCATTCTTCGCATGTGGTGACCTTGGACGTACGGCCTCAATTGCTTGACGCACTCTCCGCCCTGCGCGAGCGTGTCGCCGCCGCACGCTTTCCGCTCCCCCTGCCGGGGGCGCCACGCGCGCGTGCCAATCGGGACGAGTTGCTCGCACAGCTCGACGACTACCTGGTGCCCCGGCTCAAGGCGCCCGAAGCGCCGCTGCTCGCCGTCATCGGCGGATCCACCGGGGCGGGCAAGTCCACCCTGGTGAACTCCCTCGTGGGCCGGCAGGTCAGCGAGGCGGGCGTGCTGCGGCCCACGACGCGGACGCCGGTGCTCGTCTGCCATCCGGATGATCATCACTGGTTCGCCGGGATGCGCGTCCTGCCCGACCTCACCCGCGTGTGGATGCCCCCGAAGAAGTCCGTGCAGGGCAGCGAAGGGGAGGACGAGGAGGACAACGACGACGACATGCCGACGTACGGCGACGGCGGCGGGGGCGGGGAGGAGCAGGAACGCGCCCTGCGGATCGAGACCGCCCACACCCTGCCCCGCGGGCTCGCCCTCCTGGACGCGCCCGACGTCGACTCGCTCGTCCCCGACAGCCGCTGTCTCGCCGCCGAGCTGATCTCCGCGGCCGACGTATGGGTGATGGTGACCACCGCTTCCCGGTACGCCGACGCGGTGCCCTGGCATCTGCTGCGTACCGCCAAGGAGCACGACGCCACCCTCGTCACCGTCCTCGACCGCGTGCCCCACCAGGTGGTGACGGAGGTGTCACGGCAGTACGGCGCCCTCCTCACGAAGGCGGGGCTCGGCGACGTACCGCGGTTCACCGTGCCGGAACTGCCCGAGTCCGCGGGCGGTGGCGGGCTGCTCCCCGCCACCGCCGTCGCACCGCTGCGGGCCTGGCTCACGCACCGGGTCCAGGAACCCGCCGCCCGCGCCGCCGCCATCGCCCGTACGGCACACGGCGTCCTGCACTCGCTCGACTCCCGGCTCCCCGAACTCGCGGGTGCCGTCGCCGCCCAGTACGCCGCCGCTCTGCGGCTCACCTCCGCCGTCGACGAGGCGTACGACAACGAGTACGCGCGCGTGAAGGGGCGATTGCAGGCCGGTGGCGTACTGGCGGGCGACGCCCTGAAGCGGTGGCGCAGCTATCCGCTCGACTGCGGGCCCGGCGAACTGCTCGACGCGATCGCCGAGAGCCTGGAGGCGCTGCTGCTGTGCGCCGTCACGGCCGCCGACGAGCGCATCGACGAGGCCTGGCGGCGCGAACCCGCCGCGGGCGCCCCGGGGCTCGCCGACCGCGATCCGGAGGTGGAGAGCGCCGAGCACCGCATCGGGATGGCGGTCCGCAGATGGCGGCGCGTCCTGGAGGAGTACGCCGATGACGAGGTGCGCGGCCTGGAGCGCATCGACAGGAACGGCCTGCCCGACCCCGAGGTCGTCGCCGCGCTGCTCGCCACGGCCCTCCTCGGCGGGCACCGGGCCCGCGCGGCCGGGGAGATCCTCGCCGAGCGGATCGGCGCCCAGGGCGCGGTCCGGCTGCGTGACCGGGGCGGGCGCCTGCTGACCGAGTATCTGGAGAAGGTCCTCGCCACCGAGCGCGAACGGCGGCTCGCACCCCTGTACGCCCTCGACGTGCATCCCGAACCCCAGGCCGAGCTGATCGCCGCCCTGTCCGTACTTCAGAAGGAGAGGTGACCGCGGTGACTGCCGTCACTGATCACACCGAACGCGACGAGCGGGAGGAGCGGGAGGAGCGAAAGGAGACAGAGGCGCGGGCCGAGCGGGAGGGGGCGGCTGCCGGGCGCGCGGGGCTTGCGGGGCGCGCGGCGGGCCCGGCGAACGAGCCGGGCATGACGGGCACGACAGCCGCGGAAGGCCCGGCAGGCGCGGCAGGCACGGGGCATCCCGGAGAGGCCGGCCGGTCAGGTCAGGCCTCCACCCGCACCGAGCAGAAGCCCGCCCGCACCGAGCAGAAGCCCATCCGGTCCCCCGAGGGTCCCGGCCAGTCCGCCGACGACCCCGAGGACGCCTGGGGCGACGGCCTCATCGCACGTCGCGTCGCGGACGCCTCGAAACCCGCCACCACCCCCCGCGCCTACGCCCCCACCGCGCCCCCCACGCCGTACGACGGGCCCCTGCGCGCGCGGCTCGACGCGCTGCGCGAACTCGTCGGGCTCTCCCGCACCCGGCTCGACACCGGCACCCTCGCCGAGGCCGGCCGGGTCCTCGACGAGGCCGACGCCCGGCGGCGGCTCTCCGAACGGCACACCGTCGTCGCCATCGCGGGCGCCACCGGCAGCGGCAAGTCGACGCTCTTCAACGCCCTCGCCGGCGTGATGATCTCGGACACCGGCGTACGCAGGCCGACCACCGCCGCGCCCATCGGGTGCAGCTGGACGGACGGCGCCGCCGGGCTGCTCGACCGGCTCGGCATCCCGGGGCGGCTGCGTCGTCGCCCCCTCCAGGGGCCCGGTGCCGACGAGCTCCAGGGGCTCGTACTGATCGACCTGCCCGACCACGACTCGGCGGTCGGCGAGCACCGCGAGCACGTCGACCGGATCCTGGCACTCGTCGACGCCGTCATCTGGGTCGTCGACCCGGAGAAGTACGCGGACGCGATGCTCCACGAGCGGTATCTGCGGCCCATGGCGGGGCACGCCGAGGTCACCTTCGTGGTGCTCAACCAGATCGACCGGCTCCCCGGCGACGCCGCCGACCAGGTCCTCGACGATCTGCGCCGGCTCCTCGACGAGGACGGCATCGCACTCGGCGAACACGGAGAACCCGGCGCCACCGTGCTCGCCATCTCCGCGCTGACCGGTGACGGGATCGGCGAACTGAGGGAGGCACTCGGCCAGTTCACCCAGGAACGGGGCGCCGCCGTCCGCCGGATCTCCGCCGACCTGGACGCCGCCGCGGAACGCCTGCGTCCGGTCTACGTCGCCGGGGCGCCCCGCGGTCGCCGCCCCGGGCGCGTCGGACTCAGCGAGGAGGCCCGCGAGGAGTTCGCGGACCGTCTCGCGGACGCGGTGGGCGCCGCGGCGGCCGGGGACGCGGCGGAACGGGCCTGGCGCAGACACGCGGGCAAGGCGTGCGGTGACCCCTGGCTCAGACTCTGGCGGTGGTACGAGTCGCAGCGCTCGCCGCACGGCGCCGCCGCGACGCCCGTGGCCCTGCCCGTGGTGGACGAGGAGGTGACGGCGCGCCAGCGGGTGGAGCACGCCGTGCGCACGGTGGCCGACGAGGCGGCCGCGGGGCTGCCCGTGCCCTGGGGCCAGGCCGTGCGGGAGGCCGCCGCGCGCGGCGCCGAAGGGCTGCCCGAGGCGCTCGACAAGCTGGCGGTGACGGCGGGTGTGCCGGTCGGACGTCCGCCGCGGCCCAACTGGTGGCCCGCGGCGGTCCTCGCGCAGGCCGCGATGTCGATGCTCCAGGTCGTGGGCGGGCTCTGGCTGCTGGGGCAGATCATCGGCATCGCCGACCCGAACCTCGGCGTGCCGGTGCTGCTGATGCTTGCGGGCATCGTGGGCGGCCCGTGCGTGGAGTGGGCGAGCCGGCTGGCCGCGCGAGGGCCCGCGCGACGGTACGGGCACGAAGCGGAGCGGCGGCTGCGGGAGGCGGCCGCCGGGTGCGGGCGGGCCCGGGTCCTCGATCCGGTGGCCGCCGAGCTGCTGCGGTATCTGGAGGTCAGGGAGCAGTACGTGCGCGTGACGGGGACGCGCGGGGCTCTTGGGTGAGGTCGCCTCAGGGTCGGCCGTCGGGGGTGAAGGGCGCCTTCGGGTGACCGAGTTATCCACAACCAGTGGGTAGCGCACAGGGCTCAGCGGGCTCGGCCGGACGGGTGCAGTCTGAGAGCGCGGCCGCGGAAGGCACGGCGGCACGGACGGACGCACGGGAGGGGCAGGACATGAACGAGACGATGGTGACCGTGGTGGGGAACGTCGCGACGACGCCGGTGTACCGGGAGTTGCCGTCGGGACCGGTGGCGCGGTTCCGGCTCGCGGTGACGGCGCGGTACTTCGACGCGGTGAAGAACACCTGGAACGACGGACACACCAACTTCTTCACCGTCTGGGCCAGGCGCGCGCTCGGCAGCAATGTGCAGGCATCGCTCGCGGTGGGCGAACCAGTCATCGTGCAGGGGCGGTTGAAGGTGCGCGACGAGGAGCGCGGCGGTCAGCACTGGACCTCGGCGGACATCGACGCGCAGGCCATCGGTCACGATCTGTCACGCGGGACCGCGGCGTTCCGGCGCGTGGGCAGGCCGGATGCGTCGCTGACGGATTCTCCGCCCGTGCGAGAGCCCGAACCGGAGCCGGTGGGCTGATGGTGATGGCCCGTCAACCAGCGTGCCACCGCTCGGAATGCCCGTTGATTTGTCGATAAGCCCAGCTCGCGCGGGTGGTTGGCGATAACGATTACGAGTCGGAACGGTTATCCGACGGTATGACTGAGGGTCATGGTGCGCCGCTTCCCTAGGATGCCGGACGTAGCTCACGGGGCAGTTGGCAGGAGATGCCATGCAGGTGGCAGGTGTTCCTGCCCCTTTCAATCTGCTGGCGGGACCACCCCCCTCGTTGTGAACGGGTCCCGCCCGGAGGGGAATTCAGTGTTTTCTGCGTTTACCGCGCTTTCCGCGTCCGCCGCTTCGTCTGCGGTGCCGCCACGCGGCCGAGGCGTCGCCCGCCTCGCCGCCGTGACCGCGGCGTCGGGGCTCCTCGCCGCGGGGGCACTGGTCGGCGCGGGCCCGGCGACGGCCGAGGAGGCGCCGCAGCACCGGGGCGGCGCGACCGCGACGCTGGGCGGGTTGCAGACGTACGACCAGGCGGTCGTCCACGAGAACGGCAGCTCCCAGCAGGTGCCCGCCGGGCTCTTCGAGATGGCCGTGGAGGATGGCGGCACCCTCCAGACGTACTGCGTCGACATCCACAACCCCACGCAGAAGGACGCCAGATACCAGGAGACCCCCTGGAGCGGCACGTCGCTGAACGGCAACCGTGACGCCGGGAGGATCCGCTGGATCCTCCAGCACTCCTACCCGCAGGTGAACGACCTCGCGGCGCTCGCCAAGAAGGCGGGCGCGACGTCCCTCACCGAGCAGACCGCCGCGGCCGGCACCCAGGTGGCGATCTGGCGGTACTCGGACGGCGCGCACGTCGACGCCGTCGACCCGCAGGCCGAGAAGCTCGCCGACTATCTGCACAAGAGCGCACGCGCCGGCGTGGAGCCCAAGGCGTCGCTGACACTGGAGCCGCCCGCGGTCTCCGGGCGCGCGGGGGAGCGGCTCGGCCCGGTCACCGTGCGGACCGACGCGGAGGCGGTGACCGTGACGCCGCCCGCCGACTCCGTGGCCAGCGGAGTGAAGGTGGTCGGCAAGGACGGCAAGCCCGTGAAGTCCGCGGGTGACGGCAGCCGGCTCTACTTCGACGTGCCGAAGGACGCGCCGGACGGCTCGGCCGCGCTCTCCGTACAGGCGTCGACCACCGTGCCGGTCGGCAGGGCCTTCACCTCCGAGACCAGGAGCCAGACGCAGATCCTCGCGGGTTCCAGCGAGTCGACGGTGTCGGCGACGGCGACGGCCGACTGGGCGGACAAGGGTGCGATACCGGCACTGTCGGCGGAGAAGAACTGCGCCAAGGGCAGCGTGGACATCACGGCGAGCAACAACGGCGACGCCCCCTTCACCTTCCGGCTGATGGGCTTCAAGCACACGATCAAGGCGGGCACGTCGCAGACGGTGACGATCCCGTTGCAGGAGGACCAGCCCTACGACTTCACGATCGCCGGGCCCAACGGCGTACAGAAGCGCTTCAAGGGCGTACTCGACTGCCGAACCGAAGGCGGCGCTCTCGACAACAAGGCGCAGCCCGCCTCAGAGCCCAGCCCCGCGTCGGCGGGCGGCATCACGGGCGGCGGCGACCTCGCCGAGACCGGCAGCTCAGGCAATACGCCGCTGATGGCGGGCATCGCGGTGGGGTTCATCCTGCTCGGCGGCGCGGCGGTCTTCTTCCTCCGCTCCAAGAAGGAACCGGCGGCCCAGACGCCCGAGACGCCCGAAGAGACGGCGGTCACCGGCAAGTGAACCAGTGAACCGGTGAGTGCCATGGGTAAGTGAACACGCGGCCGACCAACACTTGAACCTGGGGAGGGGGCTCAGTCCTCTCGCAGTGCGGCAAGCCCCTTCTGCAGGTCTTCGGTGTTCATGACCGGCTGGATCTCTATCTCCGCGCCCAGATCCCGGAGGAGGGGCTCCGTGAGGGAGGGCAACCGTGAACTGTCCTGCATGTCGAAGACGAAGGTGCAGGAGCGACCGCCGTCACAGGGCCCGAAATATGCGGCCTCGGGCTGGAGTCGTTCCGTCAGCGTCTGCATGATCTTCGGCAGTGCGCCGTTCTTGAGTGCTTCATTCGACGCCTGAGTGTCCAGACGTGCCCGCAGCATGACCCTCATCGCGCGCGCTCCTAGCGGTCACCACGACCGGCACGGTCTCATCCGTGCTCACTGAGACCTGGCGACGTCCCTTTCAGCGTCTCTCCGGGCGGTCGGGGCGGCAACATCTCGCCCTCCGGCAGGGCCCCGGCCATACGGGTTTCCTCCGGAGGGTGGCCGTCAGGCAAGATGGGGTGTATCTGCCCACTCACTGATTGCCGGACGGTTTCTCTTGGCTGAGTACATCTACACCATGCGCAAGACGCGCAAGGCGCACGGCGACAAGGTGATCCTCGACGACGTCACCTTGAGCTTCCTTCCTGGCGCGAAGATCGGTGTCGTGGGCCCCAACGGCGCCGGTAAGTCCACGGTGCTCAAGATCATGGCGGGCATCGAGCAGCCCTCCAACGGCGACGCCTTCCTCTCGCCCGGTTACACCGTCGGCATGCTCCTCCAGGAGCCGCCCCTCGACGAGTCCAAGACCGTCCTGGAGAACGTGCAGGACGGGGCGAAGGAGGTCATGGGCAAGCTCAAGCGCTTCAACGAGGTCGCCGAGCTCATGGCGACCGACTACTCCGACGCGCTGATGGAGGAGATGGGCAAGCTCCAGGAGGACCTGGACCACGCCAACGCCTGGGACCTCGACGCCCAGCTGGAGCAGGCCATGGACGCGCTGGGCTGCCCGCCCGGCGACTGGCCCGTCACCAACCTCTCCGGTGGTGAGAAGCGCCGCGTCGCGCTCTGCAAGCTGCTCCTCGAAGCCCCCGACCTGCTGCTCCTCGACGAGCCCACCAACCACCTGGACGCCGAGTCCGTGCAGTGGCTGGAGCAGCACCTCGCGAAGTACCCCGGCACCGTCGTCGCCGTCACCCACGACCGGTACTTCCTCGACAACGTCGCGGGCTGGATCCTGGAGCTCGACCGAGGCCGCGCCATCGGCTACGAGGGCAACTACTCCACGTACCTGGAGACCAAGCAGACCCGTCTCAAGGTCGAGGGCCAGAAGGACGCCAAGCGCGCCAAGCGCCTGAAGGAAGAGCTCGACTGGGTGCGGTCGAACGCCAAGGGGCGGCAGGCCAAGTCCAAGGCGCGTCTGGCGCGCTACGAGGAGATGGCCGCCGAGGCGGACAAGATGCGGAAGCTGGACTTCGAGGAGATCCAGATTCCGCCGGGCCCGCGCCTCGGCAACATCGTCGTCGAGGTCAACAACCTCTCGAAGGCCTTCGGCGAGAAGGTCCTCATCGACGACCTGAGCTTCACCCTGCCGCGCAACGGCATCGTCGGCGTCATCGGTCCGAACGGCGCGGGCAAGACCACGCTGTTCAAGATGATCCAGGGCTTCGAGGAGCCGGACTCCGGCTCCATCAAGGTCGGCGACACGGTCAAGATCTCCTACGTCGACCAGAGCCGCGCCAACATCGACCCGAAGAAGACCCTCTGGGCGGTCGTCTCGGACGAGCTGGACTACATCAACGTCGGCCAGGTCGAGATGCCGAGCCGCGCGTACGTGTCCGCCTTCGGCTTCAAGGGACCGGACCAGCAGAAGCCCGCGGGCGTGCTCTCCGGCGGTGAGCGCAACCGCCTGAACCTCGCGCTCACCCTCAAGCAGGGCGGCAACCTCCTGCTCCTCGACGAGCCGACGAACGACCTGGACGTCGAGACCCTGTCCTCCCTGGAGAACGCCCTCCTGGAGTTCCCGGGCGCGGCCGTGGTCGTCTCCCACGACCGCTGGTTCCTGGACCGCGTCGCCACGCACATCCTGGCGTACGAGGGCGACTCCAAGTGGTTCTGGTTCGAGGGCAACTTCGAGGCGTACGAGAAGAACAAGATCGAGCGCCTCGGCCCGGACGCGGCCCGTCCGCACCGTGCCACCTACAAGAAGCTGACGCGAGGCTGAGGCGGCGGTGGCTCGACACATTTACCAGTGCCCGCTGCGCTGGTCGGACATGGATGCCTTCGGGCACGTCAACAACGCGGTCTTCGTCCGGTACCTGGAGGAGGCGCGCATCGACTTCATGTTCCGGCTGGCGCCCGGTGACGGGTCCCCGTCGTTCTCCGGCGGTTCGGTCGTGGCCCGCCACGAGATCGACTACGTACGGCCGTTGGTGCACCGGCACGAGCCGGTCACCATCGAGTCGTGGGTGACGAAGATCGGTGCGGCGTCGCTGACCATCGCGTACGAGATCAAGGACGCGGACCAGGTGTATGTGCGGGCCTCGACCGTGGTCGTCCCCTTCGACCTGGAGGCGCAGCGGCCCCGGCGGATCTCCGCCGAGGAGCGGCAGTTCCTCCAGGAGTACGTCGACGATTCCGCCGACGGCGGTTCGGGGGCGCTCGCCGCATGACCGCGCGGCTGCACTTCGCCGATGCCGGGGAGGCGGCGGACCTCGCCGCCTTCCTGGCCCGGCTGATCCACTACGACAAGGCCGCCGCGGTGCGGTTGCAGGCCGCCGGGGACACGCTCGCCGTGTTCGGGCGGCCGCCGTCGTTCGAGGTGCTCGCCATCCGCACGGCGCGGCTCGCCAAGCCGTACGAACACGCGCTCGACACCACGCTCGACGTCACCGTCTCCGCGGGTGAGTTCCTGGAGTCCGTGGGGGAGGCGGCGCAGTCCGTGACGTCGGCGGGTGTCGCCGCGGTGCCGCAAGCCGTCACCGGACCGCCGTGGGCGGGCGTGCTGCCGCCGCGGGGCGGATGGCGGCAGGAGCCGGGGCTGCCGGCCCCGGACGCGGTGCGGGATCTCGTCCGGATCGCCGTGGCCGAGTTCCGGGCCCGCGTCGAGGAGTTGCCCGCCGAGCGGCGGGTGCGGGCCGAGCTCGACCGGGTGGGGCGGGAGATCTGGTCCCGGCCGGTCGGGGACACGGGGCTGCCGATGCGCGCCGCGCATGCCGCGCAGTCCCTCCGGTTCCTGCGGGGGGACACGCTGACCCTGCTGTCCTCGGGGGCGTGGCTCCGGCTGCGTACCGCCTATGGCTCCGTCGCCGTGCGGCGATCCGGCGTCGGCGGCCTCACGGTCACGCCCGCTTAGGCGGACCGCGGGGCGCCCCGGTCCGGAGCCGCCTCAGGCCGTCAGCCCTCGGAGTTCACCATCGACGCCGCCGCGTACGTCAGGTAGTTCCACAGCGTCCGCTCGTGCTCCTCGGAGAGGCCGAGCTCGTCGACCGCCGCGCGCATGTGCTTCAGCCAGGCGTCGTGCGCCGCCCTGTCCACGGTGAACGGCGCGTGCCGCATGCGCAGCCGCGGGTGGCCGCGGTTGTCGCTGTAGGTGCGCGGGCCGCCCCAGTACTGCATCAGGAAGAGCGCGAGGCGCTCCTCGGCGGGTCCAAGGTCCTCCTCCGGGTACATCGGCCGCAGCAGCGGGTCCTCCGCGACTCCCCGGTAGAAGAGGTGCACCAGGCGCCGGAAGGTTTCCTCGCCGCCGACCTGTTCGTAGTAGGTCTGCTCCTGAAGCGTGCCGCGCGGGATCTCATTCACACCGTCCATGGTCTCAGACGGGACGACCGACGACCGAAGGCTTAGGACCACCGGCCCCGGGCACCGGCTCCGCACCTTCCCGCCACTCGCATCGACGGCGTCCGCGCAGCACAGTGGAGCCATGGAACCCGATCCTGCACTCGTGACCGAGGTCCGGTCCGCCCTCGTGCGCGAGATCGAGGCGAGCGGGGCCTGGCGGGACGACCCCGCCTGGCGGGCGGCCTTCGAGGCCGTGCCGCGGCACCTGTTCGTGCCCTACTACTACGCCACCAGTTCGGGCGGGGCCCACGAACGGCTGTGGGGCGAGGACCCCGACCCGGAGCGCCGCGCCCGCTGGCTGCGCGGGGCCTACGCCGACGCGCCCCTCGCCACCCGGGTGCGCGACGGCGAGCTGGTCTCCTCCAGCAGTCAGCCGTCCCTGATGGCGAAGATGCTCGTCGAGCTGGACATACGAGAAGGAGAGAGCTGCAACGTACTGGAGATCGGCGCCGGCACCGGCTACAACGCGGCGCTGCTCGCCCACCGGCTCGGCGACGACCACGTCACCACCGTCGACCTGGACCCGGAGATCACGGAGTCCGCGCGGCGGCATCTGGCGGCCGCCGGATACCGCCCGGCCGTGGTCACCGGGGACGGGGCGGCCGGGTGCCCCGAGCGCGCGCCGTACGACCGGATCATCGTCACCTGCACCCTCACCTCGGTGCCCCGGCGGTGGCTCGCCCAGTGCACCCCGGGCGCCCGGATCCTCGCGCCGCTGGCCACCGGCCTGATCGCGCTGACCGTACGGGACGCCGAGCACGCCGAGGGGCGCTTCCTGCACACGCCCGCCTACTTCGTGCCGCTGCGCGGCGGCGGCACGGGCGCCCCGCACGAGCAGTACATCGGGGGGCTGCCGCGCAGGGCTCTTCAGAACGAGCTCTTCCGGTTCCTGCTGGAGCTGACCGCGGGCAGCCTCGACCCGCACGAGGCGCTCGCGCTGTGGGAGCGCGAGGGCCGTCCGGTACGCGAACGCTTCGGGGTCTGCGTGCGCGGGCGGTACGAGTGGGCCTGGCTGGACGACCCCGAAGGGCCGTACGCCTGGCCACTGTGAGGTGACCGCCCGCGCCGCCCGCGGCAAGGGGTGCTAGTCGCGGCGGACCGTGATCGTCGTCCAGGCGCCCACGTGCACCTGGTCGCCGTCCTGGAGCGGTACCGGGACGAACGGCTGGATGGGGTCCTCGCCGCCGTTGACCGTGGTGCCGTTCGTCGAGTTCTGGTCGACGACCGCCCAGCTGCCGTCCTGCTGCTGGACCAGGACCGCGTGCTGGTGGGAGACGCCCGGGTCCTCCGGGGGCACCGACAGGTCGATGTCCGGGGTGTCGCCCGTGGAGTGGCGGCGGCGGCCGATGGTGATCTGGCTGCCGGCCAGCGGGCGCTGCTGCTCGGGCGAGTACGCGGGCAGGTTCAGGCCCGACGCCTCGGGGCCGCTGCGCTGCATCATCGCCCTGAAGTACTCGCGGTCGGGACCGATCGTCGCCGTCCACGTGCCCGGGGACTGCGGCTGCGGGGGTGCCTGCTGCTGCGGGGGCCCCTGCTGGAAGGGGTCCTGCGACTGCGGCGGCGGGCCCTGCTGGGTCTGCGGCTGCGGCGGCGGGCCCTGCTGGGTCTGCGGCTGCGGCGGGCCCTGCGGGGCCTGCGACTGCGGTGGGACCTGCTGGAAGACGTCCTGCCGCTGGAACGGCTCGTGCGGCTGGGCCGGGGGCGCCGGCGGTGAGATCACCCAGTCGTCGTCACCGCCGCCGCCACCGCCGAAGGACGGGCCCGCGGAGCCGGGCGGCGGGGGCGGGGGACCCTGCGGGGCCCCGGTCTCCTGCGGGAAGGCGGGCGGCGCGGGCGGACCCGGCTGCTGGAAGGCCTGCGGAGCGCCGGGCGGTGCCTGACCGGGACCGGGCTGACCAGGGCCAGGGCCGTGCTGACCGGGACCGTGCTGACCCGGCCTGCCGCCGTTGCCGTTGCCGTTGCCGAACGGCGGGATCGGCTCGGCCGGCCGGTTCATCTGCGAGGGGCGCGAGCCCTGGTACTCGTACGGGTCCTGCCCGGGGTGGCCCGGCTGCCCGGGGCGCGGCGCGGGCGCGCCGGGTCCGCCCTGGGTGTTCGGCAGCGGCCGGATGGGCGCGGCCGGGGTGTAGGACGTCGCGGTGTTCGTCAGGAAGTTCCAGCGGCACTCCTCGCAGAACGGCGCGTTCGCCTCGCGGGGCGTGCGGCACTGCGGGCAGAGCTCCGCCTCGGGCGCCGGGTCCGGCACGGCGGCCAGGTGCGGGCGCCCGGGAGCGGGCTGCGAGAAGTTCGGGTCCTGGCCGGGAGGCGGCGGCGGGTAGCCGTAGCCGGCCGCGGGCGGCGGCGGGGGCGGCGGCGGTACGGCACCGGCCATGCGGTGACCGCAGACCTCGCACCAGTCGTCGGAACCCGACTGGTGTCCGTTCGGGCAGGTCGGCATGTCGGCGCTTCCCCCTCTCCTCATCCGGCCCGAGGGCCGTACGCATCGCTTTCAGGACTGCTTGTGTTCAGTACTACTCGGGCAGCACTGCTCAGTACTACTGCTTCTTCACGCGAACGGTCTTCGTCGACCGGGTCTCGAGGGTCATCTCGTCAGCCTCGGCGACCTTCGCCTTCAATCGAACAGTACCTTCCGCGGCATCCACCACGTCCACCACCTTCGAAAGCAGTTTCGCGGTATCGGCGTTGCCCGAGGCGGCGGCCAGCTGGACGGCGCGGCCGAGTTTCGCCGTCGCCCCGTCGAGATCTCCCGATTTGCGGGCGTCGAGTCCCTGCTGGATGACGTGCGCCAGTTCCGCCTGGCCCGTGTAGTGCGCGACCTGCGGATTGATGGAGGTGGAGGCCGCCATGTCGTCCGTCCACACCGCCCGCACCAGCCCCTGCGACAGCGTCTGTGTGGTGCCGTCGGCCTGCGGCACGACCAGGGAGACCCGGGCCGCGAGCATCTCCTGGCCGAGGTCGGCGGTCGGCACCCGCACGCAGATGTGATAGTCGCGGGACTCGTCGCCCCAGGACCCCGTCGGGTAGTCCCCGGCGCGCGGTCCGGCCTCCGTGCGACGGCCGGTCAACTCCTCGACCGTCGGCGCCACCTGCTTCACGAACTGGATCTCCACGCCCACCGGCGTCCACAGCCGCAGGCTGACATCGGCGACCTCCTTGCCCATCGCCGCCTCCATCATCCGCGTGAAGTCGGCGGCGAGCCCGGCCGGGTCGGCGACGATGTCGGCGGTGCCGAGCAGCGCGGAGGCGATCCCCGTGACCTCCTTCACCTCCCAGTCCGTGCCGACGCCCCGGGCGTCGCAGGTGAAGCGGCCCGCACAGGAGTCCAGCGCGGCCTTGAGGTCCTCGGGCGACTCGTGTTCGTTGCGGCCGTCGGTGAGCAGGATGCCGTGGCGCACCGCGGACGCGGCGACGTCGGCGGAGGCGAGCAGCCGGTCGGCGAGCCGCAGCCAGGTGCCGATCGCCGTGCCGCCGCCCGCGCTGAGCCTGCGCAGGGCCTGCTTGGCCTGCTCGCGGGTGGCGGGGTCGGCCACCGCGAGGCGGCCGTTGCCCGGATAGACCTCCTTGGCGACATGGGTGCCGCCGATCACCGCGAACCGCACGCCGTCGCGCAGGGCGTCGATCGCGGCGGCCGTGGCGTCCCGCGCGCCCCGCATCTTCGTCGGCGGGTAGTCCATGGAGCCTGAGCAGTCGACCATGATCGCCACGGCGGCGTCCGGACCCTGCCCCGCGGAGTACAGATGCGGCGCGCTCACCGCGGAGCCGACGGTCCCGCCTCCGGTGGAGGTCACCGTCGCGATGGCGTTGACCTCGCGGCCGCCCTCCGGCAGGAACTCGTTCTGGTAGACGTCGACCGAGAACTGCGGCACGTTCGACTTCGAGAAATTGGCCATGGATGCTGCTCCCCCTCAGATCCTCGGATCCTCAAAACCTCGGCAGCCCCGGTACGGCCCCCGTACGGCGCTAGGCCGATCCTGCCCCTTGGGGCGCGTACGGGAACGGGACGACCGCCACTGTTACGTTGTCGTGGCCCCCGCCGTCCAGCGCGTGGCCGACCAGGACCTGGGCGCTGTGCAGCGGCCGGACCGCGGCGTCGGCGGGCACGGCCCGCGCCATCTCGTCGACGGCTTCCGCGTAGTTCCACAGTCCGTCCGTGCACACCACCACTACACCCGCACGGTCCGGCTTGAAGGAAGCGGTGTGCGGCTCCAGTTCGTACGCGTCCGCGCCGAGCCAGCCCGTGATGGCGTGCGCGCGCTCGTCGGCGTACGCCTCGGCCTCGTTCATCAGGCCCGCGGCGACCATCTGCGCGGCCCACGAGTCGTCCTCGGTGAGGCGGACGGTGGGCCCGCTGCGGTCGTCGGGGACCCAGTAGGCGCGGCTGTCGCCGACCCAGCCGATCACGAGCAGGCCCCCGGCGACGACCGCGCCGACCAGGGTGCAGGCGGGCGCGTTCTGGTGCGGGCCGTGCTCGCGCGCGGAAGTGGGCTCGTCCGCCAGGGCGTTGACGGCGTCGGCCGCCGACAGGATGGCGTCGTGCATCGCCTGCTGCGGGTGCGTGCCGCGCGGCAGCGCGCCCTGGAGGGATTCGTTGGCG
This sequence comes from Streptomyces sp. NPDC015345, assembly GCF_043078805.1. Taxonomy (NCBI): domain Bacteria; kingdom Bacillati; phylum Actinomycetota; class Actinomycetes; order Kitasatosporales; family Streptomycetaceae; genus Streptomyces; species Streptomyces sp. NPDC015345. The sequence goes on along the minus strand of NZ_JBIBTX010000001.1, from coordinate 1,081,338 downwards.
GCGCGGGAGGCGGCGAGCGAGGCCTCGTCGGGGCGGGTCGCGGAGGAGACGCCGTCGCAGACGATCGCGACGACGGCGGGGGAGCCGTCGGGCAGCGCGGCCGCGGAGATCGCGAACGCGTCCTCGTTGCGGTGGTGGCGCAGGCCACGGTCGCTGACGGCCGCGACCGTGTCGAGCTCCTGTTCCATGTGGTCGCGCTCGCGCGGCTGGGCGTGTCCGCAGTTCTCGCAGTACCCGTCCGGGTCGACACGGCCCGAACGGCACGCCACGCAGAGCTTGGTGCCCCCGGGCGGCGTGGGGTCGGGCGCGGCGGTGCGGGGGTCGGCGGCGGCTTCCGGGGCGGGCACGGCTTTTGGAACGGCGGTGGCTTCCGGCGCGGGCAGCGGGTACTCGTCCGGCTCCGCCAGCTCCGTCCCCGCCGAGTCGGTGCCCGGCAGGTCGGTGGGCAGATGGGTGGGCGCCGGGGTGTCGGAGCTGTCCGCCTCGGGGGCGAGGGGCCACTCGGAGGGCTGACCGGTGGCGGCCGCCGACCCGCCCGGCGAGGTGGCGGGACGGGCCGGCACCGCCGACAGGTCGTACCCGCACGCACCACAGAACAGGTCACCCGACTCCAGCGGCTCCTCGCAGCTGGGGCAGGCAGACAGTTGGGGCATCTGCGACATCACTCACACCCACGTCCGGGGGCGGAAACGGTTGGCCCGCTCCACCAGTTCGATCCTCTCCTCGCCACCCTGTGCGAGCCGGGCCAGTGTCCGGTACGAACGCTCCAGACCGAACCGGAGACCGCGCTCGTCCAGATCACTGCCGAGCAGCACGGTCCGCGTTCCGGTGGTGGCCGGCGGCGCGGATACGTGACCAGAGTGCCTACCGGAGAGTACCCAGTCGAGCGCCGTCCCCAGAACCTCGGTCGACAGGCGCTCCCTGCGCACCGCGTCAAGACCGAAGCCCGCGAGCGCCTCGATCTGCCCCGCGGCCGCCGTCAGGTCGTCCAGGAACGCCACGCCCGGCACCGCCGCCTGACCCTCCATACGACGACGAAGACGCGCCCGCACCGCCGCGATCCGGGCCGCGGTGTAGTGGATGGACGACTCCGGCACCGACTCCAGGGTGCGCACCGCGCCCGTCCTGTCGTCGGCGGCGAGCCGCACCCTGGCCAGGCCGAAGGCCGCGCTCACATAACTCGGGTCGGTGGCCCACACCAGGCGGTAGTACTCGGCGGCGTTGTCCAGCTGGCCGAGGACCTCCGCGCACACGCCGAGCGCCAGCTTCGGCGCGGCCTCGCCGGGGAACGCGTCGTAGACCGCGTCGAAGGAGAGCGCGGCGCTCTCGAAGTCGCCGGTGACCAGGCCCGCGACGCCCCGGTACCAGACCACACGCCAGTCGTCCGGATGACGCCGCTCCAGGTCGGCCAGGGCCTCGGCGGCGGAGGCGACCTCCCCCATCGCGAGCCGCGCGCGCAGGCCGCGCAGCTGGAGCTCGACGGAGTCGGCGGGCGCCGCCCCGAGCGCGGTGATCAGCTCGGCCGGCGCGGACGCCATCAGACCGGCGAGGAAGCCCGCGTTCGGGTCGTTCGGGTCGACGCGCGGCACTGGCAGGGCGAGCGCGGTCGCCGCGCAGTCCAGGGGCCGCACGATGGCCGTCACCGGGGGCGCGGGCGGCAGTTCACGGCGGGCCCCCGAACCCGCCGGGACGAGCGGCCGCACCCCGAGCCGCGACACCTCGCCCGGCAGCTCCGCGAACAGCTCCGTGTCGGTGACCTTCACCTCGGGCCCGAAGAGCGTGGAGAGTGCGGGGCGCGGCCTGCCCGTCTGGAGCGCCACGACCTCCCGCAGCACGCCCGTGAGCTGCTCGGCCATCTCCTGCGCGGAGGCGAAGCGGCGGGCCGGGTCGGGGTCGGTGGCGCGCACCAGGAGGCGGTAGAACGACTCGTAGCGGCGGAAGACCTCGATGTTGTCGGGGTCGGGCAGGGTGTCCACGAACACGTTCGTATAGCCCTGGAAGTCGAAGGTCAGCACGGCGAGGGTGCGGGCGACCGTGTAGAGATCGGAGGCGACCGAGGGCCCCACCTCGGCGACTTCGGGGGCCTGGTAGCCGACCGTGCCGTAGATCGCGGACTCGTCGTCGTCCATCCTGCGGACGGCGCCCATGTCGATGACCTTGAGCTGGCCCTCGGTCTGGATGGCGTTGTCGACCTTGAAGTCGCAGTACAGCAGATTGCGGCTGTGCAGGTGCCCGAGCGCTTCGAGGGCCTCGATGCCGTACGCGCACGCCTGCTCGACCGGCAGCGGATCGCGTCTGCCGTCGGGCGTGCGGCGGCCGTTGGCGATCTCCTTCAGGGACTTGCCGCCCACGTACTCCATGACGATGTAGCCGTCCATGGAGCCGGTGCGCTGGTCGAGGTGCTCGACGAAGTTGTAGATCCGCACGATGTTGGCGTGCTCGATCTCGGCGAGGAAGCGGCGCTCGGAGATCGCGGCGGCCATCGCGTCCTGGTCGCCCGTGTCGAGCAGGCCCTTGAGGACCACCCAGCGGTCGGAGACAGCCCGGTCGATGGCGAGGTAGACCCAGCCGAGACCGCCGTGCGCCAGGCAGCCCACGACCTCGTACTGGCCGTGCACGATGTCGCCTGGGTTCAGCTTCGGTACGAAGGAGTAGGGGTGGCCGCACTTGGTGCAGAACCCCTCGGTGCGGCCGGGACGGTCCCCGCGCGCGCGGCCCACCGGCGCCCCGCAGTCCGAGCGCGAGCAGAACCGCTTGCGCTCGGGCACCTCGGGGTTCTGCTGCACGGCGCCGCGCGGATCGGGCCGCGGCACGTCCGGCACGGTGACCAGACCGACGCCGAGCCGCCCGCGCCCGGAGGACGACGGCGTCGACCCCGAGCTGCGCACCGACACCGAACGCGACGTCGAGGCGCCCGACAGGGAGCGGGAGAGCCGCCCCGAGACCGACCGGCGCGAGGACTGCGAACGGGACGAGCGGGATGAGCGCGACGAGGCGCGGGACGAGCGTGATGCCGAGCGGGCGCTCGAACTGCCGGAGCCCCGCGCGCCCTTGCCGCCGCCCGTGACACCCGTCGGCGGCGAACTCACCGATCCGTTCGGCGCGACCACCGGGGCGAGACCGCACGTGTCGCAGTAGAGCTCGCCGCCGCCGACATCCTCGTACGACCCCGTGCATCCGGGCCGCTGACACTGCCGTTGGCTCACGCTTCCCCCCTCCGGTCGGTGGGCCCGCCCTGCTGCGGGACCCTCGGCACGAGCACCTCGGCGGCCGCCTGCTGATAGCGCAGCACCGCCTGCTCGGCCACGCGCAGATCACAGGGCGCGCTCCACAGCATCCGGCGCGCCGCGTCGTACCGCTCGACGAGGAGCGGATCCTCGGCGTGGCCGTGCCGGGCGACCTTCGCCTTGTACGCGTCCAGGCGGCCGCGCAGCTCCGCGCGGACCGCGAGGGGTGCCGTGACGGCGGTCAGGGACTCGCGGGCGCGCAGCAGTTCGTCCTCGGCCTTCTCCTCCAGGGACTCCAGGAGCGGGGAGAGGCGGTGCCACTGGGCGTTCCTGCGGTAGTCGGAGGCTTTCGCCAGCTGCTCCTGGAGCGCGGTCGGCGGGCCGCTGACCGCGGGCACCTCGGAGGCGGCGATCTTCGCGAGGACCTCGCCGCGGGCGCTGCGGGCCTCGGCGAGGGTGCGGTCGGCGCGGGAGAGCACGTCGCGCAGCCTGCCGAGGCGGGCCTCCGCGTCCTGGCGGACGGTGAGCACCGCCTCGATCTCGCGGCGCACCTCCTCCAGGGCGCGTGCCTCACGGTCGTACCGGTCGGTGTGCGCGCGGCCGCCGCCGGGTGCGGAACTGCCCTCCGCGCGCTGCCAGAAGGCGAGCGGGTCGCTGATCACCTGCTCGCGCAGGGCGGTCAGGGCGCGCGTGATGCGCTCCAGGTCGTCGCCCGCGGGATGCTCCCCGGGGCGTACGCCGACGGAGTGCGCGAGGTGGCGGGTGCGGGCCAGCTCGGCGGCGAGCAGATCGATGCGGGCGGGCAGCGCCGACCAGACGGCGTCGGCGGCGACGACCATGTCGAGGGAGTGCGCGTACAGGTCGTTCATGCGGGCCACCAGCTTCTCAAGCGTGAACCGCTCGGTGAGCTTGGCGGGGCCGGTGGCCGACGGCGAGTGGCCGGACCCGGCGCCGCCCGCGACGGTCACCGACTCGCCGCGCAGCAGCTCCGTCAGCTCGACCAGGTCGTCACGGCTGAGCCAGCGTCTGCGGGCCCGCAGGTCGTGCGCGGCGCGCAGGGCGCCGGCGTAGGCGTCGAAGTAGGCCCAGAGCAGGGTGATCCGGTGCTCCGTGGCCGCCCAGCGCTCCTGGGTGACGCCGGTGAGCGCGGCACCTTCCAGGAGCCGGCGCCCCGCGTGGTCCTGGAGGGCGAGCAGCGAGGTCTCGATCGCCTCGTGCTCGGCGTCGAGCCGCGCCAGCGCACGGTCCACCTCGTCCCGGTCCATCACCGGACCAGGGGGTCCCGTGACGCTCATCGATCACCTCTCCGCTCTGCGTTGCCGCAACACTTCAGTCGCATCGGGTCAGTTGTCCGCTCCGGGGGTCGCGGCCGTTTTCGCGTCAGTCGCGGTACTCGGCCCGCGGCGGGCCCGACACCTCGCCGAGGCCGCTCTTGAGCCACTTGTCGTAGGACTTCTGCCAGCCGTTCTTCCTGTCCTCGCGGTACTCCTCAAGCACCTTGTTGACCCGGCGCACCAGGTCGTCCGAGCCCTTCTTCATCGCCACGCCGTAGTGCTCGGTGGTGAACGGCTCCTCGCCCTTGAGCTCGACCGTCGGGTCCTGCGCGGCCTGGCTCGCGGCGAGCGCGCTGTCGGTCACCACGGCGTCCACCTCACCGAGCTGGAGCCGGACCAGGCAGTCGAGCTGGTTGGGCACCCTGGTGGAGATGTCGGCGCCGAAGTCCTTCTTCTTTAGCTCCTCCAGGGCGATGGAGCCCGCCGCCGAACAGACCTTCTTGCCCTTGAGGGTTTCGTTGTAGCCCGTGATGTCGGACTTCTTGGGGGCGAGGACCTGCTGGCCCGTCTGGAAGTACCCCGTGGAGAAGTCGACGTCCTTCAGGCGCTCGCAGTTGACCGTCATGGTGCGCACCACCATGTCGACCTGCCCGCTCTTGATGGCCGGGATGCGCTGGTTGGTGGGGATGGCGCGGAAGACCACGGCGTCGCGGTCGCCGAAGATCTCCTCGGCGATCTCGCGCGCGAGGTCGATGTCGAAGCCTTCGAGCTCGCCGCCCTTCTTGTTCGGGTCGCGGTAGCCCCAGCGGTAGCTGTTCTGGTCGACGCCGACGACGAGCTTCTTGACCTCGCGGTTCTTGATGGCGTCGATCGCCGGGCCGTCCTTGCCCGCGGGGCGCAGGCTCCGGTCGTTGCAGTCGTCGGCGTCCGCGCGCGCGGGCGCGGCCACCGTGACGCCGGTGCCGGCGTCGGCCGTCGCCGCGCCGCCGTCCTTGTGCGGCAGGGCCAGCGCGAGCGCACCCGTCAGGGCGCAGGCGACCCCCATCGCACCGACTCCGCCCCAGCCGCGCAGCCTGACCGTGCCACGTCGTGTACGCATCGTCTGCGCGCCCCCTTCCACCTCTGGCCCCATCACCGGTACTCCGAAAGCCTGCGGCCGATGCCGAGTACGGCGCCCGCCGCGCCGAGGACCGCGAGCACGGCGGCGCCGACCGGCAGTCCCGTCATGGCGCCCCTGCCGTCCTCGGCGGCCCGCTTGAACTCCTGCTGCTCGTGCCCGAGGGCGCGGTCCAGGGCCGCGTCCACGTTGTCGAAGCACTCGCCGGTCGGCTGGGCGCCCCGGTCGTTCTTGCCGCCTATGATCTTGTCGAGCGCTCCTTGGTAGTCACCGGAGTCGTCGCTGGAGCGGGCCTGCTTGTGGCGGTCCTTCCAGACGCCCACGTTCTTCGCGGCCTCGGCCACCGGGCGCTCGCCGTCCGGGTCGTCGGCGAGGTCGGCGGCCCTGCCCAGCAGGCCGCTCTCGGCGTCACCGAGCCGCTTCATCTGTGCGCGGTAGGAGACGTCGAACTTGTCCTCGGTCTCGCCCGCCACCTCGGTGGTCTCCGCGCCACGGCTGACCAGCGTGAGGTTCTCGTCGCCCCGCGCCTTCAGCGAGCTGATGCGGGCGTCGTTGAGGACGTTCAGGGACCGCACGCCGTGGTCGTACGAGTCGTTGAGCCCCGAGCGGGCGAAGGTGTGACCGACCACCAGCCAGAGCAGTACGACCGTGGTGGCGGCGGTCGCGGCGAGCAGCCCGTGGTTGAACACCCGGTTCGTGCGGCGGTAGTTGCGGCGCTGCGCCCAGACGAGGGCGGCGAGCGCGAGGACGCCGAGGGAGATGGCGAACCACGGGTAGGGCTTGGCGTTGCCGTAGTCGGAGTTCAGGCGGGCGTTCTCCGCTTTGTAGAGCTTCTCGGCGGCCGGGAGCATCTGCGTCTGCATCTTGTCGTTGGCGTAGCGCAGATAGGCGCCGCCGAGCGGCAGGCCCTGGCGGTTGTTCGCGCGGGCGCGTTCGATCAGGCCCGTGTACTGGGGCAGCAGCTTGTTCAGCTTGCCGACGGCCGTGGCCGAGGAGGAGTCCGAGCCGGCGGCTGCCGCGGCGGTGGCGAGCTTCTGCGAGGCCCGCTCGATGTCGCGCTCGTACCGGTCGCGGACGGCGGCGGGTTCCTGGCCCCCCGCCAGGAAGCCGCTGGACGCCGCGGTGTTGGCGTCCGCCAGGGAGCGGTAGATGGCCGCGGCGTCGGCGCTCAGCGGCTGGCTGCGGCGCAGCACGTCGTCCGCGGCGGTGGAGCGCTCCGTCATCTGCCAGGTGGTGACCGCGCCGAACGCCACGACGAGCAGGGCGAGGACGGCACCGATGATGCGCAGCCTGCCCGGCTCCGTGGTCGCGGCGGCGCGCAGCCGGTCGGTGCCCTCGGCCCAGGCGGTACGGCGCGGCGCGGCGGCGGCGGGCTCGGGCGGCGGCCCCTGCGGCGGCACGGCGGGCATCGTCGGCGTGGGCGGCGCGGGTGCCCCTGGCGGCGCCGCGCTGCCGTTCGGCGGATATGTCACCTTGACCTCGACCTCCCCCTTGGTCATCGGACGGTTCCTCCCGCCCGACGCACGCGGCGCGGGAAGAAGTGCACGGCCGCAAGTATTGCCCCAGGGACTGACATCCGCACAGGCCTTGTCGCGATCTTGCGCGGATCCCTGCCTTTGAACACGTATGGGGGAGAGGTTCGGTTCCCGCCCGCGCACGCGGCGCACGCGGGAACCGCCGCCAGGCGCCGGTGTGCGCCGCCGTGTTGGGCGAGGCCGGCGAGGGCGCGGGCACCCTCGGCGTCAGTCCCGCGTGCCCCCTTCGTAATGGCTTCGTACGCGTGCGTATGTCTCGGAGGGTGCCCCTGCCTGGTCGAGGCCGAGTAGGGTCGCGCCCAGGACCGGGCGGGCTGTGACCACGCGTGGCTGGGCCTTGGGGGCCCGTTCGCAGAGCAACAGGCGGATGCGATCGTCCAGTTGAGGGTGGCGGGCGGCCAGTACGCTGCCGCCGAGCAGTACCGGGGCCTCCTCGTCGAGCAGATCCAGGCGGTCGAGCGCCACGGTCGACATGGCGACGACCTCGTCGGCCATCCGGTCCACCAGCGAGCGCGCCACCGCGTCGCCCGCCGCCGCCGTGGCGAAGAGCACCGGCGTCAACTCATGCCGCCGAGCAGCGGCGATGTGCCCCAGGTGCAGCGCCTCGATCAGCGCGTACATGGACGGCAGGCCGAAGTGCGCGGGCAGCGCCTCCCGAAGTGCGGTCGGGCCGCCGCGGCCGTCCTCGGCGCGCGCCGCGTGCCACAGCGCCTCCTCGGCGAGGCCGCCGCCCCCGCCCCAGTCGCCGGAGATGCGGCCGATCGCGGGGAAGCGGGCGGTGCGTCCGTCGGGCAGCATGCCGACGCAGTTGATGCCCGCGCCGCACACCACGGCGACGCCCCGCGGCTCCGCGTCCTCCAGGAGCCCGGCGCGCAGCACGGCGAAGGTGTCGTTGTAGACCTGCACCGACGTGCCCCAGCCGCGCCGGCGCAGCGCCCGCGCCAACTCCCGCTCCTCCACCGGGAGGTCGGCGTTGGCCAGGCACGCCGACACGTGGCCGACGGTGTCGGCGCCCGCCTGCGCGAGCGCCCGCGTCACCGCCTCCGCCAGCACGTCCACCGCCGGTTCGACACCGATCCGCGGCGGCTGGAACCCGCCGCCGCGGGCCGCGCCGACGACCTGGCCGTCGGCCGCGACCACCGCGACGTCGGTCTTGCTGTTGCCCGCGTCGATCGCGAGCACACTCGTGCCTACGCCCACGCCAGGTGCTCCCGGTTGTGGGCGATGAGGTGGTCGGTGAGCGCCTCCGCGTACGCGTACTGGCCGACCAGCGGGTGGGCGAGCAGCGCCTTGAAGACGCGGTTCCGGCCGCCGTGCAGGGCCGCCTGGAGCGCCAGGTCCTCGTACCCGGTGACATGGGAGATCAGCCCCGAGTACAGCGGGTCGAGCTTCTCCACCTGGAGCGGCTTCGCGCCGGTGCCGTCCACCGTGGCCTGCACCTCGATGACCGCGTCGTCGGGGAGGAACGGCAGCGTGCCGTTGTTGACGGTGTTCACCACCTGGTAGGGGCTGCCGCCGTTGCCGAGCAGCGAAGCCGCCAGGTCCACGGCCGCCTCGGAGTAGAAGGCGCCGCCGCGCTTGGCCAGCAGCTCCGGCTTCTCGTCGAGCGCCGGGTCCCCGTACATCTCCAGCAGCTGCCGTTCCATCGCCGCCACTTCGGCGGCCCGCGACGGCTTGGTCCGCAGCTCCTCCACCACCGCGTCGTGCTGGTAGTAGTAGCGCAGGTAGTACGAGGGCACGACGCCGAGCCGGTCGACGATCTCGCGCGGCATGTGCAGGTCCTCGGCGACCGCGCCCCCGTGCTCGGCCAGCAGCTTGGGCAGCACGTCGTCGCCGCCCGGACCCCCGATGCGTACGCCCGTCTCCCACGTCAGGTGGTTGAGCCCCACGTGATCCAGATGCACCTGCCCCGGCGCGACGTCGAGCAGCTTCGCGAACTTCCGCTGGAAGCCGATCGCCACGTTGCACAGCCCGACCGCCTTGTGCCCGGCCTGGAGCAGCGCCCGCGTCACGATGCCCACCGGGTTGGTGAAGTCGATGATCCAGGCGTTCGGGTTCGTACGCCGTACGCGCTCGGCGATGTCCAGGACGACCGGGACCGTGCGCAGGGCCTTGGCCAGGCCGCCCGCCCCGGTCGTCTCCTGGCCGACGCAGCCGCACTCCAGCGGCCACGTCTCGTCCTGCTGCCGGGCCGCCTGCCCGCCCACGCGCAGCTGGAGGAGGACCGCGTCGGCGTCGGCGACGCCCGCGTCCACGTCGGACGTGGTGACGACGCGCCCCGGATGGCCCTGCTTGGCGAAGATCCGCCGCGCGAGGCCGCCCACGAGTTCGAGCCGGTCCGCGGCCGGGTCGACGAGGACCAGTTCCTCGATCGGCAAGGTGTCCCTCAAACGGGCGAAGCCGTCGATGAGTTCGGGTGTGTAGGTCGACCCTCCGCCGACCACTGCGAGCTTCATTACGTGTCTCAGCCCTTTACTCCGGTGAGGGTGACGCCTTCGACGAAGGCCTTCTGTGCGAAGAAGAAGACGAGGATGACCGGCGCCATGACGAGCAGTGTCGCCGCCATGGTCAGGTTCCAGTTGACGCTGTGGGCGCTCTTGAAGGACTCAAGGCCGTACGAAAGAGTCCACGCGCCGGGGTTCTGGGCCGCGTAGATCTGCGGCCCGAAGTAGTCGTTCCAGCAGTAGAAGAACTGGAAGAGCGCGATGGCGGCGATGCCGGGCTTGGCCATCGGCACCACGATCTTGACCATGGTGCGGAACTCCCCGCAGCCGTCGACCTTCGCCGACTCTATGTACTCCTTGGGAATGGTCAGGAGGAACTGCCGCAGCAGGAAGATCGAGTACGCGTCGCCGAACGCCATCGGGATGATCAGCGGCCACAGCGTGCCCGACAGGTGCAGCTGCTGCGCCCACACCAGGTACATCGGGATCACGATGACCTGCGGCGGCAGCATCATCGTGGAGATGACGAGCATCATCGCGGTGCGCCGGCCGCGGAAGCGGAACTTGGCGAGCGCGTACGCCACGGGGATCGCCGAGCAGACGGTGAGGAGGGTGCCGAGCCCCGCGTACAGGAGCGAATTGCGCCACCAGTCCAGGAAGCCGGGTGTGTCGAACACCGTCCTGTAGTTGGACCAGTGCCAGGAGTCCGGCCACAGCTCGCCGCTCATCGCCTGGGAGTCGCTCATCACCGACGTCAGGAAGACGAAGACGAACGGCAGGACGAACAGCAGCGCGACCGCGATCGCCACACTGTGTACGGCGATCCAGTGCAGGATCCGCTTGCGTCGGGCGCGGGCGGCGGCGGGGCCCCGGAGCGGGGCGGCGGTGCGTTCGGGCGCGGCCGGCGCGCTGAGAGCGGTAGTCGTCATGAGTCCTCAGTCCTCCGCCGAGAGCAGCCCGGAACGCTTGCGCATCAGGAGCATCGTCACGGCCATGGCGATGGCGAAGAGCACGAGCGAGAGCACGCACGCGGCGCCGGTGTTGAAGTTCTGGAAGCCCATCGAGTAGACGAGCTGGGGGACCGTGAGGGTCGAGTGCTCCGGATAGCCGGGCTGGATCACCGAGCCGGGGCCGATGCTGACGCCGGAGGCGACCTTCCCCGCGACCAGGGCCTGCGTGTAGTACTGCATGGTCTGCACGACACCCGTGACCACCGCGAACATCACGATCGGCGTGATCGAGGGCCAGGTGACGTAGCGGAACTTGGCCCACGCCCCGGCGCCGTCCAGCTCCGCGGCCTCGTACTGCTCCTTGGGTACGTCGAGCAGCGCGGCCATGAAGATCACCATCAGGTCGCCGATGCCCCACAGGGAGAGCAGCACCAGCGAGGGCTTGGCGGTGTCCGGGTCGTTGAACCAGTTGGGCCCGGAGATCCCGATCGCGCCGAGGATCTCGTTGACCGGGCCCGTGCCCGGGTTGAGCAGGAAGACGAAGGCGACGGTGGCGGCCACCGGCGGGGCCAGATACGGGATGTAGAAGGCGGTGCGGAAGAACCCGGCGCCCGTCTTGATCTTCGTGATGAGCAGTCCGAGCGAGAGTCCGAAGACCACCCGCAGCGCCACCATGATCACGACCAGCCACAGGGTGTTCCACAGGGCGGGCCCGAAGAGCGGCATCTGGTCGAACACGTACGTCCAGTTCCTGAGGCCCACGAAGGTGGGCTCCTTGATCTGGTTGTAGTGCATGAAGGAGAAGTAGACGGTCGCGATCAGCGGGTACGCGAAGAAGACGCTGAAGCCGACCAGCCAGGGGGAGAGGAAGCCGAGCGTGCGCAGTCTGCGGCGCGCGGGGCGGGAGAGTGTCAGGGAACGTGCCATGGCTCAGGGGTCCTCAGCTCTTCGACTGGAGCGTGTCGGCGTCGATCTGGTCGTCGAGCTTCTTCAGGCCCGCGCGCAGATCTCCCGCGCGCCCGGCTTCGACGGAGTACGCGAAGTCCGCCAGCGAGACGATGTAGGAGCCGCCGTTCGTGGAGGGCGGCAGGGCCTCGCTGTGCTTGTTCTCCAGGATCTCGAAGAAGGTGCGGAACGTCGGATCGGCGTCCAGGCGCGGGGACTTGAGCGCCGCGTACGTGGACGGCACGTTGTGGATTGCGTTGGCGAAGTCCACCACCTGATCGGTGTCGGTGGTCAGGAACTTCACCAGCTCCCACGCCGCGTTCTGGTGCTTGCTGCTGTGCGCGATGCCGGCGACCGTGCCGGTGATGAAGCCGCGTCCGTAGGTGTCCGCCTGGTCGTCGGGGACGGGCAGCGGCGCGACCCCCCAGTCGAAGTCGGCCTTGGCGTCCTTCAGCATGAGCCCGCGCCACTCGCCGTCCAGGTGCATGGCGAGCTTGCCGGTCAGGAAGGCGTTCTGGCTGGACATCTCGTCGCCGAAGGACAGCCGGAACTTCTCCAGGTCGTCGAAGCCGCCCTGCGCGTCGGCGAGCTGTCGGGCGGTCTTCAGGAAGTCGTAGGTCGCCGGTTCCTCGGCGAGCCGCGAATTCCCGTCCGCGTCGAAGTACTTGGGACCCCACTGCGCGAAGAGGCGGTCCGGACTGTTCTGGTAGAGCCGGAAGTTGGGCATGTACCCGACCCGCTCGTACGAGTCCTTGCCGCGGCGCACGGTGAGCTTCTTGGCGACCCGCTCGAACTCGGACATCGTGCGCGGCGGCCGCTCGATGCCGGCCTCTTCGAAGGCGTCCTTGTTGTAGTACATGCCGAAGGCGTCGGCGAGGAGGGGGAGGGCGCACTGATTGCCCTGGTAGCTGGTGTAGTCGAGCAGCGTCTTGGGGAAGACCTCGCGCTTGTCGACGCCGGTCTTCTTCATGAAGGGGTCGAGGTCGACCCACATCCCGGAGTCGCAGTACTGCCCGACGTTGTTGGTGGTGAAGGACGACACCACGTCCGGGGCCTTGTCGCCGCCCGCGCGCAGCGCCTGGTTGACGGTGGTGTCGGTGACGTTCCCGGTGGACTCCACCCTGATGTTGGGGTGCAGCTTCTCGAACCGCTCGATGCTGTCGTCGACGGCCTTGACCTCGCCGGGCGTGGCCCAGCCGTGCCAGAACTTCAGGGTGACCGGCTTGGTCGGGTCGTCGTTCGCGCTGCCGACGCTCGGGTTGGCGCAGCCGGAGAGCAACAGGCCGGCTGCGGCGAGCGCCGCGGACGCGCAGGTGGGCATGCGCCATCGCGGCATGGCGGGCTTCCTTTACGGGGAGGAGGGAGCTACGGGCTGGGGCGGGGCTCAGGCGGTGTCGAAGACCTGGTCCCGGGCCTGGGTGAGGGCGGAGCGGAGGGCGCCGGTGAGGATCGGGTCGCCGTTCAGTTCGCTGATGCGGATCTCCGGGCGGGGCAGCGCGAGCCCGGTCAGCTCCTCCTCGACCCTGGCGCGCAGTTTGTCGCCGCCCGCCTGGGCCACGGAGCCGGAGAGCACGACGAGTTCGGGGTCCACGACGGCGACGACGGCGGCGATGCCGGTGGCGATGCGCCGCGCGACTTCGCCGAGCGTGCCGTCGTCGGCCATGACGTCCGCCAGCGTCCCGCCCGGGCCCCCGAGTTCACGCACGACGTACGCGGAGACGAGGCTTTCGAAGCCGCCGTCACCGCCGCCGTCGCGGTTCTCCTGCGAGCCTCTGCGCACCAGGGGGGCGCCCGGCAGCGGCATGTAGCCGATCTCGCCCGCGCCGCCGGTGGCGCCGCGCAGCAGGGTGCCGCCGAGCACGATGGCGGCGCCGACGCCTTCGTCGAGCCACGTCAGGACGTAGTTGTCGTGGTCCTGGGCGGCGCCTTCGTACTGCTCGGCGACGGCGGCCAGGTTCACGTCGTTCTCGATGTCGACGGGGGTGCCGAGGACGGCGGCGAGGTCGTCGCGCAGCGTCCGCGAGTGCCAGCCCGGCAGGTGCGGGGCGTAGCGCAGCTGGCCGGTGCGCGGGTCGATGGCGCCGGGGGTGCCGATGACGGCGGCCCGCAGGTCGTCGTGGCCGAGGCCCGCCTGGCGCAGCGCTCCGTCGACGGCCTCCGCGACGAGCTGGGCGGTGCGGTGGCGCACGTCCTCGGCGACGCGCCCGTCGGAGTCCGCCTCGACCCGCTCGGTGCCGAGGACGGTGCCGGTGATGTCGGCGACGAGGGCGGTGATGCCGGTCGGGTCGGCGGACAGCGCCGCGACGTGCCCGGCGCCGGGGTCGATCTCGTACAGCAGGGCGTTGGGCCCCGGCCGCCCGCTGAGGCTGCCGGTGGTGTGCACGAGCCCGGCGGCTTCGAGCCGCCCGAGGAGCTGCGAGGTGGTCGGCTTGGACAGGCCCGTCAGCTCACCGATGCGGGTGCGGGTGAGGGGGCCGTGGGCGACCAGCAGGTCCAGGACGGCGCGGTCGTTCATGGCGCGCAGGACGCGCGGCGTACCCGGGGTTCCCGGCGTGCTGCCTCCCGCTGCCATGACGGCACCTGCCCTTCCGTGGCCACTAACTGTTAGGAAACTTTCCAATTGGTGAGGACCGTACGGCTGGCGTGAACAGGCCGTCAATAGAAGAGGCCCCCGCGGCAACCAAGTCGTTACCTGCGGGGGCGGGGTGTTGCACGGTGTGTTCGCGGGCGCTACTCCTCCACGAGGAACGCCGTGTCGAGCTTCGGGTAGGGCTCGGGGAGCGGCAGCGGGTGGCCCAGCTCGACCTCGACCTTGGTGGCGTAGTGGGCCTTGGCGGGGTCCTCCTCCTGGACCGGGTCGGAGTAGGCGTACGCCTTGCCGTCCTGGCGGTGGAACAGGACGTAGACGGGGACGCCCGCGGCGGCGTAGGTGCGGTACTTCGGGCCGGTGTCGGTCTCGTGGTTGCTGGAGGTGACCTCGCCCACAAGAGCGAGCAGCTCAGCGGAGTACCAGCCCAGGTGAGCCTCGCGGGACGTCTCGTCGAGCTCCGTGGGCCTGCGGCGGCGCACATAGAAGTCGGGGGCGACCAGAGCCGTGGTGGGGCCGCCCCTGGGGCCGACACGGTAGCCATTGCCCATGCCGACCAGGCGGACGCCGGCCAAGCGCAGTTGGAAGCAGAACTCGAAGGCCACGTCGTTGTGCTCGTCGTCGGCCTGTGGTGGCACGATGCCCATCCCCTCGAAGTACTCGGGACGAATCGGCACCTCGGATGCCTCTTCGAACGCGATCAGTAGATCGATGGGGTCCTGCTGCGGCAGCATGCTCGGCTCCGTGATGGGATCGGAGCTCATCGCAGGCCCTCCCTGTCGCTGATGCCAGGCTACGCCCGTTCCGGGTGCCCCAGCGGGAGCATGGCGGCGCCCAGCGGGCGCCCGGGGAAGGTCATGCGCGGTTCACCCGGACGGGGGACCGCCGGGTCTACTTCGACAGGTGCGGCGGGGGCGGCGGTATCGGGGAGGCCGCCAGGGACTGCGGGGAGGTCGTCGAGGCGTACGCGGAGGGGGCCGCCATGCCCGCTGACGGGTCCGCGGCCGCGGCGTCCTCTCCCGGCTGGAGCGGCAGGCCGCCCACGATGCGGATGCCCGCCTCGTCGAAGGCCCGCTTGATGCGCCAGCGCAGCTCACGCTCGACGCCCAGGGACTTGCCCGGCATCGTCTTCGCCGAGACACGGATCACCATGGAGTCCAGGAGGACGCTGTCCAGGCCGAGGATCTCCACCGGGCCCCACAGGCGCTCGTTCCACGGCTCGTCCTTGGCCATGGTCTCGCCGACCTCCGCCAGGGTCGCCTTCACCTTGTCGAGGTCCTCGTCCGGGCGGACCGTGACGTCGACGCCCGCCGTGGACCAGCCCTGCGAGAGGTTGCCGATGCGCTTGACCTCGCCGTTGCGGACGTACCAGATCTCGCCGTTGTCACCCCGCAGCTTGGTCACGCGCAGGCCCACCTCGATCACCTCGCCGGAGGCGACGCCCGCGTCGATCGTGTCGCCCACCCCGTACTGGTCCTCCAGGATCATGAAGACACCGGAGAGGAAGTCCGTGACGAGGTTGCGGGCGCCGAAACCGATCGCCACGCCCGCCACACCCGCCGAGGCGAGCAGCGGGGCGAGGTTGATCTCGAAGGCGCCGAGGATCATCAGGGCCGCGGTGCCGAGGATCAGGAACGACGCCACCGAGCGGAGCACGGACCCGATGGCCTGCGAGCGCTGGCGGCGGCGCTCCACGTTCACGAGGAGGCCGCCGAGCGCCGTGCCGTCCACGGCGTTCGCGGTGCGGTTCATGCGGTCTATGAGCTTGGTGATGGCACGCCGGACCAGGATGCGCAGGACGACCGCGATCGTGACGATCAGCACGATGCGCAGGCCGATGCCGAGCCACGTGGACCAGTTCTGCTCGACCCAGCTCGCCGCGTTCGTGGCGCTCTCCTGGGCGTCCTCGAACGTGGGCGGCTTCGGCGTCGACGTGTCGTCCGGGTCCGTTCCGGCTGCCGACAGGACGGACAAGAACACGGCAGGTACCTCCAGGTATCGCGGCCTGCCCGGCGGACGAGAAGTCAAGGGGGAAGCGGGCAGACACACCACACTAACGGGGCATTGTGTGTGGATCGTTGTCATGTTCGAGGGAGAGACGGGGCTCACCTGGGCAAGAAGCAGGTGACGTGCCGGTGGCATGTCGCTGTGGTCGAAAACACTTCGAGCCCGTTACCGGTACATGCTGGCGCTTCGACCAGGCATGAGGGGAGACTGTCCACAGATCGTCCCGGCGCGAGCCACGCGCCGCCGGCGTTATAGGAGGCATCCGTGCCGCACGTCCTGGTCCTCAACGCGTCGTACGAGCCCCTCGGCGTCGTACCGCTCCGCCGCGCGCTCGTCCTCGTCCTGGAGAACAAGGCTCTCTGCCTCGAGGAATCCGGCGCCTTCATGCACAGTGCGACTCGCACCGTCCCCGCACCCAGCGTGGTCCGCCTCAAGCGGTTCGTCCGGGTCCCTTATCGGGGGCCCGTTCCTCTGACCAGGCGGGCGCTGTTCGCCCGCGACGGCGGTCGGTGCATGTACTGCGGTGGCGTCGCAACCAGCGTCGACCACGTCGTTCCCAAGAGCCGGGGCGGACAGCACGCCTGGGAGAACGTGGTGGCCGCCTGCCGCCGCTGCAACCACGTCAAGGCCGACCGGCACCTCATGGAGCTCGGCTGGCGGCTGCGGCACAAGCCCGCGCCGCCCTCGGGCCTCGCGTGGCGCATCATCGGGACCGGACACAGGGATCCGCGCTGGCTGCCGTACTTGCAGCCGTTCGGCGCGGACGACGCGATGGCCCGGATCGATGGCATTTCCGCCTAGGAAACGATCCGGGCCTTCGTCGTAGGTGGGGCGTTCGCCGCGCGGTGCGCTAGGGCCTGTCTGACAATTCGCGTCGTCGCCCGGAGGGCGGCCTCGCGGCGTCAGGTGCGTGCTCTCGGCGTGCCGGGCGTAGGGCCTCGTACTGGATGTACTTGGCTCTGCGCCCGGTGCGGCGAGAGTGCGTGCATGGCGTCGCGAGGCAGGCGGGAATTGTCAGACAGGCCCTAGCCGCGCGGCCGCTGCCCGTCCGCGACCGCGTACGCCTCGACCGACCAGAGCGAGCAGCCGAAGCGGGTGGCGCGCTTGTCGCCCTGGATACGGAGGTAGCGCGTCCCGGGCTCGTCCATGCGGATCGCCTCGCGCCCGCCCCTGCCGTCCCGCACGGTCGCGGCCGTGCGCCACGTCCTGCCGTCCGCCGACGTCTGCACGCGGTACTCCGCCGCGTACGCGTCCTGCCAGCGCAGCACGACCTGGCCGAGCCGCACCGGCTCCGCCAGCTCCGCCTGCCACCACGCGCCGTCCTCGGCGGGCGAGGACCAGCGGGTCGACGGATCGCCGTCGTTCGCGGCCGACGCCGGGAAGTCCTTGGTCTCGTCGCCCGACGACGAGGCCTTCGCGCCGCGCGCCAGGTCCGGGCCCGACGTGCGCGGATAGGCGCGTACCAGGACCGTGCGCGTCTCGTCCCCGAAGGACACCGGGATCTCGTACGTCCCCGCCCGCGTGCCCGCGGCGACGCTGATCCCGACCGGCACCTCCACCTCCGTGCCGCGCGGCAGCGTGGTCCGCGCCGGCACCCGCACCTCGATGCCCTTCGGCGCCTTGGCCTCGACCTGCCCGCGCAGGCTGCCGGGCCGCAGGGAGCGCAGCTTCGCCGTGACCTCGCGGGGCTCCCCGCCGATCTCCGCGTCGGCCTCGGTGCGGGCCAGCGAGAGCCGGGCCTCGGGGGCGTCGGCGTACCAGGGGACGACATGGCGCACCGTACCCGTGCCGTCGGTGAGGGAGACGCGGACGGCGTCGGCGCGTACGCCCTCGCCGTGCTTCTTCGCGTCCCCGTCCTCGCCGGGTTTCTTCGCGCCCTCACCCTCGACCGCCCGGGTGAGGTCCAGTTCGGTGAAGCCGCTCCTGGCGAGGGACCCGACGCGCCGCCAGCCCTTCCCGGGCACGTGCACCTCGACGCTGCCCTTGGCGCCCGGGTCGGTCAGCGCCGTCACCGCCGCGAGCGGACGCTCACGGCCGAACCTCGCCGTCGCGCCGTCCGATGCCCGCCCGCCGTCGAGCCCCGCCCAGGACGCGTACGCCTTCCGGGCCCGCGTCAGGAACGGGTCGAGGACGCCCTCGCCGACGGTGACGCCATTGGCCCGCAGCTCCTTGCCGAGCTTCGTCAGCTCGCGCGAGGCACGCCAGGCGCCCGCGCCGTCACCGTGCGCCTGCGCGCGCAGCATGTCCACGGCCGCCTCACCGGCCTCGCCGTACAGCGCCAGCTTCTCGATCCACGGGCGCACCTCGCCGTCGAGCGCGCTGCCCGCGAGCCGCCGCGGCGCCTCGCGCATCACACCGAACGCCGCGCGCAGCCGCCGGGCGGAGGAGTCGATGCGGGCGCGGTCCGTCGTCGTGCGCGCACGCCAGAAGTCGTCCATCAGGGGCCGCAGGTACGCCGACTCGTCGGCGCCGAGCACGGAGGAGGCGTCGTTGCCCGCCAGCGCCCGCAGCGCGCCCCGCGCCTTCACGTCACCGCCCGCGAGGTCGTCGATCGCGGCGAGCCACGACTCGTGCGGGCGGTACGCGCGGGGGTTCCAGGCGTAGTCCGCGGCAGTGAAGAGCGGGATGCGGGAGGCGGCGGGCTGCTCCATGGCGTTGCCGAGGAGGGCGGCCGAGCCGGTGGCGACGGCGGGCTGGCGGCCGGTGTAGGGGCCGAGGAAGATACGGTCCTGCGCGAAGTCGTTGACCGGGTAGTTGTCCATCGTGACCAGCGGGTGCGGGCCGAACGCCTCGCGGGCGCCCGCCAGTTCGCGCCCCGTGATGGTCTTGGGGACCACGCCGACGCCGGTCCAGGCCACCTGCACCCGGTGGTCAAGGCCGGCCGAGAGGGCCGCGCGATACGCGGTCGTGCCGTCCTGGAAGTACTCGGTCGGCATCAGGGAGAGCGGCTCGGCGCCCCGGTGGCGCCCGGCCAGGTGCGCGGCGACGGCGTTGGCCACCCTGGCCTGTGCCTTCGCGGCGGCCTTAGGGCCCCTGCCGAACGTCTCGGCGTCCCGCTCGCAGTGCCACTCGCTGTAGCTGACGTCCTGGAACTGGAGCTGGAAGGCCCGCACCCCGAGCGCCCACATCGCGTCGATCTTGCGGGTGAGGTCCCTGAGGTCCCGGTCGGACGACATGCACATCGCCTGGCCGGGGGAGACGGCCCAGGCCAGCGTGACGTGGTTGGCCTTGGCGCGGGCGGCGAGGGCCCGGAAGTCCGCGCGCTGGTCCGCCGGGTAGGGCTCGCGCCAGCGGGCCTGGCGGTAGAGGTCGTCGCCGGGGGCGTAGAGGTAGCGGTTCTGCTTGGTGCGGCCCATGAAGTCGAGCTGGGCCAGGCGCTGCTCGCGGGTCCAGGGGGTGCCGTAGAACCCCTCGGTCAGTCCGCGCACGGCGGTGCCGGGCCAGTCGCGGATCCGGACGCCGGGCAGGGTGCGGGCGCCCTTCGCCGGGCCCGCCCCGCCGGTGAGCTGCCGCAGGGTCTGCACCCCGTGGAAGAGGCCGTCCTCGCCGGCTCCCGCGAGGGCGACGGTGTCGCGCCCGTCGACGCGGCCGACGGCCAGGCGGTACCCGCCCGACGGCAGGTCGCCGCGCTCACCGGCGCCGAGGACGCGCAGGGCCCGCTCGGCGCCGGGACCGCCGACGCGCACGACGAGGGCGCCGCCCGTGGGCAGCGGCTCGCCTTCGCGCACCTCGGTGACACGGCGGGCACCGGCGTCGTGCAGTACTTCGCGGAGCGCTTCGAGGGCGTACGGGTCGAAGGCGTCGCCGGAGTCCTCGCCGAGCGTGCCGCTCCGGTCGCCCCGGCCGCCTCGGCCGTCGTGGGCCGGTGTCACGAGGACGACGTCGTCCCTCACGGTGACGGCGTTCCCGGCGGAGTCCATCGACTGGGGGCGCGGCCAGACGGACGGCAGCGCGGCGCCGCTCCCACGGTCACCGGAGCCGATGCCGTCGCTGCCACTGTCCGGGGAGGTGGCCGGAGCGCTGGGCCCGCCCGGGCCCGGGGCCGCCATGGCGCCGGGCGCACCGCCGAGCGCACCCGCGATGACGGCTGCCGCGATGGCGACCGCGCCCTTCCTGCGCCGCACCTGCACGCCCACTCCTCGTTCTCGCCTCGTTCCGCTGGGGGCCCTGACGTCACGTGTGCAGTGAGCCCACCACTGAGGTGCCGGGGGTGTCAACGGAAGTGAGGAAGAGGTGGGGGATTCTTCGCGGAACATGCGCGGACCACGGGGCTCCGGGCCCTTCGCGCGACCTCCCGCGAAGCAACTCCCGCACGGGAGAAGCAATTGTGACCAGGGTCACGTTGATGCACGCTATACGTCTGCGGCCCCGCGCAGTGGGTAGGGCTGCCGTGACCTGCCCCCTGATTAGGAGCCCCCACGTGGCCGCTTCCGCGAATCTTCTGCTCTCCGCCCTCTCCAAACAGGTCCCCGCCCCCGACACGCATCTGGTCTCCGCCCCCGGCACGCATCTCATCTCCGGTCCCCACTCGCGCCGGCTCTCCGGCCTCGGCGCGCGCCAGGCCGCCGGCCCGGACACGCGCCAGGTCTCCGGCCCCGACTCGGGCCTCGACGGCTCCTCCTCCTGCACCTGCCTGGAGCCGCCGCTCACCAGCGAGCCCCCGCTCGCCGACGCCGCGCCGCTCACCAGCGAGCCGCCCCTCGCCGACGCCGCCCCCCTCACCAGCGAGCCCACCGCCACCGGTATGGCCTCGGGCCTGGACCCCATGGGGGTCTGATGGCCCTTTCCCGGCTGGCCGCCTCGTACGGGGTGGCCACCTCCTACTCCCCGTCCCCCGGGCGCACCGTCCCCGTCAGCGACGCCGCGGTCGTCGCGGCCCTCGCCGCGCTCGGTGTGGACGCGAGCGGCCCCGAGGCGATCCGCGCCGCCCTCGCCGCGCGCGAGGCGCACCTGGCCGAACGCCTGCTCCCGCCGACGGTGGTCGCCTGGACGGACGAACCCCTGTCCGAGGCCGCACCCCTCGCGGGGCTGCCGCGGGGGACACGGGTGCGGGTGGAGGCCGAGCGGGGCGAGGTGATCGAGTGGACGGCGCCTCCGGCGGACGCTGCCGCCCCCGCGCCCGAAGGCCCGGCAGGGCTGCCGCCCGGCGTGCACCGGCTTCTCGTACGGAGCCCCGACGGGCGCCGCGCCGAGGCCCACCTCATCGCCGCCCCCCGCCGGATCAAGACCCCGCCGCGCCGTACGCACGGGCTGCTGGTGCAGCTGTACTCCCTGCTGTCCCGCGACTCCTGGGGCATGGGCGACCTCGGCGACCTGGCCGAGCTCGCCGCCTGGTCCGGCCACGCCCTGAACGCCGGGTTCGTGCAGGTGAACCCGTTGCACGCCGCCGTGCCGAGCCCGCCCGAAGGCCCGGGCGGCGACCCGTCCCCGTACCGCCCCTCCTCCCGCCGCTTCCCCGACCCGGTACACCTGCGGGTCGAGGCCGTCCCGGAGTTCGCCCGGCTGACGGGGGACGCCCGCGACCGCGCCGACGCCCTGCGCCGCCGTGCCGGGGCGCTGCGCGAAGGGGTCCTGCGCGAGGGCCGGTTGATCGACCGGGACGAGGTCTGGGCCCTCAAGCGCGAAGCCCTCGAACTGCTCCACGAGGTGCCCCTCGGCCCCGGCCGCCGTGCCGACTACCACGCCTTCCTCGCCGAACAGGGCGCCGCTCTTGAGGACCACGCCACCTGGTACGCCCTCGCCGAGGTCCACGGCCCCGACTGGCACTCCTGGCCGGCGGCCCTGCGCGACCCGTCCTCGCCCGCGACCGTCCGGGCCCGGCGCGAGCTGATGGACCGCGTCGACTTCCACTGCCGCCTCGCCTGGCTCACCGACGCCCAGCTGTCCGCCGCCCAGCGCACCGCCCGCGACGCGGGCATGGACATCGGCCTGGTGCACGACCTCGCGGTCGGCGTGCACCCGGGCGGTGCTGACGCCTGGGCCCAGCAGGACCACTTCGCGCCGCGCATGACGGTCGGGGCCCCGCCGGACGCGTTCAACGCGCGCGGCCAGGACTGGGGCCTGCCGCCCTGGCGCCCGGACCGCCTCGCGGAGTCCGGTTACGCCCCTTACCGCGCCCTCGTACGCGGACTGCTGCGGCACGCGGGGGCCCTGCGCATCGACCACGTCATGGGTCTGTTCCGCCTCTGGTGGGTGCCCGAAGGCCGCGAGCCCACCGAGGGGACGTACGTCCACTACGACGCCGAGGCGATGCTCGCCGTCCTCGCCCTGGAGGCGGACCGCGCGGACGCGCTCGTCATCGGCGAGGACCTCGGCACCGTCGAGCCGGGCGTGCGCGAGACGCTGCGCGAGCACGGCGTGCTCGGCACCTCGGTGCTCTGGTTCGAACGGGACTGGGCGGGCACCGGCCGCCCGCTGCCCGCCGAGGCGTGGCGCACCGACTGCGTGGCCACCGCCACCACGCACGACCTGCCGCCGACCGCCGCCCGCCTCACCGGCGAGCACGTGCAACTCCGCCACGAACTCGGCCTGCTGACCCGCCCCCTGGCCGAGGAGCGGGCCGAGGCCGCCCTCGACGTGCGCGAGTGGCTCGGCCTGCTCTGCCGGTTCGGGATGCTGCCCGGCGGGACGGGCTGCGAGGAGGACGAGATCCGCGCCCTGCACCGCTTCCTGCTCGCCACCCCGGCCCGCATGATCGGCGTCTGGCTGCCGGACGCGGTCGGCGACCGCCGCCCGCAGAACCTCCCCGGCACCTGGGACCAGTACCCCAACTGGCGGCTGCCGGTCGCCGACGCCACCGGACGCCCCGTCACCCTGGAGGAGCTGGCCGCCTCGCCGCGCCTGCACGCGTTCATGGCCGTCTTCCGGGAGGGCGCGGAGAGCGATGACACGGCGCGTACGGCACCCCCGGGCGCGCGCCCCGTTTAGGAGTTCGCTACGTTTGCACCGTGGACAAGAAGAACGCTCTGCGCGCCGGCGCCCTGGCCTCCGGCACGACGCTGATGATGCTGCTCATGTCGTCCCCCGCGCTCGCGCTCACGCGCGACGACGGCGACGACCCGGGCCCCGGCCTGAGTGTCATCGACACGCTCGGCCTCTATGTCGCCGCGCCCATCGTGCTGTTCCTGGTGATCGCGGGCCTCGTGATGGTCGGCGACAAGTCCCGCAAGCAGCAGAAGCAGGGCTGACGCCACCCGTTTCGTAGCCTCGTCCGAGGGCCCGGTCCGTCGGCGTACGCGCAAGTCGCGCACGTCGGTGGACCGGGCCCTCGGCGTGCGTTCAGGCGCCCTCAGGGCCGGTCGGCCGTCAGATAGCGCTGGAGCGTCGGCGCCAGCCAGTCCGTGATCTCCTCCCGCGTCAGCGCGGCCGACGGCGGGAACCGCAGGACGTAGCGCGTCAGCGCGAGGCCGAGCACCTGCGCGGCGCAGAGCGCGGCCCGCGTCGGCGCCTCGGCCGGATCCGGGCAGACCTCGCGCGCCACCGGCAGCAGCTGCTCGGCGAAGATCTCCCGCATGCGCTCGGCGCCCGCCTTGTTCGTGATGCCCACGCGGAGCAGCGCGGTGAGTTCGCCCGCGTCCTCCCACACGTCCAGGACGTGGGTCACGAGGTGCCGCCCCACGTCCTCGCGCGGCACCCGCGTGAAGTCCGGCATCCGCAGGTCGACCGAGGTGGCGGCCGCGAAGAGGCCCTCCTTGTTGCCGTAGTAGCGCATCACCATCGACGGGTCGATCCGCGCGTCCCGGGCGATGGCGCGGATCGTGGCGCGCTCGTACCCGTCGGCGGCGAACCGTTCGCGGGCCGCCGCGAGGATGCCGGCGCGGGTGGCGTCGGAGCGGCGGGGCGGGGCGGCGGACGCGGGGGCTGTGGGGGATGTGGCGGAGGCCGGGGCGGGCGAGGCCGGGGGCTCGGGATCGGCGGGCGGCTCGGCGGTGGCGTGGGCTCTCTCGGTCATGCCAACAAACGTAGGCCAACATCTGTTGACAGTCCATAGCGGCAGTTCTACCGTGGCCAACAAGCGTTGACCAACAGGTGTTGGCATCAGGAGGCGGCCATGAACGGTACGACCGGGGACAAAGGCACCACCGAGAGCGCGGCGGGCACGGACGGCGGCGGCGTCGTGGTCGTGGGGGCGGGGCCCACCGGGCTGCTGCTCGCCGGGGACCTCGCCGCGGCGGGCGTCCCCGTCACCCTCGTGGAGAAGCGGGCGCCCGGCATCAGCAACCTCTCCCGCGCGATGGTCGTGCACGCCCGCACGCTGGAGCAGCTCGACGCCCGCGGCCTCGCCGACGCACTGGAGGCCAAGGGGGAGCCGCTCGGCAGACTGCGCCTCTTCGACCGCTTCTCGCTCGACCTCGCGCGGCTGCCCTCCCGCTTCCCGCACGTCCTGGTCCTGCCGCAGTACGAGGTCGAGCGGGTCCTGGAGCGGCGGGCGGCGGAGGCCGGGGTGCGGTTCGCGTACGAGACGGAGGTCGTCGGCCTCACCCAGGACGCCGACGGGGTGAGCATCGAAGTCCGGGGCGCCGAGGGCGGGCCGGGCACGCTGCGCGCGGCCTACGCGGTCGGCGCCGACGGTCTGCGCAGCGCGGTGCGCGAGGCGGTCGGGCTGCCCTTCCCCGGCAGGTCCGTCATCCGCTCGCTCGTCCTCGCCGACGTCAGGCTCGCCGAGCCGCCGCCGACGCTGCTCACCGTCAACGCCGTCGGTGACGCCTTCGCCTTCATCGCGCCCTTCGCCGACGGCTACCACCGCGTCATCGGCTGGAACCGCGCCCGCGACGTCGCCGACAGCGAGCCGCTCGGCCTCGACGAGGTCAAGGAGATCGTCCGGGCGGCGCTCGGCCGGGACTTCGGGATGCACGACCCCCGCTGGATGTCCCGCTTCCACAGCGACGAGCGGCAGGCGCCCGCGTACCGCGTGGGCCGGGTCTTCCTCGCCGGGGACGCCGCTCACATCCACTCACCGGCCGGCGGCCAGGGGATGAACACGGGGCTCCAGGACGCGGCCAACCTGAGCTGGAAGCTGGCGGCCGCCGTCAACGGCCGTGCGCCGCAAGGGGTGTTGGGCGGCTCGTTGGACAGGCTGTTGGACACCTACCACGCCGAGCGGCACCCGGTCGGCAAGACGGTCCTGCGCACCAGCGGCGCGCTCGTCCGCCTCGCGATGGCCAAGCATGCGTGGACGCGGGGCGCCCGGGCGGTGCTCGCCGCCGTCGCCACCCATGTGCGTCCGGTCCGGACGAAGGTGCTCGGCACGGTCACGGGCATCGGCTTCGCCTACCCGGCCCCGAGGGGCGCCCACCGCCTCGTCGGGCGGCGGGCCCCCGACGTCGCGCTCAAGGAAGGGCGGCTCTACGAAGTCCTGCGCGCGGGCGAGTTCGTCCTCATCGCGCCGCAGGGCGAGGAGTGCGGGCGGGAGGCGGGACGTGCGGTGGTGGCGCACTGGGCGAGCGCGCGACGCATGTGGCTCCTGGTGCGGCCGGACGGGTACGTGGCGTGGGCGGGGGAGCGCCGCCCCACAACCATTCAGTTTCCCTACAACTAAACAGCAAAAACTTTCGATGGACCTGATTGGTGTCAGGGTGTCACGGTGTCACGGTGGTTGCGCGAAACGTCGCGCAAGCACATCGCGCAACACGCCGCGCAACACACCGAGACACCCCGCCGAGGCGGGGAGAGAGGCAAGGGATACCTCGTGGCACTCCTCGACCGGACCCCCGCTCCCACCCCCGCGGCCGCCGTGGCGACCGCCACGGCGAAGGCCGCGCGGCCCATAGGCGTCGGCCTCGCCCTCGCGGCACTCGCCACGGTCGTCTGGTCGGGCAGCTTCGTCACCTCCCGTGCCCTGCACGACTCCGTCCCGCCCATTCAGCACGCGTTCTGGCGCTGGATCATCGCCATCGTGGCGGTGGCGCCGTTCGCGGTGCGGGAGACCTGGCGGCAGCGGAAGCTGCTGCGCGAGCACCTCCGTTTCCTGCTGCTCGCCGCCCTGTTGGGCGTCACCGTCTACAACACCCTCGTGAACCAGGCCGGCCTGACGACCACCGCCGGCAACATGGGCATGATCATGGCCGCGTCGCCCGTCCTGATGGCCGTCCACGAACGCCTCGGCGGCACCCGGCTCGGCGCGCGCCGTGTCACCGGCATGCTCGTCGCCTGCGCGGGCGTCCTGCTGCTGGTCAGCAAGGGTTCCCTCGTCATGGACCTGGCGGTCGGCGACCTGTGGGTGATCGCGGCGGCGTTCTCCTTCGGCTCGTACAGCGCGCTGCTCAGGCGCAAGCCCGCGGCGATCGGCGGACTGCCCTTCCTCTTCACGACGTTCGTGCTCGGCGCGCTGATGCTGCTGCCGGTGTTCGTCGTCAGCTACGCCGTGCAGGGCGGGTTCGAACCGACGGCCGGCACGGTCTCGCCGCTCCTGTACGTGGGCGTGGTCTCCTCGGCGGTCGCCTTCTTCGCCTGGAACAAGGCCGTCTCGATCATCGGCGCCGCCCGCGCCGGAGTCGTCTACTACCTCCAGCCGGTCTGCGTGGCCCTGCTCTCCTTCGCGCTCCTCGGCGAGGCGATGGGGTGGCTCCAGGTGCTGTGCATGGGGCTGATCCTCGGCGGGGTCGTGCTCGGCGCGGCCCGCGCGAAGTAGGGGCGGGCGGGGGTGCGGCCGGGCCTGTCGGCCGGTCGGTACGTTGACCCCATGAGCGAGTGGGACATCAAGAAGCTCCAGATCCTGCGTACGTTGAGTGAACGGGGCACCGTCACGGCGACGGCGCAGGTCCTGCGCATGACGCCGTCGGCGGTGTCGCAGCAGCTGTCCAACCTCGCCAAGCAGCTCGGCGTACCGCTTCTGGAGGCCCATGGCCGCCGGGTGCGGCTGACCGACGCGGCCCATCTCGTGCTGCGGCACGCGGAAGCGGTCTTCGCCCAACTGGAGCGGGCGGACGCGGAGTTGGCGGCCTACGTGCAGGGCGAGGCGGGGGAGGTGCGGGTGGGGGCGTTCTCGACCGCCGTGCCCGCGCTCGTCGTGCCGGCGGTGCGGGCGCTGCGGGAGGCCGCGCCGGGCATCTCCGTACGGGTACGGGAGACCGAGGCGGCGGAGGCGTACGAGTTGCTCGCGGCGGGGGAGGTGGACGTCGCGCTGTCCCTCGCGGTGCAGGCGCCGGCCCCGTCCGACGCGGACACGCGTTTCACTCGGGAGTCGCTCGTCGCCGACCCCCTGGACGTGGCGCTCCCCGGTGACCATCCGCTGGCGGCGGCCGAGGGGCTGCGGCTGGCCGATCTGGCGGGGGAGCCGTGGATCTTCGGGGGGAGTGGACCCTGGTCGGAGATCACGCGGGCGGCGTGCGAGGGGGCCGGGTTCACTCCGGAGCAGGCGCATTCGGCTTCCGGGTGGACGGCGATCCTCGCGATGGTGGAGGCGGGGATGGGGGTGGCGTTGGTGCCGCGGATGGCGGCGGTGCGGCGGGACGGGGTGGTGATGCGGGGCCTCGCGGAGGACCGGCCGCGGCGGCATGTGATCGCGGCGGTGAGGAGGGGGGCGGCGGGTGGGGCGGGGGTGTCCCGGGTGCTGGCAGCGTTGCGGGGGGTTGTGGTGGAGCGTCCCGTCTGAGCCGCGCTCCGCGCGGATGTCCCACCCGCCCATCACCCGGCGGTGGAGGCGATGGGGCTGCCCTCCGGGTACGCGGTGCGCACGTCGTCGGTCTTGTCGGCCGCGACGACCGACGCCCCTGTGGGCTGGAGCAGGCCGCCCGCCGCCGCCTCGTGGTCCCGTTGCTACAGATGACGGGCGAAGAAGGTCCCCACCCGGCGCCGTACCGCAGCGAGTGTCACCGCAGGGTCGCCGGGGCCGACGAGCGCGGTCCGTGCCGTCGCTGTCACGAGACCGGAGGCCTGGAGCCGAGGGACGAGCGAGCCGTAGTCGGTGAACGCCCAGTGGTTCGCGTCGGGGAGCAGCACGCGGCGGCCGGGAAGCCCCGCCCAGGACGACTCGATGCGGGCGGCGCCGTCGAATCCGTCGGTGCGGAACAGCAGCAGCGGCCGCTCGAGGCCGGCCAGCTTCGGGTACAGGTCGAGATAGCCCTCCAGGTTCACCACCGCGCCGACCCGGCGGTCGTCATGGGCCGCGTACACCGTCGCCGTGCCGCCCGCGGAGTGCCCGTACAACCCGATCCGGCGGGAGTCCATGAACCGGGCGAGCGGGAGGTCGCTGAGCCGGCCCAGGACCAGCTGGAGGTCCGCGATCCGGGTGTCCACCATCGTGCGGAAGGTCGCCGGGTCCGGCGGCCCGAACAGGACGGTCGTCCGCAGCCCGGTCGGCAGCTCCACCTGGGAGGCGTCACCGGGGTGGTCGACGAGGACGACCACTCGACCGTGGCTCGCCAGGTCCTCCGCGAGGGTCGTGCCGAGCGTGCGGGAGTCGCCGCCGCCGGGTGAGTACACCAGCACAGGCCGACGCCCGGGAAGCGGTGGCGCACCCACGTGCCCGTGGGTGAGGACCGCGCCCCAGTCCACCGTTCCCGGCTGTGGCAGTCCGGGATGGACGTGGGGCGCGAGGCCGGCGAACTCCCTGGCCTCGACCGGGGTGAGCTGACGGGCCCGGCTGAAGCCGTGTACCGATCGGGCCGGGTACAGAACGGTCAGCATCAATTCGCGCACGCCGCCCACCCATGGGTCGGTCCGGGACGGGTCCGTCAGATGGACCGTCCGCATGCCTACGGGGTACGGGCCGGCGGGCGGGGGCAGCCGGGGGATGGAGCCGCCATCGGATGCGGGCGCAGCCGTGGGCAGCAGGGCGGCGGCACTCCCGAACAGGGTGCCCTTCAAAAGGGTGCGTCGAGACGTCATGCGAGCATCCTTGAGGCGGGGCCCGAACGACGCGAGAGTTCAGGCCCTGGCCGAAAGGCTGGCCCAGGACGAGGAGTTGTGCGAGTGCTGCGAGTCCGCTTCACCGCGGAGGACTTCGCCCGTATCCGGTTCACACCCCGCCCGGCGCCGCTCCAGGAGCTGCACGCCGCCTTGACGACAGCCGTGGTCCGGCGTGGCGGGCCGCCGCTGTTCGCGCCGTGGCGCGGCCGCATCCTGCGCTCTCTCCCAGCCACCGCCGGCCCACTCGCCGATCTGGTTCCGGAAGGCCGCCCGCCCTCCTTTCTCGACGTCATCGGCGACACCATGGCCGACGGCTTCGAACAGATCCGAGCCACCAGCCCCGGTCTCGTCCGATCCGAGCTGGAGCGGGTCTACGGGGCGGTGCCCGTACCTCGCTGGATCCGAGGCCTGCACGCGGGCGACGAGACCGCCTGGCACACCCTGCACCGCGCGCAGCGGGCCGCGTTCGAGACGGTCCTGGCCCCGGTCTGGTCCGTCGTGCAGGATCTGCACCGCGAGGAGTTCACCCGCTACGCCCTGACGGCCGCCGAGCACGGCGTGGCCGCCGCCTTGACCGGCCTGGCTCCAGGCAGCCGGCTCCACGAGGGCGTATGGGAATGGCCCGGCGCGGCGCCGGACCGCGACGTCTGCCTCGACGGGCGCGGTCTGCTCCTGCTGCCCACCTTCCATCACCCGGCGGGCCCACTTCTCCAGGACACCCCGGGTCATCCCGCGGTCCTGACGTACCCAGCCGGTGCCGGGCTCCCGCCCGCCGTTGGGGGTCCGGTCGCCTCCACCGAGGCCCTGGCCGCCCTCCTGGGCCGCACACGGCTGGAAGCCCTGGGCCTGCTCGCCGAACCTCACACCACCACATCACTGGCCCGCGCCCTCCAGGTCAGCAATGCGGCAGCTTCGTCCCATGCGGCCGCGCTGAGATCGGCGGGCATGGCGACGACGACCCGCACCGGCCGCTCGGTCACCCACCGGCGCACGGCCCTCGGCACGCTGGTCGTGGGTGCCTGACCGCCGTAGTTCGCCACGAGACGGAGCCGACCACGTCAGCCTTCGCCTCCAGGTGCCGCAGCACCGCGGTGAGCCGCGCCCCGCAGCCCAAAGCCGCGGGGCGCGGCCCCCGGCCGCCCGCAGCCGAAGCCAACGACCAGCCACCCCCCGGAGGGCCCCGCCCCGCCGCGCCAAACCGCTAGACGTCAGCCGAGCGCGCCCGCAGGGCCCGCTCCACCCCCGCCCGCGACTCCGTGATCAGCCGCCGCAGGGCCGCGGACGGGTTCGCCGAGGCGAGCCACGCGTCCGTGGCGTCCAGCGTGGCCTGGGAGACCTGGAGCGCCGGGTAGAGGCCGACGGCGATCTGCTGGGCCATCTCGTGGGACCGGGAGTCCCACGCGTCCTTGACCGCCGCGAAGAACTTCTCCGTGTAGGGCGCGAGCAGCTCCCGCTGATCCGTCTGGACGAAGCCGCCGATCACCGCTTCCTGCACGGCGTTGGGCAGCGTGTCGGACTCGACGACCGAGGCCCAGGCCGCCGCCTTCGCCTCCGCGGTGGGCCGCGCGGCCCGCGCGGAAGCCGCGTGGCGTTCGCCCGCCGCCGTCTTGTCCCGCTCCAGCTCCGCCGCGATCCCCGCCTCGTCGAGGCGGCCCGTCGCCGCGAGCCGGCCCACGAACGCCCAGCGCAGCTCCGTGTCGACGGCCAGGCCCTCGATCGTCTCCGAGCCGTCGAGCAGCCGCTCAAGGAGCGACAGTTCCGCGTCCGTGCGGGCCGTCGCCGAGAAGGCACGGGCCCACGCGAGCTGGTGGTCACTGCCCGGCTCCGCGGCCCGCAGGTGGGACAGCGTCGCCTCCGTCCAGCGCGTCAGCGCCTCCTCGCGGCGCGCGGGCGCCGCGTACAGGTCGAGGGCCAGCTTCACCTGGCGGTGCAGCGACTGCACGACGCCGATGTCGGACTCCTTGCCGATGCCGGAGAGGACCAGGGAGAGATAGTCCCGCGTCGGGAGTTCCGCGTCGCGCGTCATGTCCCACGCCGAGGCCCAGCACAGCGCCCTCGGCAGCGACGCCTCGAAGTCGCCGATGTGCTCCGTGACGAAGGCGAGGGACTCGGTGTCCAGGCGGACCTTCGCGTACGAGAGGTCGTCGTCGTTCAGGAGGATCACCGCGGGGCGGGCCTTGCCCACCAGCGCGTCGACCGCCGTCAGTTCGCCGTCGACGTCGAGCTCCACGCGGTCGGTGCGGACCAGCTTCCCGGACGTCTCGTCCAGGTCGTAGAGGCCGATCGCGATGCGGTGCGGGCGGAGCGTCGGCTCGCCCTTGGCGCCCGCGGGCAGCGCCGGGGCCTCCTGCTTGACCGCGAAGGACGTGATGACGCCGCGCGTGTCGACGTCCACGACCGGACGCAGGACGTTGATGCCCGCCGTCTCAAGCCACTTCGTCGACCACGTCTTCAGGTCGCGCCCGCTGGTCTCCTCCAGCGCGCCCAGCAGGTCGGACAGGCGCGTGTTGCCGAACGCGTGCTGCTTGAAGTACGCCTGCACGCCCCGGAAGAACTCGTCCATGCCGACGTAGGCGACGAGCTGCTTGAGGACGCTCGCGCCCTTGGCGTACGTGATGCCGTCGAAGTTGACCAGGACGTCGTCCAGGTCACGGATGTCCGCCATGATCGGGTGCGTGGACGGCAGCTGGTCCTGGCGGTACGCCCACGTCTTCATGGAGTTGGCGAACGTCGTCCAGGAGTGCGGCCAGCGCGAGCCCTCCGCGTACGCCTGGCAGGCGATGGAGGTGTACGTCGCGAACGACTCGTTCAGCCAGAGGTCGTTCCACCACTCCATCGTCACGAGGTCGCCGAACCACATGTGGGCCAGCTCGTGGAGGATGGTCTCCGCGCGCGTCTCGTACGCCGCGTCCGTCACCTTCGAACGGAACACGTACTGGTCGCGGATGGTCACCGCGCCCGCGTTCTCCATCGCGCCCGCGTTGAACTCCGGCACGAAGAGCTGGTCGTACTTGGCGAACGGGTAGGCGTAGTCGAACTTCTCCTGGAACCAGTCGAAGCCCTGCCGCGTCACCTCGAAGATGGCGTCCGAGTCGAGGAACTGGGCGAGCGAGGGCCGGCAGTAGATGCCGAGCGGCACCGACTGCCCGTCCGGGCCCTCGTACGAGGAGTGCACCGAGTGGTACGGGCCGACGATCAGGGCCGTGATGTACGTCGAGATGCGCGGCGTCGGCTCGAAGACCCAGACGTTGCCGTCGGAGTCCTTGGGCTCGGGCGTCGGCGAGTTGGAGACGACCGTCCAGCCGTCCGGCGCCTTCACGGTGAACTGGAAGGTCGCCTTGAGGTCCGGCTGCTCGAAGCTCGCGAAGACCCGGCGCGCGTCCGGGACCTCGAACTGCGTGTACAGGTAGGCCTGTTGGTCGACCGGGTCGACGAAGCGGTGCAGGCCCTCACCGGTGTTGGTGTAGTCGCAGTCGGCGACGACCCGCAGTTCGTTGCGGCCCGCCGCCAGGTGCCGCAGCTTGATGCGCGAGTCGCGGAAGACCGCGGCCACCTCCAGCGAGTGACCGTTCAGGACGACCTCGTGGACCGCGGGGGCCACCAGGTCGATGAAGGTCTCCGCGCCCGCCTCGGCGCAGTCGAAGCGCACCGTGGTCACGGACCGGAAGGTGCCTCCCTCCTGCGCTCCTGAGAGATCGAGGTCGATCTCGTACGAGTCAACGGTCAGCAGCTTCGCCCGCTGCTGCGCCTCTTCGCGGGTCAGATTGGTGCCGGGCACGCGGTCATCTCCTCGGGTACGACGAGTGGTCTGTCAGACGGTGGTTCAGACGGTGGTTCAGACGGTGGTTCAGACGGGGGTTCAGACGGATGGGTCAGACGGATGGTTCTGTCATTCGGGGGTGCGACTTGTGGTGTTTCCGGCCATCCTTCCATGCGCGTTCGCGTGGCCGCCCGAGCCATTGTTCTCCCGCTGCGGTGCCGCTACGCTCCGCGCGACCGCCCCGGCCAGGACAGGCCGCCGACCACGGCCTGACGACCACCCGCCGGGACCACGGTGACCACAGGGGGATGCGGGAGATGCTGAGGACCGAAGGGCCGGGCGGCGCCGGCCCGGCCGCGCGGCAGTCATGATCGACGTACTCGTGGCGGGCGCCGGTATCGGCGGACTCACCGCCGCGCTCAGCCTGCACGCGGCGGGCATCGACGTACGCGTGGTGGAAGCGGGCGACGAGCCGCGCCCGATCGGTGTGGGAATCAACCTCCTGCCGCACGCCGTACGGGAGTTGACCGAGCTGGGGCTCGGCGGCGAGCTGGCCGCGACCGCGGTGGCGCCGGACGCCATGGTCCACTTCGACCGGCACGGCAACCGCATCTGGGGCGAGCCCCGCGGCCTCGCGGCCGGCTACCACTGGCCGCAGTACTCCCTGCACCGCGGCGCCCTGCACCTCCTGCTGCTCGCCGCGGTGCGCGAACGGCTCGGCGACCACGTGGTGCACACCGGCACCGCCTTCGTCCGCCTCGCCGAGCGCGAGAGGACCGCCCTGCGGGTGATCCTGCGGGACGTGGCGCGCGGCCGGGAGCAGGCGGTGCGGGCCCGGGCCCTGATCGGCGCGGACGGCCTGCACTCGGCGGTACGGGCCATGCTGCACCCGGGCGAGGGTCCGCCGCTGTGGAGCGGCATCCGGATGTGGCGCGGCGTCGCCGAGTGGCATCCGGTGCTCGGCGGCCGCACGGTCGCCGTGGCGGGCAGCAACGCCGCCGCCAAGCTCGTCGTCTACCCGATCTCGCGGGCGGCCGAGGAGCGGGGCAGGGCGCTGCTCAACTGGGTGGCGGAGGTGCGGTTCCCGCGCGCGCACCGGCACGCCATGGCGGGGCCCGCCGACTGGAACCGCTCGGGGCGGCTCTCGGACGTCCTGCCGTACTACGCGGGGTGGCGCGTCGGCGACCTGGACGTCCCCGCGCTGCTCGCCTCGACCCGGCAGATCCTGGAGTACCCCATGGTCGACCGGGACCCGCTGCCCCGCTGGGGCCGGGGCCCCGTCACGCTGCTCGGCGACGCCGCGCACCCCATGTACCCGGTGGGGTCCAACGGCGGCTCGCAGGCCGTCCTGGACGCCCGTGTCCTCGCCCGCTGCCTCGCGTACACCTCGCCGGACCGCGAGGCGGGGCTGCGGGCCTACGAGGAGGTGCGCAGGGAGGCGGTCAACGCCCTCGTCCTCGCCAACCGCGACATGCCGGCCGACCGCGTCCTCCAGACGGTCGCGGAGCGGGCCCCGGACGGCTTCGAGCGCGTGACGGACGTCCTGACGCCGCAAGAGCTGGCAGCCCTGGGCGCGGCGTACCGCAGGACCACCGGCGTGGACGCGGCGGAGCTGAACAGCCGCGGGTCGTGGGGCATCGGCTGACCGCCCCGCGGCGCGAGCGCCACGTCCGAAAACCGCCAGCCCCCGCCGCCTCCCGCGCGCGAGGCTCGACCCATGAACACCACCGCGCACCCCGACACCGCCTACGTCCCCCGCCCCATCGCCCCCGACGCCCTCGCCCGGCTCCGCGACACCGACGACGCGGGGCGTCCCTGCGTCCCGTACGTCGACCACGAGGGCGGATCCCCGCTGCGCTGCTGCCTGCGGCCGGTCGCCCCCGGTGAGCGCGTCGCCCTCGTCTCGTACGCGCCCCTGCGCCGCTGGGCCGCCGAGACCGGCGCGGACCCCGGCGCCTACGACGAGCAGGGCCCCGTCTTCATCCACGCCGACCCGTGCGAGGGACCGGCACAGGAGCGTGCCGGCTACCCCTTCTCCCGCGCCGGGGCCCTGCGGACGCTGCGCCGCTACAACGCGCGGGGGCAGATCATCGGCGGGCGCCTGCTGGAGATCCCGCGGGACGGGACGCGGGGCTTCGACGCCGCGTTCGACGAGGCCTTCGCCGACCCGGAGACCGCCCTCGTGCACGTGCGCGCCGTGGAGTACGGCTGCTTCCACTTCGAGGTGCGCAGGCCCGCCTGACGCGCTACCTTTCGCCCCCCGCCAGGACCCGTGCGAACTCCCGCACGCGCGCCGTCTCCCCGTCCCGGTGCCACACCATCCCGAGCACCGAATCCGACAGCCCGTCCACCGGCACGAACGTGACGTCCTTGCGGCCGTGGTACTCCGCCGTCGGCCGGCACAGCAGCATCGCGCCCCGGTCCGCCGCCACCAGCGTCAGCCCCTCCTGGAGCGTGCGGACCGCGGGCGCGGGGACGTCCGAAGGGGCGTGCGCGGCGCGCCAGTACGCCGGCGCGGGCTCCGTCGCCGCGATCAGCGGGGTGTCCTTCAGCTCCGCCGCCGTCAGCGACTCCCGCCCCGCGAACGCGTGCCGCACCGAGACGGCGACGGTCTGCCGCTCGCTGGAGAAGACGGGCCCGAGGACCAGGTCCGGCTCGGCCACCGGCAGCAGCACGATCGCCGCGTCCACGTCGCCGTGGCGCACCGCGCCGAACGGATCGGCGAAGGGGATCTCCGCGATCTCCGTCACGCACGCGGGATGCCGCTCCTGGAACTCCGCGATGGCCCGCATCAGACGGGCGTCCGCCGTCCCCTGGAAGCCGATCCGCAGCGTGCCCTCGACGCCCCGCGCCGCCGCCCGCGCCCGCTCGACCGTAGACGCCAACTCGTCGTAGGAAGGGCGCAGTTCCCGCAGGAAGCGCTCGCCGAGCGGAGTCAGCCGCACCCGGCGGCTCGTCCGCTCGACGAGCCGGGCGCCGATCCTGCGCTCCAGGGCGGCGAGCAGCTGGCTGACGCGGCTCTGCGAGACGTACAGCCGCTCGCCGGTCCGCCCGAAGTGCAGCTCCTCGGCGAGCACGAGGAAACATTCGAGCTCCCGGATCTCCAGCCCCTGCATGTCCGCGCCCCTCCCGTGCCATGCTCATGCGGGATCGATGAGCCTGGCTCATACAAGGATGAGATCTCCGGCGTTGTTCCGCGTGCGGCCACGCCCGAGGGTGGACGACATGTCACAGAGCGCACAACTCCCCCCACACCCGGCCCCCTTGGGCCGTGCCCCTCTCGGCCCCGCCGTCGTCGCCGTCGCCACCGCCACGTTCTCCGTCGTCACCACGGAGATGCTCCCCGTCGGCCTCCTCACCTCCCTCGGCTCCGGCCTGCGCGTCTCGGACGGCACCGCGGGCCTCGCCGTCACCCTGCCGGGCCTCGTCGCGGCGCTCGCCGCCCTGCTGCTGCCCGTCGCGGTGCGCCGCGCGGACCGGCGTACGGTCCTGTGCGCCCTGATGGCGCTGCTCGCCGCCGCCAACCTGGCCTCGGCGCTCGCCCCCGCCTTCGGTGTCCTGCTCGTCGCGCGCGTCCTGGTGGGCGTGTGCATCGGCGGCGTGTGGGCCATCGCCGCCGGTCTCGGGGT
Source organism: Streptomyces sp. NPDC015345 (assembly GCF_043078805.1). Classification (NCBI taxonomy): domain Bacteria; kingdom Bacillati; phylum Actinomycetota; class Actinomycetes; order Kitasatosporales; family Streptomycetaceae; genus Streptomyces; species Streptomyces sp. NPDC015345. Next base: position 1,045,014 of record NZ_JBIBTX010000001.1, on the reverse strand, counting down.
GCGGCTGGTCCGCGAGGAGGCGGCCGCCGGACGGGCCACCGCCGTGATCTTCAGCGGGATCGCGGTGGCGTCCGTCCTCGGCGTCCCCGCGGGTACGCTCCTCGGTGAACTGGCGGGCTGGCGCTGGGGGTTCGCGGCGCTCGCCGCGCTCTCGCTGGCGGTCACGGCGCTGCTCGCCATGGTCCTGCCCGCGCTGCCCGCCGGAGAGGCCGTGCGGCTCGGCGCCTTCGCCCGGCTGCTGCGCATCGGGCGGCTGCGGTCCGGGCTGCTCGCCGTCACGCTCCTGGTCACCGGCCACTTCGCCGCGTACACCTACGTGCGCCCCGTCCTGGAGCGGGTGCCCGGCATCGGCGCGGGGCTGATCAGCGGGCTGCTGCTCGCCTACGGGACGGCCGGCATCGCCGGCAACTTCGCGGGCGGTGCCGTCGCGGCCCGCGACCCGCGCCGGGCGCTGCTCGCCATCTGCGCGGGGCTCGGCACGGTGGTGCTCCTGCTGGTGCCCGCGGGCGGCTCGCTCGCCGCGTCGGCGGCGCTGCTCGTGGCGTGGGGCCTGGCGTACGGCGGGGTCTCGGTCTCCGCCCAGAACTGGGTGATGGCCGCCGCGCCGCACGCCCGCGAGGCCGCGTCGGCGCTCTTCGCCGCGGTCTTCAACGTGGCGATCGCCCTCGGCGCGTTCGCCGGTGGCCGGGTCGCGGACAGCCGCGGCGCCGATGACGTGCTGTGGCTGGGCGGCGGCCTCGCCGGGCTGGCGCTGATCACCGTGGCGTACGCGAAAGGGGCGGTCACCCGTGAAGGGTGACCGCCCCCGTCGGGACGTACGCGGCTGAGGTCAGCCCTTGAGCTCGGCCGCGACCAGCTCCGCGATCTGCACGGCGTTCAGCGCCGCGCCCTTGCGGAGGTTGTCGTCGGAGATGAAGAACGCCAGGCCGTTGTCGACCGTCTCGTCCTTGCGGATGCGGCCCACGAAGGAGTCGTCCTTGCCCGCGGCGACCAGCGGCGTGGGCACGTCCGTGACGACGACACCCTCGGCCTCCGCGAGCAGCTCGGCGGCGCGCTCGGGGCTCAGCGGACGCGCGAAGCGGGCGTTGACCTGGAGGGAGTGGCCGGTGAAGACGGGCACGCGCACACAGGTGCCGGAGACCTTCAGCTCCGGGATCTCCAGGATCTTGCGCGATTCGTTGCGCAGCTTCTGCTCCTCGTCGGTCTCGTTCAGACCGTCGTCGACGATGGAGCCCGCCATCGGCAGGACGTTGTACGCGATGGGCGCGACGTACTTGTCCGGCTCGGGGAAGTCGACGGCCGAGCCGTCGTGCGTGAGCTTCGGGGCGTCCTCGCCGACCTTCTTGACCTGCTCGAACAGCTCGTCCACCCCGGCGAGGCCGGAACCGGACACCGCCTGGTAGGTCGCGACGACCAGCGCTTCGAGGCCCGCCTCGGCGTGCAGCGGCTTGAGGACCGGCATCGCGGCCATCGTCGTGCAGTTCGGGTTGGCGATGATGCCCTTGGGGCGGTTGGCCACCGCGTGCGGGTTCACCTCGGAGACGACGAGGGGGACCTCGGGGTCCATGCGCCAGGCGGAGGAGTTGTCGATCACGACGGCGCCCTGCGAGGCGACCCGCTCGGCGAGGGCCTTGGAGGTGGCGCCGCCGGCCGAGAAGAGCACGATGTCCAGGCCGGAGAAGTCGGCCGTGGAGGCGTCCTCGACGGTCACACCGTCCACGACGGTGCCGGCGCTGCGGGCCGAGGCGAACAGGCGCAGCTCGTCGACCGGGAACTTCCGCTCGACGAGGATCTTGCGCATGACCTTGCCGACCTGACCGGTGGCTCCGACGATTCCGACCTTCACAGGGACTTCCTCCGTATGTGCGTGCGGCCTCGTGACCTCGGCCTGGCTGTGGGGGGTGGCTCCATCATGCGTCTGTCCAGGCCCGGGTTGTCCAATCCATTGTCCGAGGTGCGGGACGCCACACTCGCGGTGAACGTTTCCGGCGGCCCCGGCGTCGTAGGGGAAAGGCGGGGGAGGGGAGGGGCATCTTGCCGCGCATCGGGACGCGCCGCGCGCAGCGGCGCCGCGAGACGGAGCGGGCGGATCCGCTCGATCCGGCCCAGGAGGACCGGGTACGGGCGGTGCTCGCGCTCGGCGGCGTGCCGCACGCCGACCTGCCGGACGGGGTGCAGCAGGTCAGGCTGAAGCTCCTGGAGCGGGCCGCGGACGGGCGTGAGGCGCCGCGTGACGTCTCGGCGTGGGCGGCCGTCGTCGCCTCCAACCTCGCCATGGACTGGCACCGGGCCCGGCGCAGGCAGGAGCGGCTCGGGGAGCGGCTCGCCGTGCTGTGGCGGGAGACCACGGACGAGGACGGCGCGGAGTCCCGGGCCCTGTCCATGGCCGTGGCGCAGGGCCTCGGCGAGCTGCCGGACGCCCAGCGGCAGGTCGTCGTGCTGCGCTTCTACGCCGATCTGCCGGTGCGCGCCATCGCGGCGGAGCTGGGCATTCCGGAGGGCACGGTCAAGAGCAGGCTGCACACGGCGGTACGGCTGCTGCGGGCGCGGCTGCACGAAGGGGAGGTGGTGTGACGGTGCCCGGCGATGACGGCTTCGACGCGCTGATGGCGGCGATCACCGAGGACCCCGTCCCCGAGGAGGCGCTGCGCGACCCCGCCTTCGCCGCCGAGCACGCGGCGGCTGTGGCGGATGTCGCACTCCTGCGGGAGCGGCTCGGGGTGATCGGCGAGACACTGGCGGCCGCTCCCGGGGCGCCGCCGGCACGGGTCGTCCCGCTCAGGGCCCCGCGCACGGCCCGGCAGCGGTTCACCCTCGCCCTCGGCGCGGTCGCCGCGGCGGTGGCCGCCGTCACCGTGATCGGCGGGCTCGGATGGCTCGCCGTGGACGCGGGCATGGGGGCGGGCGGCGGTGACGCGGACGCGAGCGGGGCGAAGGCGGCGGCGCCCGACGAGCGGGGCGACGGCTCCGGGCACGCGGAGGCCGACCTCACCGCCGAGGGCTTCGTCGCGTGCTCGCGGCTCATCGTGGAGGGCACGGTTTCGGCGGTCGACGCGGTGCCGGGCGCCGCGCGGGACCGGATCACGCTGAAGGTGACGCGGTACATCAAGCCCGCGTCCGGCGACCGGACGGTCACGTTCCCGATGAGCCATGACGTGGACCCGCGCCTGCGGAAGGGCGACCGCGCCCTGATCACCATCCCCAAGGGTGCGGCGGAACCGGACAACTGGCCCACCGGCAAGGACGGCGACGAACTGCGCCGCCTGATCCTCAAGGCCCTGCCGGGTTCGGTGGGCATCCGGTGCCGGCAATGAGAAACGCCGGGTGGGCTCGTTCCGAGCCCACCCGGCGCTTGGGGTCAGTCGGTCACCGCTACGGCGCGACCTTCTCGATCTTCACGCTGCCGCTACCGGCCACCGTGCCGCCCGCGTTCAGCAGGGACACCTCGCCGAACAGCTCACGGCCCTCAGCGGCCGGGGCCTTCGCCTCGACCGCGGCCTCGACCCGCGCCGAGTCGCCGTTGCCGAGCTCCACCGTCTTCGACCCGTCGACCGTGACCTTGCCGAGCGCGTCCGAGAAGAACACGTCCCGGTAGTCGTAGGCGGTCGAACCGGTCGGCACCGAGTAGCCCACGACCTCGATCGTGTACGTACCGGCGGCCGGTTTCGTCAGGCTCACGGACTCCTCCGAGTCGCCCTCCGCCGACGAGCCGACGACCTTGCCGTCCTTCTTGACGGCCAGGTCCAGGTCGGCGGCGACATCGGCCGGGGAGCCGATGACGACGTCGAGCCGCTCCGCGCCCGCGGGCACCTCCACCGTGGTGGTCTGCGTGGCGCCCTGGCCGATGCTGGGCCGCGCCGACTTGGACGAGCCGAGCGAGCCGCCCTTCAGCTTGCCCTCGACCGCGGCGAAGTTGTTCGTGGCCTTCCAGGCGACGGGCGCCGGGGCGCCGACCTTCGCCTCGGGGACCGTCTGCACGGCCGGGTCGAAGTCGACGCCGAGCGCGGAGACCTTCAGCTCGTAGGGGTTGTCGAGCAGCGGCGACGTGCGGCGCGACTCGACCTCGATCTCCCAGACGCCGGGCTGCGGCTCCCCGTACGAACGCAGGTCCGGGCGGCAGGTGTTGGCCGGGTTCTCGTAGTTCGGGTAGCAGACGATCGACGACGTGGAGTCGACCGGGACGCCGTAGGGATGCACGGCGATGAAGCGCGTCTGGCTCTTGTCCTTCAGGCCGCCGAGGGCGACTTCGAGGGACTTGGTGCCCTTGGGCACGGTGACGAAGTGCGACGTGGTGCTGTTGCGCTGCACCGAGCCGTCCGCCTCGAACGTGAACGACGGCTTGGCGAGCGGCGCCGCGACGACGACGGTCGACATGATCTGCCGGTCGACGCCCTCGGTGCGCTCGTCGTCGACGGTGAGGATCGCGCTGTGCAGACCGGCGGAGGCGGCCTTCGCCTGGACCTTCACGGTGACGGGCTTGTTCAGCGGCAGCGTCACGTCATCATCGCCGAGGAGGCGGAAGGTCCTGTCGTGGTTGTTGACGAGGTCCAGCTCGTGGCGGATGCCGCGGTCCGGGCCCGAGGTGCGGGTGATCGTGACGTCGTACGTCCGCTTCTGACCGGTCTTCAGGCCGCCCTCACGGTCGTAGATGCCGGTGCCGGGCTTCTTCAGCTCCTGCTCCAGGGCGGTGTCGACCGGGGCCTTCACGGTGTACGTGTGGGCCTTCGCGCCGTCCTCGATGGCGTGCCAGGCGCCGACCACGTCGATCAGGCCGCTGCCCTGCGCGTACGCCTGCTCGCCGCGGATGCGGTCGGCGGTCGAGGTGAGCGCGGTGCGCAGCTTCGCCGGGGTCAGCTCGACCTTCTCGCGCTTGGCGGCGGAGAGCAGCAGCGCCGAGGCGCCCGCGGCCTGCGGGGAGGCCATCGAGGTGCCCTGGAGCATCGAGTAACCGGCGGGGAGCTGGTAGCCGGCCTCGGCGACCGGGGAGCCCGGCAGCCAGGTCTGCGTGGTGTTGATGGCCGAGCCCGGCGCCGAGATGACCGGCGTGAAGCCGCCGTCCTCGCGCGGGCCGCGCGAGGAGAAGTTCATCATCGCGTACTTCTTCTCCACGACGGAGCCGTAGTTGGCGGCCCAGGTCTCCTTGGAGATTGAGGCGCCGACGGAGATGACCTTGTCCGCGAGGCTCGGGTCGCCGATGGTGTTCGCGCCGGGGCCGGAGTTGCCCGCGGAGATCACCAGCTGCACGCCGTAGGTGTCGATGAGGCGCGTGTACAGCTCGGCGCGCGCGTTGTTGCCGTCGTTGAGGGCGGGCAGGCCGCCGATCGACATGTTGACGATGTCGACGCCGCGCTTGGTGACGAGGTCGATCATGCCCTCGGTGAGCGCGACGTTGGTGCAGCCGCCGGTCCAGGTGCAGGCGCGCGAGGAGACCAGCTTGGCGCCGGGGGCGGCGCCGTCCATCTCGCCGCCGAACAGGCCGTTGGCCGCGGTGATGCCCGCGACGTGCGTGCCGTGCTCGGACTCGATGACGCCGATGTTGACGAAGTCGGCCTTCTTGCCGACCCAGTCACCGCCGTAGGGGTCGGTGGGGACGTCCTTGCGGATCTCGACGACGAACGGCACGCGCTCGACGACGTCGGTGTCCGGATTGTCCTTGCCGAAGTAGGCGACCTGGTGGTCGTCCTTGTACGGCTTCATCGTCTCGTCGTCGGTGAAGTCGTTGTTGTCGTTCAGGTCGACGCGCACGGTGCCGGCCGCCGCGTCGTACAGGACGCCCCAGCTGTCGGTGGTGTCGCCGTCGCGGTTGATGTCGCCCTTGGCGTCGCCGCCCGTGGTGGCCGACTCGCGGAAACGGTTCACCTGGAAGGAGCCCGCGGGGGCCTTCCAGGTCTTGCCGTCCCAGGTGAAGGTGGGCCCGCTGACCGCGTCGGTCATGCGGCGCCAGGTGCCGTCGGCGTCCACGATCGGGTCGGTCGCCGTCACCCAGTCGGTGATCTTGCGCTCGCCGGTGGTGGTCTTCTTCAGCGCCGGGTGGCCGAGGTCGACGCCGGAGTCCAGGATGCCGATGGTGACGCCGCGGCCGTCCGCCTTCGGGTGCTTCTTGACGAAGTCGACGGCGCCCGTCTCGGCGGAGGGGTTGTACGGGTTCTTCGCCGGGGTCTTCCTGCCCGGACCCGGGTACGTGCCCTTCGCCCCGAGCGCCGCGCCCTTGGCACGGTCGGCGGCGGGCGTCGGGTCGTCCAGCTCGATCTCATGGCGCAGGTCGATGGCGTGCACGGACGACAGTTTCGAGGCGGACTTGATCGCGGCGTCGGCCCTGCCGGTCGGCACGGTCGCGCGGACGTAGCCGAGCTTGTCGTAGGTGCGGCCGACCGAGCCGCCCTTGACCGCGTCGAGCTGGTCGGCGACCCGCTCGGTGGCGCCGGGGGCGGTGGCGACCATCATCGTGACGGTCTTCTCGCCGTCCGCCTTGGCCTCGGCGAGCAGGTCGGCGTCGGCCGGGCCGAGCTTGCCCGCGGCCGACTTGGGCTCGGGCACGGGGGCGTCGTCCGCCGCGAAGGCCATGGGCGCCGCCCCGGTCGCGCAGAGCGCGGCGGTGAGGCCGATGGCTATCGCGAGGCGGGGCGCGCGTCCTGAGACCGGGGGTCTCGCGCTGGAACTGGATCTGGGCATCGGCATCCCTGTACGTGAAGGTCGGGAGGAGGGTTCATACGGCCCGGTTTCCGCGAAGTTCCGGAATCCGGGGCCGGATGACCGCTCAGCCTTACGTAAGTGACAGCTGTTTGGGGAGAGTTGTCCGAGCTGTGATCAGGGCGTGACGCAATTCCGCCATACGTCATGGTGGACAAGGCGGTTCATAGGGTGACTTGGGGCTACTGCTACCGGCCGTCGCGCGAGCGGGCGTAATGCCGCGAAGCCTTCGCGCGGTTGCCGCAGGCCGCCATGGAGCACCAGCGGCGCGTGCCGTTGCGCGAGGTGTCGAAGAAGTGCAGGACGCATGCCTCGTGGGCGCAGCCGCGGATCCGGTCGGGCGCGGTGGCCAGGAGGTTCAGATAGTCGCGGGCGGCGAGCCAGGCCGCGCCCCACGTCACGTCGGCGAACTCGGGCTCCTCGCCGGGGCCCTCGGCGGAGAGCCTCGCGCGGATCCGGCCGTGCCCGAGGATCCGGTCGACGCGGGCGGCGGCGGCCGCATCGCCGGGGGAGTCCACGGCGGAGGCGAGCGCGTCGCGGGCGCGCAGCACGTGCTCCAGGGTCGGGCCGTCGGCGGGGAAGCGCTCGGCGAGGCCGTTCGCCGCGAGCCAGACGGCGAGTCCCTCGACGCCGGTCAGCAGGTCCTGGCGTGCGCCGTCGTGCACCCAGCGGGTGTTGAGCAGGTCGAGGGAGAGCGGCTCGCCGGTGAGCGGGCGGGGGTCGTGGGTTGCGGCGGGCATGGGGTGCTCCCTTCAGTGCTAACCGCTCAAGGCTACGTGACCGGTTGACGCACGCGACAGCTAACCCCTAACCTCACATTCAATGGTTAGATCGCCCCGCTCGGGGCGGCGCCGCGACACGTCCACGACCAGACCAGGGGAGAGTCATGACCGCGAGCACCACATCCACCGCTCCGCGCACCGGCCACATCGGCTTGAACGTCACGGACCTCGAACGCTCGCTCGCCTTCTACCGCGACGTCCTCGGCTACGGGGTCATCGGCGAGGGCAAGGAGGAGGGCCGCCGCTTCGCCTTCCTCGGGGACGGCGCGCGTCCGGTCCTCACGCTCTGGCAGCAGGCCGACGCCGCGTACTCGGGCGCCCACGCGGGCCTGCACCACCTCGCGATCGAGACCGACTCCATCGAACGCGTCAAGGACTACGAGAGCGCGCTGCGGGCCCATGGCGTGGAGTTCGCCTACGAGGGCGTCGTACCGCACGGCGAGGGCGCCGCGTCCGGCGGCATCTTCTTCCACGACCCGGACGGCACCCGCCTGGAGATCTTCGCCCCCTCCGGAGCCCAGAACGAGCCCACCCCCGTGAAGTCGGCCCCAACCTGCGGCTTCTTCTAGCCCACCCCGCACGAGCGCCCCCGAAAGGGGCGCGGGGAACTGCGCGACCAGCCACAACGCACCCGCGGACGGACATCCACATGAGCGCCCCGAAGGGGGCGCGGGGAACTGCGCGACCAGCCACAACACACCCGCACCCGCACCCGAACCCACACCCCCGGATCGGAGCCCCCATGGCCCCGCCAGCCGACCACCACACCCCCTACCGCCACACCCCCTACCGCCACACCCCCTACCACCACGGCTCCCGAGCCATCCAGGACAAGGCCGGCGTACGCGAACTCGCCGACCACGTAGCCCGCTCCATAAGCCAAGGCGTCCGCCCCATCGCCGCCGCCTTCCTGGAGATCCAGCCCCAGCTGGTGATCACCGGCACCGACCCCACCGGCGCCGTCTGGGCCTCCCTCCTGACCGGCACCCCCGGCTTCGTGCGAGCCACGGGCCCCCGCCAGATCTCGATCACCGGCACCCCCCGCGCCACCGACCCCCTCGCCCCCGCCCTGGCCCGCGAGAACACCCCCGTCGGCACCCTCGCCCTCGACCCCCGCACCAGGCGCCGCATGCGACTGAACGGCAGGTCCCGCCCCACACCCCGGGGCCTCGCGATCGAGGCCGACCAGGTCTTCGCCAACTGCCCGAAGTACCTGCAAAAACGCACACTGCACGAGGGCCGGAGGCCGGAAGGCCCCGGCGAACCCCACCGCACCACCCGCCTCACCGCCGAGCAGCACGCGTCCGTCGCCGCGAGCGACACCTTCTTCCTCGCCACCGTCCACGCGCACGGCGCCGACGCCGGACACCGCGGCGGCGACCCCGGCTTCGTACGCGTCACTTCACCGACCACCCTGGAGTGGGACGACTACCCCGGCAACGCCATGTTCCTCTCCCTCGGCAACCTCCACGAGGACCCCCGCGCCGGCCTCCTCTTCCTCGACTGGACGACCGGCACCACCCTCCAACTCACCGGCACCGCCCGCACCGACTACGCCGACGACGGCTCCCGCACGGTCCGCTTCACCCTGACCGAGGCGGTCGAGACCCGCTCCGCGAGCCCTTGGCGCTGGTCCGACCCTGAGTACTCTCCTGCCAATCCAGCCGTGGGCGACTAGCGTCGGTCTGTGCACAAGGAGCTCAGGGTGGCGGCCTACGCCGTATGCGTACGCGACGGACAGGTACTGCTGGCCCGCTGGGTCGCGGGCGACGGCAGCAAACGCTGGACGCTGCCCGGCGGCGGCATGGACCACGGCGAGGACCCCTACGACACCGTGATCCGCGAGGCCGACGAGGAGACCGGATACGTCGTCGAACCGGTGACCCTCCTCGGCGTCGACTCCCTGCGCCGCCGCTACCCGCGCAGACTCGGCGCCGTCGCCGACTTCCACGGGCTGCGCATCCTGTACGAGGGCCGGATCACCGGCGGCGAACTGCGCCACGAGACCGACGGCTCCACTGACCTCGCGGCCTGGCACCCCCTGGAGTCCGTCGCGGACCTCGACCGCGTCGGACTCGTCGACATCGGCCTCGCACTGTGGCGCGCCCGCCCCTCCGACGGTCACCTCCCTGACGGCGCTGACCCCGGCCGCTGAGCCTCCGCCGAGCCTTCCCTTCCCTCGAAGGTGAACGTGGAGTGACCGCTTCCTCTCCGCCCGGGGAGGGGTGCGTGACCGCGCAGGGCGCCCGGTGATCCACGTACGGTGATCGGCGCCGGTCGTTGCGGTGTCGTTCACACACAGGTCACCCCCGATGCCAACGATCCAGTGAGAGCGGGAAGTTCGCGGGCCGCACCCCGGCCCCCGGGCCCCGCGACCACTGTCGACGCGTTCGCACCCGGGGAGACCGCGCATGCCGCGCATACGCTCTGTCGCCACCGCACCCGCCACGGTCCGCCTCGACCGCCGCTCCGTCCTCGCCGCCGCCGGGGCGATCACCCTCTCCGCCGGGATCGGCTACGCGCTCGGCCCCGGCGCCGGCTCCGGCAACGCCGCGCCCGCGGGCCACGCCACCGTGCCCCGCTCCCGCCCGGCGCCCGCCGCGCCCCTCATGCCGTACAAGAGCGGCACCACCCTGCTCACCGCCGCCGCCCCGCGCGGCACCTCCGGCTACCGCCGGCTCGGCGACGGGCCCGCCTGGCGGCGTACGGTGCGTGCCGACCTCGCGGCGGCGAAGCCGGGGCGTCAGGGGCGCCGGACCGCGCTCGCCGCCTTCGTGCAATTCACCGACCTGCACATCGTCGACGTACAACACCCTCTGCGGTACGAGTACTTGCGCGCGCAGACGGCGAGCGCCTGGCGCCCCCACGAGTCCCTGTCGGTGGCCGGCGCGGTCTCCCTCGTCGAGCGCGTCAACGCCCTGCGCGGCGCGCCCGCCACCGGTGCGCCCCTGCACTGCGTCGTCACGACCGGCGACAACACCGACAACAACTCCCGCACCGAACTCGACTGGTTCCTCAAGGTGATGAGCGGCGGCCGCATCACCCCCAACACCGGCGACCCGCGCCGCTACGAAGGCGTGCAGGACAGCGGCCTCAAGCTGTACTGGCACCCGGACGACGCCCTGCGCGACACCGACAAGGCGCTCGGCTTCCCGCGTCTGCCCGGCTTCCTCGACGCCGCCGTCCGCGAGGTCAACAGCCCGGGCCTCGGACTGCCCTGGTACTCCACCGTCGGCAATCACGACGCGCTGCCCGGGGGCTGCTGGGCGCCGAAGGACTCCTACTTCACCGAGTTCGCCGTCGGCGGCAAGAAGCTGATGTCCCTCGACGAGATGCGCGGCGCCGCCCTGTGGAAGGCCGTGAAGAAGGGCCGTGACCCCAAGGGCGCCCACTTCAAGGAGCTCCTGAAGAGCGAGGCGCGGCGCATGCGGTCCATCACGCCCGACGAGTCGCGGGCGCCCTTCACCCCCGCCGAGTACGTCAAGGCGCACCTGGACCCCGCCCACAAGGGCCCCGGCCCCGTCGGCCACGGCTATACCCGGGAGAATTTGGCGTCCGCCACCCAGTACTACTCCTTCCGGGTCAGCGACGACGTGCTCGGCATCAGCCTGGACACCACCGACCCCGGCGGCCACTACGAGGGCTCGCTCGGCACCACCCAGCTGCGCTGGCTCGAGCGTGAGCTGACGGCCAACGAACGGCGGGCCGGCGGACCTTCGTACGTCGTCGTCTTCAGCCACCACACCAGCAGGACCATGCGCAACCTCCGCCACGACCCGGCGCGGCCCGGCGAGGCGCGGCACGGTGGCGAGGAGGTCCTCGCGCTGCTCGGCCGCCACCCGTCCGTCGTCGCCTGGGTCAACGGCCACAGCCACAAGAACAAGATCACCCCGCACCACACCCCGGACGGCTCCTTCTGGGAGGTCTCCACCGCCTCCCACATCGACTTCCCGCAGCTGGCGCGGGTCGTGGAACTCGCCGACAACCACGACGGCACCCTCTCCGTCTTCACCACGCTCATCGAATCGGCCGCGCCCCACCGCACGGATTTCGCCGATCTCTCCCAGACCGGTCTGGCCGCGCTCTACCGCGAGCTGTCCTTCAACGCCCCCGGCGCGAAGCCCGGTTCGGTCGGCGAGGCGGGCGACCGGAACACGGAACTGGTGCTGCGCAAAGGCCGATAACAGCTCAACCTCTCCCCGGTGGACAACCCGCGCGCCGCGCCCGGAGTCCCTCCCGCCGACCGACGCGGACAGACCAGGAGAGGGCGGCACATGACAGCGCGCAGGAGATGGACCGGGGTGGCGGCGACGCTGGCGGCGGTGGTGGCGGCGGGCGCCTTCGCGGCCCCCGCGGTCGCGGCGCCGCCCGGAGACGGGGAGCGGCACCGGGCGACCCTGCGCGCCATGGAGAAGGCCCTGAACGAGGACGCCCCCGGCGTCACCGCCCAGGCCAGGGACCTGCACGGTCGCTGGAACGCCGCCGCCGGCCTCGGCGACCTGGAGCGCGCCACCCCGCGCGGGGCCCACGACCGCTACCGCGTCGGCAGCATCACCAAGACCTTCGTCGCGACCGTCCTCCTCCAGCTGGAGGCCGAGGGGAAGCTGTCCCTCGACGACAAGGTCGGACGGTGGCTGCCGGGCGTCGTCGAGGGCAACGGCCACGACGGCGACCGCATCACGGTGCGCCAGCTCCTCAACCACACCAGCGGAATCTTCGGCGTCACGGCCGACGACGACTTCCAGCGACGGGTGTTCAGCGAGGAGTTCCTCGCCCACCGCCACGACACCTGGACCCCCGAGCAGCTGGTGGGGATCGCCATGCGCCACGAGCCGGACTTCGCGCCCGGCACCGGCTGGAACTACTCCAACACCAACTACGTACTGGCGGGCATGATCATCGAGCGGGTGACGGGCACCCCGTACGCACAGGAGATCAGGAAGCGCGTCATCAAACCGCTCGGCCTGCGCGCCACGTCCGTCCCGGGGACCGCGTCGACGATGCCGGCGCCCGGCTCCCGCGCCTACACCAGGCTCTCCGACGACCCCGGCGCCAAGCGCCACGACGTCACGGAGCTCAATCCCTCCATGGCGGGCGCGGCGGGCGAGATGATCTCCGACTCGGCGGACCTGAACCGCTTCTACACGGCGCTGCTGCGCGGCGAGCTCCTGCCGAAGCGGCAGCTCGCGGCGATGAAAACCACCGTGCCCAAGGGCGAGGACCGGCCCGGCCAGCGGTACGGCCTCGGCATCCAGCCCTTCACGACCTCGTGCGGCACGGTCGTGTGGGGCCACGGCGGCGACATCCACGGCTCGTCGTCCCTGGCGGGCACGACGGCGGACGGCCGCCACGCGCTGGCCCTCAACTTCAACGGTCCCGGCGGCGAGGCGGGCCCGGTCCTCGACGCCGAGTTCTGCGGGCGCGGGCAGGGATAGCGAAGACCCCGCCGGGGCGGCCGACGCGCTACCTGGGCAGCACCACGACGTACGCCGCCGGGTCACGGTCCGTCGACGCCATCAGCGCGGTCCGCACGACGGCCGCCTGCTGGTCCGGGGTGTCCCGGAGCTTTCTCGGGGTGATGTGGACGACGGTGATGCCGAGCCGCTCGAAGTGCTCGCGCTTGCGGGCGTACTCGGACCACAGCGCGTCGTCGTCCTGGCGCGCGCCCTGCCGGGGCGCGCGGGTGTCGAGCTCCACGGCGACGGACTGCTGAGGCCAGTAGGCGTCGACGCCGCCGAGGTGCGGGCCGCCGGGCAGCCGCAGGTCGACGTTCCACAAGGGGTCGGGCAGGCCATGCTCGGCCACCAGCCGGTACAGCCGGTCCTCCGCGATGGCCCGCCCCTCGGCGAGCAGCGAGTCCACGGCGTCCACGACGTGCGGCAGGGTCAGCAGCCGGGCGTTGGCCAGCTCCCGTACGACGGCGGGCGGTTCGCAGTGCCCGCCGCGCACCGCCTCGCTGAGCAGCCGGCGCACCGAGCCCGCCTCGGTGAGCTGCGCCACCGCGTCGGCGAGGGCGCGTTCCACCGGGGCGACCGGAACTCCCGTGAGGTGCTGGGGGGCCGGCAGTGCGGAACCGCGCACCAGCCGCACGAACCCGGCGGACCGCAGGCGGCGCGTGCGGGGCACCAGGATGTCGATGCGGTCCAGGGAGAGCAGCGGGGGAGCGGACGAGAAGCGGTGCAGGGCGAGCGCCGCCAGGCCCGTGATCATCGCGTCGGCGTACGGGGCGTGCGGCTCGCCCGAGGTGGGCTGGGCGGGCACGGCGGCGGCCCGCTGGGCCGGTGGGCGCCCCGCGTAGAGCAGGGCGCCGTGCAGCCGCTCCTCACTGGTCGGCGGCCCCGGGTGCAGCAGGCAGACCCCTGGCAGAAGCTGCTGCCAGGGACCGCCGGGTCGGCAGTGGGTGCCCGCGTCCGTGGCGGAGACGCCGTGCTCGCGGAGCTGGGCGGTGCTCAGGACGCGGGGCTGGATGTCGGCGAGGTGCTGGAGAGGGAGCGGCGAGAGCGGGGTGTCGTGGTTCATGCCCCGGTCGTTCCCGCCTCCGCTCCGCTCCCTAACCGCTGTTACACACTCGTCGTCAAACCCGGACAAGCTCGCCCTAAAGCACGGGCGTTCGACTGCCGATGAGCTTTCCCCCTCAGTAGTCGAACGAACCCGTGGCGCGGCTCGTGCCCTTGAACTGGAGGAAGAACTTGGTGCCGTCGAGCACGTCCGAGGCAGCCAGCTTCCAGCTGCTCCCGATCCGCTTCCAGCTGTTGCACTCCCAGCCCGACCCCTTCTTGAAGCAGGTCCGCACGTCGCGGGCGGCGCTGCTGAGCTTGACGTTGATGTCCTTGCACCGGGTGGTGGTGGTCGCGTAGGTGCCCCTGGCGGGCCAGTACGCCGGGTCGTTGGCGCCGGTGCCCGGGTAGCTGGTGAAGCGCGGCGCGTTCTCCGTGCAGGCACGGGCCGGGCTGACGGGTGAGTCCGAGGCGGCGGACGGCCCCGCCACGGCGGCCGTCAGGCCACTGCCGAGCAGTACGGCGGAGGCCGCCATCGATGCGATCTTGACCTTTCGCAAGGTGTTCCCCCTGTGTCTCAACGGGTTGTGCGGTCAAGACAGGAAGCTACGGGGGAAGCCCCTCACACCGCGTCCCACGGACGTTTGACTTTCCGCTCCACCCCTCGCGGCAGCGGGTAAACCACGGCGGTACGCGGCGGTGGGTCATCCAACGGGCGCGGTAGCGAAGGCACCCGCGGGGTGCCGGGGGCGGCGGACAGCCGCACGCCCCCGGCGAGACTTCCCCCCGGCCTAGGCCCCCGCGTCGCAGGCCTGCGCCCGCAGCGAGCGGGCCAGGTCGTCGCGGGCCTCCAGGACCAGGCGCCGCAGGGCCGGTGCGGCGCTCTCATGGGCGGCCAGCCACGCGTCGGCGGCGGCGAGCGCCTCGGCGCCCTGGAGGTGCGGGAACAGTCCCCGCACCACGTCCATGCCGATCTGGATGGACCGCTCCGCCCACACCCGCTCGATCGCCTCGAAGTACCTGGAGACGTACGGCGCGGTCAGCTCCCGCTGCGACGGTTGCGCGAACCCGGCGATCGTCGCCTCGACCAGTGCGTTGGACAGCGCGTCCGACTCCACCACGGCGGCCCACGCCTGCGCCTTGACCGCCGCCGAGGGCCGCGCGGCCAGGCACCGCACCTGGTGCCGCTTGCCGGAGGCCGTGTCGTCGCGGGCCAGCTCGGCCGTGAGGGCCTCCTCGTCGGCGGCGCCGTGTGCGGCCAGGGGGCCGAGCAGAGCCCAGCGCAGCTCCTGGTCGACCTCCAGGCCGTCGATCCTCGCCGTGCCCGCCAACAGGCCCTCCAGGAGCTGGAGATCGGCCGCCGAGGTGGCCACCGCCGCGAAGAACCGCGCCCAGGTCAGCTGGTGCTGGCTGCCCGGATCCGCCAGGCGCAGCTCCCGCAGCGCGCCCTCGGCGAGCACCCGGCCGCCCTCCTCGCGCCAGTCGGGCGCGGCGTACTGCGTGAGGGCGGCGTTGGCCCACGTGTGCAGCATCTGGAGCACGCCGATGTCGCTCTCGCGCCCCGCGAAGCGCAGCACGAGGCCGATGAAGTCCCGCGCGGGCATGAGCGCGTCCCGCGTGAGGTTCCACAGCGCGGACCAGCACAGGGCGCGGGCGAGCGGGTCGGTCAGGTCGCCGAGGTGCTCCCGCAGCGTCTCGAGTGAGGTCTCGTCGAAGCGGATCTTGCAGTACGTCAGGTCGTCGTCGTTGACCAGGACGAGTTCGGGGGCCGCCTCGCCGGCCAGCTCGGCCACCACCGTGCGCGGGCCGTCGACGTCGGCCTCCGCGCGGGCGTACCGCTCCAGGTCGCCGCCGGGCGTCCTGCGGTACAGGCCCACCGCCACGCGGTGCGGGCGCAGTTCGGGGTGCGACTCGGGGGCCTCCTGGAGCACGGACAGCTCGGTGATCCGGCCCTCCGCGTTCAAAATGACCTGGGGGGTCAGCGAGTTGACGCCCGCCGTCTGGAGCCAGGACCGCGACCAGGAGGACATGTCGCGGCCGGAGGTCTCCTCCAGGACCGACAGCAGGTCGCCGAGGACGGTGTTGCCGTACGCGTGCCGCTTGAAGTAGCGGCGGGCGCCCTCCAGGAAGGCGTCCCGGCCCGCGTACGCGACGAGCTGCTTGAGGACCGATGCGCCCTTGGCGTACGTGATCCCGTCGAAGTTGAGCTTGGCGTCCTCCAGGTCACGGATGTCGGCCGTGATCGGGTGGGTGGAGGGCAGCTGGTCGGCGCGGTAGGCCCAGGACTTGCGGTTGTTGGCGAAGGTGACCCAGCCGTTGGTGAAGCGGGTCGCCTCGACCATCGAGAAGGAGCCCATGAAGTCGGCGAAGGACTCCTTGAGCCACAGGTCGTCCCACCACCGCATGGTGACCAGGTCGCCGAACCACATGTGGGCCATCTCGTGGAGGATCACGTTGGCCCGGCGCTCGTACGACGCCTGGGTCACCTTGCCGCGGAAGACGAACTCCTCGCGGAACGTCACCAGGCCCGGGTTCTCCATCGCGCCGAGGTTGTACTCCGGCACGAACGCCTGGTCGTACTTCCCGAAGGGGTAGGGGTAGTCGAAGTTGTCGTGGAAGAAGTCCAGGCCCTGCTTGGTGACGAGGAAGATGTCGTCGGCGTCGAAGTGCGGGGCGAGGCCCTTGCGGCACATCGCGCCGAGGGGGATCTCCAGGCGCGTGCCGTCGGCCAGGACGCGCTCGTAGGAGTCCGTCACATAGTGGTAGGGGCCGGCGGCGATCGCCGTGATGTACGTGGAGATCGGCTTCGTCTCGGCGAACTTCCATACGCCGTCGGACAGTTCACCCACGCCGTTCGACCACACCGTCCAGCCCTCGGGGGCCCGCACCTCGAAGCGGTAGGGGGCCTTCAGGTCGGGCTGCTCGAAGTTGGTGAAGACGCGGCGGGCGTCCGCGGGCTCGTACTGCGTGTAGAGGTAGACCTCGCCGTCCTCGGGGTCGACGAAGCGGTGCATGCCCTCACCGGTGCGGCTGTAGGCGCACTGGGCGTCCACCACCAGTTCGTTCTCCTCGGCCAGGTCCTCCAGCGTGATGCGGGTGCCGTCGAAGGCCTCGGCCGGGTCCAGGTCCTTGCCGTTGAGCGTGAGGGCCGTGACGCTCGGCGCGATCAGGTCGGCGAAGCTCGCGGCGCCGGGCTCGGCACGGAAGCGGATCGTGGTCACCGAGCGGAAGGTGCGCGGCTCCTGACCGCCCTCGCCCACCGCCGAGCGCAGGTCCAGAAAGACCTCGTAGCCATCGACGGACAGCAGCGCGGCCCTCTCGCGGGCCTCGTCGCGGGACAGATTCTCACCGGGCACGGGCGGCACTCCCTTGTGACTCGCATGACTCGTACGAATGTCTTTGATCCTCGCATGGGCCGTCCGCCGCCGACATCCGGGAATGCCCTGGCAGGCCCCCGACGTTCCCCTCCCCAGGCGCCGAACACATCCCCTAGGGAGAGACATGTCCGAGAACACGAACGCTGCGAGCACGGCCAAGACCCCGGTCGACTTCTGGTTCGACCCGCTGTGCCCCTGGGCGTGGATGACGTCGCGCTGGATGCTCGAGGTGGAGAAGGTCCGCGACGTCGAGGTCCGCTGGCACGTGATGAGCCTCGCCGTCCTGAACGAGGACAAGATCGACGAGCTCCCCGAGGAGTACCAGGAGATGCTCAGGACCAAGGCCTGGGGGCCGGTCCGCGTCGTCATCGCCGCTCAGCAGGAGCATGGCGAGGAGATCGCCGGCAAGGTCTACACCGCGCTCGGCACGCGCTTCCACAACCGCGGCGAGGGCCCCACCCGGGAGGCCGTCGTCGGCGCCCTGGAGGACGTCGGCCTGCCCGCCGGCCTCGCCGACCACATGGACTCCGATGTGTACGACGCCCAGCTGCGCGCCTCCCACAAGGAGGGCATCGACAAGGTCGGCCAGGACGTCGGCACGCCGGTCATCGCCGTCCCCGGCGCCGACGGCGAGCAGATCGCCTTCTTCGGCCCGGTCGTCACCCCGGCCCCCAAGGGCGAGGCCGCGGCGAAGCTCTGGGACGGCACGCTGCTCGTCGCCTCGACGCCGGGCTTCTACGAGATCAAGCGGACGCGCACGCAGGGCCCCATCTTCGACTGACCCGCCTTCCGCGGAGCCGCGCTAGCCGAAGGTCTCCTCGGGGAGACGGAACCCCTGGCTCCGCACGTGGTACGGCTGCACCCACCGGCAGCCGGGGTTGGTGCAGCGCCAGAAGCCGCGGGCCTTGGCGAGCCCCACTTCCCCGGCGATGTGGGCCTCCTCGTCGGGGGTGACCTTGCGGAAGAGGTGCAGTTGTCGACAGGTCGGGCAGTGCTTCTCGTCCACCATGCAGGACACGGTGCACCGGAACGCCGGACACCGAAAGACCCCCGTGAGTCACGTCCTCACGGGGGTCTTTCCTCTATCCGCCTGCCTCAGCGAAGGTTGAGAAGACGATCACGAGGCAGGACGTTTCACGGGGCGGCGCGCCTCACGGGGCCAGGAGCAGGCTGTTCACGCGCTGCTTGGCGGCCTCGTAACGCTTGGCGACGTCCTGCCAGTTGACGACCTGCCACATAGCCTCGATGAAGTCCACCTTCTGGTTCTTGTACTGAAGGTAGAAGGCGTGCTCCCAGGCGTCGAAGACCAGGATCGGCGTCGAGCCCTGGCCGACGTTGCCCTGGTGGTCGTAGACCTGCTCGACGATGAGGCGGCCGCTGAGCGGCTCGTAGGCGAGCACGCCCCAGCCGGAACCCTGCGTCGTCGCCGAGGCCTTGGTCAGCTGGGCCTTGAACTTGGCGAAGGAGCCGAAGGACTCGGTGATCGCGTCCGCCAGCTCGCCGACACCGTCGGCGGCCAGCGGCTCGCCGCCGCCACCGTCCTTGGGGCTGTTCATGTTGTGCCAGTAGATGCTGTGCAGGATGTGGCCGGAGAGGTGGAAGGCGAGGTTCTTCTCCAGGCCGTTGATGGCCCCCCACGTCTCCTTGTCGCGCGCCTCCTCCAGCTGCTCAAGGGTGTCGTTCGCGCCCTTCACGTACGCCGCGTGGTGCTTGTCGTGGTGCAGCTCGATGATCTGCGGGTTGATGACCGGCTCGAGCGCCGCGTAGTCGTACGGAAGTTCAGGAAGCGTGTAAATGGCCATGACCGAGCCCTCCGACTGCATAACTACTGCTTGTTGCTACCTATTGCAAACGATGTGCAAGTGCAGGCTAGCAGCAGGTGAGGGCTTCGGCAGGGCAGGGGGGATCGGCCCTTCGACCTAGGGCTGGAGACGGTGTACCGCCGGGATCAGCGGAAGGCGGCCGGGGCGGGGAAGGTGACGTCGGTGCAGCCCCGCCGGGCGGTGATGTCGTCGACGTACGCGCGGAACAGGGCGCGCAGCCGGTCGCGCGTCAGGTTGTCGTACGTATAGCTGACGGTGAGGGTGTGGACCGCGGGGCGCCCGTCGCAGACGGAGGAGGCCCACCAGGCGCCGAGGCCCTCCCCGCCGCCCGCGGTGCCGGGCTTGGCGGCGTGCGGCTCGTCGTAGTCGTGCACGGCCACGGACCGCGCCTCGGCGCCGAAGAACGAGGCCGTCCGCATCCACCAGGGCGAGTGGGTGAGCGCGCTGTCCGTGAGGCGCCGCTGGGAGTCGCTCAGGTGTGGCGTGGTCGCGCGCACGCCGCGGGGGCTGACCGCCAGCAGGCAGGTCTCCGTCGTGCTCTCGGCTCCCGTGGGCGTTTCCAGCAGGCGGTCGGGGAGGCGGCCGCGCCGCGTGTCGTCGAGGTGGCGGGCGTACCAGGCGCAGGAGGCGCGCGCGGTCTTCGGGGCGCTGAGCTGTCGCTCGGGGCCGCGCAACTCGGTCGGCACGTCCGGGAGTCGGGGCATGCGGCAGTCGAGCCGGGCCGCGGCCCGGGTCAGGGAGTCGCGGGCGAGACCGGCCAGGATCTCGCGGTCGGCGTCCGACACGTCGTCGTATCCGGCCTTGGCCGTGACCTGCAAGGCCGAGGGTTTCCCGGCCGCGCAGTCGGCCCGCACGGTGACGGCGTCGTCGGTGTAGTGGCCCAGTGCCCCGTCGCCCAGCGGGCGCGGCTCGGCGTGATCGGCCCGGCGTGTCACGTCCGCCGGGCGGGACGCGAGAGTGCCCCGGTGGCCGAACGGCTCAAGCCGGACGCTGTCGCCGACCAGGTGCATCGGCATCGGGTCCTCGGGCGTACGGACGAGGAGGGAGAAGGAGCCCTGGTGGCCGCTGCGGCCGCGGTCCCAGCCGACCCGGCACTCCCGCGGTGTCGCGCCGGACCGCAGCGCGCCACCGTCCTCGCCCCACGCGACGGCCCTGCCGAATCCGCCCCGCAGCTCCATGACCGCCTCGGCGTCGATCACCCCGCCGCAGGCCTCGGCTATCCGCTTCTCGCTCGCGGCCCGGTCCCGCAGGTCCGTGTACGTGAGCCAGTACGCCCACAGGCTGGTGCCGATGCCGAGCACGGCGGCGACGTAGAACAGCTTGTTGAGCAGGTGACGCCCGGGTGAGGCGGGGGGCAGCCGACGGGGGCGCCGCGGCGGAGTCATGCCGTCCGGAAGCCGTGTGCCCGCGCGGTCCTGCCCGCTCTGCCCGTCCCACCTCATGCGTCGCCCCCCGTCGTCCGGCGCCGCACGTCAGCGGCCCGCAGAAGGTAACAGCCGCGGGCCGCGACGCCTCGGCCGGACGGCCGCGACTCCTGGGCCGGACGATCAGGCGGTCGCCGCCGGCTTCTCCTGCTTCTCCGCCAGCTTCTGCCGCACGAACCCGATCACCGCGAGGCACAGCGTCAGCGTGCCCGTCGCGAGGAGCTGCTTGCGCGTGTCCGGCTGCTCCGTCATCAGGTAGAAGATGTACGCCATCGCGGCCAGCGCGACCCAGGTCAGGAAGGGGTACGCCCACATCTTCACGACCAGCTTCCGCGGCTCCTCGCGCTCCGTCCTGCGGCGCAGGATCAGCTGCGAGACGGCGATGAAGATCCAGACGACGAGGATCATCGCGCCGATCATGTTGAGCAGCCACGGGAAGACGTCGTCGGGGCGCCAGTAGCTGAGCAGTACGCAGACGAAGCCGAAGACCGAGGAGGCGAGCACCGCGAGGCGCGGCACGCCGCTGTACACCCGGCCGAGGGCCTTCGGGCCCTGGCCGCGCGCGATCAGGGAGTACGACATGCGCGAGGCGCCGTAGATGTTGGCGTTCATCGCGGAGAGCAGGGCGATCAGGACGATGACGTTCATGATCTGCCCGGCGCCGGGGATGCCCAGGTGGTCGAGCGTGGCGACGTAGGGGCCCTTGGTGGCGACGTCCTTGTTGTCCCACGGCAGCAGCGTCACGACGACGAGCATGGAACCGACGTAGAAGAGGGCGATGCGCCACATCGCCGTGCGCACGGCCTTGGCGACGCTCTGGACCGGGTTCTCGGACTCGGCGGCGGCGATCGTGACGGTCTCCAGACCGCCGTACGCGAAGACGGAGGCGAGCAGACCGATGATCAGGCCGTCCGTGCCGTTCGGCATGAAGCCGCCCTCGCCGGTGAGGTTCTCCAGGCCGGGGGCGGGGGTGTCCGAGCCGGGCAGGATGCCGAGGATCGCGAGGACGCCGATGCCGAGAAAGAGCGTGATGGCGCCGACCTTCAGCGCGGCGAACCAGAATTCGAACTCGCCGAAGTTCTTCACGGCCGTCAGGTTCGCGCCGCAGAACACGAGCATGAAGAGGGCGACCCAGGCCCACTCGGGGCTGTCGGGGAACCAGCCCACCATGATCTTCGCGGCGCCGATGCCCTCCAGGCCGACGGCGACGCAGAGCAGGAACCAGAAACCCCAGCCCGCGGTGAAGCCCGCCCAGGGGCCGATCGCCCGCTCGGCGTGGACGGAGAAGGAGCCGGAGGCCGGGTTCGCGGCCGACATCTCGCCCAGCATGCGCATCACGAGCATGACGAGGGCGCCGGATATCGCGTAGGCGAGGACGATCGAGGGTCCGGCCTTGGCGATGCCCGCTCCGGAGCCCACGAAGAGCCCGGCACCGATGACGCCGCCGAGGGCGATCATGGAGAGGTGCCGCTGCTTGAGGCCGTGGACGAGCGGGGAGTCGGCCTTGGGTGCCGCATCAGGTGCTGCGGGGTCAGGCGCTGATGCTGCGTCCTGCTGGGTGGACGTCCGAGACATGGGCGTGCCCTGTTCAGTAGCCGAGACGGGGGGACGAGCGGGCCCACAGTCTGAAGTCCTGTACCGCTGACAGGGAACAGTGGACCGCTATACGGACACGACGCTTACACGTCGTGAAGGAATGAACACGTCATGTTCACGGGGTGTTCACTTCTGGTCCGGGCCGCCCCGCGCGCCGCTCCCGCCACTCCCGCAGGCCGGCCACCGCGAGCACCAGAGCAGTCGCCCCCGCGGACCACAGCAGCTGCGGCCGCGCCCCGTCGTCGCTCAGCATCAGGACGAGCACGGCGGCCATCGCGGCCAGCGCCGCCCAGGTCAGATAGGGGAAGGCCCACATGCGCAGGACGAGGCGCTCCGGCGCGTCCCGCTCGATGCGCCGGCGCAGCCGCAGCTGCGACACCGCGATCAACGCCCACACGAACAGCAGCACCGCGCCGACCGCGTTGAGCATGTAGAGGAAGACCGAGTCCGGCCACTTCAGATTGAGGACGACCGATGCGAAGCCGAAAGTGACCGACGCGAGGACCGCGCGGCGCGGCACCCCGCCGCCGGACACCTTCAGCAGGGCCTTCGGTGCCTCACCGCGCTCGGCCAGGGAGAAGACCATCCGGGAGGACCCGTAGAGGTTGGCGTTGAGCGCCGAGAGCAGGGCCACGAACACCACGATGTTCATGATCGTCCCGGCGGACGGCACCCCGATCGAGTCCAGGACCGTGACGTAAGGGCTGGCGCCCGCCTTCTGCGCCGTCCAGGGCAGCACCGTCACGATGACCAGCATCGAGCCGACGTAGAAGAAGAGAATGCGGTAGACGGCGCTGCGCACCGCGCGGGCCACCGAGCGGACCGGGTCGTCGGACTCGGCGGCCGCGATCGTGACGACCTCAAGGCCGCCGAAGGCGAAGACGACGGCGAGGACGCCGGAGATCACGCCCTCCCAGCCGTTGGGCAGGAAGCCGCCGTCACCGGTGAGGTGGCTGAGGCCGGCCGGGTCCGTGTCGGGGAGCACCCCGAAGATCGCGAGCAGCCCGAGGGCCAGGAAAGCGACGATCGCGAAGATCTTCAGGGCCGCGAACCAGAACTCGAACTCGCCGAAGTTCTTCACCGCCGCGAGGTTGGCGCCGGTGAAGACCAGCATGAAGATCAGCACCCAGGCCCACTGCGGCACCGCAGGTACCCAGCCGTTGGCGATCTGCGCGGCACCGGTCGCCTCCACGGCGAGCACGACCACCAGCAGGAACCAGTAGAGCCAGCCGACGCTGAATCCGGCCCAGCGGCCGAGCGCGCGCTCCGCGTGCACGGAGAAGGAGCCGGATGCGGGCATCGCGGCCGACATCTCGCCGAGCATCCGCATCACGCACATCGCGAGCGCGCCCGCGATCAGATACGAGACGACGATGCCGGGCCCCGCGACGGCGATCCCCGCCCCCGAACCGACGAACAGACCGGCCCCGATGACCCCACCGAGCCCGAGCATCGTCAGATGCCGCTGCTTGAGCCCGCCGCCGAGCGGTTCCCTCTCGGCACCAAGAGGCTCGGCACCAAGAGGCTCGGCTCCGAGTGGCCCGTCCCCGAGGGGAGCGGCCGTGGCCTTGGGGTCGTGCATGGTGCTCAGCGCTGCTCTCGGGGTGCTCAGGGGGCCCAGAGGTGCCCAGAGGTGCCTCTGGGGGATCCGCGGGGTCACGGAAACTTTTGGCGGGACTCCACAGTCTCCCCGGGCGGCGGCCCTCCGCGCAAAACGAGCCGCCCACCCGCCGACCTCCGTGACGAGCGTCACGCCGTAAGGGGTGTACGCGAAGCCCTTTGTGCGGAGCCCACCAACGCCCCGCCCACGGGTTGTCGCCCGGAGACCGTGTGGCGCCGCCCTCGCCTGGGATAGCGTCATCGCGTCCCAGCCTGCCCACGCCCTCGCGGAGTCCCGATGAGTATCGCCGCTGCCACCACCCGCCCCGGCCAGGTCCTCGCCGACCTGCTGCCCGCGTCCCGCGCGAAGGACGCGGTCCTCGTGCTCGGCGGCGCCGCGCTCACCGGCATCGCCGCCCAGATCGCGGTGCCCGTGCCGGGCTCCCCGGTGCCGGTGACCGGCCAGACCTTCGCCGCGCTGCTCGTCGGCACCGCGCTCGGCGCCCGCCGCGGCTTCCTCTCCCTCGCGCTGTACGCGCTGGTCGGCATGGCCGGCATGCCGTGGTTCGCGCAGGCGGGCTCGGGCGTCGCGGCCCCCTCCCTCGGCTACGTCCTCGGCATGCTGCTCGCCGCCACGGTGGTGGGCGCCCTCGCCCGGCGCGGCGGCGACCGCTCCGTGCTGCGCACCGCCGGCACGATGGTCCTCGGCTCCGCGATCATCTACGCCGTCGGCGTCCCCTACCTCGCCGCCGCGACCGGCATGTCGCTGACCCAGGCCGTCGCCGCCGGGCTCACGCCCTTCCTGATCGGCGACGCCCTGAAGGCCGCGCTCGCGATGGGCGCGCTGCCCACGGCGTGGAAGCTGCTCGACCGCTAGGGCCTGTCTGACACTTCCCGCCTGCCTCGCGACGCCATGCACGCACTCTCGCCGCACCGGGCGCAGAGCCAAGTACATCCAGTACGAGGCCCTACGCCCGGCACGCCGAGAGCACGCACCTGACGCCGCGAGACCGCCCTCCGGGCGACGACGGGAATCGTCAGACAGGCGCTAGGAGACGCCGTAGCGGACGCTGTAGTTCCGCCTGAAGAGGTTCGCCGGGTCGTACGTGGCCTTCAGCTCGGCGAGCCTCTTTCGCGTCCCCGCGTCGTACAGCCCCTCGGGGCGGTCCGCGCCGCCGAACGCGAAGTTCAGCGAGCGGCCGAGCGCCTGCCCCGCCACCTGCTTGAACGCCCGCGCGTGCAGCTCCCGCGCGGCCGCGACGTCCGTGCCGTGCAGCGGGGTGAGGAGCCGGACGAGCCAGCCCGCCTCACGGAAGGGCACCGCGTTCCGCGCGGGCCGCCCGAGCGCGCCGCCCAGGTGGTTGATCTGCACGACGTGCATCGACTCGGCGTCCGGCCCGGCCAGCGCGAGCAGCTCCCCGGCGGCGGCGACATCGAGGCCGCTCAGGGCCACGCTGTCCCCGTAGTAGGCGTGCGGGAACTCCGGATCGCTGTGGATGGTCGCGTTCTCGGTGTACGGCATCTCCCGCAGCGTGTCCGACTCGGCGGGCCCGAGCGCGCGCAGCGGCGCCACAAGACGCTCTCCCTCATCCGCCGGGCCCGTGAACGCGACGCGCACCGAGACCAGGTAACGGCCGCGCAGGTGCGGCGGGAGCTGCGGGATCTCCGGGTAGGCCACCGCCGCAAGGGACGAGGTCAGCTCCTCGGGCAGGCTCCGCGTCCACTCCTCGTAGCCGCGCAGCAGGTCGGCGGCGTCCGTCGTGGCCCCGTCGAAGGTGATCGCCCCGCCGTACAGCCGCGCGACCGGCACCAGGCCGATCTCCAGCCGCGTCACCACGCCGAGGGCGGCGCCGCCGCCCAGCAGGCCCCAGAACAGCTCGGGGTCGCTGTCGGCGGTGACGTGACGCAGGGTGGCGTCGGCGGTGACGACGTCGAGGGAGCGGACGTGATCGGCCGCGTAACCGAAGGTCCGGGCGAGGATGCCGAGGCCGCCGCCGAGCGTGTACGACACGGCGCCCACGCCCGGTGCCGAACCGTTCAGCGGGGCCAGCCCGTGGGGTGCCGCCGCCTCGACGACCTGACCCCAGCGGGCGCCGGCGTCGACGGTGGCGGTGCGCGCGGCGGCGTCGACGGTGACGGAGTCCATCCGCCGCGTACCGACAAGGACGCCGCCCTCCGAGGCCCCCGGCAGCCCGTGCCCGGTGGCCTGCACGCCCACGGGCAACGCGTGCTCGGCGGCGTGGGCCACGGCGGCGAGCACGTCGTCGGCGGTCTCGGCGCCGACGACGAGGGCGGGCCGGGTCGTGAAGCCGGTCTGGAACCCGGCGATCTCCTCGTCGTATCCGTCGTCGCCGGGCCGGAAGACGAAGCGCTGTGCGGTGAAATCCACGGGGTGCCTCCGTTGTGCCGCGTACGCCTGAGCCGCGTACGTCTGTCTGGCATCTGTCTGACAACGGAGAAGGTCCCGCGAAAAGCTGACAACCTCCGTCAGCTTTTCGCGGGACCCGGCAAGAAACGTCAGGCGTCGGCCTGCTCGCGGGGGCGGACCTTCTCGCGCACCACCGAGAACACGACCACGAACGCGGCCGCCAGGAGCGAGAGCAGCACCTGCTTGCGTCCGGTCTCGTCGGTCAGCATGTAGACGAGGACGAACGAGATCATCGCGATCGTCACCCACGTCAGATACGGGAAGAGCCACATCTTCACGACGAGCTTCTCCGGCTCCTCGCGCAGGATGATCCCGCGCATCCGCAGCTGCGTAAAGCAGATCATCAGCCACACGAAGAGGGCCACCGCGCCCGAGGAATTCAGCAGGAAGTCGAAGACGGTGTCCTTCCACTGGTAGTTGAACCAGACGGCGAGGAAGCCGAAGACGACGGAGCCGAGGATCGCGGCCACCGGCACGCCCCGCTCGTTCGTCTGCGCGAAGGCCTTGGGCGCGTCGCCGCGCTGGCCGAGCGAGAAGGCCATGCGGGAGGCGGTGTAGAGGCCGGAGTTGAGGCAGGACAGGACGGCGGTGAGCACGATGACGTTCATGACCTGACCGGCGTGCGGGATGCCGATCGAGTTGAGCGCGGCGACGTAGCTGCCGTCCTTGGTGATCGACTTGTCGTTCCACGGCAGGAGCGTGATCACCACGAAGATCGAGCCCAGGTAGAAGACGCCGATGCGCCAGATGACGCTGTTGGTCGCCTTGGTGACCGCGCGCTGCGGGTCCTCGGACTCGCCCGCCGCCAGCGTGACGATCTCGCTGCCCATGAAGGAGAAGACGACCATCAGCACACCGGTGAGGATGGCTCCCGCACCCTTGGGCATGAAGCCGCCCGCGTCGGTGAGGTGCCCGAATCCGGCGCCGGGGTTGTCCGAGCCGGGCAGCACGCCGAAGACGGCGAGCAGACCGATGGCGACGAACGCGCCGATCGCGACGACCTTGATGCCGGCGAACCAGAACTCGAACTCGCCGTAGGAGCCGACCGAGACGAGGTTCGTCGCGGTGAGCACCACCATCACGATGAGCGCCCAGCCCCACTGCGGGACGGCGGGTATCCAGCCGTTGAGGATCACGGCCCCCGCGGTGGCCTCCACCGCGAGCACCACGACCCAGAAGAACCAGTACAGCCAGCCGATGGAGAAGCCGGCCCAGCGGCCGAGCGCCTGGTCGGCGTAGGTGGAGAAGGAGCCGGAGGTCGGCCGTGCGGCCGCCATCTCGCCCAGCATCCGCATCACGAGGACGACCATGGTGCCGACGAGGGCGTACGAGACGAGGATCGCGGGCCCGGCGGCGGCGATCCCGGAACCGGAACCGACGAAGAGACCGGCGCCGATCACACCGCCGATCGCGATCATGGAGAGATGGCGGTTCTTGAGACCCGCTTTCAGGCCGTCGCCGGTGTCGCCGGTGTCACCACTGCCGCCAGACCGCGGATCCCCAGGGGATGAGGGGTTGCTGTCTGCCTTCGCAAGGGAGGGTTGCGAGGTCATGGACGAATCCTTAAGTTCTCGGGTCACGAGCCCCCGCATTCAAACTCAGGAGCGATCGGGACGGAAGTCCTGAATCCGGATCGTTGCATTCCGGCCCTTTGGCCCAGACCAGTCCGGGACCTTCGTCCCACAGGCCCGGCCCCGGTCGCGGCTACCCACCGCGCGACGTGCCACACTCGGTCGCATGCGCGTGTACCTCGGCTCGGATCATGCCGGCTACGAACTCAAGAACCACCTGGTCGAATGGCTCAAGAGCCACGGCCATGAGCCCGTCGACTGCGGGCCTCACATCTATGACGCCCAGGACGACTACCCGCCGTTCTGCCTGCGCGCCGCGGAGCGGACCGCCGCGGACCCCGAGGCCCTCGGCATCGTCATCGGCGGCTCCGGCAACGGCGAGCAGATCGCCGCGAACAAGGTCAGGGGCGTACGGGCGGCCCTCGCCTGGAGCGAGCAGACCGCGGCGCTTGGCCGTGAGCACAACAACGCCAACGTCGTCTCGATCGGCGGCCGGATGCACACCCAGGAAGAGGCGACGAAGTTCGTCGAGATCTTCCTGAACACGCCGTACTCGGGCGAGGAGCGCCACACCCGCCGCATCGACATGCTGTCGGCCTACGAGGAGACGGGGGAGCTTCCCCCGATCCCGCCTCACCACCCGCAGGCGTAGCGAGGCCACGGGGCTCCGCCCCGGACCCCGCTCCTCGAACGCCGGAGGGGCCGGTTCTCCCACGGCCCGGAACTCCTCGCCCCCGGCCCGCGCCGGAGTCTTCAGCCCGTCCGGCGTTTGAGGACGAGCCGTCAAGGCGATT
>NZ_JBIBTX010000001.1:242585-1016334 GCF_043078805.1 Streptomyces sp. NPDC015345 | reverse complement strand
TCTTCGACCGGCCCGGAACTCCTCGCCCCGGCCCGCGCCGGAGTCTTCAGCCCGTCCGGCGTTTGAGGACGAGCCGTCAAGGCGATTCTTCGACCGGCCCGGAACTCCTCGCCCCGGCCCGCGCCGGAGTCTTCAGCCCGTCCGGCGTTTGAGGACGAGCCGTCAAGGCGATTCTTCGACCCGCACAACCCCCGGAGGGACCCGTGCCGGAGGGGCACACCATTCACCGCCTCGCGGCCGATCACCGGGAACGGTTCCAAGGCCGCCCCGTCCGGGCGACCAGCCCGCAGGGCAAGTTCGGCGACAGTGCCGAGCTGATCACCGGCCGGGTGCTGGAGACCGCCGAAGCCCACGGCAAACATCTCTTCCTCGGCTTCGGCGAAGGCGACTGGGTCCACATCCACCTCGGCCTCTTCGGCAAGTACACCCTCGGCGGGACGCCCGCCCCGCCCCCGACGGACACCGTCCGCCTCCGCCTGGCGAACGACACGCACTTCTCCGACCTGCGCGGCCCGACCGCCTGCGCGCTCATCACGGACGGCGAGAAGCAGGCGATACACGACCGCCTCGGCCCCGACCCGCTGCGCGACGGCGACGACCCGGCCAAGGCGTACCGCAGGATCTCGCGCAGCCGCACGACCGTCGCCGCGCTCCTCATGGACCAGAAGGTCGTCTCGGGCGTCGGCAACGTCTACCGTGCCGAGGTCCTCTTCCGGCACGGCATCGACCCTTACACCCCGGGCAAGGACCTCACCGAGGAGCTGTGGGACGCGATCTGGGCGGACCTCGTGGAGCTGATGCGCGAGGGTGTACGCCTCAACCGCATCGACACCGTCCGGCCCGAGCACACCCCCGAAGCCATGGGCCGCCCGCCGCGCGTCGACGACCACGGCGGTGAGGTGTACGTCTACCGCAGGGCGAACCAGCCGTGCCACATCTGCGGCGGCGAGATCCGCACCGCCGACCTCGCCGCCCGCAACCTCTTCTGGTGCCCGGCCTGCCAGCGGCCCGGCCGGGACGGGGAGCGGCACGGTTAGGATTGGATCTCCAGTTCCAATCGCCTGACCAGCGATTGTTCGACCAGCTCAACGGGGGGTTCTCTTCATGTTCGGCTTCGACATGCCCGGCTTCGACTTCGGCTTCGAACTCGGTTCCATCGGCGGCCTCACTCTCGCGCTGCTCACCGTCGTCCTCTACGTGCTGCCGTCCCTGATCGCCTTCAACCGAGGGATCGAACTGCGCTGGGTGGTCCTCGTCCTCAACGTCGCCGTCGGCGCCTCGCTGATCGGCTGGCTGGTCGCCCTCTACCTCGCCACGCGCAAGCCGCAGATACCGCTGGCCCCCTCCGCCTGACCCCTCGGCCCGAAGCCCCCGGCTAGGGCCTGTCTGACAATTCCCGCCTGCCTCGCGACGCCATGCACGCACTCTCGCCGCACCGGGCGCAGAGCCAAGTACATCCAGTACGAGGCCCTACGCCCGGCACGCCTAGAGCACGCACCTGACGCCGCGAGGCCGCCCTCCGGGCGACGACGCGAATTGTCAGACAGGCCCTAGAACCCGTGCGGCAGCCACGGCGCCACGTCCGACCCGAAGGCCACCGACGCCTCGGCCAGCGCCCCCTGCCGCAGCTCCCGCACCCGCCCCGCGCCCGCCAGTGACGCGAGGGACACGCCCCCGAGATACGCGGCACCCAACTCCCGCACCGACAGGGCGAGGTCGGCCGCGTCCTCCGTACGCGCGCACGACGCGCCCTTGGTGTCGCCGGTGAGCCGCCAACGCCCCGCGTTCCAGGGGCAGAAGGCGTCCGCCACCTCGAACACCACGTCCACGGGCGCCTGGTACGTACGCGCCTCCAGTGCCGCGCCCACCTCGACGAGCCGCACATGCAGCGAGTCGCGCACCGTGATGTCGCACCGCCGGATGTCCGAGACGAGCTGGAGCAGCGGGTCGTCCACCGGTCGGCTGCGCGCGACGAGCGACGACGTCAGGTCGATGTCGAAGAGGAACCGCCACAGCGCCGCGTACGCCGCCGGGTCCGGCGCCTCGATGTCGCGCACGTGCACCGCGCCCTTGGGGCCCTGCCAGTTCCAGTCCGGCTTGACGGCGAACCGCACATATCCGACGAGTTCCCCCGCGCGCTCCGCGACGACGCACTGCAACGGTGACGCCCCGGCGCGGTCGCTCTCCGGGTCGAGCAGTCCGTGCCGCTCCCAGCCCGGCCGCCGGGCGAGCATCCCGGGCCGCCCGGCGACCCTGCGGGCGTACAACTCCTCGCACGCGGCGTGGACATCGGCGGGCGCGGCGTAGCGCAGACGTACGTCATCCGTACCGGCCGGGACGGACAGCCGCACCCGGGTCGTGTCGATGTCGGCCTTCATCTGCAAGGTGGCCGCGCCGTACCCGAACCGGCCGTAGATGACCGGCTCGGAGGCGGTCAGCACGGCCAGCGGTTCACCGAGGGCGCGCACGTCGTCGAGCTGGCGCCGCATCATCGACGTCAGGACCCCGCGCCGCCGGTGCGTGGCCGCGACGCTCACCATCGTCACGCCCGCCGCGTCCACCAGCGCGCCGCCCGGCACCGAGAGCCGGAAGGAGAACGCTGACGTCGTCCCTATGCACGCGTCCCCGTCCCACACCCCCAACGACCGGTCGAGCTCGACGAGGTCGCGCCACAGCTCCTGCTCCTGCGGCGCCTCCGGCACACCCCCGAACGCCAGGTCCAACGCCCCGTACCAGCACGCCCATTCGCTCTCCGCGAGCACCCGCAAGTCAGTCGTCATATGCCATGCCTACCAGGGTGATACGCCCGGAGCGACTGGATTTAGGCGGCCGGAACCGGCTGTCGCGAGCCGTCGCGGAGCTGCCTCTGACGGGGGACAACCGGGACCTCCCGTGCGAAGTACGCGGCCCGCTGGATAGGGTCCACGAGCAATGGTGGTACGACGAGAAGGGCGCGCGCGGCGCGAGCGTGGCGAGCGGCGGGCGGAAGCCGAGACGTTCACGGCCCGGATGAAGAAGCGGCTGCACCGGGCCCGCATCGTGCTGCGCAAATCCGGGGTCGACTACTTCCGCGGCGACGGCTCCGACTGGGTCGCCCTGACCGGGCTGCTCCTCACCGTCCCGCTGATCACCGCCGCCACCATCCTCAACAGCGTGTGGTGCGCGCCCGCCGCCCTCGTCCTGCCCATCGTCGCGGGCGGCCTGCTCCTGCGCCCCGCCAGCCTCCTCGCGCTGTACGCGGCGTCCGCCGTCGCCCTGATCGTGGAGTCCATCCAGCTCGGCCCGTACACCGACGGGCCCTCGCGGGTCACGCCGGGCGTGGTCCTCGTGGTGGCCGCCTGCGGTTTCTTCGGGCTGGTCATCGCCCAGTTCCGCAGCCGGGTCGGCGTGCCCTGGCGCGGCGGCAGCACGATGCTGTTCGACCTGCGCGAGCGCATCCGCGTCCAGAGCAAGCTGCCGAAACTGCCGCGCGGCTGGCACCGCGAGATGGCGCTGCGCCCGGCCGGCGGGCAGTCCTTCTCCGGCGACTTCGTCGTCGCGGCCCGCACCAACGGCGGCCGCACCCTGGAGGTCGTCCTGACCGACGTCTCCGGCAAGGGCATGGACGCCGGGTCGCGCGCCCTGCTCCTTTCGGGGGCGTTCGGCGGGCTGCTCGGTTCGTTGCCCCCGCACTCCTTCCTGCCGGCCGCCAACGGCTATCTGCTGCGCCAGGACTGGGACGAGGGCTTCGCGACCTCCATCCACCTGGTCCTCGACCTGGAGACCGGCGACTACGAACTCTTCTCCGCGGGCCATCCGCCGGGCCTTCAGCTCAGCGCGGGCAGCGGCCGCTGGGAGGAGAAGACCGGCCACGGCCCGCTCCTCGGCGTCTACGACGGGGCGCAGTTCGACCCGGTCAAGGGCATGCTGCGCCCCGGCGACGTGCTGATGCTCTTCACCGACGGCCTCGTGGAGACCTCGGAGCGGGACATCGCCGAGGGCATCGACCGCCTCACGGGCGAGGCCGACCGGTATGTGGCCGGGGGCTTCCACGGTGCGGCCTGGCACCTCATCGAGGCGGTCGCGAAGGACGTCAACGACGACCGGGCACTGCTGCTCATCTGCCGGGAGGCGTAAGCGCCTTGGGCTCCGGTGCCGCCACCGCGTGGTCACGTCCGCCGGGCAGCACCCGCGCCAGCCACTGCGAGCGCCCCGCTGCCAACGGGCCGAGGACGGCGAGCAGCAGGACGTACCCCGCGATGAAGGGGGAGAGCCGTTCGTCGAGGCCCGCGCCCGCCGCCATCGTGGCGAGGATCAGCGCGAACTCGCCGCGGGCCAGCAGCGTCGTGGAGATGTTCGCCGCGGGGCCCGGCCCGAACCCGTACACGCGTGCCGCGCCGAGTCCCGCGAGGACGTTCATCAACAGCGTCACGGCGACCGCCGCGAGCACCGGCCAGAGGACGACCGGCAGGTCACCGGGGTCGATGGAGAGCCCGAACGCGAAGAAGAAGATCGCGCCGAACGCGTCCCGCAGCGGATGCACCAGCGTGCGGATGCGTTCGCCCGAGGCGGTGCTGCCCAGCATCAGGCCGACCATGAACGCGCCGATCGCGTCGGCGACGCCGAACCACTCCGAGACGCCCGCGACGAAGACGGCCGCGCCGAGGAAGGAGATGACGAGCAGCTCGTCGTCCCTGGTGGCGAAGAGGCGGCTGACGACGCGGGTGCCGAAGCGGGCCGCGAGCGCGAGCAGGAGCAGGAAGCCGAAGGCCTTGCCGCCGTCGAGCACGGCCGCGGCGAGGCTGTCCGCGCCGGACAGGACCGGCTGGAGCGCCGCGAGGTAGAGGGCCAGGAAGATGTCCTCGACGACGATGATGCCGAGGATCGGCTTCGTCTCCGCGTTGCCGAGGCGGCCGGTGTCGACGAGGACCTTCGTGACGATCGCCGAGGACGAGATGCCGAGCACCCCGGCGAGGACCAGCGCCTCGGAGGTGCCCCAGCCGAGCGCGAACCCGAAGCCGAGGCCCGCGCCGACGTTCAGCGCCAGATACGTCCCTCCGGCGAGGGCCATCTTGCGGCCGCCCGTCTTGAGGTCGTCCAGGTGGAATTCCAGGCCCAGATAGAACAGCAGCAGCACCAGGCCGAGCGCCGAGAGCATCTCCAGGTCGTGGGGGTCGGAGACCAGCACCACGCCGGGGGTGTGGGGGCCGAGGAGGATCCCGGCCAGGATGAAGAGGGGAATGGTGGGCAGTCCGATGCGGCCGCCGAGGCGGGCGAGCACGGCGGCGGCGAGAAAGGCACCGCCCATGGCTATCAGGGTGTCCGCGTGTCCGATGGGCCCGCTCCTTCGAGAGTTTCGAGAGATTCGAGTGGCAAGGTCAAGGGGTAGTAAAGAAAGCGTCAATAGTTAGCTTACCAAAAGGGTTTGTGGGGCCGGCCCGAGCCGGGAGGTGGGGTTTGCCCTACCCGGCATCGGCCGGGAGCCGTCATGGTCCCCAACACCCCCCGCTCCGTAGGTTCGAGACGTCGAATTCGGTACGGAGAGGTGGACGGGAACATGGGGCTGCGGCGGAAGAAGAACCGGGTCGTCGAGGAGGACGTACGCGTCCTCGGAGCGACGCACGGCGACTGGGCCGTCGAACTGCGTGGTGTCCGCCGTCAGTACGGCCGCGGGGCCGGCGCAGTGCACGCCCTCGCCGGCATCGACCTCGCCCTGCCGCGCGGCAGCTTCACCGCCGTCATGGGGCCCTCCGGATCCGGCAAGTCCACCTTCCTCCAGTGCGCGGCGGGCCTGGACCGGCCGAGCGCGGGCACCGTCCGCCTCGGCGGCACCGAGATCACCGGCATGAGCGAGAACAGGCTCACCGCGCTGCGCCGCACCCGCCTCGGCTTCGTCTTCCAGGCGTTCAACCTGCTGCCCTCGCTGACCGTCGAGCAGAACGTCGTCCTGCCGATGCGCCTCGCGGGGCACCGCCCGGACCGGCGCAAGGCCGCCGAGATGCTCGCCCGCGTCGGCCTCGGCGGCAAGGGAGGCCGCCGCCCCGGCCAGCTCTCCGGCGGCCAGCAGCAGCGCGTCGCCATCGCCCGCGCCCTGGTCACCGAGCCGGACGTGATCTTCGCCGACGAGCCGACCGGCGCCCTCGACACCACCACCGCCACCGAGATCCTCGGCCTGCTGCGCTCCGCGGTCGACGGCATGAACGCCACCGTCGTCATGGTCACCCACGACCCCGCCGCCGCGGCCTGGGCGGACCGCGTCCTCTTCCTCGCCGACGGCTCCGTCGTCGACCGCCTGGAGCGCGCCTCCGCGCAGCAGATCGCCGCCCGCATGACCGCGCTGACGGCTCCCGCCCGCACGGGGGTGGCCGCGTAATGGCGTACGTGCCCAACGGCCTGGCCCGCGCGGCCGTCCGCTTCAAACCCGCCGCCTTCGCCGGCACCTTCGTGGCGCTGATGATGGCCTCGCTGATCGTGACCGCCTGCGGCATCCTCCTGGAGACGGGCCTGCGCGCCTCCGTGCCGCCCGTCCGCTACGCGAACGCCCCCGTGGTGGCAGCCGCCGACCAGGAGGCGCACTTCGTCACCGGAAGCGGCGAGGACCGCACCGAGGAGAGCATCCCGCTGCCCGACCGCGCCCGGCTCGACGACGCCCTGGTCACAAAGGCCGCCGCCGTCCCCGGCGCGCGCACCGCCGTCGCGGACGTCACCTTCCCCGTGCGGTCCGGCGACCGCACCGTCACCGCGCACGGCTGGGGCTCCACCGCCTTCACCGGCGAGAAGCTGACCGAGGGCCGCGCGCCGCGCTCCGGTGAGGTGGCCCTCGCCACGCCCGGCGCCCGCGTCGGCGACCGCGTCACGCTCACCACGGCCGACGGCCCGCGCGCCTTCCGCGTCTCCGGCACGGTCGAGGCCGGGCAGGCCGCTCCCACCGCCTGGTTCGCCGACGCCGAGGCCCTCCGTCTCTCCGGGCACCCCGGACGCGTCGACGCCATCGCCGTCCTGCCCGAGCCGGACGTCTCGGCCGACACCCTCAAGTCCCGGGTGGCACAGGCTCTCGGCGACAAGGCCGAGGTCCACACCGGCGACGACCGCGGCGGAGTCGAGGACTCCGGGCTCGCCTACGCCAAGGAGATGCTGACCGGCCTCGGCGGCTCCTTCGGCGGCATCGCCGCCCTGGTCGCCGTCTTCACCGCCGCGGGCACCGTCGCGCTCTCCGTGGGACAGCGCGCCCGGGAGTACGCCCTGCTCCGCGCCATCGGCACCACCCCGCGCCAGATCCGTCGCACCATCGCCACCGAGGCACTGCTCGTCGCCCCCCTCGCCGGCGCGGCCGGACTGCTGCCCGGCATCGTCCTGGCCCGCTGGTGGTTCGGGCAGTTGAAGGAGAAGGGCGCGATCCCGGAGGCCGTCGGCCTCACGGTGTCCGGCCTCCCGTTCGCCGCCGCCGTCGGCACCGCGGTCGTCACCGCCCTGCTCGCGGGCTACCTGGCGGCGCGCCGCCCCTCCCGCGTCAAGCCCGGCCAGGCGCTCGCCGAGGCCTCCGTGGAGCGGCTGCGGCCCGGCAAGATCCGCACCCCGATCGGCGTCGCGGCGCTCGGCGGCGGCGTGGCCTTCGCGGGGATCGCCTCGCAGACCACCGGTGAGGACGCGGCGAACGCGGCGCTCGGCGTCGTCATGCTCTTCATGCTCGCCATGGCCCTGCTCGGCCCGCTGGTCGCCCGCGGCTGCGCGGCGCTCTTCGGCCTCCCGCTGCGCAAGGCGGGCGCCCCCGGTGCGCTGGCGGCCGCCAACTCCCGTACGAACGCCCGCCGCCTGGCCTCCGCGATCACCCCGATCGTGCTCGCCATGGCCTTCTCGTCCGTGCTCGTCTTCCTGCACACCAGCACCGACAAGGCCACCGCCGACCAGCAGCGCGCGGGCATCACCGCCGACCACATCGTCTCCTCCGACGCGGGCCTCGCGCCCGGCGCGGTCGCGAAGGCCGCCCGCGCCGACGGGGTCACCTCCGCCGTCGGACGGCTCAAGACGTCCGTCATCGTCCCGCAGTACTCGGTCGGCGACCGCCTGCTCGCCTCGGCGTCGGCGCAGGGCATCACGGGCTCGGCCACCGACCTGGCCAAGGTCCAGGACCTCTCGGTGGAGACCGGCGCCCTGCGGCTCGGCAAGGGCGACATCGCCGTCGACGCCGCGCTCGCCCACGCCGCGCGCGTCCAGGTCGGCGACCGCCTCGACATCCTCCTGCCCGACGGTACGAAGGCCTCCCCGAAGGTCGTGGCCACGTACGGCAGGGGCCTCGGCCTCTCCCAGGTCACCCTGCCCGCCGCCGGCCTGAAGCACCACGTCACGTCGTCCTTCACCCACGAGATCTGGACCAAGGGCGGCTCCGCCGAGGCACTCTCCGGCCTCGGCACCCTCCACGACCGCGACGGCTACACCACGGCCCAGTCCATGGACGCCGAACTCAACGCCTGGGCCAACACCACGATGGCGGCCGTCCTCGGCGGCTTCGCGGCCGTCGCCGCGGTCAACACCCTGGTGATGACGGTCCTGGACCGCCGCCGCGAACTCGGCACCCTGCGCCTGATCGGCTCCACGCGCCGCCAGGTGATGCGGATGATCCGCTGGGAGGCGCTGATCGTCGCCGTCGCGGGCATCGCCATCGGCTCGGCGATCGCCCTCGCCACGCTCGTCCCGATGATGAACGGCCTGACGGGCGAGGCCCCTTACATCCCGCCGCTGGTGTACGGCTCCTTCGTCGGCGCGGTCCTCGTCCTCGGCCTGGCGGCGGCGACGATCCCGGCCCGGGCGGCGCTAAGGTCGGCGGCATGACACGCCCCGCCCTGGACCGCGAGCCGCTTTCGCTCACAGAAGTCGAAGCCCTCGCCCGCGAGGCCCACGCCACCCAGACCGACAAGGCCGGCCGCCCCTACGCCGAGCACCTCCAGGCCGTGGCCGACGGGGTGCGGGCCAGGGGCGGCGACGACGAACAGATCGCGGCGGCCTGGCTGCACGACTCCGTCGAGGACGACGCGCTCACGGAGGACTGGCTGCGGGACGCCCCGCTGTCCCCTCGTACGAAGGCCATCGTGCGGGCGCTCACCAAGATCCCGGGGGAGTCCCCGCAGGCGTACGCGGAACGCGTCCTCGCGACGCCCGGCGCCCGCCTCGTCAAGGAGGCGGACCTGGCCCACAACGCCGACGCGGCCCGCCTCGCGGTCCTGGACGAAACGACAAGGGCGCGCCTGACGGCGAAGTACGCCGCCATGCGCGCCCTGCTGGGACTCTGAGGAGGTCAGGCCGACCTGGTCCGCTCCCGCGCCAGTTCCGCCGCGTCCCGCTTGAAGGCCCACTCCATCTTGGGCTCCATCGCGAAACGGAACATCCGCTGCACCGGGGGAGTGCACAGCAGCGTCACCACGGTCGCCGCGACGGCCGTCACGAAGATCTCGCCGAGCGGCTTGTGCAGCCACTCGTAGTCCTCGAACCAGCCCCAGAAACGGGAGCCCTTGGCGAGGAAGCCGTGCAGCAGATAGCCGTACAGCGTGCCCGCGCCGAGGATCGTGAACCACATCTTGCGGCGCGGCACCCAGGCGAAGAAGCACGCGGTGAGCACCACGGAGCAGCCGAAGAGCGCCAGCGTCATCACGATGCCGACCCACCACGGCACGCCCAACTCCTGGGCGCTGTCCCGGCGGTAGAACCACACGGACGTCATGCGCGGCGCCGCCCAGTAGGCGAGCAGCACCGCGGCGGCGAAGACCGGGACGGACAGGATCCGCACCTCGCGGCGGCGCACCAGCTGGAAGTGCTCGGGCTTCAGGAAGAGGCCGAGCACGAAGAACGGCATGAACTGCAGGACGCGCTGGAGGTCGAGGTCGTCACCGATGTCCGGGGAGATCACGGCGAGCATGGCGATGGCCAGGGCGAGCGGCACCGGCCAGCGCACGATCTTCCACAGCGGCACGGTGAGCCGCCACACGAAGAGCGCCACCAGGAACCAGGTGAGGTACCAGGGGTCGAGCAGGCTGATCGGCTGGGACGGGTCGTCGTCCGCCCAGCGCTTGAACAGGGTGTACGCGACCTCGAAGAGGACGTACGGCACGGCGACGCCGGTGACCAGCCGCCTCAGGCGGTCGGGCCGCATGTCGAAGCTGCGCGAGAAGTAGCCGGAGATCAGGATGAACGCCGGCATGTGGAAGGTGTAGACGGTCATGTACAGCGCCTCGGCGGCGCGGCTGTGATCCGTCAGGGGTTCCCATGCGTGGGCCATCGCCACGAGGACGATCGCCAGGTACTTGGCGTTGTCGAAGAACGCGTCGCGCTGTTTGGCGGGCTTCGCCGCGCGGCCGGCGGCGCGGTGGCCGGACGGGGTGGGGGGAGCGGTGGCGGCCTGCGGGGTCGGATGGTGGGTGCGCGGGGGCGGGGGTCCGGCCGCGGGCACCTGGACCGGGGGAAGCGGCGCCCGGTGGCGTCCGTGCGGGTGCACCGAGTTGGTCACAGGCCCTCCCACCAAGAGCTCGGTGAGACGATCCGGGACCGCACTGCGCCTACGGGGGTGGTGGCAGCGTGGAACATCTGACGCACCCTAGCGTTGCCGCGCTGTCTTCGTAAAACCCTCGTCACTTTCGTCAACTCAACCCCTGTCAATCCCTGAGTCGATTACCGCTTATCGGCTCCACGTACCCGCGAATCGCGCGGGTAGACAGATAGATGCAGTTGCCTGACGTCCTATACGTCACAATTCATCCGGTTTAAATGGTGCATAACGCCCGCAGGCGACTCCAGTGGAATGTCCGGTTGGTCGGGGCGCCGTGAACGCGCGGTGCGCCTCCAATGTGCCCCCGGCAACAATTCGAATTTCCTGCGAACGCCGTGTGTGGTGATGGAAACGATCAAGCTGAATTCCCGGTGTGCGCGGGCCATCGAATTAGCGTGCGCGGTACGCCGCTCACGCGCCCCCGGAGGGCGCCCCCGTACGCCGGGCCCGGGAAGCGTTGGCCGACGATGTCCCGACGATGTGTCAGCGGCGGCATACAGCGGGCGGGTTGGTGGCACGATGGTCGGTGGCGGGGGTGTGCGGGGCCGTACCCCCCGGGCCGGGAGAGCGACCGACCTAGGGTGTGATCAGTGTGGCCATCTCGCTGTCAGTGGTACTGCTGTTGGCGATCATCCTTGTGGTGCTGATCCGCGGGGGATCGCTCAAGACGGGGCCCGCGATCGTCGCGGTGCTCTTCGGTTTCTTCCTCGCCTCGACCGGTATGGCGCCCTCCATAAACCGGTTCCTGAACGAACTGGCGGAGACCATCAACTCGATCAGCTTCTAGCCGGCCGGCGATTCAGCTTCTGGCCGGCGATCGGCTGCCGGCCGGCACGGCGGCCCGGGAACGCCGCCGACCCGGCCGCTGGAATCAGCGGACCGGGCCGGAGGACTGCGGAGCGGGCGACGGGAATCGAACCCGCGTAGCTAGTTTGGAAGACTAGGGCTCTACCATTGAGCTACGCCCGCAAATGCGCGCCAGGGCCGGAAGGCCGCGGCACGAAAGGCATCGTAGCGGGTCGGCGGGGGTCGCCGCACGCCCCCTGCCGCGGTCCCGGTTCAGCGGGGGCCGCATGGCCTGCGGGCATGTACCCTACGTGTCGCACCGACGGGGTGTGGCGCAGCTTGGTAGCGCGTCCGCTTTGGGAGCGGAAGGCCGTGGGTTCAAATCCCGCCACCCCGACCACCTCATTCCTCGCCACCCCTCTTCGCGGCTTCGCGCCCCCCCTCCGCAAGATCGCATTGTGGGTCGGCTCCCGCTTGCCGTTACTATGCAAGCTGTGTGCCCGTGTGTCTCTGATCCGGGCAGAAACCAGCAGTCAGCCCACCAAGGAGACCGAACCGTGAAGAGCGCCGTGGAGACCCTGAACCCGACTCGGGTTCGGCTCACTGTCGAGGTGCCCTTCGAGGAGCTCAAGGACAGCCTCGACGCGGCGTACAAGAAGATCAACCAGCAGGTCACGGTGAAGGGCTTCCGCAAGGGCAAGATCCCGGCCCGCGTCATCGACCAGCGGTTCGGCCGCGGGGCCGTGCTGGAGGAGGCCGTCAACGACGCGCTTCCGAAGTTCTACACCGAGGCGGTCAACGAGGCCGAGCTCAACGTCCTGGGTCAGCCCGAGGTGGACATCACCGAGCTGAAGGACAACGAGACCCTCAACTTCACCGCCGAGGTCGACGTCCGCCCGACCATCGAGATCCCGGACTACTCCGGCATCGAGGTCGAGGTCGACGCGGTCGAGGTCAGCGACGAGGACGTCGACAAGGCCGTCGAGGAGCTGCGCGAGCGCTTCGCCTCCACGTCCCCGGTCGAGCGTGCCGCCGAGGACGGCGACGTCGTGACGATCGACCTTCAGGCGAAGGTCGACGGCGAGGTCCTGGAGGACGGCGTCGCGTCCGGCGTCTCCTACACGATCGGCTCCGGCGAGCTCCTCGAGGGCATCGACGACGCCGTGAAGGGCCTGGAGGCCGGGGCTGAGGCCACCTTCACCTCCGAGCTCAAGGGCGGCTCGGCCGCCGGCAAGGAGTCCGAGGTCACCGTCAAGGTCACCCAGGTCGCCAAGCGTGAACTGCCGGAGCTGGACGACGACTTCGCGCAGCTTGCCTCCGAGTTCGACACCCTCGACGAGCTCAAGGCCGACAGCCGCAAGCGCCTCGAGAACATGAAGCAGTACGACCAGGCGACGCAGGCCCAGGAGCGTGTCCTGGAGAAGCTGCTCGAGCTGGTCGAGGTCCCCGTCCCCGAGAAGCTCCTCGCGGACGAGATCCAGACCCGCAAGCACAACCTGGTGAACCACCAGCTCGGCCAGATGGGCCTCGACCTCGCGAAGTACCTGGAGATCCAGGGCAAGACCGAGGAAGAGTTCGACGCCGAGACCAAGGAGCAGGCCGAGAAGGGCATCAAGACGCAGTTCGTCCTCGACGAGCTCGTCAACAAGGAGAAGCTGAACGTGAACCAGGAGGAGCTCACCGAGCACCTCATGCGTCGCGCGCAGTCCTCCGGCATGTCCCCCGACCAGTTCGCCCAGGCCGTCGTCGAAGGCGGCCAGGTCCCGATGCTGGTCGGCGAGGTCGCCCGCGGCAAGGCCCTCGCGGTCGTCGTCGAGGCCGCGACGGTCAAGGACACGAAGGGTGAGGTCGTCGACCTCGGCGACGAGGACGAGGCGGACGAGTCCGCCGAGGCCTCCGCCGACGCCGACGCCTCCGCCTCCGGCGAGGAGAAGGCCGAGGCCTGAGCCGCCTCGCTCTGACGCACGCACCATGGGCCCCCGGGATCTCGATCCCGGGGGCCCATGCCGTGCCCCGCCCCGTAAGGGGCGCGGGGAACTGCGCGCTCAGCCCCCGCCGGGGCGCGGCCGCGTCTGCCCCGTCAGGCTCCACGGCGAGTGCGGCTCGTACCCGGCTGGCCGCGCAGTTCCCCGCGCCCCTGGCGGGGCCCCTGGCCGGGGCCCGCGACCTGCGCTCACAGCGAACAGTTCCGTCTGCGGGATTCCCGGAGGGACCCCGCGCGTTAGGGTCCATGAATACGAGGGCAGGGGAGTCCCCGGAGCCGCCCCGGAGCGGCTGGCACGCGGGGTCCCAGCCCCAGCTGAAGACGTGAGACGGCCCGGCGCCGTCGTAAGACGAGCAGGTGGATACGTGACGAATCTGATGCCCTCCGCCGCCGGCGACCCCTCCATCGGTGGTGGCCTCGGCGACCAGGTCTACAACCGACTGCTCGGCGAGCGGATCATCTTCCTCGGCCAGGCCGTGGACGACGACATTGCCAACAAGATCACCGCCCAGTTGCTGCTCCTTGCCGCAGAGCCGGACAAGGACATCTTCCTCTACATCAACAGCCCAGGCGGCTCGATCACGGCTGGCATGGCGGTCTACGACACCATGCAGTACATCAAGAACGACGTGGTCACGATCGCGATGGGCATGGCGGCCTCCATGGGCCAGTTCCTGCTCAGCGCCGGTACGCCCGGCAAGCGCTTCGCCCTGCCGAACGCCGAGATCCTGATCCACCAGCCCTCCGCGGGCCTGGCGGGTTCCGCGTCGGACATCAAGATCCACGCCGAGCGTCTGCTGCACACCAAGCGCCGCATGGCGGAGCTCACCGCTCACCACACCGGCCAGACCGTCGAGCAGATCACCCGCGACTCGGACCGCGACCGCTGGTTCGACCCGCAGGAGGCCAAGGAGTACGGCCTCATCGACGACATCATGCCCACCGCCGCCGGCATGCCGGGCGGGGGCGGCACGGGAGCCTGAGGCACCCCTCAGCGCCCTGTAAGCCGAAACCTCAGCCCCCGCTCCCTCAGGAGACCAAGAGAGATGAACAACCACCCCGGCAGCGGCCTCTACGCCCGCACCCAGGCCGAGCTCGGCCCGGCCGCGCAGGCCGAGTTCACCGGCGCCCGCGCCGAGTCCCGCTACGTCATCCCGCGCTTCGTCGAGCGCACCTCGCAGGGCGTGCGCGAGTACGACCCGTACGCGAAGCTCTTCGAGGAGCGCGTGATCTTCCTCGGCGTGCAGATCGACGACGCCTCCGCCAACGACGTCATGGCGCAGCTCCTGTGCCTGGAGTCGATGGACCCGGACCGCGACATCTCGATCTACATCAAC
Organism: Streptomyces sp. NPDC015345; assembly: GCF_043078805.1. NCBI lineage: Bacteria > Bacillati > Actinomycetota > Actinomycetes > Kitasatosporales > Streptomycetaceae > Streptomyces > Streptomyces sp. NPDC015345. The sequence continues at coordinate 1,001,711 of NZ_JBIBTX010000001.1, read as the reverse complement.
AGCCCCGGCGGTTCGTTCACGGCCCTCACGGCCATCTACGACACGATGCAGTTCGTGAAGCCGGACGTACAGACCGTCTGCATGGGCCAGGCCGCCTCGGCCGCCGCGGTCCTGCTCGCGGCCGGCACGCCGGGCAAGCGCATGGCGCTCCCGAACGCCCGGATCCTGATCCACCAGCCCTACAGCGAGACGGGCCGCGGTCAGGTCTCCGACCTGGAGATCGCCGCCAACGAGATCCTCCGGATGCGCGCGCAGCTGGAGGAGATGCTGGCCAAGCACTCCACGACGCCGATCGAGAAGATCCGCGACGACATCGAGCGCGACAAGATCCTCACGGCCGAGGACGCGCTCGCGTACGGCCTGGTCGACCAGATCATCTCCACCCGGAAGATGAACAACGCCTCGGTCGTCTGACGCGGCGCTGTAGCATCTGCCGCTCCTTGGCATGGTTCGCGTACGACTCGCGTCGAAGCGAACCGTGCCAAGGGGGGCCCGAACGGGGGGCCCGGCAAGGTACCGTCGGATATGAGGCACCAGGAGCCGCTGAACGTGGCGTCTCCCAGGCGAAGGGGAAGCACCTCGTGGCACGCATCGGTGACGGCGGCGATCTGCTCAAGTGCTCGTTCTGCGGAAAGAGTCAGAAGCAGGTCAAGAAGCTCATCGCAGGCCCCGGTGTGTACATCTGCGACGAGTGCATCGACCTCTGTAACGAGATCATCGAGGAAGAGCTCGCGGAGACGAGCGAGGTCCGTTGGGAGGAACTCCCGAAGCCTCGCGAGATCTACGAATTCCTTGAGGGTTACGTCGTGGGCCAGGAGCCCGCGAAGAAGGCCCTCTCGGTAGCGGTGTACAACCACTACAAGCGGGTCCAGGCAGGGGAGAACGGCGGCGCGCAGGGCCGTGACGACGCGATCGAACTCGCGAAGTCCAACATCCTGCTGCTCGGCCCGACCGGTTCCGGAAAGACGCTCCTGGCGCAGACGCTCGCCCGGATGCTGAACGTCCCGTTCGCCATCGCGGACGCGACGGCGCTGACGGAGGCGGGCTATGTCGGCGAGGACGTCGAGAACATCCTGCTCAAGCTGATCCAGGCGGCCGACTACGACGTCAAGAAGGCCGAGACCGGGATCATCTACATCGACGAGATCGACAAGGTGGCCCGCAAGAGCGAGAACCCCTCGATCACGCGCGATGTCTCGGGCGAGGGCGTCCAGCAGGCTCTGCTGAAGATCCTGGAGGGCACCACGGCTTCGGTCCCGCCGCAGGGCGGCCGCAAGCACCCGCACCAGGAGTTCATCCAGATCGACACGACGAACGTGCTCTTCATCGTGGGCGGTGCCTTCTCCGGCCTCGAAAAGATCATCGAGTCGCGGGCGGGCGCCAAGGGCATCGGCTTCGGCGCCACCATCCGCTCCAAGCGCGAGATGGAGGAGAAGGACCAGTTCGAGGACATCATGCCGGAGGACCTGGTGAAGTTCGGGATGATCCCCGAGTTCATCGGCCGCCTCCCCGTGATCACCTCGGTCCACAACCTCGACCGCGAGGCCCTGCTCCAGATCCTGGTCGAGCCGCGCAACGCGCTGGTGAAGCAGTACCAGCGCCTGTTCGAACTCGACGGCGTGGAGCTGGACTTCGAGCGTGGGGCCCTGGAGGCCATCGCGGACCAGGCGATCCTGCGCCAGACCGGCGCGCGCGGCCTGCGCGCCATCATGGAGGAGGTCCTCCAGTCGGTGATGTACGAGGTGCCGTCCCGCAAGGACGTCGCCCGCGTCGTCATCACGGCGGACGTCGTCCGGTCGAACGTGAACCCGACGCTGGTGCCGCGCGAGGTGCGGGGTCCGGGCGCCGGGGAGCAGAAGTCCGCGTAGGTACCGAGCCAGAAAGGGGCGCCCGGCGATTCGATCGCCGGGCGCCCCTCTGCGCGTGGTGAGGGTTACTTGACCTCGACGCGGACGTCGTCACGGAGGTTGGCGACCTGGGTGGCGACGTCGTCCAGGGCGATCTTCTCGCCGCTGCCGGTCGTGGCGACATCGGCGTACGTGGCGTACGCGGCCGTGCTGTGGTCACCCCAGACGCATACCGGCGTCTGGAAGCTGCTGGGCACGCCCTCGTCGTCCGCGCCGGCCCCGCCCATCCTGAACTCGGCCTTCTGGCACTTCATGACGCCGTTCTCGAAGCCGTCCGGCGTGAACTCCTCGGGGTCACCGATGAGCTTCATGCCCTCGTCGGAGCCCTTCGCCTGGTCCTTCACCATCGCGGCGAGCATGGCGTCGACGACCTTCTCCGGGTCGTCTATCTCGCCGTACACACCGGAGTAGTTGAGGGACTTCATCGTCGCGCCCTTGCCGTGGTTGTACGCGGCGTAGACGTTCTTGGGCTTGGTGACGCCCTGATTCTCCAGCTCCTCGAGGTCGTCGGACGTCATTCCACCGCGGCCCGCGGCGGACTCGTCCTTCTTGTAGCTGCCGAGGACGGTCGCGGGAGCCGTCAGCTTGTACGTCTTGCCGTCGTCGGCGACGGAGGAGCCGTCGCTCTTGGCGAGGAGGAAGTACCCGCCGACGGCAGCGGCGGCCACGACCACCACGGCACCGATGATGAGCCCGGTCTTCTTGCCTCCGCCGCCCTGCTGGGGTGCGGGGTACTGCCCGTAAGGGGCGGGCTGTTGGGGGTACTGCCCGTAGGGGGCGGGCTGCTGGGGCTGGCCGTAACCGCCCGGCTGGGCGTAGGGCTGCTGCTGCGGGACGCCCTGGGGCGGCTGGCCGCCGTACGGGCCGGGCTGGTTGTAGCTCACTGCTTCGGGGTTCCCCTCGTTGGTGGTGCTGCGGTGCGGTGCTGCGTACGGGCGTCAGAGCTTGACGCGGACTTCCTTGCGGACCTTGAGCGTGGTGGCCGAGGCGTCGTCGAGCGACACCTTGCCCGCGAGGGCGTCGGCGATCTCGACGGGGACGACGACGGCGACGGTGCTGTGGTCGCCCCAGATGCAGACCGGCATGCGGACCTCCTTGGGGGCGGAGGACGAGCCGGTGCTCGGACCGTCGTTCTTGATCAGGGATTCCTGGCACTTGAGGACGACGTCGTCGGTGCTGAAGTCCTTGGGGCTGCCGACCAGCTTGCCCGTGTTCGAGCCGCCGGGCTCCATGGAGTCCTTCTTGACCTTGGCGAACATGCCGTCGACGACCTTGCCCGGGTCGCCGACCTCGCCGTAGACACCCATGAACTGGATGGCCTTCTGCGCGAGGGGGTTGTCGCCGGCCTCCGTCTTGTAGCCGGCGTCGACGTCCTCGGGGTTCTTCACACCGGCCTTCTCGGCGGCCTCGATGTCGCTGGAGTTGAAGCCGCCGGTCTGCGTGTCGTCCTTCTCGTACTCGCTCAGCAGCGTCTCGGGCGTGACCAGCTTGTGGGCGCCGTCGTCCGCCACGGAGGAGGAACCGCCCCCGCTCCCGCTGCCACTGCCGCCGAAGGCGAAGTACGCGCCGACGCCGAGGGCGGCGACCACCGCGACGGCGCCGATGATCAGGCCGGTCTTCTTCTTGCCGCCGCCACCGGGAGGCGGGGGCGGGACCTGCCCGTAGGGGGCCTGCTGCGGGAACTGCCCGTAGGGGCCGGGCTGCTGGGGCTGGCCGTAGCCGCCGGGGGCCTGCTGCGGGTAGCCGTACCCGGGCTGCGGCTGCTGCGGGGCCTGCGGGGGGTAGCCGTAGCCGGGCTGCGGGGCCTGCGGCGGCTGGCCGTAGGGGCCAGGCTGCTGGGGCTGCTGGCCGTACGGCCCGGGCTGCTGGGGCTGCTGCCCGCCGTACGGGCCCGGCTGGTTGTAGCTCATGGGGTTCCCCTCCGAAATGCTTATGTGTTCCCGACATCCTGACGCAAGAGGGCCCGGCGGAATCACCGGGCCCTCTCTGCCGGCGCCGAGGGGCCGCACGCGGCCCGCGGCGGACGTCAGCGCTTGACGCGCACCTCGCCACGGAACTTGGCCGTGGTCGTCGCGGCCTCGTCGAGGTCGGCGCTCTGGCCGGAGAGCGCGCTCGCCACGTCGGTGGTGACGACGTAGCCGATGGTGCTGTGGTCGCCCCAGATGCAGGTCGCGGCGGACATCTCGCTGGGCCCGGAGGAACCGGCCGTCGTGCCGGCCGTGCCCGCGGCGCCGCCCAGATCGACCTTCATCTCCTGGCACTTGAGGACGGCGCCGTCCAGCTCGCTCGGCGTGTACGCCTTCGGGCTGCCGACCAGGGTGACCTTCTGACCACCGCTGCTCGCGCCGTCCTTCGCCTCCTTCTCGGCGTTCGTGAACATGTGGTCGACGACGCCCTCGGGGTCCTCGATGTCGCCGTAGACACCGCCGAAGCTCAGGACCTTCTGCGCCATCGGGTTGTCCTTGCCGCCCGACTGGTACTGGGCCCGCACGTCCTTGGGGTTCTTCACCCCCGCCGCCTCGGCCTTGTCGAGGTCGACGCTGTCGAGCCCGCTGGAGCGTGCCGGGTCCTTCTTGTAGTCGGTCAGGACCGTCTCCGGCGTCGTCAGCTTGTGCGGGCCGTCGTCCTTGGTGCCGGAGTCGCCGCCGCCGTCCGCGACGTTCGACGAACCGCCGTTCTTGCCGCCGCCCTTGTCGTCGTCACCGCCCGCGAAGAGGAAGTAGCCGCCGACCGCCGCGGCGGCCACCACGGCCACCGCGCCGATGATCAGGCCGGTCTTCTTCTTGCCGCCGCCGGGGGGCGGGGGCGGCGGGACCTGGCCGTACGGGGCCTGCTGCGGGAACTGCCCGTAGGGGCCGGGCTGCTGGGGCTGGCTGTAGCCGCCCTGGTGGGGGGCCTGCTGCGGGGCCTGCGGGGGGTAGCCGTAGCCGGGCTGCGGGGCCTGCGGCGGCTGGCCGTAGGGGCCCGGCTGCTGGCCGTACGGCCCGGGCTGCTGGGGCTGCTGCCCGCCGTACGGGCCCGGCTGGTTGTAGCTCATTGCTGGGGTTCCCTCCCGATGCTTATGTGTTCCGAACATCCTGTCGGATGAGCGCGGGAGGTCGGGGCGACGGGAGCGGATCGATGCGCAGTTGTTGAACGGCTGTTCCAGAGCGCGGACGTGGTGTCCGTCGCGTGAAGGCCCGGAGCGGGCCCTCACTTCTCGCGGGCCGCGCCGTCCGTGGATTCCGTCGGCGCCTGGAACCCGCTGGTGTCGAGGTCGCAGTCGAAGGGGGCCGGGATGCGGACCGTCTTGCCGAACGGGGCGGTGAGGTGGGACTCGTATCCCTTGGCGGTCGGTGACCAGTAGACGGTGGCGAGTTCCTCCTGCATGTCGAGGAGGAGATAGATCGGTACGCCCGCCTTTCCGTACCGCTCGACCTTGTCGGTGAGGTCGTCGTCCCGGGTGGAGGGGGAGGTCAGCTCGGCGACGAAGGAGAGCCCGTCGCCGTCCAGCTGGTTGCTCGTGGTCAGGCGGGTCCGCCGGTGGGCCGCGTGAATGTCCGGGCCGTACGCCCGCTCGACCCCGGGGAACACGTACAGCGCGAGGGCCGAGCTGATCCGGTGTTCCTCGGGGAGGTGAGCACGCAGTCGGTCGCAGACGAGGTCCATGACATCGAGGTAGTACGCCTTCGACCACGGTGACACGACGATGTTCCCCCTGATGATCTCGGCGTTGAAGCCGGCGGGCACGCTCAGCTCTCCGAGGGCCCTGCGCAGCTCCTCGAAGCGGTGGGGGTCGGTGCCGTCTGTCGTCGGTCGTTCCAGCATCACAGTCATGATGCGTCTCCCTCGCCGTGTGAGCCAGTCAGTACGGAGCGTGTCCCCGCAGGGTCACATCGGTGACTGGACGAGGAGAATGCGTACATACACGTGGTTTCGGTTACGGGATCACGCCTTCACACGCGCCGCCTTGCGGAGATCGGCCGCGAAGGAGGCGACGTCGTCGGTGGTCATGCCGCCGCCGCCCTTCATCATCGCCGCGAGGTCGATGCCGAAGACGATGCCGTACGTGCTGTGATCGGCCCAGATGCAGATCGGCAGCTTGACCAGCTTGCCGTCATCGCTGAAATTGGCGGTCTGGCACTTCATGACGGCGTTGTCGAGGCCGTCGGGCTCAACGGTCTCGGGGCTCCCGACCAGCTCGACCTTCTCGCCGTCGCCCGCGTTGTCGTCCGACTCCTTCTCGGCGTTCTCGCCGGCCTTGGCGAAGCCGTCGTCGACGGCCTTCTCCGGGTCGTCGATCTCGCCGTACATCCCCTGGAAGCTGATCTGCTTCCCCTTGAGCGCCTCGCCCAACTCGTACGAGGCCGCGACGTTCTCGGGGTTCTTGATGCCGATCTCCTCGGCGTTCTTCTTGTCGCCGGAGCCGAGCGGGCCGTCGTCGGACGAGTCGGAGTCGCTCCCCTTCTTGTACTCGCCCACTGAGGCCGGCGGCACCAGCTTGTGCGCCCCGTCGTCCTCGATCGATGCCGAGCCGCCGCCCCCGCCGAAGAGGAAGTACGCGCCGACGCCGAGCGCGGCGACCACGGCGATGGCGCCGATGATCAGGCCGGTCTTCTTCTTGCCGCCGCCGGGGGGCGGGGGCGGGACCTGCCCGTAGGGGGCCTGCTGCGGGGCCTGCCCGTAGGGGCCGGGCTGTTGGGGCTGGCTGTAGCCGCCCTGCTGGGGCGCCTGCTGCGGGGGCTGCGGGAAGCCGTACCCCGGCTGGGGCTGCTGCGGCGGGGCCCCCTGCGGCTGCTGCTGCCCATACGGACCGGGCTGCTGCGGCTGCTGCTGGCCATACGGACCGGGCTGCTGGCCATACGGACCGGGCTGCTGCCCGTACGGGCCCGGCTGTTGACCGTCGTACGGGCCTGGCTGGTTGTGGCTCATTGCGGGGGTCCCCCTCCGGACTCTGATGTGTCCCGGACATCCTGAACGACGTACGGCCGCCGTGGAGCCCTGGAACGCAAGCGATATCGAACATTCCGGTTTCGGGACCGCTCCGTCACCCCTCTAAACTGACCGCGTGACCGAGAACGCTCAGCAGCAGCCCCCAGCGACCACTCCCGAACTGCCGACCCAGTACGCGCCGGCCGAGGTAGAGGGGCCGCTGTACGAGCGCTGGGTGGAACGGGGCTACTTCTCCGCCGACGAGAAGAGCGAGAAGCCGCCGTACACCGTCGTCATCCCCCCGCCGAACGTCACCGGCGCCCTCCACCTCGGCCACGCCTTCGAGCACACGCTGATCGACGCCCTCACCCGCCGCAAGCGCATGCAGGGCTTCGAGACGCTCTGGCAGCCCGGCATGGACCACGCCGGCATCGCCACGCAGAACGTGGTCGAGCGCGAGCTCGGCAAGGAGGGCAAGTCCCGCCACGACCTCGGGCGCGAGGCGTTCATCGAGCGCGTCTGGAAGTGGAAGGGCGAGTCCGGCGGCCAGATCTCCGGCCAGATGCGCCGCCTCGGCGACGGCGTCGACTGGGAGCGCGAGCGCTTCACCATGGACGAGGGCCTCTCGCAGGCCGTCCAGACCATCTTCAAGAAGCTCTACGACGACGAGCTGATCTACCGCGCCGAGCGCATCATCAACTGGTGCCCGCGCTGCCTGACGGCGATCTCGGACATCGAGGTCGAGTACCAGGACGACGACGGCGAGCTGGTGTCGATCAAGTACGGCGAGGGGGACGAGACGCTCGTCGTCGCCACCACCCGCGCCGAGACGATGCTCGGTGACACCGCCGTCGCGGTCCACCCGGAGGACGAGCGCTACAAGCACCTGGTCGGCAAGCAGATCAAGCTGCCGCTGACCGACCGCACGATCCCGGTCGTCGCCGACGAGCACGTCGACCCCGAGTTCGGCACCGGCGCCGTCAAGGTGACTCCGGCCCACGACCCGAACGACTTCGAGATCGGCCAGCGCCACTCGCTGCCGAACATCGCGGTCATGGACGAGCACGCCGTGATCACCGCGCACGGCCCCTTCCAGGGTCTGGACCGCCTGGAGGCCCGCTCCGCCATCGTCGGCGCGCTCCGCGCCGAGGGCCGCATCGTCGCCGAGAAGCGCCCGTACACGCACTCGGTCGGCCACTGCTCGCGCTGCAAGACCACCATCGAGCCGCGCCTGTCGATGCAGTGGTGGGTCAAGGTCGCCCCGCTCGCCAAGGCCGCCGGTGACGCGGTCCGCGACGGCAAGGTCAAGATCCACCCGCAGGAGATGGAGAAGCGGTACTTCGACTGGGTCGACAACCTCCACGACTGGTGCATCTCGCGCCAGCTCTGGTGGGGCCACCGCATCCCCGTCTGGTACGGGCCGAACGGTGAAGTCGTCTGCGTCGGACCCGACGACGAGGCTCCCACCGGCGAGGGCTGGACGCAGGACAACGACGTGCTCGACACGTGGTTCTCCTCCGGCCTGTGGCCGTTCTCCACGCTCGGCTGGCCCGACCAGACCGAGTCGCTCGCGAAGTTCTACCCGAACTCCGTGCTTGTCACCGGCTACGACATCCTCTTCTTCTGGGTCGCCCGGATGATGATGTTCGGCCTGTACGCGATGGACGGCACCCCGCCGTTCCACACGATCGTGCTGCACGGCATGGTCCGCGACCAGTTCGGCAAGAAGATGTCGAAGTCCTTCGGCAACGCCGTCAACCCCATCGACTGGATGGACAAGTACGGCTCGGACGCCCTGCGCTTCACGCTCGCCCGCGGCGCCAACCCGGGCACGGACGTGCCGATCGGCGAGGACTGGGTCCAGGGCTCGCGCAACTTCGCCAACAAGATCTGGAACGCCACGCGCTTCGCGATGATGAACGGCGCCACGATCGAGGGCGACCTGCCGCCGGTCGAGCAGCTGTCCGCCACCGACCGCTGGGTCCTCTCCCGGCTCAACGCGACGGTCGCCGAAGTCGACGCGCTCTACGACGACTTCCAGTTCGCCAAGCTCTCCGACGCCCTCTTCCACTTCGCGTGGGACGAGGTCTTCGACTGGTACGTCGAGCTGTCCAAGACGACGTTCATGGCGGGCGGCGAGGGCGCCAAGGTCTCGGCCCGCGTCCTGGGCGAAGTCCTCGACGTGACGCTGCGGCTGCTCCACCCGATCGTCCCGTTCGTGACCGAGACGCTGTGGACCGCGCTGACCGGCGGCGAATCCCTCGTCATCGCCGACTGGCCCGCCGACAGCGGCTTCCGGGACGCCGGTGCCGAGCGGGAGATCGAGACGCTTCAGCAGGTCATCACCGAGGTGCGCCGCTTCCGCGCCGATCAGGGGCTCCAGCCCGGCCAGAAGGTGCCGGCCCGCCTGACCCTGGACGGCACGGCGCTCGCCCCGCACGAGGCCGCCATCCGCCAGCTCCTTCGCCTCCAGCCGGAGGGCGACGCCTTCACGGCGACGGCGACGCTGCCGGTCTCCGGCGCCACGGTCGCGCTCGACCTGTCCGGCACGATCGACGTCGAGGCCGAGCGCAAGCGCCTGGCCAAGGACCTCGCCGCCGCCGAGAAGGAGAAGGCGCAGGCACAGGCGAAGCTCGGCAACGAAGCGTTCCTGGCCAAGGCTCCCGACCAGGTCGTGGACAAGATCCGCGGCCGCCTCACGAAGGCGGAGGCCGACATCGCCCGCCTGACGGCGCAGCTGGAGGCGCTGCCGGCCGCGTAACGGCACGTCGTGGTCGAAGGCTCCCGGGACCGGCTCATGGCCAATCCCGGGAGCCTTGGCCGTTCAGCCCACCGGCCGGGCGTTTGCCGACGGTTCGTCCACCGGGCCCGCCGGGCCGATCAGCTCCACCTGGTGCTCGCGAACCTGTTGCTCGTAAACCTGTTGCTCGAAGACCTCGACGGGGCCGTCGTCCCGCGGTGGGGCTTCGAGCCCGAGCCGCTCCAGTTCCGCGCCGGCCAGGGCGTCGAGCATCTCCGGGTCGCCGTGCCGCCAGCCCCAGGCGAGGCTGCCCGGCGTCGCGTCCGGGATCTGCGCGGCGGTGGCGGCCACCTCGTCCAGCGGCCTGAGCAGCGAACGCAGGGCCAGCAGGTCGCGGCCGTCGTCGGTGGCGGCGAGGTCCCGCGCCGCGCCCGCCTGACGGATCCAGCGCACCCGGCGCGGCAGCCAGAGGACGAGGACCAGGCCTACGGGTACGACGAAGAGGGCGACGGCGCCCACGGCCACGGCCGTGCGCACCGCCACCGGGTCCATGGCGTCGACGGCGTCCGCCACGCGCCGCAGCGCCGTGTCGACGCGTCCGCCGACCAGGGGGAGGGGCGCCCTGCGCTCCTGGAGGGCGCGGGGCAGGGCGAGCAGACAGGCCAGCCGGTACGCCGTGACGGCGGCGGCGGCCCACAGCGCGGTCCACAGCAGGATCCCGGCGTCACCGGCGAGCTGATGGGTCCTGCGGGCCGAATTCTGGGCATACCACATGGTCAGATCTGACCCCCGGGACCGGCCGCGGCCCGTCAGCCGCGCCGTGGGCCAGTGCCGCACATCACCAAATCAGGGTCATTAGTCAGATGAATCGGGTCGAAAGACCTTGGATGATGGAGGGCATGCACGACCGTCCCGCCGTCCAGGCGCTACGCCGGGCGGCGGCCACCGGCCGTCGCCTCGCCGGGCGCTGGGCCCAGGCGGCCAGGACCGTGGACCTGCTCACGGCGCTGAGCGCGCTGGCGCTGATGAGCCTGGACGTGCCGGGCCTCGCGGCGGCGGACAACCCCCTCAACGGCCCCTTGGCCGCCCTCGTCCTGACGGCGGGCGCCGCCTCGCTGATGCTGCGCCGCTCGGCGCCCTGGCTGACGTACGCCGTCGCACTGTTCCTGCTCGGCTGGCTGTTCGAGCTGACGCTGGTGCAGTTCGCGCTGTACTCCCTTGGCCGGTACCGCGGCCGCCGGGCCGGGACGCTCGGCGTCATCGGCTACGTCACGTTCGCCTACGCGCTGTTCCAGCTGCCCGGCTGGCCGCCCCACCGGGGCGAGACGCTCGCCGAGTTCCTGAGCCTCGTCGTGCCGGTCGGCGTGCTCGCGGCGGGCGTCGGCGTGGCCGCGAACCGGCAGGACCTGGTGCGCGCCCTGGAGGCGCAGCGCGTGGAGACGGAGACGCTGCACGCCGTCCAGCAGGAGCGCGCCCGCATCGCGCGCGACGTGCACGACTTCGTCGGCCGCGAGCTGACGCTGCTGAGCGTCCGCTCCCAGGTGCTCGCGCGCCGGGCCGAGGGCGGGCCCTTCGCGGACGGCTTCGAGGAACTCTCGGAGACGGCGCGCAGCGCGCACCGCATGCTGAACGAGATCATCGTCCAGCGCGGCACGGACGGCGCCCCCACCCCCGGCCTCGACGCCCTGCCCGAACTCGCCGAGCGCAGCGGCCACGCGGGCAGCCCCGTGGAGCTCCGGATCGACCCGGTGGCCCACCGCCTCTCCCCGCTGCGGCAGGCGGCGGTCCACCGCGTGGTCCAGGAATGCCTGACGAACGCGGCGAAACACGCGCCGGGGGAGCGGGTCACCGTCCGGGTGGACGTGGCGGGCGAACGCCTCGGCATCACGGTGCGCAACGCCCTGCCGGCCACGCGCCCCGCCACGGCCCCGATCTCGGCGGGCATCGGCACGACCGGCATGGCGGAGCGCATCCGCGCGGTGGGCGGCGAGTTCTCGGCGGGACCGGCGGACGGGACGTACGAGGTCCGTGCCTGCCTTCCGGCGGGCGAACTGGCCTGAGCCGCGCGCGCCGCGAGGACAGACACCTACGCCGCCGACATCATCCGCTCAAGACCGTCGAAGTCCTCCACGCACTTCCCGCAGCCCAGCGCGACGCTGTCCAGCGGGTTCTCGGCCACGAACACCGGGATGCCGGTGGCCGACGCGATGCGCAGATCGAGGCCGGGCAGGAGGGCGCCGCCGCCGGTGAGCACGATGCCGTGCTCCATGATGTCGCCGGACAGCTCGGGCGGGCACTCCTCCAGGGTCGTCTTCACCGCCGCGATGATGTGCTCCACGGGCTCGTCGACAGCGCCCCGTACCTCCCGCACCGTCAGGTCGACGGTCTTGGGCAGCCCGCCGACCTTCTCGCGGCCCCGCACGGTGAACGTCCGCCCCTCGAACTCCTCCTCGCCGGGCACCGGCCACGCCGACCCGATCGCGACCTTGATGTCCTCGGCGGTGCGCTCGCCCACGAGCAGCGAGTGCTCCTTGCGTACGTAGTCGGTGATCGCCTGGTCGAGCCGGTCGCCGCCCACCCGCAGCGACTGCGCCGTGACGACCCCGCCCAGGGAGACGACGGCGACCTCGGTCGTGCCGCCGCCGATGTCGACGACCATCGACCCCTGCGGCTCGGCGACCGGCAGCCCCGCCCCGATCGCGGCGGCCATCGGCTCCTCCACGAGGTGCACGGCCCGCGCCCCGGCCCGCTGCGACGCGTGCACGATGGCGCGCCGCTCGACGGGTGTGACCCCGCTCGGCACGCACACGACCATGCGGATACGGGTGCGCCGCCCCGGCACGGCCTTGCGCACGAAGTGCCGGATCATCTCCTCGGCGGCCTCGTAGTCACTGATCACGCCGTCCCGCAGCGGGCGGATGGCGGTGATGGACCCGGGCGTGCGCCCGATCGTCTCCTTGGCCTCCATGCCGACGGCGAGCACCTTGCCCTTGCCGCCCCGGTCCGACCGGACGGCGACCACGGACGGCTCGTTGAGCACGATCCCCTTGCCGCGGACGTAGAGAAGGGTGTTCGCAGTGCCGAGATCGATACCTATGTCCATGATCGCAAGTCTGCCGGGCGACCTCCCGAAGCGGAGGGACCAAGGTCCCGAATCGGACGGGCCGAAAGTCCCGACGACGTGGAGCGGCGCCCTCCGCCCGGTCCGGACGCCGAGTGTCGGTGGCGCTCCGTAGACTGGCGTACGTGAGTGACCTCCCGCCGCACGACGACGACCGCCCGACCGACCCCGCCGACCCCACCGACGCCGCCTTCGAGGACATCGTCGGCGCCGAGACGGACCGCGACCCCGACCTCGCGGTCATCGAGGCTGGCAGCCGCACCCTGCGCGCCCAGGCGGGTCCGCCGCAGGGCGACATCCCCGCCCGCCCCACCGACCCGGAGGTGGACAAGGCGCTGCGCGAGGTCGAGACGGAGCTCGCGAGCCGCTGGGGCGAGACGAAGCTGGAGCCCTCCGTCAGCCGCATCGCCGCGCTGATGGACGTCCTCGGCGAGCCCCAGCGCGCGTACCCCTCGGTCCACATCACGGGGACGAACGGCAAGACGTCCACGGCCCGCATGATCGAGGCCCTGCTCTCCGCCTTCGAGCTGCGCACCGGGCGGTACACCTCGCCCCACGTCCAGTCGATCACCGAGCGGATCAGCCTGGACGGCGCCCCCATCGAGGCCGAGCGCTTCGTGGAGACGTACAACGACATCAAGCCCTACGTGGAGATGGTCGACTCCCGCCAGGAGTACCGCCTGTCCTTCTTCGAGGTCCTCACCGGCATGGCGTACGCGTCCTTCGCGGACGCCCCGGTGGACGTGGCCGTCGTCGAGGTCGGCATGGGCGGCAGCTGGGACGCCACGAACGTGATCGACGGCTCGGTCGCCGTCATCACCCCCATCGACCTGGACCACACGGACCGCCTGGGCTCCACGCCCGGCGAGATCGCCGCGGAGAAGTCCGGCATCATCAAGCCGGGCGCGACGGTGATCATGGCCCAGCAGCCGGTGGACGCGGCCCAGGTGCTCCTGAAGAAGGCCGTCGAGGTCGACGCGACGGTCGCTCGCGAGGGCCTGGAGTTCGGCGTCGTCGCCCGCCGGATGGCGGTCGGCGGCCAGCTCCTGACGCTGCGCGGCCTCGGCGGGGAGTACGAGGAGATCTTCCTGCCCCTGCACGGCGAGTACCAGGCGCACAACGCCTCGGTGGCGCTCGCCGCCGTGGAGGCGTTCTTCGGCATCGGCTCGCAGCACGCGCGCCCGCTGGACATCGACACCATCCGCAAGGCCTTCGCCTCGGTCGCCTCGCCGGGCCGCCTGGAGGTCGTGCGGCGCTCGCCCACCGTCGTCCTGGACGCCGCGCACAACCCCGCGGGCGCCCGCGCCACCGCCGCCGCGATCAGCGAGGTCTTCGACTTCAGCAACCTCATCGGCGTGGTCGGCGCGAGTGACGGCAAGGACATGCGGGGGCTGCTCGAAGCCTTCGAACCGATCTTCGCCGAGGTCGTCATCACGCAGAACACCAGCCACCGCGCGATGGACGCGGACGAGCTGGCCGCGATCGCCGTCGAGGTCTTCGGCGACGAGCGCGTCCAGGTCGAGCCGCGCCTGCCGGACGCGCTGGAGGCCGCGATCACCCTCGCCGAGGAAGAGGGCGAGTTCGCGGGCGGCGGCGTCCTCGTCACCGGTTCCGTCATCACGGTCGGCGAGGCCCGACTGCTCCTCGGGAGAGGCTGACACCTGTGCGTACGCTCTGCGCTTCGACGCTGATCGGCGAGTTCTTCGTCATCGGCTTCGCCGGCCTCGTCGCCATGAAGGACCCGGACCTGTCCATGGGCACGGTCTGGGCGGTCAGCGGCATCGCGATGCTGCTGTGCCTGCTGCTGTGCGGCGTGATCACCAGGCCGGGCGGGGTGCCGCTGGGCTGGGCCCTCCAGATCGCCCTGATCGCGAGCGGCTTCGTGGTGCCGACGATGTTCTTCATGGGCGCCCTCTTCGCCGCCCTGTGGTGGGCGTCGGTCCACTTCGGGCGCAAGATCGACGAGGCGAAGGCCAGGTTCGCGGCCATGGCCGAGGGGCAGCAGGCGGAGGCCGGAGGTAACACCGCGTAGCCGCCCCCGGTATCGTGCGGCCCAATCCCACGCGATCGCGGAGATCAGCAGATCGACAGGTCGTGAGAACACCTTTGGTGAACACCTTGGAGCCGCACATGAGCCAGCGCACCCTCGTCCTGCTGAAGCCCGACGCCGTCCGTCGTGGCCTGATCGGGGAGATCATCGGCCGCATCGAGCGCAAGGCGGGCTGGACGATCTCCGCGCTGGAGCTGCGCTCGCTGGACCAGGAGACCCTGGAGCAGCACTACGGCGAGCACAAGGGCAAGCCGTTCTACGAGCCGCTGGTCGCGTTCATGTCGTCCGGTCCGGTCGTCGCGCTCGTCGTCGAGGGCGAGCGGGTCATCGAGGGCGTGCGCGCGCTGGCCGGGCCCACCGACCCCATCGCCGCCGCCCCGGGCTCCATCCGCGGCGACTTCGGCACGATCGTGCGGGAGAACCTGATCCACGCCTCGGACTCCGAGGAGTCCGCCGAGCGCGAGCTGAAGATCTTCTTCCCGGGCGTGGCGTAACGCCCCTCGCGCCCCTCGCTGACGACGTGTCAGCCGGGCGCCACGCTGACCTGGACGGCCGGAGGGATTCGGCCGTCCATTGGCATATGCGCCCCAATTGGGGGAACCCGTGCCCCCGATGGCACGTCTCCAAGAGCGGGGCGGTACATCATCTGCTGACAATGGCGCAGACCCTCGCGCCGTCTTCGCGCGGCCGAGACTACGATGGAAGCCTCCACTGCCACTCAGCACCCACCTCGCCTACCTAAAAAGCCATCACAAGCTCCAATAGGGAAGGCCAGACGCATCCTCATGGGGAACAACATGTCGTTCATCGGCCGTGACATGGCTGTCGACCTCGGGACCGCCAACACGCTGGTGTACGTCAGGGGTCGGGGGATCGTACTCAACGAACCGTCCGTCGTCGCGATCAACACCAACACCGGTGGCATCCTCGCGGTCGGCGCGGAAGCGAAGAAGATGATCGGGCGCACGCCCGGCAACATCGTGGCGGTCCGCCCGCTGAAGGACGGTGTCATCGCCGACTTCGAGATCACCGAGCGGATGCTCCGCTACTTCATCCTCAAGATCCACAAGCGGCGCTACCTCGCCCGTCCCCGCGTGGTCGTCTGCGTGCCCTCCGGCATCACCGGAGTGGAGCGCCGCGCCGTCATCGAGGCCTCCTCGCAGGCCGGCGCCCGCCAGGTGCACATCATCGAGGAGCCCATGGCGGCCGCCATCGGCTCCGGCCTGCCGGTCCACGAGGCCACGGGCAACATGGTGGTCGACATCGGCGGCGGCACCACCGAGGTCGCCGTCATCTCCCTCGGCGGAATCGTCACGGCACAGTCGATCCGCGTCGCGGGCGACGAGCTGGACAACGCGATCATCCAGCACATCAAGAAGGAGTACTCCCTCCTCCTCGGTGAGCGCACGGCCGAGCAGATCAAGATCACCATCGGTTCGGCGTACGACATGGACGCCGACGAGCACACCGAGATCCGAGGCCGTGACCTGGTCTCCGGGCTGCCCAAGACGGTGGTCATCTCGGCCGCCGAGGTCCGCAAGGCCATCGAGGAGCCGGTCAACGCCATCGTCGACGCGGTCAAGACGACCCTCGACAAGTGCCCGCCCGAGCTCTCGGGTGACGTCATGGACCGCGGCATCGTCCTGACCGGCGGCGGCGCCCTGCTGCGCGGCCTCGACGAGCGGCTGCGCCGCGAGACCGGCATGCCGATCCACATCGCCGAGGACCCGCTGGACAGCGTGGCGCTCGGCTCCGGAAAGTGCGTCGAGGAGTTCGAGGCGTTGCAGCAGGTGCTGGACGCCCAGCCCCGCAGATGATCTGAACGGAAAACATCCGCCGTACGAGTGCCTGCCACCTCGTGCGGCGGATCGTTGATATAGAGGCAAGAACAGAATTCAGGCAAGGCAGAACAATTCCCCAGAACCCCGTGGAACGCGCAGTGTCCACGGAATCCGATTGAGGAAGGCACGCCGCCGCACGTGAGGGACACACGAGAGAGCCGGCTGCTCCTGGTGCTGCTGATCGCCATCGCGTTCGCTTTGATCACGGTGGACATCCGCGGCGGTGAGGACTCACCGGTCGACGGTGCCCGCCGGGCCGCCGCCCGCGTCTTCGGTCCGGTCGAGGAGGGGATGTCCTCCGCCGTCGACCCGATCGGCAACGCCATCGGCGCGGTCCGTGACTCCGGTGAGCGTCACGACCGCATCGCCGAACTGGAGCGCCAGAACGCCGCGTTGAAGGCGAAGCTCGGCAGCGACGACCGCAACCGCAGCCGACTGCGGCAGCTCGACGGCATGCTGAAGAAGGCCGGCGCCGGACAGTACGGCATCAAGGGCGCCGAGGTCATCGGCATAGGAGCGGCCCAGGGCTTCTCCTGGACCGTCACCATCGACGCCGGCGCCCACGACGGCATCAAGCGGGACATGACCGTCCTGAACGCCGACGGCCTGGTCGGCCGCGTCACCACCGTCGGACCCGGCACCGCGACCGTCCTGCTCGCCAACGACCCCGACTTCACCGTCGGCACCCGCATGGAGAAGACCGACGAACTCGGCTTCGCCACCGGCCAGGGCGACCGCCCGCTCTCCGTCCAGCTGCTCAACGGCAAGGCCAAGGTCAAGAAGGGCGACCGCCTCGTCACCTTCGGCTCGCAGCAGGACAGGCCGTTCGTGCCCGGCGTACCGGTCGGCGAGGTCGTCCGCGTCGACCCCTCCGGCGGCGACCTCACCCGCAACGTCTACGTGAAGCCGTACGTCGGGTTCACCAAGCTCGACATCGTCGGCGTCGTCGTCGAGGCGCCCCGCGAGGACCCGCGCGACACGGTCCTGCCGAAGAAGCCCGAGAAGCCCAAGCCGATCCCGACGGTGACCGTCACGGCCACCCCGTCGGGCAAGCCGGAGGAAGGCGCGGCCGAGGGCACAGCACAGGGTGCGGCCGAGGACACAGCCGACGGCGCCGCCGACAACGACGAGCAGTAGGAGACCGGACCCATGCGCTTCAACCGAATCCTGCTCTCCACCACCCTCGTCGTCGTCGCCCTGGTCATCCAGGTCAGCGTCCTCGCCCGGCTCCAGCTGCCGGGCGCCGTGCCGGACCTGGTGCTGCTCACCGTCCTCGGCCTCGCCCTGGTCTACGGCCACGTCGGCGGAGCCCTCATCGGCTTCGGCGCGGGCCTGCTGTCCGACCTGGCCCCGCCCGCCGACCACGCGGCCGGGCGGTACGCGCTGGTGCTGTGCGTCGTCGGCTACCTCGCGGGCCTCGCCAAGCCCGAGAGCGGGCGGCTGCGCTCGGCCACCGGCCCGCTCGTCGTGGTCGTCGGGGCCGCCCTCGGGTCGACGCTGCTGTACGCGGGCGTCGGCGCCCTCGTCGGGGACACCGCCGCCCGCCATGTGGGCCTGACCGGGCTGCTGTTCACCGCCGCGCTCTACGACCTGCTGCTCGCGCCCTTCACGGTGCCGCTGATCATCGCGCTCGCCCGGCGGGCCGAGAACGACCCGCTGGGGGAGGGCTCGCACGCCAACTCGGCCACCGACGTCTCCGGCGGCTGGCTCTCGTCCGGCACCGGGCTGCGCATCGGCGGCCAGCGCGGCGGTCTGCGGGCGAAGGCGGCCAGGGCCCGCGTCGCACGCGCCGGACGCATCAAGGGGGTCAAGCGCCTGTGAGGGCGAAGCACCGCGCCGACCGCACCGAAGGACGTATCAGGGGAGGGGAGCAGTGACGAACATCCCGGAGACCGGACGGACCCCCCGCGTCCAGATCCGTCTCATCGTCATCCAGATCCTCGTGGTCTCCCTCCTGCTCACCCTCGGCGGCCGCCTCTGGTACCTCCAGATCCGCAACGGCGAGGAGTACGCCAAGGAGGCCTCGGGCAACCACGTCCAGCAGGTCGTCCAGCCCGCCGTGCGCGGCTCGATCCTGGACGCCCGCGGCGTGCCGATCGCCGACAACCACACCCGCCTCGTCGTCTCCGCGTCCCGCACGGATCTGATGAAGATGAAGGACGACGGCAAGGCGGTCCTCGCCAAGCTCGCCGACGTCCTCGCCATGGACCCCAAGGACGTCGCCGACAAGGTCCGCCTGTGCGACTCCAAGACCCCGCAGCCCTGCTGGAACGGCTCGCCCTACCAGCCGATCCCGATCACCGACGAGGCCACGCCCAAGCAGGCCCTCCAGATCCGTGAGCGCTCCGAGGACTTCCCGGGCATCACCGCCGAACCCACGGCCGTGCGCCGCTACCCCGCGCCCGGCAAGTCCAACACCGCGCAGGTCCTCGGCTACCTCTCGCCCGTCACCGACGAAGAGATCAACAAGGCCAAGGACACCGACTCCCCGTTCCTCCGCTCCGACCAGGTCGGCCGCTCCGGTCTTGAACGGACGTATGACAAGCAGCTGCGCGGCAAGGCGGGCGTCACCCGCTACGAGGTCGACAACCTCGGCCGCGTCATCGGCAAGGCCGAGTCCGACGAGGCGAAGCCGGGGGCGAACGTCGTCACCAGCATCGACGCGCGCGTCCAGGCCGTCTCCGAGTACTGGCTGGACGACGCGATGAAGAAGGCCCGCAAGGAGTTCGACAAGAACACCGGCGAGAACTACAAGGCCGACGCGGGCGCCGTCGTCGTCATGGAGAACAAGACCGGCCGCGTCGTCGCCATGGCCTCCAACCCGACGTACGACCCGAACGCCTGGGTCGGCGGCATCTCCGGCAAGGACTACGCCGAGCTCACCGGCAAGAAGTCCAACTACCCGCTGCTGAACCGCGCCATCCAGGGCCAGGCGGCCCCCGGCTCGATCTTCAAGGTCATCCCGACGGCCGCCGCCGTCAACGCGGGCTACGACTTCAACGCCCGCTACCCCTGCCCCAGTTCGTACTCCATCGGTGGCCAGACCTTCAAGAACTTCGAGTCCAAGGGCCACGGCTCCATCACCCTCGGCCAGGCCCTCGAAGTCTCCTGCGACACCGTCTTCTACAAGCTCGCGCACGACCAGTGGGCCAAGGACGGCGGCAACAAGCCGAGGCCCGACGCCAAGGACTGGTTCTACAAGACCGCCCATCAGTTCGGCCTCGGCAAGGAGACCGGCATCGACCTGCCCAACGAGGTCACCGGCCGCGTCCCCGACCGCCAGTGGAAGAAGGACTACTGGAAGGCCAACAAGGACGCCTGGTGCAAGCAGGGCAAGAAGAGCGGCGACGACTATGCCGCGCGCATCGCGTACGAGAACTGCCTCGAAGGCATGAAGATGCGCGCCGGTGACTCCGTCAACTACTCCATCGGCCAGGGCGACACCCTCGTCACGCCGATCCAGATGGCCACGATCTACTCCGCGATCGCCAACGGCGGCACGATGTACGACCCCACCGTCGGCAAGGCGATCATCAGCGCCGACGGCAGGCACATCGAGGAGATCAAGCCCAAGGCCCACGGCAGGCTGCCGATGGACGCCGCGCTGCGCAAGGACATAGACGGTGCCCTCGCGGACGTCGCGACGCGCGGTACCGCGGCGTGGCGGTTCGGCGGCTGGCCGCAGGACAAGATCCCGATGCACGCCAAGACGGGTACCGCCGAGGTCTACGGCAAGCAGACCACCTCGTGGTTCGCGACCTACACCAAGGACTACTCGATCGTCATGACGATCTCCCAGGGCGGTACGGGCTCCGGCGCCTCAGGACCCGCCGTCCGCAAGATCTACGACGCGATCTACGGCCTCGACGACAGCGGCAAGCAGGACCTGAAGAAGGCGCTCCTGCCCGAGCCGCAGAAGACCCTGCCGAAGATCCAGCCCGACGGCTCCATCGACGCCCCGAAGGTCAAGCCGTATAAGCCCGAGGCGCCCAAGCCCAAGGACGAACAGCAGGAACTGGCCGGCGCCCCGGCCAACTGGAGGCGCGACTGATGACCGGCAGCGGCTTCTCCGTCTCCGGGTACGGCCCCGAGCGCTCGAACATGTCCCGGCTCCTCGCCCGCGACTCGATAGTGCGCCGGCTCGACTGGCCGATGCTCCTCGCGGCGATCGCGCTCTCCGGCATCGGCGCCGCGCTCGTCTACTCGGCGACCCGCAACCGCACCGAGCTGGTCGGCGACGACCCGTACTCGTTCATGCTCAAGCATGTCCTGAACACCGGCATCGGCTTCGCCCTGATGATCGGCACGGTCTGGCTCGGCCACCGCACCCTGCGCACGGCCGTGCCGATCCTCTACGGCATCTCCGTCTTCCTGGTCCTGCTCGTGCTCACTCCGCTCGGCGCGACCATCAACGGCGCCCACGCGTGGATCGTGCTCGGCGGCGGCTTCTCGCTCCAGCCCTCCGAGTTCGTGAAGATCACGATCATCCTCGGCATGGCGATGCTGCTCGCCGCCCGCGTCGACGCGGGCGACCGGGAGCATCCCGACCACCGCACGGTCGTGCAGGCCCTCGGCCTCGCGGCCGTCCCGATCGCGATCGTCATGCTGATGCCCGACCTCGGTTCGGTCATGGTCATGGTGATGATCGTGCTCGGCGTCCTGCTCGCCTCCGGCGCCTCCAACCGCTGGGTCTTCGGACTGCTCGGCACGGGCGCCCTCGGCGGCGTCGCCATATGGCAGCTCGGCGTCCTCGACGACTACCAGATCGCCCGGTTCGCGGCCTTCGCCAACCCCGCACTCGACCCGGCGGGCGTCGGCTACAACACCAACCAGGCACGCATCGCCATCGGCTCCGGCGGTCTCACCGGCACCGGCCTGACGAAGGGCTCCCAGACCACCGGCCAGTTCGTCCCCGAGCAGCAGACCGACTTCGTCTTCACGGTCGCGGGCGAGGAGCTCGGCTTCATCGGCGCGGGCGCGATCCTCCTCCTGCTCGGCGTCGTCCTGTGGCGCGCCTGCCGCATCGCACGCGAGACGACCGAGCTGTACGGCACGATCGTCGCCGCCGGCATCATCGCCTGGTTCGCCTTCCAGTCCTTCGAGAACGTCGGGATGACGCTGGGCATCATGCCCGTCGCGGGCCTTCCGCTGCCCTTCGTCAGCTACGGCGGCTCGTCGATGTTCGCCGTCTGGGTGGCCGTCGGACTGCTCCAGTCGATCAAGGTGCAGCGCCCCATGTCCGCATAGCCCCGCAGAACCCTGTTTGGCTTTCCCTTCTGCGTCTAGATTCAATTCATGGCGGATACGAAGCGCGAGATCGAGCGGAAGTACGACGTCGGGGCGGACGCGGAGCTGCCCGACCTGACCGAAGTGCCCGGGGTCGGGGAGGTACTGGACAAGGGCGTCGTCGAACTGGACGCCGTCTACTGGGACACCCCCGACCAACGCCTGGCCGCCGCCTCCATCACGCTGCGCCGCCGCACCGGCGGCACGGACGCGGGCTGGCACCTGAAGCTGCCGGTATCGCTCGCCGAAGGCGTACGGGACGAGATCCACGCGCCGCTCTCCGACACCGTTCCGGGCGACCTGCTCGCCCTCGTGCGCTCCCGCGTCCGCGAGGCCGAACTCGTCCCCCTCGTGCGCCTGCTGTCCGCACGCGACCTGCGCCACCTCGTCGACTCCCGGGGCGAGCTGCTCGCCGAGGTCAGCATCGACGCGGTGCGGGCGGAGCGGCTCACCAAGGGCGGCGGCACGGCCGCGTGGTCCGAGATCGAGGTGGAACTGGCGGACGGCGGCGACCCCGCGCTCCTCGACAAGGTCGAGAAGAAGCTGAAGAAGGCGGGCGTACGGCGCTCCACCTCGTCCTCCAAGCTCGGCCGGGCCCTGGCACAGACCGCGCCGAAGGGCCGCAAGGCCGAGAAGGCGGGGCTCAAGCCCGCCGAGGGAGCGGTCCGCCTCGGCAAGAAGGCCGGCAAGAGCGAGGCCGTCGCCGAGGCCGTGCGGGAGAGTGTCGGCGACGGCCGCGGCACCGCGGGCGACCACCTCGTCGCCTACCTCCGCGCCCAGCGCGACGCGATCGTCTCGCTCGACCCCGCCGTCCGCCGCGACCTGCCGGACGCCGTGCACCAGATGCGGGTCGCCACCCGCCGGATGCGCAGCGCCTTCAAGTCGTACCGGAAGATCCTCGACCGCGCCGTCACCGACCCGGTGGGCGACGAACTCAAATGGCTCGCGGCGGAGCTGGGCGTCGACCGCGACCAGGAAGTCCTCGCCGCGCGGTTCGCCGGCCGCGTCGACGCCCTGCCGAAGACACTCCTCCTCGGCCCGGTCGACGCACGGCTGCGCATCTGGTCCACCGCGCGGGGCGCCGACGCGCGGCGCGGCACCCTGGCCGTACTGGAGAGCGCGCGCTACCTCGCGCTCCTGGACGCCGTCGACACCCTCCTCGCCGCGCCCCCGCTGCGCCCGGCCGCCTCCGCACCGCCCGGCAAGGCGCTCCCCAAGGCGCTCCTCAAGGACTACGCCCGCCTCGCCACCCGCGTCGAGCACGCCCTCGCGCTGGCCCCCGGTCAGGAACGCGACCGTGCCATGCACGAGGCCCGCAAGGCCGCCAAGCGTGCCCGGTACGCGGGCGAGGCGGCGGTCCCCGCGCTCGGGACGCCCGCCAAGCGCTTCGCGAAGCGGATGAAGGCCGTGCAGAGCGTGCTCGGCGACCACCAGGACAGCGTGGTCGCCCGCGAGGCCGTACGGGCCCTCGGCACCCAGGCCCATCTGGCCGGGGAGAGCGCCTTCACCTGGGGGCTGCTGTACGGCCGGGAGGAGGCCGTCGCCGACGACCGGGAGCGGGAGCTGCCGGAGGTCTGGGCGAAGGCGTCGGGGGCGAAAATCCGGGCGGCTCTGGGCAGCTGAACGCCGGGGTACGCTTGATGGTCACCCCTGCCGGCTCATGAAGGTTCGCGATGTCTGTCGAATCGGTCTTCCCACAGCTCGAAGCTCTGCTCCCGCATGTGCAGAAGCCAATCCAGTACGTCGGCGGTGAGCTGAACTCCACCGTCAAGCCGTGGGACAGCTGCGACGTCCGCTGGGCGCTCATGTACCCCGACGCCTACGAGGTCGGGCTGCCCAACCAGGGCGTCATGATCCTCTACGAGGTGCTCAACGAACGCGACGGCGTCCTCGCCGAGCGCACCTACAGCGTGTGGCCGGACCTGGAGGCGCTCATGCGTGAGCACCAGGTCCCGCAGTTCACGGTGGACAGCCACCGCCCGGTGAAGGCGTTCGACGTCTTCGGGCTCAGCTTCTCCACCGAGCTGGGGTACACGAACATGCTGACCGCCCTGGACCTCGCGGGCATCCCGCTGGAGTCCAAGGACCGCACGCTGGACGACCCGATCGTCCTCGCCGGCGGCCACGCGGCCTTCAACCCCGAGCCGATCGCCGACTTCATCGACGCGGTGATCATCGGCGACGGCGAGCAGGCCGTGCTCGACATGACGGAGATCATCCGCGCCTGGAAGGCGGAGGGCCGCCCCGGCGGCCGCGAGGAGGTCCTCCTGCGCCTCGCGAAGACCGGCAGCGTGTACATCCCGGCCTTCTACGACGTCGAGTACCTCCCGGACGGGCGGATCGCACGCGTCGTACCGAACCGCTCGGGCGTGCCGTGGCGCGTCTCCAAGCACACCGTCATGGACCTCGACGAGTGGCCCTACCCCAAGCAGCCCCTCGTCCCGCTCGCGGAGACCGTCCACGAGCGCATGTCCGTCGAGATCTTCCGCGGCTGCACCCGCGGCTGCCGTTTCTGCCAGGCCGGCATGATCACGCGCCCCGTGCGGGAGCGAAGCATCACCGGCATCGGCGACATGGTCGAGAAGGGCCTGAAGGCGACCGGCTTCGAAGAGGTCGGCCTGCTCTCGCTCTCCTCCGCGGACCACAGCGAGATCGCCGACGTCGCCAAGGGCCTCGCCGACCGGTACGAGGAGGACAAGATCGGCCTGTCCCTCCCCTCGACCCGCGTCGACGCCTTCAACGTCGACCTCGCCAACGAGCTGACCAGGAACGGCCGCAGGTCGGGCCTGACCTTCGCCCCCGAGGGCGGCTCGGAGCGCATGCGCAAGGTCATCAACAAGATGGTGTCCGAGGAAGACCTCATCCGCACCGTCTCCACCGCGTACGGCAACGGATGGCGCCAGGTGAAGCTGTACTTCATGTGCGGCCTGCCCACCGAGACCGACGACGACGTCCTCCAGATCGCCGACATGGCGACGAAGGTCATCCAGAAGGGCCGCGAGGTCTCCGGCTCGAACGACATCCGCTGCACGGTGTCGATCGGCGGCTTCGTGCCCAAGCCGCACACCCCCTTCCAGTGGGCCCCGCAGCTCTCCGCCGAGGAGACCGACGCCCGCCTGACCAAGCTCCGCGACAAGATCCGCGGCGACAAGAAGTACGGCCGCTCCATCGGCTTCCGCTACCACGACGGCAAGCCCGGCATCGTCGAGGGCCTGCTCTCGCGCGGAGACCGCCGCATCGGCGCCGTCATCCGCGCCGTCTACGAGGACGGCGGCCGCTTCGACGGCTGGCGCGAGCACTTCAGCTACGAGCGCTGGATGCGCTGCGCCGACAAGACGCTGCCCGAGATGGGCGTCGACGTCGACTGGTACACGACGCGTGAGCGCACGTACGAAGAGGTCCTGCCCTGGGACCACCTGGACTCCGGTCTCGACAAGGACTGGCTCTGGGAGGACTGGCAGGACTCGCTCGACGAGACCGAGGTCGAGGACTGCCGCTGGACGCCGTGCTTCGACTGCGGTGTCTGCCCCGCCATGCAGACGGAGATCCAGATCGGCCCCACCGGCAAGAAGCTGCTGCCGCTCACGGTAGTGAAGTAGCGGCGGCGCACGTGCCCGAACTCGCCCCGCCCTCCGGCCTGGTGCACCGCTCCTACATCACCGCGATGGAGGAGTTCCGGGCCGAGGGGCGCGGCGGGCCCGCCGATGACACGACGCTCGGCGCCACCCTGCGCGAGTACGGCGACAAGTGGCACGACCCCGCCGTCTTCGAGCGGTACGTCGCCGAAGTGCTCGCCGCCGCCGAGCGCCCCGCCGGGCAGCTCGGCGTCCCCGTCACCACCCTCTGGTACGTCGACGGCGCCGACTACCTCGGCCGCATCGCCATCCGGCACACCATCGCCACCCGCTTCCTGCGCGAGTACGGCGGCCACATCGGCTACGAGGTACGCCCCACCGCCCGCCGCCGCGGCCACGCCACCGAGATGCTGCGCGCCTGCCTGCCGTACGCCGCCCGGCTCGGCCTGGAATCCGTGCTGGTGACCTGCGATACCGACAACACCGGTTCGCGCAAGGTCATCGAGGCGTCCGGCGGCGTCTTCGAGGACGAGCGGCGCGGAAAACTGCGGTACTGGATCCGAACCGGACTCCCACGCGTCTAGAACGACATGGACCTGGAGAAACGACCTGCCCGCGAGGCTGCACCGCAGCCGCTCTCGCCGGGGCAGGCCGAACGGCACCCTGAGCACCCTCCGCAGCCCCCGCAGGCCGAAGGCTGCCTCGCCGTAGCGATCCGACTGCCGGTACGGATCGTGGTGCTCGTGCTCGTCGTACCGGTGCGCCTCGTGTGGGACGCGCTCGCGGTGTGCGGCCGCTTCCTGTACTTCAGGGGACTGCGACCGGTCGGGCGTGGCATCGGTGCCGTCCTGACGTGGCTGTTCAAGGCCGTGTTCGTGTGGCCGTGGATGGGTCTTTGGCGGTACGTGGTGGTGCCGGTCGGGACGGCGCTGGCCTGGCTTGGGCGGGTGCTGTTCTTGGTGCCCTCGGTGTGGCTCTACCGGTCGCTCCTCACCCCGATCGGCCATGGCATCGCCTGGCTGGCCCGGGGCATCGCCCGAGGCATCGCGATCACCGCGCTCGGCATCGGCGCGGGCTGCGCCTGGCTGTGGCGTCACCTCGTCGCGATCCCGGCCGCCTGGCTCTACGCACGCGTGCTCACCCCCATCGGCCACGGCATCGCCTGGCTGGCCCGCGCCCTGGGCGCCGGGGCCGCCGCGGCCGGGCGTGGCATCGGTGCCGTCCTGACGTGGCTGTTCAAGGCCGTGTTCGTGTGGCCGTGGGTGGGTCTTTGGCGGTACGTGGTGGTGCCGGCCGGGATCGCGCTGGCCTGGCTTGGGCGGGTGCTGATCGTGGTGCCCTCGGTGTGGCTCTACCGGTCGGTCCTCACGCCGGTCGGGCACGGCATCGCGTGGCTGGCGCGGGGAATCGGCGCCGGCGCCGCATGGCTCGGACGCGGCATCTGGGCCGTCGTCTCGACACTGTGCCGCTGGATCTTCGTGGTGCCCCTGGTGGCCGTGTGGCGCTGGGTGCTCGCACCCCTCGGGCGGGCCGTCGCCGTCGTCGCGCGGGAGATCGGCGACGCGCTCGGACACGCCTGGCGTATCGCGGGGCACATCTCCCTCGTCGTCGGCCGCTTCCTCGCCAAGCTCCTCCGGTGGATCTTCGTCGAGCCGGTGCGGTGGGCCTACCGCACGGTCCTCACCCCCGTCGGCCACGTGGTACGCGACGCCGTGTGGCGCCCTGCCGCCAGGGCCATCAAGGAGGTCCGCCGCGCCACCCGCCAGGCCCTGACCTCCGCGCGGGAGAGTGTGCGACAGGCGCGGGCCGACGTGCGCCGCATGCTGTTCGGGGCACCGAAGCGGGCGGTGCCGGTGGGGGCGGTGCCGGGGGAGCCGGTCCCGGTACCGGCGGCCCGGCGGGAACCTGACGCGCCCGGGGCACGTACTCTAGGTAGCAGTACGACCGCTCTCACGAAGGACTGAACGACACTGGGCAAGCGACAGCCCGAAGGCCCGCCGCCCGCACCCGCGGTGCAGCGCATCCGCCTGCGCTACACCAAGCGCGGCCGCCTCCGGTTCACCAGCCACCGTGACTTCCAGCGCGCCTTCGAGCGTGCGCTGCGCCGCGCCGAGGTGCCCATGGCGTACTCGGCGGGGTTCACCCCGCACCCGAAGGTGTCGTACGCCAATGCCGCACCCACCGGCACGGGCAGTGAGGCCGAGTACCTGGAGATCGCGCTCACCGCGCCGCGCGACCCCGACCAGCTCCGCGAGCTGCTCAACGAGTCGCTGCCGGACGGCCTGGACATCACCGACGCCGTCGAGTCCCGCACCTCGGGCCTCGCCGACCGGCTGACCGCCTCCGTCTGGGAGCTGCGCCTCGACGGCGTGGAGCCGGCAGAGGCGCGGCGCGCGGCCGACCTGTTCCGCGCCGCGGACAAGGTCGAGGTGCAGCGCCGCACGAAGAACGGCATGCGCACCTTCGACGCGCGCGAGGCCGTCGTGAGCCTGGAAGCGATCACTGATGGTGACGTGATCACGCACGACACCGATAGGCCGACCGACAAGCCCTGTGCGATACTGCGGCTGGTTGTTCGGCACGTGACACCTGCCGTACGACCTGACGACGTCCTGTCCGGTCTCCGAGCTGTGGCCGACCTGGCGCCGCCGGTCCCCGCAGCGGTGACCAGGCTGGCGCAGGGGCTTTTCGATGAAGAGACCGGCACGGTGACCGACCCGCTCGCGCCCGACCGCGAGGCAGTCACGGCCGCATCACCCACGGCCGCCGTACCTGCCGCCGCGACGGCGCCGGTGCCGGAAGGTCCCCGGTAAGGACGTATGTCACAGCGCAGCCCTGGTACTCGGGAGCCACCTGGGTCGGGCAGCGCACTGACCGAGACTTTCGCCAGGCCGTCCGCAGTTGGGCGTACGGAACCGGCGAGACAAGACATAGAGAGCTCCCGTGCGGCGCCCACGCCCCCGGATGGCGGCCCCGCGCATCTAGCGCGAGCCGCGGACATCACCGGACAGGCGCGGCGCCCGGGAGCGTGACGGGAGAACCGCCCGCATGCTTGAGCCGAACGACCCCACTGAGGGATCGCAGAACAACAGCCCCAGCGACACCCTGC
Source organism: Streptomyces sp. NPDC015345 (assembly GCF_043078805.1). Lineage (NCBI taxonomy): Bacteria > Bacillati > Actinomycetota > Actinomycetes > Kitasatosporales > Streptomycetaceae > Streptomyces > Streptomyces sp. NPDC015345. The sequence continues at coordinate 973,171 of NZ_JBIBTX010000001.1, read as the reverse complement.
CGCCGCGCCGTCGGCGCCGCGCCGCGTCGCGTCCCGCGGGCCCGCCCGCGGGTGCCGCCGAAGCCGCGGCTCCGGCCATACCGGCCACCCCCGCCGCCGAAGATGATGTGACCGCTGACCAGGTGGACCAGGTCGACGAGGTCGCGGAGAGCGAAGAGGTGGCCGAGGAGGCCGCTCCCGCGCCGCGTACGCGCCGTCGTGCCACCCGCCGCGCTTCCGCGCCGGCCGGTGCGCCGCAGGCCGCCGAGGTGACGGAGCCCGCCGCGGACGACGCTGAGGAGGCTGCTCCGGCGCCGCGTGCGCGTCGTCGTGCGAGCCGTCGTGCTTCTGCTCCGGCTGGTGCGCCGCAGGCTGCGGAGGTTGCCGAGGCTGTGACGGTCGCTGCTGAGGCTGTCGCGCCTGCTGAGGTTCCTGCCGCTGTCGAGGAGGAGGCTGAGGAGGCTGCTCCGGCGCCGCGTGCGCGTCGTCGTGCGAGCCGTCGTGCTTCTGCTCCTGCTGGTGCGCCGCAGGCTGCGGAGGTTGCCGAGGCGGTGACGGTTGCCGCTGAGGCCGTTGCGCCTGCCGAGCCCTCCGTGCCGGTTGCGGAGGAGGCTGCTCCGGCGCCGCGTACGCGTCGTCGTGCGAGCCGTCGCGCCTCCGCTCCCGCCGGTGCGCCGCAGGCCGCCGTCGAGGAGACGCCCGACGTTGAGGAAGCGCCCGCCGCCGCCGAGCCCGAGCCGGCCGCCGTCGAGGACGCCGCCCCGCGCCGTGCGCGCCGCCGCGCCACCCGTGGCACCGCCGCGCCCGTCGCGGAGGCGCAGGCCGAGAAGGCGGCCGAGGAGCGCATCGACGCGCCTGCCGAGCCCGCCGCGCCGGTCGAGGAGGCCCCCGCCGAGGCCGACGACGACGCCCCCCGCGGCCGTCGCCGCCGCGCCACCCGCAAGACCGCGGCCGCCGGGTTCTCCGCGCCGGCCGGGCACAAGGCCCGCAAGGCCCAGGTCGCCGACGACTCCGAGGAGGGTGGCCGCAAGCCCGCCCGCCCCGCCGTGGCCGTCTTCCAGGCGCCCGTGTTCGCCGAGCCGATGTTCCAGACCCCGGAGCGCGCCGCCGCGGCGGCCGCCGCCGAGGCCGCGCAGGAGCCCGCCGAGGAGCCCGCAGCCCCCGTGGTGGAGGAGGAGGCGGCCCCGCGCCGTCGCCGCCGCCGTCGGGCCGCCGACGAGCAGCCCGCCGCCGTCGAGGAGCAGGAGCCCGTCAAGGCCGCCGAGGAGGTCGGCACCGTCGCCGCCGAGCAGGCCGATTCCGCCGAATCCGCCGACAGCGATGACTCTGCCGACTCCGCCGACTCCGCCGACGACACGGAGGAGTCCGGTGAGCGCCACGGCCGCCGTCGCCGCCGTGGTGGCCGTCGCCGTCGCCGCGGTGACCTGGCCGACCAGGACGACGCCTCGGCCGAGTCCGACGACGACACCGACACCGCCGAGCAGGCGGAGCGCGGCACCGAGGACGCCGAGGAGAGCGCCGAGCAGGCCGCCGAGGACTCCGAGGAGGCGGAAGAGGCCGCTTCGGAGAACGGCGGGACCGGCTCCAGCAGCAGCCGTCGCCGTCGTCGTCGCCGCCGTCGTGCCGGTGACTCCGCCGAGGGCGAGCCGGGCGACAGCGACCCGGAGCGTACGGTCGTCAAGGTCCGCGAGCCGCGGGAGCGGCGCGCGAAGGACCCGGAGCGCGAGCTCGGCACCGGCGCCGACGAGGTCCAGTCCATCAAGGGCTCGACCCGCCTGGAGGCCAAGAAGCAGCGCCGCCGCGAGGGCCGCGAGCAGGGCCGCCGCCGGGTGCCGATCATCACCGAGGCCGAGTTCCTGGCGCGCCGCGAGGCCGTCGAGCGCGTCATGGTCGTACGCCAGAACGGCGAGCGCACCCAGATCGGCGTCCTTGAGGACAACGTGCTCGTCGAGCACTACGTCAACAAGGAGCAGGCGACCTCGTACGTCGGGAACGTCTACCTCGGCAAGGTGCAGAACGTCCTGCCGTCGATGGAGGCCGCCTTCATCGACATCGGCAAGGGCCGCAACGCCGTGCTGTACGCCGGTGAGGTCAACTTCGAGGCGCTCGGCATGGCCAACGGCCCCCGGCGCATCGAGTCCGCCCTGAAGTCCGGCCAGTCGGTCCTCGTGCAGGTCACGAAGGACCCGATCGGCCACAAGGGCGCCCGCCTGACCAGCCAGGTCTCGCTCCCCGGCCGTTACTTGGTCTACGTCCCCGAGGGGTCGATGACCGGCATCAGCCGCAAGCTGCCCGACACCGAGCGCGCGCGTCTGAAGACCATCCTCAAGAAGATCGTCCCCGAGGACGCGGGCGTCATCGTGCGCACCGCCGCCGAGGGCGCGAGCGAGGACGAGCTGCGCCGCGACGTCGAGCGTCTCCAGGAGCAGTGGGAGGACATCCAGAAGAAGGCGAAGGCGGCCTCCACCAGCTCGCCGAGCCTGCTGTACGGCGAGCCGGACATGACCGTCCGCGTGGTCCGCGACATCTTCAACGAGGACTTCTCCAAGGTCATCGTCAGCGGTGACGACGCGTGGCAGACCATCCACGGTTACGTCTCCCACGTCGCGCCCGACCTGGCCGACCGCCTCTCGAGGTGGACCTCCGAGGTCGACGTCTTCGCGACGTACCGCATCGACGAGCAGCTGGCGAAGGCGCTGGACCGCAAGGTCTGGCTGCCGAGCGGCGGCTCGCTGGTGATCGACAAGACCGAGGCGATGATCGTCGTCGACGTCAACACCGGTAAGTTCACCGGGCAGGGCGGCAACCTCGAAGAGACCGTGACGAGGAACAACCTCGAGGCGGCCGAGGAGATCGTGCGCCAGCTGCGCCTGCGTGACCTGGGCGGCATCGTCGTCATCGACTTCATCGACATGGTCCTTGAGTCCAACCGGGACCTGGTCCTGCGCCGCCTGCTCGAATGCCTCGGGCGCGACCGTACGAAGCACCAGGTCGCCGAGGTGACCTCGCTCGGCCTGGTCCAGATGACCCGTAAGCGGGTGGGACAGGGGCTCCTGGAGTCCTTCTCCGAGACCTGCGTGCACTGCAACGGCCGCGGTGTCATCGTGCACATGGAGCAGCCGACCTCCGCCGGTGGCGGCGGCAAGCGCAAGAAGCGCGGGCGCGGTGCGGACCAGCAGGACCACGGTCACGAGCACACCACTCACGAGCACGAGCACGAGCACGAGGCCGACACCGAGGCCGTGGACGGTGCCGAGACGGAGGCCGAGGTCGCCGCGGAGGCCGCCGCTCCGGTGGCGCTGCCCGAGCCCGAGTTCGTCCCGGACGAGGAGCTCTACAGCAGCGCGGCCGAGGCCGAGGCAGCCGCCTCGCGCGGTGGCCGCTCCCGGCGCCGGGCGACGCGGCGGGCTTCGGCCCCGGCGGGCGCACCGCGTACCGAGGCCGCCCCCGAGGAGACCCCCCAGGCGGAGACGCCGAAGCGGTCGGGCAAGCGGGCCAAGGCGGCCGAGAGGGCCGCCGAGAGGGCAGCGAAGGCCGAGGCGGAGGCCGAGCGGGCCGAGATCCCGGTCGTCGAGTCCGACGTCGCGCGCACCGCGGCGCCGGCCGCCGAGGACCCGATGGTCGGCACCCCCGAGGCCGTCGAGGCGGCACACGAGGCGCATGCCGAGGCGCCCGCGCAGGACGACGCCGCCCCGAAGGGGCGTACGCGCCGTCGTGCCGTCCGCAAGGCGACGTCACCCGCCGGTTCGCCGAAGGCCGCGCAGAGCGCCGAGCCGGAGGCCGCCGAGGTGGTCATCGCCCCGGCGCCGAAGGCCGAGCCGGTCGCGGAGCCCGCCGCCGAGCCCGTGGCCGAGGCTCCCGCCGCCGAAGCCGCTCCGGTCCGTCCGCGCCGCCGTGCGGTGCGCAAGGCCACGGCGCCGACCGCGTCCGAGGAGGCGGCCGTGGTGGTCGTCCCGACGGCGGAGAAGCCCGAGCCGAAGAAGGCCGAGGCGGACAAGCCTGCGGCGGAGGCCGAGGCCCCCGCCGAGGAAACCGCTCCGGCGAAGAAGACGGCGCGTAAGACCGCCAAGAAGGCGACGGCGAAGAAGGCCGCCACCAAGAAGACCGCGGCCAAGAAGACGGCCGCCAAGAAGACGACGGCCAAGAAGGCGTCGAAGGCGACGGCGAAGAAGGCCGCGGCGGCGGAGCAGACGCCGTCCGGTATCTCCGCGAGCGCCTCCAGCGAGGGCTGACCGCTTCCGCGACCCGGTGCCCCCCTGTCCGCCCGTGAGGGCTGGGCAGGGGGGCACCGGGCTGTCCGGAAAACGAGGTCACCACAGCTCGAAAGCGTGAAGCGGGCCCCCTGACCTTTGAGTACGGCGCAACACCTGTAAAAATCAGGCGGTCTGACGATTCAACAGGGACGTGAGCGCGCGTGTGGGGAGCCCGCGCGCCCGTGTCAGGGAGGGATGACAGATGGCGCAGACGCGCCTGCGAGGCACGGGACGGCACCGTGCGGTGAAACCGGTCAAGGGCGGCCGACAGGCGGTGGCGCTGGCCACGGTGCTGTCGGCGGCGGGCATCCAGGCCGTGGGCACGGCGGGGACCGCATCGGCGGACGGGACGCCGGCGCCGACCTGGACCGAGGGCCCGATCTTCAACGACCCGAAAGGCGACGTCGACCAGCAGCACGCGATCCGGAGCCGGCTGATCGAGCTGACGAACTCCGCGGTGCCCGGCTCGACGATCAAGGTCGCGGTCTATCACGTCTGGGAGGGATCCGTCGTCGACGCGCTGGTCGCCGCCAAGAAGCGCGGCGTGCACGTCCAGGTGCTGCTGGACGAGACCAGCAAGAGCGACCGGCCGGCGAACGGCGCGTACGCCATGCTCGCCGCGGCGCTCGGCACGAGCACCGGCAAGCCGTCCTTCGTGAAGCTCTGCCCGACCGGGAAGTCGTGCCTCGGCGACCCGAAGTACGGCAAGTCGATCATGCACAACAAGTTCTGGCTGTTCTCGCAGGTCGAGGGCGCCAGGGACGTCGTCGTGCAGACCACGTCGAACTCGACGCCGTCCGCGCACACGAAGTTCTTCAACGACGCGCTGCTGCTGCCGAACAATCCGGCCATGTACGACGCCTACGCCGACTACTTCACGGACATGCTCGGCAAGAGCTGGCAGGGCTGGGACTACCGCACGGTCAGCAGCGGCCGCTACAAGGCCTACTTCTTCCCGCGCAACGGCACGGTCAACGAGACCGACACCATGTACTCGGTCATGAACAACATCCGCTGCACCTACAAGGACGCGGCCGGGGTGACGAAGCGCACGAAGGTCCGCGCCGCCATCTTCAAGATCACACGCAAGCAGATCGCCGACAAGCTGGTCTCACTGAAGAAGGCCGGCTGCGACGTCAGCATCCTGTACGCCGAGACCGACAGCGCCAAGAGCCAGGGCGGCACCCCCGGCACCTGGGAGCAGCTCCACGTCCCGGGCGGACCCTCCGTGCGCTGCTACAACGACGACAGGGACCCGCTGAACGCGGGCGCCAGGCTGACGACGCCCTACATCATCCACTCGAAGTACCTGCTCATCGACGGCATGTACGACGGCAGGCAGAACAAGGTCTCGTTCACCGGCTCGCAGAACTACACGGCGCCCGCGCTGCGCGAGAACGACGAGGCGATCGTGAAGGTCGACGACGACTCGGTGCACGACACCTACCGCGCGCACTTCGACCGCACGCGGGCCGTGGCCTGGCCGGGCACCGCCGACAAGACGGACCTGTGCAAGGGCGTCAAGCCGCTGCCGCCGGACGGTGAGAAGCCGACCACGTGAGCGGGGGTGCGGGGCCCGGTTTGACCCTTCCGGGTGGGCCCCGTAACCTTGACCGTCGGCGTGTTCCTATGCACGCCCGCCCCCTGTAAACCCTTTTCCTCCTGAACCGCGGGCACTGCTTCCGGGTCGGGAGAGGCCGCCTGCTTCCGCGGGTGGCTGGACTGCGGGGGTCCCGTTCCGAGCGAGAGAGAGATCCGCGTGTACGCCATCGTGCGCAGCGGTGGTCGCCAGCACAAGGTTGCTGTCGACGACATCGTTGAGGTTGACAAGATTCCCACGGCCAAGGTTGGCGACACGGTCGAGCTCTCGACCCTGCTCGTTGTCGACGGCGACGCCGTCACCAGCGACCCGTGGGTGCTGGCCGGCATCAAGGTCACGGCCGAGGTCGTGGACCACCACAAGGGTGCCAAGATCGACATCCTTCGGTACAAGAACAAGACCGGCTACCGCCGTCGCCAGGGTCACCGCCAGCAGTACACGGCGATCAAGGTCACCGGTATCCCCACGGCTGCGAAGTAAGGGACTGAGACAAGATGGCACACAAGAAGGGCGCATCGTCCACTCGGAACGGTCGCGACTCCAATGCTCAGCGGCTCGGCGTGAAGCGCTTCGGCGGTCAGGTCGTCAACGCCGGTGAGATCCTGGTCCGCCAGCGTGGCACCCACTTCCACCCGGGCTCGGGCGTCGGCCGCGGCAAGGACGACACCCTGTTCGCGCTGGACGCGGGCGCGGTCGAGTTCGGCACGCACCGTGGCCGCAAGGTCGTGAACATCGTTCCGGTCGCCTGATCGGTTCTTTTCGCGAGGCGGACCTCACTTCCCCGGCGGGGAAGCGGGTCCGCCTTTCGCGTGTTACGCAAGAGACATCCCCGCACGTTTCTTCTGGAGGCACCCCACCATGACCACCTTCGTGGACCGCGTCGAGCTGCACGTCGCCGCGGGTAGCGGAGGCCACGGCTGTGCCTCCGTTCACCGTGAGAAGTTCAAGCCGCTCGGCGGCCCGGACGGCGGCAACGGCGGCCGTGGCGGTGACGTGATCCTGGTCGTCGACCAGGACGTCACCACGCTGCTCGACTACCACCACAGCCCGCACCGCAAGGCCACCAACGGCCAGCCCGGCGCCGGTGACAACCGCTCCGGCAAGGACGGCCAGGACCTCGTCCTGCCCGTCCCCGACGGCACGGTCGTCATGGACCGCGACGGCAACGTCCTCGCGGACATGGTCGGCCAGGGCACCACCTTCGTCGCGGGCCAGGGCGGCCGCGGCGGTCTCGGCAACGCGGCGCTGGCCTCCGCCCGGCGCAAGGCCCCCGGCTTCGCGCTGCTCGGCGTGCCCGGTGAGGAGCGGGACCTCGTCCTGGAGCTCAAGACCGTCGCCGACGTCGCCCTGGTGGGCTACCCGAGCGCCGGCAAGTCCTCGCTGATCTCCGTCCTGAGCGCGGCGAAGCCGAAGATCGCCGACTACCCGTTCACGACGCTCGTCCCGAACCTCGGCGTCGTGACGGCGGGATCGACCGTCTACACCGTCGCCGACGTGCCCGGCCTCATCCCGGGCGCCAGCCAGGGCCGCGGCCTCGGCCTGGAGTTCCTGCGGCACGTCGAGCGGTGCAGCGTCCTCGTCCACGTACTGGACACGGCGACCCTGGAGTCCGACCGCGACCCCGTCTCCGACCTCGACGTCATCGAGGAGGAGCTGCGGCAGTACGGCGCGGGCCTGGAGAACCGTCCGCGCATCGTCGTCCTCAACAAGATCGACGTGCCCGACGGCCAGGACCTCGCCGAGATGGTCCGGCCCGACCTGGAGGCCCGCGGCTACCGCGTCTTCGAGGTGTCGGCCGTCGCGCACAAGGGACTCAAGGAGCTCTCCTTCGGCCTGGCCGAGCTGGTCGCCGCCGCGCGTGCCGCGAAGCCGAAGGAGGAGGCGACCCGCATCGTCATCCGTCCCAAGGCCGTCGACGACTCCGGCTTCACGGTCAAGCGCGAGGACGACGGCATCTTCCGCGTGCGCGGCGAGAAGCCCGAGCGCTGGATCCGGCAGACCGACTTCAACAACGACGAGGCCGTCGGCTACCTCGCCGACCGCCTCAGCCGTCTCGGCGTCGAGGACGAGCTGATGAAGGCCGGCGCCCGCGCCGGTGACGGCGTCGCCATCGGCCCGGAGGAGAACGCGGTCGTCTTCGACTGGGAGCCGACCATGATGGCGGGCGCCGAGATGCTCGGCCGCCGCGGCGAGGACCACCGCCTGGAGGCCCCCCGTCCGGCCGCCCAGCGGCGCAGGGACCGCGAGGCGGAGCGGGACGAGGCGCAGCGCGCGTACGACGACTTCGAGCCGTTCTAGGACCGGTACGCCGGTCCAGCGGCAAGCGGTACGAGAAAGGGCCCCGGAGCTTCAAGCTCCGGGGCCCTTCCTCGTACGAATGTGCCGTCAGGCGGGGGTCACGCGGTGACCGAGTCCTCCGCGCCGTTCGACTCCGTCGGGTCCTGCTCCATCTCCTCGGCCACCTCTTCCGCGACGCGCTGGCCGGGGATGTCCGCGTCGATGCGGGAGGCCATCCGGGCACGGCGGGCGTCGGACTTGGCGCACAGCGCGACAGCTGCCGCGTTGAAGCGGGCCAGGGACGGCGGGTCCGAGGGGCCCAGGAGGTGCTCCTTGAGCTCCGCGCGGGCCTCGGCGTGGGAATCCAGCTCCGGGGCGCGTACGGCCTTCAGGAGGGCCGCCACGCCGTCCGCCTCGGGGGTGAGGATCGTCGCCGCGGACACCGTCGGGAAGCTCGCGCGGAACTCGGCCTCGGACATGCCGGCCGTGTTGGCGACGGCGTACGGCTTCTCGCTGCTCAGCCAGTCGGAGACGACCGACGAGACGTCACTGATCAGCAGGTCGGCCTGGTTGAAGCAGGAGAAGATCGCCGGGCGCGGGCCCGTGATGATCTGGTGCTCCCACTCGGGGAAGGACGCCCAGAACGCGGCCTCCCACGCGGCGGTCGCCTCGGCCACGGCGGCCTGCGCGTCACCGTCCGGAGCGCCCTGGAGCATCATCCGCTCCTGTTCGTCCGCGCTCTTGCGGAACTTGCGGGCGGTCAGCTCGTCCAGGGCGGCGGCGCGGCGCACCAGTTCGGCCGCGGCCTCGGGGCCGGGGCGGGCGCCGGAGCGCTTGGTGTTGGCCGCGAGGATCATCGCCTTGATGCGTTCGTTGGCGGCGCCCGCGCGCGGGTCCTGCGAGCCGGTCATCGGGTGCGGCTTGTAGAGCAGGCGCACGCCCGGGTCGGCGAGCAGCTCGCGGACGATGTTCTCGCCGGCCAGGACCACCGAGGTGTTGCCGGGGTTGCCGTCCCAGCCCTCCCAGGTGGGGGCGTACAGAACGGTCGTGTACGGGCCCGTGGGCGCCCCCGAGAACGGCAGGATCGGGGAGAGCTGCGGGCGGCCCACCTCGACGACGTCCTTGTCCTCGACGCCGATGTCCGCGAGCTGGTAGCGGTCGCGGGCCGCGGGGCCCGCCACCCACACCTCGTCGTAGGCCTTGGCGTAGGGGTTGCAGGAGGAGAGCTTGTCGCTCTCGCCGTGGTTGATGAAGGCGTGCTTGATCGTGGGAATGCGCAGGACCTGCGAGGTCTTCGCGGCGTTCGCCGGGTGCAGCAGCATCTTCAGCGTCGACGTCTCCAGGGAGAACATCGTCGCGACCTTCGGGAAGCAGATGATCGGGACGTCCGTCGCGTCGATCTTCTGCACCATGAACCGCTCACGGAGCACGATCAGCGGCTTGCCGTCCAGCTTGGAGAGCGTGGAGAGCCACATGTTCGCCTGGTACGCGGAGGTGGAACCGCCCGAGAAGTACATGCCCACGGTCGGCTTGTACTCGGCCAGCCACTGGTCGAGCCACTCCATGACCCGCTCGTCGTTCTTCGCCCGCTTCTTGGGCAGCAGCCAGGTGGCGAGGTACAGCGCACCGCCGCCGATCAGCGCGAGCGAGACACAGAGACCGATGACGCCCCAGTACGCGTGGGTGGTGGCCGCCGTGAGGAGCAGGCCCGCCGTCCCGGGCACCGAGAACGTCAGCAGGCGGTGGGCCTGGCGACGGGAGAGGATCCGCGGGGGAGCGGCCGTCAGGTGCAGCGCGGAAGCGTCGATGTTGCGCGTGACGATCGGCAGCGCGCGGCTGCGGCGCACCATCACGGCGACGGCCTGGCAGCCGAAGTGCAGGGCGTAGAACGCGAGCAGCGTGATCGTCAGCGGCGACTGCTCGGCCAGCGGCTCTATGCCGTCGATGCGCAGCAGGCCGACCAGGACCAGCATGTCGCGCAGGAGCTGGCGGACCGTGACGTCGAAACGGATCTTGCCAAGGAGCGAGAGAAGGCCCGGCTGCTTGTACTGCAGATAGATGTCGAGCGCGAGATTCGCGGCGGCCGCGGCGACGAACACCGGGACGTAGGGGAGCAGCGCGCTCACGAGCTGGGCCGTGAAGAGCGCGAGCATCGCGAACAGCGCGGAAAGCTGCACGATGCGTCGGGGGACGAGTCCGGCAGAGGGCACGGGTGTGGGCTCCTGGCGGGAATGAAGAGGGATGAAGAAGGGGGAATGAAGAGGGATGACGACGGGTGACGAGACAGTGGGGGGAAGTCGACCACTGACCGTATGACGCGCGGCGCCTCCGTAGCAATCTTCCGTGACGGCAATCACCGGAAAAAGGGGCAAAGGAGACTGAACCCCGGAGGGCTTTTTCCCCTCGGGGGCCGGTCGGGTGCCCGCCCCTCGGAATGCGGGGGCGCTCCCCGGACGCCCTCACGTAGATTGCGGGTAAGGCACCATCGGGATCATTTGGGGAAGCGCGTGACAGCGGCAAGGCAGTCGGTGGCAGAGGCCCAGCGGGTCGTCGTCAAGGTCGGGTCCTCGTCCCTGACCACCGCCTCTGGGGGGCTGGACGCCGATCGCGTGGACGCCTTGGTGGACGTCCTGGCCAAGAGCCGCAGCGGGGGTGAGCGCGAGATCGTGTTGGTCTCCTCCGGCGCCATCGCCGCCGGCCTCGCCCCCCTCGGCCTCGTGCGGCGCCCCAAGGACCTCGCCCGCCAGCAGGCCGCCGCCAGCGTCGGGCAGGGGCTGCTCGTGGCCCGCTACACCGCCTCCTTCGCGCGGTACGGCGTACGCGTCGGGCAGGTGCTCCTCACCTCCGACGACATGGCCCGCCGCGCCCACCACCGCAACGCGTCCCGCACCCTGGACCAGCTGCTCGCGATGGGCGCGCTGCCCGTGGTCAACGAGAACGACACCGTGGCCACCGACGAGATCCGCTTCGGCGACAACGACCGCCTGGCCGCCCTCGTCGCCCACCTCGTCCACGCCGACCTGCTCGTCCTGCTCTCCGACGTGGACGGCCTGTACGACGGCGACCCGGCCAGGCCCGGCACCTCCAGGATCGACGAGGTGCGGGGTCCCGCCGACATAGCGCACGTCGAGATCGGCAGCGCGGGCAAGGCGGGCGTCGGCACCGGCGGCATGGTCACCAAGGTCGAGGCCGCGCGGATCGCCGCCGCCGCCGGGATCCCGGTCGTCCTGACCTCCGCCAGCCAGGCCGGTGACGCCCTCGCGGGCCGCGCCACGGGCACGTACTTCCACCGCACGGGACGCCGCTCCGCCGACCGGCTCCTGTGGCTCCAGCACGCCTCGGAGCCGCGCGGCGCGCTCACCCTGGACGACGGGGCGGTGCGCGCGGTCGTCGAGGGGCGCAAATCGCTGCTTCCCGCGGGGATCGCGGGGGTCGAGGGCGACTTCACCGCGGGCGACCCGGTCGAGCTGCGGGACGTCGCGGGGCGGGCCGTCGCGCGCGGTCTGGTGAACTTCGACGCGAAGGAGCTGCCGCAGCTCCTCGGCCGCTCCACGCGGGATCTCGCGCGGGAGCTCGGACCCGCGTACGAGCGGGAGGTCGTGCACCGGGACGACCTCGTCCTGCTCCACGGGTAGAGCCGACCGCTCGGCCGAAAACCGCCCAGGACGGCTTCGGCGGGGCGGTCCGCGGAAGGTGAAACTCCCCAAAACCGCCCCGCGGGACGGCTCGGGCTGGTCAACTTTGTTGAAGACAGTTCCGCACGACCGTTGCGTGTCCGCACCGACATCGCGTACGACATTGCGTAAAGGAGGCCGTCGTGAGACGAGTGCGCCCAGGGGCGGCGTCCCGCGGCTCGGCTGAGCGGGCGCTGACGAGCGTCGCCGCGGGGGAGGCGTACGAGAGCGAGGCGCACGCCGGGCACGGGAGCCAGGCGCGCGAGAGCGCCGAGGGCGAGACGCTACAGGCGCCCCGCCTGTGGCACGTCACCCTGAGCGTCTCGGGCGCGGAGGCCCCGCTGAAGGAGCTCAGGCGCGGCCTCGAACAGCTCGCCCACGACCATCCCTTTCTCCTCACCAGCCGGTACGCCCCCGACCACGCCGAGATCCGCTACTGGGAAGAGGCCCGCGATCTGCACGACGCCGCCGCGGTCGCGCTGCGGCTGTGGGGCGAGCACCGGCAGAGCGCGCAGCTGCCGCCGTGGGAGATCGTGGGGCTCGAAGTGATCGACCGCGACACGTATCACCAGCGGATCGCGGAGGGGTACGGTCCGCTTCCGGCCACGCCGGTGGGCGTACACCCGTTCTGATCCGGCGCTCGTTTTGAGCCGTCGTCTTACGGCCGCCGCCGCGTGGTCTCGGGGACTGGAACACAGGGCGGATGCCCCGGGCGCGGGGATTACCCTGCGAGCATGACGTCGCTCTCTCCCGTCTCGCCCTACGACAACCTCTCGCCGGTCGCCCAGGCCGCCTACCGCGCCCGCGGCGCCTCCGCCACGCTCGCGCCGCTGCCGCGCGCAGCCAAGGACGACGCGCTGCTCGCGATCGCCGACGCCCTGGAGGTGCGGACCGCCGAGATCGTCGAGGCCAACGCCAAGGACATCGAGCGCGCCCGGGAGGCCGGGACCAGCGAGGGGATCATCGACCGGCTCACCCTCACCCCCGAGCGGGTCCGCGCCATCGCCGGCGACGTGCGCGACGTGGCGGCCCTGCCCGACCCGGTGGGCGAGGTCGTCCGCGGCTCCACGCTCCCCAACGGCATCGACCTGCGCCAGGTCCGCGTCCCCCTCGGCGTCGTCGGGATCATCTACGAGGCCCGGCCGAACGTCACCGTGGACGCGGCCGCCCTCTGCCTGAAGTCCGGCAACGCCGTCCTGCTGCGGGGCTCGTCATCGGCGTACGAATCGAACACGGCGCTCGTGCGCGTCCTGCGCGACGCGGTGCACGGCGCCGGCCTGCCCGCGGACGCCGTGCAGCTCGTGCCGGGCGAGAGCCGGGACTCCGTACGCGAGCTGATGCGCGCCCGCGGCCTCGTCGACGTGCTCATCCCGCGCGGCGGCGCCTCGCTGATCAAGACCGTCGTCGAGGAGTCCACCGTCCCGGTCATCGAGACCGGCACCGGCAACTGCCACGTGTACGTCGACGCCGCCGCCGACATCGACATGGCCGTCGACATCCTGATCAACTCCAAGGCGCAGCGGCCCAGCGTCTGCAACGCCGCCGAGACGCTGCTCGTCCACCGGGACATCGCCGACGCGTTCCTGCCGCGCGCCCTGGACGCCCTCGCGGAGGCCGGGGTGACCGTGCACGCCGACGAGCGCGTGCTCACCTATGGGGACGGCTCCAAGGCCACCGTCGTGCCCGCGACGACCGAGGACTGGGAGACCGAGTACCTCAGTCACGACATCGCGGCCGCCGTCGTCGACACCCTGGAGCAGGCCGTCGAGCACATCCGGCTGTGGACCTCCGGGCACACGGAGGCCATCGTCACCACCTCGCAGCAGGCCGCGCGCCGCTTCACGCAGCTCGTGGACTCCACGACCGTCGCCGTGAACGCCTCGACGCGTTTCACCGACGGCGGGCAGTTCGGCTTCGGCGCGGAGATCGGCATCTCCACGCAGAAGCTGCACGCCCGGGGCCCGATGGGGCTGCCCGAACTGACGTCGACCAAGTACATCGTGACGGGCGACGGCCACGTGCGGTGACGTCCGGCCGGTGACATCCGGCCGGTGACACCCACGGTGTCTAATTCCCTTACGGTCTGCCCAAATTGCCCCTCCCAGGTCTACGCTGGGAGGGTGCCGGAGGACGTGGGGGGCACGCCGTCGTTCCCTGACGGCTGGGAGCCCGACGACGACCGCGACCGCGGAGGTGCGGACGAAGAGTTCGCCTCCGTGGTCTTCGACGAGGATTTCGTACGGGCCGCCGACATACACGAACCATCCGCCGTGGAGCGGCTGTTGGCCGCGGCGCAGGCGCGCGCGGAGGCCTCCGAGGCCGAGGCCCGCCGGGCCCGTACCCGCCGCGTCCGCGACGCGGGCGACGACGACTTCCCCGACGACGGCTTCGGCCCCGACGGCAGCGGCGAGTTCGGCCACGACGACTTCGACGACGCCTACGACCACGACGCCCCGGACGGGGGCTACGGCCGCCCCGGACGCCACCCCGGCCGCGCCCGCTGGCACCGCCCCGTGGCCTGGATGCTCGCCCTCCTGATGGGCATCGGCATGGTCGCCCTCGCCTTCACCGCCGTCTACCGCGGCGCCTCCTCCGGCCGCCAGGACCGCGTGCCCGCGCCCGCCTCCACGGAGGTGGACCAGGGCGCCGACAAGGAGGCCCCGGCCGGCCCCTCCGCCTCCGCCGAATTCGGCCGCCCCGCCGCTTCCGCGGTGCCGCGAACACCGTGAGGAGTTGGCGGAACTTGACATGTACCAGGGCGTTTACCCGACCGCCCGGAGACCTACTCTGAAGGTATGGGCGAGCCAGGAGACCCACCCCCGGGGACACCCGAGGGCGGCCCCAGCGGTGGTGAGGACGAGTACCGATCCGTTGTCTTCGACGAGTCGTTCGTGCGCGCTGCCCGCCTCCAGGAGTTCTCCGCACAGGAGCGCCTGAGCGACCACGCGCCGGCCGTGCGCCGCCGCCCCGCCCTGCACCGTGGCCTGTCCCGCCAGGCCCTGCTGCTCGTCGTACTGATCGCCCTGGCCTTCGGCACGGCGATCTACATGGGTGTACGGCACCCGTACCCCACCCCACAGGCCAAACGTCCCGAGCCGCTGCGGATGACGGTGATCCCGCTCGCCCCGCACGGCGCCGTGCCCGGCGCCGCGAAGGCCGCCGACCTGTACGCGCACAGCCCCGCCGCGCAGTTCCGGGTGGGCGCCGATGGCATCAATCTGCCGGCCGTGCGGCGCACCTCGCACTTCTCGGACACCCAGGTCATGGCCGCCGTGACCACAGCCAGGGACTACCTCGTCGAATCCTCGCTCGACCCGGACACGCTCACCGGCGGCTCGCCGGGCGCCGTGCGGCTGCTGCTCGATCCCGAGCAGTTCGACCAGTTCGACCGGAGCTTCGCGCACCCCGCCGCCGACGAGCGGCACGCTCCCATCGGCTGGCTGGTGCGGTTCGACCCGGCCAAGGCCGCGCTCGCCGATCAGCGGGCCAGGGTCGAGGGGACCCTGCGGGTCGCCGAGGCGGACCGGAACACCCTGGAGGTCACCTCGAACCACACGTTTGTGTACGCGCTGCGAGCGGCCCGCGAGGACGGCGGCAAGGTGTCCCTGTTCACCGTCCGCCGCGAGCTGCGGTTCCGCTTCGACCGCGACGACCTGCGGATGCACCGCGCCGAGCTGCTGGTCTCCGCGGCCCAGGCCGGGCCGCTCAGCTGCGGGGACGACACGGCCGACCATCTGCGGCCGCTGCTCGCGGGGCAGCGGGCGAAGGCGGGCGGCCCGGCCGGCACCGACCCCTACGAGACGGGGAGGGCGACGGCGCTCTGCGGCTCGCTGGCGGCTTCGGCCCAGCCTTCGCCGCCGCTCTGAGGGACGCCTTCGCGCTGGGGGGTCACTTGTCCCCGGAGGTGTCGCCGCCGCCCTGCCCCGTGAACTTCCCGCGCAGCTTGCCGCCCAGGTCGCCCGCGCCGCCCGCGATGTCGCTGACCAGCTTCATCAGCGGGTCCTTGCTGTTGCGTACGTCGTCCGCGTACGCCGAGGCCGACTGCCGGAAGGAGTCGGAGACCGAGGTGTCCTTGTCCTCGTCACGGCGCGGATAGTGGCCGTCCATGATCCGCTGGAAGTCGCGGGTCTGTGCCCACTTCTTCAGCTCGGCGGCGCGGACGGTGGCGAAGGGATGCGTGCGCGGCAGCACGTTCATGATCTTCAGGACCGAGTCGCGCAGGTCGCCCCCGGCCTCGTACTCCTCGGCCTGCTCCAGGAACGCGTCCACGTTCATCTCGTGCAGGTGGTTGCCGCCCGCGAGCTTCATCAGGCCCCGCATCGAGGCATTCAGGTCCTGGCCGACCAGCAGGCCGGCCCGGTCCGCCGACAGCTCCGACTTGCGGAACCACTCGCGCAGGGCCGTCACGATCGCCATGATCGCGACATTGCCCAGCGGGATCCACGCGACCTTCAGCGCGAGGTTCGTGAGGAACAGCAGGATCGTGCGGTAGACGGAGTGGCCGGAGAGGGCGTGCCCCACCTCGTGGCCGACGACCGCCCGCATCTCCTCCTCGTCGAGCAGCTCGACCAGGCCCGTGGTCACGACGATGATCGGCTCGTCGAGGCCGATGCACATCGCGTTCGGGTTCGGGTCCTGGTTGACGTACATCGGCGGGACCTTCTCCAGGTCCAGGATGTAGCAGGCGTCCCGCAGCATGGTGTTGAGGTGCGCGAACTGCACGTCGGAGACCCGCACGGAGTCCGACAGGAACAGCAGCCGCAGGCTGCGCTCGGGCAGCAGGCCGCTGAGCGCCTTGAAGACCGTGTCGAACCCGCTGAGCCTGCGCAGGGCCACCAGGGCCGAGCGGTCCGCCGGATGCTCGTAGGCCCGCGAGGAGATGCCGGGGAAGCGCCGGCGCTGCCGGCTCGGGACGCGCTCGTGCCCCGTCCCGTCCCCGCCGCCGCTGTCGTCGTGGTTGTCGTCGGTCATGCCGATTCCCCCATGTCTGGTCCTCTCGTGCCCCCGAGGTGGGGTCCAGCCTAGGCGGAGATACCGTGACAGGGCAGCACACAGAAGGAGTCGTCCGTCATGGAGCACAACGCTGGGGCCGTCTGGCTCACGGAGGCGGCCAAGGCCGCGGAGCGGCAGGGACCCGGCAATCTGCTGCGGGTCGTGCTGATCGTCATGGTCGTCGGGTGCGTCCTGGTGGGCTGGTTCCTGCTGCGCGGGTACCGCCGCGACGGTGACGAGGACCAGCGGGGCGGCGGCGCCGGCGACCACCGGGGCGGCGACGACGAGGGCCGCAAGGGCTGAGTCGGCGTGAGCCGGGGCCCGGGCCCCGCTTACGATGGCCCGGAAGTCTTTACGTCCATCCCACCCCCGGATAGGTCCTGCCTGAGATGAGCCTCCACAGCACCGCCGCCCAGCTGGTCACTCTCGCCTCCGAGGGCGGCGAGCACGGCGGCAACCACGAAAGCCTCAGCCCGCTCTTCATCGGTGGCGGCGCGTTCGTCGCCCTCATGCTGCTTCTGTGGATCACCACCCGCTTCAACCGGGATCGCTAGCAACCGTCGGGACCGGAGCAGGGCCCCTCGACCGGGCCGGTAGGGTCTGCACGCATGGGAGAGCAGGACATGCCTACCGGTCCGGAGATCTTTCCGGGGACCGGTCCGGTGAGCAACGGCAAGCGCCGCCTCGGCGTCATGGGCGGAACGTTTGATCCGATCCACCACGGACACCTCGTGGCGGCCAGTGAGGTCGCCGCGCAATTCCACCTCGACGAGGTGGTGTTCGTGCCGACCGGACAGCCGTGGCAGAAGAGCGACAAGCGGGTGTCCCCGGCCGAGGACCGCTATTTGATGACGGTCATCGCGACCGCCGAGAACCCGCAGTTCTCGGTGAGCCGCATCGACATCGACCGCGGCGGCGCGACGTACACCACGGACACGCTGCGCGACCTGCGTGCCCTCAACCCCGACACGGACCTCTTCTTCATCACGGGCGCCGACGCCCTCGGCCAGATCCTCACCTGGCGGGACACGGAAGAGCTGTTCTCCCTCGCGCACTTCATCGGGGTCACCCGGCCCGGCCACACGCTGGCCGACCCCGGACTCCCCAAGGGCGGTGTCTCCCTGGTGGAGGTCCCGGCCCTCGCCATCTCGTCCACGGACTGCCGCGCGCGGGTCGCCAAGGGCGATCCCGTCTGGTACCTGGTGCCGGACGGTGTGGTGCGTTATATCGACAAGCGCGAGCTGTACCGCGGCGAATGAGCCGAGAGGGGCACCGGTGAACGACCGACAGTACGACCCTTATGCGGGCAGTGACCCGTATGCGGGCGAGTACGTGGGTGAGTACGCGGCCGACCAGTACGCCGAGCAGTACCAGGTCGTCGGGTACGACGAGTACGGGCAGCCGGTGTATCAGTTGGTGCAGCAGCAGCCTCAGGTGCCTCAGCAGTACCAGGGGTACGGGTACGACCCGTATGCCGGTGGGCAGCCGCAGGCTTACGACACCGCCTGGATCCCTCAGCAGCAGCAACCGCAGCAGCCGCAGCCCCAGCAGCAACCGCAGCACGAGCAGCAGCCCCAGCCGCAGCGGGAGCCTGGGCGCCCTCAGCCCGGACCCGAGCCGGAGCGTGCGCCGCGTGCGCCGGAGCCCGAGTACAAGACCGAGCAGTTCTCGTTCATCGAGGAGCCGGACGAGGACTCCGAAGACGTCATCGACTGGCTGAAGTTCACCGAGAGCCGCACCGAGCGGCGCGAGGAGGCCAAGCGGCGCGGGCGCTCCCGCGTCGTCGCGCTCGTCGTGGTCCTCGCCCTGGTGATCGCGGGCGGCGTCGGCTACCTGTGGTTCGCGGGCAAGCTGCCCGGCCAGTCCGACGGCGCGGGCGGCGCGGCCGACGCGACGGGACCGCAGAAGCGCGACGTCATCGTCGTCCACCTGCACGACACCAAGGGCGGCGGCACCTCCACCGCCCTGCTGGTGAACAACGCCACCACCGGGCAGGGCACCACTGTCCTGCTGCCGAACTCCCTCGCCGTGTCGGACGACGAGGGCGGCGCGACGACGCTCGGCAAGTCCGTCGACGACGACGGCACGACCGGCACCCGCGAGTCGATCGACACCGCCCTCGGCACCGAGGTCGAGGGCACCTGGCGCCTTGACACCCCCTTCCTGGACAACCTCGTCGAGCTCGTCGGCAACATCGACGTCGACACGGACGCCGACGTGCCCGACCCGAAGGCGAAGAAGAAGGGTGAAGCGCCCCTGGTGAAGAAGGGCGAGCAGCAGACCCTCAGCGGCGAGATGGCCGTCGCGTACGCCACCTACCGCGCGCCCGGCGAGGACGAGAGCGCGCAGCTGGACCGCTTCGGCCAGGTCATGCAGGGCATCCTGCGCAAGTTCTCGTCCGACCCGCAGGGGGCCACGACCACCGTGGAGTCGCTCGCCCAGGTCCTCGACCCCTCGCTCCGGGAGAAGGACCTCGGCACCTTCCTCGCCAAGCTCGCCGACCGCGCGAAGAGCGGCGACTACAAGACGACGCTGCTGCCGGTGCGGCCGGACGGCACCCTGTCCGAGAAGGCCGGCGACACCGTGGTCAAGGAGGTCCTCGGCGGCGTTGTGAAGAGCCCGGAGAAGGGCGCGGCCCTGCGGGTCGGCGTCAAGAACGCCTCCGGTTCGAAGGAGGCGGCCCAGGAGGCCCGGGTCTCCCTGGTCAACGGCGGCTACGCCTTCGTCGACGGCGGCGCGGGCTCCGCGGCCCTTCCCACCTCGCGGATCACCTACGCCGACGAGGCCGACAAGGCACGGGCCACCGAGGTCGCCAAGACCCTCGGCCTGCCGACGAGCGTGGTCCGCAAGGGCGCCACGGCACCCAACGCGGACGTGTCCGTGGTCCTCGGCCAGGACTACACGGCGGGGTGAGGAAGGGGCCCGCGGAGGCGGTGACGTAATCGTCTGGGGCGGGGACGGCGGTCCGTGAGACCCTTGGGGTGTCTTGACCATCTGAAGGAAAGCTCACCAGTGACCGCCACGGACCGCTCCATCGAGCTCATCAACGTCGCCGCCCAGGCGGCTGCCGACAAGCTCGCGCACGACATCATCGCGTACGACGTCAGCGACGTGCTGTCGATCACGGACGCGTTCCTGCTCGCCTCCGCACCCAACGACCGCCAGGTCAAGTCCATCGTCGACGAGATCGAGGAGCAGCTGAACAAGCAGCTCGGCACCAAGCCGGTCCGTCGCGAGGGCGACCGCGACGCCCGCTGGATCCTCCTCGACTACGTCGACATCGTGGTCCACGTCCAGCACAGCGAGGAGCGGGTCTTCTACGCCCTCGAGCGCCTGTGGAAGGACTGCCCCGAGATCGACCTGCCGGAGGAGGCCAAGGCGACCCGCGGCAAGGGCGCCGAGCACGCCGAGCAGCTGGCCACCGAGGAGGCTGACCTGGACGGTGAGCTTCGGTGAGCAACCGCGGCTGCCGGATCATCCTGTGGCGCCACGGCCAGACGGCCTGGAATCTGGAGCGCCGCTTCCAGGGCTCCACGGACATCGAGCTGACCGAGACGGGCGTCGGCCAGGCCCGGCGCGCCGCCCGGCTGCTCGCCTCCCTGAAGCCGGACGCGATCGTCGCCTCCGACCTCAAGCGGGCGGCGGCCACGGCGGCCGAGCTGGCCGCCGTCACCGGCCTCCCCGTCACGTACGAGGAGGGGCTCAGGGAGACGTACGCCGGCCAATGGCAGGGCCTGACGCACGACGAGATCATCGCCCGCTTCGGTGAGCAGTACGCCGCGTGGAAGCGCGGCGAAGCGGTGCGCCGCGGCGGCGGTGAGCTGGAGACCGAGGTCGCCGACCGCGCCGCTCCCGTCGTGCTGCGGCACGCCGAGAAGCTGCCCGACGACGGCACGCTGGTGGTGGTCAGCCACGGCGGCACCATCCGCACCACGATCGGTCGCCTCCTCGGCCTGGACGCCCACCACTGGGAGGGGCTCGGCGGTCTCTCCAACTGCTGCTGGTCGGTCCTCGGCCAGGGCGCGCGCGGCTGGCGCCTGCTGGAGCACAACGCCGGTACGCTGCCGGAGCCGGTGCTCGGCGACGACGACTGAGCGCCCCGGAGCCGCTCCCGGGGGCGGCCGGACCCGGATTTCACATTCCGGCTGGTCGCAGGCTAAAGTTCTTCTTGTTCGCCCGCCGAGCGGGAAGAACGCAAGGGGCTATAGCTCAGTTGGTAGAGCGCCTGCATGGCATGCAGGAGGTCAGGAGTTCAATTCTC
Organism: Streptomyces sp. NPDC015345; assembly: GCF_043078805.1. Taxonomy (NCBI): domain Bacteria; kingdom Bacillati; phylum Actinomycetota; class Actinomycetes; order Kitasatosporales; family Streptomycetaceae; genus Streptomyces; species Streptomyces sp. NPDC015345. The sequence goes on along the minus strand of NZ_JBIBTX010000001.1, from coordinate 952,135 downwards.
CTTAGCTCCACAGTCCCGGAAATCCCGTCCCCATCAGGGGGCGGGATTTTCTTTTGCCGGGGTGCGAGGGGGCGCGTGCGGGGGCGTGCGCCGGCCGTCGTGTCCGGACCGGAACGAATGCGTCGCTGACCGGGCCGCTCGGGCCGTGGCAGAATCGGACGGCCGGAAGGGGAACGCAGCCCGACGGGAGGGAGAGCGTGATGCCTGCGAGCATCCTCGGAGAGGTCGACCGCTTCTTCGACGCGGCGGCGACACGAGAACCACACGCTCTCCGTACGCTCCTCAACTGCCCTTCCTGCGGCTCCGTCCATGTCGCCCAAGTACTCGGCGACAACGGCGGAGTCAGTTATGTCTGCACCGCCTGCGGCCACAGCTGGAGCTGATCGATGGGGGCACACAGGCGGAAATGCGACTGGTGCGACAGTGGCACGCCGATCGTCCGCGACATGGAACCGGTCAACAACGAGTACCAGTACTGGTGCGAGGAATGCGCACGGGCGCTGATCATAAAAGGCGACCCCATCGAGACCTACCGCGAGCTCGAAGGGGAGCCGATCTACGGCCGGTTGCTCGACGAGCACTGCACCCTCAAGCGGTTCTACTCGTTCGCCACCGCCTGACACCGGCCAGCAGAAACGCCCAAGCGGTCACTACGTAGAGGGCGGACAGCGTCATCTGGCCATAGTTCTGGTCGAGTTCGAGCCGTCCCGCCCCATGGGGCACCCACCACAGGGCGTACGAGCAGAAGACCAGGGACGCGGCCCCGGCCACCGCCCACCGGACCCGGCCGCCCAGGCGGGCCGCCTCGGTCCCCAGGGCCAGCACCATCGGCACACACCACACCCAGTGGTGCGACCACGACACCGGGCTCACCAGAAGCGCCGTCGCCGCGCAGCAGAGCGCGGCCCGCGCCCGCTCCCCGCGCAGCGCGGCGGCCACCGCGGCGGCGAGACCGAGCGCGCAGGTCACCGCCGCCGACACCGCCCACCAGGCCCCGGGCTCCGCGGTGTGCAGAAGCCGGGCGAGAACGCCCCGCAGGGACTGGTTGGCGGTGTCCTCCACCAGCCCGACCCGGCCCGCCTCGAAGACCATCCGGGTCCAGAACCGCCACGAGTCGTAGGGCAGGACGGCGGCCGCGAGGAGCGTCGCGGCGGTGAACGAGACGGCGGCCACGCACGCGTGCCGCACGGCGGGCCGCCACACCCCGTGCCGCAGGGCCTCGGCGGCGCCGGTCAGCAGCAGGAACACCGCGAAGAGCGCGGGCGTGAGCTTGATCGCCGCGGCGACGCCGATGCCGAGGCCCGCCCAGCGGTGGCCGGGGTGCCGTGACAGGTCCCACAGGACGAGCACGGCGAGCAGCAGGTTGATCTGTCCGTAGCGCAGCGTCGTCCACACCGGCTCGCACCAGACGGCGAGCGCGGACACCCACAAGGCGCTCTCCACGCGCGCGTGCCGCGCTTCGCCGATGAGCCGCAGGGACAGCGCCACGAAGACGATCAGCAGGAGAAGGTTTCCCAGCGTCGCGAGCATGCGCATGTCCGGGGTCTCCAGCAGCGTCAGCGGGGTGAACAGGAGCGCGGCGAACGGTGGGTAGGTCGTCGGGAGATGGGCTTCGGTGGTGCGCAGTGCGTAGAGGTCGCCGCCCGCGCGCACGGTCTCGCCCTCGGCGCGGTAGACCATCAGGTCGATCATCGAGACGTCGGCGGCGCGCTGCGCGCACCAGAAGGCCGTGAAGGAGAGCAGGCAGGCCCCGGCGGCCAGGGGCACGCGGCGGCGGGCGGCGGCGAACGCGATCACGGTCACGGAGGCTGACAGTACCGGCCGAATCGGGCTGTATCGCCCCAGACCGGAAACGATTTGGTGGAGCACGGGGGTAACCGTGTAATGTTTGGGGAGTCGCCGGGGGAACCGGGCGGGCATAAGCAAGGGGCTATAGCTCAGTTGGTAGAGCGCCTGCATGGCATGCAGGAGGTCAGGAGTTCAATTCTCCTTAGCTCCACAGGAGATGAGCGGGCCACCCGGATCGGGTGGCCCGCTTTTCGCTGTCCCGCGTTGCTGCTTACTGTCGGCCGCTGCCGAGTGCCCTGCGGCCCCGGCCCGGTGGCAGCGCGGCGGGCAGCGCGGGACGGATCACGGACGCCGCCTTCGGGTCCTCCTCGATGCGCAGGGCGAGCGCCGGACAGCGGCGCACGGCACGAGAGGCACGCGCTTCGGAGTAGCGCGGTACGGAGGCCTCCGCAACGGAGGGAAAACCGTCCGGACCCAGCTGGATCAGCTCAGGGACGATGTCCGCGCACAGCCCGTGGCCCTGGCACAGGGTCCAGTCCACGGCCAGCCTGCGGCCGCTCGGCGCCTGCGCCGGGGGTGCCTCCGCCTGGAGGGGCAGGACCCCCTCGACAGGACGGCCGCAGCCGCCGCCTAGGACGTGCGCCGCGAGATCGTCCGTGAACGCCGAGATCGTGGACTCCAGGAAGGCCGCCGAGCCGTCCGGATGCTTGCAGGCGCCGCGCCGCTTCACGGCCCGCGTCACCTCGCGCAGCGCTTCGAGGGCGGTCGGGCCGCCGCCCTGGAGGACGTCCGCGAGGCCACGGGCCGCCGCGGGGAGGCCGAGATAGCAGGGGCCGCACTGCCCGGAGCTCTCCGCGGCCAGCCAGTGCGCGACGCGCAGCGACTCCCCGAGCGGGCAGGTGCCCTCACCGATCGGCAGGACCGCGCCCGCTCCGAGTGCGCCGCCGCAGGCCTCCAGGGCGGCACGGGAGATGACCGCGTCGTGCGCCGTCACGCCGTCGAGCCACTTGCCGTGGTAGCCGCCCGTCAGGACGCCCTGGGGGAGCGCGGGGGCGCCGGCGAGCTGGAGGACGTAGCGCAGGGGCACTCCGGTGGGGACCTCGACGACCATCGGCCGGGCGACGGCTCCGGAGAGGGTCAGCAGGACCGTGCCGGGCTCCTCGCGCAGCCCGGTGCGGCAGTAGCGGTCGGCGCCGATCCGCGCGGCGACGGCGAGCTGGGCGAAGGTCTCCGCGTTCGACAGCAGCGTGGGCGCGCCGCCCACCCCGTGGTCGGACGAGCGCGACTTGCGGCCCGGTGGCAGCGGGGGGCCGCCGTCCGCGGAGCGGACCAGGGCGGAGGACTCCCCGGTGACCATGCGCACCGGGTTGCGCTGCACGCGCGCGCGAAGGGCCGATCCGCGCCGGTTGCCGAGGCCCCGCTCGGCGAGGGCGGTGCGCATCGAGGCCTCGGTGGAGTCGCGCGTCACGCCGATGACGAGGGTGCGGGCGCCGAGCGCCTCGGCGGCGAGCAGGGCGCCGTCCAGGATGAGGTGCGGGGCGCGGTTGATCAGGACGGTGTCCTTGCGGCAGGCCGGTTCGTCCTCGCTGCCGTTGACGACCACCACGGGGCGTACCCCTCGGCGTATCGCCGCGTCGGCGACGGCCCGCAGCTTCCGGTCGAACGGGAAGCCCGCGCCGCCCCGGCCGCGCAGCGCGATCTGCTCGGCGAGGCGGGCGAGCGGCTCGCCCGCCATGGGTTCGAGCGGGCCGTGCACCTTCAGGTGCATGGCGAGATCGAGGCGTTCGACCAGGTCGAAGCCCGAGGTGAGCAGGGGGAGCCCGACGACGCGGACTTCGGGGACGTCGGGCAGTGACGCGTTCACGGGTGGCCTCCGGTGGCGGCGTTCCAGGGCTCGCCCGAGCTGGGGGCCTGGAAGGGCCGGGGCAGCGGTTCGGTGGCGTGGCCGCTGTCGTACGCGGGGTCGTGGGCGGGTTCGTAGGAGCGGTCGTGCGTGGACTCGTACACCGGGGTGTGGGCCGGTTCGTACGTCGGCATGGGGGCCGGTTCGTACGCCGGGGTGCAGAGGGGCTGTGAAGCGGTGTCGTACGTGGGTCGGGGTGCTACGTAGGGGGCTTCGGCGGGCGGGGGCGGGGAAGGGGTGGGCCAGCGGTCCGTGGGCTCGGCGCGGGGCGGAGGGCCTGTCGGGCGCGGGGGCTGGGGCGGCGTGGGGGTCAGTGCGCGGTAGGCCGCCCAGATGCCGGCGGTCGGGCCGGGGGCGGGCGCGGTGTCGGCCGCCGTACCGGGGAGCGGGGCGGAGGCGGTGTCCCGCGCGCGTGGGTGGCCACGGCGCGAGGTCCCAGGCTCCGGTTCGAGCAGGGCCAGGACGCGGGCGGCGACCTTCCGCTTGACTGGGGGCGGTGCCGCGCGCAGGGCGACGGCCCCGGCGACCCCGAGCAGGCACAGGGCGTACAGGGCGGTCACCCACGGCTTCGGCGGCCGGCCCGCGTACAGGCCGTGGATCAGCGCCGCGCACCAGGCGGGGTAGGCGAGCATGTGCAGCGCGCGCCAGCGGGAGGCGATCCGGGCGGGGGAGGCGAAGGCGCTGCGCAGGGCGCCGGTGACGCTCGTGGCGACCATGAGGAGGCCCGCGAGCGAGCCGAGGCCGATGAGCCCCGCGCTGCCGCTCACGCCGAGCCCAAAGGGCACGAGGGCGCCGAGGAGCGACACATGGTCGAGGGCGATCTTGACGGTGCCGTGCAGCAGCAGGAAGCCGACGGAGGCGACCGCCGTGGCGCGGTGCACGGCCTGGGCGAGCAGCCGCTGGCGCGAGCGCAGGAAGAGGCGGTCGGTGGCGACCAGGCCCCAGAGGACGGCGGCGGTGAGGGAGACCAGGCACAGGACACCGGTGGTGAAGTCCAGGGCGGCCCGGAAGCCGTCGCTGCCCGCGACGACGAGCAGGGGTATCAGGAGCAGAGCTCCGGCGCCGAGCAACCGGCTCTGGCGATGGGGGTGCAGAGGGTTCATGGGGCGGCTCCGAAATGGTTCGGTCCCGCCGCATGCTAAGTCGCTCCATACCGGTGAGTACGGGGTTTGAGTTATTGCGTTGTTATCAAAGTGCCATGTGCTCTTGGTGTTGCCCCGATAGTGGGCGGTACGCGGAGTAACCCTTGGCCAAGGGCCGTCGGCGGGAGTCCAGGAGCCGCGCATGGCACCCCGCACACAAGCTCGTCGCGGGCCACATGGGCGCTGCGGTACCCTGACGCCATGCGTGCCGTACGCCTTCTGCTTAGCGGGCCGCGCTGATCAGTCCCGACCGCCGGTGAAATGCGGTCGGAATCGGCGCGGCGTCCCCTCCTGTGCGAGGGGCATTTTTGTTTGACCGGGACTGCGACCAGAACGGTCAATTCCGCAGGCAGAGACGATCGATGGAGCTTTGAGGATCATGAGCGAGACGAATTCTGCTGCCGCCTCCGAGGTGGCCGCGCCGCACCGCTATACGGCCGCTCTGGCCGCTGACATCGAGGCACGCTGGCAGGACTTCTGGGACGCCGAGGGCACCTACGAGGCGCCGAACCCGAGCGGCGACATGGCGGCGCGGGACGAGGCCGAGGCGGCGCTGGCCGCCAAGCCCAAGAAGTTCATCATGGACATGTTCCCGTACCCCTCCGGAGCGGGCCTGCATGTCGGCCACCCCCTGGGCTACATCGCCACGGACGTCTTCGCGCGCTTCCAGCGCATGACCGGCCACAACGTCCTGCACACCCTGGGCTTCGACGCCTTCGGCCTGCCCGCCGAGCAGTACGCCGTGCAGACGGGCACCCACCCGCGGGTCTCCACCGAGGCCAACATCGAGAACATGAAGGCCCAGCTGCGCGCCCTGGGTCTGGGCCACGACAAGCGGCGTTCGTTCGCGACGATCGACCCCGAGTACTACAAGTGGACCCAGTGGATCTTCGTCCAGATCTTCAACTCCTGGTACGACGCCGACGCCGGGAAGGCCCGTCCCATCGCCGACCTGGTCGCGCAGTTCGCCAGCGGTGACCGTGCCGTACCGGGCTCCACGCGCGCGTGGAGCGAGCTGAACGCCGCCGAGCGCGCGGACGTCCTGAGCCAGTACCGCCTGGCGTACGCCTCGGACGCGCCGGTCAACTGGTGCCCCGGCCTGGGCACCGTCCTGGCCAACGAGGAGGTCACCGCCGACGGCCGCTCCGAGCGCGGCAACTTCCCCGTCTTCAAGGCCAAGCTGCGCCAGTGGAACATGCGCATCACCGCCTACGCCGACCGTCTGCTGGACGACCTGGACGCGCTGGACTGGCCCGAGGCCATCAAGCTGCAGCAGCGCAACTGGATCGGCCGCTCCGAAGGCGCCCGCGTGAACTTCCCCGTGGGCACCGAAGGCGACGCGATCACCGTCTTCACCACCCGCCAGGACACCTTGTTCGGCGCGACCTACATGGTTCTGGCGCCCGAGCACGAGCTGGTCGACAAGGTCGTCCCCGAGGCCTGGCCCGAGGGCACCCACGAGGTGTGGACCGGCGGCCACGCCACGCCCGCCGAGGCCGTCGCCAAGTACCGCGCCTTCGCCGCGTCGAAGTCCGACGTCGAGCGGCAGGCGGACGCCAAGGAGAAGACCGGCGTCTTCACCGGCGTCTACGCCACCAACCCGGTCAGCGGCGAGCAGGTCCCCGTCTTCATCGCCGACTACGTCCTGATGGGCTATGGCACCGGCGCGATCATGGCCGTCCCGGCGCACGACAGCCGCGACTTCGCCTTCGCGCGCGCCTTCCACCTGCCGATGCGCTGCGTCGTCGAGCCGTCGGACGACCGCGGCACCGACACCACCACCTGGGACGACGCCTTCTCCTCGTACGAGGCGAAGCTGATCAACTCCTCGAACGAGGAAGTCTCCCTGGACGGCCTGGACGTCGCCGGCGCCAAGGCCCGCATCACCGGCTGGCTGGCCACGCGCGGCATCGGCGAGGGGACCGTCAGCTTCCGCCTGCGCGACTGGCTGTTCAGCCGCCAGCGCTACTGGGGCGAGCCCTTCCCGATCGTCTACGACGAGGACGGCATCGCCCACTCGCTGCCCGAGTCGATGCTGCCCCTGGAGCTGCCGGAGGTCGACGACTACTCCCCGCGCACCTTCGACCCGGACGACGCGAACACCTCTCCGGAGACGCCGCTGTCCCGCAACGAGGACTGGGTCAACGTCACCCTGGACCTGGGCGACGGCCCCAAGAAGTACCGCCGCGAGACCAACACGATGCCCAACTGGGCCGGTTCCTGCTGGTACGAGCTGCGCTACCTGGACCCGCGCAACGACCAGCAGCTGGTCGACCCCGCCGTCGAGCAGTACTGGATGGGCCCGCGCGAGGGCCAGCCGACGGGCGGCGTCGACCTGTACGTGGGCGGCGCCGAGCACGCGGTGCTGCACCTGCTGTACGCGCGCTTCTGGTCGAAGATCCTGTTCGACCTGGGGCACATCTCGTCCGCCGAGCCGTTCCACAAGCTGTACAACCAGGGCATGATCCAGGCCTACGTCTACCGGGACAGCCGCGGCTTCCCGGTGCCGGCGGCCGAGGTCGAGGAGCGCGACGGGAAGTTCTTCTTCGAGGGCGAGCCGGTCAAGCGCGAGCTGGGCAAGATGGGCAAGTCCCTGAAGAACGCCGTCACGCCGGACGAGATCTGCGACGAGTACGGCGCGGACACCCTGCGCCTGTACGAGATGGCGATGGGCCCCCTGGACGTGTCGCGCCCCTGGGACACCCGCGCGGTCGTCGGCCAGTACCGCCTGTTGCAGCGGCTGTGGCGGCTGATCGTCGACGAGTCGACCGGTGAGGCCACCGTCACGGACGTCGCCGAGGCCGACATCGACGAGGCCACCCTGCGCGCCCTGCACAAGGCGATCGACGGCGTGCGCCAGGACCTGGACGGTATGCGGTTCAACACCGCCATCGCCAAGATCACCGAGCTGAACAACCACCTGACGAAGGCCGCCGGACCGGTGCCTCGCTCCGTCGCCGAGCGGCTGGTGCTGCTGATCGCGCCGCTGGCCCCGCACGTCGCCGAAGAGCTGTGGCGCAAGCTGGGCCACACCGACTCGGTCGTCCACCAGGACTTCCCGGTCGCCGATCCGGCATTCGTCGTGGACGAGTCCGTGACCTGCGTCGTGCAGATCAAGGGCAAGGTCAAGGCGCGCCTGGAGGTCTCGCCGGCCATCTCCGACGAGGAGCTGGAGAAGGTCGCCCTGGCCGACGAGAAGGTCGTGGCCGCGCTGGACGGCGCGGGCATCCGCAAGGTGATCGTGCGGGCGCCGAAGCTGGTGAACATCGTTCCGGCGTAGCGGCGCGCGGAGATGTAGCCGGGTATGGGCGAGGTATAGGGGTCTTCCCTTACGGGCAGGTTGGGGGTTCCGATGGAACCTCCGGCCTGCCTTCTCCGTTTACGGTGGAAGGGACGTCGCTGGAGCGGGCCGGGCCGGACCGGGCTGGGTGTACTGGGCCGGAACCGAATTTGCTGGGCTGGACTGGAGAGGAGCGTCATGGAAGCCATGGGCGCAATCGTGGCGCTGCTCGTCGTGCTGTTCCTGGTGCTGGGGGTGTATGCCACGGTGAAGGTCGTCCGGGCGGCCAAGCGAGGCGTGGACCGCACCATCTCGGAGGCCCGCCGCACGGTGGAGGACACCACCTTGCGAGCGAAGAGCTTCGCCCAGGTCGGCACCGCCGGTGAACTGGCCCAGCTGCGGCTCAAGTTGCGCACGTCGATGCGGAGCACACAGGACGTCCTCCAGGCCGGGGTCGTCGAGGACACCTCCCTGAAGGAGAGCCTCGGCCTCTTCGACCGGCTCAGCGCCCATGGGCATGAGCTGGACGATGAGCTGCGGCGTCTGGAGCGGGACCCGGACAAGGCGTCCGTGGCCGAGCGCCTCCCCGAGCTGAAGGAGCGCACGGAGCACATCACCCAGGCGGCGGACTCGCTGCGGTGGGGGGCGCGCGACCGGGCCAGCCGGTTCGCGGGCGACGACCTGGAATCGCTCCGCACGCAGATCGACATGGAGGCGGGAGCACTGCGGCACTGGACGACACAACCGCGGCCGGAGGAGACTCCCGCGGCCTGGCCCGAGCCCGCCGCGGAGCCCGCGAAGGACACCGGGCAGACCTGGCCGGAGCCGTCCGCGCAGGCCTCCCAGGAGCCTACGCGGCCCGCGATCACGCCGCCCTCGGCGGCCCCCACGTATCCGTGGGAGAAGAAGGCCAAGCCCGAGAGCACGACCTGAGCCGCCCCCGTGACGCGGGGAACGCCGCAGGGACAAGGTGAGCCGGGCCAGCGGGGCGAGCCGGGTGATCTGGGCGAACAGGGGCCGGGCTGCCGTCCGGCGGCCCAGACAGGTAATCTCCAGCCCATGTCCCGCCATGTCGCGATCGTCACGGATTCAACGGCCTACCTGCCGCAGCGGACGATGGAGCGGCACGGCATCACCGCGGTGCCCCTGACCGTGGTCCTGGGGGACGAGGCGCTGGAGGAAGGCACCGAGATCTCGGCGCGCTCCCTCGCCCTGGCCCTGCAGAAGCGGAAGTCGGTGACCACGTCCCGGCCCAGCCCAGAGGTCTTCGCCGAGACGTACCGGAAGGTCGCGGAGGCGGGCGCCACGGCGATCGTCTCGCTGCACCTGTCCGCCGAGTTCTCCGGTACGTACGACGCCGCCGTCCTCGCGGCGAAGGACGCGCCGGTGCCGGTGCGGGTGGTGGACACCGGCATGGTCGCGATGGCCCTCGGTTTCTGCGCCCTGGCGGCGGCGGAGGCCTCGGAGGCGGGTGATTCGGCGGAAGAGGTCGTGGCGGCCGCCGAGAAGCGTGCCGCGGGGACGTCCGCTTACTTCTACGTCGACACCCTCGACTATCTGCGCAGGGGCGGCCGCATCGGCGCCGCGCAGGCGCTGTTGGGCTCCGCGCTCGCCGTGAAGCCGCTCCTGAAGCTGGACGGCGGCCGCATCGACATGCTGGAGAAGGTACGGACGGCGTCGAAGGCCATCGCCCGCCTGGAGGAGATCGTCGCCGAGCGGGCGGGCGCGGGCCAGGTGGACATCGCGGTGCATCATCTCGCGGCGCCGGAGCGGGCGGCCGCCCTCGCGGACCGGCTCCGGGAGCGGCTGCCGGGCCTTGAGGAGCTGCATGTCAGCGAGGTGGGCGCGGTGATCGGGGCGCATACGGGGCCTGGGCTGCTGGGGGTCGTGGTCTCGCCTCGGTGAGGGGCGGGTTCCCGGGGTCCCGGGGCGGTGGGGCGCCGGCGCGCCGCGGCCGGGTGTGGCTGCCGGGGAATTCCCACGTGCGGGTGACGGAGTTATCCACAACTGTCGGGTAGCCCACGGGAATTGACCAAGATCAACACGATGTCGCGAAGGTGCCTACCGTCGTCGACATGACCTCACTGCGTTCACCATCCCGGACAGTTTCCCCGACGAGTGGCCCCGGTCGCGGCCCCGCTTCGGACGGGCGTGCGCAGCACCGTCACGCCCTGAGGCGGGTCCGGCGCGGCCATGCCTCGGCGGAGGCGGTGCGGTTGCGGGCGCGGGCGCGGGCGCGTTCGAAGAATCTCTTCGCCGAGCCGCAGCTTCCGTCGGCTTTGTCACCGCCGTCGCATCTCATGGATTCGCCTCAGCATTCGGCTTCTTCGCTGCGGTTGGACGTGGCGGGGCCTGATGAGGGGCTGCTGCCGGGCGGCGGGGACAGCGGGGGCGGGGTTGCGGCGCGGGGGGCTGCGGCTGCGTCTTCGCCTGGTTGGGCGTGGCGGGAGGGGGCGGATGAGACCGGGTGGGGGCCTGGAGTGGAGAGAGGCCGGGCGGAGACCGGTGGGGCGGAGACCACTGGGGCGGGGCTGAGGCCCCTGGCGGCGGATGCTGGGGAGGGGGTGAGGCCCTTGGCGGAGGCCGCTGAGGCGGAGTCTGTCGTGGAGGGGAAGGCGCAGGGCGGGCCCGCGCGGCGGGAGCGGATGGGGCTCGCCGTGCGGGAGCGGCTGCCGGTGTGGTTCCAGGCGCGGTGCGGGCTGGAGCGGCGTGGGGTGGTCGCGCTCGTCGTGGTCCTCGCTGTCGCCGCCGTCTTCGCGGCGCAGCACTTCTGGACGGGGCGGGCGCGGCCGGTGCAGGCCCCGGACATCGTGCGCGAGGCGGGCGCCGCAGGGGGACGCGGTGCGGAGCCGGCTCCCTCGGCGGGTCCTCCGGCAGGGGCGGGGGCGGGGCGCTCCGCGGCTGCCGGCCGGGGCGGGGCGGACGCGGAGGCCGGTCCGGGCGGCAGGATCGTCGTGGACGTCAGCGGGAAGGTCCGCCGGCCCGGTGTCCACAGGCTGCCCGCGGGCTCCCGGGTGGCCGACGCGCTGCGGGCCGCGGGAGGGGCCCGGCCAGGCACCGACATGGGCGGTCTCAATCGCGCGCGGTTCCTGGTGGACGGTGAGCAGGTGGTGGTCGGCGAGCCGGCTCCGCCCCCTGGACACGGCGATGCCGGTGCCGTGCCGGGTGCCGGCCCGGCGGGGGCGGCTGCCGCGGGCCCGGTCGGGTTGAACACGGCGACCGCCGCGCAGCTCGACGAACTGCCGGGCGTCGGCCCGGTGCTGGCGCAGCACATCATCGACTACCGCACCGAGCACGGCGGTTTCCGCTCCGTCGAAGAGCTCCGCGAGGTCAATGGCATCGGGGACCGGCGTTTCGCCGATCTCCAGGACCTCGTACGGCCATGACGTCCGGGCCTCGGACCGAGGCGACGACGCGTGCGGCGGTGCACGTCGCGTCGGGTCACCGCCTCGGCGCCTCGCACCCCCGACAGGAGGGGCCGATCGACCTCCGTCTCGTACCGCCCGCGTTGGCGGCGTGGGCGGCGGCCGCGCTGCTGCTGGACGCCCCGCCCAGGTGGGCGGTGGCTACGGTGGCGGTCTGCGTGGCGGCGGCCGGTGCGCTGCTGGTGATGTGGACGGCTCAGGGGCGGCGGACCGGTCCGTCGAGGCGGCGACGTTCGTGGGGGCGGCTGGCGGTGGCCGCCTCGCTGCTCTGTGCCGCTGCCTCGGGGGGCTCCGCGGCGTTGCACGGGGCGGATCTGCACCGGGGCCCGGTCCCCGCCCTGGCGCGGGAGTACGCCCAGGTGGACGCGGAGTTGGTGGTCACTTCCGATCCCCGGCGCTCCCGGCCCCGCGTCGCGGGCGCGCACACGATGCCGCCCGGCGTCCTGCTGAACGCCGACGTCGTCCGCGTCACGAAGGGGGGCGGCGCGGCGACCGTGACGCGGGCCCCGGTCCTGGTCATCGTGCGGGGTGGGACCGCCGACTCCGCGAGGCCCCCGCGCCTCCCGGGCGGCCGAGGTGCCCCCGGGGGTCAAGGCGCCCCGGAACTGGCGTCGTTGGAGCCGGGAGCCGGGGCAGCCGCCGGAGCCGCCCGCTTCCGTCCCAAAGACCCCTGGCTCGCGCTGCTGCCCTCCACGCGGCTGCGGGTGGCCGCGCGGTTGGCGCCGCCGTTGGCGCAGGGGGGCAAGGTCGCGGCGGTGCTCCGGGTCTCGGGGGAGCGGCCACCGCACGTGGTCGGGCCGCCGTCCGGGGCGCAACGGCTCGCCGGGCGGTTGCGAGGCGGGTTGCGGGAGGCCGGCGATGGGCTGTCGGCCGATGCCCGCGCGCTGCTGCCGGGCCTGGTGGTCGGGGACACCTCGCGGGTGCCGGTCGAGTTGGAGCAGGCGTTCCGGGCGACCGACCTGACGCATTTGCTTGCCGTAAGTGGGGCGAACCTCACCATCGTGCTCGTCCTGCTCATCGGACCGCCGGGCACCGCCCAGCGGGTGGAACGGCGTGGGCTGGCCCCCAGATTGGGCATCCCGCTGCGCACCACCGCGCTGCTGGGCGGGCTGCTCACGCTCGGCTTCGTCATCGTCTGCCGGCCGGATCCGAGCGTGCTGCGGGCCGCGGCCTGCGGGCTGATCGCACTCCTCGCCATCGCCACCGGGCGGCGCAGGTCGCTGATTCCGGCGCTCGCCGCGGCCGTGCTGCTGCTCGTCCTGTACGACCCGTGGCTGAGCCGTAGTTACGGCTTCCTGCTCTCCGTCCTCGCCACCGGGGCCCTGCTCACCCTCGCGCCGCGCTGGAGTGCGGCGCTGCGGGGGCGCGGGATGCCACCGCGGCTCGCCGACGCACTGGCCGCGGCGGCCGCCGCACAGGCGGTGTGCGCACCCGTCGTCGCCGTCCTGGCCGCCCGGGTGAGTCTGGTCGCGGTGCCGTGCAACCTCTTGGCGGAGTTCGCCGTGGCGCCCGCCACCGTGCTCGGTTTCGCGGCGCTGGCCTGCGCGCCGGTGGCGATGCCGGTGGCCGAGGCGCTGGCCTGGGGTGCGAGTTGGCCCACGGAGTGGATCGCGGAGATCGCCCGCGCCGGGGCGGCCATGCCTGGCAGCGGGGTCGACTGGCCGGGCGGATGGCGCGGCGGGCTGCTGCTCGCGCTCGTCACGGTGGCGCTCGTCCTGGCAGGCCGCAGGCTCGCGCGGCACCCATGGCTCGCCACGGCCTGCGTGCTGCTCCTCCTCCTGGTGATCGTCCAACCACCGCCCCTCACCAGGGTGATCGCCGGGTGGCCGCCGCCGGGGTGGCGCATGGTCATGTGTGACGTGGGGCAGGGCGATGCCACGGTGCTGGCGGCGGGCGACGGCGCGGGCGTGGTCGTCGACGCGGGGCCCGACCCGGTGGCAGTCGACCGTTGCCTTCGTTCGCTCGGGATCACGCGTGTGCCCCTGGTGCTCCTGACCCATTTCCACGCCGACCACGTCGCGGGGCTGCCGGGTGTGCTGCGGGGGAGGCAGGTGGGAGGCATCCAGACGACGGGGTTCCAGGAGCCGCCGGAGCAGGCGGAGTTCGTACGGGAGCAGGCGGCGGCCGAGCGGGTTCCGGTGAGCCGGGCCGTGGCGGGGGAGCGGCGGCGCGCGACGGGCCTGGACTGGCAGGTGCTCTGGCCCCCGGCCGGATCGGCGCCGTTACCCGAGGGGCCGAACGACGCGAGCGTCACGCTGCTCGTGCGGGCCGGAGGGCTGACCCTGCTGCTCCTGGGAGACCTCGAACCACCGGCCCAGCGCGCCCTGCTGCGCACCCCGGCCGCCGCCTCGATCACCTCCGTGGACGTGCTCAAGGTGGCCCATCACGGCTCGGCCCATCAAGATCCGGAGCTGCTGCGCAGGACGGCGCCGAGGCTGGCGTTGATCTCTTGCGGTGCGCAGAACACGTACGGCCACCCCGCGCCCGTCACCGTCGCCGCGCTGCGCGCCGAAGGGGCGCGGGTGCTGCGCACGGACGTGGACGGCTCGATCGCGGTGGTGGGCGCGGGGCCGAGATCGTCCCCACGGCTGGAAGCCACCACTCGGCCTCCCTAGGCCCGGCTGCCCAAGGAAGGGGGGGCGGTGGCCGATCAATTCGGGTGAGTCGCGACACTTGCAGCGCATCGTCAGTATTCCCGCGATGTATGGCCGTGTTGCATCGAATGCCGCAACGGTGATCGAATACCCATTCACTGTGTTTTGCAGGTGTTGTCAAGTAATGCGGGGGTGTGTCGCGCGTGTTCGGCCGTTGGCTGGGAAACCGTACGAATCGGGTGGGACGGACGGGACCCTTGTCGGCGATCAGGGTGCCGCCGGACGCGGGAGTGCTCAGCTGCCGGGTGCTCGACCCCGTCAACGAGCCGGTGCGGCACGCGGAGTTCGCCGTCACCGACGCCATGGGGCGCAAGGTGGTCGGGGGCGGGACGGATCCCTACGGGGCGTTCGTCACGACCGTTCCGGCCGGGGACTACCGCCTCGTGGTCTCGGCGGAAGGGTTCACTCCATACCGGGGGAGCGCCACGGTCGGCCAGGACACGCACGCCTCGCTCGGCGATGTCACGCTCCAGGTCGCGCAGCCGCCGGTGCTGCCCGAGGCCGGTGACTGGGAGATCGACCCCCTGCACTCCTCCGTCGGCTTCACCGCGCGGCACATCGGGCTGGCCCGTATCCACGGCCGGTTCAACAGCTTCGCCGGAGCCATCCGGATGGGCGAGCGCATGGAGGAATCCGCGATGCACGTCGTCATCGACGCGGCCTCCATCGACACCGGGGTCCAGATGCGCGACGACCATCTGCGCTCCGGTGACTTCCTCGATGTGGGGCGCTTCCCGACGATGGAGTTCTACAGCGACCGTTTCGTGCACAAGGGCGGCAGCCGCTGGGCCGTCTCGGGCGGTCTGACGCTGCACGGCGTGACGCGGACGGTCACGCTGGACACCGAGTACCTCGGGGTCGGCCGAGGGCTGGAGGGCGAGACCCGCGCGGCCTGCCGCGCCACCACCGAACTGCACCGCGACGACTTCACGATCACCTGGCAGACGATGCTGGCGCGCGGCATAGCGGCCGTCGGGCACAGCATCACGATCGACCTCGACATCCAGGCCGTCCCCAAGAGCTGACCGCCGACGCGCGCGGCGCCCGGAGCGGCGGGGCTGCTGTCCGTTGCGGAGTGCCGCCGTGCCCGGCCCCGGGCCGCTGTCCGCTGTGGCGTGCCGGCTGGTGCTGTGTCTCGCCAGGCTGGTGCCGGCTACAGCAGAGCCCGCCGTGCCGCGCCAGCCGCTGCGGAGGGCCTGCGGGTGCCTGCGGTGTCCCGCCAGGCTGGTGCCGACTATGGGGTGCACCGTGATCCGCCAGGCCGGTGCGCTCCGTAGAGCCGCCATGCCCGGGCCAGGCCAGTGCCACTACAGAGCGTCCGCCCCGTCCCGCCGCGCGGCGCCGGGCTGCTGTTCGGTACGGAGCGCCGCCGGGCCGCGGCTCGCGACGAGGCGTCCGCCGCCTCGCCCCGCCAGACCGCCGGGCCTACGGAGCCTCCAGCCAGCCCTCGTAAGTGGCGGCCAGTTCGTCGAGTGCTGTTTGGTCCAGGCGGGACTCGGGGTCTTCGATCACGACCAGCCACTGGGCGTCCTCGGCGTCGTCCTCGCCGGCCAGCGCGTCCCGGACGAGCTGGGGTTCCTCGGCGACGCCGAAACGGTCGGGGAGTTCTGCGGCGACTTCCTCCGCGGCATCGCGGTCGGGCAGCACCAGGACATGTCGTACGTCGGTCACCCGCCCATTCTCCGGTATCGCGGTATCGGAGAGGGAGCCCGCCCGGGACCAGCCGCGCGGGAGGCGTTGTCAGTGGCGCGTGGGATGCTTGACCGCGATGGCCAGGAAGACAGATACCGCCGATTCGTCAGATCCGCTCGCTCCCCTCACGCTCGCCGTGGGGCAGGAGGATCTGCTCCTCGACCGCGCCGTGCAGCAGGTGGTCGCGGCCGCCCGCGCCGCCGACGCGGACACGGATGTGCGTGACCTCACCTCCGACCAGTTGCAGCCCGGCACGCTCGCCGAGCTCACCAGCCCCTCGCTCTTCGCCGAGCGCAAGGTCGTGATCGTGCGGAACGCGCAGGATCTGTCGGCGGACACGATCAAGGACGTGAAGGCGTATCTCGGGGCGCCCGCCGAGGAGATCACCCTCGTCCTGCTGCACGCGGGCGGCGCCAAGGGCAAGGCTCTGCTGGACGCGGCCCGCAAGGCCGGGGCGCGCGAGGTCGCCTGCCCCAAGATGACGAAGCCCGCCGACCGGCTCTCGTTCGTAAGGAGCGAGTTCCGTACGCTCGGCCGCTCGGCGACGTCCGAGGCGTGCCAGGCCCTGGTCGACTCGATCGGCAGCGATCTGCGTGAGCTCGCCTCCGCGGTGTCCCAGCTCGCGGCGGACGTCGAGGGCAAGATCGATGAGGTCGTCGTCGGGCGGTACTACACGGGCCGGGCGGAGGCCTCCAGCTTCAATGTCGCCGACCGGGCCGTGGAGGGGCGGGCCGCGGAGGCGCTCGAAGCGCTGCGGTGGTCTCTGTCGACCGGGGTTGCTCCCGTCATGATCACCAGTGCGCTCGCGCAGGGGGTTCGTGCCATCGGGAAGCTTTCGTCCGCGCGGGGGGGACGGCCTGCCGATCTTGCGCGGGAGCTGGGTATGCCGCCGTGGAAGATCGATCGTGTGCGGCAGCAGATGCGGGGGTGGACGCCGGATGGGGTTGCCGCGGCGTTGACCGCTGTTGCGGCGGCCGATGCGGGGGTCAAGGGTGGGGGCGATGATCCGGAGTATGCGTTGGAGAAGGCCGTGGTTGCCGTTTCGCGTGCGGCTCGGTCCGGGCGTCGCTGAGCGGCTCCGCCTCGGTTGGGTGGCCTGATATCCCTGCGGGTGGTTTGTGGCTGGGCGCGCAGTTCCTCGCGCTCCTGAAAGGCGCTTCCGCGCCCCTGAAAGGCTGCCCCGCACCCCTGAAAGGCGCTTCCGCGCCCCCAAAGGGCCCCCGTACCGCCCCCACACACAGCAATGCCCCCGGAGTGGGTCCGGGGGCACTGGCGCAGCGTGGCGTACTGCGTGGTCTGTCCGCGATTCGAGGTAGAGGGCTCGAATTACCCTCGCGGAAGGATTGATCAGCTCCCCGGCACGCTAGCCGGGGCAGAGGCTTCAGCCCTTGAGGGACGCGGCCTTCGTCGCAAGCGCCGACTTCTTGTTGGCGGCCTGGTTCTTGTGGATGACGCCCTTGGAGACGGCCTTGTCCAGCTGACGCGTGGCCTCACGCGTGAGCTCGGCGGCCTTCTGGGTGTCACCGGCGGCAACGGCCTCGCGGGCCTTGCGGATCGCGGTCTTCAGGGAAGACTTGACCGCCTTGTTGCGCTGACGCGCCTTCTCGTTGGTCTTGATCCGCTTGATCTGGGACTTGATGTTCGCCACGAAAGAGCCTTTTCAGGTTCAGGTACTGCAGAGGTACTGCAGATGAGTGTTATGACACGCGCCTCGACGCTTGAGAGGGCTACGAGACACAGCTGCCCACGGTACCAGCCGCCGTCCGACCGGCCCAAACCGAGCGCAGTGCGCCACCCATGGGACGATGGAAGCTACGTATAGATCCGACCCGAGGCTACAGGCGCCTCAAGAGACAGGACCCTGCGTGCCCGCGACCCCTAACAATGTGCCCGAGCCGAGCCGTACCGACCCGGCTCTGATCCGCAATTTCTGCATCATCGCGCACATCGACCACGGCAAGTCCACGCTCGCCGACCGCATGCTCCAGCTCACCGGGGTGGTGGAGCAGCGGCAGATGCGTGCTCAGTACCTCGACCGCATGGACATCGAGCGCGAGCGCGGCATCACGATCAAGTCCCAGGCGGTGCGTCTGCCCTGGGCCCCGAACGAGGGCCCGGACCAGGGCAGTACCCACATCCTCAACATGATCGACACCCCGGGCCACGTCGACTTCACGTACGAGGTCTCGCGTTCGCTCGCGGCCTGCGAGGGCACGATCCTCCTGGTCGACGCGGCCCAGGGCATCGAGGCGCAGACTCTCGCCAACCTCTACCTGGCGATGGAGAACGACCTCAAGATCATCCCCGTACTGAACAAGATCGATCTGCCGGCCGCTCAGCCGGAGAAGTTCTCCGAGGAGCTCGCCAACCTCATCGGCTGCGACCCCGCGGACGTCCTGAAGGTCTCCGCGAAGACCGGCATGGGCGTCGAGGCGCTGCTCGACAAGGTCGTCGCCGAGATCCCGCCGCCGGTCGGCGTCGCGGACGCCCCCGCCCGCGCGATGATCTTCGACTCGGTCTACGACTCCTACCGCGGCGTCGTGACGTACGTACGAGTCGTCGACGGTCAGCTCAACAAGCGTGAGCGGATCCGGATGATGTCCACCGGCGCCACGCACGAGCTGCTCGAGATCGGTGTGTCGTCCCCCGAGATGACCCCGGCCGACGGCATCGGCGTCGGCGAGGTGGGTTACATCATCACCGGCGTGAAGGACGTCCGTCAGTCCAAGGTCGGTGACACGATCACCTCCCTGCACAAGGGCGCCACCGAGGCCCTCGGCGGCTACAAGGACCCCAAGCCGATGGTGTTCTCGGGTCTGTATCCGCTGGACGGCTCGGAGTACCCGGACCTGCGCGAGGCCCTCGACAAGCTCCAGCTCAACGACGCCGCGCTGGTGTATGAGCCGGAGACCTCGGCCGCGCTCGGCTTCGGCTTCCGCGTCGGTTTCCTCGGGCTGCTCCACCTCGACGTCATCCGCGAGCGCCTCGAACGGGAATTCGGGCTCGACCTCATCGCCACCGCCCCCAACGTGGTCTACCGCGTGATCATGGAGGACGGCGCCGAGCACACGGTCACCAACCCGAGTGAATTCCCCGAGGGCAAGATCGACCAGGTCTTCGAGCCGGTCGTGCGCGCCACGATCCTCGCGCCCAGCGAGTTCATCGGCTCGATCATGGAGCTGTGCCAGAACCGGCGCGGCGTCATGCTCGGCATGGACTACCTCTCCGAGGACCGCGTCGAGATCCGCTACACCCTGCCGCTCGCGGAGATCGTCTTCGACTTCTTCGACCAGCTGAAGTCCAAGACGCGTGGTTACGCCTCGCTGGACTACGAGCCCACGGGCGAGCAGTCGGCCCAGCTCGTCAAGGTCGACATCCTGCTGCACGGCGACAAGGTCGACGCCTTCTCCGCCGTGACGCACAAGGACCAGGCGTACGCGTACGGCGTACGGCTCGTCGCCAAGCTGCGCGAGCTGATCCCGCGGCAGGCCTTCGAGGTGCCCGTGCAGGCCGCGATCGGCTCCCGGGTGATCGCCCGTGAGACCATCCGCGCCATCCGCAAGGACGTCCTCGCCAAGTGCTACGGCGGTGACATCTCCCGTAAGCGGAAGCTGCTGGAGAAGCAGAAGGAAGGCAAGAAGCGGATGAAGATGGTCGGCTCCGTGGAGGTCCCCCAGGAGGCCTTCATCGCGGTGCTGTCCAGCGACGACAGCGGCCCTGGCAAGGCCAAGAAGTAGTCATCCCGGCCGCGCTGGAGCGGCCGCCACGCGGGCCCGGCGCACAGACGCGCCGGGCCCGCGGCGTTGTGGCAGCGAAGGCCGATTCCGTTTGGGCGCGAGGCCCGATTCCGTTTGGGTGTCTGGAGGAAGTGACAGGCAGTTGCCCCTTACGCCCCGGGCGTCGGCGCTCTACTCTGATCACCACTCGTAGGTTACTCGCAAGTTAAACAAGTGGCCGGCAGAGATGTAAGAAGCAGCAAGAAGCAGAAGGCAGAAGCAGCCACCAGCAAGTTCGCCGCACCGTCGTGGGCCCGGAGGATGTCGTGAGCGACACAAAGATGAGCGACACACAGACCTTGATCGAGAACCGTCCGCCCTCCGTGGCGCATCTCTTCCTGGAGCGCGTGGCGGCCACGCCGGATGCCGAGGCCTACCGCTACCCCGTCCCGGCGGCCTCCGGTGAGGGCTCCGACGAGTGGAAGGCCCTCAGCTGGTCGCAGGCGGCCGACCGGGTCTACGCCATCGCCGCCGGGCTGATCGAGCTCGGGCTCCAGCCCGAGGACCGGGTCGCCCTCGCCTCCGCCACGCGGGTCGAGTGGATCCTCGCCGACCTCGGCATCATGTGCGCGGGCGCGGCCACCACGACCGTCTACCCGCAGACCAACGCCGAGGAGTCGGCGTACATCATGGCCGACTCCGGCAGCCGGGTGCTGATCGCCGAGGACGCCGCGCAGCTCGCCAAGGCGCGTGCGAAGCGCGCTGAGCTGCCCGAGCTGCGGCATGTCGTGGTCATCGACGCCGAGGGCGCATCCGCCGCCGAGGGCGACCCGGAGGGCTGGGTGCTCACGCTCGCCGAGCTGGAGGCCCGGGGCGCCGCGTACCTGGAGAAGAGCCCCGCGCTCGTCAAGGACCGGATCGCGGCGATCACCGCCGACCAGCTCGCGACGCTGATCTACACCTCCGGCACCACCGGCAAGCCCAAGGGCGTGCGGCTCCCGCACGACAACTGGTCGTACATGGCGAAGGCCATCGCGGCGACCGGCCTGCTCGGCCCCGACGACGTGCAGTATCTCTGGCTGCCGCTCGCGCACGTGTTCGGCAAGGTGCTTACCTCCGGGCAGATCGAGGTCGGCCACGTCACCGCCGTCGACGGCCGCGTCGACAAGATCATCGAGAATCTGCCGGTCGTGCAGCCGACGTACATGGCCGCCGTGCCGCGCATCTTCGAGAAGGTCTACAACGGCGTCGCGGCCAAGGCCCGGGCCGGTGGCGGCGCCAAGTACAAGATCTTCCTGTGGGCGGCCGAGGTCTCCCGCGAGTACGCGAAGGTCAGCCAGGACAACTTCCGCAGGACCGGCAACGCCTCGGTCCCCTTCGGCCTGCGCGCCAAGCACAAGGCCGCCGACACGCTGGTCTTCTCCAAGCTGCGCGAGGCTTTCGGCGGGCGGCTGCGCGCCGCCGTCTCCGGGTCGGCGGCCCTCGCGCCCGACATCGGGTACTTCTTCGCGGGCGCAGGCATCCACATCCTGGAGGGCTACGGCCTGACCGAGTCCTCCGCCGCCTCCTTCGTGAACCCCGGCGAGGCCTACCGCACCGGCACCGTCGGCAAGCCGCTGCCCGGCACCGAGGTGCGCATCGCGGACGACGGCGAGATCCTGCTGCGCGGCCCCGGCATCATGGAGGGCTACCACGGCCTGCCGGAGAAGACGGCCGAGGTCCTCGAGTCCGACGGGTGGTTCCACACCGGGGACATCGGCGAGCTGTCCGTCGACGGCTATCTGCGGATCACCGACCGCAAGAAGGACCTGATCAAAACCTCCGGCGGCAAGTACATCGCGCCCGCCGAGGTCGAGGGTCAGTTCAAGGCCGTGTGCCCGTACGTCTCCAACATCCTGGTGCACGGCGCCGACAAGAACTACTGCACCGCGCTGATCTCCCTCGACGAGCCCGCGATCCTCGCCTGGGCCGAGGAGAACGGCCTGGGCGGCAAGTCCTACACCGAGGTCTGCGCCGCGCCCGCCACGGTCGAGCTGATCGAGGGCTATGTGCAGCAGCTCAACGAAGGCCTCCAGCGCTGGCAGACCATCAAGAAGTTCCGGCTCCTGCCGCGCGACCTGGACGTCGAACACGGCGAGCTGACGCCCAGCCTGAAGCTGAAGCGCCCGGTCGTCGAGCGGGAGTACAAGCACCTGATCGACGAGATGTACGCGGGCTCGCGCGAGGCATAGCCGGCCGGGACGCGTCTAGCGGCTCCGTCCGTGACGCATCTCCCGCACCAGTTCCTCCATGTGCTTCACATGGTGGCGCAGCTCCAGGACGTCGTTCAGGCTGCTCGCCGCCATGTGGGCCTCGATCGCGGACAGGCGCGCGGCAAGCTCGTCGAACTGGAGCTGCTCGCGGGCGAGTACCCGCTCCAACTGCCGGGTCTTCCTGTGCAGTTCGAGGAAGACGCTGACCTTGGCGCGCAGGACCCACGGGTCGAACGGTTTGGTGAGGAAGTCGGCCGCGCCCGTCGCGTACCCCCGGAAGGCGTAGCCGGCGTCGTGGTCGGTGCCCGTCAGGAAGATGATGGGCACGTCCTTCGTCTGGTCGAGGCGTTTGATGTTCGACGCCGTCTCGAAACCGTCCATGCCCGGCATCCGGACGTCGAGGAGGATCACGGCGAACCGCTGCCGCAGGATCGCCTTCATCGCCTCCTCTCCCGAACGGGCGCGTACCAGCGGCTCGTTCAGAGACGTCAGGATCGCTTCGAGTGCCATCAGATTGTCCTCCATGTCGTCGACGAGGAGGATGCTCGCGTGGTGGTCGCTGCGGGGCTCTGCGCTCATGGTCGGGGGCCTCGATCGGTGGCCGGTGTGACGGGGCTGTCGCCTGGTACGGCCGGGTCGTCGGCGGGGGTGCCCCCGGGGCCTTCGGCGGGTGCGCCCTCCGGATCGAGGAGGGCGCAGATGACGCCGAGGAGCTGATCCACGTCCACGGGCTTGGGCACGTAGTCGGTGGCGCCCTGGGCGATGGCCTTCTCGCGGTCCCCCGGCATGGCCTTCGCGGTGAGGGCGACGATGGGCAGGCCCTGCCAGCGGGGGCTGCGGCGGATGGCGGCCATGGTTTCGTAGCCGTCCATCTCCGGCATCATGATGTCCATCAGGATGAGGTCGACGTCCGGGTTGCGCTCCAGGGTCTCGATGCCCTCGCGGCCGTTCTCCGCGTACAGGACGGGCATGCCGACGCGGCTGAGCACGTGCGTGAGCGCGAAGACGTTGCGGATGTCGTCGTCGACGATCAGCACCCTGCGGCCGGGCAGTAAGCGACCGGCGCGGCCTTCCTTCCACTCCTCGAGCTTGGCGGGCATGGGCCAGCTGTCGTCCGGTTCGAGGGTGGTGTGCGGCCGCTGCACGGCATGTTCCTGGGGCTCCGGCAGGTGCTGGGTGTGCGAGGCGGCGTACGCCACGGCGGCCGCGCCGTGGCCCGGGTGCACCACGGGGACGTAGAGCGCGAAGGTGGAGCCGTGACCGGGGCGGCTCTCGGCGGTGATGCGGCCGCCGAGCAGGCCCGCGATCTCGCGGCTGATGGAGAGGCCGAGGCCGGTGCCGCCGTACTTGCGGTTGGTGGTGCCGTCGGCCTGCTGGAACGCCTCGAAGATCACCGGCAGTTGCTCGGCCGGGATGCCGATGCCGGTGTCGCTGACCGCGAAGCAGAGCAGGTCGTCGTTGTCGTGGAGCAGCCGGTCGCCCGCGGTGTCCGTGACGCGGCTGACCCGCAGTTGGACGCCGCCCGCCGAGGTGAACTTGACGGCGTTCGACAGGAGGTTGCGCAGGATCTGCTGGAGGCGCTGCTCGTCCGAGAACATCTCGCGCGGCACGTCCTCGCCGACCGACACGTCGAAGGCGAGGCCCCGGTCGAGGGTGAGCGGGCGGAACGTCGCGTGGACGTAGTCGAGGACCTTGATCAACGGAAGCTTCTTGGGGCGTACGTCCATCCGGCCGGCCTCGATCTTCGACAGGTCCAGGATGTCGTTGATGAGCTGGAGGAGGTCCGAGCCCGAGCGGTGGATCGTCGTCGCGAACTGCACCTCCTGGTCGGAGAGATGGCCGTCCGGGTTGTCGGAGAGCAGCCGGGCCAGGATCAGCAGGGAGTTGAGCGGCGTGCGCAGCTCGTGCGACATGTTCGCGAGGAACTCCGACTTGTACTGGGAGCTCGTGGCCAGCAGGGCCGCCTTCTCCTCCAGCTGGGCGTTCGAGCGGCGCAACTCGGCCTGCTGGCGCTGGAGTTCGTCCGAGCGTTCCTGGAGCTGGGTGGCCAGGCGCTGGGACTCGCCGAGCAGCGACTCCGTACGGGAGTTGGCGATGATGGTGTTGATCGCGACACCGATGGTGTTCACGAACTGGTCGAAGAAGGCCAGGTGGACGTCGGAGAAGCGGGAGAAGGTGGCCAGCTCGATCACGCCGAGCAGCTTGTCCTCGAAGAGAATCGGGATGATCACGACGGTCGCGGGGGCGGCGTCCCCGAGCCCCGAGTGGATCTTGATGTAGTCCGGCGGCACCTCCTCGACGAGGATGCGCTTCTTCTCCAGGGCCGCCTGGCGCACCAGGCCCTGCGCGGGCATCCCGCCCGTGTCGACGACCGAGCCCTGGGCCGCGCCGTACCCCGCGATGAAGGCGAGGCCCTTCGCGGTGATCCGGGTGGGCGCCGGGCCCTCGGCGGTGTCGGGGTCGGCCAGGAAGAAGGCGCCGTACTGCGCGTTCACCAGCGGGGTCAGCTCGCGCAGGATCAGGTCGGCGACCTCCATCAGATCGCGGTGGCCCTGCATCAGGCCCGCGAGGCGGGCGAGGTTGGACTCCAGCCAGTCCTTGGCGCGAGTGGTCTCGCGGAGGTTGGAGACCATGAGGTTGATGTTGTCCTTGAGCTCGGACACCTCGCCGCGCGTCTCGACGGTGATGGCGCGGGTCATGTCGCCCTGGGCCACGGCGGAGGCGACCTCGGCGATGGCGCGGACCTGGGTGGTGAGGTTCAGCGCCAGCTCGTTCACATTCGTCGTCAGGCGCTTCCACGTGCCGTACACGCCCTCGACCCGGGCCTGGCCGCCCAGCTGGCCCTCGGAGCCGACCTCGCGGGCCACGCGCGTGACCTCCGAGGAGAACGAGGAGAGCGTGTCCACCATGGTGTTGATGGTGGTCTTCAGCTCCAGGATCTCGCCGCGCGCGTCCACGTCGATCTTCTTCGACAGGTCGCCCTGGGCGACGGCGGTCGCGACCTGCGCGATGTTGCGGACCTGCCCGGTGAGATTGTCCGCCATGTAGTTGACGTTGTCGGTGAGGTCCTTCCAGACCCCCGACACCCCGAGGACCTGCGCACGGCCTCCCAGGCGGCCGTCCGTGCCGACCTCGCGGGCCACGCGCGTCACCTCGTCGGCGAAGGCCCGCAACTGCGTCACCATCGTGTTGACGGTGTCCTTGAGCTCCAGGATCTCGCCGCGCGCGGTGACCGTGATCATCTTGGAGAGGTCGCCGTTGGCGACGGCGGTGGTGACCTGGGCGATGTTGCGGACCTGTGAGGTGAGGTTCGACGCCATGAAGTTGACGTTGTCGGTGAGGTCCTTCCATACGCCGGACACGCCCCGCACCTGGGCCTGCCCGCCGAGGTTGCCCTCGGTGCCGACCTCGCGGGCGACGCGGGTGACCTCGTCGGCGAAGGCGGAGAGCTGGTCGACCATCGTGTTGATCGTCGACTTCAGCTCCAGGATCTCGCCCTTCGCCTCCACGGTGATCTTCTTGCCGAGATCTCCCTGCGCGACGGCCGTCGAGACGAGCGCGATGTTGCGGACCTGTGAGGTGAGGTTGTCCGCCATGAAGTTGACGTTGTCGGTGAGGTCCTTCCACACGCCGGACACGCCCCGCACCTGAGCGCGCCCGCCGAGGTTGCCCTCGGTGCCGACCTCGCGGGCGACGCGGGTGACCTCGTCGGCGAAGGCGGAGAGCTGGTCGACCATGGTGTTCACGGTCGACTTCAGCTCCAGGATCTCGCCCCGGGCGTCCACGGTGATCTTCTGGCTCAGGTCGCCGTTGGCGACGGCGGTGGTGACCTGGGCGATGTTGCGGACCTGTGAGGTGAGGTTCGACGCCATGAAGTTGACGTTGTCGGTGAGGTCCTTCCACACGCCGGACACGCCCCGCGCCTGCGCGCGGCCGCCCAACTGCCCCTCGGTGCCGACCTCGCGGGCGACGCGGGTCACCTCGGCGGCGAACGCGGAGAGCTGCTCGACCATGGTGTTCACGGTCAGCTTCAGTTCCAGCAGCTCACCGGTGGCCTCGACGGTGACCGTGCGGGTCAGGTCGCCCTGCGCGACCGCCGTCGTCACCAGCGCGATGTCCCGCACCTGGGCGGTCAGCCGGGACGCCATGGTGTTGACCGCCTCAGTCACATCACGCCAACTGCCGGACAGCCCACGCACCTTGGCCCGGCCGCCGAGCCGCCCCTCCGTGCCGACCTCGCGGGCGACGCGTGTCACCTCGCCCGTGAAGAGCGACAGCTGGTCGACCATCGTGTTGACGGCGCGACCGAGGCGCCGCAGGTCGCCCCGCAGCTCACGGCTGCCGTCGTGCAGGTCGACGCGCTGGGTGAGATCGCCGCCCGCCACGGCGTTGAGCACCCGGGTGGCGTTCGCCGCCGGGGCGACCAGCGAGTCCAGCAGGGAGTTGACCTCCTGGACCCGGTCCGTCCATCTGCCCTGCCCCGGGCTCGCCGTGAACCGCTCGTCCAGGCGGCCGTGCCGGACGATCTCCCGGCGTACGCGGATCAGCTCGGCGTCGAAGTGCAGCGAGCGGTCGAGCATTTCGTTGAAGACCGCGTACAGCTCGGCGGTGATGCCCCCGCCGATCGGTGCGACCTTCGTGAAGTCGCCGTCCCGCGCGGCGCGCATGGCGGCGAGCAGCGGGCGCAGTTCCGCGAGGGCGGCCGGCGAGAGGGCCGCGCCGGCGCTCGGGGCGGGCTCCGCCGCCTCGGCCCCGGGGGAGGGTACGGGCGGTGCCTGGGCCGGGATCGGGCCGGAGCCGAGCGCGGGCGTAGCACTGTTCTCACTCATAGCGGCCCACTTCGGTGACTCGGTGCTTATGGGCGCCGCCAGTCTGTCACTCTGTCGGTGTCGCCTGAGGCGTATTCGCCCGAACTGCTCAGGAGCCGCACCGTGGGGTCCATTCCGACGCAACGGGAGACCGAATTCCGTGCCTCCGCCACGGACCCGGACCGCCCGGGGCCGCCGGCGGTGGTGCGCACATCCCTGCCCGGAAACCCGCTGGCGCCCGCCGCCGCGCGAAGATTCGTGCGCGCCGCGCTCGCCGACTGGACGGAGCTCGGCGTGCCGGCAGCTTCCGGGATCACCGACCGCCTCGCCGACGACTCGGTGCTCCTCGTCAGCGAGTTGGTGACCAACGCCGTCGTGCACGCGGGCACGGCGGTCGAACTGCTGTGCCGACTCGACGAGGCCGCGCCCGGCGAGGACACCGGCGCCCTCGTCATCGAGGTCTCCGACCACCACCCCTCCCGCGCCGTCCGCGGCGAGCAGGGCCCGGCGCCCACCGGCACCCCCGAGTACGGCCGCGGTCTCCAGCTCGTCGCGAGCCTCTCCGACTCCTGGGGCATCACCTACCGCACGGGCACCAAGACCATCTGGGTCCGGCTGCCCGTCGAGGGCGCCAAAGCGGACCAGGACACCGAGTCGTACGCGAGCGAACAGGCCCTGAAG
This sequence comes from Streptomyces sp. NPDC015345, assembly GCF_043078805.1. Taxonomy (NCBI): domain Bacteria; kingdom Bacillati; phylum Actinomycetota; class Actinomycetes; order Kitasatosporales; family Streptomycetaceae; genus Streptomyces; species Streptomyces sp. NPDC015345. The sequence continues at coordinate 924,794 of NZ_JBIBTX010000001.1, read as the reverse complement.
AGCGGGCTGCGCGCCGCCGAGATCCTCGCGCCGCTGCCCAAGCGCGTCACGCACGAGACGGAGTGGGTCAACCGCGGGGCGCTCAGCTTCCTCGCCGAGGCGTCCGATCTGCTGGCCGGGCAGTTCGACGAGGACCTGGTGGCCGCCCTCGCCGGCCAGCTGCTCGTGCCGCGGCTCGCCGACTGGTGCGCGGTCTGGCTCGACGAGGGCTCGGAGAGCCCGGCGCGCGCGACCCCGGGCGGGCCGGGCACGCGCCTCGCCCGGGTCTGGCACACCAGCGAGCACCGCATGGAGGAACTGCGCCGCATCCTGGAGAAGGACCCGCCCGAGCTGCCCGACACGGCGGGCACCGGCGCCCTCCCCGTCCGCTGGCCCGGCGGGGCGCCGGCGGGCGAGGCGTCCGGCACGGCACTCGCGTACCGCCTGACCGCGGGCGGCCGGACGCTCGGCACACTGGTCATCGGCCGGGCGGGCCTGCTCCGCTTCCCCGACGAGGTCACCGGCCTCATCGAGGACTTCAGCCGCCGCGTCGCCCTCGCCGTCAGCACGGCCCGCCGCTACCAGCGCCAGGCCAACATCAGCCGCATCCTCCAGCGCGGGCTGCTGCCCAGCAAGGTCGCGCGGATCCCCGGCGTGCAGAGCGGCCTGGTGTACGAGCCGCGGGACAAGGGCGGCCCGGGCGGTGACTTCTACGACGTCTTCCAGGCCGGGGACGGGCGCTGGTGCTTCGCGCTCGGCGACGTCCAGGGCAAGGGCCCCGAGGCCGCCGTCGTCATCGGCCTCGCCCGGCCCTGGCTGCGGCTGCTCGCCCGCGAGGGGTACCAGGTCGCCGAGGTCCTGGACCGCCTCAACCAACTGCTCCTCGACGACGCGACCGAGGCGGCCGACGCCGCGGCGGCCGTCGTCGCCGTCGCGGGCGGCCAGGGCGTACCGGCCGACGGGCCCACCTCGCGCTTCCTCTCCCTCCTCTACGGCGAGCTGATCCCGCACGAAGGCGGCGTGCGCTGCACCATCGCGTGCGCCGGGCACCCGCTGCCGCTGCTCCTGTCGCCCGACGGGCAGGTGCGGTCGGCGGCGAGCCCGCAGATGCTGCTCGGGGTCGTCGACGACGAGACGTACACCAGTGAGAGCTTCGACCTGCTGCCCGGCGACACCCTCCTGTGCGTCACGGACGGCGTGACCGAGCGGCGCTCGGGGCGGCTCCAGTTCGATGACGGCGACGGCCTGGCGCAGGCCCTCGCCGGCTGCGCGGGGCTCGACGCGGCGCTCGTGGCGGAGCGGATCCGGCGGCTCGTCCACGAGTTCTCGGAGCGTCCGCCCGACGACGACCTGGCGCTGCTGGTGCTCCAGGCACGGTGACGGCTCCGCGGGGCGCGGCGGTGCGGGACAATCGAAGGCATGCCTTCCGCACTGCCCGACGGTGAGCCCATGCCCGAGGACGGCGCGCTGCCCGCGTCCGCCCTGGCCGGCGCGGCCTCCCGCCCCCTCGGCTTCTATCTGCACGTCCCGTACTGCGCCACGCGCTGCGGCTACTGCGACTTCAACACCTACACCGCCACCGAGCTGCGCGGCTCCGGCGGTGTGCTCGCCTCCCGCGACAACTACGCCGACACCCTGACCGACGAGGTGAGGCTCGCCCGGAAGGTCCTCGGCGACGACCCGCGGCCCGTGCGGACCGTCTTCGTGGGGGGCGGTACGCCGACGCTGCTGGCGGCGGGTGATCTCGTACGGATGCTGGCGGCCGTGCGGGACGAGTTCGGTCTCGCGGACGACGCGGAGATCACGACCGAGGCGAATCCGGAGTCGGTCGACGAGGCGTATCTGGCGGAGCTGCGGGAGGGCGGGTTCAACCGCGTCTCGTTCGGCATGCAGAGCGCGAAGCAGCATGTGCTGCGCGTCCTCGACCGTACGCATACGCCGGGGCGGCCCGAGGCGTGCGTCGCCGAGGCGCGGGCGGCCGGCTTCGATCATGTGAACCTCGACCTGATCTACGGCACCCCGGGCGAGACGGACGACGACTGGCGGGCCACGCTGGACGCGGCGATCGGCGCCGGGCCCGACCACGTCAGCGCCTACGCGCTGATCGTCGAGGAGGGCACGCAGCTCGCGCGGCGGATCCGGCGCGGGGAGGTGCCGATGACCGACGACGACGTCCACGCCGACCGGTACCTCATCGCCGACGAGGTCCTCGGGCGGGCCGGCTTCTCGTGGTACGAGGTGTCCAACTGGGCCACGTCCGAGGCGGGGCGCTGCCTCCACAACGAGCTGTACTGGCGCGGCGCCGACTGGTGGGGGGCCGGGCCCGGCGCGCACAGCCATGCGGGCGGCGTGCGGTGGTGGAACGTGAAGCATCCAGGGGCGTACGCGGCGGCTCTGGCGGGCGGCCGATCGCCCGGCGCCGGTCGGGAGGTCCTCTCCGAGGAGGACCGGCGGGTGGAGCGGATCCTGCTGGAGCTGCGGCTGGTGGAGGGCTGCCCGCTGTCTCTGTTGAAGGAGGCCGGGCTCGCCGCCTCGCGCAAGGCGCGGGACGAGGGGCTGCTGGAGGTGGCGCCGTACGCGGCGGGGCGGGCGGTGTTGACGTTGCGGGGGCGGTTGTTGGCGGACGCGGTGGTTCGTGACCTGGTGGATTAGCGGCGGGGCGGGGTGGGGTGGCCTGGGGTCGGGGTGGTTCTGGTGGCTGGGGGCGCCGCTCCCTGGCGGGGGGCTCTGGGGTCGGTGGTCGGGCGTCTCTGCCGGGCGTGGGGGCTGTGTGGTCGGCCGGGGTCCGGTGGTTCAGCGCCACTGCCAGGCCGTGGGGCCCGGCAGCCGGTTCATCCCACCCGCCCACCCGCTCGGCCTCTCTGGACGGCTGAGGCCCCTCGTGGGGCGACCTCGCCGTCGGCGACTGCGGGTTGGGGGTAAGCACGTGGGGGACTGGTCCGCTGCGGGGTGACGGGCGGGTGGGTGGGAGACCGCTGCGGGGTGGCGAGGCCGGGCGGGGCGGGTGTGGCTGCCGGGTGCGTGGCGTGGTGATGCTGGGCGGGGCTGGTGTGGCTGCCGGGTGTGTGGGTGCGTGGTGACGCTGGGCGGGGCGGGTGTGGCTGCCGGGTGTGTGGGTGCGTGGCGTGGCCGGGCGGGGCTGGTGTGGCTGCCGGGCTCCGGGGTCGCCCCGGGCGCCGGGGGCGTTGCTTCGCGGGCACGCCGGGCGGGCCCGCCCCGCCGCCGGGCGCGCGGCTCGGAAGGGGGAACCGCCGCTACCCGCCGGGCCCCCGGCCAGTCACGGGTGCGTCACGAAGTCGATCAGTTCTTCCACCCTGCCCAGTAGCTCCGGCTGGAGGTCCTTGTAGCTGCGTACCGAGCCGAGGATCCGCTGCCACGCCGCCCCCGTGTTCTCCGGCCAGCCCAGCGCCCTGCACACGCCCGTCTTCCAGTCCTGCCCCCGCGGCACCCGCGGCCACGCCTCGATGCCCACCGAGGACGGCTTCACCGCCTCCCACACGTCGATGTAGGGGTGGCCGACGACCAAGGCGTGATCGCTGCCGATCTCCGCGGCGATGCGGGACTCCTTGGAGCCGGGGACCAGGTGGTCCACGAGGACGCCGAGCCGCGCGTCGGGGCCGGGCGAGAATTCGGCGACGATCGCGGGGAGGTCGTCGATCCCCTCCAGATACTCGACGACGACGCCCTCGATGCGCAGGTCGTCACCCCAGACTCGTTCGACCAGTTCGGCGTCGTGCCGCCCCTCCACGTAGATGCGTCCCGCGCGGGCGACCCGGGCCCGCGCCCCGGGCACGGCCACCGAACCGGAGGCGGTGCGCGAAGGACGTACCGGCGCCGCACCCGCGCCCGCGGCCGGGCGGACCAGGGTCACCGTCCTGTCCTCCAGGAGGAACCCCCGCGGCTCCATCGGGAAGACGCGGTGCTTGCCGAAGCGGTCCTCCAGGGTCACCGTCGGGCCCTGCGAGGTCTTCTCGCAGCGGATCACCGCCCCGCAGAAACCGGTGCTCAGCTCCTCCACCACGAGGCCGGCGTCCGCCGCCACCTCCGGTACGGGCTTCGGCTTCTTCCATGGGGGCGTGAGATCGGCGGAGTACTGGCGCATTCTGGTGACGATAGGAAGAGTGGGCGGGACCGCCGCTACGACACGCCGAAACGGGCCGCCAGTGTGGCGCGCTGCGCACGGATAAAAGCCGCATCCACCACCGCACCGTGCCCCGGCACATACCGCGCGCCCTCACCGCCCAGGTCGAGGAGCCGGTCCAGCGCCGCCGGCCACCGCGCGGGCACCGCGTCGGGACCGGCCTGCGGTTCGCCCGACTCCTCGACCAGGTCCCCGCAGAAGACGATCTCCGGCTCACCGTCCGCGCCGGGGACCAGGACCGCCAGGTCGTGGCCCGAGTGCCCGGGGCCGACGTTCGCGAGGAGGACCTGGACGCCGCCGAGGTCCAGCGTCCACTCCCCGCACACAAGGTGGTGCGGGTGGACCAGGAGATCGGTCGCTTCCGCCGCCGCCCGCGGGTCCACGCCATGGCGCACCGCGTCCGCGCACAGCTCGTCGCGGCCCTTGGCGAAGACCGTGTCGATGCCCACGGCCCCGTACACCTCCACGCCCGCGAAGGCCGCGGCGCCGAGGACATGGTCGAAGTGTGGATGCGTCAGAGCGAGATGCGTCACGCGGCGACCGCCGCCGAGGATCTCCCTCGCCCGGGTGCGCAGCGCCGCGCCCTCGGCCAGGCTCGACCCGGCCTCGATCATCAGGGCCGCCCCGTCACCGACGACGAGCCCCGCCGTGCAGTCCCACACCGGCAGGCGGCACCGCCCCACGCGCGGTGCGAGCCGCTCCCAGCCCGCCGCTTCCCATGCCGGCTCCACGTCCATACGGTGACGCTAACCGGTGCGGCGGCGCCTGGCATGACCAACCAGCCGCCGGGCATGAGCAACGGGGTCCGGGTCCGGCCTTGCCGGGTCCGTACCCGACGCCCGTACACTGGCCCTTTGACAGGCTGGCACTCACCCGCGTTGAGTGCCAGGCAGGGGATCACCGCGACGGATGACGTGCTGGAGGTGTGCGCGATGCTCAGTGAACGCAGGCTCGAAGTGCTGCGCGCCATCGTCCACGACTATGTCGGGACGGAGGAGCCGGTCGGCTCCAAGGCGCTCACCGAGCGGCACAGTCTCGGCGTCTCCCCGGCCACGGTGCGCAACGACATGGCGGCGCTGGAGGAGGAAGGGTTCATCGCCCAGCCCCACACCAGCGCGGGGCGCATTCCGACGGACAAGGGCTACCGCCTGTTCGTCGACAAGCTCGCCGGCGTCAAGCCGATGACGGCCCCCGAGCGGCGCGCCATCCAGAACTTCCTCGACGGCGCCGTCGATCTCGACGACGTCGTGGGGCGCACGGTTCGGCTGCTCGCGCAGCTGACCCGGCAGGTCGCCGTCGTGCAGTACCCCTCGCTGACGCGGTCGACCGTGCGGCACGTGGAGCTGCTCTCGCTCGCTCCCGCGCGCCTGATGCTCGTCCTGATCACGGACACCGGCCGGGTCGAGCAGCGCATGATCGACTGTCCGGCGCCCTTCGGGGAGAGTTCGCTCGCGGATCTGCGGGCGCGGCTCAACAGCAGGGTCGCGGGCCGCCGCTTCGCGGACGTCCCGCAGCTGGTGCAGGACCTGCCCGAGGCCTTCGAGGCCGAGGACCGCGGCACCGTCTCGACGGTGCTCTCCACCCTCCTCGAAACGCTTGTCGAGGAGACCGAGGAGCGGCTGATGATCGGCGGCACCGCCAATCTCACCCGCTTCGGACATGACTTTCCCCTCACGATCCGCCCCGTTCTCGAGGCCCTTGAGGAGCAGGTCGTGCTCCTCAAGTTGCTTGGCGAGGCGACGGATTCGGGCATGACCGTACGGATCGGTCATGAGAACGCCCATGAGGGCCTCAGCTCCACGTCCGTGGTCTCGGTCGGCTACGGTTCGGGCAGCGAGGCAGTCGCCAAACTAGGCGTGGTCGGACCGACCCGCATGGACTATCCGGGAACGATGGGAGCAGTACGCGCAGTGGCACGTTACGTCGGACAGATCCTGGCGGAGTCGTAAGTGGCCACGGACTACTACGCCGTACTCGGCGTGCGCCGCGACGCTTCCCAGGACGAGATCAAGAAGGCCTTCCGGAGGCTGGCGCGTGAGCTTCACCCGGATGTGAATCCGGACCCGAAGACTCAGGAGCGCTTCAAGGAGATCAACGCCGCCTACGAGGTGTTGTCGGACCCGCAGAAGAAGCAGGTCTACGACCTCGGCGGCGACCCGCTGTCCCAGGCGGGCGGCGGCGGTGGCGCGGGCGGTTTCGGGGCCGGTGGCTTCGGCAACTTCTCCGACATCATGGACGCGTTCTTCGGGACGGCGTCGCAGCGGGGGCCGCGCTCGCGCACGCGTCGCGGCCAGGACGCCATGATCCGGCTGGAGATCGACCTCGACGAGGCCGCCTTCGGGACCACCAAGGACATCCAGGTCGACACGGCCGTCGTCTGTACGACCTGTAGCGGTGAGGGTGCCGCGCCGGGGACGTCCGCTCAGACGTGTGACATGTGCCGCGGTCGCGGTGAGGTGTCGCAGGTCACGCGGTCCTTCCTCGGCCAGGTCATGACCTCGCGGCCCTGTCCGCAGTGTCAGGGCTTCGGCACCGTCGTGCCGACGCCGTGCCCCGAGTGCGCCGGTGACGGCCGCATCCGGTCGCGGCGGACGCTGACGGTGAAGATCCCCGCAGGTGTCGACAACGGGACCAGGATCCAGCTCGCCGGTGAGGGTGAGGTCGGGCCCGGTGGCGGTCCCGCCGGTGACCTGTACGTGGAGATCCACGAGTTGCCGCACGCCGTCTTCCAGCGGCGCGGTGACGATCTGCACTGCACGGTCACCATTCCGATGACCGCGGCGGCGCTCGGTACGAAGGTGCCGTTGGAGACGCTGGACGGCCTGGAGGAGATCGACATCCGGCCGGGCACGCAGTCCGGTCAGTCGGTGCCGCTGCACGGGCGTGGCGTCACGCATCTGCGGGGCGGTGGGCGCGGTGACCTCATCGTGCACGTCGAGGTGCTCACGCCGACCAAGCTCGACGCCGAGCAGGAGCGGGTGCTGCGGGAGCTGGCGCAGATGCGGGGTGAGGAGCGGCCTACGGGGCAGTTCCAGCCCGGGCAGCAGGGGTTGTTCTCCCGGCTGAAGGACGCGTTCAACGGGCGGTAGCGCCTGAGCGGTGCCGGCTCTGTTGTTCGTTCGTCCGCGGGCCGGTAGGGGCTGGTCGCGCAGTTCCCCGCGCCCCTTGAAGGCCCGTTCCGGGCCCCTTCAAGGGGCGCGGAACGGTTGTCCTTAGGGGCGCGAGCAACCCGGGGCGGCCCGCGGACGCCGACGGCGGTCGTGGGGCAGACGGGGCGGCGCACACCCGGTGCGGGTGCGCGATTCGGCGCGGCCCGAGGACCGTGGCACGATGCGTGCATGTCCTCCGCACTGACCGATCTCTGCCGCCATCAGATCGTGCAGGCCCCCATGGCGGGCGGCGCGTCCTGCCCGCGGTTGGCCGCGGCCGTCTGTGAGGGCGGCGCCCTGGGCTTTCTCGCCGCCGGGTACAAGACCGCCGACGGGATGTACCAGGAGATCAAGCAGCTGCGGGGCCTGACCTCGCGGCCCTTCGGCGTCAATCTCTTCATGCCGCAGCCCGACACCGCGGACGCCGCCGCGATCGACGTCTACCGCAGCCAGCTCGCCGGTGAGGCCACCTGGTACGAGGCGCAGCTCGGCGACCCGGACAGCGGGCGCGACGACGGGTACGACGCCAAGCTCGCCATCCTGCTCGACGACCCGGTGCCGGTCGTCTCCTTCACCTTCGGGTGCCCCACCCGCGACGTGCTCGACTCCTTCGCCCGCGTCGGCACCCTCACCGTCGTCACCGTCACCACACCGGAGGAGGCGCAGACCGCCCAGTGGGCAGGCGCGGACGCCGTGTGCGTGCAGGGCGTCGAGGCGGGCGGCCACCAGGGCACCCACCGCGACAACCCCGAGGCCGACGGCGCCGGGATCGGGCTGCTCTCCCTCATCACGCAGATCCGCGAGACCGTGCAGATCCCCCTGGTCGCCAGCGGCGGCCTGATGCGCGGCGCGCAGATCGCCGCGGTGCTCGCGGCGGGCGCGGACGCCGCGCAGCTCGGCACGGCGTTCCTGGTCACGCCCGAGTCGGGCGCCCACACCCTGCACAAGCAGGCCATGACCAACCCGTTGTTCGTGCGGACCGAGCTGACCCGGGCGTTCTCCGGGCGGCCCGCGCGCGGCCTCGTCAACCGCTTCATGCGCGAGCACGGCCCGTACGCCCCCGCCGCCTACCCCCAGGTGCACCACCTGACCAGCGGCCTGCGCAAGGCCGCCGCGAAGGCCGGTGACGCGCAGGGCATGGCGCTCTGGGCGGGGCAGGGCCACCGGCTCGCCAGGGAGCTGCCCGCCGGACAGCTCGTGGAGGTCCTCGCGGCCGAACTGGCCGACGCCAAGGACACGTTGACGCGTGGAGGCGAGGCGTGACCGCCCCCGTCTTCGTCGTCGAACACTTCGACGCGCCCGCCGACAGGCGGTACGTGCTGGACGGCCCCGAAGGGCGCCACGCCGTCTCCGTGAAGCGGTTGCGCGCCGGTGAGGACGTCGTCCTGACCGACGGCGCCGGACGGTGGGCGCACTGCGTGGTCCTCGACACCGAGGGCAAGGACCGGCTCGTCGTACGGATGGACTCCGTGACCGAGGAGCCCGAGGAGTCGCCCCACATCACCGTCGTCCAGGCGCTGCCCAAGGGCGACCGCGGGGAACTCGCCGTCGAGACCATGACGGAGACCGGCGTGGACGCGGTCGTGCCGTGGACCGCGTCGCGCTGCATCACGCAGTGGAAGGGCGAGCGGGGCCTGAAGGCGCTCGCCAAGTGGCGGGCGACCGCGCGTGAGGCGGGCAAGCAGTCGCGCCGGGTGCGCTTCCCCGAGGTCGCGGACGCGGCGTCCACCAAGCAGGTCGCCGCCCTCCTCGCGGGCGCCGACTTCGCGGCCGTCCTGCACGAGGAGGGCAGCGAGCCGCTGGCCACCGCCGAACTCCCGGCGAGCGGACGGATCGTGCTCGTCGTCGGGCCCGAAGGGGGCGTCTGTCCGGACGAGTTGGCGGCCTTCGCCGAGGCGGGCGCGAAGCCGTACCGCCTCGGACGTAGTGTGTTGCGCACCTCGACCGCGGGGACCGCGGCGACCGCGCTGCTCCTCGGCCGCACGGGCCGCTGGTCCTGACCGGCGGCCGCGGGCCCCGGTCGCCGGATGGCCGCAAGCGGTCTACCGCCCCCGCTTGGAGGGTGGCACTCTGCCGTGTATGGGGGCATTGAGGCGACTACGGCAACGGCACGCATGGCAACGGCGTGCGCCGATCCTGTACGCCGTCGGGCTCGTCGGCGCCGCCACGCTCGGCGTCACCGCGTGCGACCCCGCGAACGGCGGTCTCAACACCGCGGCGGTCGCGCTCACCACCGACCGGATGGGCACCAAGGAGCTGGAGCGCCAGAAGCTCGACGTGGCATGGCTCAGCTGCACCGCCCGCTACCAGGACCGGGTGACACCCAAGAGCGGCGAGCCCACGCAGAAGGCCGTGGTGGAGGTGGACTGCCAGGGCGAGTCCGGCGGCGACGACGGCAACAAAGACATCACCATCAAGGGCAAGGTGTCCTCCTTCGTCGACGACCGCTGCGTACGCGGCAACCTCACCGCCAAGGTCGACGGCAAGCAGTGGTTCCAGGTCGATGTGCTCGGCGACTGCGGTGCCGGCGACGGTGACGGTGACGGCGGGAGCCCGGCCCCGCCCGGCTCCTCCCACCAGCCGCCCTCCCAGCCGCCGCCCTCCGACGACCGGCCCGAGCCCCGCCCCACCGTGACCGTGACGGTGACCGTCACGCCCGCCCCGCCGCCCCCGACCTGCGACTGCGCGCCGGGGAAGTGACGTGGCCCGCCGGGCGGCCGCCCCGGCCGAAGTGATCCAAACCGCTTCCGGGCCACGCGGCGCCTGCCTAGGCTGGTCGGTGTGACACAGACTGCGTACCTCCGGTATCCGCACATCCACGGCGAGTTGGCCACGTTCACGGCTGAGGACGACGTCTGGGTCGCCCCCCTCGACGGGGGCCGCGCCTGGCGGGTCAGCGCCGACAACGTGCCCGTCGACCATCCCCGCATCTCCCCGGACGGCACCACCGTCGCCTGGACGTCCACCCGTGACGGGTCGCCCGAGGTGCACATCGCGCCCGTCGACGGCGGCCCCTCCAAGAGGCTGACGTACTGGGGCACTTGGCAGACGGGCGTGCGCGGCTGGACCCCCGACGGGCAGGTCCTCGCGGTCTCCGCCGCGGGCCAGGCCGCACCGAGCCGCAGCTGGGCGCGGGCCGTGCCGCTGGACGGCGGCCCCGCGGCCACCCTGCCCTACGGCCTGGTCGGCGACGCCACGCACGGCCCCGACGGGCAGGTCCTGCTGGTCTCCGCCCCCATGGGACGCGAGGCCGCCCGGTGGAAGCGGTACCGGGGCGGCACCGCGGGCAAGCTGTGGATCCGCGAGGCGGCGGACACCGAGTTCGTACGCCTCCACGAAGAGTTCGACGGGAACATCGAGTACCCGCTCTGGGTGGGGGAGCGGATCGCCTTCCTCTCCGACCACGAAGGCGTCGGCGCCCTCTACTCCTCCCTGCCCGACGGCTCCGACCTGCGCCGCCACACCCCTCGTGGGGAAGGTTTCTACGCCCGGCACGCCGCCACCGACGGCACCCGCGTGATCTATATGAGCGCCGGTGAACTGTGGCTCCTGGACGACCTGGCCGGCGCCGAGCCGCGCCGCCCGGACATCCGCCTCGGCGGCCAGCGCGCCGACCTCCAGCCGCACCCCGTGGCCGCCGCCCGCTGGTTCGGCACCGCCGCGCCCGACCACACCGGCCGCGGCAGCGCCGTCTCCGTACGCGGCTCCGTGCACTGGGTCACGCACCGCGAGGGCCCGGCCCGCGCGCTCGCCGCCACGCAGGGCGTGCGCGCCCGGCTGCCCCGCGGCCCGGACATCCGCCTCGGCGGCCAGCGCGCCGACCTCCAGCCGCACCCCGTGGCCGCCGCCCGCTGGTTCGGCACCGCCGCGCCCGACCACACCGGCCGCGGCAGCGCCGTCTCCGTACGCGGCTCCGTGCACTGGGTCACGCACCGCGAGGGCCCGGCCCGCGCGCTCGCCGCCACGCAGGGCGTGCGCGCCCGGCTGCCCCGCACCTTCCGCGTGGCGGGCGAGGAGCACGTCGTGTGGGTGACCGACGCCGAGGGCGACGAGGCGCTGGAGTTCGCCCCCGCCACCGGCCCGGCGCCCGGCGCGACTCCGCGCAGGCTCGCCGCCGGGCAGCTCGGCCGGGTCCTCGGGCTCGCCATGTCGCCGGACGGCAGCCGGGCCGCCGTCGCCTCGCACGACGGGCGCGTCCTGCTCGTCGAGCGGGAGAGCGGCGAGGTCCGCGAGGTCGACCGCAGCGAGGACGGCGAGGTCACCGGGCTCGTCTTCTCGCCCGACTCCGCCTGGCTCGCCTGGTCGCACCCGGGACCGAGCCCGCTGCGTCAGCTCAAGCTGGCGGGCACCGCCGACCTGTCGGTGTCCGAGGCGACCCCGCTGCGCTTCCGCGACTACTCGCCCGCGTTCACACTCGACGGCAAGCACCTCGCCTTCCTCTCCGCGCGCGCCTTCGACCCGGTCTACGACGAGCACGTCTTCGACCTCGCCTTCGTCGGCGGCTCCCGGCCCCACCTCCTGACGCTCGCCGCGGCCACGCCGTCGCCGTTCGGGCCGCAGCGGCACGGCAGGCCCTTCGAAGGACAGGACAGCCCCGGCGCCGAGACACCCGACAGCGAGGGCGCGCCCGTCACCCGCGTCGACTTCGACGGGCTCGCCGACCGCATCGTGGCGTTCCCCGTCGAGGCCGCCCGCTATACGACGTTGCGCGCCGCCAAGGACGGCCTGCTCTGGCTGCGCCACCCCGTGCGGGGCGTCCTCGGCGCCTCCCGGGCCACCCCGTCCGACCCGGAACCGCACACCGAGCTGGAGCGGTACGACTTCGCCCAGCGCCGAGTGGAGGAACTGGCCTCCGGCGCCGACCACTTCGCGGTAACCGGCGACGGCAAGCGGGTCCTGCTGTGGACCGACGGCAAGCTGAAGGTGGTGCCCAGCGACCGGCGCGCCTCGGGCGACGAGGACAGCGACTCGAACATCTCCGTCGACCTGACCCGCATCCGCCACACCGTCGACCCGGCCGCCGAGTGGCGCCAGATGTACGACGAGACGGGCCGCCTCATGCGGGACAACTTCTGGCGGCCCGACATGGGCGGCGTCGACTGGGACGGCGTCCTGGAGCGCTACCGGCCCGTGCTCGACCGCGTCGCCACCCACGACGACCTCATCGACCTGCTCTGGGAGGTGCAGGGCGAGCTGGGCACCTCGCACGCGTACGTCGTCCCCGGCGGCTCGGGCGGCGGCTCCGCGCTGCGGCAGGGGCTCCTCGGCGCGGACCTCTCGCGGGGCGAGGACGGCCTGTGGCGCGTCGACCGCGTCCTGCCCTCGGAGACCTCCGACCCCGCCGCGCGCTCCCCGCTGGCGGCGCCCGGCGTCGCGGTCCGCCCCGGCGACGCGCTGATCGAGGTCAACGGCCGGCCGGTCGACCCCGTCACCGGGCCCGGACCGCTGCTCGTCGGCACCGCGGGCAAGCCCGTCGAGCTGACCGTCTCGCCCTCGGGCGGCGGCGACCCCCGGCACGCCGTGGTGGTCCCCGTCGCCGACGAGGAGCCGCTGCGCTACCACGCGTGGGTCGCGGACCGGCGGGCGTACGTCGCCGAGCGCTCGCAGGGCCGCCTCGGCTATCTCCACGTCCCCGACATGCAGGCGCCCGGCTGGGCGCAGATCCACCGTGACCTGCGCGTCGAGGTCACCCGCGAGGGCCTGGTGGTCGACGTACGGGAGAACCGCGGCGGCCACACCTCCCAGCTTGTCGTGGAGAAGCTGGCGCGCCGCGTCGTCGGCTGGGACCTGCCGCGCGGCTCACGGCCCCTCAGCTACCCCCTGGACGCGCCGCGCGGGCCCGTCGTCGCCGTCGCCAACGAGTTCTCCGGGTCCGACGGCGACATCGTCAACGGGGCGATCCGGGCGCTCGGCATCGGGCCCGTGGTCGGCACGCGCACCTGGGGCGGCGTCGTCGGCATCGACAGCCGCTATTACCTGGTGGACGGCACACTGGTGACGCAGCCGAAGTACGCGTTCTGGCTGGAGAGCCAGGGGTGGGGGGTGGAGAACCACGGCGTCGAACCCGACGTCGAGGTCGTGACCACCCCGGACGACTACGCGGCGGGCCGTGACCCGCAGTTGGACGAGGCGGTGCGCCTCGCGCTCGCCGCGCTGGCGGAGAACCCCGCGAAGACCGCGCCGGCCCTGCCCGGGACGCCGTAGGCCCGGCGCCCCGCCGCCGCGCGGCGGGGAGGGATAGCATTCCGTGCGTACCGATCACTGCTCCTGAGGAGGCCGGACCCATGGCGGGCGAAGCGCGAAGCGACTGTCTGTTCTGCAAGATCGTCGCGGGCGAGGTGCCGGCGACCGTGGTCCGGGAGACGGAGACGACCCTCGCCTTCCGTGACATCAACCCGCAGGCCCCGACGCACGTCCTGGTCATCCCCAAGGTGCACCACCCCGATGCCGCGGCGCTGGCCGCCGCCGAACCGCAGATCGCCGCCGACGTGCTGCGGGAGGCCCAGGAAGTCGCCACCGAGGAGAAGGCGGAGAGCTACCGCATCGTCTTCAACACCGGCGCAGGCGCGGGCCAGACCGTCTTCCACGCGCACGCGCACATCCTGGGCGGCCGCGGCCTCCAGTGGCCTCCCGGATAGCGGGGCCGACCCCTCTTGTCCTCACGTGAACTGGTGGTGCTCGGCACCGCCAGCCAGGTCCCGACCCGGCACCGCAACCACAACGGCTACGTGCTGCTCTGGGACGGCCAGGGCATCATGTTCGACCCCGGCGAGGGCACGCAGCGGCAGATGCTGCGCGCCGGGGTCGCCGCGCACGACCTGCACCGGATCTGCGTCACCCACTTCCACGGCGACCACAGCCTCGGCCTCGCCGGGGTGATCCAGCGCCTCAACCTCGACCGGGTCCCGCACCCCGTCACCGCCCACTACCCGGCGTCCGGGCAGCGCTTCTTCGACCGGCTGCGGTACGCGACGGCCTACCGCGAGACCGTCGCGCTCGCCGAGGCCCCGGTCGCCGCCGACGGGCCGCTGGCCACCACCCCCTCGTACACCCTCGAGGCGAGGAAGCTCTCCCACCCCGTCGAGTCGTACGGCTACCGCCTCATCGAGCCCGACGGGCGCCGCATGCTGCCGGAGCTGCTGGCCGAGCGCGGCATCAAGGGGCCCGACGTCGGGCGGCTCCAGAAGGAGGGCGCCCTCGGCGGCGTCACGCTGGACGAGGTGAGCGAGGCGCGGCGCGGGCAGCGGTTCGCCTTCGTGATGGACACCCGGCTCTGCGACGGCGTGCACGCGCTCGCCGAGGGGTGCGACATGCTGGTCATCGAGTCGACGTTCCTCGACGAGGACGAGCAACTCGCCGCCGACCACGGCCATCTGACGGCCGGTCAGGCGGCTCGGGTCGCCGTCGACGCGGGCGTACGGCATCTCGTGCTGACGCATTTCAGCCAGCGCTACCCCGACCCGGGCGCCTATGAACAGCAGGCCCGCGCCGCCGGTTACGACGGCGAACTCACCGTCGCCCGCGACCTGTCGCGCATCCCCCTGCCCAAACGCACCTGACCCCCGCACAGCACAGCCCCCACACAGCACAGAACTGAGCGAGACCGCACCATGCCGATCCCCAAGGCCGAACTCCACCTCCACATCGAAGGCACCCTCGAACCCGAGCTGGCCTTCGCGCTGGCCGCGCGCAACGACGTCGAGCTGCCCTACGCCGACACCGAAGAGCTGCGCAAGGCCTACCTCTTCGAGGACCTCCAGTCCTTCCTCGACCTGTACTACGGCCTGATGGCCGTGCTGCGCACCGAGGCCGACTTCGAGGAACTCGCGGACGCCTACCTCACCCGCGCCGCAGCCCAGGGCGTGCGGCACGCGGAGATCTTCTTCGACCCGCAGGCCCACATCGCGCGCGGCGTGCCCATCGGCACCGTCATCGAGGGCCTGTCCCGCGCGCTGGACCGCAGCGAGGAGCGGCACGGCGTCTCCACGCGCCTCATCATGTGCTTCCTGCGCGATGAGTCCGCCGAGTCCGCGATGGAGACGCTCCGTGCCGCCGAGCCCTACCTCGACCGGATCATCGGCGTCGGCCTCGACTCCGCCGAGGTCGGCCACCCGCCGGTCAAGTTCAAGGAGGTGTACGAGGCCGCCGCCGCCCTCGGCCTGCGGCTCGTCGCGCACGCCGGCGAGGAGGGCCCGCCCGCGTACATCACCGAGGCCCTGGACGTGCTGCGCGTCGAGCGCGTCGACCACGGGCTGCGCTGCATGGAGGACCCGGAGCTGGTCGAGCGCCTGGCCCGCGAGCGCGTGCCGCTCACGCTCTGCCCGCTCTCCAACGTCCGGCTGCGCGCCATCGACATGCTCGAGGAACACCCGCTGGCGCGGATGCTCGACGCCGGGCTGATGTGCACGGTCAACTCCGACGACCCGGCCTACTTCGGCGGATACGTCGACGACACCTTCCACGCCGTGCGCGAGGCGCTCGGCATCGGCCAGGAGCAGCTGCGCACGCTGGCGCGGAACTCCTTCGAGGCGGCCTTCCTCGACCGGAACGCCGCGGACGAGGAACTGCGGGCGCGCTACCTCGCCGAGGTCGAGGCCTATTCGTTCGACTGAACTTATTCGTTCGACCGACCGCCGGGTGCCGGGCTACGGTCCCGGTATGGACTCCATCGCGCAGATCTACGGCTGACACGGCTTCCCGTGGCCACCGCCCGCCCTTCGGGGCCGGGGCGGCGGCCCGTCGTGCCTTGTCCCTGACTCCGTAGCTCTGTACTCGAAGGATCCCTCATGTCATCCCGTGGACCCTCCCGTCGGCGTGCCCATATCGCCATGATCGGCGTGCCGATGATCAGCCATGTGCTGCCCGGCCTGGAGATCATCCGTGAGCTGGCCGCGCGCGGCCACCGCGTGACGTACGCCGACGACCCGGCCGTCGCCCACCTGATCGAGCCCACCGGCGCCGAACTCGTCCCGTACGACTCGACGCTCCCGCACCGCGACAACATCTGGCCCGACGACCCGATCGAGGCGAGCGCGCTCTTCCTCGACGACGCGATGGCGGTGCTCCCGCAGCTGCGCGCGGTGTACGACGACGACCCCGCGGACCTGTACCTGTACGACATCGGCGCGTACGTCGGCCGGGCGCTCGCCGAGGCACAGGGGCGGCCCGTCGTGCAGCTCTCGCCGACCTTCGTGGCCTGGGGCAGCTACCAGGAGGACGTCGGCGCGCATCTCGCGCGACTTCCCGGCGCCGATGTGCTGGAGGCCCGCTTCAAGGAGTGGCTCGCCGGGTGCGGGGCCACCACGCTCGACGTCGGCGAGTTCTCGGGCGTCCCGCCGCGGGCCCTCGCCACGATCCCGCGGGCGATGCAGCCGCACGCGGACACCGTGGGCCCCCGGGTCGACTTCGTCGGGCCGTGCTTCGGCGACCGTGCGCGGCGGGGCGGCTGGGCGCGTCCCGAGGGCGCCGAGAAGGTGCTCCTGGTCTCGCTCGGCTCGGCGTACACCAAGCAGCCCGAGTTCTACCGCCGGTGCGTGGCCGCCTTCGGGGATTTGCCGGGCTGGCATGTCGTCCTCCAGATCGGCAAGCACGTCGACCCCGCCGAGCTGGGCGCGAACCTGCCCGCGAACATCGAGGTCCGCTCCTGGGTGCCGCAGTTGGCGATCCTGGAGCAGGCCGACGCGTTCGTCACCCATGCCGGCATGGGCAGTTCCAGTGAGGGGCTCTACACCGGTGTGCCGATGATCGCCGTACCGCAGGGGGCCGAGCAGCCGATGAACGCGGACCGGCTGGTGGAACTGGGCGTGGCGCGGCGCCTGGACACGGAGGACGCCACGGGTGACGCGCTGCGGTCGGCGCTGCTCGCTCTGGTCTCGGACCCCGAAGTCGCCGAGCGCTGCGCGCGGTTGAAGGCGGAGGTCCGGGCGGAGGGCGGCACCTCGCGGGCGGCGGATCTGATCGAGGCGGAGCTGTAGCGCCCCACCACGGTCGTCCCGCACCATTGACGGGTGGTCATTCGCATACCTAGTCTCCGTTCTCATGTATGGACAGAGCTTGGTCATCACCGATGTCCGCCTCACGCCGGTCCTGGTCGCCGACCCACCGCTGCTCAACACCCAGGGCGTCCACCAGCCCTACACGCCGCGCCTCATCGTCGAGGTGGTCACGGCGGGCGGGGTGACCGGGATCGGGGAGACCTACGGCGACGGGAAGTACCTGGAGCTCGCGCGGCCCCTGGCCGAGCGGCTGCCGGGGTGCCGGGTCTCCGATGTGAACCGGCTGTTCACACTCGCGGACGAGGTGGCCGTCGACGCGGACCGGGTGGACGACGCGGTGGATGTCGGCGGTCTGCGCGGCGTGCAGAGCGCCGACAAGCTGCGGCTGTCGGTCGTCTCCGGGTTCGAGGTCGCCTGCCTGGACGCGCTCGGCAAGGCGCTCGGGCTGCCCGTCCACGCCCTGCTCGGCGGCAAGGTACGGGACGCCGTCGAGTACAGCGCCTACCTGTTCTACAAGTGGGCCGAGCATCCCGCGGGCCGCGCGAGCGAGCCGGACGACGGGTGGGGCGCCGCCCTCGACCCGGCCGGGATCGTCGCCCAGGCCCGGCTGTTCACCGAGCGCCACGGCTTCGGGTCCTTCAAGCTCAAGGGCGGCGTCTTCCCGCCGGACGAGGAGGTCGCCGCCATCCGCGCCCTCGCCGAAGCCTTCCCCGGCAGGCCGCTGCGGCTCGACCCCAACGGGGCCTGGTCGGTGGAGACGTCGCTGAAGGTCGCCGCCGAGCTCGGCGACGTACTGGAGTACCTGGAGGACCCCGCGCTCGGCACGCCCGCCATGGCCGAGGTCGCGGCCCGGACGTCCGTGCCGCTCGCCACGAACATGTGCGTGACCACCTTCCAGGAGATCCCGGAGGCCTTCGCGAAGGGCGCCGTGCAGGTCGTCCTCTCCGACCACCACTACTGGGGCGGGCTGCGGCGCACGCGGGAGCTGGCCGCGGTGTGCCGGACGTTCGGGGTCGCCGTCTCCATGCACTCCAACACCCACCTGGGCATCAGCCTCGCCGCGATGACCCACGTGGCGGCGACCGTGCCCGGCCTCGACCACGCCTGCGACTCGCACTACCCCTGGCAGTCCGAGGACGTGCTGACCTCCCGCCCGCGGTTCACCGGCGGCAAGGTCGCCGTCACCGACACCCCCGGCCTCGGCGTCGAGCTCGACCGGGACAAGCTCGCCGCCCTGCACGCGCGCTGGCTCGACGAGGACTTCCGCGCCCTGCGGGAGCGGGACGACGCGGCGGCGATGCGGGTGGCCGACCCCGGGTGGACGACTCCGGCGGTGCCGCGCTGGTAGTGCCCCGCACCTCGCGGCACACCGGTAACCCCGGCCTCCAGGGCGCGCCGTCCGTTACGTTGCCTGCATGGTCGTACCCGTACAGCCCACCGTCGACCCGCTGAAGGCGGCCCGCAGAGCCGGCGACCCGGCCTGCGACGTCTACCTCACCGGCACGGTCTTCCTCGACATCATCTTCACCGGGCTCGACTCCGCGCCCGTGCGCGGGACCGAGTCCTGGGCGCGCGGCATGGGGTCGAGCCCCGGCGGCGTCGCGAACATGGCGACCGCGCTCGCCCGTCTCGGCCTGCACACGTCCCTGGCCGCCGCCTTCGGCGACGACCACTACGGGGAGTACTGCTGGGACGCCCTCGAAGGGGGCGAGGGCATCGACCTCGCCTCGTCCCGGATCGTGCCCGGCTGGCACACCCCGGTGACGGTCTCCATGGCGTACGAGGGCGAGCGGACCATGGTCAGCCACGGCCACGAGCCGCCCCCCGACGCCGACGCCCCGGACGGCGGCGCCCCCTCCTGTCCGCCCCGCGCCCGCGCCGCCGTCGCCTCCTTGACGCCCGGCGTCCGCGCTCCCTGGATCGCGCAGGCCGCCCGCAGCGGCACCCGGATCTTCGCCGACGTCGGCTGGGACGACACCGGGCGGTGGGACCTCGCCGGACTCGCCGACCTGGGGCACTGCGAGGCGTTCCTGCCCAACGCCGAGGAGGCGATGCGCTACACCCGCACGTCCTGCCCGCGGGCCGCGGCCAGGGCCCTGACCGATCACGTGCCGCTGGCGGTCGTGACGCTGGGCGCGGAAGGGGCGTACGCGGTGGACGCGCGGACCGGCGAGACCGCCGACGTCCCCGCCATCGAGGTGGAGGCGCTCGACCCCACCGGGGCCGGGGACGTCTTCGTGGCGGGCTTCGTCACCGGGACGCTGGCGGGCTGGCCGCTGGCCGACCGGCTGGCCTTCGCCGGGCTCACCGCGGCGCTCTCCGTGCAGGAGTTCGGCGGGTCCCTGTCCGCGCCCGGCTGGGCGGAGGTGGGGGCCTGGTGGCGGCGCGTACGGGAGTTCGACGAGCAGGACCCGGTGGCGCTGCGGCGGTACAGCTTCCTGGAGGAGCTGCTGCCGGCCGCGAGCCGTCCGTGGCCGCTGCGCAGGGCGGTGCCGACCATCGGCTTCCGCTCGGCGTAGCCGCCCCGGCGGAAAAGCCCTACGGCGCCGACAGTGCCGCGTCGTACCCTTGGCAGTGCAAGGCTGTCGAGCGGCCACCAAGCCCCGCACGAGGAGGATGAGCAGGCCTTCAGAGCCGGCCCATGACTCAGACACCCACAACTCACACGGCGCAGGACCAGGCGCGAGCCCACTTCACGGTCCCGGCGAAGCATCCGATGGTGACCGTCCTCGGTTCCGGCGACGCCCTGCTGCGCGTGATCGAGAAGGCCTTCCCGGCGGCCGACATCCATGTCCGGGGCAATGAGATCAGCGCCGTGGGCACCGCCCACGAAGTCGCCCTCATCCAGCGCTTGTTCGACCAGATGATGCTGGTGCTCCGCACCGGTCAGCCGATGACGGAGGACGCAGTGGAACGCTCGATCGCCATGCTGAGGGCGGACGAGAACGGCAGCGGCGCGGAGGAGACCCCCGCCGAGGTCCTCACGCAGAACATCCTCTCGTCGCGCGGACGCACCATCCGCCCCAAGACGCTGAACCAGAAGCGGTACGTCGACGCGATCGACAAGCACACCATCGTCTTCGGCATCGGCCCCGCCGGTACGGGCAAGACGTACCTGGCCATGGCCAAGGCCGTCCAGGCGCTCCAGTCCAAGCAGGTCAACCGCATCATCCTGACCCGGCCCGCGGTCGAGGCGGGCGAGCGCCTCGGCTTCCTGCCCGGCACGCTCTACGAGAAGATCGACCCGTACCTGCGCCCGCTCTACGACGCGCTGCACGACATGCTCGACCCCGACTCGATCCCGCGCCTGATGGCGGCGGGGACGATCGAGGTGGCGCCGCTGGCCTACATGCGCGGCCGCACGCTCAATGACGCGTTCATCATCCTCGACGAGGCGCAGAACACCAGCGCCGAGCAGATGAAGATGTTCCTCACCCGTCTCGGCTTCGACTCGAAGATCGTCATCACCGGTGACGTCACCCAGGTCGACCTGCCGGGCGGCACCAAGAGCGGCCTGCGCGAGGTCCAGCAGATCCTGGAGGGCGTCGAGGACATCCACTTCTCGCGCCTGACGTCCCACGATGTCGTACGGCACAAGCTGGTCGGCCGTATCGTCGACGCGTACGAGCAGCACGACAGCCGCGACGGGAAGTAGACCAGCACCACCATGTCGATCGACGTCAACAACGAATCCGGAACCGAGGTCGACGAGCAGGCGATCCTCGACATCGCCCGCTACGCCCTCGCGCGGATGCGCATCCACCCGCTCTCCGAGCTCTCGGTGATCGTCGTGGACGCCGACGCCATGGAGCAGCTGCACATCCAGTGGATGGACCTGCCCGGGCCCACGGACGTCATGTCCTTCCCCATGGACGAGCTGCGGCCGCCCATGAAGGACGACGAGGAGCCCCCGCAGGGCCTCCTCGGCGACATCGTGCTCTGCCCCGAGGTCGCCACCCAGCAGGGCAAGGACGCCCCGACGCAGCACTCCATGGACGAGGAGCTCCAGCTCCTGACCGTCCACGGGGTGCTGCACCTGCTGGGGTACGACCACGAGGAGCCCGACGAGAAGGCCGAGATGTTCGGGCTCCAGGCGGCGATCGTCGACGGCTGGCGCGCGGAGAAGGGCCTCACCGGCCCCTCCCCGGCGCCCACCGTCTCCTAGCGCCATGAGTTTCCAGCTGATCGCCGGGGCCGTCGCCCTGGTCGTCGTGGCCTGGCTCGCGGCGTGCGCCGAGGCCGGCATCGCCCGGGTCTCCAGCTTCCGCGCCGACGAGGCGGTCCGCTCCGGGCGGCGCGGCAGCGCGAAGCTCGCGCAGGTCGCCGCCGACCCGACCCGCTATCTCAACGTGGCGCTGCTGGTGCGCGTGGCGTGCGAGATGGCCGCCTCGGCCCTGGTGACGTACGCCTGCCTCAAGGAGTTCGACCGCACCTGGGAGGCCCTCGCGATCGCCATCGGCGTGATGGTCCTCGTCAGCTACGTCGCCGTGGGCGTCTCCCCGCGCACCATCGGCCGCCAGCACCCGCTGAACACCGCGACCGCGGCGGCGTACGTCCTGCTGCCGCTGGCCCGGATCATGGGCCCCATCCCGCCCCTGCTGATCCTCATCGGCAACGCCTTGACGCCCGGCAAGGGCTTCCGGCGCGGCCCCTTCGCCTCCGAGGCGGAGCTGCGCGCGATGGTCGACCTCGCCGAGAAGGAGTCCCTGATCGAGGACGAGGAGCGCCGCATGGTGCACTCCGTCTTCGAGCTCGGCGACACCCTGGTGCGCGAGGTCATGGTGCCCCGCACCGACCTGGTCGCCATCGAACGGTTCAAGACGATCCGCCAGGCCCTCACCCTCGCCCTGCGCTCCGGCTTCTCGCGCATACCCGTGACGGGGGAGAGCGAGGACGACATCGTCGGCATGGTGTACCTCAAGGACCTGGCCCGCAAGACGCACATCAACCGGGACAGCGAGTCCGAGCTGGTCTCCACGGCGATGCGGCCCGCGACCTTCGTGCCCGACACGAAGAACGCGGGCGACCTGCTGCGCGAGATGCAGCAGGAGCGCAACCACGTGGCCGTGGTCATCGACGAGTACGGCGGCACGGCCGGCATCGTCACCATCGAGGACATCCTGGAGGAGATCGTCGGGGAGATCACCGACGAGTACGACCGTGAGCTGCCGCCGGTGGAGGAGCTGGTGGACGGCTGCTACCGCGTGACGGCGCGGCTGGACATCGGCGACCTCGGGGAGCTCTTCGGGTTCGACGAGTTCGACGACGAGGACGTGGAGACGGTCGGCGGCCTGCTCGCCAAGCAGCTGGGCAGGGTCCCGATCGCGGGCGCCTCGGCGGTCGTGCCGCTGCCGGACGGGCGGGAGCTGAAGCTCACCGCGGAGTCGGCCGCGGGCCGCCGGAACAAGATCGTGACGGTACTGGTGGAGCCGGTCGCCCCCGCCGGTGCGACGGCGGAGGGAGAGCCCGAGTGACCCCCGATGAGCTGCGGACGTTCTGCCTCTCCTTCAACGACGCGGTGGAGGACTTCCCGTTCGGCCCGGAGACCTCCGTCTTCAAGGTGGCCGGGAAGATGTTCGCGCTCACGGCCCTCGGCGGACACCCGCTCACCGTCAACCTCAAGTGCGACCCGGACCTGGCGGTCCAGCTGCGGGCCGCGCACCCGGAGATCGCCCCGGGCTGGCACATGAACAAGCGCCACTGGAACACGGTGACGGTCGACGGCGATCTCCCCGACCGGCAGCTCAGGGAACTGATCGAGGACTCATACGATCTGGTGGTCGCGGGCCTGCCCCGAGCCCGACGACTGCGCCTCGACCGCCCCTGAGTGGCCTCCCCGTCCCGGCGGCCGCGGGACCGGGTCCGGCGGGCGGTGGTGCGCGCCTGGCGCGGGGTGGCTCCCTGTGGTGGTGGGGTGCTCCTTATGCTCGTGGCATGACGCAGAGCACCGACCTCGGTCCCGAGGACCGCAAGATCGTCACCCTGGCCCGTTCCGCCCGGGCCCGCAACGGCGTGCCCGAGGGCGCGGCCGTGCGGGACGAGACGGGCCGTACGTACGTGGCGGGGACCGTGGCCCTCGAGTCGCTTCAGCTGTCCGCGCTGCGGACCGCCGTGGCGATGGCGGTCGCCTCGGGGGCCGAGTCGCTGGAGGCCGCGGCCGTGGTCTCCGGTGCCGACGCGCTCACCACGGAGGACCTCGCCGCCGTGCGTGACCTCGGCGGGGCCGGTACGCCGGTCTTCCTGGCGGGGCCCGATGGTGAGGTCCGGGCGAGGATCGAGGCGGGCTGACGCGGGCGGACGCCTCCGCGCGGGAGGCGGTCGCGGGTCCCGGATCGACGGCCGTCACGGGCCCCGCGGGGGCTCGCGGTGCGGCGGGGCTCCGGGGATCAGGGACAATGGGCGCCATGAGCGTTCGTACCCCGTCATCAGCCGAGCCGTCCGAGGCCGCCCACCGCGCCGGCTTCGCCTGCTTCGTCGGCCGCCCCAACGCGGGCAAGTCCACCCTCACGAACGCTCTGGTCGGCCAGAAGGTCGCGATCACCGCGAACCAGCCGCAGACCACGCGGCACACCGTGCGGGGCATCGTGCACCGCCCGGACGCCCAGCTGATCCTGGTGGACACCCCCGGGCTCCACAAGCCGCGCACGCTCCTCGGCGAGCGGCTCAACGACGTCGTACGGACCACATGGGCCGAGGTCGACGTCATCGGCTTCTGCCTGCCCGCGAACGAGAAGCTCGGCCCCGGCGACCGCTTCATCGCCAAGGAGCTCGCCTCCATCAAGAAGACGCCGAAGATCGCGGTCGTCACGAAGACCGACCTCGTCGACAGCAAGACGCTCGCCGAGCAGCTCATCGCCATCGACCAGCTCGGCAAGGAGCTCGGCTTCGAGTGGGCCGAGATCGTGCCCGTGTCGGCCGTCGGCGACCAGCAGGTGAGCCTCCTCGCCGACCTGATCGTGCCGCTGCTGCCCGAGGGCCCCGCGCTCTACCCCGAGGGCGACCTCACGGACGAGCCCGAGCAGGTCATGGTCGCCGAGCTGATCCGCGAGGCCGCGCTCGAAGGCGTGCGGGACGAGCTGCCGCACTCCATCGCGGTCGTGGTGGAGGAGATGCTGCCGCGCGAGGACCGGCCCGCGGACAAGCCGCTGCTCGACATCCACGCGTTCGTCTACATCGAGCGGCCCAGCCAGAAGGGCATCATCATCGGCCCCAAGGGCAAGCGGCTCAAGGACGTCGGCATCAGGTCCCGCAAGCAGATCGAGGCGCTGCTCGGTACGCCGGTCTTCCTCGACCTGCACGTGAAGGTGGCCAAGGACTGGCAGCGGGACCCCCGCCAGCTGCGGAAGCTCGGCTTCTAGCCCGCGGGACCAAGAGGCGCAGCGGTGGACCCCCGTCCCGCCGCTGCGCCGCCAGAAGCATAACGCTGTTATTTTCATAACGGCTTTATGCTTCTCTCGTGTCCACCGGAAAAGTCGTGTCCACCGGAAAACGCGACGCGGCCGACGTCCGCCGCCTCCTCCTCGACGAGGCCGCGCGCGTCCTCGCGGAGCAGGGGCCCGCCGCTCTCAGCGCACGGCGCCTGGTCAAGGAGGTCGGGGCCTCGACGATGGCGGTGTACACGCACTTCGGTTCCATGCCCGGACTCGTGCGCGAGGTCATGCGGGAGGGCTTCGAGCGGTTCCGGGCGCGGGCGCAGGGCCTGGAGCGGGGCACGGACCCCGTGGCCGAACTCGCCGGGCTCTGCCGGATCTACCAGGAGTTCGCACGCGCCGAGTCCGACGTCTACGCGGTCATGTTCGGCGGCTCCGCGCTCGCCGGGTTCGAACTCTCCGACGACGACCGGCGTATGGGCACGTTCATGATGCGCTTCCCGCGCGACGCGATCCTCCGCTGCGTCGGGACGGGCCGCTTCCGGGCGGACGCCGACCCCGACCTGCTCGTGCGCCAGCTCTTCGGCTCCATGCACGGCATCGCCCAGCTGACGCGCGCGGGTTACATCATGGGAGACCACACACCGGACGACGTGCTCGCGGGAACCCTGCGGGACTTCGCCGTCGCCGCCGGTGACACGCCGGACGCCGCCGCGGCCTCGGTGGCCGCCGGGCTCAGTCCACGCCCCTGATCCGCGTCACCAGGACCGCCCCCGCCAGGCCGATCACCGCCGCCGTCAGATACAGCACGCGGTAGCCGCCGAGGTAGGTGACGACGGGCGCCGCGATGGCCGGGGCGGCCACCTGCGGCAGGGAGTTGGCGATGTTGATGACGCCGAGGTCCTTGCCGCGGTCCATGGCCGCGGGCAGGACGTCCGTCATCAGGGCGAAGTCGACCGACGTGAAGACGCCGAAGCCGACGCCGAGCAGCGCCGCCGCCACGATCGCGCCCGGCCAGGTCTGCCACAGGGCGAGCAGCCCGGTCGCCGCCGCCATCAGGATGCCCGCCCAGATCACGAAGGGCTTGCGCCGCCCCACCCGGTCCGACCAGGCGCCGCCGAGCACGACGGTGGCGAGCATCGTCACGCCGTTCACGGCCGTCAGGATCAGCACGCCGCCCTCCGGATCCCCGTGGTCCAGCCGGTCCCGGAGGAAGTACAGGAGGTAGAGCAGCACCACGGAGTTGCTGACGTTGATCAGGAAGCGGGTCAGCCAGGCCCAGGCCAGGTCCGGGTGGCGCCGGGGACTGATCCAGAAGCTCCGCACGAAGCCCCGCCGGCCCCAGGGGGGACGCTCGGCGGCCGGCAGCCGCAGGTCGTGGTGGCGTACGACGTAGGGCAGGACGCCCGCCACGGTGAACACCGCGCACGCCGCGTACCCCGCGACCGTGCCGCCCGCCACCGTCGCGAGGCCCGTCCCGGTCACCACGCCAAGGAGCTGCGCCGCCCCGAGCCAGCCGCCGACCGTGCCCCGCTGGCGGCGCGGCACCCGGTCCGGCACGGCGGCGGTGACGGCCGCGAACGCCGCGTTCAGGGTGAGCTGTACCAGGCACCAGCCGGCCACCAGCCACCACACGGAGCCCGCCGCCGACAGCAGCAGGAGCGCGGCGGCGCCGCCCGCGGTGCCCGCCACGATCCACGGGGTGCGCCGGCCCCAGCGGGACGTCGTACGGTCCGAAAGGGCGCCGAAGACGGGGTTCGCCGCGAGGGAGACGACCGCGCCGACGCCCGTCACCCAGGCGAGCACCGTCTCCTTCGACGTGCCCGCCGGGGCCAGCTCCTCGGCCTGCACGGCGAGCAGGATCTGGAGCGGGCCGTACCAGCCCACCCATATCGCGCCGTTGGCCAGCGACAAGGCGCCCGTCCAGCCCCGGCCGACCCGCTCGGTGGGCTCCCGCAGCGCGGTGGCGGTCATGCGCGCCGCGCCCGCAGTGCCTCGCGCAGCCAGTGGTAGGACGCCTTCGGGGTGCGCTCCAGCGTGTCGCGATCCACGTGGACGAGGCCGAAGCGCTGCCGGTAGCCCTCGGCCCACTCGAAGTTGTCCATGAGCGACCAGACGAAGTAGCCGCGCACGTCCACGCCCGCCTCCAGCGCCCGGTGCAGGGCCCGCAGATGCCCGTCCAGGTAGGCGATCCGCTCCTGGTCGTCGAGGCCTTCGTAGGAGCAGCCGTTCTCGGTGATCACGAGGGGCGGCAGGCGCTCGCCGTAGCGGTCGCGGAAGGCGGTCAGGAGTTCGGTGAGGGCCTCGGGGACGACCGGCCAGCCGAAGGCCGTGACCGGGTAGCCCTCGATCTCCCGTGGTGTGAAGGGGAGTTCGGGCGGGAGCGTGAGCCCGGAGAACTCGGTGGTGTGCGGGAGCGGGGCGCCCACCTTCGTCGGCTGGTAGAAGTTGATCCCGTACCAGTCGAGGGGCTCGGCGATGACCTCCAGGTCCGCGTCCAGGTCGGGCGACGGCATCAGCTCGCCGCACCCGTCGGGGTAGCGGCCGAGCAGCAGCGGGTCGGCGAAGAGGCGGTTGAGGAGTACGTCGTAGAAGTCGGCGGCCGCCGTGTCCTCATCGGCGCCGGACGCGGGCCAGGTCGGGCCGTGCGAGTTGGCGATGCCGATGTCCCGCGCGCCCGCCGCCCGCAGCGCCCGGACCGCGAGGCCGTGCGCGAGGAGCTGGTGGTGGGCGACCGGCAGCGCGTCGAAGAGGAGCCGCTCACCGGGCGCGTGCTGGCCGAGGGCGTGCCCGAGCAGGGTGTGCTCGGCGGGTTCGTTGAGGGTGATCCACTTCTCGACGCGGTCGCCGATGCGGGCCGCGACCACGGCCGCGTACTCGGCGAAGAGCCCGGCGGTGGCACGGTTGCGCCAGCCGCCCGCCTCCTGCACGGCCAGCGGGGTGTCCCAGTGGAAGAGGGTCGGGACCGGCCGCACGCCCGCCGCGCACAGCTCGTCGACGAGGCGGTCGTAGAAGTCCAGGCCCGCCGCGTTCACCGGGCCCGCGCCGGTGGGCAGCACGCGCGGCCAGGAGACCGAGAAGCGGTAGGCGTCCACGCCGAGGTCGCGCAGGAGCGCCACGTCCTCGCGGTAGCGGTGGTAGTGGTCGCAGGCGACGGCCGCCGTCGTGCCGTCCTTCACCCGGCCCGGCACGGCCGTGAACGCGTCCCACACCGAGGCGCCCCGCTCATCGGCGGCGCCCTCGATCTGGTGGGCCGAGGTGGACACGCCCCACAGGAAGTCACGGGGAAATGAGGGCAAGGGGGACATGGGGGGTATCGGGCTCGCCGCGGTCGCTGCCATGGGCGGGATCTTCCGTACCGCCGAGTACGGAAGTCAATGGGCGTGCGCCGAGAACATGAACAATCCTCAGGTTTTACCGTCCGGCTTCACGAGCCCTCCTTCAGGACCCGCGAGATCAGCTTCCGCTGGGCCTCGCTCAGCCGCGGATCCGAGCAGTACACCGTGCGCCCGTCCACCGTCAGCTGGTACTGGAAGCCGTCCGGCACCCCTATCGGCGGTGTGCTCCGGCCGTCGGCCACGGCCTGTTCCGCCAGCGCGTGCCACTCGGGGGCATCGGCCAGCGCCGAGGTGTCCACCTCGGCGTGCCGGTCGATGCCCGCGAATCCTCCCGTGCGCTTCACCTGGATACGCATGAGTCCTGTTTACTCCACCCCGTGGGCGGCCGGTAGCGCGCCATCAGCCGTCCGTGGCCGGCACCTTGACCGCGGACCACGCGTCGGTGACGGCCTTGAGCTCGTCGCCCTCGCCGTACTTCTGGCGCGCCGCGGCGACCGTCAGCTTCGCGAAGTCCTCGAACGACGCGTCCTGCGCCAGCTCCCCGCCGGTCAGCACGGCGTACCAGATCTGCCCGGCCCGCTCCCACGAATGGCCGCCGAGCGCCTCCGCGACCAGGTAGAACGCACGGTTGGGGATGCCGGAGTTGATGTGGACGCCGCCGTTGTCGCGGCCCGTGCGCACGTAGTGGTCCATGTCGGCGGGCTGCGGGTCCTTGCCGAGCACGTCGTCGTCGTACGCCGTGCCGGGCTCCTTCATCGAACGCAGGGCCTTGCCGGTGACGCGCGGCGCGAGCAGGCCCGCGCCGATCAGCCAGTCGGCCTCCCGGGCGGTCTGGCCGAGCGTGTACTGCTTGATCATCGAGCCGAAGACGTCCGCCATGGACTCGTTCAGGGCGCCGGGCTGGCCGAAGTAGGTGAGGTTCGCCGTGTACTGCACGACGCCGTGGGTCAGCTCGTGGCCGATGACGTCCACGGCGATGGTGAAGTCGAGGAAGATCTCCTTGTCCCCGTCGCCGAAGACCATCTGTTCGCCGTTCCAGAACGCGTTCCCGTAGTCCTCGCCGTAGTGGACCGTCGCGTTCAGCGGCAGGCCGCCGCCGTCGATGGAGTTGCGCTCGTATGACTTCTGGAAGAGTTCGAAGGTCGCGCCGAGGCCCGCGTACGCGCGGTTGACGGTGGCGTCCTTGCCCGGCTTGTCGCCCTCGCCGCGCACCTTGCGGCCCGGCAGCTCGGTGCGGCGCTCGGCGTCATGGATGGTGCGGTGGGGCTTCCCCGCCGTGGCCTCCTTGGGTGCGGCGACCGCGGGCGCGCCGATGACGGTCGTCAGCCGGCGGCGGGTGCGCTCGATGGAGTCCCGCTCCAGGGTGCGGCGGGCGGGTGCGGCGAGCGCCTGGTCCTGGTTCCGGGCCAGGGTGTCCAGGACGTGGGGCGGCACGATGGTGCAGAAGACGGG
Organism: Streptomyces sp. NPDC015345; assembly: GCF_043078805.1. Lineage (NCBI taxonomy): Bacteria > Bacillati > Actinomycetota > Actinomycetes > Kitasatosporales > Streptomycetaceae > Streptomyces > Streptomyces sp. NPDC015345. The sequence continues at coordinate 895,370 of NZ_JBIBTX010000001.1, read as the reverse complement.
CTCGAAGCCCGTGGGATTGGCGGTCATGGCGGCAATGTGGCACTGGGTCACGCCGCTGTCACTAGCTGCAACCATGATTGCTGAAATAGAGGGATTGATCACCACTAGGGGTTTATCCGGCGGCGGTCCCGCATACTGATACGGGCCCGCGCACAGAGCGCGGCTCGGCTAGGCTGCGGCACATCATGCGATTCGGGCTGCTTCTCCTTAGCTGCCGCGGCGAGGGCCTGTAGTCGAGGCCGACCCCCTCCCCGCGGAGTTCGGCGTTGCGCTAAGACCGTCGGCCGTCCTTCAGGACACTTCCGAGGAGCCCCGCACATGCCGAACTTCCAGCGCCCCACGTCCATGCCGATCCACAAGTACGGCCAGTACGAGCAGGTCGGCATCCCGGACCGCACCTGGCCGGACAAGCGGATCACCGTCGCCCCCCGCTGGCTCTCCACCGACCTGCGCGACGGCAACCAAGCGCTGATCGACCCCATGTCCCCGGCCCGCAAGCGCGCCATGTTCGACCTGCTGGTACGCATGGGCTACAAGGAGATCGAGGTCGGCTTCCCCTCCTCGGGCCAGACCGACTTCGACTTCGTGCGCTCCATCGTCGAGGACGAGGACGCGATCCCCGAGGACGTGACGATCTCCGTCCTGACGCAGGCCCGCGAAGAGCTGATCGAGCGCACCGTGGAGTCCCTGAAGGGCGCCCGCCGCGCGACCGTCCACCTGTACAACGCGACCGCGCCCGTCTGGCGCGACGTCGTCTTCCGCGGCTCGCGCGACGCCGTCAAGCAGATCGCCGTGGACGGCACGCGGCTGGTGATGGAGTACGCCGACAAGCTGCTGGACGACCGTACGACGTTCGGATACCAGTACAGCCCCGAGATCTTCACCGACACCGAGCTGGACTTCGCCCTGGAGGTCTGCGAAGGCGTCATGGACGTCTGGCAGCCCGACGCCGACCGCGAGATCATCCTGAACCTGCCCGCCACGGTCGAGCGCTCCACGCCCTCCACCCACGCGGACCGCTTCGAGTGGATGTCCCGCAACCTCTCGCGGCGCGAGTTCGTCTGCCTGTCCATCCACCCGCACAACGACCGCGGCACCGCCGTCGCCGCCGCCGAGCTGGCCGTCATGGCCGGCGGCGACCGCGTCGAGGGCTGCCTCTTCGGCCAGGGCGAGCGCACCGGCAACGTCGACCTGGTCACCCTGGGCATGAACCTCTTCTCCCAGGGCGTCGACCCGCAGATCGACTTCTCGGACATCGACGAGGTCCGGCGCGTGTACGAGTACTGCACGCAGATGGAGGTCCACCCCCGCCACCCCTACGCGGGCGACCTGGTCTACACCGCCTTCTCCGGCTCCCACCAGGACGCCATCAAGAAGGGCTTCGACGCGCTGGAGGCCCGTGCCGCGGGCCAGGGCAAGACCGTCGACGACATCGAGTGGGCCGTGCCGTACCTGCCCATCGACCCCAAGGACGTCGGCCGCTCCTACGAGGCCGTCATCCGCGTCAACTCGCAGTCCGGCAAGGGCGGCATCGCGTACGTCCTGAAGAACGACCACAAGCTGGACCTGCCGCGGCGCATGCAGATCGAGTTCTCGAAGATCATCCAGGCGAAGACCGACGCCGAGGGCGGCGAGGTCACCCCGGACGCGATCTGGAGCGTCTTCCAGGACGAGTACCTGCCGAACCCCGGGAACGCCGCGGCGCAGTGGGGTCGGATTCAGGTCAAGAACGGCCAGACGACGACCGACACCGACGGCGTCGACACCCTCACCGTCGAGGCCACACTGGACGGCGCGGACACCGTTCTGACCGGCTGTGGCAACGGCCCGATCTCCGCGTTCTTCGACGCGCTCCAGGGCATCGGCATCGACGTACGCCTGCTGGACTACCAGGAGCACACGATGAGCGAAGGCGCGTCCGCGCAGGCCGCCTCGTACATCGAGTGCGCGATCGGCGACAAGGTGCTGTGGGGCATCGGCATCGACGCGAACACCACGCGCGCCTCGCTGAAGGCCGTCGTGTCGGCCGTCAACCGCGCCGCACGCTGACTCTCCCACCGGCTCTCCACCGGCCCCGCCCGCCTCTGTGGCGGGCGGGGCCGCGTCGTCTCCCGGCCACCTCCGGCTCGCTCTCCTGTACGAGCTACTGACGCGGCATCATCGATGTGGCTAACATCACGCCAACGCGGCAATGCAGCCGGGGAGTTACGGAGGTGCGTGGTGCTGCCAGAACGGGGACTGAACGGCCGGAAAGCCCGCATCTCCGCCAGGCCCGTCTCACGCGGGCGGGCCCTGTGCCGGCGGGTGGTCGGAATGCACACCGCCTGGGACGCCGTCGGCGACGGCGAGTTCTTCTGCCCCGCCTGTGGCGGCGACCGCAACTACCAGCGGCTCACGGGACGGCGCCGCTTCGTCCTGCTCGGCCTGCCCCTCGTGCCGCGCGGCGCCGCGGGACCCGTCGTCCAGTGCGCCGCCTGCCAGGACCTCTTCGACCCCGATGTCCTGGACCACCCCACCACCACGCGGCTCTCCGCGATGCTGCGCGACGCCGTCCACACCGTGGTCCTCGCCGTCCTGTCCACGGGCGGCGCCGCCACGCGCGCCGCGCTCGACACGGCTGTCGGCACGCTGCGGGCCGCTGGCTACGACGACTGCACCGAGGAGCAGCTCGTCGCCCTCGTCGACGCGCTCGCCGCCGACACCGGCCGCGCCACCGAACCCGACTGCGGCCCCGGCCTTGCCATCGAACTCCACGAGGCCCTCGGCCCCCTCGCCCCGCACCTCGCCCCCGCGGGACGCGAGGCGCTGCTCCTCCAGGGCGCCCGGATCGCCCTGGCCGACGGCCCCTACACCCCCGCCGAACGCGACGTCCTCGCCACGGCGGGCTGCGCGCTCACCATCTGCTCCGAGGACGTGACCCGGCTCCTCGTGGCGGCGCGTACGCCGTCCTGACACCCGCGCGTGACACCCCCGCGCGTACTCCGCCGGGAGTAGTCACCGCCCCGCGCCTCCCGGCGGTGTAACCGCGGACTCGCCCCCGGGCCCGACGGCACGAGCCCCGCTTCCCGGAAGGGTTGACCCCGAACACGTCACCCCTGCCGAAGGAGGCCCGTCATGGGGGCCGCACCGTCCATCACCGCGTCACGACGGCGCCGACGCGCCGTTCCCTGGGTGTTCCTGGGCCTGTGGATCGTCGTCCTCGCCCTCGCCTCGCCCTTCGCCGCCAAACTCTCCGACGTCCAGAAGGACCGGCCCGTCGACTACCTCCCCGCGAGCGCCGACTCTACGGAGGTCGCGAAGCTCCAGGACCAGCTGCCGGGCGGCGGCGCCACCGAGCTGGTGCTCGTCTACCACCGGGACGGCGGACTCACCGCCGCCGACCGCGCGACCGCGGGTGAGCAGGTCGCCGAGATAGCGGGGGCGCACAAGCTCGTCGCCGAGCCCAAGGGCGTGCCCTCCAAGGACGGCACCACCCTGATGTACCCGGTGGCCTCCACCGAACCCGGACAGGACGAGGAGAAACGGGACGCCCTCGTCAACGACGTGCGGGACGTCGCCCGGGGCGAGGGCGGGCTGAGCGTCGACGTCGGCGGCAACGGCGCCTTCGACACCGACGCGAGCGAGGTCTACAACGCGCTCGGCGGCCCCCTGCTCTACACCACCGCGGGCGTCGTCGCGCTGCTCCTCATCCTCATCTACCGCAGCCCGTTCCTGTGGCTCGTGCCGCTCGCCGTCGCCGGCATCGCGGACTACTTCGCGATGGCCGCCGCCTACGGCCTCAACCAGGCCTTCGGCACCTCCGTCAGCGGCCAGAGCTCCGGCATCATGACCATCCTCGTCTTCGGCGCGGGCACCGACTACGCCCTGCTGCTCGTCTCCCGCTACCGGGAGGAACTGCGCAGGATCGAACAGCCCTACGACGCCATGGTCGCCGCCCTGCGCGGCTGCGGGCCCGCCGTGCTCGCCTCCTCGGGGACCGTCGCCGCCGGGCTGCTCTGCCTGCTCGCCGCCGACCTCAACAGCAGCCGCGGCATGGGCCCGCTCGGCACCGTCGGCGTGCTGTGCGCGCTCGTCGCCATGCTGACGCTGCTCCCCGCGGTCCTGGTGCTCCTCGGCCGGCGGGTGTTCTGGCCGCTGATCCCCGCCTTCGGCAGCACGCCCAAGCGGCGGCGCTCCCTCTTCGCCGCCATGGGCAGCTCGGCCGGGCGCAGGCCGCTCGCCGTCCTCGCCTCCGGAGCCGTCCTGCTCGGCGCGCTCGCCCTCGGCGCCTTCAACCTGCCCGGCTCCCTCAAGCAGGAGGACTCCTTCACCAAGACCCCCGACTCGGTCGCGGCCATGGAGACGCTCGCCGCCGCCTACCCCGAACGCGGCACGCAGCCCATCACCGTCATGACCCCCGCGGGCCGCGTCCCCGACGCCCTCGCCGAGATCCGCGGCACCAAGGGCGTCGACAGCGCGGAGAAGGGACGTACCGCCAAGGGGTGGACCGAGATCTCCGTCCTCGCCTCGTCCGCGCCCGAGACCCCGGGGGAGACCGCCACCATCGAGGCGCTGCGGGACGGACTCGACGGCTCGTACGTCGGCGGAGCCAGCGCCCAGCAACTGGATCTGAAGGACACCAACGCCCGGGACCGGGCCATCGTCGTGCCGCTCGTGCTCGCGGCCGTGCTGCTGATCCTCGTCGCCCTGCTGCGCAGCCTCGTCGCGCCGCTGCTGCTGCTCGCCGCGGTCGTCGCCGTGTGGGGCGCCTCGCTCGGCATCGCCGGACTCGTATTCGAACCCCTGCTCGGCTTCGAGGGCACCGACCCGGGGCTCGGGCTGCTCTCCTTCGTCTTCCTCGTCGCCCTCGGCGTCGACTACGGCATCTTCCTCATGCACCGCATGCGGGAAGAGAGCCTGAGCGGCGCCGAACCGGGGGCGGCCGCGCTCACCGCGCTGCGCACCACCGGCGGCGTCATCGCCTCCGCCGGGCTCGTGCTGGCCGCGACGTTCGCCGTACTCACCAACATGCCCCTCGTCCAACTCGTCGAGCTGGGCTTCGTCATCGCGGTCGGCGTCCTGCTCGACACCTTCCTGGTGCGTACGTACCTGGTGACGAGCGCCAGCGTGGCACTCGGCCGCAAGGTGTGGTGGCCGGGCCCCCTGTCCAAGCCCCCGGCGGCGGCCCCCGCCCCCGAGGCCGAACGCGTCCGGGTGCCCTCGCCTTGATCCCCGCCTCCCTGGCGCCCCTCCTCTCCCGGAGGGGCGCCCCCGTACCCGAAGATGGGCCGGTGGACTCACCCGGCACAGGCCCGCGCACCGCCCCGGACACCGCACGCCGCAACCTCGTCGAGCGGGTCCTCGGCCCCGCCGCCCCGGGCGAACGGCTGCGCACGGACGCCCTGTTCGCCCTCGCCATGGCGGCGAGCGCCGTCGTCGTCGTCCAGGTCGTACGGGACAACGGCCATCCGCCCGGCATCGCCGGCTGGGCCCTGCTGATCGCCGCGCACATCACCATCGTGTGGCGCCGCCGCGCCCCCATGCGCGTCATGGTCGTCCTGATGGCGATCCTGCTGACCTACCACTCCCTCGACGCCAACCACACCGCGCCCATGGCGGTCTCGATGGCCGGTCTCTTCACCGTCGCCTCCCGGTCCCGGCCGCGCAACACCGTCCTCGTCGGCGCCGCGGTCATCGGCGTCATGCTGGGCGTCAAGTTCTCCGAGGGCATCGCCGAAGGCGCCGAATCGCTGCGGATATCGGGCTGGATCGTCTCCTTCCTGCTGCTCGGCGTCTACGTCCGCATCCACCGCCAGTACGTCGCCTCCGTCGTGGAGCGCGCCGAACGGGCCGAACGCACCCGCGAGGAGGAGGCCCGCCGCCGGGTCGCCGAGGAGCGGCTGCGGGTCGCCCGCGATCTGCACGACCTCCTCGCCCACAGCATCACCCTCGTCGGCGTCCAGACGTCCGTCGCCGCGCACGTCCTCGCCGCCGACCCCGACCGCCTGGACCGCGCGGCCGTCGCCAAGGCGCTCGACGACGTCGCCGAGACCTGCCGCACCGCCCGCGGCGAACTGCGGGCCACCCTGGAGGTGTTGCGCTCCGGCACCGACGACGGCACCGACGAGGCCCGGGGTCCGCTGCCCGGCCTCGGCTCGCTGCCCGACCTCGCCGAAGCGGCCCGCACCGCCGGAGCCCGCGTCGAGCTGAGCGTGACGGAGTGCGGGGCGCCGCCCGCCGTGGGCGTCGCCGCCTACCGCATCGTGCAGGAGGCGCTCACCAACGCCGTGCGGCACGCGGGGCCCGGCCCCACCGTCCGGGTGGACGTCACCACCGGGGAGGCGGCGCTGAACGTGACGGTGACGGACGACGGTGCCGGTGCCGGCGTACGGGAAGGCGGGGGCACGCCGGGGTACGGCCTTGTCGGGATGCGGGAGCGGGCCCGTACCGTCGGCGGGACCCTGGAGGCGGGCCCGCGACCGGAGGGGGGTTTCATGGTGTCCGCGGTGCTGCCCCTCGCGTCCGCTCCCCTGGGAGGCCTGACATGACGATCCGTGTGCTGCTCGCCGACGACCAGACGCTGGTGCGCGCGGCGTTCGCGATGCTCGTCGACTCCGCGCCCGGCATGGAGGTCGTGGGACAGGCGGGCACGGGGCGCTCGGCGGTCGACCTGGCCCGCTCCGCACGCGCCGACCTCGTCGTCATGGACATCCGTATGCCCGACCTCGACGGGATCGAGGCGACGCGGCTCCTCGCGGCGGACGAGGACCTCGCGGGCGTGAAGGTCCTGATGCTGACGACGTACGACACGGACGAGCACGTCGTGGACGCGCTGCGCGCCGGGGCGTCCGGCTTCCTGGTCAAGGACACCAGGCCCGCCGAACTCCTGGACGCCATCCGTACGGTGGCCGCCGGTGAGTCCCTGCTCTCACCGGGGCCGACCTCACGGCTGATCGCCCGCGTACTGCGGGCGCCGGACACCGCCGGTCTGACGGCGACGGGCGGGCCCGAGGGGCTCTCGGACCGTGAGCGCCAGGTGCTGGCGCTCGTCGCGCGTGGCCTGAACAACACGGAGATCGCCGAGACCCTGGGCCTGAGCCCGCTCACGGCGAAGACACACGTGAGCCGCATCATGGGCAAGCTGGGCGCCCGTGACCGGGCGCAACTGGTCATCGTGGCGTATGAGACGGGGTTGGTGGCGCCAGGGTGTGAGGGGGGCAGGTGAGGGGATGCGCGTCCTTCCGGTCGATCGACGTGCGGACCGCGTCCGCACGTCTAGGGTGGCCCGATGCCGTACTTCGAGATCGTGACAGCCGTCGCCGCGCCTCCGGACCGGGTGTTCGAGGCATGCCTCGACGTGGAGGCCCACACGCGGTCGATGGCCGCTTCGTCGGAGCGTGCGGTCGGCGGCAGGACCCGGGGCGGCCTCTCGCTCGGTGACACGGTGACCTTCGAAGCCCGCCACTTCGGCCTGATCTGGCGACTGACCGCCCGCATCACGTCGTATGACCCGCCCCGGTGCTTCGTGGACGAGCAGGAGACCGGCCCCTTCAAGCGATGGCATCACAGACATCACTTCGAGCCGGACGGCACCGGCGGCACCGTGATGAGGGACGTGATCGAGTTCGCCTCGCCGCTCGGACTTCTTGGACGCATCGCCGACCGCACGGTCCTGAGCTGGTACATGCCCCACCTCATCAGAACCCGCAACGCCTATCTCGCCGGAGCCTTGCGCTGAGCCCGGCTCGACGAGGCCCTCAGAGCAGCCCCGCCGCCGCCAAGCGCTTGCCCACCGTCTCCGTCTCGCGCTGCGAGAGAGGGATCTGCGGCTCCGCCGTCGCCGGGCAGGCGATCACGCCGCGCAGGTGCAGCGCCGCCTTGAAGGCTCCGAGCGCCGACGAACTGCCGCCCATCCGTGCCGGGTCGCCCGCCGTCACCATCCCGAACAGGCCGCACAGCCGCTCCTGTTCGGCCCGCGCCCGCACCCAGTCGCCCTCCCGGCAGGCCGTGTAGAGGCGTACGTACCCCGCGGGGTCGACGTTCCCGAGTCCCGGCACCACCCCGTCCGCGCCCATCGCGAGCGCCGAGTCGACCGTCAGCTCCGAACCGGTCAGCACGCTGAAAGCCCTCGGCACCGACCGCTTGCCGATGACCACGCTCCGGAAGGCGCCCTCGCCGCCGCTTGAGTCCTTCAGGCCCGCCAGCACGCCCTCCGCGGCCAGCTCAAGGACCAGGTCCGCGCCCAGTTTCACGTGCACCGACACCGGCAGGTCGTACGCGAGGACCGGCACCTGGGAGTGGGCCGCGATCAGCCGGAAGTGGCGGGCGATCTCGGCCGGGTGGGTGCGGGTGTAGAAGGGCGCGGTGACCACGGCCGCGTCGGCGCCCGCCTCGGTGAGCACCCGCACGTGGTCCAGGACGCGGGGCGTGGTCATGTCGATCGCTCCGGCGAGTACGGGCAGCTGACCGCCGACGTGCCGGACCACCGTATCGACGACGATGGCCCGCTGCCGGTCCGTCAGGTAGGCGACCTCCGACGTCGAGCCGAGCACGAACAGGCCGTTGACGCCGCCCGCGACCAGATGGTCGACGAGCCGCACCAGGGAGGCGGTGTCCACCTCGCGGTCCGGTGTCAGCGGTGTGCAGACGGGTGGTACGACACCGGTCAACAAGGTGGGAAGGGTCATGGGCGCTCCCTGCGGGTTCGGGCCGTGGCGGCGGCCTGGGCGGCCAGTTCGTGGGTCGACTGTCCTTCGGCCACGGGATGGTGACAGCGGAATCGATGCCCCGCCCCCGCCGACTCGACACCCGGCATCGCGTCGGCGCACGTCTCGTCCGCTTTCCAGCAGCGCGTACGGAACGGGCAGCCGCTCGGCGGCCGGGTCGCCGAGGGGACCGGGCCGGACAGCGGGATCGGGTCGATGGGGTCGAGCAGGCCGGGCGTGGCGGAGAACAGGGCGCGTGTGTACGGGTGCCGGGCGCGGGCAAGGATCTCGGCGGCCGGGGATTCCTCCACGATCCGCCCGAGGTACATGGTGATGACGCGGTCGCTCATCCTGCGCACGGTCTGGATGTCGTGCGAGACGAAGACGAGGGCGAGGCCGAGGCGTTCCTTGAGGTCCAGCAGGAGGTTGAGGATCTGGGCGCGCACCGACACGTCGAGCGCGCTCGTCGGCTCGTCGGCGATGACCAGGTCCGGTTCGAGGGCCAGGGCGCGGGCGATCGCGACGCGTTGGCGTTGGCCGCCGGAGAGTTGGCCGGGGAGGCCGTCGGCGAGGGCCTTGGGCAGGCCGACCAGGGACATCAACTCCCTCACACGCGCTTCGCGTTCCTTTGCCGTGCCGCGTCTGTGCACGTCCAGGGGGTCACGCAGGATCTGGCGGACGGACAGTCTGCGGTTCAGGGCGGTCGAGGGGTCCTGGAAGATCATGCCGGTGCGGGTGCCGAGCTCCGTCCGCCGGGCGGCGGGGCTCATCGTCCAGAGGTCGCTGCCTTCGAACGACACCGTGCCGGTGGTGGGGCGCTGTACGCCGACCAGGACCTTGGCCAGGGTGGATTTGCCGCAGCCGGATTCTCCTACGACGCCCAGGGTTTCGCCGGGGGCGAGGGTCAGGTCCGCCGCCGTCAGGGCGTGGACGCGGTCGCGGGAGAGGAGGGTGCCGGAGCGGGCCCTGTGCGTGACGTGGACGTCGCTCAGTTCGATGAGGGGGGTGGTCATCGTGGCGGCTCTCCGGGTGCGGGTTCGTGGGGGTTGGGCGCGCAGTTCCCCGCGCCCCTTTGGGGCGCTGGATCGTTGTGGTCGGCTGTGGGGCTCCCCGCGCCCCTTCGGGGCGCCGGTGGTTGCGCCGGGTGGTGGCAGGCCGTCTCGTGGAGCGTGGCACCCACCAGTGCCGGGGTCTCGTCGTGGCACACCGCCGTCGCCAGCGGGCAGCGGTTCGAGAAGCGGCAGCCCGGGGGGAAGTCCGCCGGGGACGGCACCACGCCCCTGATCTGCGTGAGCCGTTGCTGCGCCGACTCCAGGGAGAGCACGGAACCGAGCAGGCCGCGCGTGTAGTGGTGTGCCGGGGACCCCACCAGGTCGGCGGTGACGCCCGTCTCGACGATCTGTCCGCCGTACATCACCACCACCCGGTCGGTGACGTCGGCGACGAGCGCCAGGTCGTGCGAGACGAGGACCAGCGCGAAGCCCAGCTCCGCGCGCAGCCGCAGCAGCAGCTCGATGATCTGCGCCTGGACGGTGACGTCGAGCGCCGTCGTCGGCTCGTCGGCGATGACCAGCTTCGGGTCGCGGGAGAGTGCCATGGCGATCAGTACGCGTTGGCGCTGGCCGCCGGAGAGTTCGTGCGGGTAGCTGCGCAGGGTCCGGTCGGGGTCCAGGCCCACCAGTTCGAGCAGTTCGCTGGAGGTGCGGCGCCCACCCCTGCGTACGACCTGCTTGAGCTGGGAGCGGACCGTCATCGCCGGGTTCAGGGACGACAGGGCGTCCTGGTAGATCATCGCCATGTCGTGGCCGAACAGCCTGCGGCGGGCGCGGGCCGGCAGGCCGGTCAGCTCCTGGCCGTCGAAGGCGACGCTGCCGGTGACACGGGCGCCCTTGGGCTCAAGGCCCATCACCGTCAGCGCGGTCAGGGACTTGCCGCAGCCCGACTCGCCGACAAGGCCGAGGACCTCGCCGGGGCGCAGGTCGAAGGAGATGCCGTCCACGATGTCCACGCCGTCGTGCCGCCCGGGGAAGGCGACCCGCAGGTCGCGTACGTCCAGGACCGGCGCGCCGGTCGGCAGGGGCCGGGCCCGCGCCCGCAGCCGGTCCGAGGCCTCGGCGAGGCCGGGCAGCTCCAGGACTTCGCCGGTGCCCGGCTCAGGCGCTTCGAGGGGGTCCTCGTCGCGGGCCGCGCCCGGCACGTCGCGCGTGGAGGGCGCCGCCCACGCGTCCGAGACGCCCTCGGAGAGGATGTTCAGGGCGAGGACCGTGATGAGCATGAGCAGGCCGGGGAAGACGGTCGCCCACCAGCCGCCGATCAGGACCATGTTCTTGCCGTCGGCGATGACGCTGCCCCAGGACGGGTCGGGCGGCCGCACCCCCGCGCCGATGAAGGAGAGCGACGCCTCGAAGACGATGGCCTCGGCGACCTGCACGGTGCAGAAGACCAGGATGGGCGCCGCGCAGTTCACGGCGACGTGCCGGATGAGGATGTGCGGGGTGCGCGCGCCGACGACGCGCTCGGCGACCACGTAGTCCTCGCCGTACTGGTCGAGGACGTTGGCCCGCACCACCCGGGCGATCGGCGGCGTGAACAGGAACGCGATCGCGCAGATCAGTACGGTGATGCCGCCGCCGAAGACCGCGACGAGCACGGCGGCGAGCGCGATGCCGGGGAACGCCATGACGACGTCCAGGCAGCGCATCAGCGTCTCGTCGACCGCCTTGCGGGAGGTCGCCGCGACCGCGCCGATCAGCGCCCCGACGAGCAGCGCGAGCAGCGTGGCGCCGAGGCCGATGGCCAGCGACCAGCGCGCCCCGTACATCAGCCGGCTGAGGATGTCGCGGCCCAGGCTGTCCTGCCCCATCCAGTGGCTCGCGGAGGGGTGTCCGGTGCCGTCGACCTGGCTCTGCTGGTCGAGCGGGTCGTGCGGGGCGATGAGCGGCGCGAGGAGGGCGACCAGGACGACGAGGCCGATGACGCCGACCGCGATCCGGGACAGCACGGGCAGCTTGCGCAGCGAGCGCAGGCGCAGGCCGGGGACGGCGAGGCGTTCCGTGAGCTGCTTGCGGGTCATGAGCATCAGCTCGTCCCCCTCAGGCGCGGGTTGACCAGGAGGTGGAGGATGTCGATGACGAGGTTGACGACGACGAAGCCCACGGCGGTGGTGATGACGACGCCCTGGACGACGGCCGGGTCGCCGTTCTTGACGGCGTCGATCATCAGCTTCCCCATCCCCGGCAGTGAGAAGATCGTCTCGATGACGACGGCGCCGCCCAGCAGATAGCCGACGCGCAGACCGAGCACGGTGAGCGGGTTGATGAGGGCGTTGCGCAGGACGTTGCGGCCGACGACCACCACCGGCGGCAGGCCGCTGCCGATGGCCGTGCGGACGTAGTCCTTGTCGAGCTCCTCGACCACGGCGGTGCGGACGATGCGGGTGAGGCCGGCCGCCACCGGCAGGGAGAGCGCGAGGGCGGGCAGCGTCATGGTCCTGAGCCAGCCGGTGAAGGAGTCCGCGGGGTTGATGTAGCCGCCGGTCGGGAACCAGCCGAAGTCCACCGCCAGGTACTGGATCATCAGCAGCGCCAGCCAGAAGCCGGGCGCAGCGACCCCGGTCAGCGAGACGACGCGGATGAGTTGGTCCGGCAGCCGGTCGCGGTGGATCGCGGCGGTCACACCGAGGGTCAGCGAGAGGACGACCGCGATGCCGAGCCCCAGGAAGGTCAGCTGCATGGTGAGCGGCAGGGCGGTGGTGACCTGGTCGAGGACGGGGGAGCGGTTGAGGATGCTGATGCCCATGTCGCCCTGGAGGAGGTCGCCGACAAAGGCGATGTAGCGCACGGGCAGCGGGTCGAGGAGCCCGTTCTCCTGACGGAACTGGTGCAGCTGCTCGGGGGTCGGGTTCGCGCCCTGGAAGAACGCGGAGGCCGGGTCGACGTCCGAGAACCGCATCACGAGGAAGACGAAGAGCACGATGCCGAGCAGCAGCGGGACGAGCAGGGCGATGCGGCGGGCGAGGATTCTGAGGACTGCGGTCACGGCGTGCGCCTCCCGAACCGGCCGTTCGTCAGGCCCACTTGGCCTGGAGCAGGTTGATCCCCGGATAGGGCTGGGCCTGGACGCCGCTGATCTTCTTCGGATCCCAGGCCGTCATGAGTTCGTTGTGCACGACCGGATAGAGCACGGCCTGCTCGGCCACGACGTCGATGTAGTCCTGGATCATGGCCCGCTTCCTGCCCGCCTCCGGCTCGCGCGTGGCCTGCGCCATGTCCTTGAAGAGCTTTTTGGCGGTGGGGTTCCGGGCCCAGCGGGCGTAGCCCATCCAGAGGTTCTCGGGGCCGTAGTTGTAGTGCATGATCAGGTCGGCGTCGAGCCCGAACTGGTTGGGGTTCGAGGCGGCCGCGACGACCTGGAAGTCCTTCTTCTGGTCCAGCTTGGTGAAGACGGCGGTGGTCTCCTGCGGGTCGAGGGTGACCTCGACGCCGAGCTTCTCCCAGCCGTCCTGGATGGTCGGCAGGCAGTCCACGATCCAGCTCACGTTGACCGCCATGAGGTTGACGCTCAGCTTGCCGACGCCCGCCTCCTTCAGCAGCTTCCTCGCCTTCGCCAGGTCGTACGCGTAGACGGTCCTGGCGGGCCGGTAGGAGGGGTTGGCCTCGTTGAGGAAGGACGTCGCCGCCTTGCCGTGCCCCTTGAGGGCGGCCTCGATCATCTTGTCGCGGTCGATGGCGTAGTGCAGGGCCTGCCGCACGCGTACGTCGTCGAACGGCTTGTGCGCGGTGTTGAAGAGCAGGAAGAGGTTGTTCATGCCGGCGCCGCCCTCGACGGTCATGCCGCTCTTCTTCAGCTGCCCGATGTTGGCGTACGGGATGTTGTCGGCGATCTCCGCGTCCGCGCCGGAGCCGGAGATCTTGGCGACGCGCGGCGCGGCGTCCACGATCGTCAGCCAGTTCATCTTCTTGAAGGCGGCCTTGCGCGGGCCGTTGTAGTCCTCGAAGGCCTCGAAGGTGGTGTTCGACTTCGGGTGGTGCGCGGTCTGCCGGTACGGACCTGAGCCGATCGCCTTGCCCTTGGTCGCGTCCTCCCACGCGCCGGGCCGGGAGAAGACGTGCTTCGGCATGATCTTCGCGAGGGAGAGCCGCGCGGCGCCGTCGGGGAAGGGGAATTTGAGGATCAGCTCCACGGACAGGGCGTCGACCTTCCTGACCTCCTTCAGCCAGCTCGCGAAGAACCCCTTGGCGAGGGTCTGTGTCTTCGGGTCGAGGATCCGGTCGAACACGAACACCACGTCATCGGCGGTGACGGGCTTGCCGTCGTGCCACTTGGCGCCCGGACGCAGGGAGAACTTCCACGTGGTGGCCTTGAGGTCGTCGGGGATCTCGGTGGCGAGCGCGGCATAGGGCTCACGGCTGATCGGGTCCGTGCCGAGCAGACCCTCGTAGATGTGTTCGTTGCCCGCCATGGCGAAGGCGGACGCGGTCTGGGTCGGGTCCCAGCTGCCGTCGTTGCCGTAGCCGATCACGGCCGTGAGCGTGGAGTCGCCGCCCTGGCCGCCGCCACCGGTCTCGTTCGTGGACTCGGGCCCCGCGGAGCAGGCGGAGAGCGTGGTGGTGACGGCGGCGGCCGCGCCCAGCGCTCCGGTGTACTTGAGGAAGGCCCGCCGGTCGGCCGGCGCGGCCGGGCGGGGGCCCTCCTGGGTCGAGGTCCGAGGGATCAGGTGGCTCAGGTCGCTCTGGTCGCTCACTGTTTCTCCCCTTGTCTCCCTTGAGAGATCCCACGTCCTACGTCATGGGTGGCGTGGCGACCATAGGAGGGGCAGGGGGGCCGGTCAAGGTCCCGCACACGGCATATCGACGCGTCGGCGGCCGGGCCCTTCTCACGGGTGAAAGGCCGGGGTGCCCGGTTTTGTATTCTCGGCAGGCGCGACCCATCGATGCGGCACCTGCGAGAGGCAACACCATGACCACCGAGCTGAGCCCCGACGCCCCGGCCCTGGCCGGCCTCCTGGAGCGGGCCAGGAAGGACTACGAGGATCTCGCGGGGCGCGGGCTCTCCCTGGACCTCACCCGGGGCAAGCCCGCACCGGAGCAGCTCGACCTCAGCGAGGACCTGCTGGGCCTGCCCGGCGGACGCCACACCTCCGCCGACGGCACGGACGTACGCAACTACGGCGGCCTCCAGGGCCTGCCCGAGCTCCGCGAGATCTTCGCCGAGCTGCTCCAGGTGCCCGCCGCCCAGCTGCTCGCCCTCGGCAACTCCAGCCTGGAGCTGATGCACGACTGCCTCGTGCACGCGCTCCTCGGCGTGCTGCCCGGCGCCACCTCGCGCTGGGTGGACCAGGAGCGCGTCGCGTTCCTGTGCCCCGTGCCCGGCTACGACCGGCACTTCGCGCTCTGCGAGCGGTTCGGCATCGACATGATCCCGGTGCCCATGACGGCCGACGGGCCCGACATGGACGAGGTCGAGCGTCTCGCCGCCGAGAACCCCGCGGTCAAGGGCATCTGGTGCGTGCCGAAGTACAGCAACCCCGATGGCGTCGTCTACAGCGACGAGACCGTGGCCCGCCTCGCCCGCATGGAGACCGCGGCCCCCGACTTCCGGATCTTCTGGGACAACGCCTACGCCGCCCACCACCTCACCGACGAGCCCGCCGAGATCGCCGACCTGCTCGGCGCCTGCGCCGAGGCCGGGAACCCGGATCGGGCGTTCGTCTTCGGCTCCACCTCCAAGATCACCGCGGCGGGCGCGGGCGTCGCCTTCTTCGGCTCCTCGCCCGCCAACGTCAAGTGGCTCCTGGCCAACAACCAGAAGCGCTCGATCGGCCCCGACAAGATCAACCAGCTGCGCCATGTGCTGTTCCTGCGGGACGCCGACGGTGTGCGGGCCCACATGGAGCGTCAGCGCGCCCTGCTCCAGCCCAAGTTCGAGGCCGTGGCGCGGATCCTCGACGCCGAGCTGGGCGGCACCGGCCTCGCGACCTGGACCTCCCCCAAGGGCGGCTACTTCGTGACCCTCCAGGTCCCCGACGGCTGCGCCAAGGACGTGGTGCGCCGCGCCGCCGAGGCAGGCATCGTGCTGACCCCGGCCGGCGCCACGCACCCCTACGGCGACGACCCGCGTGACGCCGTCATCCGCGTCGCCCCCAGCTACCCGTCCCTCGCCGAGCTGGAGCAGGCCATGCACGGCCTGACCGTCTGCGTCCGCCTCGCCGGATATGAGCAGCGGGAGCGCCAGGCCGCCTGACGCTTCCCCCGGGTGAGGGCCCCGGTAGGCGTGGGAGTGCGCGGCGGCACTCAGTGCTGCTGCGCCTTCTGCGGCGTCACCTCGCTCGGCCGCACGATGACGTGGCCCTCACCCCGAAGCATCAGCTGCACCGCCTCGCCCGAGCCGCCGCGGATCATCGAACCGATGGACTGCGAGCGGTGCAGGGACGTGGCGAGATCGGCGGTCCAGCCGACCACCGCGTCCGTGTCCACGTACACCGGCTGCTGCGGGGAGACGGGGATCACCAGCGGGTTGCCGTCGCAGACCAGGCCGAGGCGGCCCGCGCCCGTGAAGACGCTGTTGAACAGCCCGCCCCCGGCGATCCCCGAGCCCTTCACCGTCTTGATCTCGTACGAGAGGGTGGCGTCGAAGCACAGGACGTTGCGGCCGTTGACCGTGAGGACGTCGCCCGGTTCGACGTCGACGATGAAGCAGTTCTGCGCCTCGTGCGCGAACCACGCCTCGCCCTGGCCGCGCACGGCCATCAGCGGCAGCCCCTCACCGGTCACCGCGCGCTTGAGCATGCCGCCCACGCCCTGGCCCTTGCGCTCGAACTGCAAGTCACCGCGGTACGCGATCATCGCGCCCTGTCGCGCGAACATCTCACCGCTCACCGCGTACTTGATGGACTTGGCGTTCTGAAGGGTCATTCCGGGCGCCAGGGCCGGTTGTGCCATGTGGTCACTGGAGAACAAGTCACTCTTCATAGGGGCATCTTGGGCCAAGGGCACCCCCACGCGAAAGCTAGGCGTTGGTGCCCGAGTCGACCGTTATCGCCGTGCCCGTGATGTTCCGCCCGCCGGGGCCCGCCAGGTGCAGGACCTGGGCCGCGACGTCGTCGGGGTCCAGGTAGCGGTCGAGGGACATCAGGCCGCGCTGGAAGTCGGCACTGGCGGAGTCCGCGGGGTTCATGTCCGTGTCGGTGGGGCCCGGGTGCACGACGTTCGCCGTGATGCCCCTCGGGCCCAGCTCCCGGGCCAGCCCCCGGGTGAGTCCGGACAGGGCCGCCTTGCTCATCGCGTAGAGCGCTATGCCCGGGAATGGCACCCGCTCCGCCAGATTGCTGCCGATGCTGATGATCCGGCCGCCCTCCGGCAGGTGCCGCACCGCGCTCTGCGCCGCGAGGAACGCCGCGCTGACATGAATGGCCAGCGTGCGCTCCAGCTCCTCGCGGGTGACGTCCTCCAACGGGCCGCTCGGAAAGACGCCCGCGTTGTTCACCAGGATGTCCAGGCCTCCCAGCTCCGCCGCCGCCCGGTCCACCGCGCCCGTGACCGCGTCGGCGTCCGCCGCGTCCGCCTGGAGCGCCACGGCGCGCCGCCCCAGCGCCTCGACGTCCGCCACCACGTCCTTCGCCTTCGCCTCGCCGGCCGCGCTGACGTACGTGAACGCCACGTCCGCGCCCTCCGCCGCGAGCCGCCGCACGATCGCCGCGCCGATGCCCCTGCTGCCGCCCGTCACCAGCGCGGCCTTCCCCGCCAACGTCAACTCGTCCATCGCGCGCACGCCCCCCGCTCCTCGGCCCGTCACTGTGCCGGGCAACCGTCCGTGCCGGTCAGCTTTCTGTGCCGATCGACACAGAAATCGTCACACGCCCACCCGCCCCCGTCAAGAGATATATTGAGTGAACGACACAGAAATCACGGCGCCAGTCCCGGAAGAAGATCCGGAAGGGGTAGAGGTCATGACGGCGGCACGCGGGCGCCCCAGGAGCTTCGACCGGACCACCGCGCTGGAGCGCGCCATGGCCGTGTTCTGGGAGCAGGGGTATGAGGCGACGTCCATGACCGACCTGACCTCCGCCATGGAGATCCGCTCGCCCAGCCTCTACGCCGCGTTCGGCTCCAAGGAGAAACTGTTCCTGGAGGCCGTGGCCCTGTACGGCGCCACCGAGGGCGAGTTCATCGCCCGCGCCCTCGCCGACGAGCCGACCGCCAGGGAGGCCGTCGCGGCGATCCTCCGGGGGAACGTGCGCGCGTACACGGACGAGGCCAAGCCCGGCGGCTGCATGATCGTGCAGGCCGCCGCCAACTGCTCGGCGGAGAACGCGCCCATACAGGAGAGGCTCGCCCAGTGGCGCAAGGACGGAATCAGCAGCATCGCCCGCCGGATCGAACAGGGCATCCTGAACGGCGAGTTGCCCGCCGACACGGACACCCGGGCGGTCGCCTCCTTCTACACCGCCGTACTGCAGGGCATGTCCGTCCAGGCCCGTGACGGCGCCACCCGCAGCGACCTGGAGAAGGTCGCGGAGCGGGCGATAGCGGCGTGGGACGTGGTCACGGGCGCGGTCAGCTCCTCGGCGACGGGGTAGAGCTCGCCGCCTGATTTGCCCCCTCCCGTGCCGTGGTGACGAGCAGCAGCTCGCGCAGGGCCGCACCCGGCGGCCCCGGCCGGACGGCGAGGCAGGTGACCACCGACGGCCCGGCCAGTGGTCGCACCGCCACGCGGGGCAGCGACGGCAGACCGCTCACCTCGTAAAACACGGTCCACGACGACTCACCCGGGCCGCCGATCGCCGTCAGTGTTTCCTGGAGTGTCGTGAACGGCGGCCCCAGAAGCGGCCGTTCCGCTCCCGCCGCACGCAGGGCCCCGGTGATCAGGTCGTGGAAGGGCGGGTTGTTCTCGCGCGGCGCGAGCCGCAGCGCCAGCCCGGCCGCCGTGAGCCGATCGAGCTGTAGGACCGTTTCTTCCGCCAGTGGATGGCCGGCGGGCAGCGCCACGTACAGCGGGTCGCTCCACACCGGCAGCAGTTCCAGCCCGGGGGCCGCGTCCAGCGCGCGTACGAAAGCGGCGTCCAGTTCGCCCGCCCGCACCGCCGCGAGCCGCTCGGCGGGCGGCAGGCGCCGCAGCGTGACCTGGAGGCCGGGCGCCCGTTCCGCCAGCTCGTTCAGTACGCCGAAGATCCGACCGCCAGGGGCCTGCACTCCGCCCACGCGCAGCACGCCGTCCGAGCCGCCCGCGACGTCGGCGGCGACCTGCCGGGCCCGCCGGGCCGCCGCGAGCACGGCCCGCGCCTCCGGCAGCAACCGCTCGCCCGCCCCGGACAGCCGTACGTGCCGCGTGGACCGCTCGAAGAGGAGTACGCCCCACTCCCGCTCCAGGCGCCGCACCTGCTGGCTCACCGCCGACTGCACGATCCCGCAGCGCTCGGCGGCACGCGCGAACCCACCCTCCTCGGCCACCGCCACGAAGTACTCCAGCTGCCGTAGCTCCATGCCCCCGCCTCGCTCCCGACCGGCCCCCCGCCCCTGCCTGGATTGATCACGATCCGTGATTTCTGTGGGCGACAACAGCCGGTGGTACGCGATTGCTTCCCGGGTTCGAATGGCGTGCCAGAGCGAATTCGCGCCCGCTCACCCACCCATATCCCCGAAAGGCCAGGACCCGTGGTCATACCCAACGGCAGCCCCAAGACACGCCCGCCGTTCGTCCGCCGCCCCACCGGCGCCGAGTACGTGCCCCTCCCGCATGGCGGCGGCTTCTCGCTGCTCGCCGACGCGAGCGACACCGGCGGCGCGCTCGGCGCGAACGCGCTGACCCTCGGCGAGGGCGCCGACGGTGCGCGCCCGCACTTCCACGCCCTGTCGCACGAACTGTTCTACGTCGCCTCGGGCACCGCCGAGTTCCTGCTCGACGGGGAGCTGTCGACCGTGGAGGAGGGCGGCCTCGTCGTGGTCCCGCCCCGCGTGCCGCACGCGTTCGGCGCGGCACGCGGCTCCACCGTCCGGCTGCTGGCCGTGCTGACGCCGGGCGTCGAGCGCTTCGGGTACTTCCGCGCGCTGGGCCGCATCCAGCACGGCCTGGAGTCCCTGGACAGTCTCCGCTCCGAACAGGACCGCTACGACGTGCACTTCCTGCCCACGCCGGCACCCTGGCGATGACACTGCGGCCCGTACCGAAGCGTCGCCGCCGTACGGTCGGAGCATGACGCTTCGCCACGAGGAATTCCGCGACCTGCACCGCCCCGGCGCGCCCCTGCTGCTCCCCAACGCCTGGGACCACGCCTCGGCCGCCGCGCTGGCCGCCGCCGGGTTCCGCGCGGTCGGGACGACGAGCCTCGGGGTGGCGGCCGCCGCGGGGCTGCCGGACGGGGTGGGCGGTACGCGCGCGGAGACCGTACGGCTCGCCCGTGGCCTCGCCCGTCTCGACGTACTGGTCAGCGTCGACATCGAGGGCGGTTTCAGCGACCGCCCGCAGGACGTCGCGGCGCTCGCGGTCGAGTTGGCGCAGGCGGGCGTGGCCGGCGTCAACATCGAGGACGGCCGCCCCGACGGCACCCTCGCCGACCTCGACCGGCAGTGCGCGGTGATCCGGGCCGTGAAGGAGGCGACGGACGGCCGCCTCTTCGTCAACGCCCGCACGGACACGCACTGGCTGCCGGGGGACCACACGGCCGAGACCGAGGGCCGGCTCCGCGCGTACGAACAGGCGGGCGCGGACGGCCTGTTCGTCCCCGGCCTGCGTGACGTACACGTCATCGCCGAGCTGGCGTCGGCGCTCGACGCCCCCCTCAACATCCTCTACGCGCCCGGCGGCCCCACCCTCCCCGAACTGGCCGAGGCGGGCGTGCGGCGCGTCAGCTGCGGGTCGCTGCTGTTCCGGGCGGCGCTGCACGGTGCCCTCGCCGCGGCCGAGGCGGTGCGGCAGGGGACGCCGCTCCCGGGGGGCATCCCTTCGTACGCCGACACGCAGGCACTGTCTGGCAGCTTCTCCTGACAGCCGCTGCGCGCCCTTGCGGGGAAGGGCCGATTCCGCACCGTGTCAGGGGCATGTTCGAGGGCAACGGGGCCTCACCGGGCTGTGCGAGCCCGGAAGAACCGGAGAGAGAGGCTCCCTCCATGGCCGTGGTGTTCCTGTGCCTGTTCATCGTGATGGCGACGGTCCAAGTGGTGAAACCACAGCTTCTGTGGAGAGTGAACCGCCCTCTACAGAAGCCGTTCGTGAAGGACTACGACGCCACCGAGCCCAATCGCGCCGGCTACATGATGGAGCGGGCGGTGGGCTCGCTGGTGCTGGTCGCGGCGGTGGTCATGCTGGTCATCGAGCTGACCTGAGCGGTCTCACCGCGGGTCCGCCGTGACCGCGCCGCTGACGAACGCCTGCCAGGCGGCGGCGCCGATCACCAGGGCGGGGCCGTGCGGGACCTTGCTGTCCCGCACGGGGACGACACCGGGGACTCCGTCGGCGACCTCGACGCAGTCGCCGCCTTGGCCGTTGCTGTAGCTGCTCTTGCGCCAACGGGCGGCGCCGACGAAGTCGTAGGCGACCTCGACGCAGCTGCCGCCCTCGCCGTTGCTGTGGCTGCTCTTGCGCCAACGGGCGTTGCTCAGGTCGTACTCGCGCATCGTCTGTAGTCCTCAGCCGCCGATTCGATCAGGGCGAGGGACGCCTCCGGCGACATCGCGGCGCCCCTGAGCAGATCGTATGTGCGCTGTGCGCGCTTCACCACTACCGGTTCGTCCACCAGGGTTCCCGCATACTCCGTTTCTGTATAGCCGGTTGGCGGCGCGTCCTCGAACTCCATGAGCTTCAGCATTCCGCCCATGGAGGCGTGAGCCCCTGCCTCATACGGAAGCACCATCGCCAACACGTGCCGCTCACGCATCAGCCGCGCTAAGTGGTCCAGCTGCGCGGCCATGGCGGCCGGGCCACCCACCGGGACGTAAAGCACGTTCTCGTGTAGTACAACCCAGTACTCAGGCCGAGCAGCGTCCTTGAGGATGCGCGCCCGCTCCAGCCGCGCGGCCACCTTCTCCTCGACGTACTCGTCTGTGACGAACGGGTTGGCTGCGATCATGACAGCGCTGGCGTACTCCGCCGTCTGCAACAGCCCCGGAATCAGCGTCGGCGCGAACTCGCAGATTCGCGTCGCCAGCGCCTCCAGCTCCACGACCGCCGCGAAATAGTCCGCATACCGCTTGTCATCGATCAGCTTCCGGCACATTCGCTCGAAAAAGCCATCGGTTTGTAGCGCCGCGTCGATCCGCTGCGCCACATCCAGCTGCGGCTTGCGAATGGCCTGCTCGAACTGGCCGATGTATCCACCGGAGACGAAAACCCGTGTCCCCAGGACCGATTGGCTGAACCCCGCGTCCTCCCGGCGTCTCTTCAGCTCCGCGCCGAAGAACTCCCACGCTGCCTGACGTGAACCATTGGCCATGGCCAACCCCCTTCCCCTGCCCTCCAGTTGTAGAGGACAGACTCCTGCCAAGTGTAGATGCGGTGCGTCACCGTAGGGGCACGAAGAGTGAAAGCCGCAGACGAAGGGGAGTGACGTGACGGCGGAATCCAAGCGCCACGCAGAGGTATGCGTCGAACTGGCGGAGGAAACATTGAGGGAATTGCGCGCCGCACTCGCACGAGCGGGAATTGCTCTGCCGTCCTTGCGGATCGACCCGGCATCGGTCGCCAGGGAGGCACCGTGTCCGCGTATCGAATTGGGCGGTTGTTCCGCCGACGTGGCGGCGCGTCTGGCCGCGGCGCTGAGGAGCGCGCCGTGAACCACCCCGTGAACCTCCCCATCGGCTCGTACGTCGTCGACACCCGCAATGGCCGCGTCGGCAGGGTCATGGGCTACGAGGGGCCCTACGTCCAGTTGCGGCCCTACGGCGGCGGCCGGGAGTGGGACTGCGCCCCGGAGGCGATCCGCGCGGCGACGACGGCGGAACGGCTGCGCGCGGCGACGGCGTACGCGAACGCGCGGAGCCGGGGGGAGGTGCCTTGAAGGCGCCCCACGGGGCGCGGTGTAGAACGCGTAGTACGCTGACTGTATGGAGAGTGCCAGCGAAGTCCCACTGAGGGAGCTCAACCAGCAGACGTCGCGTGTCATGGCCCGTGTCGAGGCGGGCGAGACGGTGACCATCACCAAGGATGGCGTGCCCATAGGGGACATCGTGCCCAGAGGGGGAAGTCTGGGGCGGCCTTCTTATCCGTTCCGCACTGACCCGATGGGACTGCTCGATCTGCCGGACCTCGGCGGGCCGGCGCTCACGGACGATGAGATCGAGGAGACATTGCGCGGGATGGGGGCGGCTGGTGTCTGAGATCCCGGTGGTGATCGCGGATACCAACGCCCTCTACCGCCTCTTCACGCCGAAGGATCCGCGTCACGCGGCCCACAAGGACGCACTGGCCCGCGTAGGGCATTTGGTGGTGTCGCCCATGGTGCTCACCGAACTCGACTACCTGCTGACTGAGCGGGTCGGGGCCGCGGCGTCCATGACTGCCCTTGAGTTCATCGCCCGCCAGGCGGAGACCCGCCGATTCGAGATCCCGGAGGTCGCTCCGCACCTGCGGGGTGCCATGGCGGTGATGCGTGGCTACGCGGACGCGGCGGGTGGCAAAGGTGTCGGGCTGGCGGATGCCATGAACGTCACCCTCGCGGCGTCCTTCCAGACGGCCGACATGCTGACCAGCGACACCCACTTTCGCATGATGCGCCCCTTGACCGCGCATGGCGCCTTCCGGCTGCTCCCCGAGGACCTGTGACCCCCTCGCGTACGCGAGAATGGCCCCATGAGTCTGTTCCGCGACGACGGCATCGTGCTGCGCACCCAGAAGCTGGGTGAGGCGGACCGGATCATCACGTTGCTCACGCGCGGTCACGGGCGGGTACGCGCCGTGGCGCGCGGCGTGCGGCGCACCAAGTCGAAGTTCGGGGCGCGGCTCGAACCGTTCTCCCACGTCGACGTGCAGTTCTTCGCGCGCGGCAGCGAACTGGTCGGGCGCGGCCTTCCGCTGTGCACGCAGAGCGAGACCATCGCTCCCTACGGTGGCGGGATCGTGACGGACTACGCCCGCTACACCGCCGGCACGGCCATGCTGGAGACGGCGGAACGGTTCACCGACAACGAGGGAGAGCCCGCCGTGCAGCAGTACCTGCTGCTCGTGGGCGGCCTCCGGGTGCTCGCCAGAGGAGAGCACGAGCCGCACCTCGTCCTCGACGCCTTCCTGCTGCGCTCCCTCGCCGTGAACGGCTACGCGCCCAGCTTCGACGACTGCGCCAAGTGCGGTCTGCCGGGGCCGAACCGGTTCTTCTCGGTCGCGGCGGGCGGCTCCGTCTGCGTCGACTGCCGGGTGCCCGGCAGCGTCGTACCGTCGGCGGAGACCCTGACCCTGCTGGGCGCGCTCCTCACGGGCGACTGGGAGACGGCGGACGCGTGCGAGGCGCGGCACGCACGCGAGGGCAGTGGGCTGGTTTCGGCCTATCTGCACTGGCACCTGGAGCGCGGACTGCGTTCTCTGCGATACGTAGAGAAAAGCTGAGACAAGCTGAGCAGCATCACCTGTTACGTAGGAGAGAGAGCCCCATGGCACGACGCGGAATCCTCGGACGGTCCCGCCGCGAGTACAAGACCCCCGAGCCGCACCCCACGGGCGTACGGCCGCCGAAGATCCCCGGCGAGCTGGTGCCGAAGCATGTCGCCATCGTCATGGACGGCAACGGCCGGTGGGCGAAGGAGCGCGGGCTGCCGCGCACCGAGGGGCACAAGGTCGGCGCGGAGCGCGTCCTCGACGTCCTCCAGGGCGGCATCGAGATGGGCGTCGGCGCGATCTCGCTCTACGCCTTCTCCACGGAGAACTGGAAGCGGTCCCCGGACGAGGTGAAGTTCCTGATGAACTTCAACCGCGACTTCATCCGCAAGACCCGCGACCAGCTCGACGAGCTGGGCATCCGCGTGCGCTGGGTCGGCCGTATGCCGAAGCTGTGGAAGTCGGTCGCCAAGGAGCTGGAGATCTCCCAGGAGCAGACCAAGGGCAACGACAAGCTCACCCTGTACTTCTGCATGAACTACGGCGGCCGCGCCGAGATCGCCGACGCCGCCCAGGCCCTCGCCGAGGACGTGCGGGCGGGCCGTCTCGACCCGTCCAAGGTCAGCGAGAAGACGTTCGCGAAGTACCTGTACTACCCGGACATGCCGGACGTCGACCTGTTCCTGCGCCCGAGCGGCGAGCAGCGCACCTCCAACTACCTGCTCTGGCAGAGCGCGTACGCCGAGATGGTCTTCCAGGACGTGCTGTGGCCGGACTTCGACCGCCGTGACCTGTGGCGGGCCTGCCTCGAATACGCCTCGCGCGACCGCCGCTTCGGCGGGGCGATCCCCAACGAGCAGCAGATCGCCGACAGCTAGGCGCACGCGGATGAGGGGGCCCGCGCCAGTCCGGCGCGGGCCCCCTCATGTACGTACGTACCGCTACTTGCTCGCGCAGTCCGCGCAGGTGCCGAAGATCTCGACCGTGTGCGCCACGTTCACGA
Source organism: Streptomyces sp. NPDC015345 (assembly GCF_043078805.1). Classification (NCBI taxonomy): domain Bacteria; kingdom Bacillati; phylum Actinomycetota; class Actinomycetes; order Kitasatosporales; family Streptomycetaceae; genus Streptomyces; species Streptomyces sp. NPDC015345. Next base: position 870,164 of record NZ_JBIBTX010000001.1, on the reverse strand, counting down.
AGCCGTGCTCGGCGGCGATCGTCTCGGCCCACGTCTCGACCGCGGGGCCCTCCACCTCCACGGCCTTGCCGCAGACACGGCAGACCAGATGGTGGTGGTGCTCGCCCGTCGAGCAGCGGCGGTAGACCGTCTCGCCGTCGCTGGTGCGCAGCGCGTCCACCTCGCCGGCGTCGGCGAGGGACTGGAGCGTGCGGTAGACGGTGGTCAGTCCGACCGAGTCACCCTTGTGCTTGAGCATGTCGTGCAGCTCCTGCGCGCTGCGGAACTCGTCCACGTCGTCGAGTGCCGCGGCCACTGCCGCACGCTGGCGGGTGGACCTGCCTCGAACCGGGGCTCCCACGGTTGTCTCCTCGCGTCTGCGCTCTGGTCTGGGCCTGCTGGGCTTGCCGGGCCATTGTGCCAGGTCGCCCAGAACTCAGGTCAGAGCTTGGCTGCCGGCTGGGCCGGAACCGAGCACTCCGCGGGATCGCCGGTCGCCTCCGCGGCGGCCACGGCCCGCGCCCTGCGCCGGGCCAGCGGCGTCGCGAGCACCGTCAGCGCGATGAAGACACCGATGGTGAGCAGCACGATCGTCGCGCCGGGCGGCACGTCCTGGTAGTACGACGTCGCCGTGCCGCCGATCGTCACCGAGACGCCGATCGCCACGGAGATCGCGAAAGTCGCCGCGAAACTGCGGGTGAGCTGCTGCGCTGCCGCCACCGGCACCACCATCAGCGCGGAGACCAGGAGCAGGCCCACGACACGCATGGCGACCGTGACCGTCACCGCGGCGGTGACGGCGGTGAGCAGGTTCAGGGCGCGCACCGGCAGGCCCGTCACGCGCGCGAACTCCTCGTCCTGGCTGACCGCGAAGAGCTGGCGGCGCAGGCCGATCGTGACGAGGACCACAAACGCCGCGAGCAGGCAGATCGCGGTGACGTCCTCCTCGGAGACCGTGGAGAGCGAGCCGAAGAGGTACGACTGGAGGTTCGCGTTCGAGCCGCCGGGCGCGAGGTTGATGAACATCACGCCGCCCGCCATGCCGCCGTAGAACAGCATGGCGAGCGCGATGTCACCGCGCGTCTTGCCGTACCAGCGGATCAGCTCCATCACCACGGCGCCGACGATCGCGACCGCCGTCGCCATCCACACCGGCGAGGTCGAGAGCAGGAAGCCGAGGCCGACGCCCGTCATCGCCACGTGGCCGATGCCGTCGCCCATCAGGGCCTGGCGGCGCTGCACGAGGTAGATGCCGACGGCGGGCGCGGTGATGCCGACCAGGACGGCGGCGAGCAGGGCCCGCTGCATGAAGGCGTATTCGAGGATTTCCATCGTTCTTGCTCGCCCTCAGGTCAGCAGGCCGGTACGGACCGGTTCCGTGTCGGCGGGGTGCGGGTGGACGTGGTCGTGGCCGGGCAGGGCGTGCTGGCCGACGGCCCGCGGGGGCGGCCCGTCGTGCAGGACGCAGCCGTCGCGCAGCACCACGGCGCGGTCGATCAGCGGCTCCAGCGGCCCCAGTTCATGGAGGACGAGCAGGACCGAGGTGCCCTTCGCGACCTGCTCGCGCAGGGTGGCCGCGAGGACCTCCTGGCTCGCCAGGTCGACGCCCGCCATCGGCTCGTCCATGATCAGCAGTTCGGGTTCGGAGGCCAGCGCGCGGGCGATCAGGACCCGCTGGTGCTGGCCGCCGGAGAGGGCGTTCACGGAGTCCTTGGCGCGGTCGGCCAGGCCCACCAGGTCGATGGCGCGGGCGACGGCCTCGCGGTCGGCCTTGCGGAGCAGGCCGAAGCGGGCCCGGGAGAGCCGCCCCGACGTGACGACCTCGCTGATCGTGGCGGGCACGCCGCCCGCGGCTGTGGTGCGCTGCGGGACGTACCCGACGCGGGCCCAGTCGCGGAAGCGGCGGCGCGGGGTGCCGAAGATCTCGACCTCGCCGCCGCTGACCGGGACCTGCCCGATGACCGTGCGGACGGCGGTGGACTTGCCCGAGCCGTTGGCGCCGAGCAGGGCGACGACCTCGCCGCGGCCCACGGTGAGGTCGATGCCGCGCAGCACGGGGCGCGAGCCGAGCTCGGCGGTCACCTTGCGCAGGGATATGACGGCTTCACCTGAATCAGGGGACTTGCTCATGGCTCGTGCCTCCGTAGCCACAGGGGGTGGGGTCACTTGGCGCCCAGGGCCTTGCGCAGGGCCTGGAGGTTGGAGTCCATGACCTCGATGTAGTCGTCGCCCCTGGACTTCTTGGTGATGCCCTCGATCGGGTCGAGTACATCAGTCTTCAGGTTCGCGTCCTTCGCCAGGGTCCTGGCCGTCTCGTCGCTGACGAGCGTCTCGTAGAAGACCGTGGTGACGCCGTCCTCCTTCGCCATCTTCTGGAGGTCCTTGACGCGCTTGTTGCTCGGCTCGCCCTCGGGGTCGAGGCCGCTGATGGCCTCCTCGGTGAGGCCGTAGCGCTCGGCGAGGTAGCCGAAGGCGGCGTGGGTGGTGATGAAGACCTTCGGAGGGGCCGCCTTGGTGTTCTTCAAGCCGTCTTCGAAGCGCTTGTTCAGGCCATCGAGCTTCTTCACGAGCTTCGCGGTGTTCTTCTTGTACGTCGACGCGTGGTCGGGGTCGGCCTTCTCCAGGGCCTTGCCGACGCCCTCGGCGACCTCGGCGTACCGCACCGGGTCGAGCCAGATGTGGGGGTCGGAGCCTTCGTGGGAGTGCTCGTGGCCGTGGTCTTCGTGGCCCTCGTCGGCGTGCTCGTCGGCGTGGCCGCCGACCTCGGTGCCGTGCTTCTCCATGCTGGTCAGGGAGGCGGCGTCGACCTTGGTCTTGATGCCGGACTGGTCGATCGCGTCGTCGACGGCGGGCTGGAGGCCCTTGAGGTACAGGGCGACGTCGGACTCCTCGAGCTGCCCGCGCTGCTTGGCGGAGACGTCGAGGTCGTGCGGCTCCTGGCCGGGCTCGGTGAGGTTCGTGACGGAGACGTGGTCGCCGCCTATCTGCTCCGCGAGGTACTGCATGGGGTAGAACGACGCCACCACGTCGAGCTTGCCGTCCTTGTCGTCCGCGGCGGAGGAGGAGCAGGCGGTCAGGGCCGTGAGGCCGAGGACCGTCGCGGAGGCAAGGGCGGCGGTGGGTATCAGGCGTCGTCGTACGTTCATGACACTCATTTTCAACAAATGTGGAAACGATTGTCAACAAGGGGTCCCGGTGAAGGTCCCCACAAGGGGCCCGAGGCCGCTTGTGGGGAACCGATTTGATTAGGGGGGTCCGGCCGCCGGTAACCTGAGGCATTCGCCTCGCCCACCGTCTTATGAAGAGAGCACCGTGGCCGCCGACAAGATCGACACCATCGTCAGCCTGAGCAAGCGCCGTGGCTTCGTTTTCCCGTGCAGTGAGATCTACGGCGGCCAGCGCGCCGCCTGGGACTACGGACCGCTGGGCGTCGAGCTGAAGGAGAACCTCAAGCGCCAGTGGTGGCGCTACATGGTCACCTCGCGCGAGGACGTCGTCGGCATCGACTCGTCGGTGATCCTGGCGAGCGAGGTCTGGCAGGCCTCCGGCCATGTCGCGACCTTCTCCGACCCGCTCACCGAGTGCCTCTCCTGTCACAAGCGCCACCGCGCCGACCACCTGGAAGAGGCCTACGAGGCCAAGCACAACCGCCCCCCGGCGAACGGCCTCGCGGACATCAACTGCCCCAACTGCGGTACCAAGGGCCAGTTCACCGAGCCCAAGCAGTTCTCCGGCATGCTCGCCACGCACCTCGGCCCGACGCAGGACACCGGCTCCGTCGCCTACCTGCGCCCCGAGACCGCGCAGGGCATCTTCACCAACTTCGCCCAGGTCCAGCAGACCTCGCGCCGCAAGCCGCCGTTCGGCATCGCGCAGATGGGCAAGTCCTTCCGCAACGAGATCACGCCCGGCAACTTCATCTTCCGCACCCGCGAGTTCGAGCAGATGGAGATGGAGTTCTTCGTCAAGCCGGGCGAGGACGAGCAGTGGCAGGAATACTGGATGGAGCAGCGCTGGAACTGGTACACCGGCCTCGGCCTGCGCGAGGAGAACATGCGGTGGTACGAGCACCCGAAGGAGAAGCTCTCCCACTACTCCAAGCGCACCGCTGACATCGAGTACCGCTTCCAGTTCGGCGGCAGCGAGTGGGGCGAGCTGGAAGGCGTCGCCAACCGCACCGACTACGACCTGTCGGCGCACTCCAAGGCGTCCGGCCAGGACCTCTCGTACTTCGACCAGGAGGCCGGCGAGCGCTACACCCCGTACGTCATCGAGCCCGCCGCCGGTGTCGGCCGCACCATGCTCGCCTTCCTGCTCGACTCGTACTTCGAGGACGAGGCGCCCAACGCCAAGGGCAAGCTGGAGAAGCGCACGGTCATGCGCTTCGACCACCGCATCGCCCCGGTGAAGGTCGCGGTCCTGCCGCTCTCCCGCAACCCGGAGCTGTCCCCGAAGGCCAAGGGCCTCGCGACCGCCCTGCGGCAGAACTGGAACATCGAGTTCGACGACGCGGGCGCCATCGGTCGCCGCTACCGCCGCCAGGACGAGATCGGCACCCCGTACTGCGTCACCGTCGACTTCGACACCCTCGACGACAACGCCGTGACGGTGCGCGAGCGTGACTCCATGAAGCAGGAGCGCGTCTCCCTCGACCAGATCGAGGGCTACCTCGCGACGCGGCTCGTGGGCTGCTGACCCTTCTCGCGCGGTGCGTGAAGCCCCCGGTTCCTCTTATGGAGCCGGGGGCTTCGCCGTATGTACGCGTGTCTGTACGAGGATCGCGGCGTCCTGCGGCTGGGGGGCGAGGAGCATGGTCATGCCGTACGCGCGGGGCGAGCCGCCGTCCTCGGTGATGTCCACCGTGCGCGGGGCGAAGTCGCCGACCGAGCGGCAGGCCCACCAGTCCGCCAGGTCCGGCCGCGCGGACCGCAGCAGGCCGGTGAGGTGCCGGAAGTCCTCGGCGTCGGGGCGGCGGTCCGCCCGTGTGCGCAGGTGCCGGTACAGATCCATGGCGACCGGCTCCCAGCCGGGCAGCAGCCGCTGATGCCGCGCGTCGGTGACCAGCAGGAGCAGCAGATTCCGCCGGTCCTCGGGGAAGGCCGCCGGGTCGGGCCACAGCGTGGTGTACGCGTGGTTCCAGGCGAGGATGTCCAGGGCGGGCCCCAGGAGCAGCGCCGGACTGTCGGGCCAACTGTCGAGCACGGCCCTCAACTCCGGGTCGTGCGCGGGCCGCGCGTCGCCCGGCGCCGGGGCGAACCCGGCGAGGGCCAGCGCGTGCCGGTGGGAGGCGTCGTCCAGGCGCAGGGCGCGGGCGACGGCGTCGAGCACCTGCCGGGAGGTGTCCACGCGGCCCTGCTCCAGCCACGTGTACCAGGCGACGGAGACCCCGGCGAGCACGGCGACCTCCTCGCGGCGCAGCCCCTTCGCGCGGCGGCGGGCGGTGCCCGGCAGCCCGACGTCACCGGGCGTGAGGCGCTCGCGGTGGGCGCGCAGGAAGCCGCCGAGTCCCGACCGGAGCGCCGAGGTTGCCGTCGTGGTCGCCATGGGCCCAGCCTATGACCTGGACTCACCCCCACCGATGCCTCTCTGGCAGCGGCGGGCGGCCGGGCCGAGGCTGGTCCCATGACTGACACCCCGACGATGTGGCGCCGCCGCAACGACTCCACGGACCTGCCCGCGCCCCGCCCCTTCCTCCGCGTCTACACCGGCCCCGGCACGCTGGACGCGCTGGCGGCCTCGTACGAGCGGCTGCTCGGCACCGAGCGGGACATGTGGTTCACGTATCCGGAGAAGGACCTCGCCCTCGCGGCGGTCGGCGCCTTCCTCCTGATCGAGGGCACGGAGGAGACGCTGGCCCCCTTCCGCGCGACGCACGGCACGCTCCTCGTCGACTCGGCGCGGGCGTATCTGGAGCGCCTTGCGGCGGAGGGCGCGGAGATCACGGAGCCACTGATCAGGGTCCCGACGGGCTCGGGGTTCACGGCACGGCACCGGGACGGGACGGTGATCGAGTACGTGGAGCACCGGCCGACGGAGGAGGGGCTGTAGGTGTGGGTGTCAGGGGCGGCCCCTAAGGTCTTCACCCATGACCAGAACCTCCACGCACCTCGCCACGACGGCGGACGCCTACGACGCCGTCGCCGTCCAGTACGCCGGAATCGACCGCACCGACCTCAACGGCCCCTCCCTGGACCGCGCGTTGATCGCCGCCTTCGCCGACCACGTGCGGGCCGAGGGCAACGGCACCGTCGCCGAGGTGGGCTGCGGCCCCGGCCCCGTGACCGCCCTGCTGCGGTCGATGGGCCTGGACGTCTTCGGCGTCGACCTGTCTCCGGCGATGATCGGCCTCGCCCGTGAGGCCTACCCGGAGCTGCGGTTCGAGGTCGGGTCGATGGACGCGCTCGACGTGCCCGACGGCGGCCTTGCGGGCGTCGTGTCCTGGTACTCGGTCATTCACACGCCGCCGGAAGAAGTACGGCCCTACTTCGAGGAGTTCCGCCGGGTGCTCGCCCCCGGCGGGCTCCTCCTGCTCGGCTTCTTCGAGTCGGAGGGCGGCCCGGTCACGGAGTTCGACCACAAGGTGACCACGGCATACCGCTGGCCCGTCGACGGCCTCGCGGAGCTGGCCGGCGAGGCGGGCTTCACCGAGATCGGCCGGATGCTGCGGGAGCCGTGGGAGGGGGAGCGGTTCCGCCGGGGGCATCTGCTGATGCGCAGGGGCGGCTAGGCCCGCAGCCCCCGCACCGTCAGGTCCAGTACGGCGGTGAACGCCTCGTCGATGCCGGGGCGGGACCAGTGCGGGGCGTAGCACGGGTCGTGGAAGCGGGAGGTGGCGTCGAAGACCGCGCGGGCCGACAGGGCGGGGTCGGGGGACGTGAAGTCGCCTGTGGTCACGCCCTGTTGGATGATCGCGGTCAGCTGGCCGGTGAGTTCGGTGATGTGGTCGTTCACCACGTCGCCGTTCTCCTCCGCCAACACCGTGTAGGTGGCGAACAGTTCGGGATCGTCACCCGCCTTGTGCTGCTTGGCGTCGAAGAGGCCCGCGAGCCACTGGCGGAGCTTCGCCTCGGGCGGCTCGGAGCCGGTGACGATGCCCGCGAGCGCCACGGACGTACGGTCCAGCCACCGCTTCGTGACCGCGCCGCGCAGCTCCGCCTTCGTGCGGAAGTGGCGGTATACCGTGCCGTGGCTCACCCCCAGGGCGCGGGCCACGTCTACAACCGTGGCCTTGGCCGCGCCGTGCCTGCGCAAGACCTCCTCGGTCGCTTCGAGGATGCGCTCGGGGGTCAGGGGTGCCGCGGTTGCCATGCCCTAGACCGTACCCGTGGGCGGCTCAGTGCTCGCTGTCGAGGTGTGCCATCTGCGCCTCCGGGTAGCGCGCGCCGGCCACCGCGTCCGCGGGCACGGCCGCCTCGATCGCGGCGAGGTCGGCGTCGTCGAACGTCACGCCGAGCGCGCCGAGGGCCTCGTCGAGCCGGTCCCGGCGGCGCGCGCCGACCAGCGGCACGATGGCCGCGCCGTGCCGGGGGCCCTGCGCCAGCACCCAGGCGATGGCGGTCTGGGCGACGCTGACGCCCTTCCGCTCGGCGATCTTCCGCAGGGCGTCGACCAGGTCGAGGTTGCGGTCGAGGTTCTCGCCCTGGAAGCGGGGGCTCATGGCGCGGAAGTCGTTCGCGGCCAGCTGCCGGTCGCGGGTGAAGTGGCCGGAGATCAGACCGCGGGAGAGCACGCCGTACGCCGTGACGCCGATGCCCAGCTCGGCGACCGCCGGCAGGATCTCCGCCTCGATGCCGCGCGAGACGAGGGAGTACTCGATCTGGAGGTCGGAGACCGGGGCGGTCGCGGCGGCCCGGCGGATGGTGTCGGCGCCCACCTCCGAGAGGCCGATGTGCCGCACGTACCCCTTCTCGACCAGCTCGGCGATGGCGCCCACCGTCTCCTCGACCGGGACATCGGGGTCGAGGCGGGCGATGCGGTAGACGTCGATGTGGTCGACGCCGAGGCGCTGGAGGGAGTACGCGGCGAAGTTCTTGACGGCGGCGGGCCGCCCGTCGTACCCGGACCAGCCGCCGTCGGGGTCGCGCAGGGCGCCGAACTTGACGCTGGTCAGCGCCTGTTCGCGGCGCGCGGCCGGGGCGGTGCGGAGGGCTTCGCCGATCAGCAGTTCGTTGTGCCCCATGGCGTAGAAGTCGCCGGTGTCCAGGAGCGTGACGCCCGCTTCGAGGGCGGCGTGGATGGTCGCGATGGACTCCGTGCGGTCCGCCTCGCCGTAGAGGGCGGACATGCCCATGCAGCCGAGGCCGAGGACGGAGGTGCGGGGGCCGGTGGTGCCGAGAGTGAGAGTACGCATGCGTCCACGATGACATGACAGATGACAGATTTCAATATCTGTCATCTGTCATCTGTCATCTGCCAGTCGTCGGTCGCCGGGCCGTCAGTCGTCAGCCGTCATCTGTCGGGCGTCAGCCATTACCGGCTTCTCCAGGCGTTCCGCCGTCCGCTCCGCCGTCTCCCGCGCCCACCGCCCGCTGGACAGCGCCCCGATGAGCAGTACCGCCAGGCCGCAGCCCGCGATGATCCACCAGGCGGGGCGGCTCGCCTCCGTGAAGTCGGTCGCGTACGAGGAGGAGGCGACCCCGGACGCCAGTACCGCGCCGATCACCGCCACCCCCAGGGTCTGGCCGATCTGGCGGCTGGTGGAGGCGACCGCCGCGGCGACGCCCGCCTGGGCGCGTGGCATGCCGGCGACCGCCGTGTTGGTGATGGGGGCGTTGACGAAGCCGAAGCCCAGGCCGAAGACGACGTATGCGGCCAGGCGCGTCCCGCCCGAGTCCTCCGCCTCGAACGCGGCGAAGAGGACGCCCGAGACCGTCATCGCCACCCCCGCGATCAGCAGCGGCAGGCGCGGCCCGCGGCTGCCGACCAGGCGGCCCGACAGCGGCGCGCAGACGAACGTCATGGCCGCCATCGGCAGCATCCACAGGCCGGCGTGGAGTGCGTCCAGGCCTCGTACGTCCTGGAGGTAGAGCGTCGAGAGGAAGAAGAAGCCGCTCAGGGACGCGAAGGCGCAGACCGCGATCGCCGTCGCCCCGCTGAACGGCGCCGACCCGAAGAAGCGCAGGTCGATGAGGGGTTCGGCGCGGCGCGGTTCGTAGGCCAGCAGGCCGAGCAGGGCCGCCAGGGCCGCGCCCGCGAAGGCGAGGGTCAGCGGGGAGGTCCAGCCCACGCTGGGCGCCTCGATGATCGCGTACGTCACCGCGCCGAGCAGCACGATCACCAGGAGCTGCCCGACCGGGTCCGGGCGGCGCGGCCGAGGGGCGCGGGACTCGGGGACGTACCGGATGGTCAGCAGGAGCGCGGCGAGCCCCACCGGCAGGTTGACCCAGAAGATCGAGCGCCAGCCGACCGAGTCGACGAGCAGGCCGCCGACCAGCGGGCCCGCCGCCATGGAGATGCCGACGACGCCGCCCCAGACGCCGATGGCGCGGGCCCGTTCCCGGGGCTCGGTGAAGGTGTTGGTGATGATCGACATGGCGACGGGGTTGAGCATCGAGCCGCCCACCGCCTGGATCATGCGGAACGCCACCAGGCATTCGAGGTTCGGCGCGAGGGAGCAGAGCACCGAGCCGAGGGTGAAGACGACAAGTCCCGTCTTGAAGACCCTGCGGCGGCCGACGCGGTCGGCGGTGGAGCCGGCGAGCATGAGGAGCGAGGCGAGGACGAGGGTGTACGCGTCGATCGTCCACTGCATGCCCGAGACGCTCGCGTCGAACTCCTCGCGCATGGTGGGGAGCGCGACGTTCAGGACGGTGTTGTCGAGGCTGACGATCAGCAGGCTCATGCAGCAGATCGCGAGGACGAGCATCCGTCGGCGGGGGGTGAGTTCATCGGGCATGTAAGCGACGGTAGCCCTCAGGCATGGGCAGGGCCCGGCTCAGCTCAGCCGCCGTGGCAGCCCCAGGCTCAGCACCGCCAGGCCGAGCAGGCCCACGCACTGCACCCCGAGTACGGCGGCGAACGCGTCGCGCATGCCGAGTCCCGGCACCAGCGCGAGGAAGAGCGAGCCGACCGTCGCCACGCCCACCGCCAGGCAGGACTGCTGCACGGTGGCCGCCAGACCGCTGCCCGCGCCCGCCCGCGCGGAGGGCACCGCGGCGAGCACGATCCGGTAGTAGAGGGCGAGTTCGACGCCCTGGCCGAGGCCGCACAGGGCCAGACCGGGCGCCAGCGCCAAGGGGCCGAGCGAGGGCCACGGCAGCCACAGCACCGTCAGGGCGAGCACCACCAGGCCCAAGCCGTGCACCAGCGCGCAGAGCGTCATCGCCCGGCCGCCGAGCCGTGCCACCAGGCGCGGCGCGAGCATCGACGCCGCGATCTGCGTGACGCCCATCGGGACGATGGTCAGGCCCGCCTTGAGCGCGCCGTAGCCGAGGCCCTGCTGGAGCACGATCGCGCTGACGAACATCCAGCCGCTGAACCCGATGAAGATCGGCAGGCCGAGGACGAGGCCCCTGCGGACGCCGGGCGCGCGCAGGAGGGACGGGGGCAGCAGCGGGCTGCCGCCGGTGTGCTCCGCGCGGCGTTCGACGGCGATGAACGCCCAGGCCAGCGGCGGGGCGGCGGCGAGCGTCAGCAGCGACCAGAGGGGCCAGCCGGTGGCCCGTCCCTCGGACAGGGGCAGGAGCAGGGCGGTCAGCGTGGCACCGAGCAGGAGGGTGCCGCCGGTGTCGCTGCGGCGGGGCTGCCCGGCCCGGCTGTCCGGTACCGCGCGTAGTGCGCACAGCAGGGCGGCGACCGCGACCGGCACGTTGACGAGGAACGCCATGCGCCAGCCGGTGCCCGCGAGGTCGGCGGCGACCAGGACCCCGCCGAGCACCTGCCCGAGGAGGACGCCGAGTCCGCTCACCGAGCCGTACAGCGCGACGGCCTTCGCGCGCCCCTCGCCCCGCGTCGTGGCGTGGATGGTGGCGAGGACCTGCGGCAGCATCAGCGCGGAGGCGGCGCCCTGCGCCACGCGCGCCCCCACCAGCCACCACGCGCCGGGCGCGAGCCCGCAGGCGAGCGACGTCAGGCCGAAGGCGGCCACGCCCCACAGGAAGAGCGTCCTGCGCCCGTACGAGTCACCGAGCCGCCCGCCGAGGACGAGCAGCACGGCGTAGGCGACCGCGTACCCGGCGACGACCATCTCCAGCGTGGCGGGGGAGGCGTGGAGGTCGCGTTCGATGCTGGGCAGGGCGACATTGACGATGAAGAAGTCGATGCTGGAGAGGGCGGCGCCGAGGAGGACGGTGAACAGACCCAGCGGGGTGAGTGGGGTGGGCGGGGTCTGTGCGGTTTGCGGGGGCAGTGGGGTCAGCGGGGCGGGGCCCGTGGGCGCGATGGCTCGCACGGGAGTCTTCTCGAAGTCGGGCTTGAGAGTCACGGCTACGACGATGTTGCGGCCCGCAGAGGGGTACCAGAGTCTCTTTATCCTGGTACCAGCCGTACCTGGAAACAGGCTGCGGCATCGGGCAGCCTTGCTCCGTGACCGGTGCAGACATCCGCGGGCAGGAACTCGCCGCCTTCCTCCGCAGCCGCCGTGAGCGCGTGACGCCCGAGCAGGTGGGGTTGGTGCGCGGTCCGAGGCGGCGCACGCCGGGGTTGCGCCGCGAGGAGGTCGCGCAGCTCTCCTCCGTGGGCGTCACCTGGTACACGTGGCTGGAGCAGGCGCGGCCCATCAAGGTGTCGGCGCAGGTCCTGGACGCCATCGCCAGGGCGCTGCTCATGGACCCGAGCGAACGCGCCCATCTCTTCGCTCTCGGCGGCGCCGTCGACCCGCGCCCCGAGGCCGAGTGCACGGCGCTGTCCGCGCAGGTCAGGCGCCTCATGCACCGCGTCGCCCCCTATCCGGCGACGGTGCAGAACGGCCGCTACGACGTCCTCGCGTACAACCGTCCCTGGACCCACGTCTTCGGCGACTTCGACGCGATGGAGCCCCGTGACCGCAACTGTCTGTGGCTCCTGGCCACCGACGACAGGTGGCGGGCGACCTTCCTCGACCGGGACGAGATGCTGCGCGACCTGACCGCGAAGTTCCGCGCCGCCATGGCCGAGCACGGCGCGGAGCCCGCCTGGCGGGAGCTGAGGGACCGGCTGCTCGAAGTGTCCGCCGAGTTCCGCGAACTGTGGGAGCGGCACGAGGTGGCGACGGTGTCCCCACACGTCAAGCGCTATCAGCACCCGGAGGTGGGGCTGCTGCGCCTGGAGCACCGGATGCTGTGGATGGCGCCACTGGCGCACGCGCACCGCCTCATCACGTACGTCCCGGCCGACGACGAGACGGAGGAGCGCCTGGAACGGCTGGCGGAGCTGTCGAGGGAGCAGGAGTGAGGGGCAGTCCGGGGAGTGAGGGACAATAGAGGGTCCCGTCGTCCGTCCCGGAGAGCCCCCATGCCGTCCCAGCCCCTCACGATCGGCCCGCACACCGTACAGCCGCCCGTCGTCCTCGCCCCCATGGCGGGGATCACGAACGCGCCGTTCCGCACGCTGTGCCGGGAGTTCTCGGGCGGCAAGGGCCTCTTCGTCAGCGAGATGATCACGACGCGCGCCCTGGTGGAGCGCAACGAGAAGACGATGCAGCTGATCCACTTCGACGCGACGGAGAAGCCGCGCTCGATCCAGCTGTACGGCGTCGACCCGGCGACGGTCGGCAAGGCCGTCCGGATGATCGCGGAAGAGGACCTGGCCGACCACATCGACCTGAACTTCGGCTGCCCCGTCCCCAAGGTGACGCGCAAGGGCGGCGGCTCCGCGCTCCCGTACAAGCGGCCTCTGCTGCGCGCGATCCTGAAGGAAGCGGTCAGCGGCGCGGGCGATCTTCCCGTGACGATGAAGATGCGCAAGGGCATCGACGACGACCACATCACCTTCCTGGACGCGGGCCGCATCGCGGTCGAGGAGGGCGTGACGGCGATCGCGCTGCACGGCCGCACGGCCGCCCAGCACTACGGCGGCACGGCGGACTGGGACGCCATCGCGCGCCTGAAGGAGCACGTGCCGGAGATCCCGGTGCTCGGCAACGGCGACATCTGGTCGGCGGCCGACGCGGTCCGGATGATGGACGAGACCGGCTGCGACGGCGTCGTCGTGGGCCGCGGCTGCCTCGGTCGGCCGTGGCTCTTCGGTGACCTGGTCGCGGCCTTCGAGGGCACGGGCGCACCGCAGGCGCCGACCCTGCGCGAGGTCTCCGAGGTCATGCTCCGCCACGCGACGCTGCTCGGCGAGTGGATCGGCGACGAGTCGCGCGGCGTCATCGACTTCCGCAAGCACGTGGCCTGGTACCTGAAGGGCTTCGCGGTCGGCTCGGAGATGCGCAAGCGCCTCGCGATCACCTCGTCGCTGGCCGAACTGGAGGACGGCCTCGGCGAGCTGGACCTCGACCAGGACTGGCCGGCGGGCGCGGACGGCCCGCGCGGCCGTACGTCGGGCAACAACCGCGTGGTCCTGCCGGACGGCTGGCTGAAGGACCCCTACGACTGCGCGGGCGTCGGCGAGGACGCGGAGCTGGACACGTCGGGCGGCTGATCCCCGCCGCGGCTCACCCTGCGAGCACACGCAGTTCACGTACGCGCGTACGCACGCAGGCGAGGGGGATGAAGCGATGACGTTGCGCTCCGATGTGGCCGAGCTGCTGGCGGAGGCCGACATCGACGACGTGGATGTCGACGAGGCCGTCGCGGACGAGCACGCCAGGACGTCCGCGTATCTGCGCGTCGTCTCCGCGGCCGCTTCGTCACCGAGCCGCGACCGGGACCGCGCGATGGTGGCCACGATCCGGCGCGACCCGCACGAGATGGGGGCCAAGGTGGCGGTGGTCGCCCTCGTGGACGAGATCGCGAGGAAGGCGACCGGCTCTGCCGAGTTCCGGCAGTGGTCGGACGAACTGCTGCCGGAGATCGCCCGGTTCAGGGTGGAGGGGCACCGCGCGTTCATCCGCCGCCGCATCCACGACTGGCTGTTCTACCTGTCCGTCAGGGATGGTCACGTGCCGACCCCGGCTGAGCTGGCGGAGGTCACGGCCTGGATGCAGCGCTTCCTGGCCGAGGCGTCGACGTCGCCCGCGGTACTCGCCCTGCTCGCCGAGTCGGCCACCACCAGGAAGACCCGGAACATCGCGAGGAACCGGAACATCGCGAGGAACCGGTCCGGAAGCCTTCCGCGCTGACGACACACGAAGGGGCGGCACCCCCGCACAGGGTGCCGCCCCTTCATCGTGGACCGGAGCCGTCGCCGCATCGGTTGAGGGTCGGGGACGCGGCGACGGCTCCGGGGTCTGGCTACCGGTGGTCGCTGCCCGCCGAGTGCGAGGCCGCGCGGCCCGCCTCCAGACGGGCGACCGGGATGCGGAACGGTGAGCAGGAGACGTAGTCCAGGCCCACCTCGTGGAAGAAGTGCACGGACTCCGGGTCGCCGCCGTGCTCGCCGCAGACGCCGAGCTTCAGGTCGGGGCGCGTGGCGCGGCCGGCCTTGACCGCGTCCTTGACCAGCTTGCCGACGCCGTCCTTGTCGATCGTCTCGAACGGCGAGACCCCGAAGATGCCCTTCTCCAGGTAGGCGGTGAAGAACGAAGCCTCCACGTCGTCCCGAGAGAAGCCCCAGACGGTCTGCGTCAGGTCGTTCGTGCCGAAGGAGAAGAACTCCGCGGCCTCCGCGATCTGGTCGGCCGTCAGCGCGGCGCGCGGCAGCTCGATCATCGTGCCCAGCGCCAGCTTCAGCTCGACGCCGGTGGACTCGATGACCTCCGCGATGACCTGCTCGGCCTCCTCGCGGACGATCTCCAGCTCCTGGACGGTGCCGACGAGCGGAATCATGATCTCCGCACGCGGGTCCCCCTTGGCCTTCTTCCGCTCGGCCGCCGCCTCCGCGATGGCCCGCACCTGCATGGTGAACAGCCCGGGGATCACCAGGCCGAGGCGTACGCCGCGCAGGCCCAGCATCGGGTTCTGCTCGTGCAGGCGGTGCACGGCCTGGAGCAGGCGCAGGTCGTTCTCGTTGGCGTCCTTGCGGGACTCGGCGAGGGCCACCCGGACGGAGAGCTCCGTGATGTCGGGCAGGAACTCGTGCAGCGGCGGGTCGAGCAGACGGATGGTGACCGGCAGGCCGTCCATCGCCTCGAAGAGCTCCACGAAGTCCCGCTTCTGCAGCGGCAGGAGCTCCTTGAGGGCGTCCTCGCGCTCCCCGTCCGCGTCGGCGAGGATCAGGCGCTCGACCATCTCGCGGCGCTCACCGAGGAACATGTGCTCGGTGCGGCACAGGCCGATGCCCTGCGCGCCGAAGCGGCGGGCGCGCAGCGCGTCCTCGGCGTTGTCCGCGTTGGCGCGGACCCGCAGCCGCCGTACGCGGTCCGCGTACGCCATGATCCGGTGCACAGCGGCGACCAGCTCGTCGGCGTCCTCGGCGCCCGCGTGCATGCGGCCCTCGAAGTACTCGACGACGGGGGAGGGCACGACGGGCACCTCACCGAGGTAGACCTTGCCGGTCGAGCCGTCGATGGAGACGACGTCGCCCTCCTCGACGACGATGCCGCCCGGCGCGGTGAGGCAGCGCCGCTTGGTGTCGACCTCCAGCTCCTCGGCGCCGCAGACACAGGTCTTGCCCATGCCGCGCGCCACGACCGCCGCGTGGGAGGTCTTGCCGCCGCGCGAGGTCAGGATGCCCTCGGCCGCGATCATGCCGTCGAGGTCGTCGGGGTTGGTCTCGCGGCGGATCAGGATGACCTTCTCGCCCGAACGCGACCACTTGATCGCGGTGTACGAGTCGAAGACGGCCTTGCCGACCGCGGCGCCCGGTGACGCGGCGATGCCGCGGCCGAGCTGCTGCACCTTGGAGTCCGCGTCGAAGCGCGGGAACATCAGCTGCGCGAGCTGCGCGCCGTTGACGCGCTGGAGCGCCTCGGCCTCGTCGATCAGGCCCTGGTCGACGAGTTGCGTCGCGATGCGGAAGGCGGCACCGGCGGTGCGCTTGCCGACGCGGGTCTGGAGCATCCACAGCTGGCCGCGCTCGATGGTGAACTCGATGTCGCACAGGTCCTTGTAGTGCGTTTCGAGGGTCTCCATGATCTGCATGAGCTGGTCGTACGACTTCTTGTCCAGCTGTTCCAGATCGGCGAGCGGCACGGTGTTGCGGATGCCCGCCACCACGTCCTCGCCCTGCGCGTTCTGGAGGTAGTCGCCGTAGACGCCCTGGTGGCCGCTGGCCGGGTCGCGGGTGAACGCGACGCCCGTGCCGGAGTCCGGGCCGAGGTTGCCGAAGACCATCGAGCAGACGTTGACGGCCGTGCCGAGGTCGTGCGGGATGCGCTCCTGGCGGCGGTAGAGCTTGGCGCGGTCGGTGTTCCACGACTCGAAGACCGAACGGATCGCGAGGTCCATCTGCTCGCGCGGGTCCTGCGGGAAGTCCCGCCCGGCCTCCGCCTTGACGATCTTCTTGAACTTGGTGACCAGCTTCTTCAGGTCGGCCGCTTCGAGGTCGGTGTCGACCGCGACCTTCTTCGCCTTCTTGGCGGCCTCAAGGGCGTCCTCGAAGAGGTCCCCGTCGACGCCGAGGACGGTCTTGCCGAACATCTGGATGAGCCGGCGGTAGGAGTCCCACGCGAAGCGGTCGTCGCCGGACTGCTTGGCGAGGCCGGTCACGGACTTGTCGGAGAGCCCGATGTTCAGGACGGTGTCCATCATGCCGGGCATGGAGAACTTGGCGCCCGAGCGGACCGAGACGAGCAGCGGGTCGTCGGCCTGACCCAGCTTCTTGCCCATCTTCTTCTCCAGGGCGTCGAGGTGCGCGCTGACCTCGTCGCGCAGCTCGGCCGGCTCCGCACCGCTGCCGAGGTACGTCTTGCACGCCTCGGTGGTGATGGTGAAGCCCGGAGGGACGGGCAGCCCGAGATTGGTCATCTCGGCGAGGTTCGCGCCCTTGCCGCCGAGAAGGTCCTTGAGGTCCTTGTTGCCCTCGGTGAAGTCGTAAACGAACTTCACCCCCTCGGTCGCCGCGGTCGTCTCACTCGTGTGAGCTACGTGGGGATCTTTGTTTTCCGACACGGGTCTCGACTCCTCGAGGACTCGGTGGCTGCCCTGACGGCGAGGAACATACCCAGATCGAAGGCGCGTGGGTACGTCCACTTGCGCGTCATGCGGCCGTAACCACCCGTCCGCCGCTAGATCGAAAGTGACCCGGGGGTAGGGGGAGGCCGACCGTTGTGTTCAAGTCTTGAAGTTGCAACCCCCGTAGATCCTGGTAAACGCTCAAACGAGCGAGATATTCTCAGATGTGAGTTCACTTCATGAATGATCGAGCATTGGCACTGAGTGCCACCCCTTGGAGAAGTGCAGCCGCCCATGAAGCGCTCATCTGAGCGCAAGGCCTATCAGGGGTGGCGAGAATCACGCCGTTTGGAGCGACGCGATGTCACCATCCGGACGCGCCGCGCCCACCACGGGAGACGCCGCCCACGGCCGCTACACCCCCAGGGCGGCGAGCCGCTCCTCCGCCCGGCCGGGCGCGTACAAGTGCTCCACCACGAGCGTTGCCGCGCCGATCAGGGCCGCGCGCTCGCCCAGGCGGGAGGTGACGACGTCCAGGTGGGCGGTGGAGCGGGGCAGGGCTCGCTGGTACAGCAGCTCACGTACGCCCGTGAGGAAGGGGGTTCCGGCCAGATCTCCGGCGATCATGAGAACGCCCGGGTTCAGGAGGGTCACGACGGTCGCCAGGACCTCGCCGACATGCCGCCCCGCCTCGCGCGCGAACCGTACGGCCTCGGGGTGGCCCGCCTCCAGGAGCGCCCGCACATCTGAGCCGGAGGCCGCCGCGACGCCCACCTCCGTCAGTCTGCGGGCCACCGCCCCGCCGCTGGCCACGGCGGCGAGGCAGCCGTGCGAGCCGCACCGGCACAGCGCGTCCGCTCCCTCGGGCACCCGGATGTGGCCGATGTCGCCCGCGCCGCCGTCGATGCCCCGGTAGACCGCGCCGTCCACCACGACACCCGCGCCGATCCCCGTGGAGACCTTGACCAGGGCGAAGGCCGCGCAGTGCGGGTAGTGGGTGTGCTGCTCGCCGTACGCCATGAGGTTGGCGTCGTTGTCGACGAGGACGGGGAGGTCGGGGGCCTCGGTGAACGCCCGGCGCAGGCGGGTCCTTATGTCGTAGCCGTCCCAGCCCGGCATGATCGGCGGCTGGACGACGCGGCCCGTCCCGGTGTCCACGGGGCCCGGCACGGCCAGCCCGATGCCGCAGACCGACGCGGCGGACCGCCCGCTCTCGCGCAGCAGCTCACCGAAGCGGGCGCCCAGTCCGCCGAGGACCGCGTCGGGGCCGTCCTCCACGGCGACGGGTCCCGACCGCTCGGCGATGATCTCGCCGCCGAGGGTGAGCAGGGCGGTGCGGGCGTGCCGGGTCTCCAGGGCGGCGGCGAGCACCACGGCGTGCGTCTCGTCGAACTCCAGGCGCAGCGCGGGCCGCCCGCCGAGCGGCGAGTCCACCGGGCCCCCGGCCCCCTCCCGCACCCACCCGGCCCGGAAGAGCCGCCCGAGCCGCTGCCCCACCGTGGCCCGCGACAGGCCGGTGACCTCCTGAAGGGCGCCGCGGGTGGTGGCCCGGCCGCTGCGTACGAGGTGCAGCAGTTCGCCGGCGCCGGACTGACCCGCGGCGGCGCGGGCGCGCGGGAGGGGGCGCGCGGCCGGCGCGGTGCCGTCGCCCGTGCCGGTGGGCTCGTTCGCCGGGGGCGCGGAGCCCTCCGTGGTGGTGCCGCGGCGTGCCGAGCCCATGAGTCCCTCCCGATCGCCCATGAGTCCCTCCCGATCGAACGTGTCTTCGCCGGCGCTCACCGTACGGCCGACACGGTCCACGGCGTATTCCGGATTGCCCCGGCGCAACCCGCCACGTACCCCTTGTGCTCGTCAACTCAGCGTTACATATTGGGTTTTGCGTGTGAAGTAGACGTAACTCTAGAGTGCCGGGCACCGAACTGACGGGACGTCGAAAGCCTCCGGGAGATCCGCGTGGACCGCAGCACGACCACCCATCCCCTCGCGGCGCACCGCCCCGCCCGACGGGCCGCCGCCCTGTCGCGGGGCCAGCTGCGGGAGCGCGCCGCCGAGGTGCTGTGGGCGAACTGGACGGGGACCTCGACCGTGCCGTCCCGGGCGCTCTATCCTCACCAGTGGTCCTGGGACTCCGCGTTCATCGCGATCGGCCTGCGTCACCTCTCGCCGCTGCGGGCCCAGTTGGAGCTGGAGACGCTGCTGTCGGCCCAGTGGGGCGACGGCCGCATCCCGCACATCGTCTTCAACGACGCCGTGCCCCTCGACGCCTACTTCCCGAGCCCCGACTTCTGGCGGTCGGCCACGGCGGGCAGGGCGGCCGGAGCCCCCGCCGACGTGCAGACCTCCGGCATCGTGCAGCCCCCGGTGCACGCGCTCGCCGCCTGGCTCGTGCACCGCGCCGACCCCGGCCTCTCCCGTGCCCGCTCCTTCCTCGCCCGCCTCCGCCCCCGCCTCACCGCCTGGCACCGCTATCTCCTGGGCGACAGGGACGCGGGCGGGGCGGGGCTCGCCGCCGTGCTGCACCCGTGGGAGCAGGGCATGGACAACAGCCCTTGCTGGGACGGCCCGTTGAGCCGCGTGGCACCGGCGGATCCGGGCGCCTTCCGCCGCGCGGACCTGGACCACGGGGCGCCCGAGGACCGGCCGACCGACGCGGACTACGGGCGGTATGTGCGGCTCGCGGCGGACTACCGCGACCGGGGGTACGCCGACGTGACGGGACCGCCCGACGCGGCCGGCCCCGGTGCCGGCCAGGGCGCGTTCCGCGTCGAGGACCCCGCGTTCAACGCCCTGCTGATCGCCTCGGAGCACGCACTCGCGCTGATCGACGCGGAGCTGGACGGCCCGGTGGCGCGGTCCTGCGCGCACCGCGCCCGCGCCCGGACCCTGACGGAGGCCCTCGTGGCACGTCTGTGGGACCCGGAGCGGGAGCTGTTCCTCTGCCGCGACCTGTGCTCCGGGGAACTCATCGGCGAGCGGGGCGTGACCGGACTGATCCCGCTGGTGCTGCCCGCGCTGCCGCCCGGCGTCGCCGCCGCCCTGGTGCGCACCGCCCGCGGCCCGCACTTCGGGCTCGGCGGCCCGGCGCGGCTCGTGCCGAGCCACGACCTGACCGGGGCCGCCTTCGACCCGCGCCGCTACTGGCGCGGACCGGCGTGGTTCAACACCAACTGGCTGCTGGAAAAAGGCCTCCGGCTGCACGGCGAGCAGGCCCTGGCGGACGGGCTGCGCGCGGACATGCTCGACGTGGCGGGCGCGTCCGGCTTCGCCGAGTACGTGGATCCGTACACGGGCGAGGGATGCGGCGCGCGCGGCTTCGGCTGGACGGCGGCGCTCACGCTGGACCTGCTGCGCGAGGGACGGGACGGGCTCTTCGAAGGGGCCGAGGGAGAGGGGTGGGGGCATGAGTGACCGGCATCGGCTGCTGGTGCGGGGACGGACGTTCGTGGCCGTCGGCACGGGCGGTGACATCAGCGGGGTCGGCGGCGCGCGGGGCGGTGGCGCGGGGCCGGACGGCCTGTTCGTACGGGACGCGCGGCATGTGAGCCGCTGGCAGCTGACCGTCGACGGAGCCGTGCCCGAGGTCCTCGCGCCGGTCGAGATGTCCGCGGGCGCCACCGGCGCGGCGCGCTGCGTGCTCGTGCCGCGCGGCGGCCGCCAGGAGCCGCCCGCGTACACGATCCTGCGTGAACAGGCCGTCGCCGACGGCGCCTTCGTGGAGTCCCTGCGGATCGTGAGCAACCGCCCGGTGGCGACCCGGGTGCGGATCGCGCTGACCGTGGACGCCGACTTCACCGACCAGTTCGAGCTGCGCGCCGATCACCGTACGTACGCCAAGCCGGGCGCCGTCAGGACCCGGCGGGCGCTCGACGGTGACGACGGTGTGCGGGGGGTCGAGTTCGGCTACCGGCGCGGCGAATGGCGGGCCCGCACCACGGTGACCGCCGACCCCGCGCCGGACGCGGTCGAGGAGACGGGCGCCGGCGCGCGTCGCCTCGTATGGACGCTGGAGCTCGACGCCCACGACACGGTGGAGGTGGCACTGCGTGCCGCCGCGTCTCCGCACGGGGAGGCAGCGCCCCGGCCGCCTGACTCACCCGCCGAGGCCGTTCGTCAACTGGACGCCGTGCGCGAAGACTTGTGGTCCGGCTTCACGCTGATCAGCGGATGGCCCGCCCTCGCCGACGTCTGCGCGCGCGGCCTCTCCGACCTCGCGGTGCTGAGGGTCCCGGCGACGGGACCGGACGGCGAGGCGCTGAGCGTGCCGGGCGCGGGCGTGCCCTGGTTCCTCACCCTGCGGGGCCGCGACGCCCTGCTGACCTCGCTGTTCGCCCTGCCCCATGTGCCGGGTCCGGCGGCGGCGACGCTGCCCGCGCTCGCCGCGACGCAGGCCACGGAGGCCGTGCCGGGCGCGGTCGCCCAGCCCGGCAAGATCGTCCACGAGGTGCGGCACGGGGAACTCGCCCACTTCGGGCAGGTGCCGTTCGGCCGCTATTACGGCTCGGTGGACGCGACGCCGCTGTTCCTGGTGCTGCTCGGCGCGTACACCGAGCAGGCGGGGGACACCGCGCTCGCCCGCCGCCTCGAACCGGCCGCGCGCGCCGCCGTGAGCTGGATGCTGGACCACGGCGGGCTCACCTCGCGCGGCTACCTCGTCTACCGCGCGGACCGGGGCGGCCTCGCCCACCAGAACTGGAAGGACTCGCCCGGCGCGATCTGCTCCGCCGACGGCAGCGGGGCGAGCGGGCCGGTCATGGCCGCGGGCGCGCAGGGGTACGCGTACGACGCCCTGTGCCGCACCGCCTGGCTGGCGCGGACCGTCTGGGACGACCCCGTGTACGCGGATCTGCTCGCGCAGGCGGCGGCCGACCTGCGGGACCGCTTCCAGCGGGACTTCTGGATGCCGGGGCAGAACTTCCCGGCGCTCGCGCTGGACGGCGAGGGCCGCCAGGTCGACGCGCTCGCCTCGGACGCCGGGCACCTGCTGTGGTCGGGGCTGCTCGACAAGGAGTACGGCGAGGCGGTGGGCCGACGGCTCCTGGAGCCGGACTTCTTCTCGGGCTGGGGCGTACGGACGGTCGCGGCCGGGCAGCCCGCGTTCCATCCGCTCTCCTACCACCGGGGTTCGGTGTGGCCGCACGACAACGCCCTGATCGCGCTGGGCCTCGCGCGCTACGGCCTGCACGACGAGGCCCGCACGGTGGCGCGTGGCCTGGTCTCCGCCGCCGCCACGGCGGACGGCCGCCTCCCGGAGGTCATCGCGGGCTACGACAAGGCGGCGTACCCGGTGCCGGTCCCGTACCCCCACGCGTGCGCCCTGGAATCGAAGTCGGCGGCGGCACCGCTGGCGTTGCTGACGGCGGTGAGCGGGGCGTGACGTCTGTAGCGCCGCCTCACCATCGGGTCAACCCGGGAACAGTAGTTCGCATCTCAGCTCGCACCCTTTCTCTGAATTGAGACCGCGAAGCCGCGCTCTTTGTTTTTTCTAACGCCCCTCGATCGGTCGAATTGACTTGCGATACGACAATCACTTGGCGGTCATATGCCCGGGGCGGGAGCCTGTCTCCGTCCACCGCTCCGTCATGTGAAGGGTTTACGACGTGCTTGCTTCCTTGCCTGCCTCCGGTGACGAGCCTGCGGGCAAATCCGGCTCCCCGGGGCCGTTTCCCCTTCCGGTCTCACAGGAGCGTCAACAGGCCTGGATTGATGCCGTACTGGCGACCGAGGGGGTGAATCTGCCCCGTGGCGCTCTGGAGAACATCGCGCCCTTCGTCGTCGAGCCCGAGGACACGCTGGGCGAGGCGGACGCCAATGGCGTACGCAGACTCAAGGGAAGCGCGGTCCGGCGTGTGCACACCGATGCCGGTGACATGGTCGTCGCCCTCGTCCGTATGCACGGAGTCGGAGGCGTGCAGTGGGGGCACAACGAGCGGATCAGCTCGATCTGGCGCTCCATGGCCGACCCGACGGTCGGGCACGGCACGGAGCGGACCCTGGCTCCGGTGCGGCCGTGGAAGGGAGTCGTCGGCGACGGGAGCGAGACCTGTCTCGCCGCGCTGGAAAGCGTGGTGCCCAACCGGCACGCGCTGATGATGAACGCCGAGGACGCGGCGAACGCCCTCATGCGCGTGGACCGGGTCCGCCCCTATGACCTGGAGGAGGACCTGGTCCTCAACGGCCAGCAGGACCCCGCGATGTACGTTCCCCAGCAGGTGCGCCTGGACGAGGAGCCGGAAAGGGACTCTGACGGCAATCCCCTTTATCCGGCCGCGTACTGGGGATGGATGGCGGTCCGCGGAAACAATCGAACGCAGAAGCGTCAGTCGATTTTCCGGCTGAGTTCCGGTGAGGTACTGGCCGGTGTCCCGGTGGAAAAGCTGGGCAGGAACGGCGACGGCGTCATCTTCGATCCCCATGTCTGGCTCACCGAGTTCTCCACCCTGCTCAACAAGGAGTACGCGGAGGCGACGGACGACCTCGACCCCACGAACGGCTCCCGGGCCCGCCGGGCGGCCGCCATCGCCGTGGTGGAGTCCCATCTGGTGATCGGCACCCCGACCCCGCAGCGGCTGTTCCGCATCGTGCAGATGAACAACCGGCGTGACCATGTGCACCCGCCCCTGGAGTTCGACCCCATCAACCGTTCACGCGCGCTGGGGCGCAGCGTTCTCGGCATGTACGTGGCCCGGCGCGTGATGAGCGAGAAGACGGCGGAAGTGCTCTCGGGGCTCGCGCCGATCCGCGAACTGCCGGACGCGACACCGGACATGGAGGTCTCCGAGCTGCGCGACCTGCGGTCGATGAAACTGCTGCTGGAGCTGTTCCCTGTGGATGCGCACCGGCGCCATCTGCTGCGGCGCGCGCTCAGTGAGAATCCGCCGTCACAGCTCAGTAAGCCGGAGATCGATCAGCGGGCCAGAACCTGGTCCGCTCTCACCTCCGAGAGCTACCCGCAGCCGTGGAACCCACGCGTCGGACAGGTGTTCGGCCTCAAGGTCCGTGAGGGCATCGTCCTCTCCGGCCGCCGACTGCCCGACCTCCTGGCGACCGCCGACACCGACGACGCGGCCTTCGAGGAGCTGGTGGCCTACCGCGCGGCCCACTGGCTGGCGTCCTTCGGCATCATCGAGGCCGACCGCGGCTCGCTCGACGGCCAGGAGATGATCGGCGACGCGGGCGAGCGGATGCGCCGCTCGCGCCGGAGCGTCACGAACTCGTTGCAGGCCCTGCGGCACGAGAAGAGCCGGATCATGGCGGTCGGGGTGCTGAGGGCGCTCGTGGCCGCGATGGACGACGGTGACCGGAAGCCGTGGCAGGTCGGCGTCTCGGGGAGGGAGATGCCGGGCCGGGAGATGACGCCTTTCTGGTTCGACAGGGAGTTCCCGAAGGAGAACGGGACGGGTCGCCGCAAGACGGCAGTGACGTCGCGCCCCGCCCCGGCCCCCTCGGCACCGGGCTTCCCGCCCGACCCTGAACCCGCCCCCGAGCCCGCCCTCGCCCCTGCCCACCGGACGCCACCGCCCGAGCAGGAGCCGCCGGAGAAGGAGTCCGCCGGAGAGGAGCCCGTCGGCAAGGAGCCGGTCGAAGCCGACGAGCCCACCGTCGATGCCCTGGTCACCCGCGTCGAGGACCGCATTCGCCGGCTGCACGAGACGTCCGCCGAAGCCGGCGAGCTCCTGGAGAGGCTGAGGCGGCAGGCCGGCGGGGCCACCCATGCCCGCCCCATCGCCCGGCACCGCGCCGACGGCGCCGTACGTCTGGTGACGCAGACCCTGTCCAGGCTCCGCCAACTCCCCGAGCTCATGGAGGACCTGACCCAACCGGAGTGACGCGGGGCGGCCACGGCAAGGGGGGAGGCTCAGTCGTCGATGCCCGACCTCTCCACCCCCGCCACGATCCACCTCTGGAAGAACAGGAAGACCACGAGGATCGGCACGATCGACACCGCCGCCGCGACGAACAGTTGGTGCAGCCGGATGACCTGGGAAGTCGTGAACGTGGCCAGCGCCACCTGGACCGTCCACGCCTCCCGGTCCTGGCCGATCACCAGGGGCCACAGGAAGGAGTTCCACGCGCCGATGAACACGATCGTGCCGACGGCCGCGAAGACGGGACGGGAGTTCGGGACGACCACGCGCCAGTACGTACGCCAGTAGCCGAGGCCGTCCACCCGGGCCGCGTCCTCCAGCTCCCTCGGGAAGCCGAGGAAGTACTGCCGGAAGACGAAGCACGCGAAGGCCGAGAAGAGAGTCGGGATGATCAGGCCGCGCAGGGTCGACACCCAGCCGAGGGACGAGACCAGCACGAAGCTCGGTACGAAGGTGACGGCCGCCGGGACCATCATCGTGCCGAGGATCGCGTAGAAGACGCGGTCGGCGTGGCGGTAGGGGATGCGCGCCAGGCCGTACCCGGCGAGTGAGGCGAGGACGACCGTGCCGAGGGTCGTGGCGACGGCGATCAGCGACGAGTTGAGCAGGGCGCGCGCCATCGGCACCGTCGGGTCGTCGAAGAGCTCCGAGAGGTTCGACCAGCGCAGCGTGGTGGGGAAGAACGTCCAGTCGGGAGAGGTGATGTCCTCCTCGGACGCGAGGCCGTTGCGGACGAGGAGGTAGAAGGGGATCAGGAACAGCAGGGCGAGCGCGATCAGCAGGACGACCCGCAGCGCGCGTCCCGCCCGGACCAGGGCGTCATCCATGGGCCTTTTCGAGGGTGCCGTCACCGCTGTCAGTCCTCCTTCCCGCCGAGGCCGAACCAGCGCGCCTGGCCGACCGTCACCACCGCGATGATCAACGCGAGGATCACCGCGCCCGCGCTGCCGAATCCGAGGTTCTGCCCCTGGCCGAGCGCCGTGTAGTAGAGGTAGACGAGCGGCGGGCGGGCGTAGGGCGGATAGCCCTGGGAGTCCGAGAGCAGGTTGTAGAACTCGTCGAAGGCCTGGAAGGCGTTGATCACCAGGAGCAGCGTCACCGCGATCGACGTCGCGCGCAGCTGCGGGAGCGTGATGTGGCGCAGGACCTGCCAGCCGGGCCGCGCACCGTCCACCGCCGCCGCCTCGTAGAGGGTGGGGGAGATCCGCTGGAGGCCCGCCAGGAAGAGGACCATGTAGAAGCCCGCCTGGAGCCAGAGCCGCACGGTGACGATGACCAGCCAGTACCAGGGAGGCTGTGTCGTCGACAGCCACGCGATCTGGTCGGCGCCGAACCAGCCGAGGACGGTGTTGGCGAGCCCGAACCGCACGCCGTTGAAGATCGACAGCTTCCAGATCAGCGCCGCCACGACGTAGCTGCACGCGGCGGGCAGGAAGAAGACCGACCGGAAGAACGCCTGCGCCCGGCGCATGCGGTTGACCATCAGGGCGAGCGCCAGCGACAGGACGAACGTGGTGGGCACGATGAACGCCGAGAAGACCGCGAAGGTGACGAGGCTGTCGGTGAACGCCTCGTTCCGCAGCATCGACGTGTAGTTGTCGAAGCCGACGAAGTCGGTGGGGGAGACGGTGTTGTGGGCGTCGAAGAAGCTGAGGTAGACGCTCCAGGCGAGCGGTACGTATGTGAAGAGGACCAGGCCCAGCGCGAAGGGTCCGACGAAGACCCAGAACCAGAGCGTGCGGTTCTGGGTGCCCAGCCGCTTCCTTCCCGTCCCCGTCAACGTCTCCCTCACCGCTTCTTCTTGACCCGGGCCAGCTCCGCCCGCACCTCGCGCACGACGGACCTGAGCTCGCTCTCCGGGTTCGCGCCGGACTTGATGATCCGGCTCAGCGCGTCCTGGTAGGCGGTGCGGCTCGCCGGTGTCCACAGCAGCGGCTGGGCGTAGCCGTACTCGGTGGAGTAGCGCACGGCGTCCGCCGCCGGGCCCTCCTTCAGCTTGTCGGCCTTCTTCACGAGGGAGAGCCGGGCCGGGATGTGGAAGCCGTAGGAGAGCGCGAAGTCCTCCTGGTACTCCGTCCTGTCGATCCACAGCCACTTCAGGAAGTCCTTCGCCTCCTCCTTGTGGTCGCCGCGGGCGTTCACCGCCGCGCCGTACGACCCGACGGGCAGCGCGGGCCTGCCACCCGAGCCCTCCGGGGGCAGGGCGAGGACACCGAAGTCGTCGCCCAGCGCCTTGCGTACGGCGGGCAGCGCCCACAGGCCGCACCACTGCATGGCGGTCAGCTCCTGCGTGAACGCCGAGGGGTCCGACCAATCGGAGGGCGCGCCGAGCAGCAGTGACTTGTCGGCGTACAGCTGGCGCAGTCTGCCGAGGGCGCGGGCGGCGGCCGGGTCGTCGAAGCCGACCTCGCCGTCCTCCGTGACCGACTCCAGGCCGGCCGCGTGCAGCGGGGTGATGCCGAGGGCGCCCGCGCCGCCGTCGTTGCCGAGGAAGAGGCCCTTCACCTTCTTCGTCGTCAGCGCCTTCGCCGCGTCGACCAGCGCCTCCAGGCTCCGGGGCGGCTCGACGCCCGCGTCGTCCAGCAGGCTCTTGCGGTAGTAGAGCAGGTGCATGTCGACGACCTGGGGGATCGCCCAGATCTTCCCGTCGTACGTCTTCGGGGCGAGCACCACCGGGTCGAAGTCGTCCTTCACGCCGTCGAAGAGGTCGGTGAGGTCGACGACCTGCCCCTTGCGGATCTGGTCCAGAGAGGGGCCGTTGACCTCGAAGACGTCGGGCCCGGAGTCGGTGAGCAGAGCCGCGGCGGTCTGCTCGTCGTAGTTCCCGGGCCGCCACTGCACCTGGACGTCGGCCTTGTCGTACGCGGCGGCGTACCGCTTCACGGCCTGCTCGGTGCCCGCCTCGCCGTACTGGTGGTACCACTGCGCGAGCCGCGGGCCCTTGCCGCCCGAACCCCCGCCGCCACGCCCCGTGTTCGACCCGCACGCGGTGAGCAGGCCGAGTGCCGCGCCGGTCCCGAGCAGTGTCCTGCGGCTGATGGTCATGCCGGTCGTCTCCCTGCGTGAGGTCGGAGTACCTGTACGTGTGCGTGTACGCGTCGGCCCAACGATCAACCATGCGCGGCGATTACGACAGTGGTGTTGCGGCCGAGTGTCACCAAGCCGGAAGCCGGAAGCCGGGGCGCGTGTCGCGTCAGCGCTCCGTCAAGGTCTCCACCTCGGGTGTATGTGCGGCGTCAAGGGTGGCGCCATGGCCGCGCGGCGCGTCCTACGGTGCCGCACATGGGACACGACAGGACGATCCGGGGCGCTTCCCGGCGCGGTGCGGTGCGGGGCAGCGGCCACCGGAGCGGCGGCGGCACGGCGGACACGGTGACTGACCGGAATTGGACGGCCCAAATGCGGTCCGCCGCCCTGTGCGCGCTGGGGCTGCTGGTGCTGGTGGTCCTCCTCGACCTGTTCAGCGGCACGTTCACCGCGCTCAGGCTCGCCCTGTGGTGGGGGCTCGCCGCGCTGCTGTACGTGGTGCTGCACCCCGCGCGGGTGACGGCGGGCCCCGGCTGGCTCGCCGTCCAGGGGCTCGGCCGCCGCAGACACGTCTGCACCGGCCTGCTGACCGCCGTGCGCCGCAGCGAGGGCGTGGCGGCGCGGCTGGTCCTGTGCGACTCGCTCGGCCACCGCGTCGAACTCGACCCCCGGGTCCTCGTCGCCGACCCGCTGCTGCTGCACCGGCTGGACCGGGGGGCCCGCGCCGCACGGGAGGCCGGGCTGCTCAGGACGGGCTGCGCCGAGCTGCGGCGGCTCACCGAGCAGGTCGACGGGGCGGCGGCGCGCGGCGTGTTCGAGGCGTCGGACCTGCGGTAGGGCGGGGCCCGCGCCCCTGCCGCGGTGACCTTCGGTCCTGGGGGCGGCGCGGTGGATGGGGGAAACTGCCGGTATGGACATCGCCACCCGTGCCGACCTCGACGTACTGCTCCGCCGCTTCTACACGGCCGCGTTCGCCGACCCGCTCATCGGCCCGTTCTTCACGGAGATCGCCGGGACCGACCTCGATGTCCACCTCCCGCGCATCACCGACTTCTGGGAACGCGCGCTCTGGCGCACCGCCGACTACCGGCGCAACGCCTTCGCCCCGCACGCCGCGCTGCACACGGCCCGCCCGCTCACCGCCGAGCACTTCGGCCGCTGGGTGCAGCTGTGGCACGCCACGGTCGACGGGCTGCACCGCGGCCCGGACGCGGACCGCGCGAAGGCACAGGGCGAGCGGATCGCGCTCGCCCTGCTGCGGCGCCTCGGCGGCAAGGACGCGCCCACCGCAGGGGAGGGCCCCGGCTTCGTCCCGCTGGCGGCGGTGGAACTGCGGATGGCGGCGTAGGGCGTTCGGGCGGCCCGGAGAGCGTCGGGCCAGCGACGGCCGGTCAGGCGATCCGTACGGGATGCGTCTGGACGGCGACCTCGTCGTCGTCCAGGCACCGCCCCGTCTCCAGGTCGAACCGCTGCTTGAGGAGCGGCGAGGCGACGAACGGACGGCCGGCCTCGGAGCCGAGCAGGCCCCGGGAGAGCACCGCGGCGCCCGTGAACGGATCGCGGTTGTCGATGGCGTACGCGCGTCCCTCGCGGTCGAGGAAGAGCGCCGCCTGGCGGCCGTCGGGCAGCAGGGCGGCGATGCCCCGGCCCGGGGTCAGCCGGGCGCGCTCGCAGACCTCGAACCAGTCGTCGGCGTAGCGCAGGTGGACACGCGTGGGGGCGGTGCTCATCGGGAGGCTCCTTCCAGGGGGCGGGGGCCGATGGACAGCAGGGGCAGGTCCGGCTTGATCTGGTCGCGCTCCGGGACGAAGCCGACCGTGGGGTCCGGCACGCCCGGCGCGTTCACGAAGGACACGAAGCGCGCGAGCCGCTCGGGGTCGTCGAGGGTCTCGGCCCACTCGTCGCGGTAGTGCGTGACGTGGTCGGCCATCAGCGCCTCCAGCTCGGCGCAGATGCCCAGCGAGTCGTGGACGACCACGTCGCGTACGTGGTCGAGGCCGCCGTCGAGCCGCTCCAGCCAGGCCGCGGTGCGCTCCAGGCGGTCGGCGGTGCGGATGTAGAACATCAGGAACCGGTCGATGAGGCGGACCAGTTCCGCGTCGTCCAGGTCCTGCGCGAGCAGGTCGGCGTGGCGCGGGGTCGCGCCGCCGTTGCCACCCACGTACAGGTTCCAGCCGCTCGCCGTGGCGATCACGCCGAAGTCCTTCGACTGGGCCTCGGCGCACTCGCGGGCGCAGCCGGAGACCGCCGACTTCAGCTTGTGCGGGGCGCGCAGGCCGCGGTAGCGCAGCTCCAGGTCGATGGCCATGCGCACGGAGTCCTGCACGCCGTAGCGGCACCAGGTCTGCCCGACGCAGGACTTCACGGTGCGCAGCGCCTTGCCGTAGGCGTGCCCGGACTCGAAGCCCGCGTCCACGAGGCGCGTCCAGATCATCGGCAGTTGCTCCACACGGGCCCCGAAGAGGTCGATGCGCTGCCCCCCGGTGATCTTCGTGTAGAGGCCGAAGTCCCGCGCCACCTCGCCGATGACGATGAGCTTCTCCGGGGTGATCTCGCCGCCGGGGATGCGGGGGACCACCGAGTAGGAGCCGTTCTTCTGGAGGTTGGCGAGGAAGTGGTCGTTGGTGTCCTGGAGCGCGGCCTGCTCACCGTCCAGGACATACCCCTCGGCGCCGATCGTCGGGGCCAGCGAGGCGATGATGGAACCGACCGTCGGCTTGCACACCTCGCAGCCCTCGCCGCCGCGCGCCGCCTCACGGCCGTGCCCGTCGAGCAGCGCGCGGAACGACGTGATCCGCAGGACACGGACGATCTCGTACAGCTCCTGGCGGGTCTGCCCGAAGCAGCCGCACAGCCCCTTGTCGCCGGAGTGCGGAAGGAGCTGCCCGATGACCTTCACGCAACTGCCGCAGCCCGTACCGGCCTTGGTGCACTTCTTGACCTCGGGCAGGGTGGCGCAGGCCTGGATGGCGTCCTTGGTGACGTTGTGGCAGCTGCAGATCACCGCCGAGCCCGGCAGCGACTCCGGGCCGAGCGCGACGGGGGCGCCCGCGCCCTCGGGCAGCACCAGCTGCTCGGGCGGCAGCGGGGGCACGGTCCCGGTGAGCGGGCGCAGCAGGCCGTACGCCTCCGCGTCGCCGACGAGGATGCCGCCGAGCAGCTCACCGCCCGCGCCGATCACCAGCTTCTTGTACGTGCCCGAGCGCGAGTCGGAGTAGACGACGTCGAGGCAGCCCTCCGCCGTGCCGTGCGCGTCGCCGAAGGAGGCGACGTCGACGCCGAGGAGCTTCAGCTTGGTCGACAGGTCGGCGCCCGTGAAGCGCGCCTCGCGGTCGGCGGCGATGGCGGCGGCGGCCGTCTGCGCCATCTCGTACCCGGGCGCGACCAGGCCGTACACGCGGCCGTCCGAGGCCTGCGCGCACTCGCCGATCGCATACACGTCCGGGTCACTGGTGCGGCACTGCTCGTCTACGGTGATGCCGCCGCGCTCGCCGACCGCGAGACCGTGGTCGCGGGCCAGCTGGTCGCGCGGGCGGACACCGGCGGAGAACACCACCAGGTCGACGGCGAGTTCCTGGCCGTCGGACAGCTTCATGGCGCTGACCGCGCCGTCCTCGTCCGTCACGATCTCCTGCGTGCCGGTGCCCGTGTGGACCGTCAGGCCCATGCCGGTGATGGTGCGCAGGAGCGCCGCGCCGCCGCCCTCGTCGACCTGCACCGGCATCAGCCGCGGCGCGAACTCCACGACGTGCGTGGCGAGTCCGAGACCGCGCAGCGCGCCCGCCGCCTCCAGGCCGAGCAGGCCGCCGCCGACCACCGCGCCGGTCGTCGCGCGCTTCTTCGCGTACTCCTCGATGGCGAGGAGGTCCTCGATGGTGCGGTAGACGAAGCAGCCCGTCGCGTCCTTGCCCGGCACGGGCGGCACGAAGGGGTACGAGCCGGTGGCGAGGACCAGCGTGTCGTACGGGACGACGCGCCCGGAGCGGGCCGTGACCGTCCTCGCCTCCCGGTCGAAGCTCTCGGCGGGTTCGTCGACGTACAGCTCGATGCCGTGCGCGTCGAGGAACTCCCGGTCGGTGAGGGAGAGTTCGTCGGGCGTGCGGCCCGAGAAGTACGAGGTGAGCTGCACCCGGTCGTAGGCGGGGCGCGGCTCCTCGCAGAGCACCACGATCCGGTGGCTCGCCGCGAGACCGCGCTCGACGGCGGCTTCCAGGAAGCGCTGGCCGACCATGCCGTGGCCGACGAGCACGATCGTGGGGCGGTGGTGTGGGGCCCGCGGGGTGTGTGCGGGGCTCGGGGGTGTCGGCATGTCAGCGGCCTCCGATGGGGGTCTGCCCTGCTCGAACGGAGTCGAGAGCTTGGGGATGGGTGAGCAGGTGGAGCAGGGGGCTGTCGTCGTCGGGCAGCGGGTCGTCCGCCTCCCAGGCGCGGGCGAGCGCGCCCACCGAGGCCAGGTCGCCGAGCAGGACGCCGCCGACCAGGCGGTCGCCGCGGACGACGACCTTGCGGTAGGTGCCGCGGGTGGCGTCGGCGAGCTGGATGACGTCGTCGTCGGGGTGCGGCTCGGGGTCGCCGAACGCCGCCAGGTCCAGCGGACCGGGGCCCGCGAGGGTGAGGCGGGTGAGCATGCGGCTGCCGGTGTAGGGGGCCGCGCCACGGCCGAGGAGGTCGTCGGCGAGCGCGTCGGCCTGTTCCAGGGCGGGCGTCGCCAGGCCGTAGACGCGGCCCGCGTGCTCGGCGCAGTCACCGACGGCACGGATGTGCGGGTCGGAGGTGCGCA
The DNA here is from genome assembly GCF_043078805.1 of Streptomyces sp. NPDC015345. Taxonomy (NCBI): domain Bacteria; kingdom Bacillati; phylum Actinomycetota; class Actinomycetes; order Kitasatosporales; family Streptomycetaceae; genus Streptomyces; species Streptomyces sp. NPDC015345. The sequence continues at coordinate 837,438 of NZ_JBIBTX010000001.1, read as the reverse complement.
GCCGGTCGTCCACGACGATGCCCTTGCGTACGTCGAGTCCGGCGGCCAGCGCCAGACCGGTACGGGGGCGGACGCCGCAGGCGAGGACCGTCAGATCGGTGTCCAGCGAGTAGCCGTCGGCGAGCTCCACGCTGCGCACGGCCCCGTCGGTGACGCCGACCCCGCGCACCCGGCACTCGGTGTGCACCTCGACGCCGAGGCCGGTCAGGTGCGCCCGCACCAGCTCCGAGGAGGCCGGGTCGAGCTGACGCTCCATGAGCCGCTCGGCCTGCTGCGTCAGGACGACCTGCGCGCCCCGCTCGGCCAGCGCGCGGGCCGCCGAGACGCCGAGGAGACCGCCGCCGATGACCACGACGCGGACCCCGGGCGTGACGGCGGCGGACAGGGCCAGGCAGTCGTCCATCGTCCGGAAGGCGTGCACCCCGCCCGGCAGCTCCCGGGCGCCGGGCGCGAACAGACCGCGCAGGGGCGGCAGCACGGGGTTGGAGCCGGTGGCGATGATCAGGGTGCCGTAGGGGACGACGGTGCCGTCCGCGCAGTGCACCCGGCGCTCCGCGCGGTCGACGCGGACCACGCGGGTGCGCAGGGTGGTGCCGGGCGGCTTCGGCAGGGTGATCACGTCCGCGCCGTACCGGCCCGCGAGGACCTCCGCGAGGAGCACGCGGTTGTACGGGGCGTGGTCCTCCTCGCCGATGAGTACGGTGTCGGGGCCTCCGGGAGCCCCGGTGCCTCCGGGACCCTCGGCGCCGAGGCGCTGCGCTACGCGGGCGCCGGCCAGGCCCGTGCCGATCACCACTGCCGTGGATGTCATGCTCAGCAGCCTGCGGGGCGGGTGTTTCCCGGCCGGGGCCGCGTTGTTTCTCCGGGGGAACGGTGCGCTCAGCGTCCGCTCGGGGGCGGTGTGAGGGTTGGCTATAGGGTCGCGATCATGCCTGACATATCCATGACCACGGTCGTCGTGCTCTGCCTCGCCGCCCTCGCGGCCGGCTGGATCGACGCCGTGGTCGGCGGCGGCGGACTGCTGCTGCTCCCCGCCCTGCTGCTCGGCCTGCCGGGCGGTACCCCGGCCGCACACGCCCTCGGCACGAACAAGGCGGTGGCGATCGTCGGTACGACGGGCGCCGCGGTGACCTACGTGAAGAAGACCCCCGTCGACGTGCCCACCGCCGTCCGGATCGGCCTCGCCGCGCTCGCCGGGTCGATGGGCGGCGCCTTCTTCGCGGCGGGGATGAGCACCGACGTACTGAAGCCCGTGATCATGGTGGTGCTCGTCGCCGTCGGCAGCTTCGTGATCCTGCGGCCCGCCTTCGGCACCGCGCCCGCCGCGGAGCCCGCCTCACCGAAGCGGATCCTCGCCGCGATCGGCCTCGCGGGCCTCGGCATCGGCTTCTACGACGGCCTCGTCGGACCCGGCACGGGCACCTTCCTCGTGCTCGCCCTGACCGCCGTGCTCCACCTCGACCTGGTCTCCGCGTCGGCCACCGCGAAGATCGTCAACTGCTGCACCAACGCCGGCGCCCTCGCGATGTTCGCCTGGCAGGGCGCCGTCCTGTGGCAACTGGCCGCGCTGATGGCCCTCTTCAACCTCGCGGGCGGCATGTTCGGCGCCCGCACGGCGCTCAAGAAGGGCAGCGGCTTCGTCCGGATCGTGCTCCTGACCACCGTCTTCGGGCTCGTGGTGAAGATGGCGTACGAACAGTGGGTCGCCTGAGGCCCCGGCCCGACCCGCCGGGACTCAGCGCACCGCGGTCAGATGCGCGAAGACCACCACGTTGCCCTGGTAGCCGGTCCGCTTCGAGTACCTGCCGCCGCAGGTGATGACCCGCAGCTCGGGGCGCGGAGCCGGGCCGTACACCTTCTCGTCGGGGAAGTCCTTGGCGTCGTACACCTCGTTCGCGTGGACCGTGAAGACGGCCACGCTGCCGTCCCTGCGCTCGACCTCGATGGTGCGGCCCCTGCTCAGCGCGCCCAGTTCGTAGAAGACGGCCGGGCCCTCCTTGTTGTCGACGTGGCCCGCGACGATGGCGGTGCCCCGCTCGCCGGGCGTGGTGCCCGCCTCGTACCAGCCGGCGAGGTTCTTCCGGCCCGGCGGCGGGACGTCGAGGCTGCCCTGCGGGGTCAGACCGAGCCCCATCAGGGGTGCGTCGACGCCGATCGCCGGGATCCGCACGCGGTCGGGCGGCGAGGGCGGCAGCGCCGCGGTGCCGGTGCCCGGGCCGGTGCCGGCGGAGTGGTCGGCGCCCGGCCGGGACGGTGCGGCCTGCGCGGGGGAGGGCTGCGGTGGCGGGTGCGACGCGGTGCCGTTGCGCAGCAGCCACGCCCCGGAGCAGAGCGCCACGGCGGTGACGGTCGCTATGACGGCGTTGCCGGCCCTCCTGCGCGTACCGGACGCCGTACGGGCCTTCGCCCCCGTGGCCCCCTTGGCGCGGGTCGGCGTACGCGAGACGCGGCGTGTGACTGACGTACGGGAAACGCGACGTGTGCGGCGCATGCGGCATCCCCCTCGGGGTCGGTCGGGCCGGTTGCCCTCGTCCCCCTCCCCGCCCACGAGGGGACACGGGCAGGGAGGGGGGCGGGGGCGGCGGTACCGGTGGACAGCGGAGGGTGTCCGTCAGATCCTGTCGCCTCTCGCCCGGCGATGCAGGAGCCAGGTACCGCCCGCGGCGGCGACGGCCAGGGCGGCCACTCCCGCCGCGGTCTGCACGGGGTCGGGACCGAGCGTGCCGCCGACCCCCGTCTTCACATGTCCCCTCGGATGCGGCCGCGGCTGCTCCGCGGCGGCCGCGGTGGAGGTGATCGTCACCACCAGATCGCCCGCCACCTGCTTGTTCTTCACGGCGGCGCCTCCGGAACCGGAGCACTTCGCGACGATCTCGTAGGTGCCGGGCTGCGCGGACGGCGGCACCTCGAAGCGCCCGACCGCCTCCTCGGGGCGCTTGCCCGGCGCCAGGGTGAAGGCGCCCGCCCCGACCGCGCTGGCGTCCCCGCTCGCGGTCCCGCCGGAGCCGCAGGCGGTGGTGTGCACGGTGACGGCGGAGCCGGGGGTGACGGTGGCGGGGCGGATCTCCAGCCCGCCGACGGGGACGGCGGTCGCGGGGGCGGCCAGGGCGCCCACCGTCGCTACGGCGAGCGCGGTACCGGACAGCAGACGGGCGTTGCGCATGGTGCTCGTTCCTCCGAGGCCTCGCGGAACGCGCCCCGCGGCACCCCCAAGTGCCGCTGCGTCGGTCGAGTCCCGCTGTACCGAGGTAAAGGGCACTCGGCGGCGACCGCCTCCTGATGAGGCGTCACGAAGCCGTCCGTATGCCGCCCGTATGGGGGAACTTCGGCGCATCGGCGGGAGAGTTCCAGCAGGTCACCGGCGTCTCGCCGGCGAGATTCCGAAGAGCGTGCCCGGCGCCTGTGAATGGGTGACCCGACGCGGCGGCGCGCTCAGACCGTGTCCCAGGGCACCTCCTCGTAGACCCCGGCCACCGTCGCCATCAGCTTCTCGTCGACCGCGTACGCGACGGAGTCGATGCGCCGCACCGGGCTGACGCCCCACGCGTTGGTGACGAACGCCGCCGTGTACGACGGCAGGTCCGCGAGGGTGACGGGCGCGTGCACGGTGGGCAGCCCGGCGGCCGGCAGGCGCGCCTCGATCAGCCGCATCGTGATGCCCGCCAGGTGCGGCGCGTTCGGCCACACGATCCGTGGGCCGCCCGGTGTGCGCTCGCAGAAGGCGATGTTCGTGACGGCGCCCTCGCTGATCTCCCCGCCGGGGCCGGTGAGCAGCGCGTCGTCGAAGCCCGCGCGCCGCGCCAGCTCGCCGTACCGGGCCTGTCCGAAGCCGCCCAGATGTTTGATGTGGGCGAAGGGCCGCTGATACGGCACGGACATCAGCGCCCGCGCGCGGTCCGCCATGGCGGCGGGCAGCACGGTGGGCGGCCGCACGGTCACCATCAGGGACGGTTCGCCTTCGGGGGCGTGGACGTGGACGCGTACGGAGGCGTCGTCGATGGCGCTCGCGCCGGCGGGGTCGCCGCGCAGGATGTGCCGGATCAGGCCACGTACCCGCTCCCCGTCCAGCCCTCGCCCGAACAGTTCGCGCGTCGCCGCGTCGAGGCGGTCCAGATGGAGGTCGATGCCGCGCACCTTGCCGCCTCTGACCTGCATCGCGGTGAAGTGTCCGGTGTTGACGAGGGCGGGCCACAGCAGGTTCTCCGCGGTGGCGGGACGTCCGTCGATCTCAATGCGCTGGACCAGCGCCGGAGTTGTCATGGCGCCACGCTACGAGACGGCCTCCGGCACTCTTGATCTTGTGGCAAGATCGCGGGATGCTACGACTGACCGACTTCATTATCGACTGCCCGGACACGATGAAGCTGGCAGCCTTCTACTCCGAAGTGACGGGGCTTCCGGTCAAGGAGGGCAGCGACGAGAACTGGGCCGGTATCCAGTTCGGCGAGATCGAACTGGCCTTCATCCAGGTGGAGGACTACCGCGCCCCGCAGTGGCCCGACAACGAGCACCCCAAGCAGTTCCACCTCGACTTCGAAGTCGACGACATCGAGGCCGAAGAGCGCCGGGTCGTGTCCCTCGGCGCCACCCCGCAGCGGGACTGCGTCGAGCCCGACGGCTACGGCTTCCGCGTCTATACCGACCCCATCGGCCACCCCTTCTGCCTCTGCCGCAACAAGGGTGTCATCTGGACCGATCAGCGCCCCGTCTGGCCCAAGCGCGACTAGCCCCCGGCTCCCTGCGGACCGGCGGCGGTTCCGGCTTCCCCCGGCCCGGGGGCGCCGGCCTGCGCCGTGTCCGTGCGGCCCGCGGGGCCGCTCGGGTCCTTGTCCTCCAGCAGGCGGCGCGGCCCGGGGCCGCGCTCGCCCAGTTCGTCCCACGGGTTGGTCAGCGCGCACTTGGCGAGCGAGAGGCAGCCGCAGCCGATGCAGTCGGTGAGGTTGTCGCGCAGCCGCTGGAGGGCGCGGATGCGGTCGTCGAGATCCGCGCGCCAGCACTCGGAGATCCGTGCCCAGTCCTCGCGGGTCGGCGTGCGGTCCTCGGGCAGCAGGCCGAGCACCTCGCGGATGGTGGCGAGCGGGATGCCGAGCCGCTGCGAGGTGCGGATGAAGGCCACCCTGCGCAGGGTGTCGCGGCTGTAGCGGCGCTGATTGCCAGAGGTGCGGCGGGCCGTGATGAGCCCCTCGCGTTCGTAGAACCGCAGGGCGGACGGGGCGACCCCGCTGCGTGCGGCGAGCTCTCCGACGGTGGCTTCCTTGGCGTCCGGTGCGAGATGCGCGGTCATGCGGTCAGATTAGCCACACGGCGCGCTTGACCTGAACCAAGGTTTAACTAAGAGGCTTGGCCCATGACTGAGACCACGTCCTCCTCGTCCACCCTGTCTTCCTCCTCCGCCACCGCGTCCTCCACCGTCTCCCCGGACGCCGACGCGCCGCTCCGCGTCGCCGTGATCATCGGCAGCAACCGCGAGGGCCGCTTCGGGCCGATCGTCGCCGAGTGGCTGCTCTCCCGGGTCCGCGAACGCTCTGACCTCTCCCTCGACGTCGTCGACCTCGCCGAGGTCGACCTGCCGACCTCCCTCTCCTTCGACCCGTCCGCCGCCGTCGCCGCCGAACTCGCCAAGGTCACCCCGAAGCTGGCCGCCGCCGACGCGTTCATCGTCCTCACCCCCGAGTACAACCACTCCTACCCGGCGTCCCTCAAGAGCGTCGTCGACTGGCACAAGGCGGAGTGGGAGGCCAAGCCCGTCGCCTTCGTCTCCTACGGCGGGCTCTCCGGAGGCCTACGGGCCGTCGAGCACCTGCGCCCGGTCTTCGCCGAACTGCACACGGTCACCATCCGCGACACCGTCTCCTTCCACAACGCGGGCGCCCTCTTCGACGACGCCGGCAACCACCGCGATCCGGCGGGCGCCGACGCCGCCGCCAAGGTCATGCTCGACCAGCTGGCCTGGTGGGGCTGGGCGCTCCGGGGCGCCAAGGCGGTGCGGCCGTACGGGAGTTAAGCGGGCGGGGGTGGGCGGGTCGGCGAGTCCTGGCCGTCGCTGTGCACAATCGCCGTATGGACGACGAACCGACGACGCAGCCCGCACCGACCGCGCCGCCCGTACCAGGCGCGCCGACCGCGCTGACCGTGCTGACCACGGCCGACGCGGAAGGCAAGGCGCGGGAACTCGCGTACGGCGCGATCCGGGCGCGGCTCGCGGCCTGTGCGCAGATCACCGGGCCCGTCACCTCCGTGTACCGCTGGGAGGACGAGATCGAGACCGCCCAGGAATGGCAGGTGCTCCTCAAAACGACCGCCGCCCGCTATGCCGCCCTGGAGGCGTGGCTCACCGAGGCCCACGACTACGACACCCCCGAGATCATCGCCACGCCGGTGGTCCGGGGGAGCGCGGCCTACCTGGAGTGGGTGGAGCGGGAGACCACCGACTGACAACTCGCCCCCCACCCGCCCCAGAAGACGAAAACCGCAGCTCAAACGCCGACGCACTCGATCTGGCGTACTCCATCACTCATACGGACGACGTCGCGCGACCGCGAAGAGTCACAGCGATGAGACTCTGCGTGTGCCCTTCCGGTGCACGCGATCGGTGCGTGAGCACCACGTCCTCAAGAAGGAGTCGCTTCATGCGAGTTCGCCGTTCCCTGCCCGCGTTCGTCGGAGCCGTGACCCTCGCCCTCGGTATGTCGATGGCGGCGACCGCCACCGCGACCGCCGTCTCGCCGTCCGCCATCCAGAACCCCTGCGGGTTCTACGAGACCCACAGCGACGCCTACTACAACCACTGCACGAGCGACGGCTCGAAGATCCTGATCGAGATCGACGACTGGGGCCCGAACACCGTCAAGTGCGTCGGCCCCGGTGTCACCTGGATCGGCGAAGCCGGGGACGTCGACGGCGCCTGGTACATCGGGCGCACCTGCTGACCTCTCCTAGCCCTGTTCCGGCGGGCCCGGGCGCGCACCCGCCCGGGCCCTGTCCCTGTCCGCGTCCGTGTTCAGGACCCCGTCCCCGTTCGTGGTCATGGGCTCCGCCGGTTCGAGCCGCACCGCGCACACCTTGAACTCCGGCATCCGCGAGACCGGGTCGAGCGCCGGATGCGTCAGCGAATTGGCCCGCCCCTCGCCCGCCCAGTGGAACGGCATGAAGACCGTGTCCGGACGGATCGACGACGTGACCCGTGCCGGAGCGACCGCGCGGCCACGCCGCGACACCACGGCGACCGCCTCGCCCTCCGCTATCCCGAGCCGCGCCGCGAGCCGCGGATGCACCTCCACGAACGGGCCTGGCGCCGCGGAGTTGAGCTCATCGACCCGCCGCGTCTGCGCCCCCGACTGGTACTGCGCGAGGACCCGCCCGGTGGTCAGCAGCACGGGATACTCCGCGTCCGGCTCCTCAGCGGCGGGCCGGTGCACGACCGGCACGAACCGCGCCCGCCCGTCCTCCGTGGCGAACCGGTCGAGGAACAGCCGAGGCGTCCCGGGATGCATGGCCTCCTCGCCACCCGCCTCCACGTCACCACGGGGGCACGGCCAGAACACCCCCTCGCCCTCCCCCTCCCTCAACCGCTCGTACGAGATGCCGGAGTAGTCCGCCGCCCCGCCCGCGCTCGCCCGGCGCAGCTCCTCGAAGACCTCCCGCGGATCGGTGGGGAACTTCTTCCCGTGGCCGAGCCGCGCCGCGAGCCCGTGCAGCACCTCCAGGTCGCTGCGGACCCCGTCGGGCGCGGACACCGCCCGGCGGCGCAGCAGCACCCGCCCCTCCAGGTTGGTCACCGTCCCCGTCTCCTCGGCCCACTGCGTCACCGGCAGCACCACGTCCGCCAGTTCGGCCGTCTCGGACAGCACGACGTCCGCCACCGCGAGGAAGTCGAGCGACCGCAGCCGCTCCTCCACATGCGCGGCCCGGGGCGCCGACACGACCGGGTTGGAACCCATCAGGAGCAGTGTCCTGATGTCCCCGCCGAGCGCGTCGAGCAGTTCGTACGCCGACCGGCCGGGGCCCGGCAGCGTGTCGGGATCCACGCCCCAGACCTCCGCCACGTGCGCCCGCGCCGCCGGGTCCGTCAGCTTGCGGTAGCCGGGCAACTGGTCGGCCTTCTGGCCGTGTTCGCGCCCACCCTGGCCGTTGCCCTGCCCGGTCAGGCAGCCGTACCCGGACAGCGGACGCCCCGCCCGGCCCGTGGCGAGGCACAGATTGATCCACGCCCCGACGGTGTCCGTGCCCTTGGACTGCTGCTCGGGCCCGCGCGCGGTGAGCACCATCGCGGCCTTCGCGTCGCAGAACATGCGCACCGTCTCGCGCAGTTGGGGCACCGGCACGCCGGTGATCCGCTCGACCAGCTCGGGCCAGTGCGCCATCGCCGCCGCCCGCGCCTCCTCCCAGCCGGTCGTCCGCTCCTCGATGAACGCCTCGTCCGTGCGGCCCCCGGACACGACCAGGTGCAGCAGGCCGAGCGCCAGGGCGAGGTCCGTGCCGGGACGCGGCGCCAGATGCAGGTCGGCCTGCTCGGCGGTGCGCGTCCGGCGCGGGTCCACGACGATCAGCGTGCCGCCGTTCTCCCGCAGTTCCGTGAGGTACCGCAGGGCGGGCGGCATCGTCTCGGCGAGGTTCGACCCGACGAGGATCACGCAGCCGGTGCGCGGGATGTCCTCCAGCGGGAACGGTAGCCCCCGGTCGAGCCCGAACGCCCGCTGCCCGGCCGCCGCGGCCGACGACATGCAGAACCGTCCGTTGTAGTCGATCTGCGACGTGCCGAGCGCCACCCGCGCGAACTTGCCGAGCGCGTACGCCTTCTCGTTGGTCAGCCCGCCTCCGCCGAAGACCCCGCAGGAGTCCGGGCCATGTTCCGCACGCGCGCGGGACAGCTCGGCGGCGATCCGGTCCAGGGCCTCCTCCCAGGTGGCCGGCGCGAGCTTGCCCGTGGCGTGGGATCGGACGAGGGGCTCGGTCAGGCGCACCCGGGAGGAGAGCAGAGCGGGCGCCGTGCGTCCCTTGCCGCACAGGGCGCCCTTGTTCACGGGGAACGCCGCGCGCTCCACGACCTCCACGCCACCACCGGTGCCCGCCGTCAGCCCCATCCCGCACTGAAGCGCGCAGTACGGGCAGTGGGTCGCCGTCACCGCCGTGACCACGGGAGTCGCGGAGGTCGCCGGTGTCGCGGGTGTCGCCGTGGAGTGCATGCCGCCCAGCGTCCGCCGTGCTTGTTACGTGCCCAGACGCGCTCGCGTTACGCACGCGGTAAGCCGGTCTCAGCCATGCCCGCGCCCCACTGTGAGGTACGGCCCCGAGCCGCCGGTGGACGGACTGCCGTGCCGGGGTGCGTGAGGGGCGTCCCGACATCCTCCTTGCAAGGGAGGCGCTCACTGCTGGACCCGCGCCCGCCGGGGCCGCTCGCCCGCGGGCTTGTCGGCGAGCGAGCCGATGAAGAGCGGCTTTGACAGTTTGGTGCGCGGCCAGGCACCTGCGGGTGTGTCGTGGCTGGGCGCGCAGTTCCCCGCGCCCCTTCGGGGCGCCCAAGCCCCCAAGACTCACCGCCCCGAAGCCAGCGCCCGTTCCACGCCCCGCTCTCGTGGGCCCAGGAAGCGCGGGTCCGGGTGGAACGCCGCGTCCAGCGCCGCCTTGCCCGCCGCAAAGACCTCCCGCGCTCCGCCGTAGTACCAGGTCGCGTCGTGCACCGCGTCCACCCCGACGCCGTACGACGAGACACCCGCCGCGTCGCAGAGCGCCACCGCTCTGCGTATGTGGAAGCCCTGGCTGATCAGCACCGCCCGGTCCACGCCGAAGATCTTCTTGGCGCGGACGCAGGAGTCCCAGGTGTCGAACCCGGCGTAGTCGCTCACGATCCGCCGGTCCGGCACGCCGTGCTTCTTCAGATAGGCGCGCATCGCGTCCGGTTCGTCGTACTCCTCGCGGCTGTTGTCGCCCGTGACGAGCACGACCTCTATCCGTCCCGCGCGGTACAACTCGGCCGCCGCGTCCAGCCTATGCGCGAGATACGGCGACGGCTCGCCCTTCCACAGGCCGGCGCCGAAGACCATCGCGACCCGTGCGCGCGGCGCGTCCGCGACCGAGCCGATCTTGCTGTCCGTCGTCACGAAGAGCCAGGTCGCGGGCAGCAGCGCGACGACGCACAGCGCCATCGCTCCCTGCACGGCCCGCCGCCGCCCCTTCCGCGTCCGTGGGAGCCGCGACCACGCCGGACGCCGCGGCCACGCCGGGCGCGACCGCCCCGCCAAGCCCGCACGCCACGCCGCCGCCGACCCCCGCAGCCGCTCCCACCAGCGCCGATTCACCTGGTCCATGTGTGCCTCGCCCCCGTGCCACCCCTCGGACCTCCCCAGATCCGATCACTCCCCCCACCGTAGGCCACACCACCGGCGACGAGTGCGTCCCGCAACCCGGACCCGCCCCTGAAACGCCCCTGACCCACCCCCGAGCCGGCCCCCTGACCCGCCCGCCGCCGCAGACCCCTGACCGGCCCCCCTGACCGACCCCCGCCCCCCGCCGTGAGCCCGCCGCAAACAGCCGTCACGGCCGCGCAACGCCCCCGCAATCTGCCCCGGCCATCCTCGGTCCATGACGCCGTCGAACCCTCTTCACGACGACTCCGGCAGCACCCACCTCGACAGTACGGCGCAACTCATGGACCGAATCACCAGCCAACTCGGCAGCCGGCTCGGCCTCGTCTCACCCGACGGCAGCCGCCGCCCGGCCCCCCGCCCCCGTCCCGGCACCCGCCCCACCCTCGTCCTCGTCCCCCACGGCAGCCGCGACCCCCGCGCCCTCGCCACCGTCACGGCCCTCGCCGAGCGGATCCGCGAGCAGCGGCCCGGCCTCACCGTCCGCCTCGGGCACATCGAGCTGAACGAGCCACTGCTCACCGACACCCTCGCCGCGCAGCGGGGCGGCCGGGCCGTGCTCGTCCCGCTGCTCCTGAGCCGGGGCCAGCACGTCAAGCGGGACATCCCGGCGGCCGCCGCCGGCGTCCCCCACCTCGACACCCGCGTGGCCGCCCCGCTCGGCCCGCACCCGATGCTCGCCGAGGCGCTGCACTACCGGCTCGTCGAGGCGGGCTGGCCCACGCGGCCCCCGAGCACGGGCACACGCCGCCGCCACGCGGTCGTCCTCGCCGCCGCGGGCTCCCGTGACCCCGAGTCGGCCGCCGACACCGAGGCCGCCGCCGCCCTGCTCGCCGACCGCCTGGGCGTGCCCGTGATCCCCGCCTACGCCGCCCCCACCGCCGCCTGCGCCCGCACCGTGCCCGACGCCCTTGAAGCCCTGGCCGCCGAGGGCCGGACCCGCACCGCCGTCGCCGCGTACTTCACCGCGCCGGGCCGCTTCGCCACCCAGAGCGCGGCCGCCGCCCCCTGGATCGCCGCACCCCCGCTCGGCGCCCACCCCGCGCTGGCCCGGCTCGTCTTGCACCGCTACGACCAGGCCCGCAGCGTCCCGTCGGCGGCCGAATACCGGCGCCTCACCGCCGTCTGACGGGAGGCCAGATCCCCCTTTGTCACTGCTTGCGTCTACTGTCGGTGCATGGAAGGCACCGTGGAAGGCACAGCACCGAACGCGCGATCCGAGGCCCAGGACGCCTGCGCGGCCTATGACGAGGCCGCCGTCGAGCGATGGGCCGCCGAGCCCGACAAGAGGCCGGGGCGTACGGCCTTCCAGCGCGACCGCGCGCGTGTGGTGCACTCCGCCGCGCTGCGCCGGCTCGCCGGAAAGACCCAGGTCGTCACGCCCGGCACGAGAAGCCAGGCCTGGGACGCCAGCGCCCGCACCCGGCTGACACACTCCCTGGAGTGCGCCCAGGTGGGCCGCGAGCTGGGCGCCGCCCTGGGCTGCGACCCCGACCTGGTGGAGACCGCCTGCCTCTCCCACGACCTCGGCCACCCGCCCTTCGGGCACAACGGCGAGCAGGCGCTGAACGAGGTGGCGGCGGACTGCGGCGGCTTCGAGGGCAACGCCCAGTCGCTGCGCCTGCTCACCCGCATCGAGCCGAAGCGCTTCGTGCGCTCGGAATCCACCGGCGAGCTGGTCAGCGTCGGCCTCAACCTCACCCGCGCCGCCCTGGACGCCGCCACCAAGTACCCCTGGCGGCGCGGCGGCCACCCCACGAACCCGGCGTCCTCGAAGTTCGGGGTCTACGAGGACGACCGCCCGGTCTTCGACTGGATCCGCAAGGAGGCCCCGGGGCAGCGCACCTGCTTCGAGGCTCAGGTCATGGACTGGTCGGACGACGTGGCGTACTCGGTCCACGACTTCGAGGACGGCCTGCACGCCGGCCACATCGACCCCAACGCGCTGCACGCCGAACCGGAGCGGCGGGACATCTACACCGTGGCCCTCGGGCGCTACGTCCCCGCGGACACCGACCCCGAAGAGCTCGCCGAGGCCCTCGACCGCCTCCTGGAGCAGGAGTGGTGGCCGCACGGATACGACGGATCGGCCGTCGCCCAGGCCCGCTTGAAGGACGCCACCAGCCAGCTCATCGGCCGCTTCTGCCTCGCCGCGGAGACCGCCACCCGCGCGCGATGGGGGCCCCGCCCAGGCCGTCCAGGCACTGGGGGAGGCAGAGGGCCCCTCTCGCGGTATGCCGCAGAGCTCGTCGTGCCCCGCGCGGCGCGGCACGAGTGCGCGGTGCTCAAGGCCGTCGCCGACCTCTACGTGATGCAGCGCCCCGCGCAGGAGCGGCTCCGCGCGGACCAGCGCGTCGTCGTGGCCGAACTCGCCGAGGCGCTCACGGCGCGTGCCCCCGAGGGCCTCGACCCGCAGTTCAGGGCGCTGTACGACGCGGCGCCCGACGACCGGGCCGCGCGGCGCGTCGTGATCGACCAGATCGCGTCACTCACGGACGCGGCGGCCCGCGCCCTGCACACCCGCCTGACGGCGAGACAGCAAGGGAGCAGCGGCCGGTGACCATGGAGTGACCACAGGGCGTGACGAAAAGTGGCCTCTTGGGGCCACGCCCCCTTCCCCCATCACGCTCCGTGCGGGACGCTCCCTGTGGCGGCAAGGCTGTGTTCTTCGGCAAGGCTGTGTTCTTCCGGGGGCCACCCCCGGTACCCCCCGGCAAGGAGGCATCAAGTGGTCGACGCGCATCAGACGTTCGTCATTGTGGGAGGAGGTCTGGCCGGCGCCAAGGCGGCCGAGACGCTCCGTTCCGAGGGATTCACCGGCCGGGTGATCCTCGTCGGTGACGAGCGTGACCACCCCTACGAGCGCCCGCCCCTGTCCAAGGGCTACCTCCTCGGCAAGGAGGAGCGCGACAGCGTCTTCGTCCACGAACCGGGGTGGTACGCGCAAGCCGACGTGGAGCTGCACCTCGGCCAGCCCGTCGTCGCCATCGACCGCGCCACCAGGAGCGTGCGCCTCGGCGACGGCACGGCCGTCCACTACGACAAGCTGCTCCTGGCCACCGGCGCCGAGCCGCGCCGCCTCGACATCCCCGGCACGGACCTCGCGGGCGTCCACCACCTGCGCCGCCTCGCCCACGCCGACCGCCTCCGGCAGGTCCTCGCGGCCCTCGGCAGGGACAACGGCCACCTGGTGATCGCGGGCGCGGGCTGGATCGGCCTGGAGGTCGCGGCGGCCGCCAGGGAGTACGGCGCGGAGGTCACCGTCGTCGAGCGGGAGCCGACCCCGCTGCACGGCGTCCTCGGCCCGGAGTTCGGCCAGGTCTTCACCGACCTGCACGCCGAGCACGGGGTGCGCTTCCACTTCGGCGCCTCGCTCACCGAGATCGTCGGCCAGGACGGCATGGTCCTCGCCGTCCAGACGGACGACGGCGAGGAGCACCCCGCGCACGACGTGCTCGCCGCGATCGGCGCCGCCCCGCGCACGGCGCTCGCCGAGGCCGCGGGCCTCGACCTGGCCGACCGCGCGCACGGCGGCGGCGTGCTGGTCGACGCCTCGCTGCGGACCTCGGACCCCGACATCTACGCGGCGGGCGACGTGGCCGCCCAGCACCACCCGCTCTTCGGCACGGGGCTGCGCGTCGAGCACTGGGCGAACGCCCTGAACGGCGGCCCGGCGGCCGCCCGCGCCATGCTCGGCCAGGACGTCCGCCATGACCGCGTGCCCTACTTCTTCTCCGACCAGTACGACGTGGGCCTGGAGTACTCCGGCTGGGCGCCCCCGGGCACGTACGACCAGGTGGTGGCCCGCGGAGACGTCGGGAAGCGGGAGTTCATCGCGTTCTGGCTGAGCGAGGGACGGGTGCTGGCCGGGATGAACGTCAATGTGTGGGAGGTCACGGAGACCGTGCAGCAGCTGATCCGCACGGGCGCCCGCCCGGACATCGAGCGCCTCGCGGACCCCTCCGTCCCCCTGGAGTCGCTGCTCGCGTGAGGGCCGGGCGGCGGCCCGGGCGGGAGTGTCACAGGCGAGCCGTAGTATTCGTACGTGGCAGGCAGGATCAATGACGAGGACGTGAAGGCGGTTCGGGACGCGGTCCCGATCGACGCCGTGGTCTCCGACTACCTCCAGCTGCGCAACGCCGGAGGTGGAAACCTCAAGGGCCTGTGCCCCTTCCACGACGAGAAGTCCCCGTCGTTCCAGGTCAGCCCGAGCAAGGGCCTCTTCCACTGCTTCGGCTGCCAGGAAGGCGGCGACACGATCGCCTTCGTGATGAAGATCGACCACCTCACGTTCTCGGAGACGGTCGAGCGCCTCGCCGCCAAGGCGGGCATCACGCTGCGGTACGAGGAAGGCGGGTACAACCCCAGCCACCAGCGCGGCGAGCGCATCCGCCTGGTCGAGGCCCACAAGGTCGCCGCCCAGTTCTACGTGGAGCAGCTGGAGAGCCCCGAGGCCGAGATCGGCCGCAAGTTCCTCGCCGAGCGCGGCTTCGACCAGGCCGCCGCCGCGCACTTCGGCGTGGGGTACAGCCCGGCCGGCTGGGACCACCTCACCCGCTATCTGCGCGGCAAGGGCTTCACCGACAAGGAGCTGACCCTCTCCGGCCTCTCCCAGGAGGGCCGCCGCGGCCCCATCGACCGCTTCCGCGGCCGCCTGATGTGGCCCATCCGCGACATCGGCGGCGAGGTCGTCGGCTTCGGCGCCCGCAAGCTGCGCGACGACGACAACGGCCCGAAGTACCTCAACACCCCCGAGACCCCGATCTACAAGAAGGGCCAGGTCCTCTACGGCGTCGACCTGGCCAAGAAGGAGATCGCCAAGACCTCCCGCGCGGTCGTCGTCGAGGGGTACACCGACGTCATGGCCTGCCACCTCGCCGGCGTCACCACCGCCATCGCGACCTGCGGCACGGCCTTCGGCGGCGACCACATCAAGATCCTGCGCCGCCTCCTGATGGACAACGGCTCGGCGCGGGTCATCTTCACCTTCGACGGCGACGCGGCAGGCCAGAAGGCCGCCCTGCGCGCCTTCGAGGACGACCAGAAGTTCGCCGCCGAGACGTACATCGCCATCGCGCCCGAGGGCATGGACCCCTGCGAGCTGCGCCTGGCCAAGGGCGACGAGGCGGTCGCCGACCTCGTCGAGCCCCGCACGCCGCTCTTCGAGTTCGCCCTGCGCCAGATCGTCTCCCGGTACGACCTGGAGACCCCCGCCGGCCGCGCCGCCGCCCTGGACGAGGCGGCGCCCGTCGTGGCCCGCATCAAGAACAGCGGCGCGCAGCACGAGGTGGCCGTCCAGCTCGCCGGCATGCTCGGCATCCTCGACACCCAGTTCGTCGTCAAGCGCGTGGCACAGCTGGCCCGTTGGGCCCGTGACCGCGGCGGCCGGGGCCCCGCGCAGCCGCAGGGCAGACCCCAGCAGACGTACGCGCAGGGACCGCCGCCGCCCAGCGGCCCCGCGCTCACCCTGCGCAGCCCCGCCCACCGCACCGAGCGCGAGCTGCTCAAGCTGGCCCTCCAGCGCCCCGAGCTGGTCTCCCCGGCCTTCGACGCGTATGGGGTGGACGAGTTCACCGCCCCGCCCTACGCGGCCGTGCGCCAGTGCATCGAGGAGGCGGGCGGCGCCGAGGCGGGCATCGCCGACGCGCAGGCCTACCTCGCGCGCGTGCTCGACGCGGCACCCGACGACACGGTGCGCCGGATGGTCACCGAGCTGGCCGTCGAGGCGATCCTGCGCAAGACCGTCGACGAGGTGTACGCGGGCGTGCAGCTCGTCCAGGTCCGGCTGCGCGCCGTCGACCGCCGCATCCGCGACGTCCAGGGCAGCCTCGCCCGCCTGGGCGCCGGCGGTGACCCGCAGCGGCTGACCGCGGTGCAGAACGAGTTGTGGGTCCTCCAGCAGTACGGCCAGGCGCTGCGCGACCGCGGGGCCGACGCCCTCTAGGGCCTGTCTGACAATTCCCGCCTGCCTCGCGACGCCATGCACGCACTCTCGCCGCACCGGGCGCAGAGCCAAGTACATCCAGTACGAGGCCCTACGCCCGGCACGCCGAGAGCACGCACCTGACGCCGCGAGGCCGCCCTCCGGGCGACGACGGGAATTGTCAGACAGGCCCTAGACGCGTGGCCCTCAGGCGCGGCCGGCGCGGGTTGCCCCCCGGGTAACCACGCGGTTACGGACCGGACTCAAAAAGTCACCGCACGCCCCTCGTGGCGGCCGTGTGTCGTACCCCACACTGGGTTCCGGTGCCTGAGTCCTCGGAGCGCGGCCGGCCCGCAGACAGCGGGCCCGACACCCCCGCGGTTCCACCCCTCGTGTCCGGGACGGACAGCGGCGAGGCCGTCGTCCTTCTCCCGTTGCCGCACGCCTCAGCAGCGATCACCCTGGAGGTCGCCCCCGTGCAGACCCAGACCCAGACCCTCGCCCAGAGCGACACCGCCGCGCGCCCCGAAGCGGACAAGGACGTCCTGGAGGCGGTCCCGCCGCAGAGCCGCGCCCCGCTGCACCCCGAGTCCGAGACCCCCGAAGTCCCGGAACCCCCCGAGGCCCCCGAGCCCCTCGAACCGGAGACCGCCGACGTCCCAGCCCCCCGCGGCCGCACCGACACCGGCGGCCCGTCCTCCGACCTGTTCCGCCAGTACCTGCGCGAGATCGGGCGGATCCCCCTGCTCACCGCCGCGGAGGAGGTGGAGCTCGCCCGCAACGTGGAGGCCGGCCTCTTCGCCGAGGAGAAGCTGGGCAACACCCCCGACCTGGACTCCCAACTCGCCCTGGACCTCGACAAGCTGGTCGTCATGGGCCGGATGGCCAAGCGCCGCCTCATCGAGGCCAACCTCCGCCTGGTCGTCTCCGTCGCCAAGCGGTACGTGGGCCGCGGCCTCACCATGCTCGACCTCGTCCAGGAGGGGAACCTCGGCCTGATCAGGGCGGTGGAGAAGTTCGACTACGCCCGGGGCTACAAGTTCTCCACGTACGCGACCTGGTGGATCCGGCAGGCCATGTCCCGCGCCCTCGCGGACCAGGCCCGCACCATCCGCGTGCCCGTGCACGTCGTGGAGCTCATCAACCGCGTCGTGCGCGTCCAGCGCCGCATGCTCCAGGAGCGCGGGTACGAGCCCACGCCCGAGGAAGTGGCGGCCCAGCTGGACCTGCTCCCCGAGCGGGTCAGCGAGGTCCTCAGGCTGGCGCAGGAGCCGGTCTCGCTGCACGCGCCCGTCGGCGAGGAGGACGACGTCGCGCTCGGCGACCTCATCGAGGACGGCGACGCGACGTCCCCCGTGGAATCCGCCGCGTTCCTGCTGCTCCGCGAGCACCTGGAGGCGGTCCTCTCCACGCTCGGCGAGCGCGAGCGCAAGGTCGTCCAGCTGCGCTACGGCCTCGCGGACGGCAGGCCGCGCACCCTGGAGGAGATAGGGCGCATCTTCGGCGTGACGCGCGAGCGCATCCGCCAGATCGAGTCCAAGACCCTCAACAAACTCCGCGACCACGCGTTCGCGGACCAGTTGAGGGGCTACCTGGACTGAAGCACTCCGCCCAGGAAGCGCCCCGTCAGGGGCGCGGGGAACTGCGCGCTCAGCCACACGAGACCGGCACTCGCAGAACCCCGACACCCCCCACGACGCCCCTAGTCGACCTCGGCCACCGCCTCCGCGAACTGCGCCGCATAGAGTCGCGCGTACGCCCCACCGGCCGCCAGCAAGGCATCATGCGTCCCCTGCTCCACGATCGCCCCGTCCTCCATGACCAGGATCGTGTCCGCGTCCCGGATCGTGGAGAGCCGGTGCGCGATGACGAAGGACGTGCGCCCGTGCGCGAGCCGCGCCATCGCCTTCTGGATGAGCACCTCGGTGCGGGTGTCGACCGAACTCGTCGCCTCGTCGAGCACCAGGATCACCGGATCGGAAAGGAACGCCCGCGCGATGGTGATGAGTTGCTTCTCGCCCGCGCTCACGCCCGTGCCGTCGTCGTCGATCACCGTGTCGTATCCGTCGGGCAGGGTACGCACGAAACGGTCCGCGTGGGCCGCGCGCGCCGCCTCCTCGACCTCGTCGCGCGTGACCTCCTTCGCCGCGCCGTACGCGATGTTCTCCGCGATGGTGCCGCCGAAGAGCCAGGTGTCCTGGAGGACCATGCCGATCCCGGCCCGCAGCTCGTCCCGCGACATGCCGGCGATGTCGACGCCGTCCAGCGTGATGCGCCCGCCCGTCACCTCGTAGAACCGCATGAGCAGGTTGACCAGCGTCGTCTTGCCCGCGCCGGTCGGCCCGACGATGGCGACGGTGTGGCCGGGTTCCACGACCAGGGACAGGTCCTCGATGAGCGGCTTGTCCTTGGCGTAGCGGAAGGAGACGTGCTCCATCTCGACCCGCCCGCTGAGCTTCGCGGGACGCTCGCCCGGCACCGGGTCGGCCTCCTGCTCCTCGGCGTCGAGGATCTCGAAGACCCGCTCGGCGGACGCGACGCCCGACTGCACGAGGTTCGCCATCGAGGCGACCTGCGTGAGCGGCATCGAGAACTGCCGCGAGTACTGGATGAAGGCCTGCACGTCACCGATGGACAGCGAGCCCGACGCGACCCGCAGCCCGCCCACCACGGCCACAAGGACATAGTTCAGGTTCGAGATGAAGAACATCAGCGGCTGCATGGCGCCGCTGATGAACTGGGCCCTGAACCCGGCCTCGTACAACTGGTCGTTCTGCTCGGCGAACGCCTTCGCCGACTCCTCCTGCCGGCCGAACACCTTCACCAGGGCGTGCCCGGTGTACATCTCCTCGATGTGCGCGTTCAGCTTGCCGGTGCTCTTCCACTGCTGCACGAACTGCGGCTGCGATCGCTTGCCGACCTTCATCGCCACGAAGAACGACAGCGGCACGGTGACCAGCGCCACCAGCGCGAGCAGCGGCGACACCCAGAACATCATGACCAGCACGCCGATGATCGTCAGCAGCGAGTTGATGAGCTGGCCCATCGTCTGCTGGAGCGTCTGGTTGATGTTGTCGATGTCGTTCGTGGCACGGCTCAGCACCTCGCCGCGCTGCCGCTTGTCGAAGTACGACAGCGGCAGCCGCGACAGCTTCTCCTGTACGTCGCCACGCAACCGGAAGACGGTCCGGTTGATGGCGAGGTTGGAGAGCCGGGTCGCCACGGTCAGCAGCAGGCCGGCCGCGAGGAACGTGCCGAGCGCGAGCAGCAGGACCTCGCCCATCGCGCCGAAGTCGATGCCCTCGCCCGGCGTGAAGTCGACGCCGGTGAGCATGTCGGCCATGCCGCCGTCGCCCTTGTCGCGCAGGCCCTCGATCACCTGTTCCTTCGTCAGGTCCGCGGGCATGTCACGGCCGATGATCCCCGCGAAGATCAGGTCGGTCGCCCTGCCGAGGATCTTCGGGCCGAGGACGGAGAGCGCGACGCTCAGGATTCCGGCCGCGATCATCCCGTACATCGTGGTGCGCTCCGGCCTGAACTGCGCGAGCAGCCGCTTGCCTGAGCCCTTGAAGTCCATCGACCGGGAGTCGGGGCCCATCATCGGTCCACCCATGCCAGGGGGCATTACGCGGCCTCCGCTTCCGTCAGCTGGGAGAGCACGATCTCCCGGTAGGTCTCATTGCTCTCCATCAGCTCGTGATGGCGGCCGCTGCCCACGACCCGGCCCTCGTCGAGGACCACGATGCGGTCGGCGTCCCTGATGGTCGAGACGCGCTGCGCGACGATGACGACGGTCGCCTCGGCGGTTTCCCGGGACAGCGCGCCGCGCAGTGCCGCGTCGGTGGCGTAGTCGAGCGCGGAGAACGAGTCGTCGAAGAGGTAGATCTCCGGGCGCTGCACCAGCGTGCGCGCGATGGACAGGCGCTGGCGCTGGCCGCCGGAGACGTTGGTGCCGCCCTGCGAGATCGGCGCGTCGAGCCCCTCCGCCAGGCCCGCCACGAACTCCTTGGCCTGGGCGACCTCCAGGGCGTGCCAGAGTTCCTCGTCCGTCGCGTCCGGATTGCCGTACCGCAGGTTGGTCGCGACCGTGCCCGCGAAGAGGTACGGCTTCTGCGGGACCAGGCTCACGGTCCGCGCGAGCAGCGCGGGCTCGACGGTGGTCACGTCCACGCCGCCGACCAGGACCTGCCCCTCGGTCGCGTCGATCAGCCGAGGCACGAGGCCGAGCAGCGTCGACTTGCCGCTGCCCGTCGAGCCGATCACGGCGGTCGTCTCACCGGGGCGGGCGAGAAGGTCGATGGCCTTCAGGACGGGCTCCTCGGCGCCGGGGTAGCGGAAGCCCGCGCCCCGGATCTCCAGGTGGCCGTGGCTGCGCAGCTCGCGCACCGGTTCGGCCGGGGGCACCACGCTGGACTCGGTGTCCAGGACCTCCTCGATGCGCTCGGCACAGACCTCCGCGCGGGGCACCATCATGAACATGAAGGTGGCCATCATCACCGACATCACGATCTGCATGAGATAGGCGAGGAACGCGGTGAGCGCGCCGATCTTCATGTCGCCGCCGTCGATGCGCCGCGCGCCGAACCAGACGACGGCGACCGACGAGATGTTCACGACGGTCATGACGATCGGGAACATCAGCGCGAGCAGCCTGCCGCTGCCGAGCGAGACGTCGGTCAGGTCGGCGTTGGCCCCGCGGAAGCGCTCCTTCTCGTAGGTGTCCCGGACGAAGGCGCGGATGACGCGGTTGCCGGTGATCTGCTCACGCAGCACGCGGTTCACCGTGTCGAGCCGCACCTGCATGGTGCGGAACAGCGGACGCAGGCGCCGCACGATGAGGCTGACGCTGATCCCGAGGACGGGTACGACGGCGACCAGCACCCCGGAGAGGGGGATGTCCTGGCCGAGCGCCATCACGATGCCGCCGACGCACATGATGGGCGCGGTGACCATCAGCGTGAACGACATCAGGACCAGCATCTGCACCTGCTGGACGTCGTTGGTGGTCCGCGTGATCAGCGAGGGGGCGCCGAACTGGCCCATCTCGCGCGCGGAGAAGGACTGCACGCGGTCGAAGACGGCGGCCCGGACGTCGCGCCCGAGGGCGGAGGCGGTGCGTGCGCCGTAGAAGACGGCGCCGATGTTGCAGACCATCTGCACGATGGTGACGGCGATCATGACGCCACCGAAGGTGAGGATGTAACCCGTGTCCCCCTCGACGACACCGTTGTCGATGATGTCGGCGTTCAGGGTGGGCAGATAGAGCGCGGCGCAGGTCTGGAGGAACTGCAACAGCACCAGCAGGGCGATCGGTTTCTTGTACGGGCGCAGGTGCGTCCGCAGGAGTCGTATGAGCACGCTCGGTCTCTCGAAAGGGGTCGAATGGCGGCGAGTTCGGCGAGGTCGCCCCCCATCCTGCGGCACCCGACCCCTCGGGCGGCAACCGATTAACCCATGACCGGGTCAAAAATAAGCCCCGGTAAAGAACTGGGGTCACACAAGGACCGGGCGGTGCTCCCGCCGGTGGGTCAGGAGAACGCGCCGGGGTGCGACTGCTCCCGGACCGTCGAGTACTGCTGACGCACCGCCTGGCCCACCGCGAGCTCCTCGCCCGGTTCGAAGATCTGCGCCGCCGCCCCCTGCCAGAGCGGGAGTTGCCCCGTCAGCGCCCACGCGGCCTGGCGCGCGGCGCCGATCGCGGCGTAGTCCGCGGGCTGCGGCACCACGACCTGCGTGCCGAAGAGCATCGGCGCCGCCGCCTGCACGGCGGGCAGCTCGGCGGCGGCGCCCAGCAGGAACACCCGCCGCACGTCCACCCCGCGCACGCGCAGCACGTCGAGCGCGTCCCCGAGCCCGCAGAGCATGCCCTCGAACGCGGCCCGCGCCAGATGCTCGGGCTTCATCGACTCGCGCCGCAGCCCGGTCAACGTCCCTGCGGCATGCGGCAGGTTCGGCGTCTTCTCCCCCTCCAGATAGGGGAGGAAGGCGAGGCCGTGCGCACCCGGCGTCGACTTCATGGCGAGCGCGGACAGCTCCTCCAGATCCGCGACGCCCAGCATCTCGGCGGTGCCGCGCAGCACCCGCACCGCATTCATGGTGTGCACCACCGGCAGCTGCATCCCGGTGGCGTCCGCGAGCGAGGTGATCATCCCGCGCGCGTCGACCAGCGCCTCGTGGTGCACGGCCATCACCGACCCCGAGGCCCCGAGCGACACCACGGCGTCGCCCTGCTGGACCCCGAGCCCGAAGGCGGCCGCCATCGTCTCGCCGGTGCCGGCCGAGATCAGCAGCCCCTCGGGCGTCGTCCCCGCGGGCTCGGCGGGACCGATGACCTCGGGCAGCATCGCCTGGTGCCCGAGCGCCAGCTCGACGAGGTCGGGGCGGTACGCGCCCGTCGCCGCCGACCAGTAGCCGGTGCCGGAGGCCCCGCCGCGGTCGGTCGTACGCCGCGCGGGGCGGCCAAGGAGCTGCCACACCAGCCAGTCGGGGGCCTGCATGAGGGCGGCCACGTGCCGCGCCGCCTCCGGCTCGGTCCTGGCCAGCCAGCGCAGCTTCGTCACGGGCTGCGCGGCCTGCGGCACACACCCCACGGCCTGCGCCCACGCCTCGCGGCCGCCGAGGGCGTCGATCAGATCAACGGCGGCCACCTGCGCACGCCGGTCGTTGCCGACGAGCGCGGGCCGCACCGTGTTGCCATGGCTGTCCAGCGGCACCAGCGCGTTCTGCTGGGCGGAGACGCCGATGGCCTGCACGCCTTCGAGCAGCCCGCCGCCCGCCGCCTCGCCGAGGGAGAGCAGCCAGGCCTGCGGATCGACGTCGGAGGGCCGGCCGCCCCCCTCCGCGCTCTGCGGCGGATGCGGGGCGTAACCCTGCTTGAGTACGGCGCCGGTGTCCGTGTCACAGACCACAATGCGCGTGAAATCGGGCGAACTGTCCAACCCTGCGACTATCCCCATGCCAGGAATTCTGCCGCACCGCACCAGGTGTCCCGTACCCCCGGCGGCACAGGGCCACCGGCGGCACGGGCCCGCGTGCCGCTAGGTGTTGCTCGTGCCCCAGTCGTCCTCGCCGGAGCCCTGTCCCCGCTCGCGCAGCGACCGCACCCGGTCGGCGACCGAGTCGGGCATCCGGTCGCCCATCTTCTCGGAGACCGAGTGGAAGGCCTTGCCCGCCACCTCGCGCCCCTGCTGGCTCGCGGACTCGACGGTGTTGCGCACGGCCGGGTTCTGCGCGATCTCGCGGGCGGACTTCCTCAACTGCTCGTAACGCTCGCGTCCGGCCCGGGTCCCGAGCACGTACCCGAGGGCCAGTCCCGCCACGAATGTGAGCCGGTACCGCATGGCTGCCACCCTTTCCTTGCGTCGGCGTCGCACGTCTCTCGCACGTCAGTCGCGCGTTCTGTCACGCGGCTGTCACTCGTCTGTCGCTCGTCTGCTGATCGGCCGAGGGGATACCGATTGGCGGAGCACCCCCCTGCTTGCGCTAATGTATGTGTCGCAGCGAGCGACCGCCGCCCGGAGAGTTCCCAGGTAGGTGCGTTCGATGCAAACGAGACGATCCCCTGTAGCTCAATTGGCAGAGCAGCCGGCTGTTAACCGGCAGGTTACTGGTTCGAGTCCAGTCGGGGGAGCTCGGTCTCCTGTAGCTCAATTGGCAGAGCAGCCGGCTGTTAACCGGCAGGTTACTGGTTCGAGTCCAGTCGGGAGAGCTGTACGGAAGGACCCCTGAGGAGCCTCTCAGGGGTCTTTTCCGTACCCCGTGGAACCACGACGGCTGCCCTGCGGTCATCATGGTCGAGCGTTGCCGACCATCCGAAGCAGGAGATCGTATGAGCGGCTATGCTGCGGCAGACGGCGCGCACAAATGTGCGCGACGCGCCGTTAGGGGCGGTAGCTCAGCCGGTTAGAGCAGCGGACTCATAATCCGTCGGCCGTGGGTTCGAGTCCCACCCGCCCCACACAGGGTTCTCCCAGCAGAACCGTTTCTACCCGTGAAGACGGTGGAACAGGGGCCGCCGCGCTGACGCGCCGGCCCCTTTCGCACGTCCGGACCAAGGCGTGCCGGGTCGAGTGCCGCGTCAGGGTGCCGGGTCGGGACGGGAGTCGCGGCGGCGGGGCCAGGTGCGGGTGTCGCGGGGTTCCACGTACGGCTCCTCCTCGGCGGGCATGCCGCCGCTGATCGCGCGCTGGCGGGCCAGTTCGGCGTCGAATTCCAGGCCGAGCAGGATGGCGAGATTCGACAGCCACAGCCAGACCAGGAAGATGACGACACCGGCCAGGGTGCCGTACGTCTTGTTGTACGAGGCGAAATTCGCGACGTAGAGCGCGAAGCCGCCGGAGGCCAGCAGCCACAGGAGTACGGCGAGCACGCTGCCGGGGCTCAGCCAGCGGAAGCCGGGGCCACGGACGTTGGGGGCGCGCCAGAACAGCAGGGCGATCATCATCATGACG
The DNA here is from genome assembly GCF_043078805.1 of Streptomyces sp. NPDC015345. Lineage (NCBI taxonomy): Bacteria > Bacillati > Actinomycetota > Actinomycetes > Kitasatosporales > Streptomycetaceae > Streptomyces > Streptomyces sp. NPDC015345. The sequence goes on along the minus strand of NZ_JBIBTX010000001.1, from coordinate 812,701 downwards.
ATGATCAGCAGCACCGGCCACTTCGCGATGGACCAGGCGGTGACCGCCGCGTCGCCCACGCCGACGGCGTCGCCCGCGCGCTCGGCGAGCGGTCCCGTGAAGACCACGAGCAGCGCGCTGATGGCGAGCAGGATCATCAGGGCCACGGTCAGCGCGATCCGCAGCGGTGTCAGCTTCCACACCGGGCGGCCCTCGGGCAGGTCGTAGACGGCGTTGGAGGCGCGGATGAAGGCCCCCACGTAACCGGACGCGGACCACATGGCGAGGACCAGGCCCGCGATCGCCACCACGCCGCTGGTGCCGCCGCTGCCCTCCAACTGGCGTACGGCGTCGCTCAACAGGTCGCGCACCGGACCCGGGGCCAGCTTGTCCAGGTTGTTCAGCACGGAGTCGGTGGCCTTCTTCCCGATCACGCCGAGGACCGAGACCAGGACGAGCAGCGCGGGGAAGAGCGACAGGACGCCGTAGTAGGTCAGGGCGGCGGCACGGTCCGGCAGGTCGTCGTCCATGAACTCCTGGCCGGTGCGGCGCAGCACCGACCACCAGGAGCGGGCGGGCAGGTCGGTGGGTTCGTCGGGGGCCGCCTCCTCGACCTCGGGGGCCGGGCCGTGCTCGCTCCTGGGGGCGTGGGGCCTGTCCTGGTGGTCGTCGTGCTCGCTCTCGCGCTTGTGCCTGCCGAAGAGTGCCATGCGGGGGCGAGTTGGCCGACTGGGCCGAGGTATGCCTGGCGGCCCGCGGTGCCTGGCCCGGGGAGCGCGTCCGGCCCTTTGGGGCTTCCTCCAGGGGCGAGCGCAGCTGCCATGGAGAATCCGATCAAATATTTCAGATGCGAGCCGATCGGGCCTATCTTGTCGCACATGCAGTCCTACACGATCGGGCAGGCCGCGCGTCTGCTCGGGGTCAGTCCCGACACCGCCCGCCGCTGGGCGGACGCCGGCCGGGTCGCCACGCACCGCGACGAAGGCGGGCGGCGGCTCATCGACGGCCGTGACCTGGCCGCCTTCTCCATCGAGGTCGCGCAGGGCGGTGGCGCGGCCGAGGACGACGTCCCGTACACCTCCGCCCGCAACGCCTTCCCCGGCATCGTCACCGCCGTGAAGCTCGGTGACGTCGCCGCCCAGGTGGAGATCCAGGCGGGCCCGCACCGCCTGGTCTCCCTGCTGACCCGTGAGGCGGTGGAGGAACTCGGCCTGGAGGTCGGGGTGCAGGCCACCGCCCGGGTCAAGTCCACCAGCGTGCACATCGACCGTGCCTGAGCCGATCGACCGTGCCTGAGCCAGGAGCCCCAGCCATGTCCCCGTGCCACCCGAAGTCCCTCGCCGCGCGCCGTGCCGCCGCCGCTGCCGCGACCGTCGCGCTGCTCGTTCCGCTCGCCGCCGCCTGCGGCGATGACGACGACAGCGCGGGCAAGAAGGGCGGGGGGGCCGGCGGCGAGAACGTCCGTCTCACCGTCCTCGCCGCCTCCTCCCTCACCGATGTCTTCGCCACCGCCGAGAAGGCGTACGAGAAGGAGCACCCGGGCACGGACCTCACGGTCTCCGCGGCCGGTTCGCAGGAGCTCGCCGCGCAGGTCAAGCAGGGCTCGCCCGCCGATGTGCTGGTCACGGCCGACACCAAGACCATGGACGGGCTCAAGGCGGAGACCGGCGCGCCCACCGTGATCGCCAAGAACCGGCTCGTGATCGCCACGCGTGAGGGCAACCCGGACCGGATCAAGGGGCTGAAGGACCTCGCGGACCGCGGCCTGAAGGTCGTACTCGCGGACGACACCGTGCCGGTCGGGCGCTACAGCAAGGAGGTCCTTGACCGGCAGGGCGTCGAGGTGAAGCCCGTGTCGAAGGAGGCCAACGTCCGCTCCGTGCAGAGCAAGGTCGAACTCGGCGAGGCCGACGCCGGGATCGTCTACCGGACGGACGCCGCCACCGCGCCCGGCAAGGTCGACGCCGTCGAGATCCCGGACGCGCAGAACGCCGTGGCGTCCTACCCCGCCGCGACCCTCAAGAGCTCCGAGAACGGCGCTGCCGCCGCCGCGTTCGTGAAGTGGCTCAGCGGCCCCGAGGCGCAGAAGATCCTGCGGGACGCGGGCTTCCAGAAGCCGTAGCGGGGCCTCCGCTTCCGGTAGACCGGCTTGCGGACCTTCGCCGCCGGCACCTCGACTTCCGGGCGCCCGACGCCTCCCCGCAGCGGGCGCCCGGTCGCACGTTTCGCGTCAGACCACCGATCCCAGGACCGCCGATGAGCCGCCTCCGTCCCCGCGCGCCGGGGCGTCCCCGGACGCCCCTCGCCCTCGCGCTGCCCGCGCTCCTGGCGGTCGCGTTCCTGTTGATGCCGCTCATCGGCATCCTCGTACGCACCGAGTGGGGCGAGCTGGCCGACCACCTCTCCGCGCCCGGCGTCACCGAGGCCCTGAAGCTGTCGATGCTGGTGTCCTTCTGGGCGCTCGGGTTCTCCCTGCTGCTCGGGGTGCCGCTGGCCTGGCTGCTGGCGCGCGTGGACTTCCCCGGGAAGGGCTTCGTACGGTCCCTCGTGCTGCTGCCGATGGTGCTGCCGCCGACCGTCGGCGGTGTCGCGCTGCTGCTCGGCTTCGGGCGGCGCGGGCTGCTCGGGCCGTGGCTGGAGAACACGTTCGGGATCGTGCTGCCGTTCCACACCTCCGGCGCGGTGGTCGCGGCGACGTTCGTGTCGATGCCGTTCCTCGTGATCAGCCTGGAGGGCGCGCTCGGCGGGCTGCGGCCCGGCTTCGAGGAGACGGCGGCCTCCCTGGGAGCCTCTCCCGTACGGGTGTTCTTCACCGTCACGCTGCCGATGGTCGCCCCCGGGCTGGTCGCCGGGGCCGCGCTGACCTGGGCGCGGGCGCTCGGCGAGTTCGGCGCGACGATCACCTTCGCGGGCAACCTCCCCGGCACCACGCAGACCCTGCCGCTCCAGGTGTACCTGCTGCTCCAGGACTCCCCGGAGGCCGCGACCTCCCTGTCGCTGCTGCTGCTCGCCATCGCCATGGCCGTGCTGATCGGGCTGCGGGGGCGGTGGTCGGCCGGAGCGACCATGAGGACCGCCGCACCGGCCGCACCGGGGGACGGCCCGCTGGCGGAGGACGGGGCGGAGGACGGGCCCGAGCCGCTCGTCGAAGCCGTGGGACCGCAGGAGAAATGGGGTCTGCACGCCGACGTCACCGGCGCCAACCAGCAGACACTCGACGCGGAACCCGGCACCACCATCGCCGTCGTCGGGCCCAACGGCGCGGGCAAGACCACCCTGCTGCGCGCCCTCCTCGGCCTGACGCCCCGCGCCCACGCCCGGCTGCGGCTCGGCGAACGCGACGTCACCGCGCTGCCGCCGCACCGCCGAGGAGTCGCCTGGGTGCCCCAGGAAGGGGCGCTCTTCCCGCATCTGAGCGCGCTCGGCAACACCGCCTACGGGCTGCGCGCGCAGGGCGTCCGGCGCGCGCGGGCCCGCCGTGAGGCGCAGGCCTGGCTGGACCGGCTCGGCGTCGGCCACCTCGCGCACCGCAGGCCCGCGCAGTTGTCCGGCGGGCAGGCCCAGCGGGTCGCCCTCGCGCGGGCGCTCGCCGCCCGGCCCCGGCTGCTGCTCCTGGACGAACCGCTCGCCGCCCTCGACCAGACCACCCGCGCCCACGTCCGGCACACCCTGCGGCGTCACCTCGACGGCTTCGGCGGGGTCTGCCTCGTCGTCACGCACGACCCCGTCGAGGCGGTGTCGCTGGCCGACCGGGTCCTCGTACTCGACGACGGGCGTACGTTGCAGGACGCGCCGCCCGCCGAAGTCACCCGGCACCCGCGCTCGCCCTGGGTGGCGCGGATGCTCGGCCGCAACGCCTGGCCGGGCACGGCCGCCGCGGACGGCACGCTCGTGCTGGCGGGGGAGGGGCGGCTGGTCGTCGCCGACCCGCCGGCCGAGGGCACGCGGGCGCTCGCCGTCATCGCGCCGGAGGCCGTCTCGGTGCACCGCGGCCGGCCCGAGGGGAGCCCGCGCAACGTATGGCGCGGGACGGTGCGGGAGATCACGGCCGCCGGGAGCAGGCTGCGGGTCCTGATCGTCTCGGGGCAGGCGCCCGACCTGGTCGCCGAGATCACCCCGCAGGCGGCGGCCGAACTGGGGCTCGTGGACGGCGCCGAGGTGTGGACCAGCGTGAAGGCCACGGAGGTGACGGTGGTCGCGCTCTGACCCGCCGCGCCGCCGACCCCTCTACAGCGGTGCCTGCCAGGTGACCGTCGTGCCCGCCTCCACGCCGTCCGTGGCCCCGTCGTCGTACACCGTCAGACGTACGCCTTCGCGGCCGTCGGGGAGCGTGGCCCGCGCGTCGACCGCCACGTCGACCCGGGTGACGCCGGTACGGCGCGACACGGCGGCCAGGGCGCGGCGCAGGGCGGCGAGGAGATGGCTCCCCGCCGGGTCCGCGATCCGGGTGTCGACCGCGCCGGCGAAGTGCACCGAGGGCTGGACGCCGAGGAGCGCGGCGGCGCCCGCCGTCTCGCGCAGGACCTTGCCGCGGAAGGTGGCCGGGGCGTCGGCGGGCGGCTGCTGGAGGGCGAAGATGGCCGTGCGGACCTCCTGGATGGTGGACTCCAGCTCGTCGACGGCCTGGTCGAGGGTGGACTCGACCTTCGACGACCGGGCCTTGCGGCGGGTCGACTCCAGCATCATCCCGGTCGCGAAGAGACGCTGGACGACGAGGTCGTGCAGGTCGCGGGCGATGCGGTCGCGGTCCTCGAAGACCGCGAGGCGCTCCCTGCTCTGCTGGGCGTCGGCGAGGACCAGCGCGAGGGCGGCCTGCGAGGCGAACTGGGTGGCGAGCAGCCGCTCGGCGGCGGTGTAGGCGGGGGCGCCCCGTCTGCGGGGCAGCGCGAGCGTCCCGATGAGCCGGCCGCCGGCCTGGAGCGGCAGCATCATGCTGGGGCCGAAACGGACGCGTACGTGGGTCGTCATCCGGGGGTCGGTCGCGGAGTCCTCGATGAACACCGGTTCGCCGCCGAGCAGTTGGGTGAGGACCGCGCTGCCGGGTTCGATGGTGGTGCCGATGAGGTCGTCGTAGGTGGGCGGTGAGGGCGTGGGGCCGGGGCTCGGGCTGGGGGGTCCTGTGCCGGGGGAGGTGTCGGTGTCGGGCGGCGGGGTCTTCTCCGTCCGGTCCGCTCGGTCCGCCCGGTTCGCCCGGTCCGGCTGGTCCGCCCGGTCCGGCTGGGGCGTCGTGGCTGCCGTGACGGGCCCGGTGCCCGCGGGGCGGTCGCCCGCCGAGGCGCCCCAGCCATGGGGCTCGCCGTCCGTGGAGGCGGCGACGATCCGCATGCCGCCCGCCTCCGTGGGCTGCAGGATCACGCCCGCCGCCGCGCCCGCGAGGATCCGTGCCCGGTCGGCGACCGTCATCAGCGCGTCGGCCGCCGCCTCGCCGGTGAGCAGGGCCGTGGTGACCGCCGCCGCGCCCTCGATCCAGCGCTCCCGCTGCCGGGCCGCCTCGAACAGACGGGCGTTGCCGATCGCGATGCCCGCCTGGCTCGCCAGGACCTTCAGGAGCTGCCGGTCCTCGTCGGTGAACGGCCCCCGCGTCTTCTTCGCGAGCAGGAGGTCACCGAACGCCTCGTCCTGGACGGGGATCGGTACGCGGATGACGTCGCCGCCCGCCTCCTCGGCGGGGCCCCGGCCGGGGCCGCCCGCCACGAACACCTCGGCGGGGCCTTCGTGTGCGGACACTCCGGCACCGGCATCGGCACCGCCGACGTCGAGTGTGCCGTACTCCGCCCCGGTCAGCCGGGCCGCGCTGTCCACGATGTGCTGGAGCGTGGCGTGCAGGCCGAGATCCGTGCCGACGCTGAGGACGGCCTCCAGCAGTGGCATCGGCGGCAGCGGCGCCTCCGCTCCGTCGGGCATCTCGGTCACGCGCTCCGTGTCGCCGGCTCGGGGTAGCGCGCCGGTCAGGCGGACAACGGGTCCAGGGCCAGCGGCTGGGTCTTGCCCTCCAGCATGGCACCGAGGCCCAGCACGGCGCACACGTCCGGCCGTTCCGCGATTTGTACGGGCATTCCGGTCGCGTCCCGCAGCATCTGGTCGAGCCCGGGGAGCCGCGCGCTGCCGCCGACCATCATGATCCCGCGGTCCGCGAGGTCGGCGACCAGGTCCGGCGGGCAGTCCCGCAGCACCTTGCCGATGCCGTCGAGCACGGCGGTGAGCGGGGTGTGGATCGCTTCGCGTACGGCGGCGGTGTCGACGTGGACCGAGCGGGCGAGGCCCGTCGCGACGTCCCTGCCGTGGATCTCCGTGGACTCCGGGCCGTGCGGGGTGAGGCCGTTGCCGCTCAGGGCGAGCTGGAGGGGGCGTACGGACTGCGAGGGCAGCATCAGTTCGTGCTGGTGGCGCAGGTGCTGGACGATCGCGTGGTCGATGGCCTCGCCGCCCACGGGGATCCGTTCGGCCGTCACGATCGAACCCATGGAGAGGACCGCGACCTGGGTGGTGGCGGCGCCGCAGACCAGGATCATCGTCGCCTCGGGGCGCTCCACCGGCAGCCCGCAGCCGACGGCCGCCGCGATGAGGGTGTCCACCAGCTCGACCCGGCGGGCGCCGAGCCCGACCATCGTCTCGATGGCGGCGCGCTGCGCGAGCGGGTCCGCGTCGTGCGGGGTGCAGGCGGCGGCGCGCAGCCGCGGTTTGCGGCGCAGGGCGCGGCGGAGCTTCTCGCCGAGGAGGTGGCGCAGCATCCGCTGGGCCATCTCGATGTCGACGACGGTGCCGCCGGAGACGGGGCGGACCACGCGAATGTATCCCGGGGTGCGGCCCGTCATCTGCTCGGCGAACTGGCCGACCGCGATGAGCGCGCCCGTGCGGGTGTTCACGGCGGCGGCGCTCGGCTCGTCGACGACGAGGCCCGCGCCCTTCACGAACACCCGGGTGCGCGCGGCCCCCAAATCGACGGCGATGTGGCAGCGGCGCAGCTGCTCCAGACTGACGGTCATGGCAGGTCCTCCCGAGAGCGCAGACCATACGGACCGACGGTCTGCGGCCCTGTCTCGCATCGTGCGCCGCGCGCGGGGGCCGCGCGCGGCGGGCTGAGCCGGGTGGGGCGCGGCCGTACGGGTGGTGTTGGGGGGCGTTGGGTGGTGCGTCCGCCGACCGCTGGGGGTGCGGTGCGTCCGCCGTTCCGGGCGGTGCGGTGCGTCCGCCGTCTCGGGCGGTGCGGTGCGTCCGCCGTCTCGGGCGGTGCGGTGTTCCGTCGGCCTGGATGGTGCGGTGCCCCGGGACGGCGATGCGGCGGCGTCAGTCCGTCGCGGTGCGGCGGGCGTAGGCGCGGGCGGCGCGGGCGCGGTCGCCGCAGCGGGTGGAGCACCACTGGCGGCGGCCGTGTTTGAGCAGGAAGCGGTTGCAGGGCGGGGAGGCGCAGGCGGTCAGGCGGGCGGCGTCGGGGGAGGTGAGCAGGTCGGCGGTGTCGGCGGCGATGACTGCCAGGGCGTGCTCGACGATCGCGGTGGTGGGGTGGGGTGCGGCGCGGTAGGGGCCGGTCTTCTCGTCCCACAGCAGCAGGGACGCGGTGGGGACGCGGGTCATCGCGTCGTTGATCGCCTTGACGGCGGCGGGCAGGGCGGGCAGGCCGGCGGCGCGGGAGGCCAGCAGTGACCTGACCTGTTCGCGCAGCGCGCGCAGTTGCGTCGCGCACACCTCCGCCAGACCGGCGTCGGCGGGGGCGAGCTCGCGCCGCGCCAGCCACTGCTCGGCCCGCGCCGGGCTGCTCAGGAGGTCGGCCGTGTGCCCGCCGGGCAGGGCGACGGCGCTGTTGGCCAGGGCCAGGGCGGGGTGCTCCGCCTCGCCCGGCGCCGAGGGCAGGGCTGCTTCTTCCATCACGGACTCTTCCACCCTCCTCATGGTACGGGTTGCTTTCATCCGTGAGACATGCCTACAGTCGACTCACGGTTAACAAGCTATCTATCCGTGAGGAAATCCTTTCGTGTCTTCTCCGACCCCGCAGAGCAGCCCGTTCCCCGTCCGGGTCTTCGGTGGCCCGACCGCTCTGTTCGAGTACGGCGGCCTGCGCTTTCTCACCGACCCGACCTTCGACGGCCCCGGCGACCACCAGGCACCGGCCGTCGTGCTGACCAAGACGGCGGCGGCCGACGGCAGCCCGGCCGATCTCGGCCGTGTCGACGTGGTCCTGCTCTCGCACGACGAGCACGCCGACAACCTCGACACCTCAGGCCGGGCCCTGCTCGCCGACGTCCCGCTGACGCTCACCACCCCCGGCGGTGGGGAGCGCCTCGGGGAGGCGGCCACCGGCCTCGCCGACTGGCAGTCGGTCGAACTGGAGCGCAGGGACGGCGGCCCCGGCACGGTCACCGTGACCGGCGTGCCCGCCATTCACGGCCCCGGTCCGCGCGAAGAGGTCGAGCCGATCTGCGGCGAGGTCGTCGGGTTCGTCCTGACCGGCGAGGGCCTGCCCACGGTCTACGTCAGCGGCGACAACGCCTCACTCGACGCGGTCAGGGAGATCGCCGGGCGTTTCGCCCCGGTGGACACGGCCCTGCTCTTCGCCGGAGCGCCCCGCTTCTCCGGGGTCTTCGACGGCGGGCTGATCGTCCTGGACAGCGCCCAGGCCGCCCAGGCCACGAAGATCCTCGACGCCGGCCGCGTGGTCCCCGTCCACTACGACAGCTGGGCCCACTTCACCGAGGGCCGCGACGAGCTCGTCGCCGCCTTCGCCGCCGCCGGTCTCACCGAACGCGTCGACTTCGGCGTCCGCGGCTGACCCCACGTACGCCGGGCACGTACACCGGGCCCGCACACCGGACATGGCCGGGTGCCGGCCGGCAGAGACCCGCCGCGACTGTCGGCCGGCGCCCGGCCCCGCCCCACCCTTGCCTCCCGTACCACCGAAGGACCGCACCACCATGACCGACCCGATCCGCGGCACCCGCCACGGCTCCGCCCCCGCCGCCCTGTCCGTACTGGACTCCGCCATGACGGGCACCGGCCAGACAGCCGCGCAGGCGCTGGCCGGCAGCATCGAACTCGCCCGGCTCGCCGACCGGCGCGGCTTCACCCGCTACTGGATGAACGAGCACCACGCCATGCCCGGCGTCTCCACCTCCAGCCCGCCCGTCCTGCTGGCCCGGCTCACCGCGGAGACCAGCAGACTGCGGCTCGGCGCGGGCGGGATCATGCTGCCCAACCATCCGCCACTGGTCGTCGCCGAACAGTTCGGCATGCTGGGCGCCCTCGCCCCCGGCCGCATCGACCTGGGCCTCGGCCGCGCCCCGGGCACCGATCACGCCACGGCCGCCGCCCTGCGCCGCGGCGCGAGCAGCGACGAGGACTTCCCCCGGCAGGTGACCGAGCTGCTGCACCTCCTCGCCGACGACTTCCCGGCCGAGCACCCCTACGCCGACCGCGTATACGCCGTGCCAGGGCCGGCCCAGGACCGGCTCAACGGCGTCACCCCGCCCACCGGCCGCCTGCCGGTATGGCTGCTCGGCTCGTCCGGCTACTCGGCGCGGCTCGCCGCCCGGCTCGGCCTGCCGTTCGCCTTCGCCGCGCACTTCAACCCGCGCGATGTCGTGGCCGCCCTGCGCCTGTACCGCGAGCAATTCACTCCGTCCCAGGCCCTGGCCGAGCCGTACGCGCTGGTCAGCTTCACCGTCGCCGCGTCCGACGACGAGCGCGAGGCCCGCCGCCAGGCCGGCACCCTCGCGCACGCCATGCTCCGCATGTTCCAGCGCAAGCCCTACCTCCTGCCGTCCCCCGAGCAAGTGGACGCCTACACCTACGACGCCCGGGAACGCCAGGCCGTCGAGAGCTGGCTGACCCACGTCCCGCACGGCACCCCCGAGCAGGTCACCGCCCACCTGAACCAGGTCCAGCGGGACTCCGGCGCCGACGAACTCATGATCGGCAGCGTCGGTCACTCCGTCCAGGCCCGGCTGCGCTCCACCGAACTGATCGCCGACGCCTACGGCATGCCGGACAGCCCGCACTGACGCGGGACGGGCGGACCTCCGCCCGGCGACGCCCTCCACCCTTCACCGCCAAGAACCCCTGCTTCCCGAGGAGTTCCCCAGGAGTTCCCATGGCCACCGTCCTCGCCCTGTCCGGTGGCCCGTCCCCTACCGCGTCCCTCGCCCGCGCGAGCACCGGACCGCCCCGCCCGGTAAACCGCCACACCGATCTCCCGGCAACCCGAAAGTACGGACCCATGGGCCGACTGTCCCTCACTCCCACCCGCACCCCGCCCACCACCGCTCCCGCCGCCACCCCCGCCATATCCGCGGTGCAGAAGCGCACCCTGACCGTGCTGCTCGCCTCCCAGGTCCTCAGCGGTGTCGGCCTCGCCGCCGGTGTCACCGTCGCCGGACTGCTGGCCGGGCAGATGCTCCACAACACCTCGCTGTCCGGACTGCCCATCGCCCTGCTCACCGCGGGCTCCGCCGTCGCCGCCGTCGTCATCGGACGCGTCTCCCAGCGGCTCGGCCGCCGCCCCGGACTGGCCGCCGGATATCTCACCGGCGCCCTCGGCGGTGCCGGTGTCGTCGTCGCGGCCGCGCTCGACAGCCCCGCGCTGCTGTTCGTCTCCCTGTTCCTCTACGGCGCCGGCACCACGTCCAACCTCCAGGCCCGGTACGCGGGAGCCGACCTCGCCGCACCCCACCAGCGCGCCCGCGCCACCTCGACCGTCATCGTCGCCACCACCGCCGGCGGCATCGCCGGACCTCTGCTCGCCACCCCCGCCGGGCACCTCGCGACCGCCCTCCACCTGCCCGAGCTGACCGGCCTGTTCCTCCTCTCCACGGTCGCGTTCGCCCTGGCCGCACTCACTCTCCTCGTATGGCTGCGCCCGGACCCGCTGCTGCTCGCCCGGACCCTGCCCGCAGCCTCCGACAAATACGCACCGACCGACTCCCCCACCCGGACCGGCCCCGGCCTGCTCGTCGGCGTCGTGGTCCTGGTCCTCAGTCAGCTCGTCATGGTGGCCGTGATGACCATGACCCCCATCCACATGCACGCCCACGGCTTCGGCACCGCCGCGTCCGGGCTGGTCATCGCCCTGCACACCGGCTCCATGTACCTGCCGTCGCCGCTGGCGGGCCGCCTCGTCGACCGATTCGGTGCCACCGCGATGAGCGTGGTGACGGCCGGGACGCTGCTCACCGCGGGAGGAGTCGCCGCCCTCGCGCCCGGCCACTCCTTCACCCTGATCACCCTCGGCCTCGTCCTGCTCGGCGTCGGCTGGAGCTTCGGCCTGGTCACCGGCACCGCGATCGTCACCAACAGCACGCCCCTGGCCACCCGCGCCAAGGTCCAGGGGCTCGTCGATGTCGCCATCGCCGTGGCGGGCGCCATCGGCGGCCTGACCTCCGGCATCGTCGTGGCCTTCGCCGGCTACCCGATCCTCGCCATGCTGTGCGGCGCCCTCGCCTTCGCGGTCGCGCCCGCGGCCATCGTCACCGCCCGCAAGAGCTCCACCCACACCCCCGGCACACCCGCGGCGACGACGCGGCGGCCCTCCACACCTGGCGGGTAGTCACCTGGCGGCTTTCCGCCACCGCTCGTCAACTCCCCGGCCACGCAAGGCCCCTGACACTCTTCGCAGCACTCGGGCACCACCCCCGCCCGGGTCCGACGAAGAGAGGCAGCCCATGACCAGAGCCCCCGCGCGGCGCAGAGCCGGGGTCGCGGTTGTCGTCGGTCTCGTGTTCGCCCTGCTTCCTGCCGGGCCGAGCGCCACCGCCGACGACGCCCCCGAGGCAGCGCCCCCCGGCCCCCGCGACGCCGCCGCCCACACCGTCACCCTCATCACCGGCGACAAGGTCACCGTCACCCCGCTCCCCGGCGCCAGACGGACCGTCACCGTCGACCGCCCCGCGAAGGCGAGCGGCGCCGTGCGGACGCAGGTGGCGGGTGGCCGCGTGATCGTCGTACCGGATGAGGCGCGGCCGTATCTGCGCTCCGGGGTGCTGGACGAGCGGCTGTTCGACGTGAGTGAGCTGATCCGGCAGGGGTACGCCGACCGCGCCGGAGCACGGCTTCCGCTCATCGTCACGTACGGGAAGAACGCCCGGGGCGCCGCACGCCAAGTGCCGCGCGGGGCCCGGAAGGTGCGGTCCCTGCCGAGCGTCGCCGGGGTCGCCGTGACCGCCGAGCGGCCCGCCGCCCTGTGGCGTTCCGTGCGCGACGAGGCGTCCGGCATCGAGAAGGTCTGGCTCGACGGCCGCGTCGAGGCGGACATGGCGCGGAGCAACGAACAGATAGGCACCCCCAAGGCGTGGGAGGCCGGGCTCACGGGGAAGGGCGTGAAGGTCGCCGTCCTCGACACCGGCGTCGACGCGGGGCACCCGGATCTCGACGGTCGTATCACCGAGAGCAGGAGCTTCGTCCCCGGCGAGGAGGTCGCCGACCGCAACGGCCACGGCACCCACGTGGCGTCCACCGTCGGCGGCAGCGGCGCCGCCTCCGAGGGGGGCAAGGAGAAGGGGGTCGCGCCCGGCGCCTCCCTGGCCGTCGGCAAGGTGCTCAGCGACGAGGGTTTCGGCAGCGAGTCGGAGATCATCGCGGGGATGGAGTGGGCCGCCAAGGACGTCGGCGCCAAGGTGGTGTCCATGAGCCTCGGTTCGCAGGAGCCCAGCGACGGCACCGACCCGATGGCCGCCGCCGTGAACACCCTCTCCGAGGAGACCGGCGCCCTCTTCGTCGTCGCGGCCGGGAACACCGGAACGCCCTCCTCCATCGGCTCACCCGGCGCCGCCGACTCCGCCCTGACCATCGGCGCCGTCGACTCCGCCGACCGGGCCGCGTACTTCACGAGCCAGGGGCCGCGCGCGGGCGACCACGGGCTCAAGCCCGATCTGTCGGCGCCGGGCGTCGACATCCTCGCGGCCCGCTCCCGGCTCACCGCGGGCGAGGGCCCGTACACGGAGATGAGCGGTACGTCGATGGCGACCCCGCACGTCGCGGGCGTGGCCGCGCTGCTCGCCGAGCGGCACCCCGACTGGAACGGCGCCCGGCTCAAGGACGCCCTGATGTCCAGCTCCGTACAACTCGACGCCTCCGCGTACACGTTGGGGGCCGGACGGGTCAGCGTGCCCGACGCCGTCGACGCCCGGATCACCGCGACCGGCAGCGTCGACCTGGGCTTCCACGGCTGGCCGTACGAGGACAACCGGCCGGTGGTGAGGGACATCGTCTACGCCAACTCGTCCGACGAGTCCGTCACGTTGAGCCTGGCCGTGCGGGGCGCCGCCGACGGGGCCGCCGAACTCGCCGACACCATCCTCACCGTCCCGGCCCACGGCACCGCCTCGACCACCGTCACCGGCGACGGGGCGAAGGCGCCCGTCGGGAACACCAGCGGCCACGTCGTCGCGAGCGCCGGCGGCGAACAGGTCGCGCGGACCGCGTTCGGCCTGGTCAAGGAGGAGGAGCGGTACACGCTCACCGTGCGCGTCAAGAACCGTGACGGCGCTCCCGCCCCGGCCGACCTCGTGGTGCAGCGGCTCGCCGAGGGCGTCGACCCGTTCCCGGCCGCCGTGGGTGACTCCGGCACCCTGAAGCTGCGCCTGGCACCGGGAACGTACGCCGTGTCGTCCTTCCTCGACGTGCGCGGCGCCCGGGGCGCGGACTCGCTCGGCCTCGGCTTCCTCGCCGACCCGCAGATCACCCTCGACCGGGACCGCGAGGTCACCCTCGACGGGCGGAAGCTGCGCGAGATCAGCGCCGAGGTCGGCCGGCGCACCGAGACCCGGCAGCTGCTGATGGAGTACGACAGGAAGGCCGGCGGCGCCGAACTCCAGGGTGCCGTCCAGGTGCCCGTGAAGTACGACAGCGTCTTCGCCGCCCCCACCGCCGAGGTCACCGACGGCACCTTCGAATACCGCACGGTGTGGCGCCTCGGCAAGCCCCTCGTGGCCGTCAAGGGCCTGCGCGAGGCCGTCGCCCAGCCCGGCGGGACCATCGCCGAGGGGCGGCACAAGTGGGCGCTGGTGGACGCGGGCGACGGGGCCCCGGACGCGTACGCGGGCAAGGACGTGCGGGGCAAGGCCGTCGTCGTACGCCGCACGGACGCGGTCACCCCGGAGCGGCTCGGGCAGGCGGCGCAGGACGCGGGCGCCGCGGCGCTGTTCGTGACGGACGACCGGCCCGGCCGTCTGAACGCCTGGTTCGGCACGGACGACAACGCCGACCGGCCCCTCCAGATCACCACGGTCGACGTCGCCGACGGCGCCCGGCTCATCGCTGCGGCCAAGGCGACCAACGCGGGCGGGAGGGTCGAGAGCGTCGGGACCGTCGATACGCCGTACGTCTACGACCTCTCCGAGGGCCATGAGAAGGCCGTGCCGAAGGACCTGACCTTCCGGCCCGGCAAGCGTGGACTCGCCGTCCTGGACACGAAGTACCACGCGGTGAAGCCCGCCCGGGGCGGCGAGTTCCGGTACTCGATCACCGACACCTTCCCGGTCGGCATCGGCTTCCAGGAGGAGGTCGCCCTGCCGGCCGAGCGGACGGAGTACGTGTCCACGGGCCGGGGGCAGCTGTGGCACGAGTCCGTCTCCACCGGGCCCGGCGCCCTGGAGGAACGCAGCGGACTCGTCACGTATGAGGGCGGCGTGCGGACCGGCCTGAACTGGTTCAGGCCCGTCCTGCACCCCTGGCTCGGCACCGGCCTCGGCTGGGGCCAGACGCGCCGCGGCGACACCCTGGAGTTCAACGTGCCCGGCTGGGGCGACTCCGGCCCCGACCACACCGGCTTCGGCGACGTGTGGAACGAGGAGTCGATGACGCAGGTCAGCGAGGTCTTCGTGGACGGGGTCAGCGCCGACCGGCGCAAGAGCTCCGCGGTGTACGTGTGGGACGCGGACCCCGCCGAACGCACCTACAAGGTCGTCACCGACACCACCCTCGACCAGGCGCGGTGGCACCTCGCCACGAAGGGCCACACGGAGTGGACCGTCAGGTCGAAGCAGACCCCGGCGGACCGGAGGACCCGCCTGCCGCTGCTCAACCTCGGCTTCGACGTCGACACGTCCCTCTCTGGCGACGTGCGCGGCGGGCGGACCGTGCCCGTCGGCATCTTCTCCGAGTACGTCGCGGGGGCCGCGGACACCGGGAGCATCGGCGGCGGTGAGCTGTCGGTGTCGTACGACGAGGGCAGGACCTGGCGGGCCGTCGCCCTGGACAGGGACGGCGAGAAGGCTGCCTGGACAGGACGGTTGAAGGTGCCGGCCGGTGCCGACTCTGTGTCGCTGCGGGCCTCGGCCCGTGACGACCGGGGCGGGTCCGTGACGCAGGAGATCATCCGGGCGGTGGGGGTGAGGTGACCCCTGTTCAGGCCTTGCCGCCTCCGTTCCCCAGGGCGCGCTTCATGATCTTGCCCATGTCGTTGCGGGGCAGCGCCTCCAGGTAGTGGACGACCCGCGGCCGCTTGTGCGGGGCGAGCGAGGACGCGACGTGGGCCGCCAGCTCATCGGCCGGGGGCGGCGCGCCGGCGTCGGCGGGCACCACCCACGCCACGATCCGCTCGCCCAGGTCGGGGTCCGGCTCACCGGTGACCGCGGCCTCCCGCACCCCGGCATGGGCGAGGAGGGCGTTCTCGATCTCACCGGCGCCGATCTTGTAGCCGCCGCTCTTGATGAGGTCGGTGGCCTTGCGGCCGACGATCCGTACGTAGCCGTCGGGGTCGCGGACCGCCATGTCGCCCGTGCGGAACCAGCCGCCCGGCGCGAAGGCCGCGGCGGTCGCGTCGGGGCGGTTCAGGTACTCGGTGAAGAGGTTCGGGCCGCGCACCTGGATCTCCCCGACCGCCTCCGGACCGTCCGCCGGGAGCGGCTCGCCCGCCTCGTCGACCAGGCGCAGGTCGACCCCCGGCAGCGGCACCCCGACCGCGCCCGCGCGCGGCTCGCCGTCCGCGCGGACGCTGGTGTTCATGAGGGTCTCCGTCATGCCGTACCGCTCGATGACGCGGCGCCCCGTGGCCGCCGCGATCCGCTCGTGGTCGTGCACCGGCAGCGCGGCCGAGCCGGACACCAGCAGCCGTGCCCCGGCCAGCGCCTTCGCCAACTCCGGCTCACCGGGCAGGGCTTCGGCGATTCGGTGGTACATCGTCGGCACCCCGAACAGCATGGTCGCCCCGGCCCCCAGCTCGCGCGCCACGCCCTCGGTGCCGAACCGGCCGAGGTGGCGCACGCTGCCGCCGTGCCGCAGCGGGCCCAGCGTGCCGAGGATCAGGCCGTGCACGTGGAACAGCGGCAGGGCGTGGACGAGTACGTCGTCACCGGTCCACTGCCAGGCGTCCGCGAGGGCGTCCAGCGTGGCGGCGATCGCGCGGCGCGGCAGGACGGCGCCCTTGGGCGGGCCCGTGGTGCCGGAGGTGTAGACGATCAGGGCGGGGGCCTCGGGGTCGTCCGGCTCCGGGAACGCGGTTCCCGGGCGAGCCCCGGAGTCTCGTACGTCCATGTCGACGTCGAGCCGCGTCACATCCGCCAGCGCCTGCGGCAGTACGACGCCCGGCTCGGCCAGCACCAGTGACGGCGCGCTGTCCGCCACGATGTGCGCCAGCTCGCTGCCGCCGGACTTGGGGTTGAGCGGCACCGCGGGCACGCCCGCCCGCAGCGCGGCGACCACGGCGACGGCGGTCTCCAAGGAGGGCGTGGCCCAGACGGCGACGCGGCCCGCTCCGCGCAGGCTGCTCGCCAACGCCCCGCTGACGGCCGCCAGTTCGGCATGGCTCAGCGTGCGGTCGCCGAACCGCAGGGCCTCGTCGGCGGCTCGCGCGTGCGGGGCGGACAGGGTCGGGAAGAGGGGATCCACGTCGCGTACTCCTCGAAGTCTGCTCGGCCGATGCGGGCACACGCAGTCTCACACAGGGTGACGCTGTCCCTCCCGGGGAGCGGCCGTCTCAGCGGTAGTCGGCGAAGAACTCCCTGATCTCCGTGAGCATCAGGTCCGGCGCCTCCAGGGCGGCGAAGTGGCCGCCCCGGTCATAGTCCCGCCAGCGCACCACGTTGTTGATCTTCTCCTCGTCGCGGCGCAACGCGATGTCCTGCACGGTGAACTGCGCGACGCCCAGCGGGACGGACGTCGGCTCCGGTTCGCCCCAGGCCGCCGCCTCCTCGTGGTAGAAGGCGGCGGACGAGGCCGCGGTGCCGGTCAACCAGTAGATCGTCACGTTCGTGAGCAGCGTGTCGCGGTCGACGGCCTCGTGCGGCAGCTCCTTCTCCAGGCTCGTCATGTCCCGGAACTTGTCGACGATCCAGGCGAGTTGGCCGACCGGCGAGTCGGTCAGGCCGTACGCGAGTGTCTGCGGTCTCGTCGACTGGATCGCGATGTAGCCGCCCGCCTCGGCCATGAACTCGTTCATGCGCCGCACCCTGGCCCGCTCGCGGTCGCTGAGTGTCGGGTCGTCCTCGGCGGCGCTCGGGTAGGTGGTGCCGCCGTTCACATGGAGGGCGACGACGTGCTCCGGGTCGACGACGCCCAGCTCGCGGGTGATGCCGGCGCCGAGATCACCGCCCTGCGCGCCGTACCGGCCGTAGCCGAGCCTGCGCATCAGCTCGGCCCACGCGGTCGCGGTGCGGCGGGTGTTCCAGCCGCTGTCGGTGAGGGAGCCCGAGAAGCCGAAGCCGGGCAGGGAGGGGATCACCAGGTGGAAGTCGCGCGAGAGCGGACCGATCAGCTCGAGGAACTCCACGACCGACCCGGGCCAGCCGTGGGTGAGGAGCAGCGGCAGGGCGTCGGGGTCGGCGGACCGGACGTGCAGGAAGTGGATGTGCTGCCCGTCGATCACGGTGGTGAACTGCGGGTGCGCGTTCAGCCGCGCCTCCCAGGCCCGCCAGTCGTAGCCGTTCGCCCAGTGATCGGCCAGCTCCTTGAGGTACGCGACCGGGGTGCCGCGGCGCCAGCCCTGGCCGGGGGCCTCGCTGGGCCAGCGGGTGCGGCCGAGGCGGTCGCGGAGGTCGTCGAGATCGGCCTGGGGGACGGCGATCTCGAAGGGGCGGATCTCGAAGGCGTCCTCGGAAGTGCCCTCGGAAGTGCCCGGGAAAGTGCGCTGGGAAGTGCCCTGGAAGGTGTCCATGGAGAGGACGGTAGGGGCCCTTGCGGACAGGATGTGTCCTCAAGAACCCCGGGGTTTCGGCCGCCCTCCCACGTCAGTACGTCAGGACCACACCCACGTACGAGATCCCGGCGATCACACCCCACGCCACCAGGCCGAGCGCCGCGACCCGGCCGCCCGTGCGGGTCAGCGACGGCAGGTCGACCGCGCTGCCGAGGCCGAACAGGGCGGCGGCGAGCAGGAGTTCCTGCGCCACCTGGGCGGCGTCGATCGCACCGCCCGGCAAGAGGCCGGTCGTGCGCAGGGCGACCATGGCGAGGAAGCCCACGACGAAGAGCGGCACGAGCGGCGGACGCCGGGAACCTCCTGTCGCCGTCCCGGTCCGCTCGGCGGAGCGGGACCGCGACCGTGCCCGCACCGACAGCGCGACGGCCGCGACGAGCGGCGCCAGCAGCGCGACCCGCATCAGCTTGACCAGGACCGCGTCGCCGAGCGCCCCGGAGCCGGCCGTCTGCGCGGTCGCCACGACCTGCCCGACGTCGTGCACGCTCGCCCCGACCCAGCGGCCGAACTCCGCGTCACTGAGGCCCAACGGGACCTGGAGCAGGGGGAGTACGGCGATCGCGAGCGTGCCGCAGAGCGTCACCAGGGCCACCGAGGTGGCGGTGTCCCGCTCGTCGCTCTCGGAGACCTCGCTGACCGCGCCGATCGCGGACGCGCCGCAGATCGAGTAGCCGGTGGCGATGAGCAGCGGCTGGTCGCCGCGCAGGCCCATGCGGCGGCCGAGCCACCAGGTGCCGAAGAAGGTCACGGCGACCACGCCGAGCACCATCACGACCGAGGACCAGCCGAGCCCGAGCACGTCGTCCAGGCTCAGCTTCAGGCCGAGCAACACGATGCCGACCCGCATCAGCCGCTTCGCCGCGAACGTCAGCCCCGCCTTGCCTCGGCCGCGCACGAAGTGCCGCGCGGAGCCGGGCAGATGGGCCGCCACGATGCCGAGGACCACGGCGGCGGTGAGCATCGGCACGCCGGGCATCAGCCGGTGCACGCCCCAGGCCACGGCGACGCCCGCCGTGGCCAGCACGAGGCCGGGGACCTTGCCGTGCGGCCGACGGGGCCGCGCGGTGAGGGGGGCGGTGCGGGACTTGGCGCGTTCTCCGAGCAGCGCCATTACCGGTCGGCCGGCAGTTCGTACACCCGGCGGACGCTGCTGCCCAGGCGGGCTATGTCGGCGCCGTAGATGTGGAGGGATATCGCGCGCGTGCCGCAGGCGTTCCACACCCGGTGGATGTCGCCGGGCGGCGCGAAGCCGCAGACCGCGCCCCGCGGGTTGACGACGTCCTCCGTGGCGATGAGCCGGGCGGTCCCGCCGGGCTCGGCCGCGGGCACGAGGCGGTACCGGCGCTCGTGCTCCTCGCCCTCGTGCACGCCGGTGACGCACCACGAGACGTGGTCGTGGACGGAGGTCCGCTGCCCCGGCAGCCACACCAGGGCCACGATCGAGAAGCTGCCGTCCTGTTCGGCGTGCAGGACGTGCTGGCGGTAGCACTCGGGGTCGCCCTCGCACTGCTCGTCGGTGAGCAGGTCGGCGGCGCCGAGGTGCGGGGCGAGCCGCTCGCCGACCAGGTACGCGGTCAGGTCGGGAGGCAGTCCGCGCCCGACCGCCTCGCGCACGTCGGCGACGAGGGTGTCGAGGCGCTCTGTGGTCCGGGCGGCCCGGTACGCGGTCGGAGTGGTCATACCGGCAGCGTGGCGCCGCCTGATCCATCACGTCCAACGACAGTTTCTTGGCAACCCCACAACTTCCGCTTATGGATGGGGCGGGGGTGCGGGCGGACGGGGCGTGGGCGAGAGCGTCAGCAGCCGACGCGGTTGGCCGCCACCGTCCTCAGCTCGTCGAGCACCAGCGCGGTGGCCGGGATGCGCAGATGGTCCTTGAGGACGTACGCCGACACCTTGCGCCGCGAGGCGGGGTCCAGGGCGCGGCCCGTCACCTTGCGGTGGCACAGGAAGTTCAGGACGAGCCCCGGCATCATCGCGATGCCGAGCCCCTCGGCGACCAGGCTCTGCACGACCAGGTTGTCGTCGGTGGTGAAGGCGATGTCGGGCGCGAAGCCCAGCTCGGCGCACTCGTGCAGGAAGTTGGCACGGCAGCGCGGGCACCCCGCTATCCACCGCTCCTCCGCAAGCTCGGCGAGCTTGACCGAACGGCGGCGCGCCATGGGGTGCCCGGTGGGCAGCAGCACGGTCAGCTGGTCCTCCATGAGCGGGATCTCCGCCAGCTCGGCCGGCACCTCTTCGTGCAGGCCGGGGTAGGTGAAGGCGAGCGTGATGTCGCACTCGCCGCGCACCACGCGCCGCAGCGACTCCGGCGGCTCGTCCTCCAGGAGCTCCACGCGCACCCCCGGATGACCCGAGGCGAGGCGGGCCAGGGCCTCCGGGATGAGGGTGGCGTTGGCGCTCGGGAAGGCGCAGACCCGCACCCGCCCCGAGCGCAGCCGCGTGATCGCGTTCATCTGCTGCTGGGCGGCGGAGATGTCCTCCAGGATGATCCCCGCGTGCCGCGACAGTGCCTCGCCCGCCTCGGTCAGACGCATGCGGCGCCCGACGCGGGTGAACAGGGGGGTGCCCACGGACCGTTCCAGGGCCTTCATCTGCTGGGTGATCGCGGGCTGTGTATAGCCGAGGGAGCGGGCGGCCGCCGAGTACGACCCGGCCCGGACCACTTCGTGGAACGTCTTGATGTGCCGCGAATCGAACACCGCTGAATCATAAGCAGATGTTGGGAGGATCGAACAAGGGTGGGGGTGTGGCTTGTACGGGCCCCTGCCGAGGGGAGTGTGAGCGGCGCGCGACCCCGACCTTGATGCCGCCGCGCGCTCGTTACAGCACGCGTCCGACCTCTTACGCTAGGTCACTTCAGGGGTCGCGCGGAAGCGGCCCGGGTGGGGAAGGGGTACGCGCATGAGGCGACGACGCATGGCCGAGGTCATCGGGGCGCTCGCGGCGGCCGC
Source organism: Streptomyces sp. NPDC015345 (assembly GCF_043078805.1). NCBI lineage: Bacteria > Bacillati > Actinomycetota > Actinomycetes > Kitasatosporales > Streptomycetaceae > Streptomyces > Streptomyces sp. NPDC015345. The sequence continues at coordinate 791,647 of NZ_JBIBTX010000001.1, read as the reverse complement.
GGCACTGGCGTTTTCCGCGCCGGGCGCGGCGTGTGCGGCGGAGGGCATGCTGACCATCAACGGCACGCGCCACGTGAATCCGCGCGGCTGCTATCCCATCGACCGGTTCCCGAGCTCGGTCATCAATGACACCCGTTCCATCGCCGAGGTCCACACCGGCCGGAACTGCACCGGCCAGGTCGAGGAACTGGTGTACCCGGGGAGGACCTACTACACGGAGACCGCCAGGAGCGTCTTCATCCTCTGAGCCGCCCCCGGAGGCGGTTGCTAGCCTGCGGGGGCCCGAACTCGCGTCCGAAGAGGAGCCTCCGTGCCCAGCCCCCGCATCGCGCTCGTCACCTGCCGGCCGCAGCCGGAGTACGACCGTGACCTGCCGGTCCTCGCGCGGGCCGTCGCCCGCGCCGGGGCCGATGTCCACGTCGTCGGCTGGGACGACCCGGACGTCGACTGGGCCGGCTTCGACCTCGCGGTGATCCGGTCCACGTGGGACTACAGCCTGCGCGCGGACGCGTACGTGGCCTGGGCCGAGCGGTGCGGCCGGCTCACCCGGCTCGCCAACCCCGCGCCGGTCGTGCGGTGGAACACCGACAAGCGCTACCTCGGCGAGCTGGCGGCGGCAGGCGTCCCCACCGTCCCGACGTACTACTGCCCGCCCGGCGAGGAGCCCGACCTGCCGGAAGCTGACGGGGAGTTCGTCGTCAAGCCGACTTCCGGGGCCGGGGCCAGGTACGCCGCCCGCTACCGCACCGAGGAGCGCGACACCGCCCTCGCCCAGATCGCGCGCATGCACGGCGAGGGATACACCGCCATGGTGCAGCCCTACATGCGGCGCATCGACACCACCGGCGAGCGCGCGCTCGTCTTCCTCGGCGGGCAGTACCTGCACGCGATACAGAAGGGCGCGGTGCTCGCGCCCGGCACGGCGTACGACGCCGACAAGATCCCCCACCCCGACCTGCGCCCCTGGGAGGCGACGGCGGCCGAACTGGACGTGGCGGCGCGGGCGTTGAAGGCCGTGCCGGACGCCCCCGAGCTGCTGTACGCGCGCGTGGACCTCGTGGACGGCCCCGAGGGCGACCCGCTCGTCATGGAACTCGAACTCGTCGAGCCAAACCTCTTCCTCGCCACGCACCCCGGCTCGCTGCCCCACGTCGTGGAGCACATCCTCAAGGCGGCGGTGTGACCCCGGAGCCGGACCCCGCGCCCATCGGCCCGCACTCCACCCGCTGAAGCAGGCCCCATGTGAACTCCGCGACGCACGCCCGCCGTTCACCGCTCCCGTCCTGCGCGGTGAACGCGAGGCGCCACCGCGTCGGTGCCGTCCCCTCCATGGGCCGCGCCGGGGCGAAGGCCCGCGCCACCTCGTCGACCGTGCAGGACCACGGGGTGAGATCGTCGACCGTACGCAACTCCGGCCCCGCCACCCCCGGTGTGCGCACCACCCACTCGTTCCACACCGCTCCGTTCGGCGCGAGCAGCACCTCGAAGCGCAGATCCGGCCAGAGCGGTACCGGCCAGAGCAGGGCCTCGCACTCCAGGTCGCCGATCTGCCGGCGGGCACTCGACTCGGGGGTGCCGAGGACCGAGCGGTAGCGCGCCGCGGCGCCCCGCGAGCGCGACCCCCGCGCCATCGCCTGCCAGCGGCGGTTGGCCTCCCGCATCTCGGCGATGGAGGCGCCCAGTTCGCGGCGGGCGTCCTCCACGAGACCGGGGTTGTGGTCGGCCATGCGGCGCAGCAGGACCAGCTGGAAGTCCAGCGGGGTGAAGGGGGCGCGGGGCGAGGAAGAGCTAGCGGGCATGCGCCCCATCGTCGCGCACCTCGAAGGCGCCCGGGCGGCGGCCTTCCGGAAGGAACAGCACCGAATTGACGTACCGGGGACGCCGGGGAGTGAGGACCCGGCGCAGCAGGCCCTGCGACACGACGTACGCCGTGTCGTCCTGGTGCGCCTCCAGGTCGAAGGCGGCCAGCGGCAGCCAGGTGTCGCCCGGCAGGACCCAGCCCCGGTATCCGTGGCCGGTGAGGAGCTCCACGATGGGGGCGATCGGCTGGATGCGGGCCTCCAGCTCGATGAAGAGCGCCGGACGGTCGCGGGTGATCAGCTCGTGCGCGCCGCGCAGCACCGCCAGTTCGTTGCCGTCCACGTCGATCTTGACGAAGTGGACGTCCCGGAGGCCGAGCCCGTCCAGGGTCAGACACGGCACGTCGAGGGCGGTGGCATGGATGTCGCGGCGGATCAGCGACGACACGCCCCGTCGGCCCTGGTCTCCGCGCGGCAGCCAGAGCCGGGCGGTGCCGGGGTGGTCGCTCGCCGCGCCCTGGACGACGCGGACGTTGCCGGGCGTGCTGGCGGCGAGCAGCCGGGCGAGGCGGGGCACCGGCTCGACGGTCACCACGCGGCGGGCCCGCCCGGCGAGGCGGCGCGACCACGGGCCGTACCAGCCGCCGACGTCCACGGCGGTGCCGCAGTCCGGCGGGCAGAGGTCGCCGAGGCGGGCCAGCTCCGGCTCGAAGCGCGGGTAGACGAGGCGGGCCAGGGAGGCGATGAGCCGGTCGGGGACATAGGGCGCGAGGCGCGCGGCGAGCGTCATGGGCGGCCCCTCCGTCACGGCGATATTCGCTTGAGCAGCTGCTCGTGCTCGTCCTCCGGGACCTGTTCGCCGGAGGAGGGCAGCAGCTGCGGGACGCCGTCGACCACCGGGTAGCGGCGGCGCAGCCGCGGGTTGTACAGCGCCTCTTCCGGTACGAGGGGCGCTTCCTGCGAGGTGAAGGACTCCTCCGGGGTGAGCAGGTGCAGCGGCCCCTTGTCCAGCGGGCAGGCGAGGATCTTCAGCAGCGGGTCTTCGGGGTTCATCCGCTTGTCAACTCCTTGGGCGGGGGCGTGGATTGCGGCGTGGGGCCGTCGTGCTTGGGCATGGCGAGCAGTACGGACACGGCGAGCACCGTGCCCGCGATGCGCAGGGCGAGGCGCACCGGTTCGTGCGGCAGGGCCTCGCCGAACGCCAGCGTGCCGAGGACCGCCGTGAACAGCGCCGTCACCGTCGTGCACACCGGCACGATCAGGGAGGCCCGGCAGCGCTGGAGCGCCGCCTGCGACATGACGAGGCCGAACGCGCCGGTGAACAGGAGCAGGTACGGGTAGGGCGAGAGCAGCAGGTCGACGAGCGCGCCGCCGAGACCGTCCGTCGTCAGATGGCTGGAGACGCCCTTGATGGCCAGCGAGCTGACGCCGTACAGCAGACCCACCGCGACGCCGTACTCCACGCCCGCCGACGGCATGCGGTGGCGGTGCTTGGCGCGGCGCTCCGCCGAGCTGTAGAGCCAGACACCGGCGGCGAGCGAGGGCAGGCAGACGGTGAGGACAAGCGGCGCGGGCGCGCCGCGGCTCACCGTGTCGTCGGTCTCGCTCAGCGACAGCACGACCATGAGCAGCGCCAGCAGGATCGCGCCGACCGCGTACCGCTCGCGCCCCGAGGTCCGCTCGCCGAGCAGGGCCGAGGACAGGAGCAGCAGCAGGACCAGGCCCGACACGAAGATGCCCTGGGCGGCGGCGATCGGCAGCGTCCGGTACACCATCAGCTGCGCGCCGAAGCCCGCCGCCAGGGCCAGCGAACCGCCGATCCACAAGGGGCTGCCGAGGACCTGCCGCAGCAGCCGCACCGGCTTGCGGACGCTGACCGACGGCATGGTGGTCAACGCCCGCTTCTCCAGGACGAACCCGGTGCTGTAGAGCACGTTCGCGAGCAGCGCCGCGGCCACACCCCACCACATGGGACTCAAGTCCTTCGGGCGTGCAGCAGCAGGATCGAGGCGGCGCTCGGGACGGCGCAGGCGAGCCGGTCCAGGGCGCGCAGCGGGCGTGGCACGCCGTGGAAGGGCGCGCCGGACAGGCCCATGACGCTGAAGCCGCTCGCCGCGACGAACTCCCGCAGCGCGCGGGCGGTGTAGAGCCGCAGGTGGCCCACGACCTCCTTGCCGGGGCGGCCGTGGATGCCGCGCAGGCTCACCTCGGAGAAGACCGGCTGCACCCCGGCGAGGAGCAGGCCGCGGTTGTACCAGGCCGCGAGGTTGGGGGTGGACAGCATGAGGTGCCCGCCCGGCCTGAGGACCCTGCGCAGCTCGTCCAGCGCGCTGTCCGGGTCCACGAGGTGCTCGATGACCTCGCTGAACAGGACGGCGTCGGCCGCGCCGTCCGCGAACGGCAGCCCGCCGTCGGTGAGTTCTCCCCGTACGACGTACGGAAGGTGGGCGTGGGCGCGCTTCAGGGCGTCCTGCGACCAGTCCACGCCGATCACCCGGTGGCCCGCGAGGAGCGGTGCCGCGGCCGCGGCGGCCGTGCCGTCGCCGCAGCCGATGTCCAGGACGGTGGCGGTGCGGGCGGTGGCCGGGCCGAGCGCGGCGGCGAGGATGCGGGCCTGGCGCAGGCTGCGGGCGTCGCCCGACGCCACAGGGACGGCCGGGTTCTCGTAGAAGTCGCGGAGCCCGGCGGACCGCCTGCCGGTCGCGGTGGTCACTTCCGCCCCTCCTCGGTCGTGCCGGTCACGGTGTCCTCCGTCGCGTGGAGGTAGTGCTCGAACAGATCCCGCAGGTGCGCTCCGTCGCCGTGGCTGAGCAGCGTCCTCGACCAGCGCAGCGCGAGGTGCAGCCGGCCCGCGGTGGACGCCGTGGTCACGGTGAGGCCGCGCGGCAGCCGGGCCGGGGCGGAGAACCACACGGCGTGCGCGCGGCCCGCGTCGCCGAAGTCCAGGGCGTACGGGATGCGGCCGATGTTGCTCAGCAGTGTCGTCGACGTCCAGGGCGCGGCGGCCCGGCGCAGCCCGCGGGTGACGGCCGCCCGCAGCGTCACCGGGAGCACTGGCGCGGTCAACAGCGTCGCGCCGTGCCCCAGTTGGGGCCTGGCCAGGGCCTTCAGCGCGCGGGTGCGGTCGGAGGTGCGGCGCAGCAGGTCGCGGATGGCCTCCGGGGTCCAGTCGCGCCGCGCCAACTCGGCGGCGCTGAAAGGCACTTCGACGAGGCGGGTGCCGTTGCCGATCGGCATGGTCGCGTCGCGGGGGCGGTCGTCCACCGGCATCGTGATGCGCACGGGCTTCGGCCGCGCGCCGTGCTCGCGGTTCCAGTGCACGATCATCAGCGCGGTCGCCACCATGAGCTGGTCGTTCACGGTGAACGGCGAGCCCTTGGGGCGGCGGGGCACGGGCAGCTCGGCGACCAGCATGCCGTTGCCGGGCGAGGGCTCCGGTGAGCCCTTGGCGACCCTGGCGGGCGGCGACCAGCCCGACGGCGCGTCGGGCGGCAGCAAAGGCGCGGCCCCGGCGCTCTCCGGCGTACGGCTGGGCGGCGCGGCCGGGGAGTTGTCCCGGCCGCCGTACAGCTCGGCGGCCGTCGCGAGGACACGCAGGCAGGCGGGGCCGTCGAGCGCGGTGTGGTTGATGGTCAGGAACAGCACCGCGCCCGGGTCCTCTCCCGGCCGGGCCCCGGAGCCCGGCTCGGCCGCCACCACCTCCAGGCGGATGGGCGGCGAGGCCGACAGCGCAGGCGCCTCGGCCAGCGCCCGCTCCCGGGCCCGTTCGAGGGCGTCCGGCTCCGGCCCCGGGAAGGTCACCACCTCGGTGTCCGGCCCGTCGGTGAGCTCCCACTCGTAACGGCGGCGGTACCAGGGCCCCTTGGCCTCCCGCATCAGGATGCGGGGATGGCGGCGCAGGGCCTCGGTGAACGCGGCCTTGAGCCGCTCGCGGTCCGGTGTGCCCGGCAGGTGCACCTCGATGTGCACGGTCTCCGGCTCCTCCTCCTGGAGGCAGTGCCGGGAGACCTCGTCGACGACGGGGAACGGCACGCGCGCGGGCGGCCGGCCGGGGCCGTCCGCACGCCGTGCCGGGTGTTCCAGTGCGGTCATCGCTGCGTGCCTTCTCCTGTGACTGCGGTCATCGCTGCGTGCCTTCTCCCGTGCCGGGTGTGCGCTTGTGCCGCGGGAAGCGGACCGTCGCGTCGCTCTGCGGCGCGGGCCCGGGGGCGGGCCCTGCCGGTTCGGGTCCACGGGCCGAGACCGTCGGGCCCGCCCCGGGGTGCGCCGGGGCCGGTGGCACCGGTGGGGCGCCCGGCGCGCCGCCGTCACGCCCGCGCTGCGGCAGCGGGGGCGCGGCAGGCTGCCCGGGGGCGGGCCCGCCGCCCGGTCCGTACACCAGCGTATCGGCGGTGTCCGGATGCGCGTACCGCTCCTTCACGCTCACAAGAGCCGCGAACAGCGCGATGAGCGCGAGGAGTTGGGCAACCGGACCGAAGGCACCCTGGTCGGCGCTCACGGCCTGCCCGGCCCCGATCGCCGCCGCGACACCCGCGCCCGCCATCGCCGCGAACGCGATCGGCACCAGCAGGGTGTGACGCCACCAGGCCAGCAGCGCCAGCGCCGGGACGAGCAGGGCGAACGGCCCCGCGATCACCGCGGCCACCAGTGTCAGCGCCACCGTGCCGAGGACCAGGCCGGGCGCGGGCGGCGCGGGCACCAGGGCGTCGGTGTTGCGCTCGCGGCGCCACAGGACGACGAGTCCGATCAGTGCCAGGACGCCGGCCCCGGCCAGGATCAGGCCGATCTCGTAGGTGCGCGACGGCTCGTAGCTGAGCTTGACCGTGCCGCCCTCGCCCTTGGGCACGAGCCAGCCCTGCTGCCAGCCGTCCAGCCGCAGCGGGGTCAGCTCCTTGCCGTCGAGGGTCGCCTTCCAGCCGTCGTTCACGTTCTCGTACGTCGTGAGGTACGAGGCCGCTCCCGCGCCGACGCTCACCTCGCGGCGGTCGCCCAGCCAGTCCTTGACCTTCAGTTCACGGGCGGCCTCGTCCACCGCGCCCGGGGTGCCCCGGGTGAGGGAGGCGTCCATGACGGCGAGCGGACCCGCGTCCCCGGTCTCGACGCTGTGCGCTCCCGCGTCGAGTCGGACCGCCGTGTCCTTCTTGCCGCGCTGGCACAGGCTGATCTCGACCGGCCTGCGCTCGGTGAGGTCCGCGACCTTGCCCTTGGCGCTCGTCTCGTACAGCTCACCGTCGATCGACATCATCGGGCCCTGGCCGCAGGGCAGCGAGAAGCGCGCCGAGGCCTTGGGCCGCGGGGTGCGGTACTCGTCGAGCGCGGGGACATAGACCTCCGTGAGGCCCACCGGCAGCCGCAGGTCGTCGTCCGCGACCGGGTTGTGGACCGTCAGCGGAGCCGTCTTCGTGATGGTGATGTCCATCTGGTCCGTGGTGATCGGGGCGAAGCGGGCGTTGCCGTGCTCGTCCACGCCCGCGGTGGCGGCACCGTCCGGCGAGCTGATCTCGATCTTCTCGGGTCGGGTCGACAGGCCGCCCGCGCCGGGCAGCACGATCTCGCCCACCGGCTTCTTGTCCGGCCACTTGAGGCGGATCACCGGACGCTTGTCCGTGCCCGCGATCCACGCCGTCGTCAGATCACCGTCGGTGAGGTTCCGCGGCGAAAGGCCGTTGCCGAGCCTGGCCGTGGAGTCCGCCGACGCGGTGATCCGCGGCTTCTGCTCCGGGGCCACCTTGTAGAGCAGCTCGTCCAGTTCGGCGCCCGGCACGGCCACCGCGCTCGCCTTCACCTCGTACTCGCCGTCGCCCGTCGTCGTGAAGCGGCGGTGCAGACCCGACTCGGCGTTCACCGGCGAGAGGGCACTCGGGTCGGAGGAGCGGTGCAGCGAGTACGTCGTCGCGTCGGCGCCGGTCGTCTTCTGAGCGTCCTTCGGCAGCTGGAGCAGCTTGGTGACGCGCACCTCGGGGAGGCTGATCTCCGAGAAGCCCGCGCCCGTCAGGCCGGGGCGCGGCTCCTGCGTGTCCACGATCGTGATCTTGATCCAGTCGGTGCTGCCCGCGCGGGCCTTGACGCGCTGCGCCGTGCCGTCCGGCTGGAGCGAACTCGTCACGGAACCGTGCTCGGTCTCGACGCGCACCCGTGTCGGCGCCGCCCGCACACCGTTCTGCGGCAGCGGCGTGACCTGGAAGGAGGAGGGGACGGTGATCGCGGAGTTGAAGTCGGCCCTGATCCACTCGCCGTCCGCCGAACCGGAGCCGCCCTCGGCCCAGGCCGTGGCCGGGTTGCCGTCGAAGGCGTTCACCGGGTCGTACTGCGGCAGGTGGAAGAGCCAGTTGCCGTAGGAGGAGGCGGTCACGGACCTGGCGCCGCGCAGCTCCGCCGTCGTCTGGTGCTCGACGCCGTCGGTCGGCAGGATCTGGTGCGGCTTCTTGCCCGGGTCCTGGACCGCTTCGGGCGCGTTCCGCTCGTCGGGGCCGTAGGTGTACGACGTGTTGGTGTTGACCAGGCCGAAGCGGGTGTCGGCGCGGCGCAGCCCGTCACCGACCGCCAGCAGGCCCGGCGTGCCGACGCCCGGGTGGTTGTCGCCCGTCAGCACGGCCGGACGGTCGCGCATCGCGGGGTCGGCGGAGAGCGGCAGCAGGGACTCCGGTCCGCCGCTGACCACCGCCGTGTTGGACACGGGCTTCAGGCCCGCCTGGCCGGGGCGTTCGGCGCCCTCGCCGGGGGCGTAGATCTCCACCGCGCGGTGGCGCGGGTAGAGGCCCTCCACCTGGAGCGGGGTGTCGTCGGGGATGACGCCGCCGGTGGTCTTCGGGCCGAAGCCGGTGACGCGGCGGAAGCCGGACTCCTCCAGGGTGCGCTTGACCGTCGCGGTCGGGACGTGGCCGACCTGGTCGGGGTCGAGGTCGTTGCGTACGACGACGTAGTACAGCCCGGCGCGGGTCAAGTAGTCGCTCAGGCCCGGCACTTCGCCGCCGGTCATCAGCGCCTGCTCGACCGCGTCCATCGCCCGGCGGTTGCCCGGCGTGCCGAACGGCACGTAGTCGCGCTGCGCCCAGCGGGACTCGGCGAGCACGTCGAGGGGCTGGTCGATGGGGGAGCCCCAGGTGTAGATCCCGTGCGCGGTCGCCGGGACGACGAGGGCGCGCGAGTCGGGGGAGTACTTCTCCAGCCAGTCGGCCGTCGTCTGCCAGTACGTCGGCAGCTTCTGGAACGAACCGGGCTGGAGGATCGAGCCGTTGAGGTACGGCCAGACGAGGCCGGGCAGCACGAGGACCGCCGCGATCAGCGGGGCATGGCGCCTGCCGCGCACCCGCCGCGCCCCGCGCGCCTGCGCGGCGACGCCGACCAGGTGCATCAGGCCGAGGACGAGCGCGAGGGCGAGGCCCGCCTGGAACTTGTAGATGTTGCGGAAGGGGACGAGCCCGCCGTTCAGCCACGACTGGACGGTCTCGTGGAAGGGCGCGCCGAACGCGCCGCCGTACCCGGCCAGCGTGATCAGGGCGACCGAAAGGACGGTCAGGACCAGCCAGCGCCGCTCGGGCAGGTCGCGCCGGGCGAGCCCCGCGAGGCCGAGCGCGGCGGCCAGCGCCGAGCAGACGACGGTCACGACGGCCGTCGCCACCGTCCAGCCGGCCGGCAGCCAGGCCTCACCGAAGTACAGGTACGCGACCCAGTTGCCGGCGCCGCGCAGCGTCTCGGTGGCCGACATGGTGCCGGTGGTGGTGGCCGAGTTCTCCACGTACGGAAGGAAGTTCTCGCCGTGGATGCCCAGCATGAGCAGCGGCACGATCCACCAGGCGGTGGCCAGGATGACGCCCGGCACCCACCAGGTGATCAGCTTCCGCTTGCGCGGGCCGTTGGGGCGGGAGAGGAGGTAGAGGGCGACCGGGAGCAGCGAGGCGAGGGTCGCCGCCGCGTTCACACCGCCCATGAACGGGATGATCAGCGCCGAGCGGCACGCGGCGAGGCGCGCGCTGATCCGCTGGTCGGCCAGCGGGAGCAGCACCCACGGCAGGACCGCGCCGGGCAGCGCCGCCGCCGACGTCGAGCCGACCACCACGGTGAACGTCGGCCACAGCGCGTACACCACCGCGCCGAGCAGCCGGCTCTGACGGCTGCCGATGCCGAGGCGTTCGGCCAGGCGCAGGGCGCCCCAGAACGCCGCCGTCACGATCAGCGACAGCCACAGCCGCTCGGCCAGCCAGACCGGCAGCTGCACCAGGTCGGCCAGGCCGTAGAACGGCAGCATCGGGAACGCGTAGCCGACGTACTGGTCCTGAATGCCGCCGAAGCCGCCGCGGTCGTGCCAGAGCTGGCCGAGGTCGGAGAGGAACTGCCAGGGGTCGACGGTGACACCGAGCTTGGTGTCGAACGTCATCCGCCCCGGTCTCACCGCGAGGAACAGCACGAGCACCACGGCCCAGAACCCCAGCAGCCAGCGCCGCGAGCGCGGCCCCCGCGAGGGTTCAGGGGCGTCGGTCGTGGGTCTTACGGCGGCCGGGGGTGGGGCCTGGACCGTGGTCATGGACACCGCCTGAGTATGAGGAGGAGGTTCCAGGTCGCGACCTCGCGCACACCCGGCACCTTGGTGATCGCCCCGGCCAGGAACGGCCAGTAGCGCGAGCGCGCCGACACCACGTCCACGTCGTCGCGGGCCCGCACCTGACGCAGGGTGGCTCCGACGTGGTGTGCGAAGAGGTTCTCGCCGAGCGTGTGTTTCGCGGCTTTTCCGGTACGTCGTTCATAGCGGGCGCGGGCCCGGTCGGCGCCCAGGTAGTGCCAGGGCGCCCACTCGTGACCGCCCCAGGGGGAGAGCCAGTTGGTGAACGAGACATAGATGAGTCCGCCGGGCCTGGTGACCCGGACCATCTCGCTCAGGAACGTCTGCGGGTCGTCGACGTGCTCCAGGACGTTCGAGGAGAACGTGACGTCGGCGACGGCGTCCGCCAGCGGCAGCAGATAGCCGTCGGCGACGACCGAGCCCTCGGGGGGCTTGGTGCCCGACGCCGTCATCTCCGCGAGATCCGGCTCGAAGAGGAAACTCTGCGCGCCGCGGCGCCGGAACTCCTCGGTGAAGTAGCCGCCTCCGCCGCCGATGTCGACGACGACGCGGTCCTTCACCGGTACGTACGCCTCCACTTGGTCGGCGGCGTCTTTCGCGAGGAGGGTGTAGCAGCGTTCGGGCTCCTGCTGTTCACGCAGGAAGGCCCGGAAGAGCGTGACGGAGCGGCGCAGGGACGGGTCTTTCACTTAGGTCCCCTGCGGGGTCGGGGGCCCGGCGGGCGCGTGGTGGGCGGCGACCGCCTCGGCCGCCACCGCCTGGAACTGCCGGACCGTGTTGCCCCAGCGGAACTGCGCGGCCCGTTCGCCCGCGGCCTTGCCCAACGCCCTGCGGCGCTCGGCGCTGAGCGCCAGCGTGCACCAGGCGGCGGCGAAGGAGCTCTCCCCGCGCGCGAGGAGGCCGGTGACCCCGTCCTCGATGGAGTCGCGGACCCCGGGGACGTCGAAGCCGACCGAGGGGGTCGAGCGCGTCGCCGCCTCGGTGATGACCAGGCCCCAGCCCTCCACGGCCGAGGGATGCAGCAGCATCCAGGCCTCGCAGAGCAGCCGGTGCTTCTCGGCCTCGGAGACATGGCCCCGGAACTCCACGCCGGGACCGGCGAGCCGCTCAAGGCGGGCCCGCTCGGGGCCCTCGCCCACGATCACGAGCCGGCCGCCGGTGACGGGCCTGACCCGTTCCCACAGCCGCAGGAGGAGATCGATCCGCTTGTACTCGACGAGGCGTCCCATGGCCAGGAACAGCGGCTCGTCGGAGCGGGCGTGCAGCGGGCCAGGCTCCTCGACGCCGTTGTGCACGATCCGTATTCGTTCACGGTCCACGCCGATGGCGCGCAGAGCCGTGGCCGTCGACGGCGAGACGGCCACCAGCAGGTTGCCGCGCTGCGCGCCGGACAGGGCCCAGTGCTCCAGTCTTCGCCCGAGCCGGGCCGCGGGGGCGAGCGCGCCTTGGAAGCGCATCCCCCACAGATCGGTGTGGACGTGGTTGACCAGGCACAGGGTCGGCCCGCGGTGCCACAGCGGTGCCAGGTACGGCATGCCGTTGCAGACCTCCACCAGCAGGTCGCAGTCGCCGACCTGCCGGGTGAAGGCGGAGCGTGCCCGCAGGTAGTGACCGAGGTCGCCACCGGCGGAGACCACGCGGTAGTCGCGGTAGGCGGCGGGCCCGCCGCACAGCAGAGTGACCTGGTGGCCGAGTCTGCTGAGCCCGTCGGCCAACCGGTCGACGAGCAGTTCGGAGCCGCCCGCGGCCGGGTTGCCGAGGTCGCGGTGGGCGAGGAAAACGATCCGGCGCGGCTGTGGGGGAGGCGCCGGAAGGTGCTGCGCGTGCCGTGGGGCGGCCTCGCGCAGCGAGGACGGTACGTGCTGGGGCATGCGTGCTCCAACTCGTCTCAGGGTGCGGAACTGTGGGGGGCCGGGCGGGAGAAACGGTCCTGCTGGGGTCTGCGGGTGCGGTGTCCGGCGTGTGCGGGGGTGGTGCGGGGACTGTGTTCGGGTGGGGTGGTCAGTTTTCGCCGCCCCTTACCGCGGGTCTACTCACCGAGGTGACAATTTCCGGGCTTTTCCGGCCTGACGTCTCATCACATCGTGCTGGGATGCAGGGCCGTCTTGGACGTTCCAGGATTCGGACTCCCCGGCTCCGCTGATCCGCCGTCCCCGCCGGGGCCGTTCCCGTGTCCGGCGGAGCCGTCCGCACCGTCGTCCCTGCGCCCGCGTACGACCCAGACGGCACCGGCGAGCGCGAGCACGGCGCCGAGTACCCCGGTAACCACCGGAAGAGTCTCACCGACCAGCTTCAGCCGGTCGCTGTCGTCCTTGGCGAGCTTGACCTGCGCCTTCTGCGTGTCCGGGGTGAAGGCGACACGCTCACTGTCGAGCAGCACCCTCGCATCCTTGTCCGAGCCGGGCGCGCGCAGCGTCTTGCGGGGCCCGATCGCGGCGTAGATGATCCGACCGGTGCGCTGGTCGGCGACGAGCTCGATGCCGTGGTTGGCGTAGTACTCGTCGGCGATCACCTGGCTCTTCCTCGGCTGTCCGACCAGCCGCCCCGGCACCTGCCGCGTACCGGTCTTGGTCGCCTTCACCGTCGCCGTGAAGCGCAGGCCCTCGTACCCCTGGATCTTCTTCGTGCCCCGGTACGTGAGCGGCACCGTCGCGCCGAGCGTGTTGTCCCACCAGCGGTAGGAGCGCTTCTCCACGTCGAAGGGGAACTTCAGGTACGCCTCCCCCTCGAAGTGCGGCTCCTCGCCGCAGCAGTGCACCGGCTTGTTCGTCTTCCGGTCGGTGACCCAGCGCTCCTGGGTCCACTGGAGCGAGTCGTGCGGGGTGGCGGCGGGCAGCGACTTGTCCGGGTCGACGGAGGTCACCACGTCCCAGACGGCCCGCCCGCTCTCCTCGCTGTCGGCGACGTCACCGCGGACCTGGCGGGTGATCGTGAGGTTCTTGTCGTGCACCGTTTTGATCTTCTTGGTGTCGAAATAGCTGCCTTTCCCCTTGAAGACGGTGATGGTGTCGATATCGGTCGGTGTGCGTTTCGCACGTGGCTCGACGTACCAGGCCAGCATGGGTGCCAGGACCAGAAGAAACGCGCCGAGGCCTAGGAGGATCAGGGAAAAGGGCGAGGTGGTGCGGCGCATGGGGGCACTCCTGGGCTATGGGCGGGAGAAGTGTTACCGAGCCGTACGTATGGGCGGGGAACCGTAGGCGCACCCTTGACTAGGTGTCAATGGATGCAGAGACTGGGGCCCAGCCGGACGGGACCGGCCGGGACTGTGGGACTGTACGAAACTCCGTGGCGCCGCCGCGCGCCATGAACCGGGACCCTATGCCCAGGGTGGGGACGACCTCCGACAGAGAGGCTGGCCCTCGCAATGCACCGACTGCTCGCCGCATCACTCACCGTCGCCGCCGGGGCGCTGCTCGCCGTGGGCGCCGCCCTCGGCATCGTCGCGCTCCTCGACGCCACACCGGAGCAGCCCAACACGCCGCTGGTGCACTACGACGCGCCTTCGCGGGGTCAGTGACCACCGTGGCCGTGACCGACACCCAGCCCCCCGAGGCCGCCGCGGCGGACCAGGGCGCCGCGCCGTCGCGCTCCGCCTGGCGGGACGTGCCGCCCCGGCAGGTCCGACGGTTCGCCGCGCTCGCCCTGGAGGAGGTCCCCGCCCTCGCCCAGGACATCCTGCGTGAGATCCGCGCCGAGTACCCGGGCCTGCCCGTCGTCCTCGACGACTCGGGGGAGCCCATGGCGCTGGTCGGCATCCGCCGCGCCCTGGAGGGCTTCGTCCAGCAGCTGGCGTCCCAGGAGGGCCGGCCCCGCTACCACCTGGAGGTCTTCCAGGAATTCGGCCGCGGCGAGGGCCTGCACGGCCGCAGCCTCGACTCGCTCCAGGCGATCTACCGCCTCGGCGTACGCCTCGCCTGGCGCCGCCTCGCCGAGATCGGCCAGCAGATCGAGATCCCGCCCCCCGCCATGTACGAACTCGCCGAGTCGGGCTTCGAGTATCTGGACGGCCTGGTCGACCAGTCCGTACGCGGCTACGCCGAGGCCGCGGCCCGCGAGGCCGGCGAGCGGCTGCGGTTGCAGCGCAAGCTGATGGAGCTGCTGCTCTCCGAGCGGCGCGCCGAATCCACCGGCGGCACGGCACACGCCACCGGCACGGGCCGCGGCTCGTCGTCCGGACCCGCCCCCTTCGGCAACGCCCTCGGCGAGCGGGCCGCACGGGTCGGCTGGCAGCTGCCCGAGCGGGTCGCCGTGGGCGTCCTGCTGCGCCCCGCCCGCGAGGCCGTCGCGCCCGCCGTCGGGGAGGGCGTCCTGCTCGACATGGAGGCCGAACAGCCCCGCATGGTCGTGCCCGACCCCGAGGCGGCCGGCCGCCCCGAACTGCTGCGCCGCGCCATGACCGGCTGGTCGGGGGCGATCGGCCCGCCCGTGCCCCTCGCCGACGCCGCGAAGTCACTGCGCTGGGCGGAGGCGGCGGTGCGGCTCATGGAGCGCGGCCTGCTGCCCGCCGGCGAGGTCCTGCACTGCACCGAGCACACCGAGGCCCTGGTGCTGCTCCAGCCCGAGGAGCTCATCGAGGACCTGGCCCGCCGCTGCCTGGCCCCGCTCGACCACTGCGGCCCCGCCCACGGCCGCCGCCTCGCCGAGACCCTCCTCGCCTGGCTGGAGACCCGCGGCGGCGCCCCCGAGGTCGCGGCCCGCCTCGGCGTCCACCCCCAGACGGTCCGCTACCGCTTGCGGCAGATCAGGGAGCTGTGGGGCGACGAGGTGGACGACCCCGACCGCCGCTTCGAGCTCGAACTGGTGCTGCGCGCACGGCGGTTGAGGGGACTGCTCGGCCGCGCCGAGCCTCCCGCGCCGGGCCGGGCAGGCGGCACCGCCAGGTGAGTCAGCAGCACTGCCAGGTGAACAGCGCCCGGTCGAAGCGGAGCTCCGCCAGGTCGGCGCGGCGTATCAGCCAGTAGAGGCAGCCCACGTCGCCCCACATCATGCCCGCCGCCTCGTCCGAGTCGAACTGGGCGAGCAGCACCCACCGCTCCGTCTCGTCGGCGAGCCGGGGGTCGTGCCAGTCGGTGCCGGGGCCCAGCGCCGCGCGGGCGACCTCCAGCTCGACGGGCCCCTGCACCGACTGCGGGGTGCCGCCGAGCTGGTGGCCCACTTCGCTGCCGTACTCCCACAGGGCATCGGTGAACTTCTCGCCGCACACCGGGTGTTCGTACTTCTCGAAGGGCTGCGCCTCAGGTGCCAAGGCCTGCTGGATCCGTGGGTGCGTGGCGCCAGCGACCGTCAGGTCGGCGCGCGCGGTGAGCGGGATGTGGGGGTAGGCGTCGAGCTCCTCGGGCGTGGCCCGCGCCTCGGCGGGCGTGCCCGCGGGCACGAACACGACCCGGGCCCCGGCCCTCGACTCGACGTCGCCCACGTCCACCAGGGCGTCGCCGTCGTCCAGTTGGCCGTCGAAGTAGAAGAAGGCCAGCGTGCCCGAGGCGGGGAACGGTATGTCGAGCACCCCTCGGGGCAGGGCCGCGCAGTCCACCGAGGCGATGAACGACAACGGGCCGTTCCCCTCCCACACCGGCCACTCCACGTCCCGTGGCAGCCGGGGCTCCCCGCCCAACTGGCCCACCACCGCGTCGTCCCCGCCCGCCGCGGTGAGCCGGACGCCGGGCCGCAGCAGCCCGAGCCACCGCTCGGCGACGTCGGAGGGAAGGTGCTCATGGGCGAGGGCGCGCAGTGCGCCCGAAGAGGTCTGCGTCATGCCCCCGATCATGCCTCCCACCACTGACAACGCCTCGCCGCGCCGGAGTTATTGATTCCGCACACAACTTTCACAGCGGTGACTTCCGCTGTCACGTGCGCGGCACCTAGCCTCCAGGCCTCATGGACTACTGCCACCCGTGCCACAGGCACCTCAACGGCGCCCTCGCCTGCCCTGGGTGCGGAACCCCGGCCGAAGCCTGCCGGGAGTACGCGCAGGCGGCCACCGCGGGGGAGGAACCGGGCGGCAAGGACGCCGCGTACGACGACGAGTCCCCGCGCATCCGCTCCCGCCGCAAGGAGCGCGGCCGCGGTGAGCGGGGCCGCAGGGAACGCGGCCGCAAGGCCGCCCACCGTCGCAGGCGCCGCAAGGTCCTGCTCGCCACCGCGGGCCTCGCGCTGGCGGCCGGCGGTCTGAGCCTGGCCGAGCTGGGCGCCGAGGGCCCCTCCGGCGACCCGGCCGCCGCGTCCGCCCCGGACGGCGGCGGTCCGAGCCCGTCCCCGGGGGCGGCCGGGGGCCCGGGCGGCAGCGCACCGGCGTCCGACGCGGCCGGCTCGTCCTCGGCGTCCGCGGAGGCGAAGAAGGACGCCGAGGACGAGACGGACGAGAAGGACGCGGCCCGGAAGAAGAAGCGGGATAAGGACCGGCAGGAGAAGCGGGACAAGGAGCGCGCGGACAGGGAAGAGCGGCAGGGGCAGGAAGAGCCCACGGACGACGGGCGGCCCGACGGCTCCTCACCGACCGCCCCTGGCGCCCCCGCCGACACCCCCGGCTCATCCGCCCCCACCACACCCCCGCCGACCGCCGAGAACCCGCGGCCGACCCCGGAACCGGAACCAGAACCGGAACCGGAAGAGCCGTGCGACCGCTTCCTGTGGTGGTGCACGTGACGCGGTGCCGCGCGGAGCGTCACGTGCGGCCGGGCCGCGTCAGTTCATGAAGGGAACGGCGTCGGCCGGGTCGGCGTGCCAGTTGGTGGAGACGGGCTTGTCGACCAGCGTGGCGCTGGGCAGCTTCAGGGTGACGGCCCCGGCCTCGTCACCGGCGACGGCGAGGTGCAGCCGCTCGTACTCCGTGCCGTAGTCGTCGTCGGTCGTCTTCGGGTTGATGCCGGCGTAGGCGGCGGTGGCACCGGAGAGCTTCACGGAGTCGGTGACGGCCTGCTCGGCAGGGGTGACCTCCGAGTCGGGGGAGGACCCGAAGGAGGCGGAGGGGATGGTGCCCTCCAGGTAGCAGGTGATGCCGGGCCTGGCCTTGGCGGTGACGAGGAGGTAGCCGCCGGCCTGCGTCTTCTCGGCGAGCTTGAAGGTCAGGTCGTTGGTGCCGCAGAGCTGCTCGACGGGAGCCTTGCTCTGGCCGCCGGCGGCCAGAGCGGTCCCGGCGGCGGTGGTGGCGAGGGCCGCGGCGGCGACGGCGGTGAGGGCGAGACGGGCGGAACGGGCGGCAAGACGCGAACGCATCGAGAACTCCATGGTGACGAAGAGCGGATGCCCAGCGAGCTGCTGGACGGCTCTCAGCGTGTGCCGCGATCCGTCCCATCCACTACGAAACCCCGACATGACGGGACGCTGGAACGCCGGAAGGGCCGCTGACCAGCACCGATGCCACCCGTCTGGAACGACCGACTGGAACGACCGACTGGAACGACGGGCTGCAACAAGGGCTGCAACGACGGACCGCAACCACCGCCCGCGACGTCGGCGGCTACGCCTCCTCGCCCAGCATCCTGCGCAGCAGCCCCCGCAGCGAGAGCCGCTCCTCGCGCGAGAGCTCGGCCAGCGGCTCGCGCGCGAAGTTCAGGGAGTCGCGCAGACCGCGGGCGACCTCGGCGCCCTCCGGGGTGGGCGCCGCCAGCTTCACGCGCCGGTCGGCGGGGTCCGGGCGCCGCTCGACGAGACCGCGCGCCTCCAGGCGGTCGACGATGCCCGTGATGTTCGACGGCTCGCACTTCAGCTTCTGCGCGATGCGGCGCATGGGCATAGGTTCGAGGAAGAGCAGACCGAGGACGCGCGCCTGCGCGCCCGTCAGCGCGTGCTCGGCCGCCGCCTCCTCGTACTCCTCGTAGTAGCGCCCGACGACCGTGCCGATCAGCTCGACGACTTCGCGCGTCAGCGGATCGGCTCGGGAGGAAGGGGTACGTGAGCTGCTGGTGGCCATGGCGACCAGGCTACCCACTTACTTGACATCATGAAATATCCAGGAGCATGGTTGTTTCACAACCTGAAGCATTTCTAGGAGGACGCCCGCATGTCCGTCACCCCCGAGCAGCTCCCCTCCGTCAGCCGCGAATGGCACCTGGTGCGCCGCCCGAACGGCTGGCCGGTCCCGGAGGACTTCGCGCTGCGCGAGGTTCCCGTCACCGCCCCCGCCGAGGGCCGCGTCCTGGTCCGCAACCTCCACTTCTCCGTGGACCCGTACATGCGGGGCCGGATGAACGACGTGAAGTCGTACGTCCCGCCGTTCCAGCTCGACCACCCCATGGAGGGCGGCGCGGTCGGCGAGGTCGTCGCCTCGAACGCCGAGGGCTTCGCCGTGGGCGACCACGTGCTGCACTTCGCGGGCTGGCGCGAGTACGCCTCGGTGCCCGCCCAGTACGCCACCAAGGTCGACGCCGACGCCGCGCCGCTCTCCGCCTACCTCGGGGTGCTCGGCATGCCGGGCCTGACCGCGTACGCCGGGCTGCTCGAAGTGGCCTCCTTCAAGGAGGGCGACGCCGTCTTCGTCTCCGGCGCCGCCGGTGCCGTCGGCAGCCAGGTCGGCCAGATCGCCAAGCTCAAGGGCGCCTCGCGCGTCATCGGCTCGGCCGGATCGGACGAGAAGGTCAAGCTCCTCGTCGAGGAGTACGGCTTCGACGCGGCCTTCAACTACAAGGACGACAAGCCGGTCGCCGAGCAGCTCAAGGAGGCCGCCCCCGACGGCATCGACGTCTACTTCGACAACGTCGGCGGCGAGCACCTGGAGGCCGCCATCGGCCGTCTGAACGTGCACGGCCGCGTCACGATCTGCGGCATGATCGCCAGCTACAACGAGAAGGAGCCGACCCCCGCTCCGCGCAACCTCGCCCTGGTCATCGGCAAGCGCCTGCGCCTTCAGGGCATGCTCGTGCAGGACCACTCCGCGCTCCAGCCGGAGTTCGTCCGCGAGGTCGGCGCCTGGATCCGCTCGGGTGAGCTGAAGTACAGCGAGACGGTCGTCGAGGGCGTCGAGAACGGCGTGGAGGCCTTCCTCGGCATGCTCCGCGGCGAGAACACCGGAAAGATGATCGTCTCCCTGGCCTGAGGCCACCGAGGACCGACCCCGATTTCCGGTATCCGATAATGTGATTCCACTTGGCCGCGGTTGTGGGCGCGCGCCGCGGCATGCATCGGGAGGAATCGGCAGTTATGTCCATTCAGAAGATCGACGTCAAGTACACCGCGGTCGCCACCGCCGAGAACGGCCGCGACGGCCGTGTGGCCAGCGACGACGGCAAGCTCGACGTCGTCGTGAACCCGCCGAAGGAGATGGGCGGCAGCGGCGCGGGCACCAACCCCGAGCAGCTGTTCGCCGCCGGGTACAGCGCCTGCTTCCAGGGCGCCCTCGGCGTCGTCGCCCGCAAGGAGAACGCCGACATCTCAGGCTCGACCGTGACCGCGAAGGTCGGCATCGGCCAGAACGAGTCCGGCGGCTTCGGCCTGGAGGTGGCGATCACCGCCTCCATTCCGAACGTGGACGCGGCCACCGCGCGGTCCCTCGTCGAGAAGGCGCACCAGGTGTGCCCCTACTCGAACGCCACGCGCGGCAACATCACGGTCGAGCTCGCGGTCGCCTGACCCGCGCTCGCCCGCACGCGAGGGCCGCACCCCGGAGCCGGGGTGCGGCCCTTCGCCGTGCCCTGCCGCTTATCGCGCGACGCTCAGCAGCGCCCGCCCGACCTGCGGGAACGCACCCTTCGGGTGGTCACGGAAGAGCGGCTCGGTGCCGAACAGGACGACGTTCGCGCCCCGTGCCGATCCGCTGACGACCGAGGCCCGGCCCGCCGCGTCCGCAGGCCCGCCGGCGCCGTCCTCCATGGCCCGCCAGTGCCCGGAGACCAGGGGGTTCCCGGCCCCGTACCGCTGCTCCACGCGCACACCGGAACCGAGGCCGGTGAACCACATCGGCGAGTAGACGAAGCTGTGGTCCGGGGCGCCGCCGGTGACCGTGCCGCCCGCGTTGGCCACGCGCACCACGCCGTTGGCGTCGCCGTTGCCCTCGACCGCCTTCGCGGCGAGCAGCTTCGTGTCGGCGTTCAGCGCGGCGCCCGCCGCGCCGCGCCCGACGAGGCCGCCGCCACGGGTGAGGAACCGGTCCAGGCCTGCCTTCGCCGTCGCGTTCAGCTTGGCGTGGTCGAGCCCCGCCGAGACGAAGAGCGCGTCGGCCTTCTTCCAGTCGAAGCCCGCGTTGAGCACGGCCGTCGACACGGGCACCACGTCGAAGTCCATCTCCCGCAGCGCGAACAGCTCGCCCGGCGTGACGGCCGCCGCGACCCGCGTCCGGTGCAGCACGGCGCCGCCCTCGGCCTTCGTCGCGTCGAACGCGACGTCGTACTTCTTCGCGGCGGCGGTCGCGGCGCGGCGCGCGGACGACGGCACGATGGCGCTGCCGTCCCGGTCCCGGCGCGCCGGAACCCCTTCGGTGAGCAGCGAGTTGAGGGCCGCGATCTCCCGTGGGTCGTCGAGCCGCAGCCGCAGGTCGCCGCGCGGCGCCACGTACCCGACACCGGCCGCGGCACGCACCTCGCGGGCCCGGACACGGTCCAGCTCACCCTTCTTCGCGGACTCCACGGAGTCGACGCTCGCGCCCCACAGCCGCCCGAGGCTCCACCCCGAGATGTCGTACATGGTCGACACCTTGCCGCTGATGTCCCGCCCCTCGGCCAGCATCACATTGGCCAGACCGCGCTTGGGCTGATGCATGTCGACGACGTACGAGCCCTTCGCGTACGTCTTCCCGCCGAGCCGGAAGCCGTGGCTCGCCCGTTCGACCCGCACGTCATTGGCGATCAGATGGTCCACGAGCCGGGCCGCCGCCGTCGCCGAACGCTGACCGCGCCCGTGTGACGCGGAGCCCGCCGGAATCACGTACGCGCGCGGGAACTCGGTCGTGTAGACGTCCTCGGGACCGATCCCGGGCACGCCCGGCACCGTCTCCTCCGAGACCGGCACCTGCTTCGCGCCCGTCGCGCCCCGCCGGAAGACCTCGATCTGGTCGGCGATCAGCGTCGTGCGCCGACTGTCGGCGAACTCGATGCTCGCGCGCATGGCCGCGCCCGCGATGTCGACGTTGATGCCGGCCCTGCGCCGCAGCTCGGCGACCGGCTGCGTCTCGTACGCCGCGTTGTTCACCTGCATCGGGAACTCGATGGTGTGCGTCGCGACCGCGCCGTGGAAGGGCATGTACTGCGGGGTGAAGATGGGCGGCCAGTCGTCCCAGCCCTCCTCCTGGTCACGGAAGGGGATGACGGCGGGCTTCACCCCGTCCTTCTCCTGCGTGTACCCGAGGCCGTTGACGGCGGCCTCCATGCCGAGGGCGTTGGCGTAGGAATTCTTGAGGAAGAGGTCGTACTCGTAGTTCTCGCCGTGCGGGGGAGTGGTCGGCTCGATCAGCGTGCCGTTCACGTACCCGTGCAGGTCGATCATCACGGCGGGCTGCTTGGCGACGGCGATGGCGCGGACCGCGCGCGCCTCGGGCTGGGAGGCGGTGATGAAGTCGCGGTTCAGGTCGAAGCCGTTGGCGTTCGCCCGGGTGCCGGCGATGCGGCCGTCGGGGTTGGTGGTGACGCTGAAGTAGAGGCGGTTGCGCGCGAGCAGGGACCGGCTCTTCCCGTCCTTCGCCTTCGCCAGCTTCTCGATGAGCTTCAGGGCGGCGTCGGTGCCCTCCCACTCGTTGCCGTGGATGTTGTTGTTGATGAAGACGGGCGTCTTGTACGAGGACTTGATCGCCTTGTCCTTGGCGGCGGACGCGGGGTGGTTCTCGATGCGCTCGCGCATCCGCTCCTGCCTGGCCGTCTCGCGCGCGGACTCCGGGGCGGTGACCGTCACGAGGTAGAGCGGGTGTCCGCCCGCCGAGCGGCCCGCGATCTCCACGCTGACGCGGTCCCCGAGCCGCTGGAGCTCATTCAGCTTCGGGGCTATGCCGTGGTACGGCGTCAGCCCCAGTTTTATCGACTTGTCGGCAGGATTCTCCGGAGGTGCGGGGAGCTTGCGCTCGCGCGGGTAGCCGCGGCCCCTGTCACCGGCGAGCCCCGGAGCCGGGGCGTCCGCCAGGGTGTCGCCGAGGGCGCGCTCGGCGGCGGCCTGTGGGGCCTTCGCCGCCCGGTCGGCGCCGAGCGGCGAACCCTCGCGGGTGACCGGGCGCGGCGTCGGGTCGGCGGTCGCGCTGCCCGGGGCGAGCGCGGTGAGGACCAGCGCGCCGGCCGTGGCGGCGGTGGTGAGCAGAACGGGTCTGGATGGCCGGGACATGCCCATGCGTACCTCCGATGATCGGTAAGCGAGGTCTTACACGGTTCAACTCCCGCGCAACAAGAGGGCATTACCAGGAAACCTTCCGCCCCTGCTGTGACAGTCCTGGCACACGGCACCCAGCAAAGCACCCCTCACCTGCGGCTAAGGTGTGCCGCATGCGTGATCTCGGTGTGGGCTTCGGCTACTTGATGAAGGGCCAGCGCTGGGTCGCCCAGCACGGCAAGCAGTACGGGATGGGCCTGTTGCCCGGCCTCATCACCCTTGTCCTGTACGCGGGGGCGCTCGTCGCGCTCGCGCTCTGGGGCGCCGATGCCATCGGCTGGGCCACGCCCTTCGCCGACGACTGGTCCTCGCCCTGGCAGGGCCTCTTCCGCGGCTTCCTGACGGCGCTGCTCTTCGCCCTCGCGCTGCTGCTCTCCGTCCTCACCTTCACCGCCGTGACGCTCCTGATCGGGCAGCCCTTCTACGAGTCGCTGTCCGAGAAGGTCGACATCGCCGAGTCGGGCCACGCCCCCGAATCCGGGCTCCCGCTCTGGCGCGAGCTGTGGATCTCCGCACGGGACAGCCTGCGCATCGTCGTACGCGCGGCCGTCTGGGGCGTCCTGCTCTTCGCGCTCGGCTTCATCCCCGTCGCCGGGCAGACCGTCGTGCCGGTCATCGGCTTCTGCGTGACCGGTTTCTTCCTGGTCGAGGAGCTCACCGCGGTCGCCCTCCAGCGCCGAGGCGTCGACCTGCGCGAGAGGCTCACGCTGCTGCGCTCGCGCAAGCAACTCGCCTGGGGATTCGGGACGCCGCTCGCCGTCGCCTTCCTGGTGCCGTTCGTCGCGGTCTTCCTGATGCCGGGCGCGGTCGCGGGGGCGACGCTGATGGCGCGGGACCTGCTGGGCGAGAACGGCTCGGACGACGGCGAAGCGGCTTCCCGTGGCGGTCAGGACTCCGCCGCGGCCACCCGCAGGATGCCCCGCACCTGAGCGATGATGTCGAGCCGGTTCCGTACGAACTCGGGGTCGGTGACGGCCCCCGTCGCCGGGTCGGTGTTCCCCGCGCCGAACTGGAGGACGGGCGTGTGCACATGGCCGCCGGGCAGCCGGTCGCGCAGCCCGAGCCGGTCCCGCAGCAGCGTCGCCCGGTAGGCGATCTCGTTGGACAGATAGTCACCGCCGCCGCCCGCACGCGCCGTCGACCCCTCGGTGGGCCCATCGGGCCGGACCACGGGCTGCGTGCCACCCGCCGGGATCTCCGTCACCGACGTGTTGTCGTACACGGGGAAGCGGCCCGTCCCGCCCTCCACGATCTTCTTGTACGGGAGGGTCGTCGTTGTCCACTGGGGCTGCGAGGCAGGGTCGTTCACCGGCACGGTCTCCGTCCTGGAGACGTTCTCGTTGTCGGGGAAGCCGCCGCGCCAGGCCCCGTTGGTCCGCTCGATGTCGAAGCGGCCCACCCGGCCCTGACTGATGGTGGTGAAGAGGTCGACGCGCGGAAGGTGCGGCCGCAGCGCACGCTCCACGGCGCCGTCGGCGAAGTCCTGCCAGCGGACGGGGAACGTGACCGCCTCGATGCGGGCGGGCCCGTCGGCGGTGCGGATCGTCGTGCCGTCCAGGGCGAGCGCGGTGGCGCCCGACGGATTGCTGATGCGGACATCCCGGTCGAGCGTGAACGGGTCGAACCCGGTCACGAGGATCCGCTTGGTGTGCCCCCGCCCATGAGGCAGGAGCACGTCGTCCTGCCCGCGTGAGGCGGACTCCAACGCCCGTATCAGCCGGTCCCGCCCGCCCTCGCCGAGGGAGAAGCGGTCGGGCTTCCACTGCCGCAGCTCACGCGTCATCCCCAGCCGGGCCCAGTACAGCGGCCGGTCGTCGTCCCGGCTCAGCTCCCCTCCGGTGGGACCGCGCCCCTGCGCCCGGTCGACGGCCCGCCGCCACAGCGACCTTCCCTCGCGTACGACGAGACGCCGCGCCTGTTCGTAGGAGCGGGCCTTGCCGAGGGCCCGCGCGAACTCCGGGGCGACGGAGTCGAATCCGCTGCGCCGCAGGATCTCCTGCGGGACGGCGCGGTCGAGCCGCTTCTCCTCGACGGTGGCGGGACGGCCGTCGGCGTCCGGGGCGGCGGTGGCGGTCGCGGGGGCGGCGAGGCCGGTGAGCAGGGCGGCGGCGCCGAGGGCGCCGAGTCGAGACAGCACAAGAGATCGAGAACGCACGCGAGTCCTTCCGTAACCGGTGGGGTGGCGGGAGTATCGCGCGACGGGAGGGGCGGGCGCTACGGCGTCCCGCGGGCGATCCGACGGCGCGCGGCCAGGGCGAGCAGGACACACCCGGCGACACCGACGAGCAGATCCGTCCACGCGGGGGCGTGGGCCTCGCGCAGCAGGGCGGAGACGCCGAAGGAGGTGTCCCACGCCGCTTCCGTGACCGCGGAGCCGAAGCCCTGGACGAGCAGGATGAAACCGAAGAGGGGCAGCAGGCCTCCCGAGGACTTCGTGGTGCTCTTCGCCATGGATGTGTCTCCCTCTGCCTATGTGATGTGCCTGCGTGATCGCACAGCGATGTGACCGCATGTCCAGGTGACCGCGTGATGTGATGCGACCGCATCGGAATGCGCTTCGCCCGATCATGCCTCGCCGACGGGATATGATGCAACCGCATCACAATCTGGGGAGGCCACGCCACATGCCCAAGCAGGTCGACTACGAGGAGCGGCGCCGCCGCATCGCCGAAGCGGTCTGCCTCCTGATCGCCCGCTCCGGGATGGAGTCCGTCAGCCTCCGCGACGTCGCCGCCGAGGCGCGGGTGTCGATGGGCGCGGTCCAGCGCTGCTTCCGCACCAAGGACGAGATGCTGCTCTTCGCTCTGGAGGACATCTCGCAGCGGGTCGGCGAGCGCGCGAGAGCCCGCATCGAGATGTCCGACGCGCCCCGCTCGGCCGCGACCCTGCTGGACCGCACGCTGGCCGCGCTCGCGCTCGTTGACGCGGAGGACAGGGAGCAGGCGCAGGTCTGGGGCGCCTTCGTGGCGCACGCCGCGGTGAGCGGGCAACTGGCGGCGGTGCTGCGCGAGACGTACGCCAAACTGCACGAACTCCTCGTCTGGCTGCTCGGCTACGGCAAGGACACCGGCGAACTGTCCCCGGCCCTGGACCCGTCCGCCGAGGCCCGCGCCCTGCTCGCCCTGACGGAGGGCCTCACCGCGCAGGTCCTGGTGGGCCATCAGACGCCGGAATCGGCACGGGAGGTGCTGGGGCGGTATGTGCGCGGCCTGATGACCTGAGCGCCCCGTGCCGGGCCCCCGCGCGTAATTCGGTTGCCGGGGCGGGGGCGCCGCCGCGAGGCTCTGGCTCATGACCACCACCATGCCGGCCGCCACCTCGGGCACCGTCACCCTGCCGCTGTCCCTCTCCGCCTCCCTCTCCGTCGCCGTTCCGGCGCGGGGTCAGCAGCAGGCCGGGCCGGATCGGAGGCCGATCCCCGCGCTCGCGTGAGCACGGCCCTGATCGCGGGCCTCCTCGCCGGCTACGGCATCGCCATGCCGGTCGGCGGGGTCGCGACCTACCTGGTGGCTCTGACTGCGCGTACGTCCCTGCGGACCGGCGCCTGCGCCGCCCTAGGCATCGCGACCGCCGACGGCCTCTACGCCCTGGTCGCCGCGGTGGGCGGCACCTCGCTCACCCGCCTCATCGCGCCGCTCATGACGCCCCTGCGCTGGGCCTCGGTCCTGGTGCTCCTCGCGCTGGCGGCACGGGGAGCGGCCGTGGCGATCCGGCAGTACCGCGACCCCGGCACGGCCGTCGGCGGGACCGGCACCCCGCTCGGCCCCGCCCGCGCCTACGCCGCCCTGCTCGGCCTCACGCTCCTGAACCCCGCCACGGTGATCTACTTCGCCGCGCTCGTCCTCGGCGGCCGGACCACCGCGTCGCTGACGGGTCCCGAGCAGCTGGTGTTCGCGCTGGCCGCCTTCGTGGCGTCCGCCAGCTGGCAGCTGCTGCTCGCGGGCGGCGGGGCGGCCCTGGGCAGGGTCCTGACGGGCCGCAAGGGGCGCCTGATCACGGCCCTCGCGTCCAGCACGCTCATCACGGGCCTCGCGGTCCACCTCCTCGCCGCGGCGCCGTGACGCCGTGCGTCACACCGGCCGGCGTGCGGGGGAGTCCTCCTCCGCCAGCCGGCCGGTACGTACATGACGTTGGACGTCCCCGCGGAGCACCAGCCGCACGGGCGCAACACCTCCGTCCGGACCGGCTGTGTACCGGGCGGTGAATTGACGCGGCCGGGCCGGCTACGGCTGCCCCAGCTCCACCGCGACGGCCCCCCGCAGCAGCTCCCGCGCCCGGTCGAGCGTCGTCGTGCCGCTCAGCCATCGCTCGCTGACCCCCTCGACCAACGCGGTGAGCCGCTCGGCGGCGGCGCGCGGGTCGACCTCGGGCGCGGCCTGCCCGGCGGTCCGCGCCTGCCGGACCAGATGCGCCAGGTCGTCGGCCCACTCCTCGGTGGCGGCGGCCAGCTGCTCGCGCAGCTCCGGGTCGAAGACCGCGGTGGCACGCAGTTCACCCCAGGCGGCGCTGTTCTCCCGTACGCGAGGGGTGTCCTGGAGCTCCAGGAGCAGCAGGTCGGTGAGGCGGGTGCGCGGGTCGGCGGCGGTGTGCAGCGCGGGATCGGTGTATCGGACCGCGCGGCGGCCGATGAACTCCAGGGTGCGGCGGAGCAGGCCCGCGCGGTCCTTGAAGTGGTAGTAGATCAGCGCCGTCGACACCCCGGCCTCGGTGGAGACCTCCTCCACGCGCAGCCCGCGCACCCCACGCCGGGCGATCAGCCGGGCGGCGGCTTCGAGGATCTGAGTGGGCCTGTCCGGCATTCGCGTACTCCACTGCCTGAGGATTCGACTGGTTCCGGCCCTCGATCATGCCTTACGCTCATCCTGACTAAATTTTCAGTCAGGTAGGGAGCGGCATGAATCGGGACACAGGGCTCGGCCCACGACTGTCCAGACGGCGGACCCTGAAGGCGGCAGGCGCCCTCACGGCCCTCGGCGCGGCGCTGACCGCCTGCGGCGCCGAGCCGGCCAGGGGGCCGGGCGACGGCCCGGACGACGGCAGCGGCTCGGACCGCCGTGCCCGGCGCCGGCGCATGCCGGACGAGGCGAGCCCACACGAGCTGACCTACATGTCCTGGCCGAGCCGCCGCATATGGAAGGCGTACGTCCATGCCATACGGGAAGACATCGCGCGGATCGCCCGGGCGATCGCCGAATTCGAACCGGTGACCCTGCTCGCGGACGAGCGGGACGCGAAGGAGGCCCGGCGGGCCTGCGGCTCGGGGGTCGAGATCCTGCCGGCGCCGGTGGACGACCTGTGGATGCGGGACACGGGCCCGAGCTTCGTGCGCGGTCCGGACGGCATCGCGGGCGTCGACCTCAACTTCAACGGCTGGGGCGGCAAGCAGCCGCACGCCCGTGACCGTCGCGTCGCGCGGCGCGTCCTGTCCGACCGTGGCGTCCCCCGCATCGAGGCGCCGATCGTCGGCGAGGGAGGCGCGATCGAGGTGGACGGCGCGGGCACGCTGCTCGCGACGGAGAGTTCGCTGGTCAACGCCAACCGCAACCCGGGCATGTCCCGCGACGACGTCGAGCGGGCGCTCAAGCGCCTCTTCGGCGTCACCGAGGTGCTCTGGGTGGACGGGGTCAGGGGCAAGGACATCACTGACCACCACATCGACGCGCTGGCCCGTTTCGCCGCACCGGGCGTGGTCGTCATGAGCACCCCGCCCTCGACGACCGCCGAGGACGTCTGGACCAGGGCCTACCGGCAGGCCCGCGACACCCTTGCCACGGCCAAGGACGCCCGCGGCAAGACCCTCGACCTGATCGACCTCCCCGAACCGACGGACATCGGCCGCCGGGGCCGCGACTTCCTCGCGAGTTACGTCAACTACTACGTGGCGAACGGCGCCGTGATCATGCCCCGCTTCGGCGACAGGAAGGCGGACGACGACGCCGCGGCGATCGTGCGGGACCTGTACCCGGGCCGCGAGGTCACCCAGGTCCCGGTGGACGCGCTCGGCGAGGGCGGCGGAGGAATCCACTGCGCGACCCAGCAACTCCCGAAGGCGGGGCGGTGAGCGCGGTGGCGGTGGCCGGTGCGCGCTCTCCCTCGTCCACCCCGGCCCGCAGCGCACCGCCGAGGAACTGACGTCCGAGGGCGGAGCGGGGTCAGCGCACGGAGAACCCGTACACGGTCTGCGAGGCGTACACCTCGCCCGGCCGCAGCGTCGCGGAGGGAAAGCCCGGCCGGTTCGGGGAGTCGGGGAAGTGCTGCGTCTCCAGCGCGATCCCGTCACCCGGTGCGAACGGCAGGTCCGCCGCGAAGTGATCCGCCGTATAGAGCTGAAGCCCGGGTTCCGTCGTCGCCACGCTGAGCGTGCGGCCGGACACGGGGTCGCTCAGCGCGGCCACCGGGACCGGCCGGGCCGTGACGCCCTTGTCGAGCACGTAGTTGTGGTCGAGCCCCGGCCCGGCAGGCCGTGCCGAACGGAAGTCGAAGCGCGTCCCGGCCACGTCCTCGTACACCCCCGTCGGAATCCCGGCGCCGTCCGTCGGAGTGATCCGGGAGGCGGCGATCCGCACCTCGTGCCCGAGCGCGCTGCCGGAACCGGCGCCCGCGAGGTTCCAGTACGTGTGGTTGGTGAGGTTCACGACGGTCGGGGCGTCGCTCGTCGCCTCGTACGCGATGGTCAGCGCCCCCGCCGCGTCCAGCGCGTACGTCGCCGCGACCGCGAGCCGTCCCGGATAGCCCTCCTCGCCGTCCGGGCTCACCCGCGAGAGCCGCACCCCGTGGTCGCCGGCCGGCTCCGCGTCCCAGACGTGCTTGTCGAAGCCGCGCTCACCGCCGTGCAGGCTGTTCGGCCCGTCGTTTCGCGCGAGGCGGTGCGTACGCCCGTCGAGCGTGAAGGCGCCGCCCGCGATCCGGTTCGCGTACCGCCCGACCAGCGCCCCGAAGTACGGCCCCGGATGGCCCAGATAGCCGTCGAGCCCCTCGAACCCCAGCGCCACCGACGCCACCAGCCCGGAACGGTCCGGAACCTGCGCCGACTGCACGATCCCGCCATACGTCAGCACGCGCACCCGCACCCCGCCCCTTTCCAGGGTCCAGCGGTGGACGGACGTGCCGTCGGGGAGCGTGCCGAAGAGTTCACTGCGCATGCCCGCGACCCTATGCCCGGGCCGCCGCCCGCCCCCGCCTACGCGACCGGCTTGCGCGCCGTCACCTGCCGGTAGGCCAGCTCGGCCAGGCGCGACTGCCCATTCTTGCTGGGGTGGAACCAGTCCCAGTGGCTCAACTGGTCGCCGTCGAAGCGGTAGTCGAAGACCGCCCCGCCGTCGTACCGGCAGCGTCGGTCCTCGTCGCACACGTCCTCAAGGACCTCGTTGTACGCCACCACTCGCTCACGCACGGTGTCGCGCCGCTCGGACGCCGCGGCACCGAGGTCGTCCGGATCGCTCAGCATCGAGGAGCAGATGCCCAGCTTCCACACCTGCTTGCCCAGTGGATTGGTGCGCCCCTGCGACCAGAGCCGCTTGAGATCCGGCACGGACGCCACGTACACCTGCGTCTTCGGCAGCGAGCGCCGCAGGGTGCGCATCGCCTGCTCGAAGTCGGCGCGGAAGTCGTCGACCGGCGTCATCGACGCGGCCGTCGGCCGGCAGGCGTCGTTGGCGCCCACCATCACGGTCACCAGCTCGGGCCGCTCGGTGACGGCGCGGGCCACCTGCCCCGGCAGATCCGCCATGCGGGCGCCGCTCTTCGCGTGGTTCCAACTGTGCGAGGCGGCCCGCCGCTTCCCCAGCAGCCGCGTCGCGAGGCTCTTCACCTCGGCGCCCGTACCGGTCGCCCAGGACGCCTCGGGGCAGTCGGAGAGCACCGAACAGGCGTCAAAACCACGCGTGATGGAGTCACCGACGGCCGCCAGTGAACGAGGCGTGGTGTCCCAGGTGGGGGTCGGTTTGGGGGAGGGGCCGACATGCGCGGAGGCGCCGGGGGCCGAGGCGTTGCCGCCCTGCGCGTCGCAGGCGGAGAGCGTCGCGGTGCCGAGGAGGGCCGCCGCCGCGAGGGCGACGGTGCCGCGCGAGCGTGAGCGGTGCCTGCGATTGCGCATCCCCTGATCCCCTCTGTCGTTCAACGTGACGTCGTGCGCGTGCCCGGGGTTGCGCCCCGCCGGGTGAAAGGTCGGACTTTCCTGCCCCTCGGACCGACGGTACGTCACACTCCTTGCGCCGCCGCACGGTAGCCTCGCCCCGTAGCTGTCCGGCCCTGCTGTCACGGGTGGCGACAGGCGGGTGATCCACCCGGTGACGCCCTGCTGCTGTGGTTCCGCTAAATTACATCACGTCACATCTGTCCCCTTTTCCCAGGTTTCTCTAGCATTTGGGGAAAATTGCTCGGCACGGGCGCGAGGCCGCTGGGGAAGGCGAACCTCGACCCACACTGGAGGTCCCGGTGACGACACGTGGAGTTCTGTACGTGCACTCCGCTCCGCGCGCGCTGTGCCCACACGTCGAGTGGGCCGTCGCGGGCGTACTCGGCGCGCGTGTGAGCCTCGACTGGATCAGGCAGCCCGCGGCGCCGGGCACCTGGAGATCCGAATTCTCCTGGCAGGGCTCGGTGGGCACAGCCTCCAAGCTCGCCTCGGCCCTGCGCGGCTGGGATCTGCTGCGCTTCGAGGTCACGGCGGAGCCCTGCGCCACCGCCGAGGGCGAGCGGTACAGCGCCACGCCCGCCCTCGGCATCTTCCACGCCGTGACCGGCCTGCACGGCGACATCCTCATCCCCGAGGACCGCCTGCGCGCCGCCCTGGCCCGCTCGCAGCGCGGCGAGAGCGACCTGGAGGCCGAGCTCGCCAAGCTCCTCGGCAAGCCCTGGGACGACGAACTCGAACCCTTCCGGTACGCGGGCGAGGGCGCGCCGGTGCGCTGGCTGCATCAGGTCGTCTGACATCTCTGCCGGGTAACCGGAAGGGCCCCCACCATGCGGTGGGGGCCCTTCCGGTTACCTACGACTCCGGTCACGTACGACCGCGTCACGCGGCCGACCGCGTCAGACGGTCCTGAACGCCAGGACCACGTTGTGACCGCCGAAGCCGAACGAGTCGTTCAGCGCCGCGATCCTGCCCTCGGGCAGCGGGCGGGCCTCGTCGCGGACGACGTCCGCGTCGACCTCCGGGTCGAGGTTCTGGATGTTGATCGTCGGCGGAGCGACGCGGTTCTTGAGCGCGAGGACCGTGGCCACGGTCTCCACGCCGCCCGCGCCACCGAGCAGGTGCCCCGTCATCGACTTGGTGCTGGAGATCGCCATGTGGTCGACGTCGTCGCCGTAGGCCTTGCGCAGCGCCTTGATCTCCGCGACGTCACCCTGCGGCGTCGAGGTGGCATGCGCGTTCACGTGCATGATCTCGGCCGGCTTGAGGTCCGTCGTGTCGATGAGGTTCTGCAACGCCGCGGCGATGCCGTTGCCGGACGGCTCGGGCTGCGTGATGTGGTGCGCGTCGGCCGAGATGCCCTGGCCGACGGCCTCCGCGTAGATCTTGGCGCCGCGGGCCTTGGCGTGCTCCTCGGACTCCAGGACGACGACGCCGGCGCCCTCACCGAGCACGAAGCCGTTGCGGTCCGCGTCGTAGGGGCGCGAGGCGCCCTGCGGGTCGTCGTTGTTCTTCGACATCGCCATCATGTTGCCGAACGCGACGATCGGCAGCGGGTGGATCGCCGCCTCCGTGCCGCCCGCGACGACGACGTCGGCGCGGCCGGTGCGGATCATCTCGATCGCGTAGCCGATGGCCTCCGCGCCCGAGGCGCAGGCCGACACCGGGGTGTGGACGCCCGCGTGGGCGCCCAGCTCGATGCCGACGTTGGCCGCCGGGGAGTTGGGCATCAGCATCGGCACGGTGTGCGGGGAGACGCGGCGTACGCCCTTCTCCTTGAGCACGTCGTACTGGTCCAGGAGGGTCGTCACGCCGCCGATTCCGGAGGCGATGACCGCGCCGAGGCGGTGCGGGTCGACCGAGGTGTCCTCGCCGGCCTTCGCGGTGTAGCCCGCGTCGGCCCAGGCCTCCTTGGCCGCGATCAGCGCGAACTGCGCCGAGCGGTCCAGCTTGCGCGCCTGCGGGCGGGGGATGACCTCGCCCGGCTCCACGGCGATCTGACCGGCGATGCGGACGGGCAGCTCGGCTGCCCAGTCCTGCGCCAGCGTGCTGACGCCGGAACGGCCCGCGAGCAGGCCCTCCCACGTCGAGGCTGCGTCGCCACCCAGCGGTGTGGTTGCGCCGATACCGGTGACGACCACGGTGCGATTGGTCGAGTTCACAGGAAATTTCTCCACGGTGTTGAGGGGATCAGCGGCGCCACCGCCGGGTGGCGACTGAGCACGGCCTGATCAGGCCTGGTGCTCGAGGATGTACTTGGTCGCGTCGCCGACCGTCTTGAGGTTCTTGACGTCGTCGTCCGGGATCTTGACGTCGAAGCGCTCTTCGGCGGCGACGACGACCTCGACCATGGACAGCGAGTCGACGTCCAGGTCGTCGGTGAAGGACTTGTCCAGCTGGACGTCCTCGACCGGGATGCCGGCGATCTCGTTCACGATCTCCGCGAGACCGGCGACGATCTCTTCCTGAGTGGCGGCCATGTTGGCGCTCCTTCTTATGTATCCAGAGGGTGTGGCGTCCTGGGGACGGACCGGATGATCCGTACGAGACGCCTAGGGGAGGGTAACGACCGTGGCGGCGTACACGAGACCCGCCCCGAAGCCGATGACGAGCGCGGTGTCGCCGCTCTTCGCCTCGCCGGTCGCCAGGAGCCGCTCCATCGCGAGCGGGATCGAGGCGGCCGAGGTGTTACCGGTGGTGCGCACATCACGGGCGACCGTGACGTGCTCCGGCAGTTTCAGAGTCTTCACCATCGAGTCGATGATCCGCTCGTTGGCCTGGTGCGGAATGAAGACATCCAGGTCGTCCGCGGTGATTCCG
The DNA here is from genome assembly GCF_043078805.1 of Streptomyces sp. NPDC015345. NCBI lineage: Bacteria > Bacillati > Actinomycetota > Actinomycetes > Kitasatosporales > Streptomycetaceae > Streptomyces > Streptomyces sp. NPDC015345. The sequence continues at coordinate 758,052 of NZ_JBIBTX010000001.1, read as the reverse complement.
GCCGCGTCCAGCGCCTGCTGGGCGACCTTCGCCATCTCGAACACGGCCCAGCGGAACACCGCTTGGCCTTCCTGCGTAATCGCAGGGAACTTGTCGGGGGCGCCGTTGCGGTACGCCTCCCAGGACTCGGTCTGCTTGATCGTCTCGGACTTGTCGCCCTCCGAGCCCCACACCGTGGGGCCGATCCTCGGCTCCTTGGAGGGGCCGACGATCACGGCGCCGGCGCCGTCACCGAACAGGAACGCCGTCGCGCGGTCGCTCAGGTCGGTGAGGTCGCTCAGCCGCTCCACGCCGATGACCAGGACATACTCGGCCGAGCCGTCGGTGACCATACCCCTGGCCAGCGTCAGGCCGTAACCGAAGCCGGCACAGCCCGCGGAGATGTCGAACGCGGCGGGCTTGCCCGCGCCGATCTTGTCCGCGATCTCGGTCGCGATGGCCGGGGTCTGCTTGAAGTGCGAGACCGTCGAGACGATCACGCCGCCGATCTGCTCGGGCGTGATGCCCGCGTCGGCGATCGCCTTGCCCGCCGCCTCGATCGACATCGCGGCCACGGTCTCCTCGTCGGAGGCCCAGTGGCGGGTGGCGATGCCCGAGCGGGAACGGATCCACTCGTCGGACGAGTCGATCGTCTCCAGGATCACCTCGTTCGGCACGACACGGGTGGGCCGGTAGCCGCCGACGCCCATGATCCGCGCGTACGGGGCGCCCTGACTGGGCTTGATCTTCGACATGCGCTACGGCTCCTTGTCTGTCGTCGGCTCAGGAATGCTCGGCGACGAGCGCGCGGGCCGCGTCGAGGTCATCGGGGGTCTTCACCGCGAGCGTCTGGACGCCCTTCAGCGCGCGCTTGGCCAGACCGGTCAGCGTGCCGCCGGGGCACACCTCGATCAGCGCCGTGACGCCCAGCTCCTTGAACGTCTCCATGCACAGGTCCCAGCGGACCGGGTTGGCCACCTGGCCGACGAGGCGCTCGATCACCTCGGCACCGGTGGCGACCGGCTTGCCGTCGCGGTTCGAGACGTACGTGAACTTCGGGTCGGCGGGGGTGAGTCCCTTGACGGCCTCCTCCAGCCGGGCCACCGCCGGAGCCATGTGCCGCGTGTGGAAGGCACCCGCGACCTTGAGGGCGACGACCTTGCGCACACCCTCGGGCTTGTCGGCCTCCAACGCGGCCAGCTGCTCCTTGGTGCCGGCGGCCACGATCTGGCCCGCGCCGTTCACATTGGCCGGGGTCAGGCCGAGCTTCTCCAGGTGCGGGACGGTGATCTCCGGGTCGCCGCCGAGCAGTGCCGCCATGCCGGTCTCCGTGACGGCGGCGGCCTCGGCCATGGCGAGACCGCGCTTGCGCACCAGGCGCAGGGCGTCGTCATCACCGATGACACCGGTGTACGCGGCGGCCGTGATCTCACCGACGCTGTGTCCGGCGACCGCGCCCGGCGTGATGTCACCGAGTGCCGCGGCGGAGAGCAGTCCGGCGGCCACGAGCAGCGGCTGCGCCACGGCGGTGTCGCGGATCGCGTCCGCGTCTCCTTGCGTGCCGTAGTGGGCAAGGTCGAGCCCGATGGCGTCCGACCAGGCACCGAGGCGGTCTGCCGCGCCAGGGAGGTCGAGCCAGGGGGTCAGGAAGCCGGGCGTCTGAGCGCCTTGGCCGGGAGCGACGAGTACGAGCACTCTCACACTCTCTCTTGTCGACGGCGTAAGCCGCCCGTGGGGACAGGGACGAAGAACGGCTGGGGGAATTGTAGGGGCCCGACAAAAGCCCTACGACTGAGGATCCCCGTCGGCCAGACGCCCCAGGATGAGCGCGATCCGGAGCGTGAACGCGGAGCGCACATCGGAAGGCGACCAGCCGGTGACGTCAGTCACACGTCGAAGCCGGTAGCGCACGGTGTTGGGGTGGACGAAGAGCATCCGGGCCGCGCCTTCGAGGCTGCTCGCCTGCTCCAGATAGACACTGAGCGTCTCCAGGAGCGCGGAGCCCGCTTCCTCGAGTGGTCTGTAGATCTCCTCCACCAGCTGCTCGCGGGCCGCCGGATCCCCGGCCATGGCTCGCTCGGGCAGCAGATCGTCCGCGAGGACGGGCCGCGGGGCGTCCTGCCAGGCGGCGCACGCCTTGAGCCCGGCGGCCGCGGCCTGCGCGGAACGCGTGGCGGCGAGCAGATCAGGGACGACCGGCCCGGCCACCACGGGACCGGCGGCATACGGGCCGATCAGCGCCTTCGCGACCGCCAGCGGGTTGTCGCTGCCGCCCGCGATGACCACCAGGCGAGCACCGAGCACCCCCGTCAGGACCTGGAGCTTCGCATGCCGGGCGGCCCGGCGGATGGCCTCGACGGTGAGCTCGCTGTCGCCGTCCGGTGCGGTACCGAGCAGCACGCAGACATGCTCGGGAGAGTTCCAGCCGAGCGCGGCGGCGCGGGAGACGGCTCCCTCGTCGGCCTCCCCGGAGAGCACGGCGTTCACGACCAGCGACTCCAGCCGGGCGTCCCAGGCACCGCGTGCCTCGGCGGCCTGCGCGTACACCTGCGCGGTCGCGAAGGCGATCTCGCGGGCGTAGACGAGCAGCGCCTCACGGAGGATGGATTCGTCTCCCGGGGCCGCCACCTCGTCGATGGCGGACTCCATCACCTCGATCGTCGTACGCACCATCTCCACGGTCTGGCGCAGGGTGATCGCCCTGGTCAGCTCGCGGGGCGCGGTGCCGAAGACATCGGTGGAGATGGCCTGCGGAGCGTCCGGATGCCGGAACCACTCGGTGAACGCGGCGATACCGGCCTGGGCGACCAGGCCGATCCAGGAGCGGTTCTCCGGCGGCATCGCCCGGTACCAGGACAGTGTCTCGTCCATGCGTGCGATGGCCTGCGCCGCGAGGCTCCCTGACGACTTCTCCAGGCGCTTGAGGGTCGCGGTGTGCGCGTGGGGGGTGCGGCGGTCCTGGCGGGGCCCGGATCCCGGCTCCTGTGGGGAACCGGGCGGGAACCCCGGCCGGGACTCCTGGTGGTCTTCGTTCGCTGAGGGTTCGGGCACGGGGACAAGACTGCCTTATCGGGGCGGGGACGTGCGGTGCCGGGGCTAACGTGGGGTGCGTGATAGACGTACGGCGCTCCGGCGACCGGTACCGCGGCGGGGAGGCGGCGGCGGGCATCGAGTCCTTCCACGCCTTCTCCTTCGGACCGCACTACGACCCCGACAACCTCCGCTTCGGCGCGATCCTGGCCTGCAACGAAGAGCGCCTCGCGCCCGGCGCGGGCTTCGACGAACATCCGCACAGCCACACCGAGATCGTCACCTGGGTCGTCGAGGGCGAACTGACCCATCGCGACTCGACGGGCCGCGAGTCACTGGTCCGCCCCGGCGACGTCCAGCACCTGTCCGCGGCGGGCGGCGTCCGCCACGTGGAACGCAACGACGGCAAGGCTCCTCTCATCTTCATCCAGATGTGGCTGGCCCCCCTCGCGCCGGGCGGCGACCCGTCCTACGCCGTCATCCACGGCATCGCCGACTCGACCCCGTACGAGATCCCCGGCGCGGGCGCCCTGCTGCACACCCGCCGCCTGACCCCGGCCGAACGGACTGAGCTGCCGGACTCCCCCTTCGTCTACGTCCACGTGGTGCGCGGCGAGATACGGCTCGGTGAGGAGCGGTTGACAGCCGGGGACTCGGCGCGGATCACAGCCGAGACGGGCGTGGAGGCGGTGGCCGTGGGCGACGCCTCGGCGGAGCTGCTGGTGTGGGAGATGGCGGGGGAGTAGGCGGAGAGCAGGCGGGGGAGGGGGCAGGCGGGGTGGGTGGTGTGGGGCCGGAGCCTCAGAGCTCTCCGAGCACCGCATCGGTGAACGGCGGCCACACCTCGACGGCCCAGGGCCCGAAGGGCCGATCGGTGAGGGCGACGCACGCCGCCCCCGCGTCCGGGTCGATCCACAGGAACGTCCCGGCCTGCCCGAAGTGCCCGAACGTCCGAGGCGAAGACGAACTCCCCGTCCAGTGCGGCGCCTTGGAGTCCCGGATCTCGAACCCGAGCCCCCAGTCGTTGGGGTTCTGATGCCCGTACCCCGGCAGTACACCCTTCAGCCCCGGATACGTCACCGTCATCGCCGCGGCCACCGTCCGCGCGTCCAGCAGCCGAGGCGCCTGCACCTCCGCGGCGAACCTGACGAGGTCGTCGACAGTGGACACCCCGTCCTTGGCGGGCGAACCCTCGCCTTCCAACGCGGTGGCGCTCATGCCGAGCGGCTCCAGCACGGCCTGCCGCAGATACTCCCCGAACGGGATGTCCGTCGCCTTGGCGATGTGATCGCCCAGCACCTCGAACCCCGCGTTGGAGTACAGCCGCCGCGTCCCCGGCGCCGACATCACCCGGTGCTCGTCGAAGGCGAGCCCACTGGTGTGCGCGAGCAGATGCCGCACCGTCGAGCCCTCGGGCCCGGCGGGTTCGTCGAGCTCGACCGCACCCTCCTCGTAGGCGACCAGCGCCGCGTACGCCGCGAGAAGCTTGGTGACCGAGGCGAGGGCGAAGCGGTGGTCCGTCGGCCCGTGCGTGCCGACGACCGTCCCGTCCGCACGGACGACAGCGGCGGCAGCGGTGGACACCGGCCAGTTCTCGATCATCCCCAAGCTCTGCATGTCCAAGAGCCTAATTCCTCCCTGCTGAGCACCGTGACGCCAGGTCGCCGCCAGTGACCAAGAAATGAGACGCCCCCCTCTTTTCTCCCGAACCCACTTGCTTGGAGCACACTCCAAGGTTCTAGCGTGAGGGCATGACGGTGATGGAGACCACGCCCGCACCAGCCCGCCCGCCCCGGGAGGTCGACCCCTGCGCTTCGGCACCCGCCGGGCCCCCGCGCCCGGACGGCCAGGACCACTACACGATCAGCGAGGTGGCCGCCTTCACCGGTCTCACCGCCTACACCCTGCGCTGGTACGAGCGGATCGGCCTGATGCCCCACATCGACCGCTCCCACACGGGCCAGCGCCGCTACCGCAATCGCGACCTGGACTGGCTGGCCCTCGTCGGCAAGCTCCGCCTGACCGGGATGCCGGTGGCGGACATGGTCCGCTACGCGGAACTCGTCCGCGAGGGCCAGCACACCTTCCCCGAGCGCCAGGAGCTTCTGGAGCGCACCCGGCGCGATGTCCGCAGCCGCATCGCCGAGTTGCAGGACACCCTCTCGGTCCTCGACTACAAGATCGATACCTACGCCGGTGCCCGCAAGACGTCGGAGAGCGTCTGAACCTGCCTCACGCGAGGCCCAGGGCGAACACCGCGAACCCGGCCGCCAGGACTCCGGCGAGCGCCCGCCTCGCGTGGCTCGCGCGCTTCCACGGCGCCTCGAAGCCTCGGGCGTAACGGCCTATCAGGACCAGCAGCGCCGCGAGAACCGGAAGCCAGGCGATCCGAGCCGCTATCCAGCCCAGCGTGTCGGGGCCCGTGGTCAGCCCCGGCACCGCGCCGAGGAACGAGCCGGGCACGGCCGCGGCCAGCAGCGCCGTCTGGTGCCAGCACAGGATCGTCATCGCCGACAGGTTGACCACGACGACTGGCGCCCACAGAGCGGGTCTGCGCAGCAGACGGCCGATGCGGTCCCGCAACAGGATCGCCGCACCGCTCTGCGCGGCGGCCAGGGCAAGGACCAGCAGCGACGGCGGATGCGAGTTCGTCCGGGCCTCGCCGGGGACGCCGACCATCGACGCCGGATAGTGGAAGGCGAGGAGGAGGGCGGCGAAGAGAGCGGTGCCACCGGCCAGCAGGAGCCAGGCCCCACGCCCGCCCAGCCTCTTCTCGCCCCAGGAGACGCCCAGTTGGTAGGCGAACATCCAACCCGGCAGCAGATTCAGCAGGGAGAGCCAGGAAGGCATGCCCTCCGCGAACGGCCCGTAGCGCAGGAAGTCCACCAGGGCGACCGACCCGACCAGGGGCAGCGCGGCCCAGGCCCCCAGCCGCTCCGCCGCCCGTATGCACCAGGGGGTGAGCGCCGTGATCACCGTGTAGACGCCCACGAACCACAAGGGCTGTATGACCAGCGTGGACGCCGTGCGCAGTGTCGTGCCCGGCACCCCCAGCGTGTACAGCACCGGAAGCAGCGCGGCCCAGGCCGCGGTCACGCCCAGGACCGGCCGCCCCAGTCGCGCGAGGCGCCCACGCAGCCAGGCGCCCGTTGATTCGCCCCGCGCCACCGCCCGCCGGTACGACAGCGTGGAGGCATAGCCGCCCACGAGGAAGAAGATGCCCAGCATCTGAAGCACCCAGCTGATCGGTGCGAAGAAGCCGAACGAGGACAGGGGGCTCGCGTTGTGCAGCGCCCCTCCGGTGTCGAGGGTGAAGCCACCCAGGAGCCAGTGCCCGGTCGGCACGGCGAGCAGGGCCACGGCGCGCAGCCCGTCTATGGCTCGGTCACGGTGGGCCGGCGTTCTGGCGTCGATCGCGGAGGCCGCTCCGCGCAGCCGGTTCAGGAGGGGAAGGCTCATGTCCGTGCTCCGATGGTCCGAGTGGTGCCGGCGGAGTCGGCCCCGCCCGCGATGCGGGCGAAGGCCCGCAGGGAGTCCGTGCCGGGGGTGAAGTAGCCGGTGTGGCCCTCGGCCTGTTCGGTGGGGACGCGCCGGGCGCCGAAGCCGGGAGCCGTCGGGTCCTCGCCGTGGCCGAGGCCGAACAACTCGACGTTCGGCACGTTGCCGATCCAGTCGCTGTCGTCCTTGGCGGCCCAGACGCGGGCATCGGTGTGCAGATCGGCCACGCTCCGCGCCCGCATACCGGGAGAGCCGAGCACCACCAGGTCGGTCGCGGTGAGGCGTGGTGCGGCCAGGCCGCACACCACCGAGCCGTAGCTGTGGCAGAACACGGCGGGTCTCGGGGCGCCTGCCGCCGTCAGCCCCTGCGTGAAGCGCGCGAGGCGTGGCGCACCGGCTTCGGCGAGGCGGCCAGTGGCGGCGTCCGGGCCGAGGCCGACCGGGGTGGTGTACCCCACCCAGGCGACCACGGCCGTGCGCTTGCCCGCCGCCGCGTACAAGGAGCGACCCATCCCGGCCGGCGTGCCGTACTTGTCGTTGGTGCGGTCGAAGGTGTTCAGGTCGATGTCGGAGCCCGGCACGACGACAGAGACATGGTCGGCCCGACCCAAGTCGCCGTACACCTCCGCCACTTGGCCGCGGCCTCGCGGGTCGAACGCCAGTATCTGGCGCCCTGGGGCGAGCAGTTCGCCGTAACGGTCGATCAGGGCACGGGCCCGCGCACGGTCCTGCGCGGTGAGGCCGGGGTCGGTCGACCGGGCTCGCTCCCGCTTTCGCTCGGCTTTGAGGAAGCGGGCGTTGGCCTCGTACCGGAGAGCTATGGGAGCTCCGTCGAGATTGCCGACGACCGAGGCGTGCCGTGTCACCAGCTCTTGGCGCCGGGCGGCGCTCAACGAGTCGAAGAACGCGGCGACGCGGGCGGGGGAGGCGGTCGCGGGATCCGGCAGCCGCATCCCCAAGGAATGGTCCGCACGCCAGGAACTCGTGCCCGGCGGCGGGCCCGTGAGCGGCTGCTGCTCGTTGCCGACGGTCCAACCCGCCGTACCCGCCACGACCGTCGTCATGAGCGCGGCGGCGACCAGCGCCCTCTTGCTCCGTGCTTTCCAGGACCGAATCCGCATGGCCGGTCTCCCTCCCCGCTCCGTGGCGCGCTGTGGCCTGACGCAGCGAAAGATAGGGAGACGGTGTGCGACGGCACGTCACACCGAGGAGCCAACTCTCAGGTGATACCGGGGTATGCGGTGGTGATACCGAGGTAGGGGGTGGGCTACTGCTCGCCCGGTGTGACCAGCCCCGACTCATAGGCGAAGATCACGGCTTGGGCGCGGTCCCGCAGCCCCAACTTGCTGAGCACGCGACCGATATGGGTCTTCACCGTCTGTTCGGCGAGCACCAGGCGCTCGGCGATCTCCTGATTGGACAGGCCGCGCGCGATCAGCACCAGTACCTCGGTCTCACGCGGCGTCAGGCCGTTGAGCTGAAGCGACTGGTCCTTTCGCGGCGCGGGACGCTGCTTCGCGAAGTCCGCGATCAGCCGCCGGGTCACCGAGGGGGCCAGCAGCGCCTCGCCGGAGGCCACCACACGGACCGCCGAGATCAGGTCCGCGGGCGGCGCGTCCTTGAGCAGGAACCCGGAGGCTCCGGCGCGCAGCGCCTCGTACACATAATCGTCCACGTCGAACGTGGTGAGCATCAGCACCTTCGGCAGATGCACCACTCCCGGCGGCGGGTCCAACAGGGCGCGGGCCGCGGCGAGTCCGTCCATCTCCGGCATGCGGACGTCCATCAGGACGACATCGGGGTGTGTGCTGCGGCTGACCTCGACACCCTTCTTGCCGTCCGGTGCCTCACCCACGACGTCGATGTCGCTCTGCGCCGCCAGCAGGGCGGCGAAGCCGGCCCGCACCATGGCCTGGTCGTCGACGATGATCACGCGGATGGTCATGCGGTGCCGGAGTCCTTCGGGAGGAGGGGGAGCCGGGCGGCGACGCGGAAGCCGCCGTCGGGCAGCGGCCCGACGTCGACCGTGCCGCCGACCAACCGTACGCGCTCGCGCATGCCGACAAGTCCGTGGCCCGTGCCACTGCCCTCCAGCGAGGCGGGAGGCTGCTCGGACGGGCCGTTGACCACGAGGATCAGGAGGTTCTCGTCGTCCAGACTGAGCGTGATCGTGGTCCGGGCGCCCGGGGCGTGCCGCATCACGTTCGACAGGGCTTCCTGGACGATGCGGTACGCGGACAGGTCCACGGCCGGTGACACCTTGGCGAGGTGCGTGAGGATCGCCAGCTCCGGGCGTGACAGGTCGATCGGTATGCCGGCCCGCACCGTGGCTTCGACCAGGTGCGGCAACCGGTCCAAGCCAGGCTGGGGTGCCCGCTCGCCGTCCACACCCTCGCTGCGCAGCACCGCCAGCAGCCGCCGCATCTCGGTGAGGGATTCCCGGGCGCTCGCCGCTATGCTCCCGAACTCCTCACGTGCCGCGTCGGGAAGGCCGTCGAGTCGGTAGGGCGCGGAGTCCGCCTGGACCGTGATGACCGACATGTGGTGGGCGACGACGTCGTGCAACTCGCGGGCGATGCGGGCCCGCTCCTCAAGGAGTGTGCGCTGGGAGCGCTCGGTCTCGCTGATGGTCTCCTGCTCGACGAGCCTGCGCCGGGCGTCGCCGCGCTCACGCAGCAGGGAGCCGAGCAGCAGCACGGCCCCGCTCAGCACGATCAGCAGCACGCCGGTGTCCTGGCCGCCGCTTCCGTGGAACGCTCCGAGCACCAGCCCGGCGACCACGGTGACCAGCCAGATCCCGAGCAGTGTGCGGCGGCTCTCTCGCAGGGACAGGGCACAGCAGAGGACCAGATACCCCACGATGATCATGGGGGTCCATGGTCCCGGCCGGTCCGGGGCCGATGCCATCGTGGTGATCGCGCCGACGACATCCGCGACGATCACGATCCACCACGCGGGAAGCGGCCGGGTGACCGCGAGGAACAGCGGGGCGACCTGCGCGACTCCCAGGGCGCCCGCCAGGCCGCCACCCACGCCGTAGTCATGCGTCAGCACTTGCACGGTGACCGGGATGAGGGTGGCGACGAAGCCCAGCGCGATCACATGGGGCAACATCCGCACCCAGCGCTTGGGCGCGCTCGCCAGCAGCGGCTCGGTCGAGCCCGCGGGCGTCGCGAGGGATGCCCCCACCGTCCGCAGACCGTCCACGACGGCTGCCGTCGCACGCCGGAGGCCGGACCCGCGGCCACCCGGCTCGTCCACCGGGCGGTCGGGGCTCTGGTCGGGAGGTGTCGTCGCGCTGCTCATGGCCTGATCAGCGTAGGCGTGAAGCACCCCGCGCGCCGTCATACCGGGGTGCTGGACCGGACCTCATACCCAGGTATCACCACCGCCCCACGGGAGGCGGTGGCGACCGCGTGGATCACAGCTCGGCCAGCAGCTCGGCCTTCTTCGCCGTGAATTCCTCGTCCGTGAGCAGACCCGCCTGGTGCAGCTCGCCCAGATGCCGGATGCGGTCCGCGATGTCCGCCGGATCGCGCCGGACAGCCGATGTCGGCGCGGCTCCGACGCCGGTGGACGTCAGGGCCGGGCCCGAGGACCGAATCGCCGCGAGGACCGACGCGGCGAACGGCAGCGACTCGTGGACCGGGCCGTACCCGAGGCCGAAGACGACGGCCGCGGGGTCCTGATCGGCCTGCGCGGGCTGCGCCACGGGGGAATCACGGCGCAGCAGCCTCAGATGGCCCTCGAAGACCTCCGGGGAGCGCCACTCGATCCCACCCAGATCCGTGACGGGAAAGCTCTGGTCACCGGCCTTCCACTTCGCCGACGAGGCGCCTGTCCAGAACCACCGGAAGGACACCAGCTTGCCGTCGAAGGACGCCTTGCCGTCGTACGCCTTGAAGTGCAGCGGAGCCTCGGGGGCGGCCACCAGATAGCGATCCGGGGGTCCGGTGGCGTCCGAAGTGATCTGTGCCCGCAGCTCGTCCGCGTAGTACTCGGCGAGCGTCTCCCGCTCGGCGGGCAGCACCAAGCGGTACGGGTCGCAGCCGTCCTTGAGCTGGCCCGCCGCCGCCTCCATCAGAGGATCGGCGCCGGGTCTCGGCACGGCATGAAGAACGACGGTCCCGCGTTTCCCGGGGGAGAGTGTCACCGCTGCGATCGCCTCATGCGGGATACGCCGTTCACCGAGCGCTTGGTAGAGCTTCGGTGTGCGGATTCCCCGTTCGAAGCGGATGAGCACGGAGTCGGACTCGAACTCCCAGGCGGCATGAAATCCGGCCAGTACGTCACCCATGCGGCTCATCGTAGGCGGCACGCGTGCCTCCGTCCCTCCTGCGGCGGGCCGTTGTTTCGTCGATTTCTACGCGCGTCAGGCCGCCGCCTCGCCGGAAATGCCCTTCCGGCAGACGTCGTCCCCACTCGCGCATCGCACCCCGTCGTACGAACCTGTGCCGATCTCGGCGAAATTACGCAGGCTCTCCGTGCCCGGTTCGAAGTAGCCGGTGTGGCCCGCGGCACCCGCCGAGGACAGCACCCGCGCGCCGAAACTGCCGGACACCGGGTCGGCGCCGTGGCCGAGCCCGCCGACCTCCATGTAGGGCACATCCTGAATCCAGTCGTCGCTGTCCCGGGCGGCCCAGATCCGGGCCTCCGTACCCAACTGCGATGCCTTGTCGGCGCGCATGCCGGGACTGCCCGCGACCGCGATGTCGGTGACCCGCGCAGGCAGGGTCCGCGCGGCCACACCGCACACCACGGAGCCGTAGCTGTGGCAGTACAGCGCGACCGGTGAGCGCCCGGGGAGCCCTCGCACCATGGAGTCGAGGCGTACGGCACCGCTCTCGGCGCGCATGGCCGTGGCCGCGTCCACGCCGATGCCCACGGGCGCGGTGTAGTCGGCCCAGGCGATCACGGCGGTACGCGCGCGTGGGTTCACGGAGCGCTCCGCGCGGTAGAGCGCCTTGGCCATGCCCACCGGCGCCGAGTACTTGCGGAACGTCCGCTCGAAGGTCAGCACGTTGGTGTCGACGCCGGGTACCACGACAGAGACACGGCGGGCCTTGTCCAGGTCTCCGATGACTTCGGCCATGCGACCGGAACCCATGGGATCGAAGGCGAGGACCTGGCGTCCGGGGCGCATCATGACCCCGAAGCGCTTCATTCTGCGCTCGGCCTCCTGCTGCCCCAAGGGGGAGAGGCGTTTGTCGTGCATACGCTCCCGCTCGACCTTGCGGGCCTGTCTCAGGGCGATGCGGTTCGCGCGATAACGCAGTTCGGAAGGCGCACCGTTCATGTTGCCGACCGCGAGGGGGTAGCGGCCGGCGAGCCGGTTGCGCTGCTTCTTGTCGAGCGAGGCGAAGAACTGGCTGAGCCGAGCGGCGGGAGCATCGGGGTCGGGCAGCGCGCGCCCGTCGATGTTCCCCCGCTCCCAGGCGGAGATCGCGGCTTCGAGAGGCGAGGAGTCGCCCTTGTTGTTCCGCACGGCGGTCCAGCCCGTGGTCGCCAGCATGACGAATACGACAGCCAGCGCGAGCAGAGCACGCCACGCGTTGAGTTGTGGGGAGGAGTCGAAGGAAGTCACTGCGGAACACCCTAGGAGAACCCTGATGCATACCGTGCATCGCGTGAGGCAGATCACGTTTCCAGAGGGGTAATTGAGGCACAGCGGGCACATATCGAAGCGCTTCGTCACGCTCTGTAGGTGGACGGCGAACCGTCGCGCGCCACGCGCGTGCGTGACTTAGGGTACCTGCCTCATCGCCCAACGTAAGTGCGGATTCCACCGGTTGGACGGTTCGCGACGCGGTCGGCGCGGACGGCTAAGACGGCCGAGGTGTACGCCAGTCCGTGGCCAGGGCGGGACCCAGGTGGTCGAGGTACTGCTCGGTGAGCTCTCGGATGGACTCCACGCTGATGTCCTCGCCGGCGCCCCATAGCCGGCCTGTCACCCGCATCACGCCGCTGAACGCCGCCGCGGCCACACGCGGCCGCGGGTCGGCGTCCAAGTCGAGTCCCTCCCGTTCGGCGATCACCCGGGCGATCTCTTCCTCGGTCTCCATGGAGCGGCGCAGGTGCGCGGCGAGCAGCGAGGGCGTCGACTCGATCATCTGGTACGTGCTCATGTGCAGTTCGACCGGCACGACCTCCTCGATCGACTGCCCCATGGCCTCCCAGGCGCCGAGGATCGCTCCGCGCAGCGCCACGAGCGGGGCTTCCTCGGCGGGGCGATCGCGCAGGCTCTGGACGAACCGCGCCTCCACCATCTCCTGGACGGCGAAGGCGGCCTCCTGCTTGTTGGCGAAGTAGCGGAAGAACGTGCGCTGGGACACCTCGACGGTCTCGGCGATCTCGTCGACGGTCGTCTCCTCGAACCCCTTGGTCGTGAAGAGTTCGAGTGCCGCGCGCAGCAGCGCGTCACGAGTGCGCTGCTTCTTGCGCTCCCGCAGTCCGGGCGCCGCGAGGCCGGGTGAGACGTCCTCGGCGGTCTCGGCCTGGGTTTCCACGGGTCCTGTCGCTCGCTGCCCGATTTTCACGCCATGGCCCCCTCTGCTGTTTGCCCAGTTCAGCATATCTGCGGGCAGCTTCATGTCAGTTACCGACTTGTGAAGACGTTTGTCGACTGTCAGTCGCTGTCATTAGCCTGGTCGCATGACTAGTCAGACCACCGCCGACAAGGCGGACAAGGCGCCGGAGCCGGTGTCCGCTCCGACCCCGGCCAAGGGGCTCCGCGGTCACCCCTGGCTGACGCTCTTCTCTGTCGCGATCGGCGTGATGATGGTCGCCCTGGACGGCACCATCGTCGCGATCGCCAACCCCGCCATCCAGGCTGATCTCGGCGCCACCTTCGCGGAGGTGCAGTGGATCACCAATGGCTACTTCTTGGCGCTCGCCGTCTCGCTGATCACCGCGGGCAAGCTGGGTGACCGCTTCGGCCATCGTCAGACGTACCTCATAGGGGTGATCGGCTTCGCCGCCGCCTCCGGGGCCATCGGCCTGTCCGACACCATCCCGCTGGTGGTCACCTTCCGCGTGCTCCAGGGGTTGTTCGGTGCCCTGCTGATGCCTGCCGCGCTCGGTCTGCTCCGCGCTTCGTTCCCGGCCGAGAAGCTCAACATGGCCATCGGCATCTGGGGCATGGTGATCGGTGCCTCCACGGCGGGCGGCCCCATCCTCGGCGGTCTCCTCGTCGAGCACGTCAGCTGGCAGTCCGTCTTCTTCATCAACGTGCCGGTCGGCGTCCTCGCCGTCGCGCTCGGCCTGTTCATCCTCAGGGACCACCGCGCCGAGAACGCCCCCAGGTCCTTCGACGTCTTGGGCATCGCCCTGCTGTCGGCGGCCATGTTCTGCCTCGTCTGGGCGCTCATCAAGGCTCCGGAATGGGGCTGGGGCGACGGCCTGACCTGGACGTTCATCGCGGCCTCCGTGCTGAGCTTCGTACTCTTCGCGGCGTGGGAGTCGAAGGTCAAGGAACCGCTCATACCGCTCGGCCTGTTCCGTTCCGTGGCGCTGTCCGCGGGCGTGGTCCTCATGGTGCTGATGGCCATCGCCTTCATGGGCGGACTCTTCTTCGTCACCTTCTACTTGCAGAACGTGCACGGGATGAGTCCCGTCGACAGCGGTCTGCACCTGCTGCCCCTCACCGGCATGATGATCGTGGGCTCGCCGCTGGCGGGCGCCATGATCACCAAGACCGGCCCAAGAATTCCGCTGGCCGGCGGCATGCTGCTCACCGCCGCCGCCATGTACGGCATGTCCACGCTGGAGGCGGGCACCGGCAGCGGTCTGATGTCGCTCTGGTTCGCCCTCCTCGGCCTCGGTCTCGCTCCGGTGATGGTCGGCGCGACCGAAGTCATCGTGGGCAACGCGCCGATGGAGCTCTCCGGTGTGGCCGGCGGCCTCCAGCAGGCCGCGATGCAGATCGGCGGCAGCCTCGGCACGGCGGTCCTCGGCGCCGTCATGGCGTCGAAGGTCGACAGCGACCTGGCCGACAACTGGGCGAAGGCGAAGCTGCCGCCTCTCAGCCCCGCCGACCTCGACAAGGCCGCCGAAGCCGTCCAGGTCGGCATAGCTCCGGTTCCGCCGAAGGCGCCGCCGTCGGTCGCCGATCAGATCACCTCGGTCACGCACGACACGTTCATGTCGGGCATGGGCATGGCCTGCCTGGTCGCCACCGGTGTCGCGGTGGTCGCGGTCTTCGTCGCGTTCCTCGCCAAGCGTGGAACCAACGCCGAAGCCGGTGCGGGTGCGGTGCACATTTAGGGCATTGGGCGCGCCGCACGTCCGTGGACGGCCGGGCGGCGGCAGAAGTCAGGGAAAGCCCCTCAGGGACATTCTGGGGGGCTTTCGCCTATCCGGGTGACGCACATTCGTACCCCTTCCGATGGTGCGGTCGGACGGTCCAGAGTTCAGACATGAGATCCGCACGACGCGGACAACTGAGCTACACCACACGGGGGTTGAGCACATGCGTACGGCCATGCCCACGACCGTCACCGCCGCCGCACTCGCGGCGGTGATCCTGTCACCCACGCAAGCCGTGGCCGCGGCCCCACCGATGCTCCGCGGATGCGCGCCAGGTGAGCTCTGCCTCTGGGAGAAGGCGCAGTTCAAGGGTGACCGGCACACGTATGAGTTGGCCGACATCGACATCGAGAGCTGTATCACGCTGCCGGAGGGGGGCAGCGCGCAAGCTCTCGCCAACCGCACCGGCCGGCCCGTCACCACATACCAATCCGCGAAGTGCGGCGAGACCGGGGAGTTCAACACCTACCCGGGCAGTGGCACCTGGGCGCCCGAATCTCCTTACCGTGTGCGGGCGTTCAAGGTCTGGGAGCGCTGAAGCGGGGTACTCGCGGTCTTGAGCCCGAACGGGCTGACTCAAGGAGTGATGATGGCGGGTTTCGGACACGCCACGCGCAAGCACCCCCGCTCACGCGGCCGTACGTGGTCGCGGAGTGGGCCGGACCGCGCGACGCTCGGGGTAGTAGGAGCCGTCTGCGCGATCGCCGGGTTCTTCGTGCTGGGGATCATCCTCGGCCCCATGGCGATCGTGTGCGGCTGGCTCGCCCTGGGCCGCAGTTGGGCCGGTGCCCGCCCGGCACCGGCCCTGGCCGCCCTCGTCCTGGGCGCGATCGACACCGTCCTCGCGCTTCTTCGGATATCGGGGGCGACCACGATGGACGGCATGTTTTGACACGGGCGACCCGCCCCGGCTCAGCACGGCCCCGTCCCGCCGAGAGGCACCGCCGTCTGCCCGGCGGCGCCCTCGGCGGCCGCGGGGCGAGGCACGGAGCCCACCCGCGTCACCACGTCCGCCTCCGGTGCCGAGTCCGCGCCCGGCGCCGAGCCCGCTCCCGGCCCCGAGTCTGCTTCCGGCGCCGAGCCCGAGTCCGCAACCGAGTGCGGCCCCGGTGCGGAGTCCACATCCAGTGCCGACTCCGCGCCCGGCGCCGCGTTCGCCTCCGGCACCGGGCCCGCCTCCGGTGCCGACTCCGCCTCCGGAGCCACGTCCGCCTCCGGTGCCGAATCCGTTCCCGGTGCCGAGCCCGCTCCCGGCCCCGAGTCTGCTTCCGGCGCCGAGCCCGAGTCCGCAACCGAGTGCGGCCCCGGTGCGGAGTCCACCTCCAGTGCCGACTCCGCGCCCGGCACCGAGTCCGCTCCCCGCACCGCACCCGCCCCCGGAGCCTTGAGCGCCTTCGGTCCCACCTCCGGTGCCGGGCCCGTCTCCAGTGCCGACTCCGCGCCCGGCACCGAGTCCGCTCCCCGCACCGCACCCGCCTCCGGCACCACACCCGCCTCCGGCACCGAATCCGCTCCCCGCACCGCCCCCGCCCCCGGAGCCACGTCCGCCTCCGGTGCCGAGCCTGCTGCCGGCGCCGAGCCCGCTCCCGGCGCCACGTCCGTCTCCGGCACCGGGCCCGCTTCCGGTGCCGCACCCGCCCCCAGCACCGAGTCCACGCCCCGCACCGCCCCCGCCCCCGAAAGCCCCGCCACCTGCTCCCGCAGTGCCTTCACCTCCGCCGTCAGCGCCTCGATCGCGGCCGTCTGGCGTCGCTCCTCCGCGTCGTCCTTGTCGAATCGGGCGATGAACCACGCCGCGATGTTCGCGGTGACCACACCGAGGAGTGCGATGCCCGACAGCATCAATCCGACCGCGAGCACCCTGCCGAGTCCCGTCGTCGGAGCGTGATCGCCGTAGCCGACCGTCGTCATGGTGGTGAAGGACCACCACACCGCGTCACCCAGCGTCTTGATGTTCCCGTCCGGTGACTCCCGCTCCACGGAGAGCACCGCCAGGGAACCGAACATCAACAGGCCCACCACCGAGCCCACGACATACGTCGTCAGCCTTATCTGCGACGCCATGCGGGCCCGCCGGCCGACGAGCATCAGCGTGGAGACGAGCCGCAGCAACCGCAGCGGTTGAATCATCGGAAGGAGAACGGCACATAGGTCGAGCCAGTGCGTGCGGATGAAAAGCCGCCGCTGATCGGTGAGGAGGAGACGTACGACGTAGTCGACGGCGAACGAGCCCCAGACGACCCACTCCACGATCGTGCAGGTCCGCGTGACGGTCCGACTCGCGTCGGGCATCACGATCGGCACGGCGTAGGCGAGGGCGAACGCCACCGCGAGCGCGAGGAGAGGGCGCTGGGTGCGCTGCTCCCAACGAGTCTGTGCCGGTTGTTCCTTCATGGGCGCATCGTAGGAAACGCCGGAGGGCGACGGGACCCGTGCCCCGCCGCCCTCCGGATGGGACGTGCGCTACGCGTCGCCCCCGGCCGGGCCGGGATCGGCGGCCGCGACGTCGAGGAGCTGGTAGCGGTCGATCGCCTGCTTCAGGACGGAGCGGTCGACCTTGCCCTCGCGGGCCAGCTCGGTCAGCACGCCGACCACGATCGACTGGGCGTCGATGTGGAAGAAGCGGCGGGCCGCGCCACGCGTGTCGGCGAAGCCGAAGCCGTCCGCGCCGAGCGACTGGTAGGTGCCGGGCACCCAGCGGGAGATCTGGTCCGGGACGCTCCGCATCCAGTCGGAGACGGCCACGAACGGGCCCTCGGCGCCGGACAGCTTCCGCGTCACGTACGGGACGCGCTGCTCCTCCTCGGGGTGCAGGAGGTTGTGACGCTCCACGTCCACGGCCTCGCGGCGCAGCTCGTTCCACGAGGTGGCCGACCAGATGTCCGCCTTGACGTTCCACTCCGAGGCGAGGATCTGCTGGGCCTCGACCGCCCACGGCACGGCGACACCCGACGCGATGATCTGGGCGGGGATGGCGCCCTGCTCGCCGGACTTGAAGCGGTAGATGCCCTTGAGGATGCCTTCGACATCCACGTTCTCCGGCTCGGCCGGGTGCTGGATGGGCTCGTTGTAGACGGTGAGGTAGTAGAAGACGTCCTCGCTGTCAGGGCCGTACATCCGGCGCAGACCGTCCCTGACGATGTGCGCGATCTCGTAACCGAAGGCCGGGTCGTAGGCGACGCAGGCCGGGTTGGTCGAGGCGAGCAGCTGCGAGTGGCCGTCGGCGTGCTGGAGGCCCTCACCGGTCAGCGTCGTGCGGCCGGCGGTGGCGCCGAGGACGAAACCGCGCGCCAGCTGGTCGGCCATCTGCCAGAACTGGTCGCCGGTGCGCTGGAAACCGAACATCGAGTAGAAGACGTAGACCGGGATCAGCGGCTCGCCGTGGGTGGCGTAGGCCGAGCCGGCGGCGATCAGGGAGGCGGTGCAGCCCGCCTCCGAGATGCCGTCGTGCAGCATCTGGCCCGTCGGCGACTCCTTGTAGGCAAGGAGCAGCTCACGGTCCACGGCCTCGTACTGCTGGCCGAGCGGGTTGTAGATCTTCGCACTCGGGAAGAACGCGTCCATGCCGAAGGTGCGGTACTCGTCGGGAGCGATCAGCACGAAGCGCTTGCCAATCTCCTTGTCCCGCATGAGGTCCTTGAGGATGCGGACGAACGCCATGGTGGTGGCGATCGACTGCTGACCCGAGCCCTTCTTCGCGGCCGCGTACGCCTTGTCCTCGGGAAGCTGAAGGGGCTTGGCGCGCACGACGCGGGTCGGGACGTAACCGCCGAGGCCCTTGCGGCGGTCGTGCATGTACTGGATCTCTTCGGAGTCCCGCCCGGGGTGGTAGTACGGCGGGGCGCCGTCCTCCAGCTGCTTGTCCGTGATCGGGATGTGCAGGCGGTCGCGGAAGCCCTTGAGGTCGTCGACCGTCAGCTTCTTCATCTGGTGCGTGGCGTTGCGGCCCTCGAAGTTCGGGCCGAGGGTCCAGCCCTTGACCGTCTGGGCGAGGATCACCGTCGGCTGGCCCTTGTGGGCCTTGGCCGCCGCGTACGCCGCGTAGACCTTCTTGTGGTCGTGACCGCCGCGGCCGAGGTGCAGGATCTGCTCGTCGGTCATGTTCTCGACCATGGCGCGCAGCCGGTGGTCGTCGCCGAAGAAGTGCTCGCGGATGTAGGCGCCGGTCTCGGTCGCGTACGTCTGGAACTGGCCGTCGGGCGTGGTGTTCAGCTTGTTGACCAGGATGCCGTCCCGGTCCTGGGCGAGCAGCGGGTCCCAGCTGCGGTCCCAGACCAGCTTGATGACGTTCCAGCCGGCGCCGCGGAACTGCGACTCCAGCTCCTGGATGATCTTGCCGTTGCCGCGCACCGGGCCGTCGAGGCGCTGGAGGTTGCAGTTGACGACGAAGGTGAGGTTGTCCAGGCCCTCACGGGCGGCGATGGAGAGCTGGCCGAGCGACTCGGGCTCGTCCATCTCGCCGTCACCGAGGTACGCCCAGACGTGCGACTTGGAGGTGTCGGCGATGCCGCGCGCCTCCATGTAGCGGTTCATCCGCGCCTGATAGATCGCGCCGAGCGGGCCGAGACCCATGGAGACCGTCGGGAACTCCCAGAAGTCCGGCATCAGCCGGGGGTGGGGGTAGGAGGACAGGCCGTTGGGCGCCTTGGACTTCTCCTGGCGGAACGCGTCGAGCTGCTGCTCGGTGAGCCGGTCCAGGAGGAAGGCGCGGGCGTAGATACCGGGGGACGCGTGCCCCTGGAAGAAGATCTGGTCGCCGCCGTCGCCCTCGTCCTTGCCGCGGAAGAAGTGGTTGAAGCCCACGTCGTAGAGGGAGGCGGAGGAAGCGAAGGTGGCGATGTGGCCGCCGACGCCGATGCCGGGGCGCTGGGCGCGCGAGACCATCACCGCGGCGTTCCAGCGGGTCGCGTTCAGGACCTTGCGTTCGATTTCCTCGTTGCCGGGGAAGAACGGCTCGTCCTTGGTGGCGATCGTGTTGACGTAATCCGTGCTGCGCATTTCGGGAACGGCCACGCGCTTCTCGCGTGCGCGCTCGATCAACCGGAGCATCAGGTAGCGGGCCCGCTCACGGCCGCGTTCGTCGACCGCGGCATCGAGGGAGTCCAGCCACTCCTGGGTCTCTTCGGGATCGAAGTCCGGGACCTGACTCGGCAGGCCGCCAATGATGATCGGGTTGCGATCGGATCCGGAAGCCACGCTGTTCCTTCGCTGTTGGGGCTCTCGCCTGGGTTCTGCCTGGCCGTGCACCGCTCCCCATCGTGTACCCGACTGACGCGGACGTCATCTCTACCGAGAGGTAACCGAGACGTTCACCTGGCGGTCTCTGGGGTAGGCTCGACCAAATCGCAACGATACGCCCATCCTGCCTAGCTGCTTCGCAGAGCCGTTCGGTCCGTACGGATGAGGCGGCAGTTGCGGCGACACGGCCGGGAACGTCACCGTTTCGGCGGTCTCGGCGGCCGGGTACTTGCGCGATCCGCCCCGCCCGTGTGGACTACGGCCAATGCCCCGCGCACGCGCGTGGCTGAAGGCATTCCCGAAAAACATGATCAGGAGGCAATCCGTGAGCGCGACCGCGGACCACGCGGAGACGAACCTTGCCGTAAGGCTTGGTTTCCAGCCCGACCAGGTGGTCCAGGAGATCGGCTACGACGACGACGTCGACCAGGAGCTCCGCGAGGCCATCGAGGAGGCCACTGGCACAGAGCTCGTCGACGAGGACTACGACGACGTGGCTGATGCCGTGGTGCTCTGGTTCCGTGAGGACGACGGGGACCTGACTGATGCGCTGGTGGATGCCATCGCGTACATGGAGGAGGGCGGCCAGATTCTGCTGCTGACTCCGAAGACCGGTCGTGACGGCTACGTCGAGCCGAGCGACATCGGTGAGGCGGCCACCACCGCGGGCCTGTCCCAGACCAAGAGCATCAACGCCGGCAAGGACTGGAGCGGCACCCGCCTGGTCACGCCCAAGGCGGCCGCGAAGAAGCGCTAGCCACGCGCGCCGAGCCGCGAACCCAGCAGAGACAGCCGTGAGGCCCCCGCCGACACCATCCGTCGGCGGGGGCCTCACGCGTGTACGGACTCGCCCGCGTCCGGGCCGGCGCCCCAAAGGGCGTAGATCGACGGAAGTAGGGTGGGTGTCACCCGAACGGCCCCACCGAGGGGCCCCGTCGAAGGGATGCGTAGTCATGGCGCTCGCTGGAATCGCGACCGGCACCAAGGCCCCGGAGTTCGAGCTCAAGGACAACCACGGCCGGACCGTGAAGCTCTCCGACTTCCGCGGCGAGAAGAACGTGGTGCTGCTCTTCTACCCGTTCGCGTTCACCGGCGTGTGCACCGGCGAGCTGTGCGCGCTCCGCGACGAGCTGCCGAAGTTCGTCAACGACGACACCCAGCTGCTCGCCGTCTCCAACGACTCCATCCACACGCTGCGCGTCTTCGCCGAGCAGGAGGGTCTTGAGTACCCGCTGGTCTCCGACTTCTGGCCGCACGGCGAGGTCTCGCGCGCGTACGGCGTCTTCGACGAGGAGAAGGGCTGCGCGGTGCGCGGCACCTTCATCATCGACAAGGAGGGCGTCGTGCGCTGGAGCGTCGTCAACGGCCTGCCCGACGCGCGTGACCTGAACGAGTACGTCAAGGCGCTCGAAACGCTCTGATCCGGCCGACGACCTCAGCCCGATCCGGCCGGCGACCCCCGCTTCGGCGAACCCTTGGTTCTCTCAGGGGCGACACCCTGTGATTCTTCAGGTGCAGAGCCTGTGGCGGCCGGGAACCGGTCACTAGGATCCACTCGTTGATCCGATGCAACGCAACGCTTGGGGCTCCCCGCCCCTGGACACCAATTGGGAGGACTCGTGGGAGTCAGCCTCAGCAAGGGCGGCAACGTATCGCTGAGCAAGGAGGCGCCTGGCCTGACCGCTGTACTGGTCGGCCTCGGCTGGGACGTCCGCACCACCACAGGTACGGACTTCGACCTCGACGCCAGCGCGATCCTGACGAACGCGGAGGGCAAGGTCAGCGGTGACCAGAACTTCGTGTTCTTCAACAACCTGAAGAGCCCTGACGGCTCCGTCGAGCACACCGGTGACAACACCACCGGTGAGGGCGAGGGCGACGACGAGGTGATCAAGGTCAACCTGGCCTCGGTGCCCGCGGACGTCGAGAAGATCGTCTTCCCTGTCTCCATCTACGACGCCGAGACGCGTCAGCAGTCGTTCGGCCAGGTCCGCAACGCGTTCATCCGCGTCGTGAACCAGGCGGGCGGCGCGGAGATCGCGCGGTACGACCTCTCCGAGGATGCCTCGACGGAGACCGCCATGGTCTTCGGCGAGCTGTACCGCCACGGCGCCGAGTGGAAGTTCCGCGCGGTCGGTCAGGGTTACGCCTCGGGCCTGCGCGGTATCGCGCAGGACTTCGGCGTCAACGTCTGAGCCGAGCGGCCCTCCGCTTCTTCGTCCGGCGTCGCACACGCATGAGGTGCGGCGCCGGACGTGCTCATCACCGCGTGTCCCCGTCGGCTCGGGGGCACTCCCGTCACCTCGGGGAGGACCACGAACATGGGCGTCACACTCGCCAAGGGAGGCAACGTCTCCCTCTCCAAGGCCGCACCGAACCTCACCCAGATCCTTGTCGGCCTCGGCTGGGACGCGCGCTCCACCACCGGCGCCCCCTTCGACCTCGACGCCAGCGCGCTGCTGTGCGACGCGGGCAGGGTCCTCGGTGACGAGTGGTTCGTCTTCTACAACAACCTGAAGAGCCCTGACGGCTCCGTCGAGCACACCGGCGACAACCTCACCGGCGAGGGCGACGGCGATGACGAATCGCTCCTGGTCGACCTCTCCAAGGTCCCGGCCAACTGCGACAAGATCATCTTCCCGGTCTCGATTCATGACGCGGACAATCGCGGGCAGGCGTTCGGTCAGGTCAGCAACGCGTTCATCCGCGTGGTGAACCAGGCGGACGGGCAGGAGCTCGCGCGCTATGACCTGAGCGAGGACGCCTCGACGGAGACCGCGATGATCTTCGGCGAGGTGTACCGGTACGGAGGCGAGTGGAAGTTCCGTGCGGTCGGGCAGGGGTACGCGTCGGGTCTGCGAGGCATCGCTCTAGACTTCGGGGTCAACGTTTCGTAAAGCAGGGGACCGGCGCGGGGGAGACCGCTAAACGGGAGCCCGTACACACACGATTGGGTAACCAGTGATTCTGAAAACCTTCGGCTGGTCGTTCGCGGTGACCGCGCTCGGCCTGGTCGCCGCGGTGTTCTACGGGGGGTGGGCAGGGTTCGGCGTCGTCGCCATCCTGTCCGTCCTCGAGATCTCGCTGTCCTTCGACAACGCGGTGGTCAACGCCGGAATCCTGAAGAAGATGAGTGCCTTCTGGCAGAAAATCTTCCTCACCATCGGTGTCCTGATCGCGGTCTTCGGCATGCGGCTGGTCTTCCCCGTCGTCATCGTGGCCATCAGTGCCAAGACCGGCCCGATCGAGGCGGTGCGCCTCGCGCTCAACGACAAGGACCGATACCAGCAGCTGGTCACCGACGCCCACCCGTCGATCGCCGCCTTCGGTGGCATGTTCCTGTTGATGATCTTCCTCGACTTCATTTTCGAGGACCGTGACATCAAGTGGCTGGGCTGGATCGAGCGTCCGCTCGCCAAGCTGGGCAAGGTCGACATGCTGTCGGTCTGCATCGCGCTCGTCGTGCTCCTGATCGCCGCCATGACCGTCGCCACCCAGGCCCACCAGCACGGCGGCGTCCATGTGGACAAGGCACAGACAGTCCTGATCTCCGGTGTCGCGGGTCTCATCACCTACCTCGTGGTGGGCGGCCTCTCCGGCTACTTCGAGAACAAGCTGGAGGAAGAGGAGGAGCGCGAGCACGAGGCCGAGCAGGAGGCCAAGAAGAGCGGCAAGAAGGCACCCGCCGTCCTGATGGCGGGTAAGGCCGCGTTCTTCATGTTCCTCTACCTGGAGGTCCTTGACGCGTCGTTCTCCTTCGACGGCGTCATCGGCGCCTTCGCCGTCACCAACGACATCGTCCTGATGGCGCTCGGCCTCGGTATCGGCGCCATGTACGTCCGGTCGCTCACCGTCTACCTGGTCCGCCAGGGCACCCTCGACGACTACGTCTACCTGGAGCACGGCGCGCACTACGCGATCGGCGCCCTCGCGGTGATCCTCCTCGTCACCATCCAGTACGAGATCCACGAGCTCATCACCGGTTCTGTCGGCGTCATCCTGATCGCCTGGTCCTTCGTGTCGTCCGTGCTGCGCAACAAGCGGCTCGCGGCAGCCGAGGGACAGGGCAGTCCGGGTGAGAAGGCCGAGGTCTCGTCCGGCATCTGACGCCGACTGTTCGTTGACCTATTCCCTTGCCGCGCTGTCCGATTCCGTACTCCGGAGTGTGACGGCGGCCAGGGTGAGGAACGCTCTGAGCGGGGCGGCCATCGAGGAGGAGTCCTCATGGCCGCCCCGCCGGTCTTTCCGGGCCGGCACCACCGGCAGTCGTATGCGGCACAAGGACACATTGGGGGCGGCATGTCCTTCTGGGACGGTCTGTGGCGAGGGCGTTCGATGGACTTCGATTCGGGCGGCGCCGCGACCAACTCCATCGAACTGACCAAACGGAACCCCACGGTCTCGCTCAGCAAACAGGGCGCGGCCACCGGCAACCTCCGCGTCAACCTGTCCTGGCAGATGCGGACGTCCGACTTCATGGGCAAGCAGCGCAGGTCCGGAGGGCTGCTGCGGCACCCGCTCAAGATGTTCCAGCCCGACGTGGTGCAGGCGCACACCCAGGGCGTGGTCAACGTCGACCTCGACATCGGCTGCCTGTACGAGCTGATGGACGGCACCAAGGGCGTCGTACAACCGCTGGGAAGCTTCTTCGGGAGCCTCAACGCGCCGCCGTACGTGAAGCTGAGCGGCGACGACCGCTTCGGCTCGCCCTCCGGGGAGACGATCTACGTCAACCTCGACCACCGCGAGAACATCAAGCGGCTGCTGGTCTTCGCGTACATCTACGACCAGACGCCGGCCTTCGACCGCACGCACGCCAAGGTCACGCTCTACCCCAGCAACGGGCCGCGGATCGAGATCGACCTGGACGAGCGCCAGCCGCAGGCCCGCTCGTGCGCGGTCGTCTCCATCGAGAACGTCAAGGGCGAGCTGGTCGTCCGCCGCGAGGTGAAGTTCGTCTACGGCTTCCAGGCCGAGCTCGACCGGCTCTACGGCTGGGGGCTGCAGTGGGGCAGGGGCTACAAGACCAAGGTGGGGTGACCCCGCGCCCCGCGCCGCCGTGCCGGGCGAGGCCTGCGCCGCGCCCGGTGGAGGCTCAGCGCGGCAGGAACTGCGGTCCCTGCGGAGGCAGCCGGAAGTTCGGGTCCGGCACCGGGGTCACCACCGGCTGCGGATAACCGTACGAAGGCTGTGCGGGGTGCGGCATCGGCGGGGGACCGCCGATCGGCGTGGGCTGCGTGGGCGCCGCAGGCGGGTAGCCGTACGAGGGCTGGGGCGCCGGGTGCCGGGGCGGCTCGGGCGGATAGCCGTACGAGGGCTGGGCCGCGGGCTGTGGCTGCGGCTGGACCACGGACGGCTGCGGCAGCGGCTGCGCGACCGACGGCTGGGCCGGGCCCATGGACGGCTGGGGCTGCGGCGCGGGCTGCTGCGGCGGCAGCGGGAAATCGGCTCCGGGCGCGGCCGTGGAGGGCTCGGCGGAGTCCGTGTCGTCCACGGAGATCCCGAAGTCGGAGGCGAGCCCTTCGAGGCCGTTGGTGTACCCCTCGCCGAGGGCGCGGAACTTCCAGCCCTCGCCGCGCCGGTACAGTTCCCCGCAGATCAGCGCCGTCTCCTCGCCGGTCTGCGGAGTGATGTCGAAGTAGGCGAGCGGCTCACCTTCGGCGACCGCGGCGTCGTACAGCAGGATCCGCAGCGCCCGTACGTGTTCAAAGGCGACGCCATCCGCCGACGCGACCAGGAGCACCCGGCTGACCGCGCCCTCCATGCCGGCCAGATCTGTCTGGATCGTGTCGGTCAGGCCCTCGGCGACGCGCTTCTTGCCGAGCCGCCAGACCTTGCCGCCGGGGTGGCGCGGCTGGTTGTAGAAGACGAAGTCCTCGTCGGAACGGACCCGGCCGTCACCGCCGAGCAGCAGCGCCGACGCGTCGACGTCGGGGACGCCCTGTCCGGGGGTCCAGCGCAGCACGGCGCGGACCGCCGGGGCTTCGAGAGGGACGTTGGACCCCTTCAACATCGCGTGCGTCATGCGGTCATCCTGCCTTCCCCCGCACGGGCGGGACAACGCGGGGGGCACAAGGTCCCGGCCGCGTCGGCAGGCGCCTGACCTGCGGGTGCTGCGAGCGTGCGACGGTTGTGTGGTGAGCGTGTGCGACATGTCCGGGTTACCTGGAATTCATGCCCGGAGGGAACCCCCGACACCCGTCCCTACGTACTATTACCGGCCACATCACCACGGTTCATGGCCGACGGAACAGGCGATAACAGCGACAACAGGGGAATCACTCATGCGTCATTTCGGGCACATCGCCCCAGAGGTGCGACAGCGCCTCTTCCATCGGGAGCCGTGTGCCTTCACCGCGGACTCCCCGCCCCACCTGCTCGCCTCCGCCCTCGGCGCCACGCTCTACAGCCCCGCCACCCGCCCCCGCCTGGCCGACGACATCCTGAAGCAGGGCGGCCGCGGCGTCACCTCCATGGTGGTCTGCCTGGAGGATTCCATCGACGACGCCGAGGTGGCCGACGCCGAGGAGAACCTCGTCCGGCAATTCGCCGACCTGGCGGAAAGAGGCGTGGAACCCCCGCTGCTCTTCGTCCGGGTCCGCGCCGCCGAGCAGATTCCGGACCTCACCCGCAGGCTCGGCCCGAGCCTTCGGCTGCTGTCCGGATTCGTACTGCCCAAGTTCACCGAGGAACGAGGGGTTCCGTTCCTGGAGGCCCTCACGGTCGCGGAGACGGGGGCCGACGCCCTCGGCGGGCGGCGGCTCTTCGCCATGCCCGTCCTGGAGTCGCCCGAGCTGCTGCACCTGGAGAGCCGCGCCGAGACCCTCGCCGGGATCGCCCGCACCGTCGACAAGTACCGCGACCGGGTCCTCGCGCTGCGCCTCGGCGTCACCGACTTCTGTTCGGCCTACGGCCTGCGCAGGCCGCCGGACATGACCGCGTACGACGTACAGATCGTGGCCTCCGTCATCGCCGACGTGGTGAACGTCCTCGGCAGGGCCGACGGCACCGGATTCACCGTGACCGGGCCCGTGTGGGAGTACTTCCGCGTGCAGGAGAGGATGTTCAAGCCGCAGCTGCGCCGCAGCCCCTTCCTGGAGGGGCGGGCGGAGGAACTGCGGCAGGCCCTCATCGAGCACGACATGGACGGCCTGCTCCGCGAGATCGAGCTGGACCGGGCCAACGGCCTGCTCGGCAAGACCTGCATCCACCCCTCGCACGTGCTGCCCGTACACGCCCTGTCGGTCGTCAGCCACGAGGAGTTCAGCGACGCCGAGGACATCCTGCGTCCGGAGCGGGGCGGCGGCGGGGTGCTGCGCTCGTCGTACACGAACAAGATGAACGAAGTGAAGCCGCACCGCGCCTGGGCCGAGCGGACCCTGCGGCGCGCCGAGGTCTTCGGCGTCGCCAAGGAGGACGTCGGCTTCGTGGAACTGCTCACCGCCGGGTTGCCCGGCTGATGAACGCGAGGAACATGACGTACGTGCCACAAGACGCGGTGTGGTCCGGGAGCTGGGTCGCCGAGCGGCTCGGGGTCGGGCTCGACGGCGACGAGACGCTGCCCGGCCTGCTCGGGCTGGCGCTGCGCCGCAACCCCAAGCGGGCCCACCTCCTGGTGTCGAACGTCCTCGGCAAGCACGTGCCCCAGCACCCCTCGGTCGTCCACGGGGCCGGGCACGGCCTCGGCGTCCGGGTGCGGGAGCTGCTCGGCGACGACGAGGCCCGCCGCGCCGTCGTCCTCGGTTACGCGGAGACCGCGACCGGCCTCGGCCACTCTGTCGCCGACGGCCTCGGCCTCGCGCCCTACCTGCACTCCACCCGGCGCCCCGTCGAGGGCGTCGAGCGCGCCGGCGGCTTCGAGGAGTCCCACTCCCACGCCACCTCGCACCTGCTGCTGCCCGAGGACCCGCGGCTCCTCGCGGGGGACGGGCCCCTGGTCCTCGTCGACGACGAGTTCTCCACCGGCAACACCGTCCTGAACACCATCCGGGCCCTGCACGAGCGCTTCCCGCGCGAGCGGTACGTGATAGTCGCGCTGGTCGACATGCGCTCGCCCGACGACCAGGGCCGCCTGGCCGCCTTCGCCCGCGAGATCGGTGCCCGCGTCGACCTGGTCGCGCTGGCGTCCGGGACGGTGCGGCTGCCCGACGGTGTCCTGGAGAGGGGGCAGGCGCTGGTCGCCGAGCACGACACGGCCCCCGCCGAGCCGCCCCGCCGGGAGCGCGGCGCGGTCACCCGCGTCGAACTCGGCTGGCCCGCCGGGCTGCCCGACGGCGGGCGGCACGGCTTCACGCCCGCGCACCGCGCCCGGCTCCGGGACGCGCTGCCCGGCATGGCCGAGCGGATCGCGAAGGCCCTGCCAGAGGGCGCGCGCCGCGGCCGCGTGCTCGTCCTCGGCTTCGAGGAGCTGATGTACGCGCCGCTGGCGCTCGGCGTGGAGCTGGAGCGGCGGATGGGCGGCGCCGACGTGCGGTTCTCCACCACGACCCGCTCACCCGTGCTCGCCGTGGACGACCCCGGCTACGCCATCCGCACCCGCCTCGTCTTCCCCGCGCACGACGAGCCCGCCGACGGGGCGGGGCCCCGGTTCGCGTACAACATCGCGGGCGGTGGCTTCGACGCGGTCGTCGCGGTCGTGGACTCGGTCGCGGACACGCCCCGACTGCACGCGCCCGACGGCCTGTTGGCGCAGCTCTCCGCGCACGCCGGGCACGTGCTGCTGGCCGTCGTCCCCTCGTACGTTCCCCCGCGCGTTCCTTCCGGCGCTCCGGCGCGGGCCGTGAACGCCCCCGAAAGGTCCCCCATGCTGCCCGAGCCCCTCCGCGGCCCCGCCTTCTCCTCGTACGCGCCCGAAGACGTCGGCTGGCTGCTCCAGGACCTCTCCGCCGTGACGCTCGAAGCGCCCACGGAGGAGCGCGAGGAGGCGATACAGAGCGGTGGCGCGCACTACGCCGAGTCGCTGCCGGTCGAGTACCAGCCGAGCGAGCGCTACCAGGCGCTGTTCCACGCCGCGCTCGACACCTCCGCCGACCGCATCGCCCAGGCCGTCGGCACGGTCACCGAGATCGTCCTCGCCGAGAGGTCACCGCGTCCGGTCGTCCTGGTCTCGCTGGCCCGCGCCGGCACCCCCGTCGGCGTCCTGATGCGTCGCTGGGCCGCGCACCGGCACGGCCTCGACCTGCCGCACTACGCCGTGTCGATCGTGCGCGGCCGCGGCATCGACGCCAACGCGCTGCGCTGGCTGGCCGCCCACCACGACCCCGCCGACGTCGTCTTCGTCGACGGCTGGACGGGCAAGGGCGCGATCACCCGAGAACTGGCCGAGGCGATACGGGAGTTCGAGGCCGGTGGCGGCGCTGTGGGCTTCAGCTCCGAGATCGCCGTGCTCGCCGACCCCGGCTCGTGCGTGCGCACCTACGGCACCCGCGAGGACTTCCTCATCCCCTCCGCCTGCCTCAACTCCACGGTGTCCGGGCTGATCTCCCGCACCGTCCTGCGCGCCGACCTCGTCGGCCCGGACGATTTCCACGGCGCGAAGTTCTACCGCGAGCTGGCCGACGCCGACGTCTCCGGTGACTTCGTCGACGCCGTCGTGGGCCGCTTCGACGACGTCACCGACGCCGTGGAGGCCCAGGTCAAGGAGGCCCTCTCCGCCGACAGGACGCCGACCTGGGAGGGCTGGACGGCCGTCGAGCGGATCAGCGAGGAGTACGGCATCCACGACGTGAACCTCGTCAAGCCGGGCGTCGGCGAGACGACCCGCGTACTGCTGCGCCGCGTCCCCTGGAAGATCCTGGCCCGCGCGGGCGCGGGAGCGGACCTCGACCACATACGCCTGCTCGCCGAACAGCGGGGCGTACCCGTCGAGGAGGTCGGCGAACTCCCCTACAGCTGCGTCGGACTGATCCACCCCAAATACACGCGGGGCGCGACGGGGGCGGACGGCAAGGCCGTCGCCGCGGGCGGCGCCGACGACCGGGCGGAGGCCTCCCAGTGACCAAACTCGTCGCCAGCGATCTCGACCGCACGCTCATCTACTCCGCCGCCGCCCTCGGCCTGACCATGCCGGACGCCGAGGCGCCGCGCCTGCTCTGCGTCGAGGTGTACCAGGGCCTGCCGCTGTCGTACGTCACCGAGACCGCCGCCGGGCTCCTCGACGAGCTGGCCCGCGCCACGGTCTTCGTACCGACCACGACACGCACGCGCGAGCAGTACGGGCGGATCCATCTGCCGGGCCCGCCGCCACGGTTCGCGATCTGTGCCAACGGCGGGCACGTGCTCGTCGACGGTGTCTCCGACACCGACTGGCAGGCCCGGGTGGTGCGTCGCCTCGCCGACGAGTCGGCCTCCCTCGACGAGGTACGCGCACACCTGCTGCGCACCGCCGACCCGGCCTGGCTGCTCAAGGAACGCGTCGCCGAGGACCTCTTCGCGTATCTGGTCGTGGAGCGCGCGCTGCTGCCCGACGGCTGGGTCAAGGAGCTCGCCGCGTGGGCCGAGGAACGCGGCTGGACGGTCTCGCTCCAGGGCCGCAAGATCTACGCGGTGCCGAAGCCGCTCACCAAGAGCGCGGCGCTGCGGGAGGTCGCGCGGCGGGTGGACGCGGAGGAGATCCTCACCGCCGGTGACTCGCTGCTCGACACCGACCTGCTGCTCGCGGCGGACCGCGCCTGGCGTCCCGGCCACGGCGAACTGGCCGACACGGGCTTCGTGGCCCCCGGCCTCACGGTGCTGCCGCAGCGCGGGATCGCGGCGGGGGAGGAGATCCTGCGGGCGTTCCTCGGCACGTCCCGCGCGGCGGGGGAGCCCCGCTAGCCTGGGCCCATGCCTCGATACGAATACCGCTGCCGGTCCTGCGGCGACACGTTTGAACTGAGCCGTCCCATGGCGGAGTCCGCCGATCCCGCGGTGTGCCCGGAGGGACATGAGGACACGGTGAAGTTGTTGTCCACGGTGGCCGTGGGCGGCTCGGCGTCCAGTTCCGCCGCTGCTTCTGGTCCCGCTTCCGCGTCTCGTGGGGGCGCGGGTGGCGGGGGCTGCT
Source organism: Streptomyces sp. NPDC015345 (assembly GCF_043078805.1). NCBI lineage: Bacteria > Bacillati > Actinomycetota > Actinomycetes > Kitasatosporales > Streptomycetaceae > Streptomyces > Streptomyces sp. NPDC015345. Next base: position 726,962 of record NZ_JBIBTX010000001.1, on the reverse strand, counting down.
GTGGCGGGGGTTGTTGCGGCTGAGACCGGGGCTTCGGGTTGCCCTCTGGCGGGGCGGCCCTGGTGGGGCTCAGCGCACGACCGTGCCGTGGGGTGCCCCCAGCAGGCGCAGTTCCGACCGCGTGGGGGCGCCCTCCCAGTCGCCCCGGGACGCCACCGCGAACGCGCCCGTGGTGACCGCCCGGTCCAGGCGTGCCGTCACGTCCGCGCCGTCCAGCAGCGCCGACAGGTACCCGGCGACGAACGCGTCGCCCGCGCCCACCGCGTCCACCGCCCGCACCTCCCGCGCGGGACGGTGGACCTCGCCCTGCGCGGTGTGGGCCCGCGCGCCGGCCGCGCCCAGTTTGACCACGACCTCGCGGACCCCGAGGTCCAAGAGGCGCCGCGGCGCCGACGCGTCGGCGGGCGTGCCCTGCGGCAGGCAGAGCGGCAGTTCGTCGTCGGAGGCGATGAGGACGTCGACGTACGGAAGCCATGTGCGCAGTTCGGCGGACGCCTCGGCCCGGCTCCACAGCCGGGAGCGGTGGTTGACGTCCAGGCAGACCTCGGTGCCGTGGTCGCGGGCGAGGCGCAGGGCGTGCCGGCAGGCGCGGGCCGCCGAGGGGCCGAGCGCCGGGGTGATGCCGGTCAGATGCAGGACCCGCGGGGGCGGGGCGAAGGCCGGCTCCACCGCCTCAGGGGTGAGCCGTGACCCCGCCGAGTCCGCACGGTAGTAGTGCACCCGCGTCACCTCCGGCAGCCGCGGTTCGAAGAGGACCCAGGCCCGTCGGCGCCTGCGCGTCCCGCGTGGCCGCGCCGAGGTCGACGCCCTCCGCGCGCAGCGTGCGCAGGACCAGCTCGCCCGCCTCGTCGTCGCCGACCGCGCCCGCCCAGCGGACGGTGTGGCCGAGCCGTGCCAGGCCGATCGCCACGTTGCTCTCGGCGCCCGCCACGGAGACCTCCAGCGAGCCGCCCAGCTTGAGGGGGCCGCCGCCGCGCAGGGCCACCATCGTCTCGCCGAGGGTGAGGACCTCGCAGGGCGCCGTGCTCATCGGCGTACCGCCCCGGTGACCTCCAGGAACCGCGCGGCCCGCGTCCGCAGCGCGGCCAGGTCGCCGCCGTCGGCCGCGTCCCCGGTCAGCGGCGAGCCGACGCCGACGGCGACCGCGCCGTGCGCCAGGTACGTCTCGGCGGCCGCCGCGTCCACGCCGCCGACCGGCACGAACGGTGTACGGGGGAAGGGGCCGCGCAGTGCCTTGAGATAGGCGGGGCCGCCGACCGCGGAGGCGGGGAAGATCTTCAGCGCGGTCACGCCCACGGCCTCGGCCGCGATCACGTCCGTGGGCGTGAGGACGCCGCCGAGCACGGGGAGGCCGAGCCGCAGGGCCTCGTCCACGCCCGCGCCGAGGCCGGGCGTCACGATGAGATCGGCGCCCGCGTCGGCGGCCCTCCGGGCGTCCTCGGCGGTGAGCACCGTGCCTGCGCCCAGCCAGGCGTCCGGGCCGAGCGCGGCGCGCGCCCGGCGCAGTACGTCCAGCGCGTCGGCGCCGCTGAGGGAGACCTCGACGAGGGGGATGCCGGATTCGACGAGCGTCATGACCGTACGGAAGGAGGCGTCCGGGTCGCTGCCGCGCACGATGGCGAGGAGCCGTTCCGTCCGCAGGGCGGCGGTGAGATCCGGCGGGGTGGGAGAGGGGGCGGGGGAGGGGCCTGGCGATGGGGCGGGCATTTCCCCAGGCTTGCACAGGGGGTTCGGTGGGGCGGACGGGGGTGGACGGGGATGGGTGGTGGGGGTCTTCGGCGGGGCGGGCGTCGGCCTTTGGCGTCGACCGGCTCCGTCCCCGGGGTTGACCGGCTCTGCCCTGGCGTTGGCCGGTCTCAGGCCCCTGGCGTTGGCCGGTCTGAGGCTCTGGCGTCGGCCGGTCTCAGGCCCCTGGCGTTGGCCGGTCTGAGGCTCTGGCGTCGGCCGGTCTCAGGCCCCTGGCGTTGGCCGGTCTGAGGCTCTGGCGTTGGCCGGTCTCAGGCCCCTGGCGTTGGCCGGTCTGAGGCTCTGGCGTTGGCCGGTCTGAGGCCCCCGGCGTTGGCCGGTCTCACGCTCCGGCCTCGGCCGGTCTCAGGCCCGGTGTTGGTCGGCCTCAGGCCCCCTGTCCCCGCTCCTCCCGGATCTGCGCGACGACGCGTGCCACCGTGGAGCGGACCGCCTCCGTCTCGGTCAGGAAGTGCCAGTAGTCGGGGTGGCGGCCCTCCAGGGAGGCCACCGCGCGGTCCAGGCGAGCCACCGAGTCGTCCAGCGGGCGGGCGTGGCGCGGCTCGGGGGTCTGGCGGCCCGCCATCGCGAGGCGCTGAGCGTCCCGGATCGCGAAGCGCGTGCGGTCGATCTCCCGCTGGGGGTCCTTCGCCACGGCGTTGAGCCGCTGGAGGCGGTCGCCGGCGGCCGAGACCGCCTCGTCCGTGGAGTTCAGCAGCGCGCGGACCGTCGAGAGCAGCGCGGTGGCGTCCGGCCAACGCTGCTCCTCGCGGGCCCGCTGGGCCTCCTTGAGCCTGGCCTCCGCCTGGCGCACGGTCTCCCCGGCCTGGTCGGGCACCCGCTGGAGGTCCTGCCAGCAGGCGAGCGTGAACCGGCGGCGCAGCTCGCTGAGGACCGGTTCGACCTGGCCGCTGCGGGTGGTCAGGGCCTCGGCGCGGGTGCGCAGCGACACGAGCCGCCGGTCGATCTCGGCGGCGCGCTCGGGCAGCCGCTCGGCCTCGGCGCGCACGGCCTCGGCGTCGCGCAGCACGCGGTCGGCGCGCTGGAGCGTCTCCGGTACGCCGTGCCGGCCCGCGCCTTGGTTGAGCTTGGTCAGCTCCGGGCCGAGGGCGGCGAGGCGGGCGGCGAGATCGTCGGCCTTCAGACCCGCCGCCCGTACCGCGTCGAGGGCGTTGGTGGCGGCGAGCAGGGTCTGGCGGGCGCGCTCGACCGCCGGGGCGAGCCGGGCGAGCTGGGTCTCCGCCTTGTCCAGCAGCGGTCCGAGGCCCTGCTGGAAGCGCTCAAGCTCGCCCTTGGTCCTGGCCAGCTCGTCCTTGGCCCGCGTCAGCTCGGTCTGGGCGCGGGCCGCGACCGCCGAGTCGAGGTCGTCCCGGTCCAGGTCGTGGGCGTCCACCGCGCTGATGTACTGGTGACTGACCTCGTCGATGCGGCGCCCTATCGCCTCGAAGTCGGAGACGGCGCGCCGAGCCGCGGGCGTGGCGTCGACGGCGGTGATCGTCTCGATGGAGATGCGCAGGTCGCGCTGGGCGGTGTCCAGTTCGTAGAAGGCGGCGGCAGCGGCGTCTTTCGCGGCCTGCGCCTCGGCGCGCAGGCTCTCGCCCCGGCCCCCGAACCACCGGCGCGTGCCGCCGCCCGCGAACGCGGCGGGCGCGGTGGCGGCGAGCAGCGGGAGAGGCAGGAGGGTGAGGGTGACGAGGGCGAGGACGTCACGCAGGGCTCCGCCGCGACGGCGAGGACCCGCGCTCCCGCGGGGCCTGCCGGCCCGGGCCCGCGGCGGTTCCGCGGATGCTGACGCCGTGGTGTCGGCCCCCGCTCCGCCCGGTGTGTACGGCTGCCAAGGTGTCGCCGTCACTATCCCTCTCCCGTGCTGTCATCCGCCCTGCCCGGTGTCACATTCTCCCACCGGTTAATGACGAACACACGGGTCGGTTAGTTCGCCGTACGCACAGTGACTTTGCGCCCTGGCCGTGGGCGCCGGTCGGGCACGGCAGGGGTTTGCGAGGCACCGCCCGCGGCAAGGTAGGCTGTCCACTCGTCCCGGGCGCGTAGCTCAGGGGTAGAGCGCCTCCCTTACAAGGAGGATGTCGGCGGTTCGAAACCGTCCGCGCCCACCGGGTCCGAACCACGACGGAGCCCCGTACCTTGATCGGTACGGGGCTCCGCTGTGTCCGTCTCAGCAGGACTCCTCGAACTTCACCGCGTCCAGCGTCACCGGCTGCCCGTCGAGCTTGGCGCCCTGTCGTGCCGTGCCGCGCCTTGGGATACTCACGGCATGGCGGACTCACGTACGCAGATCAACGCCCTCATCATCGACGCCGCCGATCCTGAGCGGCTGGCCGCGTTCTGGGCCGAAGTGCTCGGCAGGCCGGTCGTGGGCCGCACCGGGCCCTATGTCTGGCTGCGGCGCGAGAACGGTCTGGGGATCGGGTTCCAGCGGGCCGGTGAACCGGCTCCCGGCAAGAACCGCATGCACTTCGACGTCTCCTGTGCCGACCCGGCCGCCGAGCAGAAGCGGATCGAGGCGCTCGGCGGGCGAAGGCTGGAGGGGTATGAGGACGGGGGCTTCCTGGTGATGGCCGATCCGGAGGGCAATGAGTTCTGCGTCCTTCCCGACGGGCCCCTGGACCTCGATGACGAGGGGCGCACGGACTATCTCCGCTAGCCGCAGCGGGGCCCGCTCAGCGGCCTGAGTACGTCTTGGCCGGCCAGAGCAGGGGTTGGTCGAAGCCGCGGCCGACGAGGGCCAGGATCGCGACGACGATCAGTGCGTTCATGGCCGCACCTCCGTGGCTCGCGAGGGCGGCTACGGGGCTGGTGGGGGCGAGTCAACGCCCGCCCCCACCCGCTGTCAACGGCTTGCGGGGCCGGAGTCCTCGGAGGGCTCGTGGGCGTGCTTGAGCTGGGCCCTCGCGGCGACCACGTCCGGGCCTGAGAGCTGTTCCCAGTACCGGTGGCAGGTCACGAAGACCGCCAACTCCCGTTCCCGCGCGCGGAGTTTCTCGACCTCGGCCTGTTCGTCCGGGGTCCAGCCCGGGGAGGCGGGGCGCTCCACGCTGCGCCAGCCGCCGGTGTCGCTGAAGCCGTCGAGGGGCTCGACGGACCAGGGGAGGCGCTTGAGCAGGGCCAGCAGTTCGGAGCGGACCTGGTGCAGTTCCTCCTGGGCGGCGAGGAGGTCGCTCGGGAAGTCGGGGGAAGCGGAAGGAGGCACGAGCGTAATGGTACTCCTGTTCGAATTACGGGGGCGAGCGACACGTGAGGATGGAGGCGGGGGGCTGCTTCACTTGGCCTCAGGGCCTCAGGGCCTCAGGGCGTCCCTCGGACCCGTGACATCCGCCGCCCGTGCCCCGCCCCGCGCCGGTCCCGTGGTGGCAAGCTGGAGGCATGTGCCGAAGCATCAAGACGCTCCGTCCGCCCGCCATCCCCGACGACGCCACCGAGGAGGAGATCCGGGCCGCCGCGCTTCAGTACGTGCGCAAGGTGTCCGGTTTCCGCGCCCCGGCAGCCCACAACCGCGAGGTCTTCGACCGGGCCGTCGACGCCGTGGCCGAGGCGACCGCGGAGTTGCTCGCCGGACTGGAAGTGCGCGGGGCACGCGCGTCGTGACGCCGCCCCGTGAGGTCACGCCGTAACGCCTCGTGGAACGCAGGGCCGGTAACGAGGTCAGGCCGTCGGCCTGGGGCGGCGCACCAGGAACGCCGCCAACGAACCCGCCGCGAAGAGCGCGAGCAGGGAGACGCCCGTGGCGAGCCAGGTCGCGCCGAGCCACTGGCCGCCGAGGTAGCCGAGCGCCACGCTGTAGCCGGCCCAGGCCAGGCCCGCGAGCACGGACCACGGCAGGAACTCCCGCAGCTTTCGGTGGGCCGCGCCCGCGCCGAGCGAGACGATCGAACGGCCCGCCGGGGCGAAGCGCGCGATGACCACGAGGGCGCCGCCGCCCCGGGAGAGCGCCGCGCCGAGCCGTTCCTGCGCGGTGGTCAGCCTGCGGGAGCGGGCGATGGCGCGGTCGAGGCGTTCGCCGCCGCGCCAGGCGAGGCGGAAGGCGGCCATGTCGCCGAGGACCGAGGCGGTGGCCGCGCTGAGGGTGAGAAGCAGGATGTCGGGGACGTTGTGCGGGACGCCGCCCGTGCCCGCGGCGGCCGCCGCGGTGGCCGACATGATGACGAGGACGCCGCTCGGCAGGACCGGGACGAAGACGTCGAACAGCACGGACAGGGCCACGACCGCGTAGATCCATGGGCTGCCGGTCAGCGCCCCCACACTTTCCAGCACGACGACTCCCCCGTGACTCCCCGATCGGCAGCGCGTTGCCGCTGTGTCGCGGGGAGCGGCAGGGGCGGCCTGATGACAGCTGTACAGCGTACGCCGCGTGTGACGTCGTAGATCCGCTGGGGGCTCGTATGTTCCCTACGTCACGTTCACCCGGCTGCCGCCCCAAGGGCCGGGGGTGCGGCTTCACATGGCGGCGCCCTCTTCCTCGTACGTACGAGGAAGAGGGCGCCGCCATGTGTCAGGTGCAGCAGCGGTCAGGCGGCGACCGGGGCGCGCTCCGAGGCCTTGTCGTCCTCGCTCGCGCCACGCGCGGCGAAGAGCCGGTCGAGGCCGAACGCGCCGGACCCGGTGAAGACGAGGAGCAGCATCGCCCAGCAGAACATCGCCGAGGCCTCGCCGCCGTTCTCCATCGGCCACAGCGCCTCGGGCTGGTGGACCTTGAAGTAGGCGTAGGCCATCGAGCCGGACGCGATGAACGCGGCGGCGCGGGTGCCGAGGCCGAGCAGGACGAGGCTGCCGCCGACGAGCTGGATGACGGCCGCGTACCAGCCGGGCCAGGTGCCGGCGTCGATGGTGCTGCCGTCGCCGCCTGCGCCGCCGAGGACACCGAAGAGGGAGGCCGCGCCGTGGCAGGCGAAGAGCAGCCCGACCACTATGCGGAACAGGCCTATGGCGTAGGGCTGGGCGCTGTTGAGACGTCCAGTCATGGTGGGACTCCTTCGGTTGGGGACGGAACCGAGCGGAGGCCCAAGATTAGGGGAACCTAATTAGTGCTTGCAAGTTCAACATTCGGTCACTCGGGGATTCCGCTTCCCCTTCCGGCGGTGCTCCCGCGCGCCCGGAGGCGGTGCGCAGCGCGGCCCGCGCGATGGCGTCCGCGTCCGACAGGGTGACCGAGTCGACGCCGGGCCGGGCGCCGGCGGCCGTCACCCAGTGCACCCCTTCCGTGGGCACGCCGAACGCGAACCGCCGTGCGTGCGCCCGGCCTTGACGATCTATCAGGCGGTACGGCCGCGGGGTCACGTCCAGACCTCCCGTCTCGTGGCCGTCGACGACGTGGGGGCGGCAGCGGCCGGCTCCGAGGAGCGCCGCGAGCAGGTCGTCCGCCGTGCGGCGCACGTCCGGCTCGGGCAGCCGGGCCTCGATCAGTGTGGTGACCCGCACATCGGAGCCCGGTACGTCCGGGGAGTGGGCGAGGAACGCCGCGCCGTCCGGCCGCACGCTCAGCCGCGGTCCGAGCACGTCGAGGACGCCCGCCTCGATCAACGCGGTCATCTCCTCGACGCGGCGGCGCGGCGGGCCGATCGAGAGGAACGCGTTGAGCGGCGTGTACCAGCGGTCGAGGTGCGCGCGGCGCGAGGCGCCGGACAGGCCGCGGTGGTCGACGACGCGGCGCAGTTCGTTGCGCAGGTCGCGCAGCACGTCGAGCGCGGCCTTCAGCGGGCCCGCGACATTGCCGAGCGCGGCCTGCGCGGCGTCATCGCGCAGGTGGGCGAGGAGCCAGGCGCGGTGCTCGTGGGGGGAGGCGAAGGGGAGGACCGGATGCGGGCGGGAGAGCCGGTCCCACGACCAGCGGTCGATGGCCGGGACGCCCGACTCGTCGAGCAGCAGGGACTCCTGGGAGCTCTGGTGCGCGATGGCGAGAAACCGTTCCCGGAAGGCCTCGACGCTCTCCCGCGTGTCACCGCGCGCGGCGAGCAGCGCCGCGTAATAGACCGTCTCCACCTCCTTGGCGACCAGGGGCCATATGTCGTCCAGGAAGTCCGGGGCGTCGCCGCTCTCCGCACGCTTGCGGAAGCGGGCGATGACGTCGTCGGTGAGGACGGCGGGCCGGTGCCGCCCATAGGGGCCCTTCGCGTTGTCCCCGCGCGCCTGGTAGGGGACGCCGCGCCGCGATCCCGCGTACAGCCGCGGCTCGTGGCCGGAGGGCTCGTAGCGCAGGGTGCCGTCCGGCTCCCGTACGTACCGGCCGCCGCGGCCCGTGCTCAACAGCGCCATGTGGTCGAAGAAGTTGAGGCCGAGGCCGCGCAGCAGCACCGGCTCGCCGGGGGCGACGGCGGACAGGTCCAGGTCGGCCGGGTTGGCGGGCGGGAAGTGCCGCAGGCCGTGCAGCGCGGCATGGCCGGCCAGGCGCTCCTCGTCGCGGTCGGGGCGGGTCGGAAGATGTCCTTGCGCCAGGACGACGGCGGAGAGTCCGGTCAGTTCGCGGCCGTCGTCGAGTACGAGGGTCTGTAGCTCGTCCGCCGTCTCGTCGAGCCGCACGGCGCGCGCCGCGTGGACCAGGACGCGTACGGAGTCGGGGGCGGCCCGCACCACCTCGGTGAAGACCCACTCCAGGTAGCGGCCGTAGCAGGCGCGGGTCGGATAGTCATCGGGCCCGAGCCCCGGCACGCGTCCCGCGGCCGCCCATTCGTACAGGCTCGGACCCGGTCGTATCGGCCCCGAGCAGTCGACGCTCTCGTCCGTGAAGAGGGTCACCTGTGAGGCGACCGTGTTCATCAGCAGCTCGGCGGGCTGCGCCGTCCGCCAGACGCGGCCGGGGCCGGGCGGCTCGGGGTCGATGACATGGACCGTCAGCCGCGTGCCGGGGGCGAGGAGTTCGGCCGCCGACGCGCAGAGCCGTTCGAGCACGCTGGTGCCGCGGGGGCCCGCGCCGACCAGGGCGAGGGCGGTCGCATCCGGCGCGGGGGGACGCGGCGCGGGCAGAGAAGCGGACAAAGGCGTGACTCCCGGGGCATAGAGAACGCTTACGAACGCTGGAAGCGGACGGTCCGCATCATCATGCCGCCGGAAGCCCTGATGCCGAACCCTCGGTGGAGGATCCGGATGGGGGTGTGGGGTGTGTCACGTGGGGCGGGAGGGGCGCGGGGGGTCGGCCCATCGTGACGAGCGCTCATGCCGGGTGCCTCGCCCGCACGCTGCCCCGCGCCGCATCACGTCAGGTCGCGTTCCTCCGTCGTCTCCAGGCGGACGGCGCCGCCGCGAGCCGTTCGGGCCTGGTCCAGGCGGAGGCGGGCCGAGCGGCCGTGCAGCGTCAGGGTCATCAGTTGGTTTCCGAACCAGGGGCCGCCCGTGCGGCGCCAGTCGATGCCCGCCTGCGTCACGCCGCCGTGGCGGGCGAAGCGGCGGCCGAGCGCGCGGCCCACCCGGCTCCAGCCGAAGCGGAAACCGAGCTTGATCGACGTCGGGATGGAGTTGTGGACGGGGGAGCAGGTCAGCTGGAGGACACGGGCGTCGGGACCGGAATCCGGCGGCCAGCTCGGCTCGGCGACATAGGCGTGGTGGACGTCGCCCGAGAGCACGCACACCGTCGCCGGGGCCTCGCCGCCGGAGCCCGCCTCCGCGAGCAGCGAGGTGAGCGCCTCGAAGGACGGCGGAAAGGCCGACCAGTGCTCCAGGTCCGAACGTCTGCGCAGGTTCTCGCCGAAGCGGGCCCAGCGGGCGCCCCGCTCGCCACGGCACAGCGCGGCGTTCCACCCCTCGGCGTCATGGATGAGGTGCGGGAGCAGCCACGGGAGCGACGTGCCGACGAGGAGGTGGTCGACGCCGCCCGCGCCGTCGAGCGCCTGTTCGCGCAGCCAGCGCGCCTCCTCGGGATCGAGCATGGCGCGCTCCCCCTCCGTCAGGACGCGGGCCGCGCGGGTGTCGACCATCAACAGGCGTACGCGCCCGAAGTCCCGCCGGTAGCTCCAGCGCGCCGAGGTGGGGTTCGCGTCGGCCGCCGCGGCGAAGGCGCGCAGCGCGTCCGTGCCGTCGGGCGTGGCGCACACGGCGGCGTGGACGGCGTCGCTCGCCAGCTCCTCGGGGCGCAGATTGCCCAGGTGCTGGTAGACCCAGTACGACATCAGGCCGCTCAGGACGCGCTCGCGCCACCAGGGCGTGGCCCGCATCTCGGCGAGCCAGGCCGCGCTGGTGTTCCAGTCATCGATCACGTCGTGGTCGTCGAAGATCATGCAGCTGGGCACGGTGGACAGCAGCCAGCGGACCTCGGGGTCGAGCCAGGACTCGTAATAGAGGTGCGTGTACTCCTCGTAGTCGGCGACCTGGGCGCCCGGGGCATCGGCGAGGTCCCGGCGCGCGGCGAGCCAGCGGCGGGTCGCCTTGGAGGTCTGGTCCGCGTACACCTGGTCGCCGAGGAGCAGCAGGACGTCCGGGCGCTCCGCGGCCGGGTCCGCGGCGATGCGGGCGGCGAGGGTGTCCAGGGCGTCCGGGCCCACGGGGTCGTGCTCACCGGAGGGCGGCGCGGCCCAGCGGCAGGAGCCGAAGGTGACGCGCAGGGCGTCGGCGCCGTCCCCGGCGGGCGTGCGGATGGTGCTGGCGGGGAAGCGGGCATCGGGCGTCGGCCACACCGCGCCCATGCCGTCCGCCCCGCCGAGCCGCACCTCGTACGCCGTCTCAGTGCCCGGCGTCAGGCCGGTGACCGGGATCAGGGCGTAGTGGTGGCCGGCGATCTGGAAGGTGTGCGCCGAGCCGCCCGCGCCGTCCGCGCACCGCACCTCGGCGGTGCAGGGCCGGTCGGTCTCGACCCAGACGGTCGCCGCGGAGCCGTCGACGTACCTCAGCAGTGGACCAAGGCGCAGTCGTGCCACAGATGATCACCCTCCTCCGTCGCCCCGTACGGTACGGAACGACGGAGGCGGGCGGGGTGGTTCCGGCTTTCCCGGCGGTGCGGGGGCCCGACCGGGTCCGGCCCGGGTCCGGTGCCGGTGTCAGCAGCGGTTGAGGAGGGTGGTCAGGGCGCTCTTCTCCTCGGAGTTCACGGTGAGCTTGTAGTGGTGCTTCACGTCCACCCACATGCGGGCGTAGAAGCAGTGGTAGGAGGCGGTGGGCGGCAGCCATTCCGCCGGGTCCTGGTCGCCCTTGGCCTGGTTGACGTTGTCGGTGACGGCGATCAGCTGGGGCTGCGCCAGGTCGTTGGCGAAGCCCTGGCGCTGCGCGGTGGTCCAGCTGTTGGCGCCGGACTTCCAGGCCTCGGAGAGCGGGACGACGTGGTCGATGTCGACGTCGGACGCGGCGGTCCAGGTGCCGCCGTCGTACGGGGACTTCCAGGTCCCGGAGACGGCGGCGCAGCTGGAGTCCTGCTGGACGTTGGTGCCGTCGCGCTTGAGGACGACCTCGCGGGTGTTGCAGGCGCCGGACTGCGTGCTCCAGTGCGGGAACTTGTCACGGCTGTAGCCGTCGGAGGAGCCCTCGGCCTTGACGGTGAGTTCACCGAGGTAGGCGCGGGCGGTGGCGGCGCTGACCGGGGTCGGGGGAGCGGCCTGGGCGGGGGTGCCGGTGGTGAGGACGGCCGCGCAGGCCAGCAGGGTGGTGGCGCCGATGGCGGCCGGGCGGTGTCGACGCGCGTAGACAGCGGACATGCGAACTCCCTTGTCGTGGGGGGAAGTTGACCGGTGGGGCGGTCATGCTTGCGAGGCGGGGTTGCCGGTGGATGTGCGTGTGATGACAGGGTCGCGTCAATCAGGTGCAGAGTTCAATAGTTCTGGCGTGCCGTCATGTGCATTGGGTGGGGCGGGAGTTGCGTTTGAGTGATCCAGGTCACTCCGTCTCGCTCCGGCGCGGGCCGAAAGTCCCTGGCCGCGCACCGTGCGCCGTCCCGTACGATGGATGGCGCAGAAGGGGAGTAGCTCTTCGCCGGACCGTCGACATACTGCTCAGCTCGTCTGAGCCGGCGCCCGGAGGCAGGCCCTTGGGGCAGGCCAGCGAGACCTTCGGCAAGCAGTGCCCGACGTGCGCGTCCGCGTGCGTTCCTGTGTGCTGCCGTGCCGAGGTGTCGTACGCGAAGCGGTGGAACACTCTCGGCGGGGCGGCCCCGACCGATTGAGGAACCCTTGATCAGCTTCAGCGTGATGGCGCTCGTCTTCGGCGTCGTCTTCCTTGCCGAGCTGCCGGACAAGACGGCGCTGGCCGGACTCGTCCTCGGCACGCGCTACCGCGCCTCGTACGTCTTCGCCGGTGTCGCCGCCGCCTTCACCGTCCACGTGGTGCTCGCCGTCGCGGCGGGCAGTGTCCTGACCCTGCTGCCGCAGCAGCTGGTCCACGCGCTGACGGGCGTCCTCTTCCTCGGTGGTGCCGCGATGCTGCTCCTGAAGGGCGCCGGCGAGGAGGAGGACGTCAAGCAGCCCGAGGACCAGAGCTTCTGGAAGGTCTCGGGGGCGGGCTTCATGCTCATCCTGGTCGCGGAGTTCGGCGATCTGACGCAGATCATGACCGCGAACATGGCCGCCCGCTACGACGACCCGCTCTCCGTCGGTCTCGGCGCCGTGCTCGCGCTGTGGGCGGTGGCCGGGATCGGCATCGTCGGCGGCAAGGCGCTGATGAAGCGGGTGCCGCTGGTGCTCATCACGAGGATCGCGGCGCTGCTGATGCTCGGGCTCGGCGTCTGGAGCCTGTACGAGGCGATTGCGTGACGTTGCCCATTTTTGCGGGCCTTGGCCTGCCTGACCTGCGGCGTTGGCTTTTGGCGCCCTCGTTTTGTACCGTGCAGGAACAAAGTGGCTCCGCCCGTACTCCCTGACCGGCGGGCGGAGCCGCCTTGATCTTCCCTCCGCGGAACCCCATGGCGGCCGCGGGCTCCCCTGGCTCTGGAGTACGTCGATGACGTCGATGACGGCCACGCATGCCGGCCCTGTACTGACCGCCCGGGCCGTCCTCCTCGACATGGACGGCACCCTCGTCAACTCGGACGCCGTCGTCGAGCGCTGCTGGCGGCGCTGGGCCGACCGGCATGGGCTCGACTTCGACGAGGTCATCAAGGTCGTCCACGGGCGCCAGGGGTACGCGTCCATGGCGGTGCTGCTCCCCGGGCGGCCCATGGAGGAGAACCACGCCGAGAACCGCGAGATGCTCGCCGCGGAGACCGCCGACATGGAGGGCGTGGTCCCGGTGCCGGGCGCGCCCGCGTTCATGGATGCGCTGGCCCGGCTCCGTCTGCCGCACGCGCTCGTGACCTCCGCCGATGTGCCGCTGTCCACCGGACGGATGGCCGCGGCGGGGCTGGCGCTGCCGGACGTACGGGTGACCGCGGAGAGCGTCGGCGCGAGCAAGCCGGACCCCGAGGGGTTCCTCAAGGGGGCGGCGGCGCTCGGGTTCGACCCGGCCGACTGCGTGGTCTTCGAGGACTCGGAGGCGGGGATCCGCGCGGGGCGGGCGGCGGGCATGAGGGTGGTCGGCGTCGGCCCCCGGGCCGCCGCGCTCGGCCCGACCGTGCATGTGGAGGACCTGACGGGGGTGGCTGTGGCCGATGCGGGGGACGGGCGGATTCGGCTGACGTTCGGCTGACGGGGCCATGGGTGCGGCGCGGCGTTCCGTGGCGTTGTCGCACCGTGCCGCACCGTGCCGCGCCGTGCCGCGCCGTGCCGTGCCGTTCGGAGGCTGGGGGTGTCGGGGGCCGTTCCGGAGGGTCGGTCCCGTCCTCGCGGATGGGGGTGCGCCGCAGCCAAGGCGTGCTGGGCCCGGCTGCGCAGGTGGACGGCTCGCGCCGCGGGTGGGTGACGCTCGGCGCGGGGACGGGCAGCTTCGGCTGTGGGCTGCGTGGTCACATTGCCGCCACCCACGGGGCCGCGCCTGCCCGGAACGTCACGCCCTGCGGCGCAGCCGCGTCGCTGCCACCGTGCCGCACACCGCTCCGACCGCCAGCACGATCAAACCCCGCAGCCATACCTCCCGCTCGATCTGCGTCGCCAGGGCCACGCAGGACGCCGCGCCGAGGATCGGTACCACCGTCGGGGCCCGGAAATGGTCCGGCCGTGCGGTCGTGTCGCGGTGGCGCAGTACCAGGGCCGCGGTGTTGACCAGGAAGAAGACCACCAGCAAAAGCAGGACCAGCGTCGAGGCGAGTGTGGCCACGTCGCCGGTCAGCGCAAGGAGCAGGGACAGAGCCGTCGTCGCGGCGATCGCGGCCCACGGCGTACGCCTGCCCGGCAGCACCCTCGTCAGGAAACCCGGCAGCAGGCCGTCCCGTGCCATGCCGTAGGCGAGGCGCGACGACATGATGCCGGTGAGCAGCGCGCCGTTGGCGACCGCCACCAGCGCGACGGCGCCGAACAGCTCCGTCGGCACACCGCCCGCCTCCCGCACGACCTCGAGCAGCGGACCGCTGGACGAGACCAGCCTGTCGGTCGGTACGGCCGCCGCCGCGGCGGCCCCGACCAGCGCGTACACCGCACCCGCCGTGATCAGGGCACCGAAGAGCGCCCGCGGGTAGGAGCGCCGCGGGTTGCGGGTCTCCTCGGCCACGTTGACCGACGTCTCGAACCCGACGAACGAGTAGTACGCCAGCACCGCCCCGCTCAGCACCGCGGCGGCGGGCCCGTGGCTGTCCGTGCCCAGCTGCGTCAGCCTGCCCAGGTCACCGTCGCCCCGCAGCACGATCCAGAAGCCGAGCCCGATCACCAGCAGCAGCCCGCTCACCTCGATGACGGTGGCGACGACGTTGGCCCGCGTCGACTCCCGGATGCCCCGCGCGTTCAGCAGCGCCAGGGCTGCCAGGAAGACGATGACGACCAGCACCACAGGAAGCGTGACGAACTCGGTCAAGTAGTCGCCGGCGAACCCGCGGGCCAGCGCCGCGACCGAGACGATGCCTGCGGCGAGCATGCAGAACCCGGCGAGGAACCCGGCGAAGGGCCCGTACGCCAGGGTCGCGTAGTGCGAAGCGCCACCCGCGCGCGGGTACGCCGTCACCAGTTCGGCGTACGAGGCGGCCGTTAGGAGGGCCAGGCACAACGCCACGACCAGCGGCACCCATACGGCGCCGCCGGAGTCGGCGGCGACCTGGCCGACGAGAACGTACACGCCCGCGCCCAGCACGTCTCCGAGGATGAAGAAGTACAGGAGCGGGGTGGTCAGGGCCTTCTTGAGCGGCGTCGGGGTGTCCGGGACCTGCGGCATGGTGCGGAGATCTTTCACGCAGAGCCGTATACCCGGCGCGGTGTCCCCGACCACAGGACTTAGGGCTCCCTCGTCTCCGACTCCAGGCTCCGTCGCGTCTGGCGGCCGTACTCGCCCGGCGAGTCCGCGGTGAGGCCGCGCGCCCACTGGTAGCGGAGCACCGCCTCGGTGACCTCGCGCGTGTACGAACCGTTCCGTTCGCCCACGTACAGGTACAGCTGGGCCAGCCGCCCCTGGAGCTCCGTCACCCCCGGGCCCTTGTCGCCGTGGCTGAGGGTCGCCGCCGTGGTGGGCCGACGGGGCGGCGGCGCGTCCACGGAGCCCGTCGCGCGCGCCGTCGAAGGCGGCGGCGGTGACGGTGACCGTGTTGACGACGATGGGGGAGGGACCGAGCGCGTCGGCGCGGGCGGCGGCGTCGTGCCGCGCGGCGTGGCGGAGGGCGTACGGGGTGTGGGAGACCCGGACCGTTCCACGGAGGGCGGCGGTGGTTCCGTCGGGTCCGCGCGGTCCGCGGCGGAGGCGCCGGGCAGCGCGCGGTCTCTCGTCGGCCGGTCCGCGGCCGACGAGAACAGTCCGGTGGCGAAAACGGCACCGGCGGTCACCGCCGCCAGGGCGCCGGCGCCACCGAGCAGCACGTAGCGCCTGCGGCGCGCGGGACGGGGAGGGGCGGTGGGGGCGGCAGAGGTGCCGGTGGGGTCCGGGTACGCCGTGGGGTCGCCGGTGGGGTCCGGGTACGCCGTGGGGTCGCCGGTGGGGTCCGGGTACGCATCCGACGGTTCCGCCCCTGACGCCCCGCCTCCACCGAAGCCGTGTACGTACCTGGCGTCCGGCGCGGGGGCTTCCGGATCCGGCAGCGACACGTAAGGACGTATCCGCAGGGGATCGAAGTCCTCGGCGGCCGCCGTGTCCGCCGCCGCCTTCACCGACCGGGCCCGGTGCGCCGTGTCCGCTGCCGCCTCCGCGGACTGGGCCCGACGCGCCGCGGCCGCTGCCGCCTGCGTGGGCCGGGTCTGGTGCGCTGCGTCTGCTGTCGTCCGCGTGGGCCGGGTCTCGTGTGTCGCGTCCGCCTCCACCGACCGCGTCCGGTGCGCCGCAGCCTCCGCGTCCGCAGCCTCCGCGTCCGCAGCCTCCGCGTCCGCAGCCTCCGCGTCCGCAGCCACCGCCTCCGCCGCCACCCCGGCGGCCCGGGCCCGGTGCGCCGCAGCCACCGCCTCCGCCATCGCCTCCGCGGACCGGCCCCGGCGCACCTCCTCCGCCGCCCGCCGATCGCACCCGCACCCCGGGGCATCCTCATCCGGTGCCCACACCGCCCCGCACTCCGGACAGCGCCGACCGCCCCGCCGTGCCCGTCCCTCTTGAAGCCCGTCGTCTCCGGTCACCGCCGCCCCCCTCCCCTCCCGTGCCCCTCCCGCCCCGAGAACTCCGCCGATTATGCATACCGATGCTTCAACAGGCCATAACCGGTCACACGGACCACGATGGAGGGGGGAAACTCTTCGGCCACGCTTCGGCGACTCCTCGGCCCACCCCTCCAGCCACACCAGACCCACCCACCCCGGGATCCCCAGGAGGTGCCCATGACGCAGGATGTCAGCGCCCGCCCCGCCGGGCCGGGGCCCGAACCGTCGCGTGGTCACGCGGGGAACGGGCATCCGCCCGGCGGTGTCCTCGTCTCCATCGGCGCGCTGCTCCTCGGCATGCTGCTCGCGGCCCTCGACCAGACCATCGTCTCGACCGCCCTGCCGACGATCGTCAGCGAGCTGGGCGGCATGGACCACCTGTCGTGGGTCGTCACCGCGTACATGCTGGCCGCGACGGCCGCGACCCCGCTGTGGGGCAAGCTGGGCGACCAGTACGGCCGGAAGAAGCTGTTCCAGACCGCGATCGTGATCTTCCTCGTCGGGTCGGCGCTCTGCGGCATGGCGCAGAACATGCCGCAGCTCATCGGCTTCCGGGCGCTCCAGGGCCTCGGCGGCGGCGGACTCATGGTGCTGTCCATGGCGATCGTCGGCGACCTCGTCTCGCCGCGCGAGAGGGGCAAGTACCAGGGGCTCTTCGGCGCGGTCTTCGGCGCGACCAGCGTCCTCGGGCCGCTGCTCGGCGGGCTGTTCACCGAGCACCTGAGCTGGCGCTGGGTCTTCTACATCAACCTGCCGATCGGCGCGATCGCGCTCCTCGTCATCGCCACCACACTGCACATCCCGGTGCGCGACACCAAGCACACCATCGACTACCTCGGTACCTTCCTCATCGCGTCCGTCGCCACCTGCCTGGTGCTCGTCGCCTCGCTCGGCGGCACCACCTGGGCGTGGGGCTCGCCGCAGATCATCGGGCTCGCGGTGCTCGGCGCGGTCCTCGCCGCCGCCTTCGTCGCCGTGGAGCGCAAGGCCGCCGAACCGGTGCTGCCGCTCAAGCTGTTCCGCGTCCGCACCTTCACGCTCTCCGCCGTGATCAGCTTCATCGTGGGCTTCGCGATGTTCGGGGCGATGACCTACCTGCCGACGTTCCTCCAGGTCGTCCAGGGCGTCTCGCCGACCATGTCGGGCGTGCACATGCTGCCGATGGTGGTCGGCATGCTCCTGTCGACCACCGCCTCCGGCCAGGTCGTCAGCCGTACGGGCCGCTGGAAGGTCTTCCCCATCGCGGGGACCGCCGTCACCACGCTCGGCCTGCTCCTGCTGCACCAGCTGGACGAGCACAGCGGCACCGGCGAGATGAGCGTCTACTTCTTCGTCTTCGGCCTCGGTCTCGGCCTGGTCATGCAGGTGCTCGTACTCATCGTGCAGAACGCCGTCGGCTACGAGGACCTGGGCGTCGCCACGTCCGGCGCCACGTTCTTCCGCTCGATCGGAGCCTCCTTCGGCGTCGCGATCTTCGGCACCGTCTTCACCAACCGGCTCGGCGACAAACTGACCGACGCCCTCGCCGGGCAGCAGCTGCCGCCGGGGCTGAGCGTCTCCACGCTGGAGGCCGACCCGCGCGGCATCGCGCGGCTCCCCGCCGAGCTGCGGCCGAGCGCGCTGCACGCGTACGCCTCATCGATCACGGACGTCTTCCTGTACGCGGCGCCGGTCGCGCTGCTGGCCTTCGTCCTGGCGTGGTTCCTGCGCGAGGACAAGCTGCGCGGCTCGGTCACCGCGCCCGACCCGACGCAGACCCTGGCCAGCAACCCCGTCGAACGCTCCTCCCACGACGAGGTGGCGCGGGCCCTTTCGGTCCTCGGCACCCGCGAGGGGCGGCGTGAGATCTACGAGAAGATCACCGCGCGGGCGGGGTACGACCTGCTGCCCGGGGCCAGCTGGCTGCTTCTGCGCATCGCCCGGCACGGCTCCGTCGAACCGGCCGTACTCGCCGAACGCACCACCGTGCCGCTGACCGTCATCACCGCCGCCGCCCGCCAGGTGGAGGAGCGGCGCCTCGCCGAACGGCAGGGCCTTCAGATGCGCCTGACCGAACGTGGCCGCGAGGTGGCCAAAAAGCTCGCCAAGGCCCGTGAGGAGTCCCTGGCCGAGCTGCTCGGCGACTGGTGGGGCCCGCAGCGGCCGACCGACCTGAGCCAGCTGGTCGAGGAGCTGAGCGGGGAGCTGTGCGGATCGGAGTCGGAGCGGCCGCGGAACGGGGCGACGGTGCTCCGGGCGGTGTGAGGTCAGCCCCGCGGGGCCAGCTCCTTGCCGTACCAGTGCTCGGCGTAGGGCCTGTCCTCGTAGGGCTCGATCTCCTCGTAGCCGTGGCGCGTGTACAGCGCGCGGGCCTCCACCAGGTCGGTGCGGGTGTCCAGGACGATCCGCGCGGCACCGAGCGCGCGGGCCGCGTCCTCGGCCGCGGCCAGCAGGGCGGGCGCGCCGCCCTTGCCGCGCGCGTCCTCGCGCACGAAAACTCTCTTGAGCTCGGCGGTTCCCGCGTCGAGGAGCCGTACGCCCGCCGTGCCGACGGGCTCCTCGCCGTACCGCGCCACCAGCAGCACCCCGTCCGGCGGCGCGAGATCCGCCCCGGTCTCCGCGGCCACCTCGCGCTCCAGCTCCTCGGGGTCGGTGGCCCGGCCCTCGTGGAGCACGTACCAGCGGTCGCTGACCTCGGTGTAGTACGCGCGCCACAGGGCGGCGGCCACGGGCGAGTCGTACGGCTCGGGAGCGACGGACCAGGAGACGGCGACGGCACAGGCTTCGGTCATGACGTCATTCTGCGGCCACAAAGGCGGCGCCCCGCAAGCCGATTGGCCCGCGGGGCGCCGTGCGGATCCCGGTCAGCTCTTGGGCGCGGCCTGCTGCACGACCTCGAAGGACCAGACCGTGGAGCCGGAGGCGGCCGGCTTGGGCCGCTCGCCGCCGCCCTCGCCGCCA
The DNA here is from genome assembly GCF_043078805.1 of Streptomyces sp. NPDC015345. NCBI lineage: Bacteria > Bacillati > Actinomycetota > Actinomycetes > Kitasatosporales > Streptomycetaceae > Streptomyces > Streptomyces sp. NPDC015345. Next base: position 707,736 of record NZ_JBIBTX010000001.1, on the reverse strand, counting down.
CCCTGGTGCGCGGCCTTCATGGGGCCCTCCATCCACGCCTGGAAGGAGGCCTCGTCGCGCCAGCGGGTGTAGACGAGGTACTGGTCGGTGCCTTCGATGGGGCGCAGCAGCTCGAACCACTCGAAGCCGTCGGAGTTCTCCACCGTGCCCGCGCGGGACGCGAAGCGCTTCTCCAGGACCTCGCGCTGTTCCTCGGGGACGGTGAGGGCGTTGATCTTCACGATGCTCATGCCGCCATCCTGCCGTACCGCCTCGCGCGGCTCAGAGCCGCAGCAGGCGCTCGGCCGTCTCGCGGTAGTCGCGCAAGGCCAGGCGGAGCTGTTCGGTGTCGGTGGCCGAGGCCTCGGCCGGGGCTCCCTCCGTGGCCAGGGCGCCGCCCGGCGCGACACCGGCGGCCGGGATGCCGCCGTCCGCCGCGGGCCGGGCGGGCGTGGTCTGCCAGGAGGAGCGCAGGACGCGGCGGCGTTCGGCCAGGGTGTCCGAGAGGCGGGCGATGGCCTCCTCCAGGACGTGGTCGACCTCCTCCACCGCGCCGCGCGGGCCGTCGACGAAGCCGTTGACGGCGTTCTGGAGGCGCAGGGTCAGCTTGTCGCGTTCCTCGGGCGGGAACAGGGCGGTGTCGGACGGAGAGGTGTTGGACGGAGCGGTCTTGGACGCAGCGGTGTCAGCCATGCTGGACTCCCCTTCGCGTGATGCCGGTCGAACGCTTGCCGGTCGTGTGCTTGCCGGGGCGGGCGGCGGAACGGCCGTCGGGCTCGTCCGCGATCAGGGCGTCGAAGAGCGCCCGCGCCTCGATCATGGCCGCGCGCATCTCCTCGGTGCCGGCCCGGCCCTCTTCGGAGCCCGTCGTGTCGAGCGCCGCGCGGTGCACCCTGCGGAAGCCGTGGACGTGCGTGGAGTGGTGCACCGAGAGCGCGTCCAGCTGGTCCTCGTAGTGCCCGGCGTCGGGGAAGCCGCGGGCCCCGGCCAGTTCGGCGATGAGGTGGTCCGCCTCGGCCACGGCCTCGCGCGGGGAGTCGACGAAGCGCTCCTGGGCGAGGTTCCAGCGGTCGGAGTACTGCTCACGTGCCGCCGGGTCCAACGGCCGCGGACGCAGCGAACCGTGGCGCTTCACCCGCTCGCCGAGGTCGCGCTCGGCCGCTTTGGTGTCGCCGTCGTGCCGGGCGACCGCGTGGTCGTACTCGGGGCCGAAGCGGCGCTTGAGGCTGCCGCCGCCTCCGTTCAGGCGCCTGCGGTTCAGCATGGCGAACGCGGCGGCGGCGAGGACGACGACGACCACGATCAGAGCAATGATCATGACTGTGGACATGGATGGGTGCCTTCCCGGGGGTGGGCCTTGCGGTGCGAGGCACGGCGTGCGGCCTCGCACCTGTCCCCGGGGCGAGTTGCCAGGAAGCGGTCCGTCAAACGGCGTGGCGTTCCCGCCAGTCGCGGGCCACCTCGTCGACGTCGTACGGGGTGAGGCCGAGCGGCGGGCCGGGGGGCGGGGTGCGCAGGGCCGTGCGGATCTTTTCGTTCAGCTCCGTCACGAGTCTGCGCGCCATGTGTTCGGAAGGGGCCTCGGCGGCCGCGGTCAGCGTGTCCTCGGCCTCCTTGCGCAGGGCGAGCGTGGGGGAGAGGTAGGAGAGGCCTTCGCGGGCCATCTTCTGCTTGACCCACCACATCTCGTCGTACGTGGGGTCGGGGCCCTCCGGCAGCGGCTTGCCCTTCCCCGGCAGGGAGGCGAAATCGCCGCGCTCCTCGGCCTCGCGGATCTGCTTGTCGATCCACGACTCGAAGTCGACTCCAGGTGGCTTGCGCTCAGTCATGGGGCCCATTGTCCCAGGAGGGCCGTGCGCGCGCCCCGGGAGCGACTTAAAATGCCGCAGCGCGCGACGGCCAACCATGCTCGCGCCGCCCCGAGTTGAAGGAGCGTACCCACGTGCTGGAGCTGACGATGGCCTCGGTTTCCGGGGCGGAGGCGGGCGCGACCGCCGGCATGCTCATGGCCGAGGCACCGAGCGAGCCGGGCGCGGTGCTGCGCGTGGGGCGTGACGCGAACGTGTGCCGTCTGGTGACGCCGGACGACTGGCTCTTCGTCTCCCGTACGCATCTGGAGTTCCGCTGCGGGCCCGACGGGGCCTGGTCCGTGACCTGGCTGCGCGGCTCGAACCCGGACCCCGCCTCGGAGGTGCGGGTGCTGTCAGGGGGAGCGGCGCGGCCCCTCGCGTACGGGGGTGTGGCGCCGCTCTCCCGGGGCGGTTCGGGCGAGGTGGTCATTCAGGACAGGTCGGGGCCGCGGAGCGTGAACGTCGGCTTCTACCACGAGGGTTGAGCCGCGCCCCGCGAGCGGCGGGGCCGGTCAGTCCAGTACGCGGGCCAGCGCGAAGCCGTCGTAGCCCTTGGTGCCCACCGTCTGTACCGCCGTCGCGCGCAGCTTCGGGTGCCGTGCCATGAGGTCGAGGGCGGCGCGGGTGCCGCGCACGTTCGGGTCCGTGTCGTCGGGGTCGGTGACGGCTCCGCCGCGGACGACGTTGTCGAGGACGATGAGGCTGCCGGGGCGGGTGAGCTTGAGCGACCACTCCACGTAGTGCGGGTTGTTGACCTTGTCGGCGTCGATGAAGACGAAGTCGAAGGGCGCTGTGTTCGCGGTGCCTTCGGCGTATTCGGCGTGTTCGGCGCCGAGCGCGGCGAGGGACTCCAGGGCGGGGCCGACGCGGATCTCGGTGAGTTTGTCGAGCCCGGCGCGGGCGAGGTTGCCGCGGGCCACCTCGGCGTGCTCGGGCTTGTGCTCCAGGGTGATCAGGTGGCCGTCGGCGGGCAGGGCGCGGGCCAGCCAGATCGTGCTGTAGCCGCCGAGGGTGCCGATCTCCAGGATGCGGCGGGCGCCCTGGGTGAGGGCGAGGAGGTGGAGCAACTTGCCCTGGTTCGGGGCCACGTTGATGCGCGGCAGGCCGGCCGCGTCGCTGTCGCGCAGGGCGGCGGCGAGGGCGTCGTCGGGCGGGGCGAGGAGGCCGGTGAAGTAGTCGTCGACGGAGTTCCACTGCTGCTGGCTCATGCGGGCGCACGTTCCCTTCGACTGTCTAGTTAGTTTCGCTAAGTAGCTTAGTCGGGTGGGGGGTGATTGTCAGTGGAGGCTCGCATACTGGGTCCGTTGCGCGGGGCTCTGCCCCGGACCCCGCTCCTCAAGCGCCGGAGGGGCTGGAGATTGTGCGCAGCCGAAAGCCCCGTCCGCTACTCCGCCGGCGGCGACCCCGGCAGGGGCCTGCCCGCTGATTCCGTCATGTACCAGACCGCGACGCCGCCCACCACGGCCGCCGCCATCATGTAGTACGCGGGCATCATCTTGTCGCCCGTCGCCCCGATCAGCGCCGTCACCACCAGCGGCGTCGTCCCGCCGAAGATCGAGACGGAGATGTTGAAGCCGATGGAGAGCGATCCGTAGCGGACCTTGGTGGGGAAGAGTGCCGGGAGGGTCGAGGGCATCGACGCCGTGAAGCAGACCAGGAGCAGGCCGAGGCCTCCGAGGCCCAGGCCGATCGCCCAGAGTGAGCCGTCGCGGATCAGGAGCAGCGCGGGGACGGAGAGCAGGAAGAAGCCCGCGCAGCCCGTCGCGATCACCGGGCGGCGGCCCACCCGGTCCGTCAGCGCGCCGACGAACGGCTGGGCGCACATCATCAGCGCCATGACCGCCAGGATGACGAGCAGCCCGTGCGTCTCGTCGTACTTCAGCTCGCTGGTCAGATAGCTCGGCATGTACGAGAGCAGCATGTAGTCCGTGACGTTGAAGACCAGGACCAGTCCCATGCACAGGAGCAGCGCCCTCCACTGGCCGGTGACCATGTCGCGCAGCCGGACCTTCGCGCGGGACTGCTCGTCCTTGTGGGCCTTCTCCAGTTCGGCGGCGAAGGCGGGGGTCTCTTCGAGCCGCATCCGCAGGTAGAGGCCGATCAGGCCCATCGGGCCCGCGATGAGGAACGGGATGCGCCAGCCCCAGGAGACGAGGTCCTCCGAGGACATCAGCGCGGTCATGAGCGTGACCAGGCCCGCGCCGCCGATGTAGCCGGCGAGCGTGCCGAACTCCAGCCAGCTGCCGAGGAAGCCGCGCTTCTTGTCGGGGGCGTACTCCGCGATGAACGTGGAGGCACCCGCGTACTCCCCGCCCGTCGAGAAGCCCTGCACCAGGCGGGCGAGGAGGAGCAGGACCGGCGCCCAGACGCCGATCGTCGCGTAGGAGGGGATCAGGCCGATCGCGAACGTGCCCGCCGCCATCATGATCATGGTGACGGCGAGGACCTTCTGCCGGCCGACGCGGTCGCCCAGCGGGCCGAAGACCATGCCGCCGAGCGGCCGGATCAGGAAGGCCGCGGCGAAGGCGCCGAAGGTGGAGAGCAGCTGGGCCGTGGGGTTGCCCGAGGGGAAGAAGACCTTGCCCAGCGTCACGGCGATGTAGCTGTAGACGCCGAAGTCGAACCACTCCATCGCGTTGCCGAGGGCGGCCGCCTTCACCGCGCGCTTGACCAGTGCGGGGTCGGTGACGGTGACGCCCGGGGCGGACTCGGGCTTCCGGAGTGCGACGGAGGTGGCGCTCGGCAAGGGTTCGCTCGCCCGCTTTCGGTCGACGACAAGGACAGGGCCGCCCGAGGAAACCGGGGCGGCCCGAAAACCGACCATAGGGGTACTCGTCGCCCTTACGGTCGGTATCCGGGTGATCGCATAGGGCGTGAAAACAGCTTCTATGCAGGTCAAACGGCCTTTCCTCGGGCAGCGCGGACAAGCCGCCCCTGTGATCTATGTCGCGGCCCCCGCCGGGAACCACGCGGGAAGAACCCGCGAAGTCGCCCGCGGACAGACGTTCGAAGGTGTCCGAGAAGCATGCCCTCGCGTTGGGCACACCGGACAAAAGCCGATAAAGAGCGGTGTGGCTGCCAGGTGAACCGGCGGTTGCGTGCGTCCCTCAGGGAGGACCACGGGCCACAGGCAGGACGCATGGGGCGGGAGGTGCGACGCGGCATGGCGAACGGCGAGCACAGGGAACCGCGCGATGCCATGGGGGCGGGGCCGGCCACCGGACCACGGCCACGGACCGGAGCGGCTCGCGTCGCCCTGTGGCTGTTCGCCGCCGTCCTGGCCGTCCGGCAGGTGGCCGTCGTCCTGCGCACCCCCGAGGGCGAGCGCCTCACCGACCTGGAGACCTGGCTCGGGCCGGACGGCGTCCTGCACGTCAAGGGCTCCCTCTACGACGCGGACCGGTTCACCGGCACCCCCTTCGCCGGCCTCGTCCTCAAGCCCCTCGCCCGCTCCGGGGAGCAGGCCCTCGGCTGGGCCTGGACCTTCGGCACGCTCGGCCTGGTCGTCGTGCTCGGCCTGGTCGCCGCCCGGGCCCTGCCGCAGCCGATCTCCCGGCGCACCTCGCTGCTCGCCGCCCCCGTGGCGGTCAGCCTGCTCATCGTGTCGCTGCCCGTGCGCAACACCCTGCACCTCGGACAGACCAGCATCATCCCGGTCCTGCTGGTGCTCCTCGGCCTCTTCGCCGTGCGCGGCGAGCGGACCTGCGGCGTCCTGATCGGCGTCGGGGCGGCGCTGCAGCCGACCATGCTGCTCTTCGCCGCGCTGCTGTGGTGCACCGGCCGCAGGAGGGCCGCCGTGTCCACCGGCGCGGGCTTCGCCCTGTGCGCGGCGCTCGCCTGGGCCGCGATGCCGCACGACTCATGGACGTACTGGTTCCATCACCTCGCCGGAGCAGGCCTCGGCGCGGATCCGGACGCCGCCGCCAACCAGTCGCTGCACGGCCTGCTGCTCCGCCTCGGCCTCCGGGGCCCCCTGGAGACCGGGCTCTTCCTGGCACTCGGCGCCGCCGTCGTCTACGCCGGCCTGCGCCGCGCCGTGCGCTACGCCAAGGACGGGCAGCTGCTCCTCGCCGCCGCGATCACCGGCTGCGTGGCGGTCGCCGTATCGCCGACGACCTGGCGGCACCAGCTCCTGTGGGTGCTCTTCGCGGTGGTCGGCCGGGTCGGCAGGCGCCGGTCCGACCGGTACGTGTGGCCGGTGGCCGTCGTCCTCGTGTCGACGCTGCCCGCCACGATGATGCTGCCGAACATGCCGGTCACCGAGCCGGTCCGCGACAACATCGTGCTGATCGCGGCGCTCGCCGCCGCCGTCGCCGTGCCGTTCCTCTCCCGCACGCACCCGCAGTACCAGGCGCCCATCCCCACGGAGTACGCCGCCCCGGTCCCGGCCCGGTGGCGCCGGGTGCCGCTGATGCCCTTCTGGCGGCGGGTCCTGACCCGCCCGAACCTGCTGCTCGAACTGCTCCTGATCCGCGTCGGCTACTCCGCCTACCAGCAGGTCAGACTCGCCGCGACCGGCGGCACGATCTCCGGGGGCCGCGCCACGGCCGAGCACCACGGCGAGCAGATCCACTCCGTCGAGCGGTTCCTGCACATCGACGTCGAGCACTGGGTCAACCACGCGGTGGTGAAGGCGGGTTGGCCGGAGGAGTTCTTCGACTTCTACTACACATCGTTCCACTTCGTGGTGCCGCTGAGCGTCCTCGCCGTCCTGTACGCGCGCCGGCCCGCGGAGTACCGCTGGGCGCGCTCCGCGCTCGGCTTTGCGACGGTCCTCGCCCTCGTCGGCTTCTGGGCCTACCCGCTCGCCCCGCCACGCCTCATGCCGGACCTCGGCTTCATCGACACGGTGCACGGCGTGCAGGACTTCACCAAGCCGAACTACGGCACGCTCACCGACCTGACCAACCAGTACGCGGCCATGCCCTCGCTGCACTTCGGCTGGTCCCTGTGGTGCGGCCTGGTCATCGCGGTCCTCGCCCCCAAGGGGTGGATGAAGGCGCTCGGGCTGCTGCACCCGCTCCTGACGCTCTCCGCGATCGTGGCGACGGGCAACCACTGGATCCTCGACGCGGCGGGCGGCGCGGTGGTGGTCGGCGCCGGCTTCGGCCTCACCTACCTGCTCTCGGGCCCCCGCGCGAGCCGCTCCCGCGAGGCCGCCGCGGGGGCACAGGCGCCACCGGTCACCGGCACGACGAAGGGCTCGGCGAAGGACCGTAGCCCGAGCTGATCCGGTAGGTGCCGGGCCCGGGCACCGACAGCCGCGTGAACTCGCCCTGCCGCTCCAGGCAGGCGCCCTCGGCCCGCAGCCACGGCGAGTACACGAGGCGCACCGTCACCGCGCCCCGCTCGGGGACGCGCACCACGATGTCGGAGTCCGTGCCGCGGACGACGGAGGCGGGCCGGGAGACCAGCGGCACCGCCTCCCGCACCCGGAAGATCCGCCAGTTGGCGTCCTGCCAGACCGCTTCCAGCCACTCGGGTTCCCGCGCCACCAGCTCCGCCTCCTGTTCGGCGAACCCGTCCGGCTTGCCCGAGGGCAGGACGACGTATCCGACCGCCCACTTGTCCAGCCAGGCCCGGTAGGTGGCCGCCGAGAACGTCCCGTCGTAGAAGAGGCGCCCACGCTCGATGTCGAGCTGGCGGTTCCAGCCGCGCGCCAGGTTCACGTGCGGGGCGAGCGCCGTGGCCTCGCGGTGGTTGCGCGCCGGGACCACCTCGACGCGGGACCGGTCGGCGCCCAGCCGCTCCAGCTCCCGCACCACACCACGGGTGTCGGCCGCCCAGTGCGGCACCTGCGTGGAGACCACGAGGTCGTCGGCGGTCTTCTGGACCACCCACACCGAGCACAGCGCCAGGGCCACCGCGAGCACGGCCCGCCGCACCCGGCCGAGCCCCGGCGCGAGCAGGGCCGCGAGCAGCGCGGCGGGGCCGACCAGCTCGGCGAGCCGCTCGACGTTCGTACCGATCGGAGAGGGGATGAGATACGCGAGCACGGTCCCGGCCGCGTACACGCCCGCGCACCACCGGAGCACCCGCCACCCGCCCGGTGCCGCCAGGATCAGGGCCAGGGAGAACACCACGGGCGGGAAGATCCGGTCGAAGGGCATCAAGTGCTCGCCGGTGAAGGGGAAGAGCGCCGTCGTGACCGCCACGACCACGAACGGCGGCGCGATGAGCGCGGCCGCGCGCGGCCAGTCGCGTACGAAGAAGTAGCCCGCGCCCGCGACCACCAGGAAGAGGCCCGCCACCGGCGACGCCATGGTGGCGAGGGCCGCGCACACCGTGGCGAGGGCGGCGCGCCGCTCCCGCACCAGCGCCAGACAGGCCGCGAGAGCGAAGGCGAGGCCGAGCGCGAACGTCGTGCGTCCCGAGGCGACGTTGCACCACACACCGAGCGAGCCGAGCACCGCGGGCCACAGGGGTTCGCGGACGCCGGTGCGTTCGATGAGGGCGGCGACCAGCCAGGCCCCCGCGATCCCGGAGAGCACCGTCACGGTCTTCACACCGAGCGCGGCCATCAGGTGGGGCGAGATCAGGCTGTAGTTGGCGGTGTGCATGCCGCCGTACCAGAAGAGGCCGTACGCGGCCGTGCCGTGCTCGGCGGCGAACCGCGCCCATGCCTCCTGGGCGGCGAGGTCCCCGCCGCCCGTCGCGAGGAACGCCGCCCACACCGCGTACAGGGGAAGGGTGGGCACGGTGGCGAGCAGCGGGACGCGGTGCCGACGGCCGAACATCCGGAAGGAGGACCGGGCCGGCTTGCGCTCGGCGGGTCCGCTGTCGGACGGGACGATCGGGGAGTCGGCGAAGACCACGGCCACCGTTTCCGTTCGAAGTCATGGGAGAGGCAAGGCTCACTTCTCCGGACGCGTGGCGCAACGGAAACGTTGGTTCCGTGAAGCCGGTGAACCCGTATGGCGGTCAGCCGGTGCTGACCCGCAGTTCCTTGACTCCGTTGAGCCAGGCCGAGCGGAGCCTGCGCGGGTCGCCGGTCAGCCGGAGGCCGGGCATGGCGTCGGCGATCGCGTGGAAGATGAGGTTGATCTCCAGGACCGCGAGGGACTTGCCGAGGCAGAAGTGCGGGCCGCCGCCCCCGAAGCCGAGGTGCGGGTTGGGGTCGCGGGTGATGTCGAAGACGTCCGGGGCCTCGAAGACGTCGGGGTCGTGGTTGGCGGAGGAGTAGAAGATGCCGACGCGGTCGCCCCGCTTGATCGTGGCGCCGCCCAGCTCCGTGTCCTGCGTCGCTGTGCGCTGGAAGGCGACGACCGGGGTCGCCCAGCGCACTATCTCCTCGGCCGTGGTGTCGGGGCGCTCGCGCTTGTACAGCTCCCACTGGCCGGGGTGGGTGAGGAAGGCGTGCATGCCGTGGGTGATGGCGTTGCGGGTCGTCTCGTTGCCGGCCACCGCGAGCAGGATCACGAAGAAGCCGAACTCGTCGCCCGAGAGGTTCCCCTCGTCCTCGGCCGCCACCAGTTGGCTGACGATGTCCTTGGCCGGGCACTCCTTGCGGGCCGCGGCGAGGTTCATCGCGTAGGAGACGATCTCCATGGCCGCCTCGGCGCCGATCTCCTCGGTGATGGCGTACTCCGGGTCGTCGTACCCCGCCATCTTGTTGGACCAGTCGAAGATCTTCGTGCGGTCCTCCTGGGGGACGCCGATCAGCTCGGCGATCGCCTGGAGCGGCAGTTCGACGGCGACGTTCGTCACGAAGTCGAAGGAGCCGTCCGGGCCCGCGGTCTCCAGGGCCGCCGCGACGATGGAGCGGGCGCGCTCGCGCAGGGCGTCCTCCAGCGAGCGTATGGCGCGGGGCGTGAAGCCGCGCTGCACGATCTGCCGGACCCGGGTGTGCTCGGGCGGATCCATGTTGATCATGATCAGCTTCTGGACGTCGATCTGGTCGCGGCTGATCGACTCGTTGAAGCGGATGATCGCGGTGTTGACGTTCGAGGAGAACAACTCCGGGTGCGTGGAGACGTACTTGACGTCCTCGTGCCGGGTGACGGCCCAGTAGCCCGCGTCGTCAAAACCGGACACGCGGGGCCGCTGGGCGATCCAGCGCACCGGTTCCGTCCGCCGCAGCCGTGCGAACTCCGGGAGCGGCACGCGGGCTTGGAGCAGGTCGGGGTCGGTGAAGTCGAACCCGTCGGGAAGCGCTGGACAGGTCATCGGCAACTCCAGGCGGCGAGGGCGAGTTCTGACGGTCCATCAGAAGCCTTGCCGGGCAAGGTAATAACGGGTTCTACAAGTGGCAAGGCTCAGGGCGGGGCCGGTTCCGGCCGGTTCCGGGCAAGGTGCGTGCAAGACCCTTGCGGCGCCGGGGCTCCGCTCAGCAGACTGCTGGAGAGAACTAGAACGCGTACTAGTTCCTCTCGCGAGCCGCCGGGACGGCTCGCGGGACGTGGACGGAGAGGACCAGCCCCATGGCCGCGGAACCTGTCATCGTCGAAGCCGTACGCACCCCCATCGGCAAGCGCGCGGGCGCGCTCGCCAACCTCCACCCCGCCTATCTGCTCGGGGAGACCTACCGCGAACTCCTCGGACGCACCGGCATCCACGCCGACTGCGTCGAGCAGATCGTCGGCGGCACGGTGACGCACGCCGGGGAGCAGTCGATGAACCCGGCGCGCACGGCCTGGCTGACCATGGGGCTTCCGTACGAGACGGCGGCGACGACGGTGGACTGCCAGTGCGGCTCCTCGCAGCAGGCCGCCCACCTGGTGGCGAACATGGTGGCGGCCGGTGTCATCGACGTCGGGATCAGCTGCGGCGTCGAGGCGATGTCGCGGGTGCCGCTGGGGTCGGGGTCCAAGCACGGTCCCGGCAAGCCGTTCCCCGACGAGTGGAACGTCGACCTGCCCAACCAGTTCGAGGCCGCCGAGCGCATCGCCCGCAAGCGGGGGCTCACCCGCGAGAACGTGGACTCGCTCGGCCTCATCTCGCAGGAGCGGGCGGCCGTCGCCTGGTCCGAGGAGCGCTTCAAGCGCGAGACGTTCGCCGTCCAGGTGCCCACCACGGAGGAGGAGCAGGCCGCCGGGCAGGGCATGTGGCGGCTCGTCGACCGCGACGAGGGGCTGCGCGACACGACGATGGAGGCGCTCGGCGGACTCAAGCCGGTCATGCCGACCGCCGTGCACACGGCCGGGAACTCCTCGCAGATATCGGACGGCGCGGCCGCCCTCATGTGGGCGTCCAAGCGGATGGCGCGGGCGCTGAAGCTGAAGCCGCGGGCGCGGATCGTGGCCCAGGCGCTGGTCGGCGCCGACCCGCACTTCCATCTGGACGGGCCGATCGACGCGACGCGCGCCGTGCTCGGCAAGGCCGGGATGTCCCTGAAGGACATCGACATCGTCGAGATCAACGAGGCCTTCGCGTCGGTGGTGCTGAGCTGGGCGCAGGTCTTCGACCAGGACCTGGAGAAGGTCAACGTGAACGGCGGGGCGATCGCGCTGGGGCACCCCGTGGGGGCCACCGGGGCGCGGCTGATCACCACGGCCCTGCACGAACTGGAGCGGCGGGACAAGGAGTTCGCGCTGGTGACGATGTGTGCGGGGGGTGCGGTGGCTACGGGGACGATCTTGCAGCGGTTGTAGGGGGCCGGGCGTCGTCCCGGGGTCTGGGGGGGGCGGGGCGTCTGGGTGGTGCGGGGCCGTGCCGGTATGTCCGTCCTCGCTATCGCCTGCGGCGCCCCTTTGTGCTTCGGAGCCCCTTGGCCGTGCTTGCCGTGCTCCGGGCGGACATACCGGCACGGCCCCTCGCGTCTCGATGGCGACCGCGGGCCGTCCGTGGGCGCGAAAAAAGGCGGCACCCCCCGGGTGGGGAGTGCCGCCTCTTTTGGGCCGGATCAGTACCAGCCGTTGGCCTGCCAGTGGCTCCACGCGCCGACGGGGCTGCCGTAGCGGTCGTTCATGTAGTTCAGGCCCCACTTGATCTGGGTCTCGGGGTTGGTCTTCCAGTCGGCGCCCGCCGAGGCCATCTTCGAGGCGGGCAGCGCCTGGACCAGACCGTAGGCGCCGGAGGAGGAGTTCGTCGCGCTGACGTTCCAGCCGCTCTCGTGCGAGACGATCTTGTCGAACGCGGCGAACTGCGCCGGGTCCGAGATGAGCTTCTTCGCGATCGCCTTGGCGGACGTCGGGGCGGCGGCGGGAGCGGCGGCCGGGGCGGCGGCCTTCGCGGTGGTCGGGGTGGCTGCCTGGGCCGGTGCCGCGGCGAAGACCATGCCGGTGGCGGCTGCGGCGACGATGCCGCCGGTGATGGCCTTCTTCGGGGAAGCGATGCGGCGGATGAGCGAGGCGGACACAGAGGACCTTCCGGTGGGGGATGGGGGAGTCGCGGTGCACGCCGTGAAACGTGGGGGACATGCGGTGGCGCCGAGTCCCGTGGGGGGCGTCGGCGCCTTGCGACTCATCCAGAGAAACAGGCTGGGAACGCCGCCGCAATGCCCCCCTTTACTAGTGGAAGTCGCACCCGCGCCGAATGTCCCCTCTGTGACGTGGCTCTCAATCCGCAGGTCAGGGCGGTGATTGATGCGTGTACGTCAAAGGTGAAAGGTACGCCCTCGCCTAGTAGAGGACCTAAGTCCTGTGGGCCGCCTCACGGATTCGTGGCCGCGATGTCACGGAGAGCTCAACCTCCCCTACGGCTTCGGGGCCTCGAATGTGACCGGCGCCTCGAAAGCCGCCCGCCGCGTGGCCCGCCGCAGCGCCTTCAGGACAGCGGGCCCGAGCGCGAGGCTCAGTACGACCGTGACCACGGCCCTCGGCAGGTCCCAGCCCAGCGACGTGGCCAGGCAGTAGGCGACGAAGCGGGCCAGGTTGTCCGCGAGGGGGTCGCCGGGCACGAAGGAGACGCCGGTGGCCAGACCGCCGAGGTAGGGCCAGCCCTGGAGGTTCATGACGGTGCCGTACAGCACGGAGGCCACCGCCCCGTACACGGCCAGCAGCCACAGCTCCCGGCGGCCCCGCAGCGTGTCGGCGCCCGGCAGCAGCCCCGCGCCCATGCAGACCCACCCCATCGACAGCATCTGGAAGGGCATCCACGGCCCGACGCCCCCGGTGAGCAGCGCCGAGGCGAACATCGACACCGCCCCGAGCACGAACCCGAAGCCGGGGCCGAGCACCCGCCCGCTCAGCACCATCAGGAAGAACATCGGCTCGATGCCCGCCGTGCCCGCGCCCAGCGGCCGCAGCGCCGCCCCCGCGGCGGCCAGCACGCCCAGCATGGCGATGGCCTTGGCGTCCAGGCCTACGTCCGCGATGGTCGCCACGACCACGGCGAGCAGCAGCGGCAGCAGCGCCGCGAAGAGCCAGGGCGCGTCCCCGGCGTGAGTACCGATCCCCGAGCCGGCGTCCGCGAGCAGCGGCCACCCGAACGCGGCCACCCCCACGGCGCTGACCAGCGCGAGCGCCACGACCGAGCGAGGGCCGAGCCGGACGGGGCGGGCCTGCGGGGCGGCGCTCACGACGCGTCCCGCGCCATGCCCAGCGCCTCGCGCACCTGCGCCACCGTCAGCCACTCCCGCGGCGCCAGGACCTTGGTGACCTGGGGCGCGAAGGACGGCGACGACACCACGATCTGCGGGGTCGGGCCGTCCGCGACGACCTCGCCGTCCGCGAGGATCACCACGCGGTGGGCGATCTCGGCGGCCAGTTCCACGTCGTGCGTGGCCAGCACGATCGCGTGGCCCTCGGCCGCGAGGCCCCGCAGGATCGTGACCAGGCGGGCCTTGGCCGCGTAGTCCAGGCCGCGGGTCGGCTCGTCGAGGAGGAGAAGGGGAGGGCGCGCGGTCAGCACGATCGCCAGGGCGAGCGCGAGCCGCTGGCCCTCGGAGAGATCCCGGGGATGCGTGTCGTCCGCGATGTCCGGCAGCAGCTCGCTCACCAGGGCGCGGCACGTGCCGGGCGCGGCGTCCGCGTCCCGGTCGGCGGCGGCGCACTCGGCGGCCACGGTGTCCGCGTACAGCAGGTCACGCGGCTCCTGGGGGACCAGGCCGACGTGTCGCACCAGCTGACGCGGTGCTGTGCGGTGCGGGACGGCGCCGCCGACGCGCACGGTCCCCGAGGTGGGTTCCAGAAGGCCGACCAGGGTGGACAGGAGCGTGGACTTCCCGGCGCCGTTGCGGCCCATGAGGGCGACCGTCTCGCCGGGCGTCACGGTGAGGTCGACGCGGCGCAGCGCCTCGACGCGGCCGTGCCGCACGGCGAGGCGTTCGACGCGGGCGGCCGCCGCGGTCGCCGTCTTGTGGGGGGTACGTTCCTTGCGCGGCCGGAGCCACCGGGCGGACGGCGACTCCACGGGAGGTACGGCCGTCTCCTCCTGGCGCGGCGCGAGGTCCGCGAGCCGCTCCCGCAGCGCACCCGCCCTGCGCCGCGCGTCCCGCACGGTCAGCGGCAGCGGCGACCAGCCCGCGAGGCGCCCGAGCGCGACCACCGGCGGATACACGGGGGAGCGCGCCATCAGCTCCGCCGGGTCACCGAGGACTGGCGGCTCGCTGGGCGCCGCGAGCAGCAGCACCTGATCCGCGTACTGCACGACCCGCTCGAGCCGGTGCTCGGCCATCAGCACCGTCGTGCCCAGGTCGTGGACGAGCCGCTGGAGCACCGCGAGGACCTCCTCGGCGGCGGCCGGGTCGAGCGCGGAGGTCGGCTCGTCCAGGACGAGGACCCGGGGGTGCGGGGTGAGGACCGAACCGATCGCGACGCGCTGGCGCTGGCCTCCGGAGAGCGTGGCGATGGGCCTGTCGCGCAGATCGGCGAGGCCGAGCAGGTCCAGGGTCTCCTCGACCCGGCGGCGCATCACGTCGGGGGCGAGACCGAGCGACTCCATGCCGTACGCCAGCTCGTCCTCGACGGTGTCCGTCACGAAGTGCGCGAGGGGGTCCTGGCCCACCGTGCCGACGACGTCGGCCAGTTCGCGCGGCTTGTGGGTACGGGTGTCGCGGCCCGCCACGGTCACCCGGCCGCGCAGGGTGCCGCCCGTGAAGTGCGGGACCAGACCGCTGACCGTGCCGAGCAGCGTCGACTTGCCGACCCCGGACGGGCCGACGAGCAGCGCGAGCTCGCCCTCGGGGACGGTGAGATCCACCCCCTGAACGGTGGGGCCCGCTGCTCCCTCGTACGTCACGGAGACGTCCTCGAAGCGGATCATGAGGTCTCCTCGGGGGCTGTGGGGGAGGGGCTTGTCGTGTCGGCGGGCTTCTCCGCGCGTGCCGCGTCCTCCGGCGGCACCGGCGCCACGAAGGCCGGCAGCAGCCCGAGGAGCACCGCAAGCGCGGGCCACAGCGGCAACTGCGGTGCGACAAGCGGTACGACGCCGGGGTGCAGGGCCGCCGGGTCGGACGACGCGGCCGAGATCACCAGGCCCGCGACGGCGACCCCCGAACCGGCGACCAGCCAGGCCCGCACACCCCACCGGTCGGGCCGGTAGCGGGTGCGCACGGCCCGGCGGCCACCGAGCCGCAGCCCCGCGAGCGCCGCGAGGAGTCCTGCCACGAGCGCGGGCAGGCCGTAGGAGCCGCCCTGCGCGGTCAGCAGCCCGTACGTCCCGACGCAGACGCCCATCAGGCCGCCGAGCGTCAGCACGGCGATGGCCCTGCGCACCCCCGCGGACACGGCGGCGGTGCGCCCGAAGCCGCGCGCGTCCATCGCCGCGGCCAGCGCCACCGACCGCTCAAGGGCGCCCTCCAGGACCGGAAGCCCGACCTGGAGCAGCCCGCGCACCCCGCTGTCGGAGCGCCCGCGCAGCCGCCGCGCGGACCGCAGCCGCCGGACGTCCGCGATGAGGTTCGGCGCGAAGGTCATCGCCACGACGACGGCGACCCCCACCTCGTACAGCGCGCCCGGCAGCGACTTGAGCAGCCTGGAGGGGCTGGCGAGGGCATTCGCCGCGCCGACACAGATCAGCAGACCGGCCAGTCTGATCCCGTCGTAGAGCGCGAAGATGACGCCCTCCGCCGTGACCCGGCCGCCGATCCGCACGCCCTTGGCCCAGTCGGGCAGCGGGACCTCGGGCAACGTCACGATGACGTGCGTACCCGGGATCGGCGAGCCGAGCACGACCGCGAACACCAGCCGGATACCGATGACGAGCAGCGCCAGCTTCACGAACGCGCCGTACGACTTCGCCCACGGCGCCGAGGTGCGGCGCGCCGCCACGACATACCCCGCGACGCCGATCAGCAGCGCGATCAGCAGCGGGTTCGTCGTCCGGGACGCGGCCGTGCCGAGCCCGAGCGCCCACACCCACCAGGCGCCGGGGTGCAGGGCGTTGCTCCGGTGCGCCTCGGGGGCGAGGCGGCGCCGGAGGAGGCCGGGCGCGCGGGCATGGTCCGTCAGGTCCCTCATGGTGCTGTCCGTGTCATCCGTGTGTCGGCGGCAGGTGCCGCGTCAGCCGCGACGGCGCCGGGCCTGCCAGAACGCGGCGCCGCCGAGGACCGCCACCGCGGCGATCCCGGCGATCAGCCCCACGGAGGGCCCGCCGCCGTCCCGGTCCTGGCTCTTCGTCTCCTCGGAGCCGTCCCGCGCCGTACCGTCGCCGGAGACCTGTTCGCCGCAGCCCGACTTCGGGTAGCCGTCGATGGCGCAGAGCAGCGCCTTGCTGTCGTAGCGCAGCGGCTTGGCCACAGAGGCGAGCGCTTCCGCGCTGGTGGCGTCCTCTGCGACGCGCGCGCAGGCCGACCGGGGCGCGGGCGGCGACTCCCCGCGCGGGGCGTCCTCGCGCGTACCGAAGTCGAGGACGAGGGCGATCCGCTTGCGGCCCTCCTCGGCGGGCGTTCTCGCGCAGATGTCGGCGAAGTCCGCGGGGCCGCGCGGCTTCGCGGCGTCCTGGGAGTCCGCCGAGACCGAGAAGCGGAACCCCTGCACGGCACCGTCATCGGGCCGGGCGGTGCCGGGCCCCTGACTGGCGTACGTCCATGTGCCGCCGTCCCGGTCCCAGAACGACCAGTAGCGGTAGCCGGCGGCCTGTGAGGGCACGGCGGCGAGGACGCACAGCAGCGCGGCGAGCAGCGCCCCGACCGCCGTGCGTGCACGCCACCCGCGGCCCCGCGTCCGGCCTGCCCGGCCCCGCGTCACGGCTGCTGCTTCTTGCGGTTGGCGCTGTACAGGAAGCCGATGCCGATGCCGGCGACCAGGCCGACGCCGATGATCCACCAGATGCTGACGCCTTCGTCCTTCTTCTCGTCGGAGTCCGCGTCCGAGGCGGAGTCGGACGTGGCGGCCTTCTCCGGCGGCGGGCCCTGGGCGCTGAGCTGCTTGACGAGGTCGGCGCCGCCGAAGTCGCGGGGGTCCATGCCCGCCGCGTGGGCGGCGAAGACGAGCTGGGCGTGGGCGGCGGGGCCGGACTGCTTCGCCCAGGCCGCGGAGTTGTCCGCGAGCCACTCGGCGGACTTCTTGGCCTGCTCGCTCTGCCCTGCGGCGGCGAGGGCGACCACGGCGTCCGCGGTGTTGCCCTGGTCCGGCTGGTCCTTGGCGCCCGGCATGGCGGACATCAGGTGGTCGTCGTTCTCGCCGAGGACGTCCAGGAGGTAGGCCGTGCCGTTGCTCGCGGCCTGTGCGGCGGTGTCCGGCTTCGCGCACTTGGGGGCGTCGCCCGCGTCCGATGCCTTCTTGCCCGGCGGCACGACGAGGCCCTTGCCGAGGCTGCCGAGCACACCGGCCGCGGTGGCGTCCGCGTTCGGGCTCAGCTTCTTGGACTTGGCGTCGGCGAGGCCGAAGGCACCGTCGCCCTTGCCGCAGTCCATGGCGAGCTTCGGCAGCGCGTCGTAGGGGGACCTGCCCTTCTGCGACTTCACGTTCGCGGGGTTCTCACCGGCCGCGGCGAGGGCGCCGACGACGATGCCGGTGGAGTTGGCGTCGGAGGGCAGGCCCGGGTTGTAGCCCCAGCCGCCGTCCTGGTTCTGCACGGACTTCAGCCAGCCGACGCTCTTCTTGACCGTCGCGGCCAGGTTCTTGTCCTTGCCGCCGAGGGCGGCGAGGGCCTGCACGGCGGCGGCGGTGGAGTTGCTGTCGACCGCCGTCTTGGAGTCGCACGGCTCACTCGCGTCGGCGCGGTAGGCGGCGAAGCCACCGCTCGCGCACTGCTGCCCGGTCAGCCACGTCACGGCCTTCTGGGCGGGCTCGACACCCGCGGTGTCCAGCGCGAGCAGGGCGTAAGACTGCCGGAAGACGCCGTCGAACTTCGGGTCGGACTTGCCGTACAGGCCCGAGGGGAGCGCGGTCGAGGGCGACGGGGCGTCGTCCGCGAAGGCGGCCGGTGCGGCGGCGGAGCCGAACACGGCGACGGCGGCCAGGACCGCTGCGCTGCGGCGAACGTTCATGATGCGGCGGGTTGCCTCTCCCTGCGGGGAGCGGGGCGGCACGGACCGTGCGGGCACGGCTCTTCCGGGCGGCTCCGGCTCCGTATACCTCGACGGTGCCGCTCATCGGGGGTCCCGATGAGCGAGCCGGTCACGTTCCGCACAGGGCATTCCGGCTCACCGCTGAAGGCGGTACACGGACCGGGGCCTCCCCTGCTCGAGCGAAGCCGAGAACTCGGGGAAGGGCCTGCGCCGGATTCGCACCGGCTTCCCCCCGCGCGGACGTGAGGAC
The DNA here is from genome assembly GCF_043078805.1 of Streptomyces sp. NPDC015345. NCBI lineage: Bacteria > Bacillati > Actinomycetota > Actinomycetes > Kitasatosporales > Streptomycetaceae > Streptomyces > Streptomyces sp. NPDC015345. Next base: position 689,324 of record NZ_JBIBTX010000001.1, on the reverse strand, counting down.
GACCCGCCCACTCTACCGGCCGGTCGGCGGGCGCCCCCGGTCACACCGCCACGTACATCACCGGATCGCTCCCCGCCACCGCCTCCGCCCGCCCGAGCTTCACCAGGCGCCGCACGTGGGCCTCGGCCTCCGAGACCGCGATGCTGCGCGAGCCGTGGGGGATCTCGTCCCAGGGGCGGTTCCACGCCATGCGCTCGGCGAGCCGCCAGGGGGTGAGGGGCTCGGTGAGGAGGGCCAGCAGGCCGGTCAGGCGCTCCTCGTGGTGGGCGATCAGCTCGCGGACGCGGGCGGGGGCGCCGGTGAAGGCGCGCTGGTGGGCGGGCAGCACCTCGGCCGGGTCGAGGCGCCCGACGCGTTTCAGGGAGTCCAGGTAACGCCCGAGGGGATCGGTGACCGTGTCGTCGTCCGGGTCCTCGTACAGGCCGATGTGCGGGGTGATGCCGGGCAGGAGGTGGTCGCCGGAGAAGAGCCGGCCGGAGCCCCGCAGCCCCGCCGGGTGCTCCTCCTCCAAGTGCAGGCAGACGTGGCCGGGGGTGTGGCCCGGCGTCCAGATCGCGCGCAGGCGGCGGCCCGGCAGGTCGAGCAGCTCGCCCGGGGTGATCCCGCGGTCGGGCAGGGCCGGGTCGAGGCCGGGCAGCCGGCGCGGGCGGCCCTCGTCGCGGGCGCGGAGCAGCGGCGCGACGTGCTCGGCGGGGGCGCCCGCCGCGGTGAGCTTCGCGGCCATGTAGCCGTACCAGCGCTCGGGCGGCTGGGAGCGGGTGCGGCGGACGACGGACGCGTCCGCCTCGTGCATCGCGATCCACGCCCCGGACACCTCGCGGACCTTCGCGGACAGGCCGTGGTGGTCGGGGTGGTGGTGGGTGATGACCACACCGTGTACGTCCTCGACGGCGACGCCGCACGTGCCGAGCCCGGCGGTCAGCGCGGACCAGGAGGTGGGGTCGTCCCAGCCGGTGTCGATGAGGACGGGACCGGCGTCGGTGGCCAGGAGGTGGACGAGGGTGAAGCCGAGGGGGTTGTCGGGGATCGGGACCTTGACGCTCCAGACGCCCCCGCCGTGCTCGATCACCGGCGGTTCGGACACCTGCGGTTCGGTCGCCTGCGGGGCCATGGGCGCCTCGTCTCTCGTCGACGGACGCCCACTATAACTAGAACTAGTTTCAATGGTCGCCCAAGTCGACTGAATCCCAAGTCGGAGGAACTCGGGGGCGGTTGGCCGTCCCGGGCGTGGACTCCTCGAACTAGAACTGGTATCAGTTCTGAGGCAACGTCAGGAAGAAGCACGTCAGGAAGTGTCGGGAAGCAGCGCCCCGCAGGAGGCGGTCAGCCATGACGGAGCTCGTGGAACACGGACAGCTGTTCATCGGCGGGGAGTTGGTGGACCCGCTCGGCAAGGACGTCATCGACGTCGTCTCCCCGCACACCGGCCAGGTCTTCGCCCGCGTGCCGCACGCCGCCCCCGCCGACGTGGACCGCGCCGTCGCCACCGCACGCAAGGCGTTCGACCGGGGCCCATGGCCGCACATGACCCTGGACGAGCGGATCGAGGTCGTCACCAGGATCAAGGACGGCTTCGCGGCGCGCCACGAGGAGATCGCCCGCGTCATCAGCTCCGAGAACGGCACCCCCTACACCTCCAGCGTGATGGTGCAGGCCCTCGCCGCCATGATGGTGTGGGACGCGGCGCTCACCGTCGCCCGCGACTTCCGTTACGAGGAGAGCCGCGACGGAGTCCTCGGGAAACTGCTCGTGCGGCGCGAGCCGGTCGGCGTCGTCGCGGCCGTCGTGCCCTGGAATGTCCCGCAGTTCACCGCCGCCGCCAAGCTCGCCCCCGCGCTGCTCGCCGGCTGCCCGGTGGTCCTGAAGACCTCGCCGGAGGCGCCGCTCGACGCGTACGTCCTCGCGGAGATCGCCGCGGAGGCGGGCCTGCCGGAGGGCGTGCTCTCGATCATCTCCGCCGACCGCGAGGTCAGCGAGTACCTCGTCGGGCACCCCGGCGTCGACAAGGTCTCTTTCACCGGGTCCGTCGCCGCGGGCAAGCGCGTCATGGAGGTCGCCGCCCGCAACCTCACCCGCGTCACCCTGGAACTCGGCGGCAAGTCGGCCGCCGTGATCCTGCCCGACGCCGACGCGGCGAGCGCGGTCGCGGGCATCGTGCCGTTCGCCTGGATGATCAACGGCCAGGCGTGCGTGGCCCAGAGCCGCATCCTCGTGCCGCGCACCCGCTACGACGAGTTCGCCGAGGCCTTCGCCGCCGCGGCGTCCGCGCTCAAGGTCGGCGACCCGATGGACCTCGCCACGGAACTCGGCCCGCTCGTCGCGAAGCGGCAGCAGCAGCGCTCCCTCGACTACATCCGGATCGGTCAGGAGGAGGGCGCCAAGATCCTCGCGGGCGGCGGCCGGCCGCCCGGACTCGACCAGGGCTGGTACGTCGAGCCGACCCTCTTCGGCGGCGTCGACAACTCCATGCGCATCGCCCGCGAGGAGATCTTCGGCCCCGTCATCTGCCTGCTCCCGTACGGCGACGCGGACGAGGCCGTCGAGATCGCCAACGACTCCGACTACGGCCTGAGCGGCAGTGTGTGGACCGCCGACGTCGAGCGCGGCATCGACATCGCCCGGCGGGTGCGCACGGGAACGTACTCGGTGAACACCTTCAGCCTCGACATGCTCGGCCCCTTCGGCGGCTACAAGAACTCCGGTCTGGGACGGGAGTTCGGGCCCGAGGGGTACGGCGAGTACTTCGAGCACAAGATGATCCACCTGCCGGCGGGTCACCGACCGGCCGGTCACGAAGGGACGGGTGCCTGATGGGCGACCGCTGGCGCGTCGAGGTCGACCGGTCGGTCTGCATCGGCTCGGGCATGTGCGTGATCACCGCACCCGGCGCCTTCACCCTGGACGCCGCCCGGCAGTCCCGCCCCGCGGCGCCCGAGCGTGACGCCGACGAACGGGTCCTGGAGGCCGCCGAGGGCTGCCCGGTCGAGGCGATCACCCTCACGCTGGCCGACAGCGGGGAGGTCGTGTTCCCGCCCGAGGACTGAGGTCCGGGCGCGCCCCGGGCCCGGGGTCAGGCCCGGGGCGTGGCGGTGAGGTCGATGAGGCGGCAGACGGTCTCGATGTCGATCTTCACCTGGGCGATCGACGCCCGCCCCGAAAGCCAGGTGATCAGCGCGGAGTGCCAGGTGTGCTCGATGACCCGTACGGCGGAGAGCTGCTGCGCGGTCGGCGGCTCCGGCAGGCCCATCGCGTCCAGGATGATCGCCGTCGTCAGCCGCGAGACCGTGTCGACCTCGGGGCTCACCGAGCGGTCGGCGAAGGTCAGGGCCCGCACCATCGCGTCCGCCAGGTGCGGCTCACGCTGGAGGGCGCGGAAGGCCCGCATCAGCGTCTCGGCGACCCGTTCGGCGGGCGTCTCGCCGGCCGGGGGGCGCTTGCGGATCGTGGTGTGCATGTGCTGGAGCTGGTCCTGCATGGTCGCCACCAGCAGATGCACCTTGGAGGGGAAGTAGCGGTAGAGGGTGCCGAGGGCCACGCCCGCCGCCTCGGCGACCTCGCGCATCTGCACGGCGTCGAAGCCGCCGCGGCTGGCCAGTTGCGCGCTGGCGTGCAGGATGCGGCGCCGGCGCGCCTCCTGGCGCTCCGTGAGGGGCGGCGTCGCGGGGCTCCCCGCCTTGGCTTCCGCTGTCATGTCGATGCCCCTTTGGAAAACGCCTCCCGAGATCGCACAGCATGGCAGGGAGCATGTCGTGGCGCGAATCACCTGATCCGGGCCTTACACCTCGCCTACCTGCCGGTAGATTCAAAGCTCGTTCGGCGATCACTCGGCGATCAAGTCTGAAACTTGTTCTAGATTACCGTCCCGGCGTAACCTCGCGGACAACTGCACGGAGAAGGGGGCCGAGAGTGACCGCTGAGGCCATGGAGGCGGGCCCCCGCAAGGGCTCCGACGCCGACGGCGACCGACCGTTGCGCATCGCTCTCCTCACGTACAAAGGGAACCCGTTCTGCGGGGGCCAGGGCGTCTACGTACGCCATCTCTCGCGCGAGCTGGCCCGGCTCGGCCACAGCGTCGAAGTGATCGGCTCGCAGCCCTACCCCGTCCTCGACGAGGGCGAGGGCCTGGAAGGCCTCAAGCTCACCGAACTGCCGAGTCTGGACCTCTACCGCTCCCCGGACCCCTTCCGCACCCCGGGGCGCGACGAGTACCGCGACTGGGTCGATGCCCTCGAAGTGGCGACCATGTGGACCGGCGGCTTTCCGGAGCCCGTGACGTTCAGCCTGCGCGCCCGGCGCCATCTGCGGGCCCGGCGCGGCGACTTCGACGTCGTGCACGACAACCAGACCCTCGGCTACGGCCTGCTGGGCGACCTCGGCGCACCTCTGGTCACCACGATCCACCACCCCATCACCGTCGACCGGCAGCTGGAGCTGGACGCCGCGCCCGACTTCAAGCGCCGCCTGTCCGTCCGCCGCTGGTACGCCTTCACCCGCATGCAGAAGCGCGTCGCGCGCCGCCTCCCGTCGGTCCTCACCGTCTCCGGCAGCTCCCGCCAGGAGATCATCGACCACCTCGGGGTGCGCGAGGACCGCGTCGACGTCGTCCACATCGGCGCCGACACCGGTCTCTTCTCGCCGGACCCGGCCGTGCCCGAGGTGCCGGGCCGCATCGTGACGACCTCCAGCGCCGACGTGCCGCTCAAGGGCCTCGTCCACCTCGTCGAGGCGCTCGCCAAGGTCCGCGCCGAGCACCCGGGCGCCCACCTCGTCGTCGTCGGCAAGCGCGCCGAGGACGGACCCGTCGCGCAGGCCATCGAGCGCTACGGCCTCGCGGGCTCCGTCGAGTTCGTCAAGGGCATCACCGACGCCGAACTGGTCGATCTCGTCCGCTCCGCGCAGGTCGCCTGCGTCCCTTCGCTGTACGAGGGGTTCTCCCTCCCCGCGGCCGAGGCCATGGCGACCGGCACGCCGCTCGTCGCGACCACCGGCGGCGCGATCCCGGAGGTCGCGGGCCCCGACGGCGAGACCTGCCTCGCGGTGCCGCCGGGCGACGCGGGCGCGCTGGCCACCGCCCTGAACCGGCTCCTCGGCGACCGCGAGCTGCGCGCCCGCCTCGGCCACGCGGGCCGCGAACGCGTCCTTGGGAAGTTCACCTGGGCGCAGGCCGCCAAGGGCACGGCCGACCGCTACCGCGAGGCCATCCGCCGCTCCGCCGCCACGAACCCCGGCCGCACCGCGGCCACCCCGACGCACTCCGGGAGCCATCGCTGATGCTGACCGTCGACTTCACCCGCTTCCCGCTCGCCGCGGGCGACCGCGTCCTCGACCTGGGGTGCGGCGCGGGCCGGCACGCCTTCGAGTGCTACCGGCGCGGCGCGCGGGTGGTGGCCCTCGACCAGAACGCCGAGGAGATCCGCGAGGTCGCCAAGTGGTTCGCCGCGATGAAGGAGGCGGGCGAGGCCCCGGCGGGGGCGACGGCCACCGCGATGGAGGGTGACGCGCTCAACCTCCCCTTCCCCGACGCTTCGTTCGACGTCGTGATCATCTCCGAGGTCATGGAGCACATCCCCGACGACAAGGGCGTCCTCGCCGAGATGGTGCGGGTCCTCAAGCCCGGCGGCCGCATCGCCGTGACCGTCCCGCGCTACGGCCCCGAGAAGGTCTGCTGGGCGCTCAGCGACGCCTACCACGAGGTCGAGGGGGGCCACATCCGCATCTACAAGGCCGACGAACTCCTCACGAAGATGCGGGAGTCGGGCCTCAAGCCGTACGGCACACACCACGCGCACGCGCTGCACGCGCCGTACTGGTGGCTAAAGTGCGCGTTCGGCGTCGACAACGACAAGGCGCTGCCCGTGCGGGCGTACCACAAGCTGCTGGTCTGGGACATCATGAAGAAGCCCCTCGCCACGCGCGTGGCCGAGCAGCTGCTCAACCCCGTCGTCGGCAAGAGCTTCGTGGCCTACGCGACCAAGCCGCACCTGCCGCGTGCGGCGGCCGACGCCGCGGTGGCCGCCAAGTGACGAGCCCCGAGCGGACCGAACACCTCGTCCTGCCCGGCGTCCTGACGGCCGATCAGGCGACGGCCACGGTACGCGGCATTCTCGCCGTCCAGCGTGAGGACGGCGCCATCCCGTGGTTCCGCGGACATCACCTCGACCCGTGGGACCACACCGAGGCCGCCATGGCCCTGGACGCCGCCGGGGAGCACGCCGCCGCCGGGCGCGCCTACGACTGGCTGGCCCGGCACCAGAACCAGGACGGCTCCTGGTACGCGGCGTACGCCGACGGGGACCCGCACGACGTCACCGACCGGAGCCGCGAGACCAACTTCTGCGCGTACATCGCCGTCGGCGTCTGGCACCACTACCTCGCCACCGGCGACGAGGCGTTCCTGGACCGCATGTGGCCCGCCGTGTTCGCCGCCGTCGAGTTCGTCCTCGCGCTCCAGCAGCCCGGCGGGCAGATCGGCTGGAAGCGGGAGGCCGACGGCACGCCGGTCACCGACGCGCTGCTCACCGGCTGCTCCTCGATCCACCAGGCACTGCGCTGCGCCCTCGCCGTCGCCGAGCAGCGCGGGGAGCCGCAGCCCGACTGGGAACTGGCGGCCGGCGCCCTCGCGCACGCGATCAGCAGCCACCCCGAGCGGTTCCTCGACAAGAACCGCTACTCGATGGACTGGTACTACCCGGTCCTCGGCGGCGCGCTGAGCGGCGAGGAGGCCAAGGCGCGCATCGAGGAGGGCTGGGACCGCTTCGTGGTGCCGGACCTCGGCGTGCGCTGCGTCGTCCCGAACCCGTGGGTCACCGGCGGCGAGAGCGCCGAACTGGCCCTCGCCCTGTGGATGGTGGGGGAGTCGGACCGCGCCCTGGAGATCCTCCAGTCCATCCAGCACCTGCGCGACCCGGAGAGCGGCCTGTACTGGACGGGCTACGTCTTCGACGACAAGGCGGTCTGGCCCGAGGAACTGACCACCTGGACGGCGGGCTCCCTGCTCCTCGCGGTGGCGGCGCTCGGCGGCGACGAGGCGACCTGCGCGGTCTTCTCCGGCGAGCGACTCCCGCGGGGCCTCGCCCCAAAGTGCTGCGGCTGACGCTTCGCCGGGGTGCGGGGGTTGACCTGCGGGCCGGATGTGGCTGGGCGCGCAGTTCCCCGCGCCCCTCTGGGGGGCGCCTCCCTCGGCGCGTTTTTCAGTACCGGCGTAGGCGGCCCGCTACCGCGTGGCCTACCAGGAGGTAGACGACCGCCGCGAGGCCGTAGCCCGCGACGACCCTGGCCCACTTCTCGTCGAAGGTGAACAGGTCGTGCGACCAGCCGGCCAGCCACCGGGCCACGTCGTGGATGAACTGGACGAGGTCGTTGGCGCGGTTCGCGTCCAGCAGGTACATCAGGATCCACAGGCCGAGTATGGCGGCCATGATGTCGGCGACGAGCGCGATGACCCGTGCCGCTGTGCTGCCGTGGGAGTGCCGCGTGGGAGACATGGTGGCCGGGTACCGGGGGGCACCCCGTTCGAAACCCGTTCGGGCCCGCCCCGCTGGCGGCGCCCCGGGGCCGGGGCGAGGCTGCGGGGAGGACCGCTCATCTCTGGAGGCCGCTGCCGTGCCCACCCCTGTATCCGTCCGCCGCGCCGGAGTCTCCCTCACCCTGTGCTGCACGCTGCTCGTCGGAGCGACGGCCTGCGGCAGCGACGACAAGGACACCGCGGCGGCGCCGTCCGGTACCAGCACCGCCGAGAAGCAGAAGTTCGCCAAGACCCGCTTCGTCGCCAACGCGGGCCTCGCCGCGGGCGCCACCTACCAGTGGATCGTGAAGCCCTACCGCGCGGGCAAGTTCAAGAAGGGCGCGAACGGCCGGACGACGGCCCTGGTCAAGGCGGGCCTCGCGGGCGCGTTCACGTACAACAGGCTGAAGGCGGCGACGAAGAACGCGCAGGGCGACCCGACCCTCTCCAAGGCGGTGGCGCCCCTGACGGCCGGCATCGACGCCCTGAAGGACCTGCCCGGCAAGCTCCGCAAGGGCGAATCGACGGATTCGATCGTGAACTCCTTCGACGGCGCCATCAACTCCGTGAAGGACGCGGGCAAGAGCGCGGGCGCGGAGGTCAGGGACAAGGTGCCCTCGACCGGCCAGCTGAGGAACGGCTAGGCGACGCCTAGGAGTTGAGCTCGGCGAGGACACGCAGGGTGTGCGGGTCCGGCGCGAGGACCAGCAGGTCGGTGACCGGGCCCGCGCGCCACGGCTCCAGCCGTTCCGCGATGCGTTCGCGCGGGCCCACCAGGGAGATCTCGTCGGCGAAGGCGTCCGGCACCGCGAGCACGGCCTCCTCCCTGCGCCCCGCGAGGAACAGCTCCTGGACCTGCCGCGCTTCTTCCTCGTACCCCATGCGCGCCATCAGGTCGGCGTGGAAGTTGCGGGCGGCGTGCCCCATGCCGCCGATGTAGAAGCCCAGCATGGCCTTGACGGGCAGCAGCCCCTCGGCGACGTCGTCGCAGACCTTCGCCCGCGCCATGGGGGCGATCACGAAGCCCTCCCGCAGGTCGCCGAGCGAGGCCTCGTACACGTCCGTGCGCGTCGGCGACCAGTACAGCGGCAGCCAGCCGTCCGCGATCCGCGTCGTCTGCGCGATGTTCTTCGGCCCCTCGGCGCCGAGCAGGACCGGCAGGTCGGCCCGCAGCGGATGCGTGATCGGCTTGAGCGCCTTGCCGAGGCCGGTGCCGTCCGCACCCCGGTAGGGGTGGGCGTGGAAGCGGCCGGCGACCTCCACCGGGCCCTCGCGGCGCAACACCTGGCGGACGACATCGACGTACTCCCGGGTCGCGGTGAGCGGCGACTCCGGGAAGGGCCGCCCGTACCAGCCCTCGACCACCTGCGGCCCCGACAGGCCGAGGCCGAGCATCATCCGGCCGCCGGAGAGGTGGTCGAGGGTGAGGGCGTGCATGGCGGTGGTGGTGGGGGAGCGGGCCGCCATCTGCGCGACGGCCGTGCCCAGCCTGATCCGGGAGGTGTGGGCGGCGATCCAGGTCAGCGGCGTGAAGGCGTCCGAACCCCAGGCCTCGGCGGTCCACACGGAGTCGTAGCCGAGCCGCTCGGCCTCCCGGGCGAGGGCGAGGTGGCCGGGGTCGGGACCGCGCCCCCAGTAGCCGAGTGCGAGCCCGAGCCTCATCGCGTGCCCTCCTGGTTGCTGACGACCTGTCAGTTTCCTGCTGGCGGGAGACTGTACGACAACGGCCCCCCACCCGGAAGGGCGAGGGGCCGCGCAGTGCCTGTGGGGTCAGCCGCGCTGGATCCCCGTGGTGTCCTGAAGGACGCCGCGGCGGCCGTCCTGCGTCTGGGCCACCAGGGTCGCGCCGCGCTGCTCGACGGCCAAGTACCAGGTGCCGGGCGCCAGTTCGGCGATCGGCGTGGGCGAACCGTCCTCCGCGTACAGCGGACGCGGCACCGGCACGGCGAACCAGAACGGCGAGAAGTCACCGGACGGCTGCGCCTGCGCGGGCGGCGGGGTCTGCCCGCCCTGCGGCTGCGGCTGACCGCCGAAGGACTGGCCCTGCGGCTGGCCGGGCTGGCCGCCGTAGGGAGCACCCGGCTGCGGCTGACCGGCACCGGCGCCGGGGTAGCCGTAACCACCCTGCGGCTGACCGCCGTAGGGACCCGGGGCGGCCGGACGCGGGGCGCCCATGAGGGGGGCCTTCAGGGCCGGGACGATCTGCGTGGCGACCGCGGCGGCGGCGAGCACGAGCGCGCCGATCACGCCGAGGATGAGGCCGACACCGGCGTCGGGGCTTTCGTTGCTGCCCCCGAATTGATTGAAGAAGAAGCCGTACGACTGGTCGGTGTCGAAGATCGCGCCGAGCGAGCTGAGGGCGGAGGCGATGGTGAACGCCACCCCGAGCTGGCCGAGGTCGAGACCCGCGACCTTGCGCTGCTGCGGCATCGCGCGGCCCACGACGATGAGCGCCGCACCGATGATGCCGAGCAGATACACGCTGATCAGCAGGTTGCCGTTTTCCCAGGCATTCGGGAACTTGTCGCTGTCGCCGCCATCAGGGTCCAGCGTATTGAGGAACGAGGCGATGAAGAGCAACACCGCTGCTCCGATCACCACGCCGTCGCCTCGAGTGAGGGAGCGGAAATTCACTTCAGGTCCTTCGTCAGTCGTCTCGTCAGTGGAGGCGTCGCTGTCGCCGTAGTCGCGTTCGTGTCGCGGTGCGCGAAGCGCGGGGGTGGCCCCTCATCGTAGGGAGGACAATATCGTCCGTACACAGCGGGTGTCTGCTCGGGATAAAGACGTGCACGACTTGGTACGCGGACGTTCACGCGCTATCCCCGCAGGAATCCGTCGATTCCCTCAGAAATGCCCCGCGCCGCCTTCTGCCGCCACTCCGCGCTCTTCAAGAGCGCCGCGTCCTTCGCGTCCCGCATGTTGCCGCACTCGATGAACACCTTCGGCACCGTGGAGAGGTTGAGGCCGCCGAGGTCGCTGCGGACGTCCAGGCCGGTGCCGCCGCCCACGTAGTTGGAAGGGGCGCTGCCCGTCGCGCTCACGAACTTTCCGGCGATGCGCTCGCCCAACTCCCGGGAGGGGGCGACGATCGGTGAGGTGTCGGCCGCGCCGCCCTTCACCTTCGCGGGCAGGATCACGTGGTAGCCGCGGTTGCCCGCGCCCGAACCGTCGGCGTGGATGGAGACCACCGCGTCGGCGCGGGCCTCATTTCCGATCCGGGCGCGCTCGTCGACGCACGGGCCCCAGGGGCGGTCGCCGTCCTGGGTGAACTTGACCGTGGCGCCCTGCTTCTCAAGGAGCGTGCGCAGGCGGCGGGCGACATCCAGGGTGAAGGTGGCCTCGGTGTAACCGTCGTTGGTCGACGTGCCCGTGGTGTCGCATTCCTTGCGGTTCGTACCGATGTCGACCTGGCGGTTGATCTCGGCGGTATGCCGGAAGTTGCCCGTGTTGTGCCCGGGGTCGACGACGACCACCTTGCCCTTGAGGGGGCCGTCCGCGGCGGGGCGGCGCGTGGGCGGCTTCGTACTCGAATCGTTGCCGTCGCCCTTGCCGTCCTCGCCCTTGTCCTTGTCCTTTTCCTGCCCCTTGTCCGACTTCGAGGGGGAGGGCGGGCCTGCCTCGGAGGGCATGGAGCGGTCGGCGGACGGGCTCGACGACGCCGGCAGCGATCTCGCCGGTTCGTTCCCGTCGGGCCCGCTCGTCGCCTGGTAGACCAGCCAGCCGGCCAGGCAGGTGGGCACCAGCGCGGCCACCGTCACGGCCAGCGGGCGGCCGATGCGGCGGCGGGGCGGCTGGGAGGGATCGAATTCCGGACCTACGTACGACACGAGGGCGAGCCTATCGGCGAGGTCACATCCCCGCTCCCGTTCGCCGCAGCACGCGCAGCGAGTCCACCGCCGAGACCTCGGTGAACGCCCCGGACGCCAGCGCCCTGAGATAGACGCGGTACGGCGCCTGCCCGGTCATGATGTCGACCGGATCGGGGAACACGTCGTGGATGACGAGCAGCCCGCCCTCGGCGACGTGCGGTGCCCAGCCCTCGTAGTCGGCGGTGGCGTGCTCGTCCGTGTGCCCGCCGTCGATGAAGACCAGGCCGAGTGCCCCGCCCCATGCCTTCGCCACCTGCGGCGAACGGCCCACGACCGCGATCACGTGCTCCTCCAGGCCCGCCCGGTGCAGGGTGCGGCGGAAGGTGGGGAGCGTGTCCATCAGGCCGATCTCGGGGTCCACCGTCTCGGGGTCGTGGTACTCCCAGCCGGGCTGCTGCTCCTCGCTGCCGCGGTGGTGGTCCACGGTGATCGCGCTCACCCCGGCCGCGCGGGCCGCGTCGGCGAGCAGGATCGTGGAGCGGCCGCAGTACGTGCCGACCTCCAGCAGGGGCAGGCCGAGCGCGGCGGCCTCCGTCGCGGCCGCGTACAGCGCGAGCCCCTCACCGCGCGGCATGAAGCCCTTGGCGGCCTCGAACGCGGCGAGGACCTCCGGCGTGGGTTCGGCGGCCACGGCCACGGTTTCCTCCAGGTCATACGTACGAATGGGTGGTGCCGTGTGTCATGGGCGGCACCGGCGCCCATGATGCACGGCACCCCCGCCACCGGCGTGACGGGGGTGCGTGAGGCGTGCGGGGCCGCGCACATGCATGCGTACGTACGTCAGGCCGGGACGTCGCTCTCCTCGGAAGAACCCGTCAGCGCCAGGTCGACCCGCACCGGCCGGTCGTCCCCGTGGTACGCCGCCGCCGAGGCGCGCGGCGCGTGCCCCGTGGCGGTGGCCGCGAGGACGTAGGAGCCGGCGGCGGGGACGGCCAGGGCGTAGCGGCCGTCGGAGTCGGTGAGGGCGGCGCCCGCCTGCCTGCCGCGGGGGTCGATCAGCGTCACCTTCGCCCGGGGCAGCGGGGCGCCGTCCACGCCGTGCACCCGGCCGTGGAAGCCCGCGAGGACCTCGGCCGCGCGCTCCAGGTTGGCGTCCTCCTCACTGCTCGCCCGCAGCAGCGTCGTGGTGGGGCGGCGGGCGGAGGGCAGCAGCAGGGCGAAGAGCAGGCCGATGACGACCGCGCCCGTGGCGATCAGGAAGGAGAGGCGGAAGCCGTGCATGGTGGGCACGGCGACGCCGCCGACGTGGTCCGCGGTGTTGGCGAGGACCATGCCGATCACGGCGGACGACACCGAGGTGCCGATGGAGCGCATCAGGGTGTTGAGGCCGTTGGCGGCGCCGGTCTCGGAGGGGTCGACCGAGCCGATGATGAGCGCGGGAAGCGAGGAGTAGGCGAGGCCGATGCCCGCGCCGAGCACCACCGAGATGACGATGGTCTGCCAGGCGGCGCTCATCAGGCCGAGGCCCGCGCCGTAGCCGACGGCGATGATCAGCATGCCGAGGATGAGGGTGGTCTTCGGGCCGTACTTCGCCGAGAGGCGGGCGTAGACAGGCGCCGTGAACATCATCGTCAGGCCGAGCGGCATCACGCACAGGCCCGCGACGACCATCGACTGGCCGAGGCCGTAGCCGGTGGCGGACGGCAGCTGGAGCAGCTGCGGCAGGACGAGCGATACGGCGTAGAAGGCGACGCCGACCATGATCGAGGCGAGGTTGGTGAAGAGCACCGAGCGGCGGGCCGTGGTGCGCAGGTCCACCAGCGGCGCCTTGACGCGCAGCTCCATCACGCCCCACAGGACGAGGACGACGGCCGCGGCGGCGAACAGGCCGAGCGTGGTGCCCGAGCTCCAGCCCCAGTCGCTGCCCTTGGTGATCGGCAGCAGGAACAGCACGAGCCCGGCGGAGAGGCCGAGCGCGCCGAGCACGTCGAAGGTGCCCTTGGCGCGCATGGGGCTCTCCGGCACGAAGACGAGGGTGAGCGCCATCGCCAGGACGCCGAGACCGGCGGCGCCGAAGAACAGCGCGTGCCAGTCGGCGTGCTGCGCGACGAGCGCGGCCAGCGGCAGCGCGATGCCGCCGCCGACACCGATGGAGGAGCTCATCAGGGCCATCGCCGAGCCGAGCTTCTCGCGGGGCAGCTGATCGCGCATCAGGCCGATGCCGAGCGGGATGGCGCCCATGGCGAAGCCCTGGAGGGCGCGGCCCATGATCATCACGACCAGATCGTCGGTGAAACCGCAGATCAGCGAGCCGACGACCATCACGGCGAGGCTGGCGAGCAGCATCTTCCGTTTGCCGAAGAGATCCCCGAGGCGGCCCATGATCGGCGTGGCGACGGCGCCCGCGAGGAGGGTCGCGGTCAGGACCCAGGTGGCGTTCGAGGGGGCGGTGCTCAGCAGGGCCGGCAGGTCCTTGATGACCGGCACGAGCAGGGTCTGCATCACCGCGACGACGATGCCGGAGAAGGCGAGTACGGGGACGACTCCGCGTATGCCGCGTGGGTGGGTCGTCGTCATCGACATTGCGTGGGGCCTCCAGGGCGGAAGGTCGGACACTCCAGGGGGTACGTGTAAAGCGAACCTGTTTCCCCGGGCGACTATTCCGACGGATGTCGTACGAGGGGAAGCCTTGACTTTCGAGAGGGGGTCTTGACCTTTCGTTGACCGACTCGTCACCGGTTACGGCGGTCGCCGCGCCATCTGACTGTCCGTCAGTCTTCCGTCGTTTTGGAACGTGTTCTACTCTGTCGCGGTCCCGGCAGCTGCTACCGGCGAGGATGCCCATGGGGATCGGAATCACGCGGGAACAAGGGGAGTTGGCGGCGGCCGTACGCGGGTGGATCGCGCGCGCCGTCCCACCGGACGCGGTGCGCGAGCTGCTCGACGACCCCCCTGCCGGCGGCCACCCCGCCCACTGGGACGGCCTCGCCCGGCAAGGACTGCTCGGCGTGCACCTGCCCGAGGAGTGCGGAGGCGGGGACGGCGACCTGCTCGACCTGGCGGTCGTCCTCGAAGAGGCGGCGCGGGCCGCGCTCCCGGGACCGCTCGCGGCGAACTCCCTCGCCTCGCTGGTACTGCGCCGCGCGGGCGCCCACGCGATGGCCGCCGAGCTGGCGGCCGGCACCCGCATCGGTGCCGTCGCGCTCGACGCGGGCACGCTCACCGCGGTGTCCGTCGGCGACGGGTACGTCCTCGAAGGGACGGCGCCGCCCGTCCTCTCCGGCGCCGAGGCCGACCTGCTGATCCTGGCCGCCGTCCACGCGTCGGGCCCGGTGTGGCTGGCCGTCGACGCGACCGGGCTGAGCGTCCGCGCACACGACAGCGCCGATCCGACCCGGCCCACCGCCGAGGTGACCGCACACGCCACGCACGTCCCGGCGGACCGGACCCTCGCGGTGGACCGCGCGCTCGTGCGGGACCTGGCCGCCGCCGTACTGGCCGCGGACGCCTGCGGCACCGCGGCATGGGCGCTGGACACCGCCGCCGCACACGCCAAGGCGCGCGAGCAGTTCGGGCGGCCCATCGGACGGTTCCAGGGCGTGAAGCACCTCTGCGCCGACATGCTGGTCCGCGTCGAGCGGGCCCGCGCCCTGGCCTGGGACGCGGCCCGCGCCGCCGACGAACCCGGCCTGCCGGACGGCGCGCGGAGCCTGGCCGCCTCGCTCGCCGCGGGCACGGCCCTCGACGCCGCGTACTCCTGCGCCAAGGACTGCGTGCAGATCCTCGGCGGCATCGGTTTCACCTGGGAGCACGACGCCCACCTGTATCTGCGCAGAGCCGTCGTGGCGCGGCAGCTGCTCGGCGCGGGCGACGCGCACCGGCTGCGCGCCGTGCGGCTCGCCGAGAGCGGCGTGCGCAGGGAGCTGCGCCTGGAACTGCCCGAGCAGGCGGAGGCGTACCGGGCCCGGGCCCGCGAGGTGATCGCCCGGGCCCGCGGCCTCGGCCCCGCCGCCGCCCGCAAGGCGCTCGCCCCCACCGGGTACGCCGCCCCGCACCTCCCCGAGCCCCACGGCCTCGGCGCCGGGCCGATCCAGCAGCTCGTCATCCAGGAGGAGCTGCGGGCCGCCGAGGTCACCCTCAGCGATCTCGGCATCGCGACCTGGGTGGTGCCCTCCCTCATCGCGTACGGCACGAAGGAGCAGCAGGAGCGCTTCCTCGCGCCCACCCTGCGCGGGGAACTCCTCTGGTGCCAGCTCTTCAGCGAACCGGGCGCGGGCTCCGACCTGGCCTCCCTGCGGACGAGGGCCGAACGCGTCGAGGCGGGCTGGCGCGTCAACGGCCAGAAGGTGTGGACGAGCGCGGCCCAGTGGGCGGACCACGGCATCCTGCTCGCCCGCACGAACCCGGACGCGCCGAAACACAAGGGGCTGACGTACTTCCTCGTCGACATGAAGAACGCCGAGGGGCTCGACATCCGCCCCCTCAAGGAGATCACCGGGGAGTCCCTCTTCAACGAGGTGTACTTCGATGACGTGCTCCTCCCCGAGGACGCGGTCGTCGGAGAGGTCGACGACGGCTGGCGCGTGGCCCGCCACACCCTCGGCGACGAACGCGTCCACATGGCCGACCAGCTGACCTTCGACACCGGTCTCGAAGCGCTCATCGCCCGTGCCGCCGGTCTCGACGGCGCGCTGCGGGCCCGCGTCGGAGCGCTCGCCGCCGAGGCGCACGCGCTGGCCTGCATCGGGCTGCGGACGACGATCCGGCAGGTCGCCGGGGCCGAGCCGGGCGCGGGCGCCTCCGTGCGCAAGCTCATCCAGACGCCGCACCAGCAGAAGGTCGCCGAACTCGCCCTTGAGCTGCTCGGCCCGGCGGGCGCGGTGCGCGAGGGCGCGGGCGAGCGGGCGCTGCACGGCTTTCTGATGTCGCGCTGCCTGACCATCGCGGGCGGCACCACCCAGGTCCAGCTGAATGTCGTCGCCGAGCGGATCCTCGGCCTGCCCCGTGACTGAACCGTCCGACAGCGAAGGGACCACCATGAAGGCGTACGTCGTCGGCGTCGGAATGACGAAGTTCGAGAAGCCCGAGACGCGCGAGTGGCAGTACTGGGACATGGCGAAGGAGGCCGGCACCAAGGCCCTGGAGGACGCCGGCATCGCCTACGACGCCATCGAGCAGGTCCCCGTCGGCTACTGCTTCCAGCCCTCGACGGCCGGGCAGCGCGCCGTCTACGGACTGGGCCTGACCGGTGTCCCCGTCTACAACGTCAACAACAACTGCGCGACCGGGTCGACGGCGCTGATGATGGCCCGGCAGTTCGTCGAGGGCGGACTCAACGACTGCGTGCTCGCGCTCGGCTTCGAGAAGATGGCGCGCGGCTCGCTGGGAGGCGGGGACGGGAGCGACTTCAAGACATCCCCCGTGGCCCGGCACTACGAGATCATGGCCGCCCGGCACGGCTTCGAGATGACCCCGCCCACCGCGCAGATCTTCGGCGACGCGGCGCGCGAGCACATGGAGACGTACGGCACGACCGAGGCGCAGCTCGCCGCGGTCGGCGCGAAGAACCACCGGCACTCGGTGAACAATCCGTACGCCCAGTTCCAGGACGCGTACACCGTCGACGAGGTCCTGGCCGCCAAGACCGTCCACCGGCCGCTCACCAGGCTCCAGTGCTCGCCGACCTCGGACGGCGCGGCGGCCGCGGTCGTCGTCTCCGAGCGGTTCGTGGAACGGCACGGCCTGGCGGGGCGGGCCGTGGAGATCGCTGCCCAGGCCATGACCACGGACACCGCCGAGTCCTTCGCCTCCGGCTCGTGCGTCGACGTCGTCGGACAGCCGATGTCGCGGGAGGCGGCGCGGCAGGTGTACGAGGGGTCCGGACTCGGCATCGAGGACGTGGACGTCATCGAGCTGCACGACTGCTTCTCCATCAACGAACTCCTGACGTACGAGGCGCTCGGCATGTGCGCGCCCGGCGAGTCCGGGAAGCTCGTCGAGAGCGGCGCGACGACCTACGGCGGGCGCTGGGTGGTGAACCCCTCCGGCGGCCTCATCTCCAAGGGGCACCCGCTCGGCGCGACCGGCATCGCGCAGATCGCCGAACTGACCTGGCAGCTGCGGGGCGAGGCGGGGGCGCGGCAGGTCGAGGGCGCCGGGGTGGGGCTCGCGCACAACATCGGTCTCGGCGGGGCGGCGGTGGTGACGGTGCTGCGGCGGTAGGGGGGCCCGGGTTGCCGGGTGCCGCCGCGTGGGCGAGGGGCCTCGGCCGCCGGGTGTCGCCGCGTCGGCAGAGGCTCGGGGCCGGATGTCAGGCGTCGTCGGCCTGGGTACCTGCCCCGATCCCAGGTGCCGCGGCCGGGAGGGCGTGCGGCCCGGAGGCGTAGGCCCTTCGGCCCAGGCGGGTCCAGCCAATTTCCGATGCGTGCGGCTCGCGTGGCTTGAGAGGATGGCTGTCATGGTCCAGACGCCCTCCACCACTTACACCCCCGACGCCGCCACCGCCCCGCCGAAGAAGTCCGCCCCGGTATGGGCGGTCCTGCTCGCCGCCTGCGCCGGCCAGTTCCTGGTCGTCCTCGACGTGTCGGTGGTGAACACCGCACTGCCCTCGATGCGGGCCGACCTCGGCATGAGCGCCATCGGGCTCCAGTGGGTCGTCAACGCCTACTCCATCGCCTTCGCGGGCTTCATGCTGCTCGGCGGCCGGGCCGGCGACCTCTTCGGACGCAAGCGGATGTTCCTCCTCGGCCTCGGCCTCTTCACCGCCGCCTCCCTCGGCGGCGGCCTCGCGCAGGCCGAGTGGCAGCTCCTGGCGGCGCGGGCCGTCCAGGGGCTCGGCGCCGCGATCCTCGCGCCGTCGACGCTGACGATCCTCACCTCGGCCGTGCCCGAGGGCCCGGCGCGCATACGGGCGATCGGCGTCTGGTCGGCGGTCGGCGCGGGCGGCGGCGCGGCCGGCGGCCTGGTCGGCGGCGTCCTCACCGACCTGCTCTCCTGGCGCTGGGTGCTCCTGATCAACGTCCCCATCGGCGCCCTGGTCATCGTCGCGGGGCTGGCCTGGCTCACCGAGAGCAGGGCGGGCCAGGGGCGCCGCCTCGACGTGCCGGGCGCGGTGCTCGTCACCGCCGGGCTCGCCACCCTCGCGTACGGGATCGTGCAGACCGAGGAGAAGGGCTGGACGGCGGCGGCGACCCTGGTGCCGCTGGCGGCGGGGCTCGCGCTGCTCGCGGCCTTCCTCGTGGTGGAGGCGCGCGCGAAGGTGCCGCTGATGCCGCTGAAGCTGTTCAGGGTGCGGTCGGTGTCGGCCGCGAACGCCGCGATGTTCATGTGCGGCGGCGGGATGTTCGCCATGTGGATGTTCATGACGCTGTACGCCCAGAACGTCCTCGACTACTCCCCGCTCAAGGCGGGCCTCGCCCTCATCCCGTCGTCCCTCACCATCGTCCTCGGCTCGATGCTGGCGCCGCGCGTGATGCCGGTGCTCGGCGCGAAGAACGTCTCCGTGCTCGGCATCGTGGTGGCCGCCGCGGGCTTCGGCTGGCAGTCGACGATGACGGTCGACGGGGCGTACGTGACCTCGATCATGCTGCCCGGCATCGTGATGATGTTCGGCGCGGGCCTCGCCACGACCCCGCTCGCCTCCCTCGCCACGTCGGGCGCGCAGCCGGGCGACGCGGGGCTCGTCTCGGGCCTGATCAACACCTCCCGCACGATGGGCGGCGCGCTCGGCCTCGCGGTGCTCTCCACGGTGGCGGCGGCGCAGATGGACGGCTCGACGTCGCGGCAGGCGCTGACGGACGGCTACGCCATGGCGTTCCGCACGAGCGGGTTCATCCTGCTGGCGGGCGTGGTGATGCTGCTCCTGTGGATGCCGGCGCAGCGGACGGCCGCCTCCCGGGGGCGAGGCTCCCAGGACAGCTGAACTGACGCTGCGTCAGACGGCGCGCGTCCGGAGCCTTCACAACTTCCCGGGGCTCGGCTATACATGGGACGCCGGACTGGAACGCGTTCTAGAACGGCCCTGTTGCGACCTCGGTGCGGTCGACGGTGCGGACGGCCGCACCGAGGTCTTCCGCTGTCGGCCGAAGAGCCCAAGGAGCTGCCACCCCATGCCCATTGACGCCGCGAAGGCCGTGGCTGCCGAACCCCGGTCCGCCGAGATCACCTGGGACCACAAGGACGTCCAGCTCTACCACCTGGGCCTCGGCGCGGGACGGCCCGCCACCGACCCCGCCGAACTGCGGTACACGCTGGAGTCCGGCCTGCACGTCCTGCCCAGCTTCGCCACCGTCGCGGGCGCCGGCATGGGCATCATGGGCGGCCTCTCGGCCCCCGGCATCGACGTGGACCTCGCCGCCGTGCTGCACGGCGGCCAGACCATCACGCTGCACCGCCCCATCCCCGTCAACGGCAAGGCCGTGACCACCTCGAAGGTCGCCGCGGTGTACGACAAGGGCAAGGCGGCGATCCTCGTCCTGCGCTCCGAGGCCGCCGACGCCGAGGGCCCGCTGTGGACGAGCGACGCCCAGATCTTCGTACGCGGCGAAGGCGGCTTCGGCGGCGACCGCGGCCCCTCCACCAGGCTGCCCGCCCCCGAGGGCGACCCCGACCTGGAGGTCGAGCGCCCCGTCCGCGAGGACCAGGCGCTGCTCTACCGCCTCTCCGGCGACTGGAACCCGCTGCACGCCGACCCCGAGTTCGCGAAGCTCGCCGGCTTCGACCGGCCGATCCTGCACGGCCTGTGCACGTACGGGATGACCCTCAAGGCCGTCGTCGACACGCAACTGGACGGCGACGTGTCCCGGGTGCGCGGCTACGGCACCCGCTTCGTCGGGGTCGTCTTCCCCGGCGAGACCCTGCGCATCCGCATGTGGCGCACCGAGGGCCGCGTCCAGGCCACGGTCACGGCGGTCGAACGGGACGACGCGCCGGTCCTCGCCGACACCGTCGTCGAGCACGTCTGAGCCGCTTCGGGGAGCGCCCGGAGCCGAGCCGCTTCGGGGCGGGCCCGGAGCTTCGTACGCCGAGAGGAGCCGCACGATGCGCGCAGCCGTACTGCACGAGATAGGCCAGGACAAGCTCGAAGTACTCGACGACGTGGAGGCGTTGGGCTTCGGTCCGGGCAAGGTGAGGATCCGGGTCCGGGCCACCGGCCTGTGCCACTCCGACGTCTCCGCGATGAACGGCGTGCTGCCGCAGCCCGCGCCCTTCATCCCCGGCCACGAGGGCGCCGGCGAGATCCTCGACGTCGGCGACGGCGTCAGCGGCCTCGCGCCGGGCGACCGGGTCCTCCTGAGCTGGCTCCCCGCCTGCGGCACCTGCCCCGCCTGCAAGCGCGGCCAGACCCAGCTCTGTCTCGCCGGTTTCATGAACGCGGGCACCCCCAACTTCAAGCGCCCCGGCGGTGACGTCTTCGGCTTCGCGGGCACGGGCACCTTCACCGAGGAGGTCGTCGTCGACGCCGGGTGCGCCGTGCCGATCCCCGACGACGTGCCCTTCGACATCGCGGCGCTCATCGGCTGCGGGGTGACCACGGGGCTCGGCGCGGCCATCAACACCGCCGACGTGCGGGCCGGTTCGTCGGTGGCCGTCATCGGCTGCGGTGGCGTCGGCATCTCCGCGATCCAGGGGGCCAGGCTCAAGGGCGCGGCGCAGATCGTCGCGGTCGACCCGGTCGCCTCACGCAGGGAGGCGGCGCTCGGCTTCGGCGCCACGGAGGCGGTCCCGCCCGACGGGCTGGCCGACGCCAAGCAGCGGATCACCGCGGGCGAGGGCTTCGACTACGTCTTCGAGGTCGTCGGCAAGTCCGCCACGGCCCGCACGGCGTACGAGACGACGCGGCGCGGCGGCACGCTGTGCGTCGTCGGCGCGGGCGCCATGGACGACCACCTCCAGCTCAACATGTTCGAGCTGTTCTTCGACGAGAAGCGGATCCTGCCCTCCATGTACGGCGGGGGCGACGTCCTCCAGTCGTACGAACGGGCCATCGCGCTCTGGCGGGCGGGCCGCATCGACTTGGAGAACCTCATCACGCACCGGGTGCGGCTCACCGAGATCAACGAGGCCCTCGACCAGATGCGTACCGGGACCGCCCTGCGTACGTGCATCGAGATCTGAGAGGACATGGGGGACATCGATGTCACTGCCACTGCCACTTGAGGGTCTGGCCGCGGTCGTCACCGGCGCGGGCCGCGGGCTCGGCCGCGCCGAGGCCCTGGAACTGGCCCGGCTCGGCGCGAGCGTCGTCGTCAACGACTTCGGGCAGCCGGGGCGCGACGGCTCCGGTGAGGCGTCGGCGGCGCCCGCCGAGGAGGTCGCCGCCGAGATCCGGGCCGAGGGCGGACAGGCCGTGGCCCACACCGGCGACGTGGCGGACCACGACCAGGCCCGCACGCTGATCGGGCTGGCGGTCGACACGTACGGAAAGCTCGACATCCTGGTCAACAACGCGGGCATCCTGCGGGACCGGATGATCTTCTCGATGAGCGAGGGCGAGTGGGACTCGGTCATCCGCGTCCACCTCAAGGGCCACTTCAACACGACCCACTTCGCGTCCGTCCACTGGCGCGAGCGCTCCAAGGCCGCGGGCGGCCCGGTGTACGGGCGGATCGTGAACACCTCGTCGGAGGCGTTCCTCGCCGGATCCGCGGGCCAGCCCAACTACGCGGCGGCGAAGGGCGGCATCGTCGGACTGACGACGTCGACGGCGCTGGCACTCGCCAAGTACGGCGTGACGGCCAACGCGATCTGCCCCCGCGCGCGGACGCGGATGACCGAGGACGTCTTCCAGGGGTTCCAGGAGCCGACGGACGGCCGGCTGGACCCGCTCGCGCCCGAACACGTGTCGCCGCTGGTCGGCTATCTCGCCTCACCCGCCGCCGGCCGCGTCAACGGCCAACTGCTCGTGGTCCACGGGGGGATGGTCGCGATCGTCGAACGTCCCAAGGTGGCGGCGAAGTTCGACGCGGCGAAGGAGGCGTTCACCTTCGAGGAGCTGGACGAGCTGATCTCGCCGTACTACGCGGCGCGCCCCCCGGCCGAGACGTTCGCGGCGGCCGAGGTGCTCGGCCTGAAGCGGGAAAAGGCCTGAAGCGGGAGAAGCTCTGAAAGTGGGGTAGGCGGTTCTTGGTGGAAACGCAGGGAAGCCCCGCCCGGGGGCCGCTTGTGACGGCCTTTGGGCGGGGCTCTCCGCGACGCGGTGCGTGTGGTGGTGCGTGCTTCGGTGCGTCAGGAGTCCGACGGCTGCCTGCGGTGGCGGCCCCTCGGCGCGGTGGCCTCGTCGTGCTCGGCCACCGGCCCGCGGTGCCTACCGGCGCCGGACCGTGCGGTCGAGGTCGCGGCGGCCATCGCCTGCCGCGGATCGGTCTCCCACTGTGTCTCGCGCTGTGTCGTCCACGGCGTCTCCCGCTGTGTCGTCCACTGCGTTTCCGTCTGTGTCTCCGTTATGGCCTCGGTCGACATCTCTCTACTCACCCCGTAAGAAGATCCTTCGTGCAGCCGGGCGAGTCTAACCGGCCGCCACCCGCCCGCCGAGGGGCGCCTGTTGCAGGGGCACGGGCCGGGGCGCGGGGGGCGGTACCGGCTTGAGCGACGGCGCGTCCGGCAGCTCCTGCGGGGGCGCCGTCACCCGCGCGACACCGCAGGGCACGTCCCGCGTCACGTACGGAAGTCGCAGCACGCCGTCCCGCGTCCAGTGCCCCGAACCGGCCAACCAGCCCACGGGTGCGGGCAGTTGCCGAATGCGCCGCTCGGCGGGCCGCCAGACGCCGAGCCAGGTGCCCGCCGCGCCGTCGATCCGCAGCGCCACCGCGCAGCCCTCCGGGAGGAGCGTCTGTCCCGGCTGGATCGCGAACGGCGTGACGGCGCAGTCCGCGAGCCGCAGCGACTCGGGGAAGCGGACGGGGAGGGTGCCGCCGAGCACGCCCCAGCCGAGCCGGTCGTGGCCCGGCGCGTTCGAACGGATGAGGAGCAGGCCGCTGTCCGCGTCGGCGAGCAGCAGCCGGTCGTCGCTCCCCTCGGCGATCTGGAGCAGCGGAGACACCTCGCCGCCCCGCTCCAGGTCGACGGCCACCGTCTTCACGCACCCGGCCGACTCCCGGTCCAGGGCGAGCAGCCGCCCCGTACGGTCCAGCCAGACGCCGCCCGAGCAGCGCCCGGGCACCTCGGCGACGTGCTCGGGGCCGAAGGAGCCGCCCGCCACCAGCCATACGTCCGTCGAGCGGGCGCCGACCGCGAGGGCGTAGGCACGGGTGCCGTCCGGGGCGGGCGGCAGCAGGCTCAGCCCGCCCTCGCACTCCACGCCGCCGAGAGGGATCTCACCGGTCTCCGGGCCCGTGGGGTAGAGCAGCGCGAAGGCGTGGCGTCCGTCCACCAGGCGGTGGATGAGGACGCGCCCGTCGCTCAGCGGCAGCACTTCGGTGCCGGGCTCCTCGGGCTGGTGGCCGGCGAGCGGCACCGCGTAGGGCTCGGGGGAGTCCAGCGTCCAGCGCTCGGGGAACCAGGAGTCGCCCCGCCGTGCGAGCCGTGCCGCGTAGGAACCGTCCGCCGTGATCGTTGCCGCTGTCATGGTCGGTGTCACCTCCGCCTTCGACGCTAGGTTCGTACGCGCTGACGTGGGGTGCACGGCTGTCCGCTTCACACAGAAGGGTGGAGATGTCCCGGTTGGCCTGAGGGGGCGGGGGCGGTTGTGCTGCGCGGGGCGGCACTGCCTAAAGTCAGGCGGACCTGAGCTCGGCCGGTCCGGGCAGCGCACCTTTGGAGTCCCGATGTCCGAGTTCCCCCGGACGGCACGAGCCGTACGGTCCCGGTCCCCGCGGCGCGGCCGCCGCGCCGCCGCGACGGTCGCCCTCGCCGTGACCGCCGCGCTCACGCTCGCCGCCTGCGGCTCGGGCGGCGACGGCTCCGCGAAGTCCGACGACGGCACCGGCAGCAAGGCCGTCGCCCAGGGCGGCGACGACTTCGCCGAGGCCGCCGAGCGGACGGCGAAGATGGGCACGACCGCGAAGCCGGGCCAGTTCCCGCGCACGATCGAGCACGCCCGCGGCGAGACCGAGCTGAAGAAGCGGCCCCGGCGCGTCGTCGTACTCGACGTGGGCGAGCTGGACAACGTGGTCTCGCTGGGCGTCAAGCCCGTCGGATACGCCCCCACCGAGGGCGACGACGGCGTCCCCGGCTACCTCGAGAAGGAGGCCGGCAGCCCCAAGGACGTCGGCACGATCAACTCCCTCAACCTGGAAGCCATCGCCGCGCTCAAGCCGGACCTGATCCTCGGCAGCGAACTGCGCGCCGCCAAGCTCTACCCGCAGCTCTCCGAGATCGCCCCGACGGTGTTCTCCATCCGCCCCGGCTTCACGTGGAAGGAGAACTACCTCCTGAACGCCGCCGCGCTCGACGAGACCGCCAAGGCCGAGGAGGAGCTCGCCGCGTACGAGAAGCGGGCGAAGGGCCTCGGCAAGGAGATCGCCGCCTCCCACGGCGGCAAGAAGCCGACCGTCACGATGCTCCGCTACATGCCGGACCGCATCCGCCTCTACGCCAAGGCGTCCTTCATCGGCACGATCCTCGACGACGCGGGTCTGCCGCGGCCCGAGAACCAGCGGATCAACGACCTCGCCACCGAGATCAGCCCCGAGAAGATCGACCAGGCCGACGCGGACTGGATCTTCACGGGTGTCTACGGCGACGCGAAGAAGACGGGCCGCTCCGCCGCCGAGAAGAACCCGCTCTGGAAGAAGCTCGGCGCGGTGAGGAAGGGGCACGCGAAGGACGTGCCGGACGAGACGTGGTACCTGGGCCTCGGCGTGACGGCGGCGAACGAGGTCCTGTCCGACCTCAAGACCAACCTCGCCCCGTAAGGGGCGCGGGGAACTGCGCGAGCAACCACAGAAGAGCCGCAGACGCACCCGCTCAGAACTCGGCAGTCGCGTCTGCGGCTCTTGAGGGGCCGAACGAGCAGTGCCCCGTGCCCCACCGGGAAGGGGCGTTCCGTAGCCGCCCGGCCACTCAAGGTAAGGCCAGGTATGCCGAGCGCAGCGGGAAGGTAGCCTTTCCCCGTGCCCCGTCTGTCTGAAGTCATCGCCGCCCTCGACGCCCTGTGGCCCGCCGATCTGGCCGAGAGCTGGGACGCGGTCGGCACGGTCTGCGGCGACCCCGACGCGGAGGTCTCCCGGGTCCTCTTCGCCGTCGACCCCGTCCAGGAGATCGCCGACGAGGCGGTGCGGCTCGGAGCCCAGCTCCTGGTCACCCACCACCCGCTCTACCTGCGCGGTACGACGACGGTCGCGGCCTCCACCTTCAAGGGCCGCGTCGTCCACGACCTCATCAAGAACGACGTCGCGCTGCACGTCGCGCACACCAACGCCGACCGCGCCGACCCGGGCGTCTCCGACGCGCTCGCGGGCGCCCTCGACCTGCGGGTCGTACGCCCCCTCGTGCCGGACCCCACCGACCGCCACGGCCGGCGCGGGCTCGGCAGGATCTGCGAGCTCGAACACCCGCTGACCCTCGCCGAGCTGGCCGAGCGCGCGGCGAAGCGGCTGCCCGCCACCGCGCAGGGCATCCGCGCCGCGGGCGACCCGGACGCGCTGATCCGCACCGTCGCGGTGAGCGGCGGCTCCGGCGACAGCCTCTTCGACGACGTGCGCGCCGCCGGTGTGGACGCCTTCCTCACCGCCGACCTGCGCCACCACCCGGCCTCCGAGGCCCGCGAACGCACACCGCTGGCGCTGCTCGACGCCGCCCACTGGGCCACCGAGTGGCCCTGGTGCGAGCTGGCCGCAGCCCAGCTCGATCAGATCTCCGACCGCAACGGATGGGGCCTTCGCGTCCACGTCTCGCACACGGTCACCGACCCCTGGACCGCCCACGCGGCCTCTACTCACGACACACCTGGAGCCCCCAACTGAACGCCGCGCCCGCCGACCAGATCCGACTGCTCGACGTCCAGGCCCTGGACACCCGACTTCAGCAGCTCGCGCACAAGAAGAGGTCCCTTCCCGAGCACGCCGAGATCGAGTCGCTGACCAAGGACCTCACGCAGCTGCGCGACCTCCTCGTCGCCTCGACGACCGAGGAGGGCGACTGCGCCCGCGAGCAGACCAAGGCGGAGCAGGACGTCGACCAGGTCCGTCAGCGCGCGGCCCGCGACCAGCAGCGCCTGGACTCCGGCGCGGTCTCGTCCCCTAAGGACCTGGAGAACCTCCAGCGCGAGATCGCCTCGCTCGCCAAGCGCCAGGGTGACCTGGAGGACGTCGTCCTGGAGGTCATGGAGCGCCGGGAGTCCGCGCAGGAGCGGGTCGCCGAGCTGACCGAGCGGGTCTCCTCGATCCAGGCGAAGATCGACGACGCGACGGGCCGCAGGGACGCCGCGTCCGAGGAGCTCGACCGCGAGATGGCCACGGCCACCAAGGAGCGCGAGGTCGTCTCGGCCTCCATCCCGGCCGACCTCCTCAAGCTGTACGACAAGCTCCGCGCGCAGCAGGGCGGCGTCGGCGCGGCCAAGCTCTACCAGCGGCGCTGCGAGGGCTGCCGCCTTGAGCTCAACATCACCGAGGTCAACGAAGTGAAGGCGGCCTCCCCCGACACCGTCCTGCGGTGCGAGAACTGCCGTCGCATCCTGGTCCGTACGTCCGAGTCCGGCCTGTAAGGACCCTGCTCCATGCGCGAGTTCATCGTCGAGGCCGATGGCGGCTCCCGGGGCAACCCGGGGCCCGCGGGCTACGGCTCGGTGGTCATCGACGCGGCCACGGGGGAGACCCTGATGGAGGCCGCGGAGTACATCGGCGTCGCGACGAACAACGTCGCGGAGTACAAGGGCCTGGTGGCCGGCCTGAAGGCGGCCCACCAACTCGACCCGACGGCCTCCGTCCACGTCCGCATGGACTCCAAACTCGTCGTGGAGCAGATGTCGGGCCGCTGGAAGATCAAGCACCCCGACATGAAGCCGCTCGCGGCCGAGGCGGCGCGGGTCTTCCCGTCGTCCCAGGTGACGTACGAGTGGATCCCGCGCGAGAAGAACAAGCACGCGGACCGGCTCGCCAACGAGGCGATGGACGCGGGCAAGCGGGGCGTGGCGTGGTCGCCGTCGGCGTCGACCGCGGAACTGGACGCGAGGGCCGCGCGCGCGGCCGCCGCCGCACCGGAGCCGTCCGGCCCGCCGGGTGACGCGGTGGCCGGGGCGGCGAGGGCGCGGGCGGCGCTGGCGGGGGCGAGGCCTTCGGCTGACGTGACGGCGACCCCCGTGGATGATGCGACCGCCGTCGCCGGTGAGGCTGTCGTGACCGGTGAGGCCGTCGCGCCCGGCGGGGCTGTGGCGACCGGTGAGAGCGCCGACCGGCGGGCGGCGAGCGGCGCGGCGCGGACGACCCCGCCCGTCGGCTGGGCGGCCCCCGCCGACCTCGGAGCGCCCGCCACCTTCGTACTGCTGCGGCACGGCGAGACCCCGCTGACGCCCGAGAAGCGCTTCTCCGGGAGCGGCGGCACCGACCCGTCCCTGTCCGCGGTGGGGCGTGAGCAGGCCGAGCGCGCGGCGGCCGCCTTCGCGGCGCGCGGCACGATCCAGGCGATCGTCTCCTCGCCGCTCAAGCGCTGCCAGGAGACCGCGCACACCGTCGCCGCCCGCCTGGGACTCGACGTCCACCTCGAGGACGGCCTGCGCGAAACGGACTTCGGGGCCTGGGAAGGGCTCACCTTCGGCGAGGTGCGCGAGCGCCACCCCGAGGAGCTGAACGCCTGGCTGGCCTCACCGAAGGTGGCGCCGCCGGGCGGTGAGTCGTTCGCGGCGGTCTCCCGCCGGGTGGCCTCCGCCCGCGACCGCCTGACGTCGGCGTACGCGGGCCGCACGGTCCTGCTCGTCACCCACGTGACGCCCATCAAGACCCTGGTGCGCCTGGCGCTCGGCGCCCCGCCGGAGTCCCTGTTCCGCATGGAACTCGCGGCGGCCTCGGTATCAGCGGTGGCGTACTACGCCGACGGCAACGCCTCACTGCGCCTCCTGAACGACACGTCGCACCTGCGGTAGGGCGCCCGGAGCGTCACCGCAGGGTGGAGGCCTCCCGCGCCAAGGACTCCACGCGCGCCCAGTCCTTCGCCGCGACGGCGTCGGAGGGCAGCATCCAACTGCCGCCCACGCAGCCGACGTTCTTCAGCGCGAGATACGTCGGCGCGGTGCCGGGCGTGATGCCGCCGGTCGGACAGAAGCGGGCCTGGGGCAGTGGGCCGCCGAGGGACTTGAGGTAGGCGGTTCCGCCGGCGGCCTCCGCGGGGAAGAACTTCATCTCACTGACGCCGCGTTCCAGCAGTGCCACGACCTCCGAGGTCGTCGAGACGCCGGGCAGGAACGGCACCCCGGACCCCTCCATGGCCTCCAGCAGCGACTCCGTCCAGCCGGGGCTGACGAGGAAGCGGGCGCCGGCCGCCACGGAGTCGGCGACGTTCCGCGCGGATATCACGGTGCCGGCGCCGACGACCGCGTCCGGCACCTCGGCGGCGATGGCCCGGATCGCGTCGAGCGCGACCGGCGTCCGCAGCGTCACCTCGATCGCGGGCAGGCCCCCGGCCACCAGGGCCCGCGCCATCGGCACGGCGTCGGCGAGGTCCTCCACGACGACCACGGGGACGACGGAGGCGAGGTCGAGAACGGACGGGGCGGGGGACGGTGCGGCGTACGGCGCGGAGGGCGAGTCAGGAACCATGGGGGCATAGTGCCCGGCACCGTGCAGCACACGCAAAGGGCGTTGCGCATGCTGCAACCGAGCTGCCGGTCGGATCAGCCGTCCTGTGGTGCGTGCCCGGGTGTGTACTGCTCCGCGTACTCCGCGCCCGCCGCCACCACGGTGATGACGTCGATCAGTACGCCGTCCGGTGCGGCGACGATGAAGTGGCGCTGCCCGAACTCCTCCGTCCGCAGGGAGAGCAGCTCCGGCAGGCCCGCCTGCCCGACCAGCCTGCGGTATTCGGCGTCGACGTCGTCGACCTCGAAGTTGAGCAGGAGGCCGCCCCGCACCGGCGTGCGGTGCCCTTCCGGGAGGGTGGGGTGGGTGTGGTCGAGCAGGGCGAGTTCGTACTGCGGGGCGTCCGGGCGGTGGAGGCTCACGTACCAGTCGGCCTCGAAGGTCGCCTCGAAGCCGAAGTGGCGGACGTAGAAGTCGCGTGCGGCCGCCACGTCGCGGGTGGCGATCACCGGATAGAAGCTGCCGAGCTCGGTCTTCATGGCGGGTGGCTCCTCTGCTCGTCGTAAGGGTGCTCGCTTTGGCGTACTTCGGGTATGTGGAACGGGACGCTAACATACCCGGGGTATGTGAAACGGTGAGAGGAGACGGGCGGGATGGCGGTCACCAGGGCCGAGCAGCGGGCGGCGACACGGCGGGCCCTGTTGGCCGAGGGGCGGCGGAGATTCGCCGCGGACGGATACCACGCCGTGGTCCTCGCCGACGTGGCGCGGGCGGCCGGGGTCACCAAGGGGGCCGCCTACCACCACTTCGCGAGCAAGGCGGGGCTGTTCCGCGCGGTCGTCGCCGAGGTGCAGGAAGAGCTGGGGGAGCGGGTCGCGGCCGCCGCCGAGCGCCACGAGGACCCCTGGGAGCAGTTGCTGGCGGGCTGCCGGGCCTTCCTTGCCGCCGGGCGCGACCCGGTGGTGCGGCGCATCGTCCTGGTCGACGCGCCGGCCGTGCTCGGGTGGGACGAGTGGCGGGCCATGGACGAGGAGGGTTCCGCCCGGCACCTGGCCCAGGCGCTGGACACGCTGGTCGCTTCCGGGGTCATCGCCGAGCAGCCGGTCGAGCCGTTGGCGCGCCTGCTGTCGGGAGCGATGAACGAGGCGGCGCTGTGGCTGGCCCGCGGGGGCGACGCCTCACCGCAGGCGCCGGCCCTGACGGAGCGGGCGCTGGAGCGGTTGCTGGGCGGGCTGCGTGCGGGGGGAGGGGGCGGCTCGGTGGCGGTCGACGGGGGGTGACCGGGGGACTGGGGGGCGTGTACGAGTGCCGTGCGCCGCTGCCGTGCGCGCCGCGTGGCGGGCCGGGCCGAAGCCGGCCCGCGGTCACGGTGTGCCGTTCTCGGGCGCTCCGCTCAGTGCACGTCCCGTACCACCACGTCCAGCGCCCACGGCCTGCCCGCCTTCGCGGGGGGCTCCGCCTCCACCACATGCCCCAGGTCCCGCAGCGCTTCCACCAGCTCGGCGGGGCCCTCGGGCCGGGCGCCCGTGGTCAGCAGGGACCGGACGATGCGGCCCTTCGTCGCCTTGTTGAAGTGCGAGACCACGGACCGCTTCTCGACCCCGTCCACCAGCTGCGCGTGCAGCACCCGCACGGTCGCCGTCCGCCCCGCCACCTCGCCCTTGGGCTTCCAGGCCGCCGCGTACGCCGACGACCGCAGGTCCAGGACCAGCCCGTCGCCCGCCGCCTCCGGCATGACGGAGGCCATCGGCGTACGCCAGAACGCGCCGAGCGCCCCGAGGCCCGGCAGCTTCACGCCCATCGAGCAGCGGTAGGAGGGGATCTTGTCGCTCACACCGACGGCGCCCCACAGCCCGGAGAAGACGAGCAGGGAGCGGGCGGCGCGGCGCTTGGCGGCGGCGTCGAGCGAGGCCAGGTCCAGGGCGTCGTACAGCACGCCCGTGTAGATCTCCCCCGCGGGACGGGCGCCGGCCGTACGCAGCCCGGCGTTCTTGGCGACCTCGCCCCGCAGCCCTTCGCTGAGCCCGAGCACGAGCCGCGCCTTCTCCTCGTCGGCGGCGCACAGCTCGACCAGCTCGTCGAGCACGGCCCGCCGAGCCTCGGCGAGCCCCGGCAACGACAGCGTCTCGGGCTTGAGCGGAGCACCCCGCCCGGACGAGGCCTTGCCTTCGGACGGCGGCAGCAGGACGAGCACGAGCGGACTCCTTAGGCGGTACGAGGGAGGGGGTGCGGCCCCTGCGAAAGGGTACGGGGTGTGGGGTCCTTGCCGGGGGGCGTGGGGGCGGGGAGGCGCTCCCCCGTTCGGCATGCCAGGAGCAGCGGTCCGCCATACGCTCGGGTCATGCCGCGCCGCCAGCTCCGTGTGACCGGCGCAGCGGAGGCTCCGTTGCGGGCCGCGCTGCGTGCACTGCGTACGACACTCGACGTGCCCGACGCCTTCCCCGCCGACGTCCTCGCGGAGGCGGAACGCGCCGCCGCGGCGCCCCGGCTGCCGGACCACGACGCGACGGACATCCCCTTCCTCACCATCGACCCGCCCACCTCCGTCGACCTCGACCAGGCCATGCACCTGTCGCGGCGCGAGGGCGGCGGCTACCGCGTGCGGTACGCGATCGCCGACGTCGCGGCGTACGTCACGCCCGGTGGCGCGATCGACGCCGAGGCCCACCGCCGCGTCACCACCCTCTACTTCCCCGACGAGAAGGTCCCGCTGCACCCCACGGCCCTGAGCGAGGGCGCCGCCAGCCTGCTCCCCGGCCAGGTCTGCCCGGCAGTCCTGTGGACGATCGACCTCGACGAGGACGGCCGCGCCGATCGCGCCGACGTACGCCGCGCCCTCGTACGCAGCCGGGCGAGACTGGACTACGAAGGGGTGCAGCGCGCCATCGACGACGGCACGGCGGAGGAGCCGGTCGCCCTGCTGCGGGACATCGGGACACTGCGCGAGCGCCTGGAGGTCGACCGCGGCGGTATCTCACTCAACGTGCCCGAGCAGGAGATCGTCGAGCACGACAACCCCGATAACACAGGCAACACCGACGACGCCGACGCCACCGACGGCACGTATGGCACGTACGAACTCGCCTACCGCGCGCCCCTGCCCGCTGACGGCTGGAACGCCCAGATCTCCCTGCTCACCGGCATGGCCGCCGCCCAGCTCATGATCGACTCCGGTACGGGCATCCTGCGGACCCTGCCGACCGCCCCTGACGGCGCGGTCGGCCGCCTGCGCCGCACCGCCAAGGCGCTGCACGTCGACTGGCCGCACCACGTCCCGTACGCGGAGCTCGTACGGACCCTCGACCCCCGGCAGCCGCACCACGCCGCCTTCCTCCAGGAGTGCACGACGCTGCTGCGCGGCGCGGGCTACACGGCGTTCAGCGGCGGCGAGATCCCCGAGCACACCCTGCACGCCGCGGTCGCCGCCCCCTACGCCCACTGCACCGCACCCCTGCGCCGCCTCGTCGACCGCTACGCCTCCGAGCTCTGCCTCGCGGCCTGCGCGGGCGCGGGCGTCCCGCAGTGGGTACTGGCCGCCCTGGACGAGCTGCCCAAGGAGATGGCGGAGGGCACCCGGCGCGGCAACATGGTGGAACGGGAGTGCGTGGACATCGTCGAGGCCGCGCTGCTCAAGGACCGGATCGGCGAACTCTTCGACGCGGTGGTGGTGGACGTGAAGGGCCACGAACCGACCGCTGGCACCGTGCAGTTGACCGACCCGGCGATCGTGGCCCGCGTCGAGGGCGGCCCCGCGGAACTGCCGCTGGGCGAGCGCCTGCGCGTACGCCTCACGCAGGCGGACCCGGCGAAGGCGAAGGTGCGGTTCACGCCCGCGTGACGGTTCGGCCGACAGCCGCGTGAGCGCGGGGCGCGATCCCTGAGCGTCCACGGGTCCCCGCGCTTCTTGATCACGGCCTCCTGCCGAGCGAGGTCCGCGTCCAGCTCGGCGAGAACCTCCGTGAGGTTCCGGCCCGCGTCGTCGGAGAGGACGTCACGTACTTCGGTGAGGCCGAGCGCCCTTGACGGCTAACGGCGTTAGCCATAACGTGGCAGGGCCAAAGCTAACGCCGTTAGCCACTCAGGGGGAGCCCGCATGGCCACCGTCACATCCAGCACCACCGCGAAGCCCACCGCCCTCGCCGTCGTCCGCCGCGTCGCCTGGTTCGCCAACGCCGTGGTCTGGTCCGTCCTCGCCGTCCTCGAAGCCGTCGACCACGGCTGGGTCGCGGGCCTGCTCGCCGTCTTCTTCTTCATCGCGCCCGACCTGACGTTCCTCGTCGGCCTCCGCGACGCCCCCCACATGTCGCGAGGCCAACTCCCGCCCCGCGCCGTCCCGTTCTACAACGCCGCCCACCGCGCCCTGGTCCCCGCCGCGCTCATCGTCGCCGTCCACACCGTCGGGCAGGCGGTCTGGGCACCCGTCCTCGCGGCCCTGTGCGGCTGGCTCGCCCACATCTCGTACGATCGCGCCTTCGGCTATGGACTGCGTACGAAGGAAGGGTTCCAGCGTGGCTGACCAGCACGGGACGCACGGTCGCCCGGCGTGGGGGCGACACCTCACCCCCCGGGCCAGGGAGATCGTCGCCGCGGCCCGGGAGCTGCTGGAGGAGTCCGGGGCTGAGAAGCTCACGATGCGTCTCCTCGCCGACCGGCTCGGCATCAAGGCGCCCTCCCTCTACAAGCACTTCCCCGACAAGTCCGCGGTGGAGGTGCAGCTGATCGCGCAGATGCTGGACGAGTCCGCCGCGGTCTGCGAAGCCGCCGAGGCCGAGGCGCCGGGCTCCCTCGACGCCCTCACCGACGCCTACCGCGCCTACGCCCTGCGCCACCCGCACCTCTACCGCCTGGCCACTGAGCGCCCCCTCCCGCGCCACGCCCTCCCCGAGGGCCTGGAGGAGCGGGCCGCGGCTCCCCTGATGCGGGCCTGCGCCGGGGACGTCGACCTGGCCCGTGCCCTATGGGCGTTCGGGCACGGCATGGTCATCCTGGAGATCCACGGACGGTTCCCGGACGGCGTCGACCTCGACGCGGCATGGCGGAAGGGCACGCGGGCGTTGCACTCCTGAGAGAGCGTGAGGGTACGAGGGCGCAGGCCGCGCGGCGCGGCTCCGGGGGAGTGGGCAGCACATGGGCATAGGTGGCATGGACGACATGGGCGACATGGACGTCATCAACGACTCGGATGTCATGGATGGCCAGGCGGCACAGACGGCGGGGCGTCCCCGCGAGCACGCACACTGGGCCAGGGCGCCCCTCGGTCCGGGCGGCGACTCCCTCGACCTGCTGACCGCCCGTTTCGACCGGCATCGCTACGCCCCGCACTACCACGAGGAGTTCACCGTCGGCGTCTGCGTCAGCGGGACCGAGATCATCGACTACCGGGGCGGGCGGCTGCACGTCGGGCCGGGCTCCATCGTCGTCCTCGCCCCCGGAGAGGTGCACACCGGCGGCCCCGGCGCCACCGACGGCTACGCCTACCGCGCCATGTACCCCGCGCCGTCCCTCCTCACCGAGGCCATCGCCACCCCGCCGCACTTCCCCGACCCGCTGGTGGACGACCCCCGGCTGGCGGCGGCCCTGCGTGCCGCCCACACCGAGCTGAGCGCCCACGCCGACCCGCTGGAGGCCGAGTCCCGCCTCCCGTGGCTGCTCACCGCGCTCGCCCGCAGACACGGCGGCGCCCGCCCCCTCACCGACCACGCCACCCTTGGGCGCGGCCCCGGCGCCGACCACATCACCCGCACCGTCCGGGACCGGCTCGCCGACGAACTCCTCGCCCCGCCCTCCCTCGCCGAACTCGCCGCCCCGCTCGGCCTCTCCCGCTACCAGCTCCTGCGCGCCTTCCGTACGTCGACGGGCATGCCGCCCTACGCCTGGCTCGCCCAGCACCGGGTCAAGCGGGCCCGCGCCCACCTGGAGGAGGGCCTGCGCCCCGCCGAGGCGGCCTCCCTCGTGGGCTTCGCCGACCAGGCGCACCTCACCCGCTGGTTCCGCAGGGTCCTCGGGGTGACCCCGGCGGCGTACCGCGACAGCGTCAGGCCGCAACAGCGTTCAAGACAGAGGGCGCCGGCGCGGCCGAGACTGCCCGCATGACGGCACGCGCCTGGTTCCTCTTCTCCCTGATGGGTGTCCTGTGGGGCATCCCGTACTTCATGATCAAAGTGGCGGTGGACAGCGACCTGTCCCCGTCGATGGTGGTCTTCACGCGCTGCGCGCTGGGCGCGGCACTCCTGCTTCCGTTCGCCGTACGACAGGGCGGACTGCCCCGCGTACTGAAAACCCACTGGCGCCCCATGCTGGCCTTCGCCTGCGTCGAGATCATCGGCCCGTGGTGGACCCTGACCGACGCCGAGCGCCGCATCTCCAGCTCCACGGCCGGGCTGCTCATCGCCGCCGTCCCGATCATCGGCGCGCTCCTGGCCCGCTTCTTCGGCGACACGGAACGCCTGGGCGCCCGCCGCCTCACGGGCCTGGGCCTCGGCCTGGCGGGCGTCGCGGTCCTCACCGTGCCGCACCTCACGGGCGGCGACGCGTGGTCCCTGACAGAGGTCATGCTCACCGCGCTCGGCTACGCCGTGGCCCCCCTGATCGTGGCCCGCCACCTCCGCGACGTACCCACCCTCCAGCTGATCGCGCCGTGCCTGGTCCTGGCCGCCTTGGTCTATGCCCCCGCGGCGGCGACGACGTGGCCCGGCACGGTGCCCGACACCCCCACGCTCCTGTCCCTCGCGGGCCTCGGCGTGATCTGCACGGCCCTGGCGTTCGTCGTCTTCCTCGAACTGATCCGGGAGGCGGGCCCGACCCGGGCGGTCGTCTTCACCTACGTCAATCCGGCCGTCGCGGTGGCCGCGGGCGTCACGTTCCTCTCCGAGCCACTGACGGCGGACGTCGTGGCGGCCTTCGCGCTGATCCTCGCGGGTTCGTTCCTGGCGACGGCGGCGACGGCGGGCACGGCGCCGGGGCGGACCCCCCGCCGGGTAACATGGTCGGCACGGCAGACGAGCCGGGCGGACGGCCGCGTGAAGACCCCTTCGGGGACCCTTCCCGAGGAACGTCCGGGCTCCACAGGGCAAGGTGGTGGCTAACGGCCACCCGGGGTGACCCGCGGGACAGTGCCACAGAAAACAGACCGCCGGGGACCTCGGTCCTCGGTAAGGGTGAAACGGTGGTGTAAGAGACCACCAGTGCCCAGGGTGACCTGGGCAGCTAGGTAAACCCCACCTGGAGCAAGGTCAAAAGGAGCGCGGTAAAAGGCGCTCTGCGCGGACGTTCGAGGGCTGCCCGCCCGAGTCCGCGGGTAGACCGCACGAGGCCGGCAGCAATGCCGGCCCTAGATGGATGGCCGTCGCCGCGATGTCCGCGAGGACCCGCGGCACAGAACCCGGCGTACAGCCCGACTCGTCTGCCCGTCAGGGCCTCTGGCCGGCCAAGGGTGGCCGGCCGGGTCCCGCGACTGCACTCGGCCGCCACATGCCTCCGCACCGCCACCGGCCGCTTCCGCCCCCGACCGGATCAGCTCCCCGCACCGTGAGTGCGAGATCCAGAGCGTCGAAGCGGTCAAACTCTGAAGTCTCGATCTCGGAGAGCGCGTCTTCAGCGCGCTCTTGACGATCGGTTCCATGGCTTCGACCGCGTTGTCCACGGGGAAGTTGTGGCGGGAAATAATCTTGGCCATGTGTTCCCCTTCCTCAGTAGATCTGTAAATGCTCTATTGCGGAGCACGAAAACTAGTACTTGCCCGACAGATCCTCCAGGTCATCCAACGAAGGAGCTCCCTCAGGGGCATCCTCACCTATAGAGCCGATCTCTGGACGTGGAGTCACCTGAGTGAGCCATTCCAGCGCCTTGAGCGGAGTGAGACCCTGATTGTGGGCGTCCCGAAGCAACAACAGCCACTGGACGCCGGCCGCAAATGCCGCATCGCCAGCGGCAGTTCGAGGCTCGTAACCTGCCGCATCATTGTTAACGGAAGCCCACACATAGCCCAGCGTTTGCGTTTCGCGCTGAATTGCAAAGTAACGCACAGGACTGTCTGTTGTCTCCGGGTACTCGTCTTCCGCTGGAGGAAGTCCGGAACGAAGTCGGCGCGACCGGGCCGCGATCTCAAACGTTCCCCAAGAGTCGCTGTAGGCGGGGCCCTCGGTCCGCGGGTCCTCAAAACCCGCTTCCGTCGGGGTGGCGTGACGGTTTGGGTCGCCAGGTTCGGGGTTGCTGCCGAGCAGGGCTGAAACTTCCGTCAGAGCAGCTGTGAGCCGTGGGGCATTCTCTGCATGGACCGCAGCCTGCTCTCGCTCACGCGTGTCCATTGTGAGCCATGCATCGGAGTAGGTTTCCAGAGTCACTACGGTCAGACTGCTCTTCCAGACGTCTACCTGGATGGCGAACAGCTGCTCTGCACGATGCTTCACCCCAGACTCCAGCCAGATGCCGGGGCATCGAATCCGGAGGCTCACAAGAAGATCGCCCTGGAGCGACCCCGCCTGCTCCACGGCTTCCGAAAGAGCAGTCCCCGGCCTCAGCGGGTCGGCTTCCAGGATCAGGCCCGACATGTCGAGATGAACGTTCCGCATGTCATTTACGGAACGAACCGAGAGGCTGGCCTTACCTGCAGGTACGGCCAGCTCGTGGTTGGCCAGGATGCCCCAGATCGAGACGGCTGTCTCCGCGGCTCCGGCAGCGGTGGCGCCATCACCGCTCGAAGTGATTTCCCAAGTCCAGTCGCCGATAGGGTCAGTGGTGATCACAGCATGTCCTTGGGGTCAGTCTTGCTACCTGGCGGGATGACGAGTGTTCCATCCTCCAGACGGACAACGAAAGTGATGCCCTCACCCTTCGGCCCGCGCCCGCCGCGGTGGCTTCGGACTTGGCCAGCTGAAGCAAATACTTGCCTCTACTGATTTCACTCACCGGATCCACGGGATCGTTGAGGTGTTTCATCTGGTAGGAGTAAACCTCGCCGGACTCACCTGTGATGCGGATGTCTGCATCGGCACCGACTGGGACCTTATGTTCGAAAGCAATGGCGTCAGCAGGCACCCCGCTCCTGACGAGATCGTCGGCAAAGAGGATCTGGTCGGCACCGGGCTGGTACATAGCCTCTTTTCGTGCTCCCAAGGACGATACGACTTGGCCGAACTCGTAACTTTGGTTGAAGCGGCCGGACGCAATGACGTCAGCGACCCGTTGTCCGTTGGCTTCTGAGGCAAGTCTGGCGAGCACCCTCTCGAGGACGTCAGGCCCGCGACGGTCGGCAGTTTGCTGACCGCCTTGCCGCCCACCGTGAGCCCGGCCGAGAGGGGGTCGGCGTACGTGCCGATCTTCGCGCCGATTCCGGCGGCTTTCACGCCGAGGCCCGCCTTGCCGGCGACGGAGCCGCCCCTGGCGAGTGCGCCCAGTGGTCCGGCGCCGAGCGTGAGGACGTTGAAGGTGGTGGTCCCGGCGGCTTGGACCGGGTGCTCCTCCCACTGGTCCCAGGCGACCATGGCCTTGCCGACCTCGCGGGCGGCGGCCTTCTGCCGCTTGTGGATGGCCGTCGCCGCGACGTCCGCGAGGACCCGCGGCACAGAACCCGGCGTACAGCCCGACTCGTCTGCCCGTCAGGGCCTCTGGCCGGCCAAGGGTGGCCGGACGGGTCCCGCGGCAGCACTCGGCCGCCACATGCCTCCGCACCGCCACCGGCCGCTTCCGCCCCCGACCGGATCAGCTCCCCGCACCGTCCGTCACGCTCCCTCCTGTGTCCGCTTCAGGTGCCGGCTGAGCTGCTGCAGTGTCGCCCAGGAGCCTGGGTCGGTGCCGTCTCCCAGGGGGTAGTGGAGTGCGGGCCGGGCCGCGGGGCCGAGTTGGGTGGGGCGGGCGCCGGCCTGTGGGTGCTGGGCGTGGCCGCGGCCGATCTCGTTCACCGCGTCCGCGCCCAGGGTGAAGGCGAGGGGAATCGGCGGGGTCTCGAACCTGGGCGGGACGGTG
Organism: Streptomyces sp. NPDC015345; assembly: GCF_043078805.1. Taxonomy (NCBI): domain Bacteria; kingdom Bacillati; phylum Actinomycetota; class Actinomycetes; order Kitasatosporales; family Streptomycetaceae; genus Streptomyces; species Streptomyces sp. NPDC015345. The sequence continues at coordinate 650,379 of NZ_JBIBTX010000001.1, read as the reverse complement.
AGGTCCCGGTCGGCGGTGCGGAGTGTGGTGAGCATGGAGGCCAGGCCGTGCTCGGTGGCGAGGGTCTCGGCCAGCGGGGCGACGGCGTCCAGGGGCGGGGCTTCGTCGGCGCCGTATCCGAGGGTGAGGACGATGTGCTCCTCGATGCCCGACGAGGTGTGGGTGACGCGGGTGGTGGCGATGGCCGGGCGGTCGGGGGAGCCGATGGTGGTCAGCCACGTGGGGGCGGACCTCTGGGCACGGGAGCGGGCCAGCTCGGTCATCTGGCGTCGGGACCAGGGCAGACAGATGGGTTCGGCGGTGGACCAGCCGGCCGGTGAAGTACCGGTGAGGGCCTGCCAGGCGGCTTCCAGGGCGCCGCCGAGCAGGAGGTGTTCGTCTGCGGCGTGGGTCGTGTGAAGGGAGAGACTCAGCTGGCGCGCGCCCGGAGCGTCGGGTGCGGTCCTGGGTTTGAAGGCTTCGGCCACCCGGGTGTTTCCGTCCGCGGACCTCACCGGCGTGAAGTGGCCGTCCTGCCAGTGGAGTTCGGCACCGGAGAGGCCGTCGTAGTAACCGCAGTCGGGGTCCTGCACGACCCAGCGGTTGGGTTGCCCGTGCAAGGCGGTGCGGGTGGGCAGGGTGAGCCTGGTGTGTGGTGGCGTGACGATCTGAAGGGCCAGGTCGCCGGCGGCAGCCGTGCGCAGGGCGTCGGCCAGCCAACTGGTGATCGCCACGACGGGGCGGTCCTGGATGACGACCGCGGCCTTGTCGGTGAGGACGTCGACGGCGGGAGGTGCCGAGTCCGGTGCCGGGGCGGCGGTGGCGGTCTCGGGGGTGAGCGGGACGACATCTGTGTGGGCCGCTTCCGGCGGCCAGACCGTGCCGTCGAGCACGGCGGCAAGGCGTCCGGCGAACGAACCGGCGAGCCGCTCGCCCTCCTCGACGGCGGTGGAGGCGCGGGCTTCGGTCCACCAGAACGGGACGTGGGGAGCGGTCGCTTCGGCTCCGAGCAGGCGCTGTGCCTCGCCGGGGACCTGAATGAGGAGGGGCGCTTCGACGGAGACGAGAGGGCGGCCGTTCGGGGTGCAGAGCTGGACGACGGCTCCCTCGTGCACGCCGGTGACGCCCAGGGAGGGGCCGCCCGCGAAGAGCCCGGCGAGCAGGACGTTGATGTCGGGCATCGTGGGCGTGAGGGCGATGACGTCCTTGGTCACGGTCGCTGGGTCTCCGTGTCGATCGTGCCGGTCTCTGGGGCGAGGGCGGTCTGGATGAGCTGGTGGCGTCGGCCCCGGCGGACCAGGGTGCCGCGGCCGGGCGGCTGGGGGGAGGCGTAGAGGCCGGGGAAGAGCTGGCCTTCGGTGCGGTCGCCGGTCATGAGCAGGGCGGTGGTTCCGGTCTCGCGCAGGGTGGTGAGGAAGGGCTCGTACAGGGCGCGGGAGGCTCCGGCGACGCGGCGGGCGATGACGAAGTGCAGGCCGATGTCCTGGGCGGAGGAGACATAGGGCAGGAAGGGCGCCAGGGGCTGCTGGCCCGCGGTGGTGAGGATGTCGTAGTCGTCCACGAGGATGACGATGCGGGGGCCGGTGAAGCTGGGCCCGTCGGCGATCGTGTCGGGGTCGGCGGTCTCCGGGAGGCGCTTTTCGAGTTCGCCCGCGATGCCGGTGGCGAGGGCGGCGGCGAGCTTGGCGTTGTGGGCGTAGCCGCCGCGGTAGGGCTCGGGGACGGTGCCGCGCAGACCCCGGCGCGGGTCGAAGACGCCGAAGACCAGGTCCTTGTCGCCGTGGCGGTCGATGAGCTGCTGGGTGATCAGCTTCAGCAGGTTCGTCTTGCCGCATTCGTTGTCGCCGAGGACCAGCAGGTGCTGGTCGCTGCCGAACAGGTCGAGGTGGGCCGGGGCGAGGGCGTCCTGGTCGACGCCGAGCGGGATGCGGGAGGGCTCGGCGGTGGGTGAGGGCAGTTTCGCGGCGGGCAGCGTGGTGGGCAACACCCTTACCGGTGCGGCTAGTTCGCCGTGCCAGCTCGCCCGCAGCGTGCGGGCAGCGCTCTCCAGGGAGGGGCCGAGGTCGCCGGTGGCGGGGCGGCCGTCGATGCGGGGCAGGGCGGTCTGGGCGAAGAGCTTGGCGTCGGTCAGGACCCGGCCCGGGGTGTCCGCGGTCAGCGTCTCGGACAGCTTGCGGTCGACACTCGAGTCCGAAGGGTCGTTGAGACGTAGCTCGACACGCGAGCCGAACATGGACTGGGTGGCGATGCGTACGTCGTTCCAGCGCAGCATGCCCGCCACGATGTGGAGGCCGTAGCCACTGCCGCGTTTGAGGAGGTCGGCCACGGTGTCGTCGAGCTCGGAGAACTCGTCGCGCAGCGCGCCGAATCCGTCGATGAGCAGGACGATGTCGGTCGAGCCGAGTTCGGTCAGTCTGCCCCGCGCCCGCAGGTGGCGCAGCTGGTCGACGGAGTCGATCCCGTGCTCACGGAACAGCTCTTCGCGCAGGGCGAGTTGGGCGCGGACCTCGGCCACGGTGCGCGCGGCGCGTTCGTGGTCGGCGCGGCCCGCGATGCCGCCGACGTGCGGAAGACCGGCCAGGGCGGAGAGCCCGCCGCCGACCAGGTCAAGGCCGTACACGGCGACGTCGGCAGGGGTGTGGGTGAGGGACAGGGAAAGCGCGAGGGTGCGCAGCAGGGTCGTCTTGCCGGACTGCGGGCCGCCGATGACGGCGGTATGACCGCCCGCGACGGTCAGGTCCAGGAACCAGGGTTCCTGCCACTGTTTGGCCGGGTCGTCGAGTACGCCGAGGGGTACGCGCATCGCGTCATCGCCCCGCCGGGCGAGGTGAAGGCCGCGTTCGGAGGCTTGGACGGGGCCGGCGGCCTGGTCGAGGGTGAGGGCGTCGGGCAGCGGGGGCAGCCAGATGCGGCGTACGGGGGGAGCGGCGGTGCGCAGCTGGTCGACCATGGCCGAAAGGACCGTCGGGCCGGTCTCCCGCTCCCGCATGGCGGGTTCCGCGGGCGCGTCGGCCTGGGGGGCCTGCCCCGTGTTGTAGGTGGGATAGAGCCAGGCGAGGGGTTCGTCATCGGACTGGCCGGTCAGAGCCGGGCCGCGGTGTGCGCCGGAGACGTAGCCCGCTTTGAAGCGTTCATACGTCGATGTGTCGACCTTGAGATAGCCGAAGCCCGGCAGTGGCGGCAGCTGGAAGGCGTCGACCGTGTCCAGGACGGTGCGGGACTCATCGGCGGAGAAGGTGCGCAGGCCGAGCCGGTAGGAGAGGTAGGTCTCAAGGCCCTTGAGCTTGCCGGATTCGATGCGTTGGCTGGAGAGCAGCAGGTGGACGCCGATGGAGCGGCCGATGCGGCCGATGGAGAGGAACAGGTCGATGAAGTCGGGCTTGGCGGTGAGGAGTTCGCCGAACTCGTCTATGACGACGAAGAGGTGGGGCAGTGCCTCCAGGTCGAGTTCGGGATGTTTGGCGCGAAGGGCGGCGTAGTGGCCGATGTCCGCGACGTTCCCGGCGTCCTTGAGGACCTGCTGGCGGCGCTTGACCTCGCCGGCCAGGCTGGTGTGGACACGTTCGACGAGTCCGGCCTGGTTCTCCAGGTTGGTGATGACCCCGGCGACGTGCGGGAGTTCGTTGAAGGGGGCGAAGGTGGCGCCGCCCTTGTAGTCGACCAGGACGAGCGCCAAGTCCTCGGGGGAGTGCGTGGCGACCAGGGCAAGGACGAGGGTGCGCAGGAGTTCGCTCTTGCCGGAGCCGGTCGCGCCGACGCAGAGCCCGTGCGGGCCCATGCCCAGCTCGGAGGACTCCTTGAGGTCCAGCAGGACTGGTTCGTGCCGGTCGTTGAGGCCGATGGGTACGCGCAGGAAGTCGCGTTCGCCGCGTGGCGCCCACAGTCGCTTCAGGTCGAGGGCGGCCGGGTCGTCGATGCCGAGGAGGGTGGGGAAGTCGACGGGACCGGAGATCGGAGTGCCCTCGGCGGCGGACTCGGCCGACAGGCGCAGCGGGGCGAGCATGCGGGCCAGGCCTTCGGCGCCGGGAACGCTGACCGCGTCGGTGGTTCCGTGCCCGGGCGTCGCGTCGGGGGTGCGCAGGTCCTCGACGGTGACCTTCTCGCCGTCGACGGTGATCCGCACCGACACCTGGTCGGGTTCGTGCACCTGCTGTTCGAGCAGGTGGAGCACGGTCACGCCCATGCCGGCGAGGTCGACGGCGGTGTCCGGGCGGGGTAGTTCGGCGGCTGTGCTGCCGTGGCAGTCGCTGACCACCAGGAGCCGGTCGTTCATCCGCAGCGCGTTGCGGTCGGAGAGGCCGCGGCGCACTTCGGCGGCGTAGGAGGAACGGCGTCGCAGGTCCGGGGCGCACTGGCGGGCGAGCTGGTCGAGGCTGGGCGCGATGCGCCGGGCGGCGACCGGCCCGTCGTCCCGCAGTGTGTCGAGGACGTGCGGCAGCCACTTGGTCCACTCCCACTCGTCCAGGCGTTCGCCGGGCACGCCGAGCGCGATCGAGACATCGTCCGGGGCGTGGGTCACGGCGGCCTGGATCAGCAGAGCCCGGGCCACCCGGAGTACGTCCTCGCGTTCGCCGATGACGCTGACGTTGCCCGCGCGGTCCAGGGGCGCCATGAGGGGGAAGTCGGTGGCGGTGGTGAACCGGTGCTGCAGGGCCCGTGCTTCGTTCAGCATGAAGGGGTCGGGCGGGGTCAGCACACCGCTGCCCGAGTTCTGCCCGATCTCCAGGCGCTGCACGGGTACGTCGCCGGTGCCGAGCCGCACGCGCAGGAAGTCCGCGTCGAGACGGCGTCGCTCCCACAGCCGGGCCGGGTCGCGCACCAGGTCGTACAGGGCTGCCGGAGGCGGATTGAGGACCCGTGCCCGGCGCCGCAACTCCCGCTCGACGGCGCCCAGTTCCTCGCGCTGCTCCTCGACGTACTCGAGATAGCGCTCGCGCTGGGCACGCCGGGTGCGCTGGGCCTTGCCGCGCTGGGAGAGGAAGAGGGCGACCGCGCCGAGCAGGGCGAAGACGAGGACGATGGCGCCGACGGCGGCGAACTGGCTGTTGCGGATGACGGTCATCATCACGACCGAGCCCATGACGCCGGCCATGGGCAGGAGCGCGGTGGCGGCGTTGCCCATCTTGCCCTCGGGCAGGTTCGGGGGCGGCTCGATGGTGCGCTCGGGCGTGGTGTCCAGTGGCCGGGTGGAGCGGGCCGGGCGGTGGATCAGGCGGTGGGTCATCGCACCCGCACCGCCCGCCCCATCGCCTCGGCCGCCAACCGCACGGCGGCGTCCCGGGAGTTCTGGCCGAGCATGCCGGTGTGGATGGGGCCTCCTTGGGCCAGATGACGGTCGTAGGGCAGGGTGACGACGGCCGCCCCGGTCTCCCGCAGATGCGCGGTGGCGGCCTTCAGGTCGAGTGTCGTGTCGGGGGAGTTGGCGGACAGCGCGACCACGGTGGTGGCCAGGGCCGAGTGCGGCAGCTGGGCCAGCCAGTCCAGGACGATGCGGGTGCCGCCGACGCCCTCGGCGGTCATCGGGGCGACGACCACGCGGGCGTGGGCGGTGTCCATGGCGGTGCGGGCCACCTCGCCGGGCAGGGTCTCGCAGTCGACCACGGTGACGGCGAAGTAGCGGCGCAGGGCGAGGGTGACGGTGCGGTAGGTGGGTACGTCGAGCGGGGCGCCGACGCGTCCCCGGCTCGCGGGCAGCAGCCAGCCGCCGTCGGTCACGGGGACCAGGTAGCCGGTGACGTCGGTGAGCCGCATGGCGGGGCTCAGGACGTGGGCGAGGTCCGCGCAGGCCCAGCGCACCGACTCGGCGCCGAGGCGGACCGGCAGGGTGCCGAGCGCGGCGTCGGCCTCCAGGGCGAGGACGGGGTCGTGCCGGTAGTGGTTGAAGGTCCGGGCCAGGAGCGCGGAGACGGTGGACTTGCCGACCCCGCCCCGGATCGACGTGACGGCGATGACACGGCCGGTGGTGACCGGCTGCTGCACCTCGCGGGCGAGCCGGGTCTGCTCGGTGACCTCCTGGCCGGCCGACGCGGTGAGCTTGCGCAGCGAGCGTCCGGTGCGGCGGACCGCGGAGTCGCCGTGCTGCGGGCTGCCCAGGGCGCGGGCCAGGCGGGGGTCGACGGTGGGGACGGGCTCGGGGGCGGGCATGGGGATGCGGGGGTCGCGGGCGTTGCCGGGTACGGGGCGGGCCGGAGCCGTCGGCTGGGGAGCGGGCCGTCGGTCACTGTCCGCTCCGCGGAGCACGTCGGCCGGTTCGACCGCCGGGCCGATGCTCGCACCGAGATCCCTCAGTACGTTCCGCTGCCAGTCGTCTTCGTGAGCCATGCCGACCCCCTACGCGAAGGTGTCGAGCAGACGCCCGTACACACCGAACACGCCGATGGCCAGCGGCAGCAGCGCGATCACGCCCACGGACTCCACGAGGTCCCCGGCCCGCCGAAGCCGCACCCGCACGTGCTCGGGCGGCTGCACCGCGAGCACCACGAGCGGAATCACGGCGAGTACGACGAGGACAGCCAGCGGGCCCGCGGCAGGGGAACGCCCCAGCCACACCACGACCAGCGCCACGACGACGACGGCGGCGGCGGCGAACAGCGCGACCACCTCGGCGACCAGCGGAAAGGCCCGGGCCCGCAGCGCGAGCACCACCGCCGTGACCACGGCGAGGAGCACGGTCCACACGGTCGGCTCCTTGAGCACCAGCACGCCGGCGGCCGCCGCCGAGACGGCCAGCACGACGGTGGCGACAGCCAGTCCACGATGGGTGGCGGTCAGCGCGGTGGTCACGCGATAACGGCTCACCGACGTCCCGCCCGAACGCCGGTCGTCCAGTCCCGAAAGGCCGGAGGCCATCAGGGCGAGCCGCGGCAGCACACCGAGAACAACCACGGATACGACGGCGAGCAGGGTCCCCATCCGGGCCTGCTCGGTCACGGTCCGCGCCCCGTCCTGCGAGGCGACGGCCGCTTCCCACAGAACCAGGCAGCCGAGGGTGGCCCCGGCCCCGATCAACCCGCCCCGCCCCAACGGCGAGAACCACCCCAGGAAGAGCAGCACCAGCAGCACGGCCAGGGCCACCCCGGCCAACCGCACGGCAGCGGACCAGGCATGGGCATCGGCCGACGTCCATGCCCCGAGCGCGCCCAGGGCACCGGCGGTGACGATCAATGTGGCGGCGAGCCCCTGCCGCTTCATGCGCCCCGACACGATCCCGGCGATGCCGGCCAGAACGGCGGCACCCACCAGGGCGTTGCCCACGTCCCCCAACGCGAACTCACCGCGCGCCAGCACCCCTGCGGCAAGAGCCCAGACAACGGTGGCAAGCCCGGCCACCACCCGCCGGGTCGCGGGCCCCCACCGCCAGGCCCGACCCTCCAGATCGTCGGCGGCCTCATCGGTGACGTCGTGCACGACGGGCGCGGAGGGCGCGTCCTCGGCCCGCACCAGCCGCAGCACGGCGCCGTCCGGTATCCCGGCGGACTCCAGGGAGCTGTCATGTGCGAGGGCCGAACCATCCGCGGTGACGAGATGCCGCAGCATGGGCCGACCGGCGGTCTGATCACCGAGCAGCCGCAGCACCTCGGGCAGCAGGAGCCCGACGGGCTCCTGGGAGGGAAGGACAAGGTCCACCCGCCGCTGCTCTCCGACCAGGGTGACCCGGCTCAAGGCCGTACGACTCGTACCGCTCGTGCGGCTCAACGGCCCCGCAGATATCACGCGTTCGAACCTATCATCGAGAGGAAGGTGTTACGGAGGGAGAAGCGGAGGGTGCGGACGTCGGGGAAGTCGGCACTGAAGTGCTGTAGGGGCTCTTCCCGATAAGCCGATGCGAAATGAACGACCACCCCACACACCCGGCACACACCACGGCCGCGATCACCACCCCGGCGAATGCCTTCCCCAGCCGCTCATCGACGGTCCGTCGCTGCCGCTGCGTCCCGAACAAGAGGGCGTCGCGAAGCCGGCGACGACGGACTGATACCGACTCCAGCAGCTGGCTGTCGTAATCGTGGGCTGGCAATGCCTTCTGATCCGTCCGATCGATGTGTCACCGTAGTTGACTGTGGCCGCGGATGAATCAGGTAGGGAATTCTCCGAGCCAACTGTGTTGGAGCAAGTGCTTGGGAAGGTATTCCGACTCGATCCCGATGGGAATATTTCCGTCGTAGGCCAGGCATGCGATAGCCAGCGGTCCGAGTGCGATGCTGCCTTCGATGTCACTCTTCCGTTCCTGGTTCAAGGTCCAGTACGCCTGGTGCAGCTTCAGTGCTTCCCCGAGGGCCGGGCTGAAACCTTCTTCGTCCTTGCTCACAAACCGGTAGAAGACATTGATCGGAGGATAAAGGAGGCCGTCCAACAGGTCCCGCGGGGCAATCTGCGCCACCGACGGATCGGAAGCTTGAAATGTGGCGGTGAGCTTCTCCACCAGGCCAGGGCGGCGCAGCCAGTACGTCTGCAAAGTGTCGACCCAGTGGTAGATGTACTCGTCGTACTGCCCCTCCGGTGCGCGCAGGCGATCCAGCGGGACCTCGCACAACCGCGTCACGCGCTCCTGTTCCCGGCAGATGACAGCCAGCCAGAAGGCCTGCAACCAGGTTCCGGCATCGGCGGTGGACAGAGGGCCGACCGCCCGCAAACTGCGTACTTTACGGTTGATGCGACACTCCAGCGTGCCCTCGCTCACCCCGGTCACAGCGAACAGCGCCGAACCGAGCTGCATCGCCATGACCGCCGCTTCCCAGGTCTCCACCGTCGCTGCCCGCGGGTCGATGACACACCGAGCCCTCAGGTGCAAAAGCGATGTGTTGAACACGCCCTTGATGTTGGCTGTGGACTCTTCGAGGCGGTCGATCTTCCTGCTGAAGTACTGACCGAGCTGTTCCGCATACTGCTCGGCCTCAGGTCCTGCCGGCAGTTCATGCCGGTCGATGCGTACGGTCACGTAAGGGTCCCCTTGCTGATGTCGAACCGGCGATATTTGTACCCGGTGTACGTGCCGGTGTTCTTCTCGCCCCTGATGACGACATATTCTAGCTTCCCCTCTGTGAGTGCCTTGTCTATGGCTTCCGTCAGAGCGAACTCGCCACGACTTTCCATGGCTGCGACTATTTCGTCGAAGTATTCCCTGCTTCCCTGGGAGACCTGGCGGCCATTCGTCAGAGTGCGTCGTCCCAGGTCGGTGGTGGGGCCGCTCTTGGCCTCGATAACCACCACCCTGCCATCCTCATGCGTCCAGACCTGATCGAATCGATCGTTTCCGCTGTTCGGGCCGAGGAGGGGTTCATCTTTGAATCCGTGGTAATTTTCGGCAATGTAATGGTGTCTTGCCGCTGCCTCGCCAAACGCCTCAGCCTCCTTTCCCATCAGGGTGTGTGCTTCCTTGTACAGGCCCCGAGCCTCGCCGAATTGTGCAGCTGTTTCGACGGTTCCATGGGATTCGTGGGCCTTGCCCGCCTCCGCTTTCAAGTCCGAGACAATGTTGTCCCAGTCGATTGCGAATTGCCGATTTCTTGCCGCTTCTTCCAGGATCTTGCGTCGAGACGCATTCGATACGGTATCAGCGCCCACGGAGATGTAAGCGTCGTCGAGGAAATGAGGCTGGGGCGGCGCCGGTATGTCCTTGGCGCGGATCCAGGGCCCATTGTCAGAGAGCCGAGTGAGCTGAGGCGGGGTGTAGCCACTTTCGTCGTAGCGCTCCAGCAGTCTTCGGGTGCCGTCCTTGCGGTAGAAGTGCTCACGGTAGCCGGGCTCGTGATTGGCCCGATAAACCTGGATCTCCTCGATCTGCTCCAGCGTCAGCGACCCGCGAGGTCCGTACGGATTACCGCTGCCCCGCATGAAACTGGGACGCTCAGCCCGGATGGGATGGCTCGGGGAATCCCCGCGAGGCGTGGCTGCGCCTTCTCCATCTGTGCCATGTCCCGCTCGGTCCGGATTGGTCAGGCCGTCATCAGCCCCGCCACCGCCGCCGGGGCGTACCGAACCGCCTTGCCCCTTGCCACCGGGCGACTCGTGACCCGTGGAACGATTCGGGCTGGGCCCGTCGTTGCTCTGGGCTCCGGCCGAGCCGCCGGAGTCGGCACGTCCGTTGCCTTGTGCTGGCCCTGCATTCTTTCCGTCGGCATGAGGTTCGTGGCTTGCCCGTGGCGAAAGGTGTTCGCCGACCTCGGCGATGGCGCCGGGCCCCCGCCCCCCGGCACCGGCCAAAGCGTGTTCTCGCCGGGACGCCATTTCCGGGGGAACGGCCCTCTGGGCGGCGCTCTTATCCTTCGGGGCCGTATCCCTGATGGGGTTGCCGTCGGTGTCGAGACGGATGAACTTGCCGTCCTCGATGCGGACTCTGGCGCCATCGAACTCAAGGGTGCTGTATACCCGCTCGATGTTTGCCGTGGCGCCGGCCCCGGCGCGGATCCGGGACGTGACCTCCGCGACGGTCGGCAGTTTGCTGACCGCCTTGCCGCCCACCGTGAGCCCGGCCGAGAGGGGGTCGGCGTACGTGCCGATCTTCGCGCCGATTCCGGCGGCTTTCGCGCCGAGGCCCGCCTTGCCGGCGACGGAGCCGCCCCTGGCGAGTGCGCCCAGCGGTCCGGCGCCGAGCGTGAGGATGTTGAAGGTGGTGGTCCCGGCGGCCTGGACCGGGTGCTCCTCCCACTGGTCCCAGGCGACCATGGCCTTGCCGACCTCGCGGGCGGCGGCCTTCTGCCGCTTCATGGTCTCGGTGTCCTGGTCCGCGAACATGGTCTGGTCCATGGCCCAGTCCAGGGGGGTCACCAGGTAGTAACCGGCGCCCATGGCGGCATCGCCGAGATTGCCCCAGGCCTCCTTGGCCGAACCGCCGATCCCCACCAGGGCCCCGAGGCCCTTGAGGGTGGCCCCGGCGCCGTCGACGGCGAAACCGTCGTACAGGAAATTCTTCAGGTGACCTTTGATGTCCCCGGGGGCGGTGGTCTCGCTCACCGGGCTGCCCCAGGGCAACTCCTCCGCCTGCTTGAGCACATCGGCGTCGTAGCCGTACATCACGGTCTGCTCGGTCGCTTTGTGGCTTCCGTCGTCCTCGATGTACTTGGGGCCGCCCACGATCGCCGAGATCTTGCCGGCCGCCCGGCGCTCGGCGGCTCGGAAGGCGCTCTCGGCCGCGATCACGTCCGCCCACAACTCGTTGTTGCGGGCGACTTTGTCTTCGTCGTCCGTCCAGTCGTCGTCACCTTCGACGTCGGCGACGAACTTGAAGGCGTTCTCGCGCAACGTCTTCAGCTTCTCGGCGAGCGGGCGGGCCTCGGCGGCGAAGGTGTCCAGCGCGTCGGCCACCGTCTCCAGATGCGCGGCGAAGGTGTCCGCCTCGTCCATCACCGGCTGTGTGGTGGCGAACAGGTCGTCGGCCTCCGGCGCGGTGTAGTACGCCCCCAGCATCTGGAAGCGGGAATGGACGTCGGCCCCGCCGTTGCGGATACCGATGGCGTCGCTGCGCAGCCCGGAGACGTCCTTCGCCAACTGCCCCCAGTCACCGATGAACCGGGGTATGCCCGCCGGCTTGATCATGTCCACGGACCGGCACCCTTCTGCCGAGCCGTCGGCAGGAACACCGTCACGTCGGGTGCCTGAGCCGCCTGTTCCTGTGCGTTCGCGGCCTGCTCCAAGTCCCCTGCCACATAGTGGTTGGTCGCCTCGATCGCGCCGTTCACCGACTTGGCGGCCCGCTTCCCGAGGAAGCGCACATCACTCTCTGTCCCCACCATGAACCGTGTCAGCGCGTCGCCGATCGGGCCGACGGGCGCGGCTCCGCAGTAGGACGTGCCGAGTGTGCCGGCCGATGCCGCCGCGCTCTCCACGTCGGTCACGTAAGCCTTGACGTCCTTGGCCATGTCGTCCATCGCCAGCCGCACCAGCGAGGTCACCGAGTCCACACCGGACGGTGAGATGTCCCACCCAGGCATGTCAAATCCCCCTACAAGTCCCCGTAAAGCCGCCTCTGTCGCCCTGCCGTTCCGCGGGCCGGTCAGCCGATGTTGTCGACCGCGGCCCGCGCCCTGGCGAGCGTCGTCTGGGCGGTGCCGTCGTTCTTCTCCAAGGTGTCGCGCACCAGGCGGATGATGTCGCGCACCTCGTTCGCCGCCTTGTTCCAGCGGACTTCCTTGCCGTGGTACTCGTCCGAGACGCCATCGGCCTGATAGTCGGCCATCGCGGCCTTCACGGCGCGGTCGCGGTCGCCGAGGACGCGTTCGAGTTGCCCGATGATGATCTGGAGTCCGCCCTGTACGTCGGACGAGGCGCCGGTGTCGTAGGAACGACGATTCTGATTTGCCATGACGAAACAGCCCCTTGTGGCTGAGAAGCGTGCGTGAACGGTCGGTCGGATGCGGCTCAGCCGGAGAAGCGCGCGGCCTCGAAGTTGGCGGCACCCATGTTCTGGTGCGCGTTGTCGGCCTGCTCGTCGTCACCGGTACCGAAGGCCTCGTCCATGCCCGCCTGGCCGCCCAGGATCGAGGAAAGCGCCCCGTTCAGATCCGCGGTGATGTCGTCCGCGCGCAGCTTGAACGAGTCGAAGGTCGCCTTGCCGGCGCCGTTGAACTTGCCTTCCAGGGGCTCGGCCGCCTGGACCAGCAGATGGATCAGCGTGCCGAGATCGTCGCTGGACCCCACCGTGCTCTTCCCCAGCACCGCGAGGGTCGTATCCCCCATGTCGAACTTCATGAACCCACCCCGTAACCCGTCAACTGGCTGGGCGCCCGGCCTGTTCGGTCGTCGCAGCGCGCGCACGCCCCACTCACGCCGCGTAGTGTATCGAACATACTCTCGCCTCAGGAGTTGCAGGCGCAACGCGTTAAGGGCGAGTGGCGTGATCTGCTCGGTCGGCCCGTGACGGCCAAGCCGCCTGCCATGATCGTCATCATGGGGATACGCATCGAACCGGCCGGGGTGGCCGACTTTCACCAGGTCCTGACCGACCACTCCCGTTACTGGGGTGAACGCGACCTCCGGTCGCTGCACCTTCTGGCGCTGGTGCAGGAGTTCGGCTCAACCTGCCTGGTCGCCCGAGCCGCGGACGGTATCCGGGGATACGTCTTCGGGTTCGTCACTCCCGATGGCACCGGGTACGTACATTTGATCGCCACCCGGGACGATGCCCGCGGCACCGGGCTCGGGCGGCGTCTGTATGGGGCGTTCACCGAGGCCGCGGAACGCCATGGTGCACGGCGGTTGAAGGCGATCACGTCGATCGGGAACACCGGCTCGATCGCCTTCCATCGCAGCCTCGGCTTCGACATGAAGATCGTCGACGACTACGACGGCCCCGGACGGACCATGGCCGTCTTCCGCCGGGATCTGCCGCTCGACCTCTCGTGGCCGTGAGCAATCAGCCGTCACTCTGACGTGGGGCGGGGCGAGGGCGAGGGTGACGGCCCGGGGCAAGAGTACCGACGGCTCACCGCCTACCCCTCCGCCCGCTCCCACCGCCCGGCGAAGGGAAAGCACGTGTCGAGGAATCCGCGCACCTCGGCCGTGACCCGTTCCTGGTCGGCCGGCGGGGTGTTGACGTCGTTGAGGCAGAGGAAGTCGTACTTGTGCCCGGGGGTGAACTCCGCGAGCGCCTCCCGTACGTCCGTCTTTCCGATGTCGATGTAGCGCTGCCTGTACTTGCCGGGTACCGCGCGGCCGGTGAGATACGCGTGGTGGTGGTGCAGCGCGGTGGTCATCGCGATGTCCTCGACGGAGCGGAAGCGGCTGCGGCTCGTGCGCGTCACCGCCTCCGCGCAGGACTCCTCCAGCTCGGTCATCACTGAACGGAGCTGCGGCTGCGGGGCGTGCTTGAACTTGCTGACCGTCAGGCGGTGGTGGGCGTCGAGGACGAGGCCGCGCACGTTCTTGCCGGCGGAGTTGGGTGCCGGCTCGTCGGGGTGCGGGGCGCCCAGGCCGAGTTGGAAGGAGGAGAAGGGGAGCTTGGCGATGCCGTTGCCGTGGAAGAAGTGCCCGGCGGTGACCGGGCCGACGAAGAAGAAGTCGTCGTTGAGGTAGAGGTAGTGCTCCGACAGGCCCGCTATGTGGTGGAGCTGGGTCTCGATGGCGTGGGAGTTGAAGACGGGGAGCGCCGACGGGTCGGTGAAGATCTCCTTGTGGTCCACGACCTGGAGGCCGGGGACGTCCGTGTTCAGCCAGGTGGGGGTCTGCCCGTCGGTCACGAGGTAGATGTTCCGTACGAACGGCGCGTACATCTCGACCGACCGCAAGGAGTACTTCAGCTCGTCACGGCTCGTGTAGCGGGAGGCGCCGGTCTCGCGTGCGTGGATGCGGGCCGTCCGCGCGTCATCGCGGTAGGACTCGCGGCGGGCCAGCAGCTCGGGGTCCGCGCCGTCCACCCAGGTGTAGACGAGGTCGACGGGGAAGTCGACGGTGTCGACGCGGGGGTGGGAGAAGGCCTCGTACGTGGGGTGTTCGCGCCCCTCGACGGTGTGGCGGGCCGGGACCCGGGCCTGGAGCGGGAGCGTGTCGGTCACGGCGTTGGGGCGAGGGGCGACAAGGGCCTCGGCGAGCACGGCGGGCGGGGCCTGGGTGCGCAGGGCCTCGATGTGCGCGGTCGCCCGCTCGTCGTCGAGGAGCCGGCCGCCGTCCTGCCAGAACTCGACGTCGCAGCCGTACGACAGGTCGGCGAGTATCCGGCCGGACGGGTCGAGCAGGATCTCGCCGAAGCGGATGACGTCCTGGCGCTTCAGCGCGGTGGGGAGCGAGCCGTCCGCGTACAGCACCGCGCCGGAGGGGATGGGGGCCGTGCCGGGTTTCACGGCGTACAGCGCGCTTTCCCCGTACATCGCCCGCAGCTCGTCGAGCAGCCTCTTGCGGTCGGCGAGGCGGATGCCGACGACATGGCGGGTGTTCGAGCGGCCCGCGACCAGGAAGTAGTCGACATCCGCGCGTTCCAGGGCGTCGGCCACCAGCCCGAGGTTGCGGGCGGAGGCGCCGGCGGACGTGAAGTGGTCGACGGTGCGGCCGTAATACGTGTGGCCCTCGAAGCGGACTTCGCGGATCTCGGGGTCCGATGCGAGAAGAGCGAGCCGTCGGGCCGCGATCTTCTCCTGCCGTCCTCGCTCCGCCGCCGCGGCCCGGGCGGCCTCGCTCTCCCGGGCCCGTTCCTCGCTCTGCCTGGCCTGCTCCTCGCTCTGCCGCGCCCGTTCCGCGCGGACGCGGGCGGGAAGCAGGCGGGTGGTGAGCTTCTTGGTGAGTAACGGCATGGTGATTCCTATGGGGCGGACCCGGCCGGCGGCGCGGGCTGCGGGAACGTCTGACGGTCGTCGGGTGCTATGTCTGGCGGCGCATCAGACGCGCGCCTTGATCCACGTGAGGACTTTCTCCGGCATGCCCGCGGTGTCCAGGAGCCCGCCGCCATGCGCGGCGCTGCCCGTGACCGTCTCGACGGTGACACCGTCAGCCGGCATGTCGTGGCCGACTTCCTCGGCCGCCTCAAGGTCGAGGGAGTGCTGGACGGGTACGAAGTCCCCCTCGGAGTGGACGAGGTACATGGGAGCGTCGTCCGCACCGGAGGCGCGGTTCTTGACGACCATGTCCTTCCAGGTGTCCCAGCAGCTCGCGTGCAGTGAGGCATCCGTGTCGGCCGGGTCGGGGAAGCACCGGGCGAGGATGGTGGCGTTGTCGCGGACCTTGCGCTCCTTGGCCGTGCTGTCGTCGTTGTTGCCGTCGTTCCAGGCACGGTAGGGCGAGGCGACGGGGGAGAGCGCGACAACTCCCTTGATCCGGTCGCCTCCTGAGCCGTAGGTGGCGAGCGAGGTCGCTATCTGACCGCCGGCGGAGGAGCCGAGAACCACGATGCGCTCCGGGTCGAGGTCGAACTTCGCCGCATTCGCCTTGATCCATGTGAGAGCCGAAAGGGCATCGTTGCGCTGCGCGGGCCAAGGCGCATCGAAATTCAGCCGGTAGTCGACCGAGAAAACAGCCATGCCCTTGTCGGCGAAGTGGCGGGACCAGGTCGTCCAGCCGGAATCCTCGTACCAGTACCCGCCGTGGAGGATGACGATTCCGGGACGCTTGGTATCCGAGGCATTCCAGAAAGCGTCCAGTTTCTGCCTGTCGTGCGAGCCGTACGAGTAGGTCGTCTCACTGTGCTCGGCGGCCGCGCTGTCCCGTGTTTCCAGGCTGAGGAAGCCGACGATCAAGGCCATGCACGTCACGAGACACATCAGGAGGCGCTTCACGGAATCTTCTCTCTCGTTCGCGCCTCGCCACTGGAGATGCGTGGAATGTGCCGAGTCTGACGCCTCGAAGACGACGCTTCTGAGGCGGTGTGTCGACATCTCGAACCACCAGTGTGTTCGAGGTGAAGAAACTATGAAGTCATGACTGACGCGTCGTCAAGCATGCGGAGATCTTTTGTCCGCTTTTGCCGGAAACCTAATGAAAAAGGAGTCAAGCTGCTCCCTCGGGGCGCTTGGAATCATTTCTCTGCCATAAAACGGGCATGGGCTTGACATGGAGAGTGCCGGGTCAATTACCTTTGCGCCCGCCCGGCTGGTGCTTGATAGCGGAATGAAAGTTTCAACCAGCATGCACCGGGCTGGATTAAAAACGACATATGGAGGGGTGGGGGGTGACTCATGCGTAAACGCATGAGCGGGGTCGGGCTGGTGGCGATAGCGGTCACAGTCTTCGCTGTCACCGGGGGAGTGGGCACACGAGGACAGCAAGCCGCGGCGGCTGCCGCATGCGCCGGAGGAACCGCGACAGATTTCAACGGTGACGGTGTCACGGACACGGTTGTCGCCGATCCGAACGCGACCGTGACGGAGGCGGCGCGGGCCGGCCTGGTGCGCGTGGTGCTCGGTGGGGGCAAGGGCGTCTTCGAGATCTCGCAGGCGACCAACGGAATGAACGCGGTGCCCGAGCGGGGTGACCAGTTCGGGGCCGCACGCGCGGCCTTCGACGCCGACGGCGACGGCTGCACGGATCTCGTGGTCGGCGCGCCCTACGAGGACGTCACGAAAGACGGCGCCGACCTGCACGACGCCGGGGCCGTCTACGTCATCCACGGCACCCCCGCCGGCTTCGGCGCCGGTTCTTCGATCGAGAGTTACACCCAGGCCCAGTTCGACCCGAGCACCGTGACGGAGGAGTACGACCGCTTCGGGTTCGCCCTGCAGTCGGGCACCACATCGGACAGCGCTCCCTACCTCGCCATCGGGGCGCCCGGGGAGAACATCACCAGCGGTGGCAAGGAATTCGCGGACGCGGGCTGCATTCACTACATGCAGGGTGCGGCCAAGTCCACCGTCAGCGAGGACGACCCGGGCGTTCCCGGGGTCGTCGAGGCCCACGATC
The DNA here is from genome assembly GCF_043078805.1 of Streptomyces sp. NPDC015345. NCBI lineage: Bacteria > Bacillati > Actinomycetota > Actinomycetes > Kitasatosporales > Streptomycetaceae > Streptomyces > Streptomyces sp. NPDC015345. The sequence continues at coordinate 633,081 of NZ_JBIBTX010000001.1, read as the reverse complement.
GTTTCGGCTACTCGCTGACGGGCACGAACCGGTACCTCGCGGTGGGTTCGCCGGGCGAGACCATCGGCGCCGACACTCCGTTCGCCGGGGCCGTGACCGTGTTCAAGCACACCCTCACCGGCGGCGCTCCCACGGCACTGGCCGGTCTCGACCAGGGTGTGACGCAGGAGGGCCTGGACGGTGTGGCCGAGCCGAACGACCAGTTCGGCACGTCGATCGACATGACGAACTTCCGGCCCGACGACCAGACGTACAACTCGGACGCGCTCCTGGCGATCGGCACTCCGGGGGAGACCGTGGGCTCGGTGACCAACTCGGGTGCCGTGACCGTGGTCCGCATCAAGCCGTCCGGCGCCTACACGCAGGTGGCGGCGGTCGACGCCTCGTCGGACGGGGTCGAAGGCTTCCCCACCGATGGCGACTTCTTCGGTCAGCGCGTGGCCCTCACCAACACGGATACCTCGGTGGTGAGCAGCGACGCCACCATCCGCCTCGCGGTGGGGGTCCCGGGTCGCGATGCCAAGGACGCCAAGGACGCCGGCGCCGTGCACATCTTGCGGCCGTTGGACACGTCGATCGGTGCGAACGACAAGGTCATCACGCGGGCCCCGAGCGGAAGCGTTCTGCCCGGCACGGCCACGTCCCGCGACTACACCGGCATCAGCCTGACCGCGGGCAGCGACAACCTCTACGTGGGCGTGCCCTACAGCAAGAATTCGGACACCCCCAAGGGGGTCCTCTACGTCATCCCGTGGACGGACATGACCGGTTCCACCACCACGGGCACGACGACCCTCAAGCCGGGCGCCGGCGGTATCCCCGACGCGGGGATGTCCTTCGGAGTGGTCGGGTGAACGGCGATATGTCCAGAAAGGGACGGCCTCTCGTGAACCGTCGTGCTACCGGCACCCGCCCCGAGTTCCGGGCCGTCGCAGTCACCGTCACATTGACCGCACTCCTCTCGTCCGGCCTGGGCGTGGTGCCCACGGGCCTCGCGGGCGGCCCCCGGCCGGCGGCCGCCGCGGAGAAGGAGGCACCGAAGGTCACGAGCGCGTCCGAGGCCCAGGCCAAGGCAGCCGAGTCGGGCGAGAAGGTGGAGGTGCCGGCGCTCCGGGACGAACGCAGCACCACGGTCGCCAACCCGGACGGCACCTTCACCACCACCCAGTACGTCCAGCCGATCCGTACCCGCAAGGCCGGTAAGTGGGCGGACATCGACACCACGCTCGTCGAGCAGCCAGGCGGTACCTACGCGCCGAAGGCCGCACTGACGGCCATGACGTTCTCCGGCGGCGGTGACACCACCTTCGCCGAGATCGGCAAGGACGGGCGCTCGCTCTCCCTCGACTGGCCGCACAAGTTGCCCCGGCCGAAGATCGCCGGTTCCACCGCCACGTACACCGATGTGCTGGAGGGCGTCGACCTCAAGGTCACCGCCGGGGCCGAGGGTTTCTCCCACGTCCTGGTCGTCAAGAACGCGAAGGCCGCGGCCCGGCCTGAGCTGGCCAGGCTGGAACTGCCCCTGGACACCGACTCCGTCACGCTGAAGGAAACGGATGACGGCGGGCTGGAGGCCGAGGCCGACGGCAGCGGCGGCACGGTCTTCGAGGCACCGCAGCCGATGATGTGGGACTCCAGCCATACCGTCGGTGGTCCGCGCGAGGAGGGCTCCTCCCCGGCCCCCTCGCCGACAGACGGATCCGGGCCGGACAGCGCGGTCACCCCGCCTCAGGGCGCACAGGTGTCCGACGTAGCGGTGGACGCGGATGCGGACTCGGTGACGCTGGAGCCCGACGCCGACCTGCTCAAGGGTGCCGACACCGTCTATCCGGTCTACATCGATCCGGTCTACAAGACGGCCAACCGGACCGGCTGGACCATGGTCTCCTCGTACTACTCCTCCTCGGAGTTCTGGAAGTTCGACGACGACGAGGGTGTCGGGCGCTGCCCGGCCGACGTCTCCTACCGCTGCACCAGTGGAAGCGATGTCAAGCGGCAGTTCTTCGCGCTGCCGACGGGCACGTTCGAGGACAAGGACATCGTCTCCGCGCAGTTCGCGGTGACGATGGTGCACACCTACAGCGAGTCCGCGAAGGGCGTTCAACTCGGCCGAGTCAACTCCGGCGGCGCGAGCGCGATCAGCTCCGGGACGAACTGGAGCAACCAGCCTTCGCTGAAGGACGCGATCACCACCAAATCGCCGACGAATCCCGCTGGTTCGTGCACGTCCACGAATCAGAACGTCCGCTTCGACGTGAGCGGCACCGTGCAGAAGGCCGCGAGCAGCGGCTGGGACACGACGACCTTCCGCCTCAAGGCGGAGGAAGAGGGAAGCTACGCGTACTGGAAGCGCTTCTGCGGCAACGCGCAGCTGGAGGTCATCTACAACCGCCCGCCGCTTCAACCGGACATGGACGAACTGAAGATGTCCCCGGGCGGCGCGTGCGAGTACGGCAACGCCGAGGAGCACTACGTCTCCGACGCGCCCAAGCTGAAGGCGTTCCTGAAGGACTACGACCACGGCGACATCGGCAGCAACTCCGAGACCTTGAAAGCCCAGTTCCACGTCTTCTGGACGGTCGGGGGCAAGACGTACGACCATTACTCCACCACGGCGGCGCAGAGCACGGTCGACGCGTCGAAGAGCGGTCAAACGGGTGGGGCATCCTTCTCGTACACCGTCGGGACGAACCTGAGCTCCGACGACGACGACGCGAGCTACACCATCCCGCAGAACGTGACCGTCGGCTGGGCGGTGCGCGCATCCGACGGCACGTCGTGGGGGCCGTGGAGCCTGGCGGGCAACGGCACGCGCTGTGAGTTCATCTACGACGCGACGGCACCCAAGGCCCCTGAGGTCTTCTCGACCAAGTACCCGGACGACGACGCCTGGCACGCGGGCGTCGGAGACTACGGCCTGTTCATCATCGACTCACCGTCGAGGGACGTCACGCAGTACAAGTACCGCTTCGCGGGCGGCAGTTGGATTACCGCGAACGTCAAGATCGCAGGTGCGCCCCTCACCGTGCGCTGGATGCCGCCGGACGAGGGGCCCATGTCCCTGGAGGCCAAGGCGATCGACGGCGCAGGCAACGCCCAGAAGACGCCGACCGCACATGTCTTCCTCGTCAGCGACGGGCGTGCCCCCGCCGCGGGCTGGACGCTCGGCGATGCCAAGGGGGCCACGGCTGCTGCCGGCATGAGCGGGGCGCCCGCGGCGTCCGCGGGCTCCGGCGTCACCTTCGGCGCCGAGGGACCGCTGGGGCCGACGGACACCGCTGTCTCCCTCGACGGTTCGCAGAAGGCCTACCTCGACGCGGGGAAGCCCGCGGTCGACACGAGCGGGACGTTCTCGGTGAGCGCCTGGGTGAACCTGCCCGAGCGGCCGACGGACGACGTGAGCGTGGTCAGCCAGGACGGGACAGCGGCACCCGGATTCGACCTCGGGTACGACGTGGACGCCCGGTCGTGGACGTTCCGTACGCCGATGAACGACATGGAGAACATGGGGTCCTGGAAGGTGTCCGGAGCCACCGCCGTGCCGGGCAGCTGGACCCACCTCATAGGCGTCTACGACGATGAACTGGGCACCCTGAGCCTGTTCGTCAACGGTGACCTGATCGAGGAGGACGTCCAGAAGCGCCGTACGAAATGGAACGCGACCGGCGGCGTGCAGATCGGGCGGAAGCTCGCCCTGGACGGCTACACCTCCCACTTCAAGGGCAGTGTCGCCGACGTCAAGATCTACGACCGGGTGGTGCCGGAGGCCGAGGGCGAAGCGCTGGGCGGGATCTCCGCGAGGCAGCTCTCCTACTGGCAGGTCGACGGAGACGTCAATGGCGTGTCTCCCGAAGAGGCGGGGAGAGCGGGTCTGACATTGGGCGGTGGCGCCGGAATCTACGTGCCGGACGAGTCCTGTGACAGCGAGGCGGACCCGGAATGCGTACCGCCCGCCGAACCGCTGTGGGGTGACGGCCACTTGGTGCTGAACGGCACCGGGGCCCATGCGAAGCGCGCGGCGGGTCTCCTCGCCAAGGAGGACAGCTTCACCCTGACGGCGCGTGCCCGTCTGGCGGCCGCCGACCCGACGAAGGACCAGACGGTCATGTCATTGGCCGGCGCACGGGGGAGTGCGCTGACAGTGAAGTACGCGGCCTCCGCCAAGCGATGGCAGCTCGCCGTGACGAACAAGGACGAGACGGGAGCGAGGGTTTCGACCGTCGACGCCAAGGGCGTGATGCCGAGCAGCGCGGGCGACGGAGACCATCTGACGCTCGTCTATTCGGCGGTCTTCGGTGACGCACTGCTGTACGTCGACGGCACCCTCGCCGCACAGGTGCCCTGGGACAACGCGTGGGACTTCACCACGGCGTCCCTTCAGGTCGGCAGGGTCCTGACGGGTACCACGCCATCCGGGTTCTTCGACGGTGCCGTCGACGAGCTGCGGGTCTTCCGCGGTGCTCTGGACGCGAGCGCCGTGCCCACGGTCGCGCTGCTTCCGGCCGGTTCGAGCATCGAATAGACCGTTATGTGACGGCATGACACAGCAGGGCGCTCCGCAGCACGGGTCGTGAGGACTCGACGGCGGAGCGCCCCGCCCGTCATGCCCTGTCGTCCCCCTTCTCATCTCTCTCACCTTCTGTAACCCGTTCTCTGTTGTCACGACTCTCCAACTCTCCCTTCGGAGCTGCTATGCGCTCGCCTTTCCGGTCACGGTGGCGAATACCGGCCGCCAGGAGCACGGCGCTGGGGCTCGGTGTCGCCCTTGCCGTCGGCTTGCTGCCGCAATACGCCCCTGATGCCACCGCCAGGGACGGCGGGCTGACCCGTCCCGCCACCCAGACGAACCTCGACGACCCCGTCGACGGCAAGGACGTCAGGGCCAAGACGTACGACAGGACGGACCCAGCGGCACGTGCCGCCGTGAAGTCCGCCGACACGCCCCGGTGGCCCAAGGCGGCCGCGGACGATGTCGACCTGCCGAAGGGCGAGAAACTCACGGCAGCCAAGGGGCTGCCGCTCAGGGTGGCCACCTCCGGCAAGGCCGGCCCGGCCTCGGTGCGCGTGGCGGTCCTGGGCCGCAAGAAGGCGAAGGCCGCCGGCGTCGGGGCCCCGCTGATGACGGTGGCCAGGACGGACGGGTCCGAGAAGTCCGCACCGGTGCGGGTCAGTCTGGACTACGCGGACTATGCCGGTGCCTACGGCGGAAGCTACGGATCCCGGCTGCGCCTGGTCCAGTACCCGTCCTGCGTACTGACGTCGCCCCAGAAGAGGTCCTGCGCCACGCCCAAGCCGGTCAAGAGCGGCAATGACACGGCGAAGCAGGCCCTGACCGCGACCCTCCCCGCGGCGGCTGACAGCGGCTCGGCGGTCACCGTGTTCGCCGCGGAGGCCGGCGCCTCCGGTGACCAGGGCGACTTCGGCGCCACGCCGTTGCAAGCGTCTTCGCAGTGGAGCGTCTCGAACTCCTCCGGTGCCTTCAACTGGTCGTACCCGATCTCGGCCCCACCGGTCCCGGGCACCCTGTCGCCGGGGGTCTCCCTCGGCTACAGCTCACAGTCCGTCGACGGCCAGACCGCGGCCACCAACAACCAGGGCTCGTGGATCGGCCAGGGCTTCTCGTACGAGCCGGGCTACATCGAACGCCGCTACAAGCCGTGTGCCGACGACGGACACGACGACACCTACGGTGACCAGTGCTGGGGCGGGGACAACGCCACGATCTCGCTGGCGGGCGGCGCCTCAGGAGAGCTGATCAAGGATGACAAGACCGGCGAGTGGCGGGTCAGTTCCGACGACTTCAGCAAGGTCGAAAAGCTCACCGGGACCACGAACGGTGACAACAGCGGCGAACACTGGAAAGTCACCGATGACGACGGCACCCAGTACTTCTTCGGTCTGAACCGACTGCCGGGATACGCCTCCGGCGACGAGTCGACCAATTCGGCGTGGACCGTACCTGTCTACGGTGACGACTCCGGAGAACCGTGTTACGACGCGACGTTCGCGAACGCCCACTGCGCGCAGGCCTGGCGGTGGAACCTCGACCACGTCATCGACCCGCATGGCAACGCCATGACGTACTACTACGCGAAGGAGACCAACTACTACACGCAGGGCCTGAAGACCGGGGAGAACGGCAAGGCCTACACCCGTGGCGGGTACCTCAAGCGCGTCGACTACGGCCAGCGTGCCGACAAGGTCTACGACGCCGAGCCCGCCGCCCGCGTCGTCTTCACCACCGGCGAGCGGTGTATCGGTGACCTGACGGACTGCTCCTCCGGCGCGCTGACCGACGCCACGGCGGCCGACTGGCCGGACGTGCCGTGGGACAGCAACTGCAAGGCCGACACCAAGTGCACCGGCCAGAACTCACCGACGTTCTGGACCCGCAAGCAGCTGAAGAAGATCACGACTCAGATCCGCACGGGCACCGGTACCTTCGCGGATGTCGATTCCTGGACGCTGAACCACGACTTCACCGACAACGGTGACGGATCCAAGTCGCTGTGGCTGCAATCGATCGACCACACCGGGCGGGTGGGCACCGACGAGGCCGTCCCGTCGGTGAAGTTGTACGGCAAGCAGCTGGCCAACCGCGTCGACGTGGCCAATGACAACATCCAGCCCTTCATCCGTTTCCGCATGTCGGCGGTGGAGAGCGAATCCGGTGGCGTGCTGTCGGTCAACTATGCCGACACACAGTGCACGTCCGCGGACCGTCCCGTAGTCGGCAAGTCCACCGTCCGCTGCTACCCCGTCAAGTGGAACCCGCCGGGTATCAAGGACCCCGTCACCGAGTGGTTCCACAAGTACGCCGTCTCCTCTGTCGTCGAGAAGGACCTGGTGGGCAACGGCCCCGACCAGATCACCTCCTACACCTACCTCGGTGACGCGGGCTGGCGGAAGGCGAAGGCCGACGGTTTCACCAAGTCCGAGTACCTGACCTGGAGCGACTGGCGAGGCTACGGAAAGGTGCGGGTCACGACCTCCGACGGCACCGAGAACGCCTCCAACACCAGATCCGAACACGTCTTCTTCCGAGGCCTGGACGGCGACAGCGACCCCGACGGCGGCACCAGATCGTCCTCGGTAAAGGACTCCACCGGAACCAGCCACACCGACTCCGACTGGAAGTCCGGCTTCGAGCTGGAGACGACGACATACAACGGCGACAAGGTCGTCTCGAAGTCGATCAACACTCCTTGGACCAAGGTCACCGCCACCCGCACCAAGGACTGGGGCACCCGCGAGGCCCGGTTCGTCCGGCCCGAGCGCACGGACACCTACGAGGCGCTCGCGTCCGGCGGCTGGCGTCAGTCCGCCTCCGTCACCAGCTATGACGACGCTACGGGCCGCGTCACCAGATCCAACGACCTGGGCGAACTCGGCGTCTCGGACAACCAGTGCAGCCGCACCGAGTACGCCGACAACGTGTCGAAGCACATGTACGCCTACGTCTCCCGGGTGGAGACGGTGAGCGTCGACTGCGCCACCACGCCGGACCGCTCCAAGCACGTGCTCGCCGACGACCAGACGCTGTACGACGACGCCACCACCGTCGGCGCGGCGCCCAGCCTGGGCAACGCGACCACCGTCAAGCGGCTCGCCTCGCACAACGGCGTGACCGGCACCTACCAGACGGTCTCCACGACCAAGTACGACCAGTTCGGGCGTCCGGTGAAGGTCACCGACGCGGCCGGAACGCCGAAGACCATCGACTACACGGACACGAACGGCCTCGCGACCGCCAAGACCGAGACCAACGTGCTGGGCTGGACCACCAAGACGGAGTACGCCCCGCAGTGGGGCACCCCGATCGCCCAGATCGACGTGCACGGCAAGCGCACCGACCTGGCGTACGACGGCCTCGGCCGGCTGACCTCGGTGTGGCTCCCCGACCGCCCGAAGGCGGACTCCTTCGCCCCGTCGGTCAAGTACTCGTATGGCATCCGCGCCACTGGCCCGAGCTACATCCGCACCCAGCGGCTGGAGAACGGCGGCACCACCTACGGCAGCGAGTACTCGCTGTTCGACGGCCTGCTGCGGCCCCGCCAGGTGCAGACCGAGGGCCAGGACGGCGGCCGCCTCATCGCGGACACGTACTACGACGGCTCCGGCCGTACGGTCAAGACGAACGAGACGTACTGGACGACCGGCGCACCCACCGCCACTCTCTTCGAACCGCGCAACGAGGACATCGACGCGCAGACGGTGACGGAGTTCGACGGCAACAGCCGTCCCACGGCGACGATCCTCAAGGTGGCCGGCGCGGAGAAGCACCGCACCACGTACACGTACGGCGGAGACCGGGTCCATGTGGATCCGCCGACCGGCCAGACCGCGACCACGACCATCACGGACGCCGATGACCGTACGGTCGAGTTGCGCCAGTACAAGGGGGACAAGCCGCTGCCCCTGGGCACCTCGGCGGACTACCTCTCCACCACCTACGGCTATACGCCCGACGGGAAGCTGTCCGAGGTCAAGGACAACGACGGCAACACCTGGACGTACGGATACGACCAACGCCGCCGCAAAATCGAGGCCGTCGACCCGGACACCGGACGGTCGAGGTTCGGCTACGACGAGCTCGACCGTCAGACGACCGTCACCGACGCCCGCGAGAACACCACGACGACCGTCTACGACCAGCTGGGCCGTACGAAGTCGACCTGGCAGGGCGCGGCGGAGACAGGCACGAAACTGTCCGTCTCCACGTACGACACGATCGCCAAGGGCGCGCTGTACGGCACTTACACCTACAAGAGCGGCGCGGTCCACTCGTCGGTGACCTATCCGGTCCTCGACGAGAAGAACGACTACAAGCCCACCTCCACCAAGTACTACCTGTCCAAGACGGCGGAGCCGGAACTGGGCGGCACCTACGAGTTCCAGACCCAGTACAACGACGACGGCACCGTCAAGGGCCAGAACTTCCCCGCCGCTGGCGGCCTCGCGGCCGAAGCCGTCTCCTACCAGTACGACGCGCTACAGCGTCCGAAAGCGCTCAACACCTCGCTCGGCGGCGGCACGTATGTCCCGCAGGTGAAGTACTCGCCGACGAACCAGCTGGAACAGCTGCAGCTGTCGACAGGCGGGGCGTCGGACAAGAAGACGTGGCTCAACTACAGCTACGAGCAGGGCACCAACAGGGTCAACAACGCCCGCGTCGTGGTCGAGGGCGCCGCGTCGATGGCCTACGACGCCGACTACACGTACGACGCGGGCGGCAACGTCCTGTCCATCGTCGACAACCCGACGGGCGGGACGCGCGACACCCAGTGCTTCCGTCACGACAGCCTGCGCCGGACGACCGACGACTGGACGTCGTCCCAGGCACCGGACGGCGCGGTCGGCACCGGCAAGCCGGACGCGGCCTGTGCCTCGGCGCCGTCCGCGGACACGGTGGGCGGAGTCGCACCCTTCTGGCACAGCTACGAGTACGACGCCACGGGCAACCGCACCGCGCAGACGGACCACGGCGTCGGCGGCGCGGCGACGGCGACGAAGAAGTACAAGTACGGGGAGAACGGCGAGGGCCCGCACCAGCTCACGTCGGTCACCACGGACACGGCGGCGGCCGGCACGAAGCCCGCGGTCACCTCCCTGGACACCTACACGTACGACGCCGCCGGCAATACCGAGACCCGCGTCCTGAACGGAGACACCCAGAGCCTGACCTGGGACAAGCAGAACGAGCTGACCAAGGTCACCAACGCCGACGGCAGCACGTCTTCCTATGTCCACGACGCCGCGGGCAGCCGCGTGCTGCGCAAGTCGCCGACCGAGACGACCTTCTACCTGCCCGGCATGGAGCTGCGTCTCGACACGTCGACCAAGGCGGTCGAGGCGACCCGCTACTACACGCTCGCCGGTCAGACCGTGGCGGTGCGCGACTCCGGTGGCGTCACCTTCCTGGCCGGGGACCACCACGGCACGGCCCAGCTCGCCGTCGACGCGACGACGGGCGCGACGCAGCGCCGCCGCCTCGACCCGTTCGGCGCGGGCCGCGACGCCGATTCGGCGGATCCCTCCAAGTGGGTGGACGACAAGGGATTCGTCGGCGGCACGAATGACGACACCTCGGGTCTGGTGACCCTGGGCGCACGTGAATACGACGCCTCGACCGGCCGCTTCATCTCGGCCGACCCCATCATCGACTTCACCGACCCGCAACAGATCAACGGCTACGCCTACAGCTACAACAACCCGGCCAGCTTCTCCGACCCCGACGGTCTGAAGCCCGACGACTGCATCTACGTAGGCGTGCAGTGCAGCATGAAGAGCAACGGTGGCTGGAAGGTCAAGCCCACCAAGACCTATTACCAGTACTACGGCTACAAGGCCCCCGACGAGTCACCGGCCGTCTACAAGGCCCGACAGCAGCGGGCCAAGGCCGACGTGGCGAAACAGCGTGCGGTCGCCATCGCCAAGGAACTCGGCAAGATCCTGGCGGACGAACTCGGTATCACCGACGCGCTGGACTGCTTCACCACAGGGGCGCTCGGCGCGTGCGGCGCCACGGCGGCCAACATCGTCACGTCGCTCATCGGCGGCGGCCCCATCGGGAAGCTGGTCGCCAAGTACTGGAACAGGATCGACAAGGCGTACGCACTCGGCAAACGGATCGTCAGCCTGAGCAAGCAGTTGTGGGGGGCGTTCAAGGGCTGGCGGAAGAGCAACAAGGCGGCGGAGGCGGCCGAGGCCTGCGTGGCCAACAGCTTCACACCCAAGACCAAGGTGCTGATGGCCAACGGAAAGACGAAGGCCATCGAGGACGTCGACATCGGCGACAAGGTCCTGGCCACCGACCCCGAGACCGGCAAGACCAAGGTCCAGACGGTCACCGCGGAGATCAAGGGCAAGGGCGTCAAGCACCTCGTCCGGGTCACGATCGACGTGGACGGCAAGAAGGGTTCGAAGACCGCCTCGGTCACGGCCACCGACGGGCACCCGTTCTGGGTTCCGGAGCTGGGCGAGTGGATCGACGCCACGGACCTGAAGGCCGGGGAGACGCTGCGGACCGGCGCCGACACACGGGTCCAGATCACGGCCGTGAAGCGGTGGGTGGCCTCGGGTGCCGCCGTTCATAACCTGACCGTTGGTGAGTTGCATACGTACTATGTGCTGGCGGGGGCTACGCCGGTACTCGTTCATAATTGCGGTGAGGCCGCTGACGACTTGCTCGACTTCGCAGATGAGGCACTGAGTGTGAGTCCGGAATCACGTCCCAACGTTGCCACGAAGATTACTTCTTCGGATGGAGAGCATGTCCGTCTCTCCTATGCAACAGATACGCGTAGCGGTGCAATGCCTCCGCAGACGGCGAGGGCAGTAGCTAACTCCGGACACCATGGAGGATGTGGGGAAGTTGGGTGCGCCATTCAGTTCGAGAACGCTGGAATACCACTGGAGGGGTCAACGTTCCAGTCCGTCAAGATCGGTGGTGGCGGTAGAGGGAATTCGTTCCCCATTGAGGATCATGGCGAGCTGATCGCGCCATGCCCTGCCTGTCAGCGGTTCTTGCCTCAAATCGGTGGGCGTGGGTGAATCCTATGCCTGTCTCTCCAGAGTTGCGCGCCGCACTTCAAAGATTGAGAGAAGTGCGGTCCAAAAGGCCTCAAGGTGAGCGTGAGACCGAATCTTTTGCCGCATGGCGGGAAATGATTGCAGACGCGTTGGATTCACTGGCTGGCGTTCTGATCTATCAGGAAGATCGCCAGAGAGCTGCCGCTGAAGCGGCCGCTGCCCGCGCTGAAGCGGAAAGAATTCGCGTCGAGCTGGACAAGCTGGCCTGATCGATAGGCATTTGCTCTGATCTGTCTTTTTCTGCAACTGCGTTGCGGGAATGGCCTTGCATGTGCCAGAAGCCCCGCCGAGAGTGATCTCGGTGGGGCTTCTGTGCCGCTTGACGGCAACGCTGACGGCAACGTCAGCGGACGACGGCTGCGGTGGGCGGGTCGTCTGGATCGTCGGTCGGGCTGAGGACGCTGCCGAGGGTATCGATGGCCTGACGCTGGAGGTGCCTCGCGGGCGATCTCATCGCGCAGCAGGTAGTTCGTGATCGTCCCGTGGTGCTTGCCCGGCTCCGGTTCCTGGCGGACGTGTTGCCGCCACCGAGTTCGCCGACCTCAGCGACGAGGAGCTGCTGGCGCGGGAAGCAGAGCTCGACCGACGATGGGACGTGGTTCGGGAGGAGCATCAGCGGCTTTACGGCGAGCGCCGGAAGGCCAAGCGGGAGAAGAGCCGACGCGGCCTGTTCCTGCCACCCTTGCATGACGACGACGCCGAGCCGGACATGTCGCCGAGCGAGAAGCTGAACACCGCGCTGACCGAATCGAAGAAGCGCCGGCAACAGCGGCCCTGACCATCGACCGGGCAACTCGATCAGTGGGTGAGCTGTTCAGAGTTTCTTTACTTGATCAAGGGCGTCCCGCTGACGCGGGCCGCCGCGCGCCGGCGGTCGGTGACCGCCGCCCGCTCCTGTCTGCCGCCCCGCCGGCGACGGCCGCCGACCACTCGGCGCGCAGAGCCCGGGAGCGTAAGCCGGACCCCCAATCGGAAGCCCCGGTCCGACCGCTCAGCAGCAGACTGGCCGGGCACCTGAGAGGCCGCCCGGGGGCTCGCGCCGTCCCGGACGCGCCCATGCTTGCTGCCTGGCTGGGGGCCGTGACGATGGAGATAACTGGGCTGATGGCGGTGCGGGGTTGAGCGAGACACACGTGGCGGGTGATCGGTTGGCGCGCCCACCGTCGTGGCTGACTTTCTGTGGCAGAGGTCAGAACCCCCATGGGCACGGCACGCACGTGAGGGCCCGTCCCTGCCGGGGCTGACGAGTGCGGGGGAGCCTCGATCGGCTGCGCCCGGCAGGGACGGGAGTTGGGTGGTCAGCGCGGTGCGGCACCTGGGCGAGCGAGGCGGATCACGTCTGGTGCCAGGTCCGCCAGGGGCGGGTGATGATCTCCCGGTAGGTGTGGTGGGACGGGTTCTGACCGCAGTGCCGCAACACCCACTCCTGCGGTTCGGCGAACTCCTCGCTCGTCGGTGAGGTCTCTCCGTCCACGGCGCACTGCATCGCGTACAGGACTGGCTCCGCGTCCGGCTCGCGGTCGGGTTGGAGCGTCCAGGTCTCGTAGCGCAGGACCGAGCGAGGGGTCACCGTCCCCACGTCCGGTTGGCCACGGCCACCTTCGCGCTCAACTCCTCCGTCGGAGTCGGTGGGCGAACGTCCTCGGGCAGCACGTCCCACTCCCGGCCACCGCGCGGCGGCCGAAGCTGCGCGTACGTCCCCACACGCCCCATCACCACGCCCACCTTGCCGTTCCGCTGGTCGACCACCAGGGCACCGGCATAGAGCGAGACGGTGTGCCCGTCGGCATCAGAGGTGGGGTGGTACTCATTCGCACGGTGACGCTCCTCGGCGGCGTTGATACGTGCCCCTGGGCCTGTTGGCGCCGCAGGGTCGGCACCGATCCTCACGCCGGTCACCGGGACGAAGGAACCTCCACCAAACCCCACTTCGGGACGTCCCGCACCGTGTAGAACGTCCCTAGTGCCGCCCTGAGACGAAGGGGGAGACTCGTGCCGAACGAGAGACTACGAGCCGTCATGGCGGCGGGAGGCTGGACGTACGCCGCACTCGCTCAGCAGGTCGAGGTCGACCCCAAGTCGGTCGAGCGCTGGGTGAACCTCGGGCGTATCCCACGTCGTGCCACCGCCCTCCAGGCGGCCAAAGCCCTGGGAGAAGACGTGCACGCACTCAGGCCGGCGCTCCGCCAGGCCCGCCCCGCCCGCGCCATCAGCCCCGAACTGGTCGCGCTCTACGAACAGCGGGCCGACATCCCCGTCTCGACGTTCACCGACCTGATGGCCCAAGCCCGGGAACGGATCGACATCCTCGTCTACGCGGCAGTCTTCCTCCACGAGGCGTACCCGCGGCTGAACGAACTCCTCACCGAACGCGCCGCCGAAGGCTGCACCGCCCGCATCGCGATCGGGGACCCCGACAGCGACAACGTCCAAGCCCGCGGCCAGGAAGAGCGGTTCGGCCACGGCATCGAATCCCGCTGCCGCCTCGCACTCATGCACTACAAGCCGCTCGCCGACACCCCCGGCATCGAAGTCCGCACCCACGGCACCACGCTCTACAACTCCCTCTACCGGGCCGACGACCAGCAACTCGTCAACGCACACGTCTGGGGCGCCAACGCCTACGCAGCCCCCGTGTGGCACCTTCGCCGTCACGAGACAGGCGGCATGTTTGACACCTACGCCGACAGCTTCGACGCCGTGTGGGCGACCGCAACCCCCGTACGAGAGGAAGACTGACCGTGGCCCGCACCGAGTACTACGACGACCCCAACGCGCCCAAGCCGAACAGCATGGTCGTCGCCGCTTCCGCCGTCGTCACCGACGACCACGGACGCATCCTCCTCCAGCGCCGCCGCGACAACGACCTCTGGGCACTGCCCGGAGGCGGCATGGACCTCACCGACTCCCTGCCAGGCACAGCCGTCCGCGAGGTCAAAGAGGAGACCGGCCTCGATGTCGAGATCACCGGCCTAGTCGGCACCTACACCGACCCGAAACACATCATCGCCTACACCGACGGCGAGGTCCGGCGACAGTTCAACGTCTGCTTCACCGCCCGCATCACCGGCGGCCAACTGACAATCTCCGACGAGTCCACCGAGCTCCGGTTCGTGCCGCCGGAAGAGATCGAGCAGCTGCCGATGCACCACACTCAACGACTCAGGCTCCAACACTTCCTGGAACAGCGCGAAAAGCCGTACCTGGGCTGAACCGTCTGACGGCAGTAGCGACGGCAACAACCCCGCACAACCACGAACGCCCACGCACCTCACCGGACCAGCAAACCGCACTTGACCTGTGAAATAGCAGGTAGTGGTTTTGTTCACGAATAGCGACAGCAGATGTACGCGTCACCGAGCAGCACACGGATGGCGGCGTGTTCGATGTTCATGAGAAATGACAGCGGCCGCGCGGCCGCAGGCCCGCAGCCGCATCCACCGGGCGAGAACTGGGTCGTTCACAGCCAGGTGGTGGCCAGCCAGGTGATCACGGCCGCAGTTGCGATGAGCCCGACGTTGAGTGTGATCTGGCGATCTTTGCCGGTCAGGTGGACAGTGGTCGCGCCGATCTGCAGGATCACGAACCCGATGGCCGCAGCCAGTGCCAACCAGGGTGCGATGCCGGTCAGTGGGGGCAGGATCAGCCCGGTCGCGCCGAGTACTTCGACCGTCCCCAGCACCCTGACAGCGGGCAGGGGTATGCGGTCGACCCAGGCCATCATCGGGCGAAGCTGATCGCGGCTGCGGATCACCTTCATCGCGCCTGCGTAGATGTAGAAGAGGGCGAGCAGTCCGGCGACGATCCAATATGCGATGTTCATGATTCCCATCCACGGCCACCGGTTGCAGGTGACTCGTCGATTCCCAGGGCACCCCCTGGAGAAGGCCGGGCCATTGTCTGAGCGACCCGGAAGGCGAAAGGCGGGAGTGCCCCGGCTGCGCTGGTCAGGTGGAGGACGGCCGGGCGGTTTCATCCCGCCGGCTTCAGGTGAGGTCGGTGGCGGGCTCGGTCGCGTAGCGGCTCATCGCGCGGATGCTGGCCTGTGGCGTCAGCGGCTGGTCGCCGGCCATCACGTCCTGGAGGTCTCGGAAGTACTGCACGTACAGGTCGGGGGTGAATGTGCTGAGCATGACGGCGGGTTGGTCGGTCAGGTTGGCGAAGGTGTGCGGGACGCCGGGCGGGACCATCACGAGCGTGCCCGTGGTGGCGTCGTAGTCCTTTTCCCCGACGGTGAACCGCACGGTGCCGGAGAGGATGTAGAAGCCCTCGTCGTGCTGGGCGTGGCGGTGCTGCGGCGGTCCGGGGGTGTGCGGGGCGAGGACGGACTCGGAGATTCCGAGGCGGTGCCTGGTATGGCTGCCGTCTTCGAGGACGCGCATGCGCGTGGTGCCCATGACGATCGTCTCGCCGTCGTCGGGACCGACCACCGATACGGTGGGGTCGGCCTGCGGTTCGCTCGTCTTCGCTTCGTCGGTCATGCCCCGAGTGCACCGCCAGGGCCCTGCGGCTGTCCAAGACTCATTCCGTAGCGCCGATACCTTGTGGGTATCGTTGCAGCGTGGAGCTACGTGTCCTGCGCTACTTCGTGGCGGTCGCCGAGGAACTCCACTTCGGTCGGGCCGCCACTCGACTGCACATGAGCCAGCCGCCGCTGAGCCGGGCGATCAAGCAGCTGGAGACCGAGGTCGGTGCCCTGCTGTTCGCCCGCTCGCCTGCCGGCATCACGCTCACCCCGGTGGGCGCAGTGCTGCTCGATGAGGCGCGGGCCCTGCTCGAACAAGCCGACCGCGTCCGTGAACGCGTGACCGCGGCGGCCGGCGTCGCGACCATCACCGTCGGCATCCTGGGCGACAGCACTGATCCGGGAGCGACCAGGCTGGCCGCCGCTTACCGCCGGAGCCACCCCGGCATCGACATCCGCGTCCGTGACACCGACCTGACCGACCCGACCTGCGGGCTGCGCGCCGGACTGGTCGACGTCGCCCTGACTCGGGCGCCGTTCAACGAGACCGCCCTGACGGTGCGTGAGCTGCGTACCGATCCGGTAGGCGTAGTCCTGCGCGCCGACGATCCGCTGGCCCGCCGCGGTCGGCTGCAGCTGGCCGACCTGGGCGACCGCCGCTGGTTCCAGTTCCCGCGGGGAACCGACCCGATCTGGCAGTCGTACTGGAACGGCGGCGAGCCGCGCGAGGGCCCAGTGGTGCGCGTCGTCCAGGAATGCCTTCAGGCCGTGCTGTGGAACGGCACAGTCGGCCTGGCCCCGCTCGGACACGACCTGCCCGCACAGCTGGCCGCAGTGCCGCTGATCGACATGGCGCCAAGCCGAGTCGTGGCGGTGTGGAACGAAGGTGACACCAACCCGTTGACCCGATCCTTCATCGAGATCGCGACAGCTGCGTACCGCCGCTGAGTACCTCCGCCGCAGCTCATGAACAATTCGAACACGGCGGCCCTCAAGACTGCCTCCCGAAGTGGTGAACATCTGCCGCCGGTTCTCGTGTACAGAGCCAAGGTAGAGGGGTCCGCGTAGCACACGTGCTGTGTGCTGGCGGGGGCTACGCCGGTACTCGTTCACAACTGCAATCTGGGTGACTATGCCGACAGCGTTCGCAACGAACGGCCGACTGCTGGAAGACCTGGAGATCAACTGATGTCCTTGATTCGCTTCGACTCGCTCCGCGAGGATCTGCTTGGGGCGCTTGTTGCGTCCGGATGGAGCGCGGACAGGAAGGTTGACCCAGGTCAATGGGTCGTGCCGCTGGAGGGAGAAGGGTACCGATCCCATCCATTGGCAGAGGAAATCCTCGCGGCGGTGGGAGGGCTCTCAATCGAGCCAGTAAATCGAGTCGGCCCGAACTTCAGTAATGACGAGCCTTGCAATTTCGATCCCATCGCCGCTGGGTCAGGGCAGCGTGATCTAGCAATAGAGGTGGAGAGTGTTCTCGGTGGGGATTATTTCCCCATCGGTGAATGGCTCAGTTATTCAAGCGTTTTCGTAGAAGCCGGGGGGAGGGTGGTTGCTGCTGGCATGGGTTGGATTTGGGAGCTTGGTTCCACCTTTGAAGACTCCCTGGAGCTGGCGGTCTGCGCGAATCGCCCACTGAACTGTCTGCACTCCGATCCGGGACTCGATCCTTGGCCGAGACCTGATCCTCGTTGGTGAATCTCGGCCGCGTAGAGCTTCATGTAACGGGGCTTCTGGCCGGGTTGACGGCAGTAGTTGACGGCAACGGCGGCGGACACCTGGGTGTCCGCCGCCGTCGCCGTACGTATGTCAGGGGTGGTCGAGGAGTTCCTTGATCACGACGAGGTCGATGCCCTGTTCGCCCGCCGGTTGGTTGAAGCCCTGGCGGAAGCGCTCAGGGGCGCGGGCTCGCGCGGAGTGTGCATCCCGGGTCAGGGAGGGCGGCCGAGGATGCCTGACTCCTCGAATGCCGGCGCACACCCGGTACGCAGCGCTTCCCGGGGCCGCTACCGCTTCCGCGAGCGGGTGAGCGCTGAGGGGGATTCTGTGTGTCGTCCGGGAGTACGGCCAGGTGATCGCAGGACATCGGCTCAGGGCGCCGATCGAGGTCCGGCCGGCGTCGCCGCGTCCTCCGTCATGCTCAGGTGGATCAGATGCGCCACCGTCGGCGCCGTCCGCTTGCTGCGGATGCGGCGCAGGTACGTGCTCACCGTGTGCACGCTGATGCCCAGCCGCCGGGCCACCTGCTTGTGGGAGAGGCCTGCCGCGATGTGCGCCAGCACCTGACGCTCTCGCTGGGACAGCGCCGGAGCGCTCTGCGGGCGGCTGGTTGCTGGCATGTTCCCTCCGGGAGGGACTGGCTACTGGCGACTTCTACGAGGCTGTGACCGTGACTCGACTTGATCTAACCATGGCCGTGCGGAAACAGAAAGGAATCCCCGCACCCCTCGTGGCGCCCCCTCGTGCCCCTCCTGACGCCCCCGCACAAGCCCCCCTGCTACCGAGCGCCATTGGCCTTGTCAAGTCACCAACTCGGGTGACTTTAGGCGCGCTTCCGAGCGGGTGAGTGTGAAGCCGTCTCGGCTGAGTCCAGCCGTGCACGGCCGGTGAACGGCAACAGAGCAGCGGTACAGAGGCGGACCAGGGGGAACGTTGAGGCACTTTCGCCTGCTCGTCGTGGGTAACGCCGTATCGGCATACGGCAGTTACCTGAACATGGTCGCCCTCAACGTCTTCGTCTACGAGGTGACCGACAGCGCCCTGGCCGCCGGGCTGTTCATGACCGTACGTCTCATGACCAGCGTCGTATCCGGCTTTGTGAGCGGACGGCTGGTCTCGGCGTACGACCGCAAGAGGTTGATGGTCGGCGCCGATCTGACTCAGTGCCTCGCCATGGTAGCGCTGCTGATCGCCCCCGAGGCCGGACGGGCGGGGCTGCTGTACGTCCTCGCCGTCGTCACCGGGTTCTGCTCGACCCTCTCGGGCGTCGCCCTGCGCAGCAGCATCCCGGAGATCGTCGGCGGCGAGCTGCGCGTGCGCGCCAACTCGCTGCTCGCCACGGGGCGTTCACTCGCGATGATCGCCGGGTTCGCCTCCGCGGGCGTCATCGTCGCGAAGCTCGGCTACGTCGCCGCCATCTCCCTCGACGCCGCCTCCTTCGCCGTCTCGGCCAGTGTCCTTCTCGCCCTGCCGATCCGCACCAAGGCGGCCGCGTCGCAGGCAACCGAGTCGCAGGAGCCACAGGAGGCGGACAAGGACGGAGGGAGGCGTGCGCGGCGACGGCAGGCCGGTTCGCTGCTGTTGCTGCGCGCCGCCCCCGTGCTCGCCGTCATGATCGCCGTCCGAGCCGCCGACGGCCTCGGGTCGTCGTCCCACAACGTCGCCCTGCCCGTCTACTCCAGCGCCCTCGATCCCTCGCATCCCGCCACGTTCGTCAGCCAGTTCTGGGCCACGTGGGCCATCGGCAACATCGTCATGCAGCAGGTGTGCGGACGCTGGGCCGGGCGCGGCGGGCGGCAGGGGCCGGGGGAGCGGGCCTTCGCGATCGGGGCCTGTGTGATGTCGGCCGCGTTCATCGTGGTCTTCGCCGGGCTGCCCACGGGGGTGGCCGTCGTGGCGGCCCTGGTGGCAGGCATGGCCGACGGGCTCACCGAGATCGCCTACGTCAGCCGGCTCCAGGCGGCACCCGACGCGCAGCGCGGCCGGCTCTTCGGCCTCTCCGCCTCGGTCGAGAACACCGGGTTCGGGCTCGGGATGCTCCTGAGCGGCGCGCTTCTCGACCACTTCCGGCCGCTCCAAGTCGTGGGGCTGCTGCATGGGCTGGCGATCGTCCTGTGCCTCGGGATGTTCGTCGTCATGGTGCGGTACGGCCGCCGGGACCGCCCCGCGCCCGAGACGGCGCCGGAACGCGACGTGCCGCCCGTCGAGAGCGAGGCCCGATGACCGTCAACGCCGCCCCCGATGCCGTGGCCGTCGTAGGGATGTCCTTCCGGCTGCCCGGCGCGGACACCCCCGAGGAGTACTGGCGCACGATCCGCGACGGCGCCGACCGCATCCGCCGCTTCACCGAGGCCGAACTGGCCGCCGCGGGCATCCCCGAGGAGCAGTACCGCGCCGACGACTTCGTGGGGGCCAGCGGCGTACTGGAGGGCATCGCGGGCTTCGACGCGGGCTTCTTCGGGATGAGCGCGCACGAGGCCCGCATCACCGACCCCCAGCAGCGGCTCTTCCTGGAGTGCGTGCACCATGCCCTGGAGAACGCCGGGTACGCGGGAGGGCAAGCGGCCGACAGCCACCACGTGGGCGTCTACGCCAGCACCGGCTACCACCTCTACTCCCTCCAGACCTACCTCCAGAACAACGTCCTGCCGGACGGCGTGGCCGACTGGGTGGCCGGGCTCCAGGTCACCATCGGCAACTTCACCGACTTCGCCGCCAACCGCGCCGCGTACCGCCTCGGCCTGACCGGCCCAGCCATCAACATCCAGACGGCGTGCTCCAGTTCGCTGACGGCGGTGTACCTCGCCGCGCAGTCCGTGGCCCACGGCGAGTGCGACATCGCGGTGGCCGGGGCCACCGCCGTGCACGTGCCGCAGGTCCTCGGCTACCAGTACGTCAAGGGGTCCATCCTCTCCAAGAGCGGTCACCTGCGGCCCTTCGACGCCGACGCCGACGGCACCGTCGGCGGCACGGGCGTCGCGGCCCTCGTGCTCAAGCGCCTCGACCGGGCGCTCGCGGACGGCGACCACGTCCACGGCGTCATCCGGGGCTGGGGAGTCAACAACGACGGCGCCGACAAGCGGGCGTTCTCCGCGCCCAGCGCCGACGGCCAGCGGGGCGCCATCCGGCGCGCCCTGGAGAAGGCGGGCGTCGGCGCGGACACCATCGGCTACCTGGAGACCCACGGGACCGGCACCTTCAAGGGCGACCCGATCGAGTTCGAGGGCGCCACCGCCGCGTTCCGCGCCGACACCGACCGCACCGGCTACTGCGCGCTCGGCTCGGTCAAGGCCAACATCGGTCACCTCGACGTGTGTTCGGGCCTGGCGAGCCTCATCAAGGCCCTGCTCGTGCTGCGGCACGGCGTCATCCCGCCGATGGCGGGCTTCCGCCGCCCGAACCCGGCCCTCGACCTCGCGGCGAGTCCGTTCTACATCCCCGAGTCGCCTCGCCCCTGGCCTCGCGGCGACGCGCCCCGCCGGGCCTGCGTCAGCTCCTTCGGCGTCGGCGGCACCAACGTCCACGTCGTCCTTGAAGAGGCCCCCGAGCCCGCGCCCCGCCCCGCCGCCGACACACCGCCACCCCCGGACATCCTCGTCGTCTCCGGTCACACCGAGGGGGCGCTCACCGACAACGCGCGGGCCCTGCGCGACCACCTGCGCGCGCACCCCGGCACGCACCCCGCGGACGTCGTGACGACGCTGGCGCTCGGCCGCGCCCACCGCAGGCACCGCCTCGCGGTACGCGGCGACACGGTGGCCGCGTTCACCGAGGCCCTCGACGCCTGGCTCGCGGACCCACAACCGGCGGCGGCCGGGACGGACGGGGCCGACACCGGGTTCCTCTTCACCGGACAGGGCAGCCTCCACCGGGGCGCGGCACGCCACCTCCACGACCGTTTCCCCGTCGTACGCGAGGTCCTGGACACCTGCGAGCGGCAGTACGCCGCGCTCACCGGCGGCGACAGCCTGCTGACCCCGCTGCTGGACCAGGAGGACCCCGGCGCCGAGCCCCCCTGGCCCACCGAACTGGCGCAGCC
Source organism: Streptomyces sp. NPDC015345 (assembly GCF_043078805.1). Taxonomy (NCBI): domain Bacteria; kingdom Bacillati; phylum Actinomycetota; class Actinomycetes; order Kitasatosporales; family Streptomycetaceae; genus Streptomyces; species Streptomyces sp. NPDC015345. The sequence continues at coordinate 611,263 of NZ_JBIBTX010000001.1, read as the reverse complement.
CGCGCTCTTCGCCCTCCAGTGCGCGCTGATCCGCCTATGGCGCGAGGCCGGGATCACGCCGAGTGTGGTGGCCGGGCACAGCGTGGGGGAGTACGCGGCGCTGTACGCGGCCGGGGTATTCGGCATCGAGGACGGGCTGTGCCTGACGGCGGGGCGCGGCGCGCTCATGCGCCGCCACTGCGCGCCCGGCGCGATGCTCGCGGTCCCGGTCGCGGCGCACGAGGCCGCGGAACTGGCCGCCGAGGTGCCCGGCGTCGAGCTCGCCGTCGTCAACGGCCCGCGCGGCCAGGTTCTCGCGGGCCCGGCCGCGGCCGTGGAGCGCCTGAAGACCCTGCTGGCCGCGCGCGGGGTCCCGGCGCGTGAGCTGCCGGTGCGGCACGCGTTCCACACGGCCCTGATGGACCCGGCCCTCGACGGGCTGCGCGAGCTGTGCGCGGAGGTGGAGTTCAGGCCGGTCGAGGTGCCGTTCGTGAGCGGCCTCGACGGGCGCACCCGGCCGCCGGGCTGGCTCCCGGACACCGACTATCTCGTACGACAGACGCGTCAACCGGTGAGATTCGCCGACGCCCTGCACGAGCTCGGCACGTCGCACACGGGCACCGGCACGCTCCTGGAGCTCGGCCCGCACACCACACTCAGCGGGCTCGCACGGCGGCAGCTGCCGGACCGGGCGGCGTATCCGACGCTGCGGCGCGGCGGCGGACTCGCACCGCTCCGGGACGCGGCGGCCGGCCTCTACCGGGCCGGGGCACCGGTCGACTGGCGGGCCCTCATGGGCGGGGCGGGCCGCAGGATCCCCCTGCCCGGCTACCGCTTCCAGCACAAGGACTACTGGACAGGGCCGGAGAACCACCTTCCCCGGCCCGCACAACCGGCAAGGGATGGGGCCGAAGTGGCACAGGACGAGGCAGCGGTCGAGCGCGTGCTCCAGCACATCATCAAGGTCACGGCGCAACACCTCAGCTATGACACGAGCGAGATAGCGGAGGACGCTTCCTTCTTCGACCTCGGCGCGGACTCGCTGCAAATGATCGGCGTGCTGCGGGAGCTGGAGGAGGAGCACCGGGTCAAGGTGTCGATGCGGGAGCTCTTCGAGGAGGCGGGGTCGGCGAAGGGGCTGGCTCTGATCATCGTGCGCAAGATGGGGGGAGCGGGGGTGGCGCCCGCGTCGCCTGAGCCGCCGGCGCCCGCGCCCGCGCCTTCACTGACGGTTCCTGAGCCGCCCGCCCCGGCCCCCGAGGCCACGCCGACGCTCGCGCCTTCGCCGGCAGCACCGGAGCCGCCCGCCCCCGCACCCGCCGCCCAGGCCGAGTACGCCACCCGCCAGGAGGTCGAGGACCTCGTACGCCAGGTGCACCAGCTCTCGCAGATGCAGCTCCAGCTGATGGGCCAGCTCTCCCAGCTGCTGGCCGCCCAGACCGCCCAGACCGTCCGGACGGACCGATGAGCGCCCCCGGCCGCTCCGTCTCCGCGGCGGTCGACCAGGACCTCGCCGCGATGGCCGAGCTGTCGCAGCGCATCGCCGAGCAGATGGGCGTACCGGCGCAGGCATCCGCAGCCGAGGCCGCGCCCACCACCCAGGACGCGCCCCCCGCCGAGCGGGCCCGGCCCGCCCAGCACGGCCCGCGCCTGGAGGTGGCCCGCGCCTCCGGCATGGTCGGCGGGGGCTCGCCCGAGTCCCAGCGGGCCCACCTCGACGACCTGGTGCGCCGCTACACCGCCAAGACGCCCACGTCGAAGCGGATCGCCCAGCGCTACCGCCGGGTGCTGGCCGACAGCCGGGCCGCGGTGGGCTTCCGCAGCAGCACGAAGGAGATGCTGTACCCCATCGCGGGGCGGCGGGCCAAGGGCTCATGGCTGGAGGACGTCGACGGCAACCGCTACGTCGACATCACCATGGGCTTCGGCGTGCTGCTCTTCGGCCACGAGCCCGCCTTCGTCTCCGAGGCCGTGCGCGAGCACCTGTCGCGCGGCGTCCAGCTCGGCCCCCGCAACGTCGAGACGGGCGAGGCCGCCGAACTCCTCGCCGAGCTGACCGGCATGGAGCGGGTCGCCTTCGCCAACTCCGGCACCGAGGCGAACTCCGCCGCGATCCGCCTCGCCCGCGCCGCCACCGGCCGCACCCGGATCATCACCTTCGAGGGCGCCTACCACGGCCACAACGACAACGTCCTCGGCCGCTCCCCGCGCACCGGCGGCGAAGGCCTCACCACCGTCCCCATGTCCGCGGGCGTCCCGCAGAACGCCGTCGCCGACCTGCTGGTCCTGCCCTACGGCAGCGAGGAGAGCCTCGCCGTCATCGAGCGGCAGGCGGACGGCATCGCGGCCGTCGTCGTCGAGCCGGTGCAGAGCCGCCACCCGGCCCTCCAGCCCGCGGCCTTCGTACGACGGCTGCGCGAGCTGACCGCGCGGCACGGCATCGTGCTGCTCTTCGACGAGATGCTGACCGGCTTCCGCCCCGCGCCGCGCGGCGCCCAGGAGCTGTACGGCGTCACCCCCGACCTCGCCACCTACGGCAAGCTGCTCGGCGGCGGCTTCCCCATCGGGGCCATCGCGGGCCGCGCCGACATCATGGACGGCATCGACGGCGGGTACTGGAGCTACGGGGACGACAGCTACCCGCAGGCCGACACCACCTTCTTCGGCGGTACGTACATCCAGCACCCCGTGTCGATGGTCGCCGCGCGCGCCGTGCTGGCCCACCTCAAGGAGCACAGCCCCCGGCTCCAGGAGCGGCTGAACGCCCGTACCGACGAACTGGCCGGCACGCTCAACTCCTTCTTCGAGGCGGAGGAGTTCGCCCTGAGCATGAGCCACTTCGGCTCCATGTTCCGGTTCGAGCACCGCGCCGACATGGAGCTGCTCTACCACCACCTCATGCTGCGTGGCGTCCATGTGTGGGAGTGGCGCAACTTCTTCCTCTCCACCGAACACTCCGACGGCGACGTTGAGTTCATCGCGGACGCGGTCAAGGGGTCCTTGCGGGAGCTACGGGACGCGGGCTTCTTCCGTACGAAGGCGAAGGCGCTTCCGGTGGCTTCCGTGGCTCCGGTTGCCCCGGTTGCCGCGGTGCCGAAGCCGCAGGCCATGGCGTGGAACGGCGCCGCGGCCGCTGCCGCCGCCCCCGCCCGGCCCGTGGCGCCCCGCCCCCGCCCCCGCCCCCTCGACTTCGGCGTCTACTTCTTCGGCGACTACCCGCAGGACGAGAAGAGTCCCCGGCACGGCAAGTACGACCACCTCCTGGAGACCGCCCGCTTCGCCGACCGCAACGGCTTCCACTCCCTGTGGATCCCCGAACGGCACTTCCACTCCTTCGGCGGCCTCTTCCCCAACCCGGTCGTACTCGCCGCAGCGCTCGCCCGCGAGACCGAGCGCGTCCGCATCAACGCCGGCTCCGTCGTGCTGCCGCTGCACGACCCGATCCGCGTCGCCGAGGAGTGGTCGATGGTCGACAACCTCTCCGGGGGCCGCGTCGGCATCGGCTGCGCCAGTGGCTGGCACGCCAATGACTTCGTCTTCTTCCCCGAGCGGTTCGGCTCCCACAAGGAGACGATGTACGAACAGGTCGCCCAGGTGCGGCAGTTGTGGCGCGGCGAGTCCGTGCGCCGCACCACCGGCGCCGGGGAGAGCGACCTGCGGCTGTTCCCGCGGCCCGTCCAGGACGCCCCGCCGATGTACACGGCCGTCGTCGGCAACCCGGCATCGTACGAGCTGGCCGCACGCCATGACCTCGGCATCGTCACCAACCTCATGACGCAGGGCATCGAGCAGCTCCGCGAGAACATCGCCCTCTACCGCCGTACGCGCGCCGAGCACGGCCTGGACCCGGAGGCGGGGCGCGTGGCCGTGCTCCTGCACACCTACCTGGCGGAGGACCACGCGGCGGCGCGCGCGGAGGCCCGCGAGCCGTTGTCGCGGTACATGCGGGCGTCCTTGTCGCTGTTCGGCGGCGTCGCCAACAGCCTGGGGCATCAGGTCGACCTGTCGGCGATGTCGGAGGACGACCTGGACGTGCTCTTCCGCCGCGCCTACGACCGCTACTGCGACCAACGGGCCCTGATCGGCAGCCCCGAGAGCGTGCGGCCCGTGGTCGAGGAGGTGCGTGCCGCGGGCGCCGACGAGGTAGTGGCCCTGGTCGACTTCGGCGTGGCCGCCACCGCGATGAGATCCGGCCTGACCCACCTCAACGCTCTGCGCAGCGCCTGCGCGGTGCCCGCCACGTCTTCTCAGGGGGCAGTGCCCGCACCCGGCCCGGCGTCCGCCGCGTCTGCTCCGACGGCCGTGTCCGGGCTCGCGACGGCGCCCACCGCACCTGCTCCGACGACCGTGTCTGCCTCCGCTCCGGTGCCCGCCGCGCCTTCTCCCACGGCTGCCGCGCTCACTTCACCAGCCGCTCCCGGGACGGCTCCGGCGCCCGCCTCCGGGACTCCGCTCTCCCCCGGCCAGCAGCGGATCTGGTTCCTGGAGCGGATGCTCCCCGGCCGTACCGCGTACAACGAGACCAAGGCCATCGAGCTCGAAGGGCCGCTTGACGTCGGTGCCCTGCGCGCCGCCCTGCACGCGCTGGTCGAGCGGCACGAGCAGCTGCGTACCGTCTTCCGGGAAGTGGGCGGAGAGGCGCGGCAGTTCGCCCGGAGGCCGAGTGAGGTGGACTTCGCGGTCGTCGACGGGGCGACCCCCGGCGGTGACGTGGTCGCCGACGCCCTCAAGGCCGAGAGCGAGCGCCGCTTCGATCTGGCGGAGGGGCCGCTGTTCGTCACGCGCCTGGTCCGGCTGGGTACCGAGCGGCACGTCCTGATCCTGTCGCTGCACCACATCGTGATGGACGCGGCGTCGGCAGCCGTGCTCGCCCGCGACCTCTCCGCCCTGTACCGCGCGCGGCTCGCGGGCGCCCCGGACGCGGGGCTGCCCGCCCTCACCCGCACCTACGCCGACCACGCCCGCGGCCAGCTCGACTCGCTCGGCGGTGCGAAGGCGGCGGAGGACCTCGCGTACTGGAAGAAGGCGCTCGACGGCGACCTGCCGGTCCTCGCCCTGCCCACCGACCGGCCGAGGCCCGCCGTGATGACGTCGAACGGCCGCGCCCTGTTCCGGACGTTGTCACCCGAACTATCCGGTCAAGTCAGGGAGTTCGGGCGCAAGAGGCGCTGCACCCTCTTCATGACGCTGCTCGCCGGTTACGCGGCGGCGCTGGGCCGCGTCACCGGTCAGGACGACCTCGTCGTCGGCACCCCGATGTCGGACCGAACCCCGCCGTACGAGGACGTCGTCGGGTTCTTCGTGAACACCCTGGCGCTGCGCCTGGACCTCAGCGGCGACCCGGACTTCGGCACGCTCCTGGACCGCGTGCGCGCGGTCGCCCTGGACGCGTACGACCACGCGGACGTGCCCTTCGAGGCAGTCGTCCGGGAGCTGACCCCCGCGCGGGCGCTCGACCGGACGCCGGTCTTCCAGACGCTCGCCGAGTTCGAGCCGGACGACCCCTTCCGCTTCGACCTGCCCGGGGTACGCGCGACACCGCTCGACTCCGGCCCCGACAAGGCGCTGACCGACCTCAGCGTGTACTTCACCGACCAGCCGGACGGCATCCGCTGCCACCTGGAGTACAACACCGACCTCTTCGACGAGACGACGGTCGACGCGCTCTTCGGGACGTTCCGTGACGTCCTCGCGGAAGCGGTGGGCGACGGGTGGCGGCGCGGCCGCGTCCGGCAGCGCACCCGCAGCACCGTCCACGCCCTGGCCTCCCGCTGGGCGGAGGCGGCCCCCGACCGCACCGCCGTGATCAGCGGCGGCGAGACGCTGACCTACCGCGAGCTGGACCAGCGCGCCGAACGGCTCGCGGCCGTCCTGCGCGGCCGGGACGGCGGCGGCGCGCCGGTCGCCCTGTGGCTGCCGCGCGGCACCGACCTGATCGTCGCCATGCTCGCGGCGCTCAAGGCGGGCCACGGTTACGTGCCGCTGGACCCCGGCCAGGGCAGGGCGCGGGCCGAGACGATCCTCGCGGAGAGCGGCACCCGGATCCTCGTGGTCAACGGCGAGGAACCCGCGGACGCCCGGCCGACGCCCCCGCCCGGCACGGCCGTGGTGGACGCGGCGGCCGGGCCCGCGCCGGGTCCGCCGTACACCGCCCCGGCCCCCCGCTCCGCGCCCGGACCCGAGTCCCTCTGCTTCGCCATCTACACCTCCGGCAGCACCGGCACCCCCAAGGGCGTGGCCGTACCGCACCGGGCCGTGGTGGACCTTTGCCAGTGGCACCACGAACGCTTCGGGTTCACCGCGGACGACCGCAGCGCCGCCGTGTGCAGCCAGGGCTTCGACGCCGCCGCGCTGGAGATCTGGCCCGCGCTGACCGCCGGCGCCACGGTCGTCGTCGCCGACGAGACGGCCCGCAAGGACCCGGCCGCCCTGGCCCGCTGGTACACGGACCGGAAGATCACCTTCTCCATCCTGCCCACCGCCCTCGGTGAGGCGGTCCTCGCACTGCCGGACGACCTCCAGCCACCGCTGCGGCACCTGCTGCTGGGCGGCGACGTGCTGCGCACCCGGCCGCGCCCCGGCGCCCCGTACGAGACGGTGAATGTGTACGGGCCCACCGAGACGACGGTGCTGTGCACGGCCCACACGGTGGAGCCCGCCGGTAGCGGCGACGCGGCCATCGCACCTATCCCGATAGGGCGCCCCGTCGACAACGTCACGCTGCGGGTGCTCGACGCGCGGGGCCGCGAGGTGCCCGCGGGGGAGGCCGGGGAGCTGTACGTCGGCGGACCCGGCGTGGCCACCGGCTACCTGGGCCGGCCCGACCTGACGGCGGAGCGCTTCGTCCGCGATCCGCTGGGCGGCACGGAGCCGATGTACCGCACCGGGGACCTGGTGCGCCGGGACGAGTCGGGGGTCCTGGAATTTTTGGGCCGCGGCGACGACCAGGTGAAGATACGGGGCTACCGCGTCGAGCCCGAGGAGGTCACACGCGCCCTCAACGGCTGCGCGGGCGTCGCCGAGGCGGTCGTCCTGCCCCGCCGTGACCAGCGGGGCGAGGCCCGGCTCGGCGCCTATGTCGTACCCGCGACGCCGACTGCACGCCACCAGGAGCTCGCCGACCGCCTGACGGAGGAGCTGGCCGCGCGGCTGCCCGACCACCTGGTGCCGCGCGCCTGGTCCGTCCTGTCCGCGCTCCCGCTGTCCGGCAACGGAAAGCTGGACCGGGCCGCGCTGCCCGCCCCCGCGCTCATCACCTCGCCCACCGGCCCGGGCGGGCCCGGCAAGGCACCGGCCGCCACCACCCCCGCGCGCCCCGCGCCTCCCGCGGCGAGGGACGTCGAGGCGCGCCTGCGGGAGCTGTGGGCCGCGGAGTTCGAGCTGGACTCGGGCGCGGTCGGCCCCGACGCCTCGTTCTTCGAGCTGGGCGGCCACTCCCTCACCGCCATCCGCCTGGCCAACAGCGTGCGGGAGGAGTTCGGCGTCGAGTACCCCGTCGCCCGCTTCTACGAGGAGCCCACGCTGCGCGCGATGGCGGCGTACCTCGCGGACGGGACGGACGGCGACCCGGGTGACGTACTCGGCAGCGCCCCCGTCACCGCCCAGCAGAGCGCCTTCATCACCCGGCATCTGACCCACCCACGCCCGCAGATCTACAACGTGGCCATGCGCCTCACCTTCACGGGAACGCTGGACGTCCCGGCCCTGCGCACCGCGCTGACCGGCCTTGTCGCCCGCCACGAGGCGCTGCGCACCCGGCTCGTGGAGGACGCGGTCACGGGGGAGTGGCGGCAGGAGGCGTTGCGCCCCCGGCCGGTCGAGCTGCCCGAGGAGGACCTGTTCGCGCGCCTCGGTTCGGCGGCGGAAGCGGCGGCGGAGGGCGAGCGCCTGGCGGCGGAGACGGCTGCGGAGCCTTTCGACATCCGCGCCGAACTCGCCCCCGTACTCCGCCTGTTGCGCACCGGCCATGACCGCTGGGCGCTGCTCTTCGTCCTGCACCACGCCGCCTGCGACGGCTGGTCGGTCAGCGTCCTGCTGCGCGAACTGGCCGCGCTGTACCGCGCGGCGGCCACCGGGACGCCGCACGGCCTGGCCGTGAGCGTGCCGCAGCCGGGCGAGTACGCGCGCTGGCAGCGGGAGCACGGCCGCACCCAGGACCGGGGCCGCCTGGTCGACTACTGGGCGCGGGAGCTCAAGGGCGCGCCGTTCGGCCTGGCGCTGCCGCTGGACCGGCCCCGTCCGCAGAAGCTGAGCGGCGCCGGGGACGTGGTGCTGTTCACGGTGGAGCCGGCCGTACGGGCCGGTGTGGAGGCGATGGCGCGGCGGCACCGCACGACGCCCTTCGTGGTGACGGCGGCGGCCCTCGGGCGGCTGGTCGCGAAGGTGACGGGCGAGCCGGACGTCCTGCTCGCCATCTCCTACGCCAACCGCGAGCGGCGGGAGTTCGAGGCGCTCGCGGCCTGCACGGTGTCGTCCTTCACGCTGCGGATCCGCGGCGGCGAGGCCGCCTCGTTCGGGGCGCTGGTGGACCAGGTGGCGCGCGGCGCGGTCGGGGCCATCGACCATGCCGCGCCGATCCGGACGGTGGCGGCGGAGCTGACGGAGGCGCTCGGCACCGAGGTCCCGGACCGGCTGCCGCTCGGCTTCCAGTACCAGAGCTCGCTGGAGACGGACATCGAGTTGCCGGGTGTGACCACGGCGGTGGAGGACCTGGCGGTGCCCGGCGCGCGCTCGGAGTTCAACTTCGGCCTGATCCCCACGGGGGACGTCCTCTCCGGCTATCTGGAGTACTCGACCGACCTGTGGGACCGCGCGACGGTCGAGGCGTGGACGGGTGCGTACGTCGCTCTCCTGGCCGAGGGCGTCGCCGCCGCGGCGGAGGGGGAGAGCTGAGCGGCCGGATTTGGTCGTGACATGTCAATAATCATGGGGGTCTGCCTTGTCTCCTTCGGTGGCCTGTGCCTCAATGGGCGCGATCCCGCTGCCTGACGCTCCGTCAACACCCGTACAGCCGACCGGGATCGCTCCCCCCACCCTCCAGGCCAACGAAGGCAGGCCCCCATGCGACACGACACGCTCAGTAGAGGCATCGGCTCGGCCCTGGGCGCCGGCGTACTCGCCGTCGGCGCGCTCGCGATGGCACCCGCGGCCGGTGCCGTGGAGCCGCGGACCGCCACCCTCTCGTTCGACTGCGGATCGTTCGGCTCCGGGACGGCGACCCTCACCGCCGCCCAGAACGGCACCAGCGCCACCATCGAGGTGTCCACCTCGGCGATCACGGCCCCCATCGACGTGGCGGCGGGCTCCGTCGACTCGACCCTCACCCTCACCAAGAACGGCTCGGGGACGACCGCGTTCACCGGCAACTCCAACCCGGCCATACCCGCCGGCGGCCCCGTCTCCACGGGCCCCCTCACCGGGACCGTCGCCGCGGGCGACAGCCTCGCCGGGAAATCCCTGAAGATCGTCGTCTTCGGCATCACCGTGACCTGCGAGGCCACATCGGCGCAGTCGCCGGGACCGTTCGTCTTCTGACGCGCGACACGGGGCGGCGCCCGCCTCCGGGCAAGGGGCGCCGCCCTCAGGCGAGTTCACCGGCGCCGCCGTCGGAAAACCGTTCGCGGCCGCCCCCCGCCCGACACTACGGTGCCGTCATGCTGCCCGAGGTGACCACGGACGAGGAATGGGACCGCGTCGTCCCGGACGACGCGATCATGCGCCCCGGGGCGGAGGACCTGTGCGCGCGGCTCGGCCTGGGCGGAGCGCCCCTGACCCGCTACCCGGAAGGGTCACAGGCCGTCTACGCGATCGGCGACCGGCACGTGCTCAAGCTGTTCCCCGCGCTCGACGCCAGGGACTGCGTCACCGAGGCCCGCGTGCTCGGCCACGTCCAGGGCAGGCTGCCCGTCCCCACCCCCGAGCTCCACGACGTCGGCACGTACGTCAACGGCTGGCGCTACGTCCTGATGTCCCGCCTGCCAGGCGAAGGCCTCGCCACCGCCTGGCCCCGCATCCCGCGGGCGGACCGGGAGCGGATCATCACCGACGCCGCGCAGGCCCTCGCCGCGCTGCACGCCCTCGACCACGAACCGCTGGCCGACGTCCTCGGCCCCGGCGACTGGGACACCTTCCTCGCCGGGCAGCGCGCCGGCGCGGTGGAGCAGCAGCGCAAGCGTGGACTGCCCGAGAGCTGGCTTGAGCAGATCCCCGCCTTCCTGGACTCGGTGACACTGCCCGCCACCGGCACCGGCGAAGTGCACGGACCCGCCCTGCTGCACACCGAGTTCATGCGCCAGCACCTGGTCGTCGACCCCGACGACGGATGGCGCCTCACCGGCCTCCTCGACTTCGAGCCCGCCATGATCGGCGACCGGGCGTACGACTTCGTGGGCGTCGGACTCTTCGTCACCCGCGCCGAACCGGGGCTGCTCCCGCGCTTCATGAAGGCGTACGGCACGACGTACGATCCGCGCCAACTCCTCGCGTACACGCTGCTCCACGTGTACAGCCATCTGCCCTGGTACCTGCGCGAACTGCCCGCTCCGCCCGAGCCCACGCTCGACGCGCTCGCCGAGACGTGGTTCGGGCAGGACCTCTCGTAGGAAGCCGCGTCAGACGGTTTTCAGCGGTCGGTGCGGGCCCTCAGGCAGCTCGACCTCGATCGCGTCACCGGGGCGGACCTCGCCGCCCTGGTGGACCACGCTCATGACGCCCGCCCGGTGGACGACGGCGCCGCTCTCGTCGCGCCCGACGACCTTCTTCATGAGCCCGGCCCGGAAGTCGTCGATCTGCCGGCAGGGGTTGCGCAGCCCCGTGATCTCCACGACCGCGCTCCCGCCGATGCGCAGCAGCGCGCCCGTGGGCAGGCCGAGCAGGTCGAGGCCGCGCGTGGTGATGTTCTCGCCCAGCTCACCCGGCGCCACGGCGAAACCGTCCGCCGCCAGCTCCTCGAAGAGTTCCTCGTGGATGAGGTGGACCTGGCGCAGGTTCGGCTGGTCGGGGTCCTGCCGGACGCGGAAGCGGTGCTTGACCTTCTCCCCGGCGTGCACGTCGCCCTCGACGCCGAGCCCGGCGAGCAGCGTGACGCATCCCCGGTTCGGCTTGCTGAAGGAGTACGTGGCGTTGCTGCTGACCGCCGTGACCCGCGCACCCATCGTGCAGCCCTCTTTCCGTACTCACGTTCCGTAATGCAGTGACGCCCGACCCTAACCCGCCTCAGGCGACCGGGGCCAAAGTGAGATACGCGAGCCCGAGCACACCGCGATAGCCGCGCAGCCAGCTGGAACGCTGTGCGTCGACGCGCGCCCGCGTCTCCGCCGCCAAGGGGTGGCCGGGGTGCGAGGCGAGCCACTCCTCGGTGTCGCAGCGGTAGCCGGACTCGAAGTCCTCCCACTCGTCGGCGTTCGCCGTCTCCACCCACAGTGGCCGGAACCCGGCCTCGACCGCCGCGTCCACCAGGCCGCCGAGCGACAGGTGCTCGTCGGCGCGGGCGTCCGGCCACATCGCGGCGAGCTCGTCCCGCGAGGGCGTCCGCTCCCAGAAGCCCTCACCGAGTACGACCCGGCCGCCGGGCGCGACCAGGCCGCGCAGCGCACGGAGCGCCTCGGCCGTCGAGCGGGGCGGCGGGGCGGAGCTGAGGGCCTGGCTCGCGCCGAGGCAGAGCACGACGTCGGCCGGGCCGCGCGCGGTGTCCGTGGCCGACTCCTCGGCGAAGACCACCCTGCCGTCCAGGCCGCGCTTCTCGGCGGCGGCGCGGCCGCGTGCCAGATCCTCCGCCTTGATGTCCACACCGACGCCGGTGGCCCCCGGGACGGCCCCGACGACGCGGAGCAGCAGCTCGCCCCAGCCGCAGCCGAGGTCGAGGACCGTACGGGGCTCCGTCGCCGCGAGCCGGTCCACGAACCGCCGCGCGCGGTCCTCGGAGAGCGGGCCGTGGAAGGCGAGCCGGGTGAGCCGCGGCGGGTGGTCGACGTCAGTGGTCATGGGCGGCGACGCTAACGCCTCAACTGCCGCCCCGCACGTGGTTTTCCGAGCGCTCGCTCACCCGCCGCAGATGCGCGGTGAGGACGGCCCGGGTGTCGGGGGTCAGGGTGCGCAGCGCCACCATGGCCGTCACGACGACATCGCACAGCTCGGCCCGGACGTCGTCCCAGGTGTGGGTGGTGCCCTTGCGCGGGTTCTGGCCGGTGGTGCCGATGACCGCCTGAGCGACCTCGCCGACCTCCTCCGAGAGCTTCAACACGCGCAGCAGCAGGGCCTCTTGGGGCGCGCGGTCGTTGTGGGCGTCGAGCCAGCCGTGCAGCCGGTCGATGGTGTCCCACAGGTCCGGGGAGTCCGTCGGGTCCGGCAGGTGCTCGCGGGGGTGGTCGTCCATGGCCCGTAGCCTGCCACGGCGGGCTACGCCTCGGGCGGGACACCCTCGCTCTGCTCGCGGACCTTCCTCTTCCTGGCGGCCAGCGTCGCCAGCACCCCGACGGCCGTCCCGGCGAGCGCCGCCGGCACCATCCAGCCGCGGTTGAGGCAGTGGCCGAGCGCGTGGTCGACGGAGTAGCGGCCGGGGCCCGTGACGGCGAGGGCCGCGCAGACCATGCCGAGGAACGCCGGGTACTCGTAGCCGCCGCCCTGGCTGAAGAAGCCCTGCGGCGCGTGCACGGCGGCGGCGCCCGCCATCGCGCCCGCCGCCGCGGAGCCCGCCGCCGGGGTCGCGAGGCCGAGGGCGAGCAGCGTGCCGCCGCCCGCCTCGGCGAGCCCCGCGGTCAGGGCGTTGCGCTTGCCGGGTGCGTAGCCGATGGACTCCATGAAGGCGCCCGTGCCCTCGAGGCCGCCGCCGCCGAACCAGCCGAACAGCTTCTGGCTGCCGTGGGCGGCGAGCACTCCTCCGGTCCCCGCGCGCAGCAACAGCAGGCCGAGGTCGCGTCGGTCCAGGCATGAACAGGTCATCGGGGCTCCCGGGGGTCGTCGGTGGCGTAAACGGTCCTCCCCCACCGTCCGACGGACCGGCGCCGGGCACCTGGTCCGCGCGGCCGTACGGGTGAGAGCCGCCGCCCGCCCGGTGGCGCCGGGGGCGGCCCGGTGTGACGGTGACCCCATGAGCATTCAGGTAAACCGGCTCGGCGACCCCGTGGTCCGTGCCTTCGTCGCCGCGGTGAACTCCCATGACAAGGACGCCTTCGAGGCGCTGCTCGCGCCCGGCGCGACCATGTCCGACGACGGCTCCGAGCGGGAGATCGACGACTGGACCGACCGGGAGGTCTTCTCCTCCCACGGCCACATGGACGTCGAGTCGGAGTCGGACGCCGGCCGCACGCTGCTCGTCACCTACCGCAACGACGCATGGGGCGAGATGCGCACGAAGTGGCGCTTCGACATCGACGACGCGGGCAGGATCTCCCGCTTCGAGACGGGTCAGGCCTGAGCGGGCGGGATCCGCACCGCCGCCCCGCTCACCCGCACCCGCCGGTCGCCTTCCCGCAACGTCACCGTCAGCACGCCGGGCCGGCCCATGTCCTCACCCTGGTGCAGGGTGAGGACCGAATCCGGCGGGACGAGGGCGAGTTCACGGGCGTACGCCCCGAAGGCCGCGGCGGCCGCGCCCGTCGCCGGGTCCTCCACGACGCCGCCCACCGGGAACGGATCGCGGGCGTGGAAGACGTACCGCGACTCCCGCCACACCAGTTGGACGGTCGTCAGGTCGAGGCGCCGCATCAGCGTCTCAAGCCGGGCGAAGTCGTAGTCGAGGCGGGCGAGCCGTGCGCGCGTCGCGGCCGCGAGCACCAGATGGCGGGCGCCCGCGAAGGCGATCCGGGGCGGCAGGTCGGCGGCCTGCTCGTCGGCGGCCCAGCCGAGCGCGGCGAGCGCCTCGGCCACGTCGTCCGGCGCGGCCTCCTCGACGTGCGGGGTGACGCTGGTGAGCGTGGCCCGCACGGTGCCCGCCGCGCGTGAGACCGCCACCGGCACCGTGCCCGCGCGGGTCGCGAAGACGTACGCGGCCTCCTCGCCGTCACCGGTCACGGCGCCGTCCCGCTCCGCGAGCGCCACCGCGGCCGCGACGGTGGCGTGCCCGCAGAAGGGGACCTCGGCCTTGGGGCTGAAGTACCGCGCGGTGTAGTGCTGCTCGGAGTCGTCGGGGCTGCCGGCGGCCGGGGTCAGGAACGCCGTCTCGCTGTACCCGACGTCGGCCGCGATCGTGAGCATCGCCGCGTCGTCGAGCCCGGCCGCTTCGAGGACGACCCCCGCCGGATTGCCTCCGGAGGGGTCGGCCGTGAACGCCGCGTAGCGCAGCACGGCGGGGGAGGGGGCGGTGGGAACCTTCGTCGTCATGTCGCGGGGCAACCGCTCCGCGGCCCGGGTCATTCCCGCGGGCCCCCGCCCGCCGCGGACCGGCCGCCCCGTTCTTCCCCCTCGGCGGTGGTCAGTGGCAGTTCTTGGTCCCGCGGTCGCTCCGCGTCCAGGAGCAGGAGTCCTGGAGCGAGCCGCTCGGCTTGACCAGGCGGGCCTTGTCGGAGGTGTTGTTCCAGACGTAGCTGCCGCGGCCCCAGTAGCGCACGCCGGAGGTGTTGGTGCCCTTGCCGGTGCGGACCTTGACGGTCTTGCCGGCGCCGATCTTGTAGCTGCCGAAGGTGTAGGTGTAGCCGGTGTCGTCCTTCAGCTCGTAGCCCTTGAGCTGGATCGCGGAGCGGCTGCTGTTGTGGATGTTCACCCACTCCGCGTTCAGCGAGGAGTTGGAGCGGGTGTCGCGCCCCGGGCTGTCGTACTGGATGTAGCCGAGGTGCAGCCCGCCCTGGTGGCGCGCGGTCGCCGCGGAGGCGGGCGAGGCGGCGAGCAGGGACACCGAGAGGGCGGTGGCGGCGAGGACCGCGGGGGCCATGGTGCGTATGCGCAAGGGAGTGCTCCAAGTGTGAAGTTCTCGTGGAGAGAAGCTGAGCATACGGTGCCCGTCGGCCGCCCTTGAGGCGGTACGTCCGATTCCATTTGTGGAGATCTCCCGTGCCCGGCCGCGCGCCGCCCTCGCCGGCGCGGAACCGTCGGGGCGTCAACCCCGCCCGACGTACGGCATGTTGGTCGCGAGGACCGTCGCGAACTGGACGTTCGCCTCCAGCGGCAGCTCCGCCATGTGCCGCACGGTGCGCGCCACGTCCGCCACGTCCATCACCGGCTCGCTCGCCAGTTCGCCGTTGGCCTGGAGGATCCCGGACTGCATGCGCGCGGTCATGTCGGTCGCGGCGTTGCCGATGTCGATCTGCCCGACGGCGATGCGGTACGGGCGCCCGTCCAGGGAGAGGGACTTCGTCAGGCCGGTCAGCGCGTGCTTCGTCGCCGTGTACGCCACCGAGTGCGGGCGCGGGGCGTGCGCCGAGATCGACCCGTTGTTGATGATCCGTCCGCCCCGCGGCTCCTGCTCCTTCATCTGCCGGAAGGCCGCCTGCGCGCACAGGAACGCGCCGTTGAGGTTGGTGTCGACGACGTGGCGCCAGGCGTCGTAGGGCAGCTCCTCGACCGGGACGCCGCCGGGACCGAACGTACCGGCGTTGTTGAAGAGCAGGTCCAGGCGCCCGAAGCGCTCGCGTACGACGGCGAAGAGCGCCGCCACGTCGTCCGGCCGCGCCACGTCGGTCCGTACGCACAAGGTGGCGCCGCCTCGCGCGGAGGCGAGGGAGGCCGTCTCCTCCAGGGTTTCCATGCGGCGGCCCGCGAGCGCCACCGACCAGCCGGCGGCGAGCAGTTCGAGGGCCACGGCACGGCCGATCCCGGAGCCGGCGCCGGTCACCACGGCGATCCGCGGGTTCTCCGGCGCGGCGGGCTCCACGAGCTCCTCCACGGCGGTCTCCACGACGCTCTCCGCCTCGGCGACCACGGCGGCCGTCGCGACGGCCTCCACGGTGGTCCCCACGGCGCTGTCGGCGGCGGGCTCCACGGTGCTGTCCGTGGTGGTTTGCGCGGCGCTGTCCGCCGTGCGTCCCGCGGTGCTGTCCGCCTCGGGGGCCACGGCGGTCGTCGCGACGCCCTCCACGGCGGTCTCCGCGGCATGGTCACCAGCCGTCCCCGCGGCGGGTTCCGGCGCGTCCGGCAGGTCAGTTCGCTCAGCGTTCATGGGCCCGCAGCGTACGGGAGGGCCGTCCACGCGGACATCATCCGCCCGCCATACGGCTGTTGTGTACGTGACAGGCGGAGGTCGTCCCCCGCCACTTACATGCCCCTGACAGCAATCGTCAGGGGAGGGCCACATGACACTCGCAGCCCAGCAGCACTCACCCGAACTCCGGGCCGCCGCCCGCCACGTGGGGCGCCGTCGCTTCCTCACCGTCACGGGCGCCGCCGCCGCGCTCGCCTTCACCACCGACCTGCCCACCGAGGGCGTCGCGGCCGCCGCCGAGCTGGACGGCCGCCGCATCAAGGCCGACCCCTTCACCCTCGGCGTCGCCTCCGGAGACCCGCTGCCCTCCTCCGTCCTGCTCTGGACCCGGCTCGCCCCCGCCCCCTACCAGCCGGGCGGCGGCCTGCCCAAGGAGCGCGTCACCGTCCACTGGGAACTCGCCCACGACGCCCGCTTCCGGCGCGTCGCCAGACGCGGCACGACCACCGCGCACCCCGAGTTCAACCACACCGCGCACGTGGAGGTCGACCACCTGGAGGCGGGCCGCACCTACTACTTCCGCTTCAGGGCCGGCAGCTGGGTGAGCGAGACAGGCCGCACCCGAACCGCCCCCGCCCCGGGCAGCCGCCCCGCCGCACTCACCCTCGCCGCCGTCTCCTGCCAGGCCTACCACGACGGCTACTTCACCGCGTACAAGCACCTGGCGCAGGACGACGTCGACGTCGTCTTCCACCTCGGCGACTACCTCTACGAGTACGCGGTCAACGCCACCGGCGGCGCGCGCAACCACACCGACCGCACGCTGCCCGCCCACTACAACAAGGAGACGCAGACCCTGGAGGACTACCGCCTGCGGTACGCCCTCTACAAGTCCGACCCCGACCTGCGCGCCGCCCACGCCGCGCACCCCTTCGTCGTCACATGGGACGACCACGAGACCGAGAACAACTACGCCGACGACATCGACGAGAACGGCAACCCCCCGGCCGAGTTCCTGCTGCGCCGCGCCGCCGCCTACCGCGCGTACTGGGAGAACCTGCCGCTGCGCCGCCCGCAGCTGCCGAAGGGCCCCGACGCGCAGCTCTACCGGCGCCTGGTCTGGGGCCGCCTCGCCCAGTTCGACATCCTCGACACCCGGCAGTACCGCTCCGACCAGGCCTACGGCGACAAGGCCCACGCCCCCGGCCCCGAGACGGACGACCCGAAGCGCACCATCACCGGCGCCACCCAGGAGCGCTGGCTCATCGACGGCTGGCGCCGCTCGCGCGCCCTGTGGAACGTCGTCCCGCAGCAGGTCACCTTCTCCCAGCGCAAGCTCGACCTGACCGCGCAGGCGAAGCTCTCCATGGACGCCTGGGACGGCTACCGCGCCTCCCGCGAGCGGGTCCTCGCGGGCGCGAAGTCGGCGGGCCTGGAGAACCTCATGGTCCTCACCGGCGACGTGCACGTCGGCTACGCCTTCGACATCAAGGCCGACTTCGACGACCCCGCCTCCAGGACCCTCGGCACGGAGATCGTCGCCACGTCCATCTCCAGCGGCAAGGACGGCGCCGACAAGCCGGCCAACTGGGAGACCTACACCAAGGCCAACCCGCACCTGAAGTTCTACAACGGACGGCGCGGCTACGTCACGGTCGGCCTCGGCCGTCAGTCCGCGCGCGCGGACTTCAAGACGGTCTCGTCGGTCACCACTCCGGGAGCGCCCATCAGGACGGCGGCGTCCTTCGTGACGGAGGCGGGCGACCCGGGGCTGCGGCCCGCGTAGGCGCCCGTATCCGCCGGCACCGCCCTGACCACCAGGGACAGGTCGTTGGCGGCGGTGAAGCGCGGGCGCACCGAGACGGCGGCGCCGTCCCGGGGGCCGGGCAGCTCGGCGGCCGGATACACGTCGGTGCGCCTGCGGTCGACGACGTCACCGATGACGCGCGCCACGCGGACCGGCTCGGCCCCGGGGGACAGCCGCAGCGCCAGGTCCAGGGTCGCCGCTTCGCCGCCGCAGGCGTCCAGCGCACGGGAGTACGCCAGACAGAAGCGGAAGCGGTCCGCCCCGAGCGTCGCCACCTCGGTCTCGAAGGCGGCGGACGGGTCGTGGCGCGGGACGGCGAGGAGACGGGGACGCAGCCCCGGAACGAACCGCGCGCCGTGCAGCGTGCCTTCGACCGTGCACGACGCCGCGTCGGTGGTCAGGGCGCTCGCCTCCGCGTGCGCGGGGCGGTGCCAGGTCCGTACGGAGAGGTTGTCCTTGACGGTCGAGTACGGAATCCACCAGCTGAACGGCGCTCCCGGCGACGGCTCCAGGCTCAGCAGGCTCTGCTGTTCGACCGCCGATGAGGCGACACGGCGCCGCGCCCCGTCGTCCGAGCGGACGACATGGAGATCCCAGCGGCCCTCCGCGAGCGGCAGGGCCCGGCGCTCCAGCACGGCCGTCCACGGCTCCTCGTCGCTCTCGGGCCGCCGCAGCGGCATCTCGACCAGATGGCCGCCCCGGCCGTCCGACCCCCGCAACGTCGCCGTCAGCGTGAACGCGCCGCCGGGCAGCCCGGCCCGGTCCAGCCGTACGACGAGATCGCCCGCCGCGTCGACCGCGCAGGTGGACGTCGGACGCAGGGGGCCGGGGCCCGCCGAGCGCCAACGCCGGGCCCGGTGGACGGTCCGGCGCAGCGCGTGCCGGGCGGCGGCGCGGGCACGCCCGGCACCGGCCACCACACGGCGGTCGAGCGGGGCCGGGGCGGGCGGGGCGGTGGCGCGCAGACCGTCGAACAGTTCCTCGTAGCGCCGGGCGATGTTCTCCGGCGCGTACCGCTCGGCGCTGCGCCGGGCGGCACTGCCCATGGCCCGCCGCAGCCCGTCGTCCTCGATGAGCCTCAGCAGGCCCCCGGCCACGGCGTCACGGTCGCCCGAACGGACGAGCAGACCGTCCTCGCCGTCCCGGATGATCTCGGCGGGCCCGTGGGGGCAGTCGGTGGCCACCACGGGGGTGCCGCACCCCATGGCCTCCACGATGGTCATGCCGAACGACTCCTCGCGTGAGGTGACGGCGGCGATCGCCCCCTTGGCCCACTCCGTGGCGAGGGACGGGTTGGCGCCCATCAGGAAGACGTGGTCGCTCAGACCGAGTTCGTCGATGCGGGCGCGCAGCGCGCCGTGCTTGGGGCCGCGGCCGTAGATCCGCAGCTTCCACCGCGGGTGCGCGGCGGCCACCGTGGCGAAGGCCTCCACGAGGAGGTGGTACCGCTTCACCGGGATGAGGCGCCCGCCCGCGATGACGAGCGGTGCCTCGCCGTC
Source organism: Streptomyces sp. NPDC015345 (assembly GCF_043078805.1). Taxonomy (NCBI): domain Bacteria; kingdom Bacillati; phylum Actinomycetota; class Actinomycetes; order Kitasatosporales; family Streptomycetaceae; genus Streptomyces; species Streptomyces sp. NPDC015345. The sequence continues at coordinate 591,906 of NZ_JBIBTX010000001.1, read as the reverse complement.
CGGCGCGGTGGTGAGCAGGGGCGGCGGCGAGGCGTTGGGGACGGCCACGATCGGGGTGCCCGTGGCCGCGAGGCGCCTGCGGTGCGTGACGGCGTCCGCCTCCGTGATGGTGGTGTACGCGTCCAGCGCGGCGATGGCGGTGTCCTGTGCGGCGCGGATCCCGGGCTCGTGCGTGCCGTAGACCCGGTGCTCCTGACCGACCCGCAGGTAATGGCGGCGGCCGAACGCGGCCAGGTAGATCACCAGGCCGGGCCTGGTGGCCACCACCACGTCGGCGTCGGTACGGCCGAGGAACCGCGCCACCCGCCGGTCGGTGAGGCCGTCGAAGCCGGCCCCGCGCGCCTCGACCGGGGGGACCAGCGCGCTCGGGGTGCCGAGCAGCGCGCTGCCGAGGTCGTTGCGGGGCGCGTTCGGGCGTCTGTCGATCAGCGGCCGCAGCCGGATCTCTCCGCTGAGCGGCAGACAGGGCCTGTCGTGCGTGCGCCAGACGCTGACGATCTCGACGTCATGGCGCTCGGCGAGGGCACCGGCACAGTTGAAGGTGGCGCGGACGGTGCCACCGATCCCGTAGGCGTTCTGCAGCAGAAAGGAGATTTTCATCGAGCCTTGCCCAGGTCGGCAATCGGGTGAGGCCGGACACGTTTCCACGCCCCGGGCCCTCTTCCGGTGAGCACACGCCTCGGAACGCGAGGGGCACTCCGTACGGTGAACGGGCCGTCGCCGCGTTGACCCGTCACCGGAACCGGGTGAACCAGCGCTGCCCCGGGTCCCCCGTGGCGCACGCGGCCAGCCGCAGCCCCGGGCGCGGCCGCAGCAGGTCGTCCTGGGTCAGACACCTCTCGCCGGTGCGCAACTGCCCGCGTGGCGTGATCGTCCACCGGGCCGGTGCGCGGGCGCAGGAGGCGAGCGCGACGGCCCGGCCCGCGACGTGTACGCAGCGAGGGCCGACGTCACCGCTCCACGTTCTCTCCGCCCGCAGAACGCCGTCCGTGAGACGCCAGCGCTGGCGGACCGTGCCGGTACAGGGGAGGGTGCGGACCGTGCCTCGGCCCCGCGTCAGACAGAGATCGGACGTGGTGAAGCCGGCGGCCGTGGAGCCGATCCAGGAGACGACGGTGCCCGGACGGGGATCGGGTACCGGGCGCGCGTAGCTCCGCTCCAGCCAGCGCTCGTACTGGGGCGCCACCTTCCTGGTGGGCGCGCAGTAATGCCCGGGGCAGCTGTTCCCCCGCCGCTCGTCATGGATGTAGTAGTGCGCGAACACGGCGGCCTTGCGGGCGGCTCGGGCGGCGTCGAGATTGGGCGGGCGCACGGCGTTCCCGTACCCCTCGTATCCCCTCAGGCGCGGCGGCCGCCCCTGCGGACGCGCTCTGAGGGCCGCCAGGCGGAGATAGCGGCCGGTGACCGCGTGGTCGTTGTGGTCGGCCCACCTCTCGCCGGACGACCTCAGCGCGGTGTTGGCGAAGTCCAGCGTGCGGACGGTGCTCGGCCGGAAGAGCTCGATGAGAGCGGCCAGCGTGGCGATCAGCGTCGCTTCCGTGTACCGGGCGGAGCCGTCCACGGCGCGGAGCGAGCGCACCCTGGACTGGAAGAGGGCCAGCAGGCTCCGGCGCCGCGACGCCTCTTCGCGCCAGCCGCCGTCGGGCAGCCGCAGGAACATCAGCCGGATGTCGGGCCGCAGCGGGCCGTTGTCCAGGCGCATACCGTGCACGGTCCGCCCGCCGGCCCGCACCGGGGAAACCTGCCAGGGGGTCGGCTCCCCGGGGCGTATCGGCCGCCCGGCGAGAGCGCTGTACGCCTGCTGCACGCCCCTCTCCCGGCGGCCGACATACCCGCTCGCCCACTCCAGATGGGCGTCGCCCGCCGTCACGTACACGACGCGCAGGCAGCTGCCCCGGTCGAAGTCCTCGGCGACCGCCGGATTGATGAACAGCAGGTCGTCGTCCTGGTGCGCCACCCCGACCAGCGTCGTGTCACGGCACTGGGCGCCACCGGCCGACGGGGCCGGCGCGGGCAGGGTGAAGGCCAGGGCGGCGAGGCCGATGAGCACAGCCGGCACCAGCCGGTGTCTGCGCATGGCGCGTCACCCCCGCTTCTTCTGCTTCTTCGACTTCTTCGGGTTCTTCGGCTTCTTCCGCGAAGCCGGGGTCCGATGGAACGGCCCGGTGCTGAAGCCAAACGAGTGCGACTTCAGGTCGTCACACAAACTCCCGGGGCGACGCCCGCGAAGCAGGCCCCCGGGGCACGAACCGGTCCCGACCACGCGCCCGGAGCTGCGACCATGGACGGCGGATCCAATCGACCGGGAGGGGCGCGATGCCTGAGCGCGGGCAGACCACGGAACACCAGATACCGAAGGCGGCGGAGCCCAAGGGCACCGCCGCCCTCCGCCGTACCGGGGCCCTGGTCACCCTCGTACTCGGCGGCCTCACCGCCGTCCCCCCGCTCTCCATGGACATGTACCTCCCGGCCCTGCCGGAGGTCACCGACGCGCTGCACGCCCCGGCCGCCACCGTCCAGCTGACCCTGACCGCCTGCCTGATGGGCATGGCACTCGGACAGCTCGTCGTCGGCCCGATGAGCGACAAGTGGGGGCGCCGCCGCCCGCTCCTCATCGGTCTGCTCGTCTACATCCTCGCCACCGCCATCTGCGCCTTCGCGCCCACCGCGCAGCTCCTCATCGGCTTCCGCCTCGTCCAGGGCCTCGCCGGGGCGGCCGGCATCGTCATCGCCCGCGCGATCGTCCGCGACCTGTACGACGGCGTGGAGATGGCCCGCTTCTTCTCCACCCTGATGCTGATCTCCGGCGTCGCCCCCGTCGTCGCGCCCCTCATCGGTGGCCAGGTCCTGCGCTTCACCGACTGGCGCGGCATCTTCGTCGTCCTCACGGGCGTCGGCATCGCGCTGACCCTCCTGGTGTGGCGGCGCCTGCCCGAGACCCTCGCCCCCGAGAAGCGGCACAGCGGCGGCACGGTGGAGGCGCTGCGCACGATGAGGTCGCTGCTTGCCGACCGCGTCTTCACCGGCTACATGATCGCGGGCGGCTTCGCGTTCGCCGCGCTCTTCGCGTACATCTCCGCCTCGCCCTTCGTGATCCAGGAGATCTACGGCGCCTCCCCGCAGACCTTCAGCCTCCTCTTCGGCGTCAACTCCGTCGGACTGATCGCCGTCGGCCAGATCAACGGCAAGGTCCTCGTCGGCCGCGTCAGCCTCAACAAGGCGCTCGCGTTCGGCCTGACGACCATCACCGTCGCCGCGACCGCGCTGCTGCTCATGACGGCCGGCGTCTTCGGCGAAGTCGGCCTGTTCCCCGTCGCCGCCGGGCTGTTCGTCCTGATGTCGGCGATGGGCCTGGCCATGCCCAACACCCAGTCCCTGGCCCTCACCCGCACGCCCCACGCGGCCGGTTCCGCTTCCGCGCTCCTCGGCACCACCTCCTTCCTCGTTGGCGCGATCGCCTCGCCGCTCGTGGGCGTCGCGGGCGAGGACACGGCCGTCCCGATGGCCGTCGTCCAGCTGGTCTGCGCGCTGGCGGCCATCGCGTGCTTCGTGGGACTGTGCCGCCCCTGGCAGCACGGGCCCACGGAGGAGGCGGACCACTGAGCGCACCACGGCTCCTGCGCACCGACACCCCGGACCGCGCGGGCCTCGACCCGGACGAGATCGGCCGCCTCGTCGCCGAGGTGCGCGAGCTGCCGCGCGGGGAGCGGCCCTGGTGCGCGGGCGCCGTGGTGATCGTGGGCCGCGGCCCCGTGATCGCGGCCGAGGCCGCTGCGGGCTGGGCGGTGCGCTACGCCTCGTACGACCCGACGACCGACGCGGGCGTCGAGCTGCCGCACGAGTGGCAGGTGCCGATGCGCACCGACACGCCCTTCGACCTGGCCTCGCTCACCAAGCTCTTCACCACCGTCGCCGCCGTGCAGCAGCTGGAGCGCGGCACGCTCGGCATCGACGCGCTGGTCGGGGCGTACGTCCCCGAGTTCCGGGCCGCCGCCGAGCACGGCATCACGGTGCGCCGGCTGCTCACGCACACCTCGGGTCTGCGCCCCGAACTCCCTCTGTACGACTGTCCGGACCACGCCTCGCGCCTCACGGCCCTGTACGCCGAGGCACCGGTCACCGAGCCCGGCGAGTACGTCTACTCCGACCTCAACATGCTGCTGCTCCAGCACGTCCTGGAGCGCCTCACCCGCCGCCCCCTGGACGCCCTCGTACGCGAGGGCATCACCCGGCCGCTCGGCATGACGGCGACCGGCTTCGGGCCCCGCCCGGACGCCGCCGCGACCGAGGACCAGCGCAGGCCGTGGGCGAAGGCCGACCGGGGGATGCTGCGGGGTGTCGTCCACGACGAGAACGCGTGGGCGCTCGGTGGCGTGGCCGGGCACGCGGGCCTCTTCTCCACGGCCCGCGACCTGGCGGTGTTCTGCCGCACCCTGCTGTGCGGCGGCTCCTACGGCAGGGCCCGCATCCTCGGCCCCGACTTCGTGGAGCTGCTGTTCACCGGCTCCGGCCTGGGCTTCGCCATCGACCAGCCGTGGTTCATGGGGGAACTGGCGGGCCGCGGCGCGGCCGGCCACACGGGCTTCACGGGAACGTCCCTGGTCATCGACGCGGCGACCGACACGTTCCTGATCCTTCTGGGCAACACGGTGCACCCGCGGCGCAGGCCCCCGGACAACGGCCCCCGCGTGGCCGCGGCCACGAGACTCGCCCGCGCGGCAGCCCCGTAAGGGGCGCGGGGAGCGGCGCGCTCAGCCCACGAGAAGCCGCAGGCGCGTGTGCCGGGTTGTTTCGCGGATGCGTCTGCGGGTGGTTCGTGGTTGTTCGCGCAGTTCCCCGCGCCCCTGGGGGGCGGTGGTGCTTGTGCCTCGTCAGGGGGGGCGGGGAGCGGCGCGCTCAGCCCACGAGAAGCCGCAGGCGCGTGTGCCGGGTTGTTTCGCGGATGCGTCTGCGGGTGGTTCGTGGTTGTTCGCGCAGTTCCCCGCGCCCCTGGAGGGCGGTGGTGCTTGTGCCTCGTCAGGGGGGGCGGGGAGCGGCGCGCTCAGCCCACGAGAAGCCGCAGGCGCGTGTGCCGGGTTGTTTCGCGGATGCGTCTGCGGGTGGTTCGTGGTTGCTCGCGCAGTTCCCCGCGCCCCTGGAGGGCGGTGGTGCTCGTGCCCCGTCAGGGGCGCGGGGAACTGCGCGACCAGCCCAGGTCGGCCCGCACCCGCGATGGCGCCGAGGGACGGGGCCCGTCCCCGTAGACTCGCTGGGTGAACGACCTGAACGACTCCCCGGCCGAAACCCTGAGCGGCGCCCTCGCGAGGGCGCTGGACGGGGTGCCGCCCACGCAGGCCGCGCAGGCCGTCGAGCGGCTGATCGGCAGCTACCGGGGACGCACCCCGACTGACGCGCCGATCCTGCGGGACCGCGCGGACGTCGCCGCGTACGCCGCCTACCGCATGCCCGCGACCTTCGAGGCCGTGCGGTCCGCCCTCGCCGCCCTCGCGGACGCGGCGCCCGAGGGATGGGCGCCGGGCAGCCAGGTGGACGTCGGCGGCGGGACCGGCGCGGCGATCTGGGCCGCCGCGGCGACCTGGGACGGCGTACGCCCCGTCACGGTCCTCGACTGGGCCGAGCCCGCGCTCGCCCTCGGCCGTGAACTCGCCGAAGCCGCACCGCAGTTGAGTTCCGCACAGTGGCGGCGGGAACGCATCGGGGCGTCACTCGCCATCGACGACACCGACCTCGTCACCGTGTCGTATGTCCTGAAGGAGCTGACGGAGGCCGACCGGCGCTCCGTCATCGACGCGGCGGCCGCCGCGGCCACGCAGGCCGTCGTCATCGTGGAGCCGGGCACCCCCGACGGCTACGCGCGCATCATCGAGGCGCGTGACCGGCTGATCGCGGCGGGATACCGCGTCGCCGCACCCTGCCCGCACAGCGCGGCGTGCCCCATCGAGCCCGGCACGGACTGGTGCCACTTCTCGGCGCGCGTCAGCAGGTCGTCCCTGCACCGCCAGGTCAAGGGCGGCTCACTGGCGTACGAGGACGAGAAGTTCAGCTACGTCGCGGCGACCCGCTTCGACCCGGTCCCGCCGGTCGACCGCGTCATCCGCCGGCCGCAGATCCGCAAGGGGCAGGTGCTCCTCGACCTGTGCGGGGCCGAGGAGCGGCTGCGCAGGGAGACCGTGACCAAGCGCCACGGCCCCCTCTACCGCGCGGCACGCGACACGGACTGGGGCGACGCGTGGCCGCCCCGGTCCGCGGGGTGACTCAGGCGCCCCAGGTGCCCTGGTCGACGGCGCAGTTCCAGCCGTTGCCGCGCACGGCGAACTTCACCTTGTAGGTGTTCTTGTTCAGCAGGCGCGTCCGCACCTTGACGCCGAGCTTGGCCTTGCCCGCGAGGCTCTTGTCGTACACCGAGACGGTCTTGGACGTCTTGTGCGTGACCTTGCCGCCCTTGGGCGTCGCCCGGCCGAAGCGGATGTTCTTCACGTTGGTCACGGTGAAGGTGACCTTCTTGAAACTCTTGCTGCTCTTGTTCTTCAGTCCGAAGTACAGGCCCCCGTTGGTCACCCACCCGTTCCTGTCGATCTGGAAGCGGGACGTGTAGACGATGTCGATCGGGCAGCCCGAGCTGCGCGGAGCGGCGCTCGGCGCGGCCGAGGCGGCCCGTGCGGCCGGCCCCTCCGACGCGGAAGCGGCGCCCGCGACGCCGAGCTGACCTGCGGTGAGTGCTCCTGCGGTGGCCAGGACCGCGACGGACGTGCGCATGCGATTCACTGCGCTGATACCTCTTCTTCCCCCGGGGCCCGGGTGGGCCCGCTCTTCGGTTCTCGTGGAGCGACGCGAGAAAGCCGTTCGTGGTTCCCGCGCGCCCGCATTGGTACCACGAGGGCCCGCGGCACGTGGAGTTGACCCACTCCTCACCACGTTTCTCACAACCCTCTTAGAAGCGATGACTATCCACGTCCCCATGACTGCCACGACTGGTTCTCCCGGTTCCCCCGGCCACGCCCGCAGGCGGCCGGGCGGCCGCTTCCTCGCCTCCGCCACCGCCCTTGCCCTCGCCGCGGCCGGAGCCACCACCTACGCCTTCACCGCCGACGCCGAGCCCCCGCACGGCCACCGGGTCGAACTCGCCGTCGACGGCGGCACGGCGTACGTCGACACCGCCTCCCTCGCCGTACGCGCCCACACCCGCGACGGCCGCGACGTCACCCTCTCCGAAGCCGCCGGCACCGACCTCGGCCGACCCGGCCCGGTCACCCGTACCGGCAAGGAGCGAGCCCGCTGGAGCTACCCCGAGCGCGGCATCGACGTCACCGCCCGCACCGACCACGGCCGCCTCTCCCTGCGGCTGAGGGCGCACCGCGACACCGCCGTCAGCTGGCCCGTCACCGGCACCGACGCCACCGCGTCCGCCCTCCAACTCCCGCGCGGGGAAGGCCTGGACATCCCCCTGGAGGACGCCTTCTGGACCACCGGCGAGGGTGCGCTCGCGGGCAGCTCCGTGGACGTCGGCGCCGATCTGACCCTGCCACTGTGGGGCTACTCCCTCGGCGGGCGCACCGGCGTCAGCTACCTCACCCCCACCGGCATCGGCACGACCCTCGGCTTCACCGCCCCCGGCGGCCGGCTGCGCGCCACGGCCGAGCACACCTTCGACGGCGGCGACGGCACCCGCGACTACTCCGTCACCTTGGCACTGACCGACGGCAACCCGGTCGCGCCCGCCACCGACTACCGCTCCTACCTCGCCGAGCGCGGCCGGCTGGGCAGCCTCAAGCGGAAGATCGCCGCGAACCCCGCCACCGGCCGCCTTCTCGGCGCCTTCCACGCCTACACCTGGGGTGAGGCCCGCAAGACCACCGGGATCGAGCAGCTCAAAAGGCTCGGCATCGACCGGATGTGGCTCGGCTACGACGGGAAGCCGTACCCGGACAAGGCGGCGGTGAGCGCCGCGAAGCAGGCCGGGTACCTCATCGGGCCCTACGACTCCTTCGCCAACGGCCAGGACCCGAAGACCGCCGATGCCCCGAACTCCGTCTGGCCCGGCACCGTCTACCCGGACTTCTGCGTACGGGACGCCGAGGGCGGGCCGGTGACCGGCTTCGGCGGACGTGGCTGCTACGTCAGCTCACAGGCCTTCGAGCGGGCGGAGAAGAAGCACCACTACCTCGCCGACCGCACCCGCTCCATGGTCGCCAACGGCGCCGACAGCTACTTCCTCGACGTCGACGCCACCGGTGAACTCTTCCGCGACCACGGCAAGGGCCACCGCATGACCAAGGCCGAGGACCGCGCGAACCGCCTCGCGCGGATGCGGCGCATCGCGGACACCGGCCTCGTCCTCGGCTCGGAGACCGCGCAGCCCTGGGCGAACAGGGCCCTGGCCTTCGACCACGGCGGGGCGACGCCGGTCGCCGACGGCATGTGGAAGCTCCAGAAGGACCGCGAGAAGTGGGGCGGTTACTACCCGGAGAGCGCGCCGGGCGTCTTCTTCAAGCCGGTCGACCTCCCCGCCGGACTCGCCAAGGCGATGTACGACCCGCGCTACCGCGTCCCGCTGTACGAGACCGCGCTGCACGGCTCGCTCGTCAACACCGAGCGCTGGGAGCTCTCGTACGAGAAACTGCCCGCGCAGAAGACCACCCGCGCCCTGCTCGCGATGCTGTACAACACGCCCCTCAACTACGTCCTGGACGGCCCCTCGCTGAGGAAGCACGGCACCGAACTGGCCGCCCTCCAGAAGTACTTCTCGCCCCTGCACAAGGCGGCCGGCACCGAACAGCTCACCTCCTTCCGGCAGTTGACCAAGGACCGCACAGTCCAGCGGACGGTCTTCGGCCGCGGCACGCTGACCGTCACGGCCAACTTCGGCACCACGGCGTACGGCGGACTGCCGGGCGGCTGCGTCGACGCCCGCCTCAAGGGCGACGACGAGCCGCGCCGGCTCTGCCCGGCCGCACTCCAAGAGGGTTAGGCCCGCAGCTCCTGCGTGCAGCACTTCACGCTGCCGCCGCCCTTGAGCAACTCGCCCAGGTCCATCCCGATGGGTTCGTAGCCGCGCTCGCGCAGCGGCCCGAAGAGCCCCACCGCGGCCTGCGGGAGCAGCACGTGGAGCCCGTCGGAGACGGCGTTGAGCCCGAGGGCCTCGGCGTCGGCCTCTTCGGCGATCACCGCGTCGGGGAACAGGCGCCGCAGGACCGCCTGGCTGCCGGGCGAGAAGGCGGGCGGGTAGTACATGACCTCGTCCGCCGCGTCGTCCAGGACCGCGAGCGCGGTGTCCAGGTGGTAGTAGCGCGGGTCGATCAGGTCGAGCCCGATCACCGGGCGGCCGAAGAATTCCTGCGCCTCGCCGTGCGAGAGCGGACTGGCCCGGAAGCCGCGGCCGGCCAGGACGTAGGAGGAGGTGACGGCGAAGTCGCCCTCGCCCTCGTTGATGTGGACGGGTTCGTGGATCTCGGCGAAGCCGTGCGCGCGGAACCACTCCAGGTGGGCCGCCGCCTCCTCCTCGCGCTCGCGGTAGGCGAAGCGCGCGCCGAGCACCCGCCCCTCGATGACGGTCGCGCCGTTCGCGGCGAAGACCATGTCCGGCAGCCCGGGGCGGGGGGTGAGCTCCTCGACGGTGTGGCCGAGCGAGCGGTAGCGGTCACGCAGGTCTTCCCACTGGGCGACGGCGAGCGGGACGTCGACGGGCTTCGCGGGATCCATCCAGGGGTTGATGGAGTAAGTGACCTTGAAGTGTGCCGGTGAGCACATCAGATAGCGCCGGGGTGTGGCGCGCCGAGGAGAGCGAGGAAAACGGGACAAAGAAGGCTCCTCACGTACCGCTGGGTCAGGTGCTGCCCGGTGTGGGTCAGCTGCTGTCCATGGTGAGGCAGCAGCCGCGTCCTGTGGGGCGGTTACTGCCATGATGCGTGTGCCATGGTGCGTCCTGCGATGTTCGCGCGCTGTGCACCGAACGGGTGGTTGCCGCGCGAGACGGCGCGTATTGCTTAGACGGTACGTCTCGGTTCGGCGCTGCTACATTCGACGCCATGGCCCAGAAGACCACCCCGGACTCCACCCGCCGCAGCGAACGCTCGCGCCGCGCCATCTACGACGCCGCCCTCGCCCTCGTCGGCGAGGTCGGCTACGCCAAGCTGACGATCGAGGCCATCGCGGCCCGCGCCGGTGTCGGCAAGCAGACGATCTACCGCTGGTGGTCGTCCAAGGGCGCCGTGCTCCTCGACGCCTTCCTCGACCTCGCCGAGCAGGCCGCCGAGGCCGCGAGCGCGGGCCACGACACGGTCCAGACCGAGATCCCCGACTCGGGGGACCTGGAGGCCGACCTCAAGTTCGTGATGCGGGCCACCGTCGACGAGTTCAACGACCCCAAGTACGACGCCCCCTACCGCGCGCTCGCCGCCGAGGGGCTGCTCAACCCCGAGCTGGGCCGGGAATTCGTGGAGAAACTCCTCGAACCGCAGCTCCAGCTCTTCGTCGACCGTGTGCGCCGGGCCCAGGACGCCGGGCAGGTGAGGCCCGACGTCGACCCCCGCATCGCCCTGGAGCTGTGGGCGAGCCCGCTCGCCCAGCGCTGGCTGATGCGCTCGGGCGCCCTGACCCACGAATACGTCGACAAGCTCGTCGAGTACGCGCTCCACGGCATCGCCCCGCGCCCCGCCTGATCACGCGCGCTTCAGCGCCTGTACCGCTTGGCCGGCGTACGCGCGAGCCGTTTGCCGGGCGTACGGGTGAGCCACGGGGCGGGCGTACGCGTGAGCCGTTTGACCGGGGTGCGGGCGAGGAGCCCGGGAGCGTCCGTGATGACGCCGTTGCAGCCCAGCCGCAGCACCCGGTCACGCTGGCGCGCCGTGGTCACCGTGTGCGCCCACACGCGTGGGATGCCCGAGTTCACCGCGCGCAGCAGATCGCGGTCGCGCGCCTTGTGGTCCACGTCCAGGACGTCCACATACGGCCGCCAGCGCTCGGGCCGGTCGGTGCGCATCTGCGCCTTGGAGCGCCACAGCTGGGTCAGCAGGCCCAGGCGGTGGGCCCGGCGCGCGACCGCGGGGCTGTTGGAGTTCACGAAGACCGAGCGGGTCAGGCCGCGGGCGCGGATCAGCCCGGCCAGCTCCCGGAGGCTCCGCGGATCCTTGGCCTCCAGCATCAGCATGATCCGACCGCCGAACCGGTCCAGGACCTCCTCGACCGTCGGTGCCCGCTCCGGACGCCACCGGCCGGGCAGCGAGGCGGCGGGCCGCAGCAGGACGCCGTGCCAGCCGGCCCGGTCCATCAGCCGCACCGGGCCCGCCGCGTACGTGGTGCGGTCCAGGGTCTCGTCGTGCATGACCACCAGCGTGCCGTCGCGCAGCATCCGCGTATCGAAGTCGATGACCTGCGCGGTGCCGCGTTCGTACGCGGCCAGCAGCCCCGCCATGCTGTTCTCCGGCACCTCCAGGGCGCCGCCGCGGTGCGCGGTGTAGACGACGCGGGGCAGCGCGTCCACGGTCAGGGGGGAGCGGCCCCACTCGATCGGGGCGAGGAAGCCGCTCGGTGCCGCGACGGCCAGCGCCGTGAGGCCTGTCAGCGCAGTCCTAATGACCATGGCGACACCGTAGGTGGGCAAATCAGTACTTGCCACACAATGGCGTCCAATGTGGTCCGCCGTCGGCATCGCCCCGAGCACCCCGGATGTGGGCTCCGGCCCCCGGAGGCGCAGGATGGTGGGACCATGGGTCATGCTTTCGGCACAACGGCGAGGTGAGGGGCTAGATGGGCGCGGAGTTCGGCAGCCGGTCCGGCGGGCAGGGCAAGATTTCCCAGTGGCTCCGGCGTCGCCCCAAGGACACGGCCGGGGATGACAGGGCCCGCGAGGACCTGCTGCTCGCCGCCGCCGCGGCCGGGCTGCCGCTCGCCCCGGCCGCGTACCCCTCGGGCTACCGATGTTCCTGCGACCGCATCGGCTGCCCCACGCCCGCCCGCCACCCCGTCTCCTTCGCCTGGCAGACGCAGTCCACGACCGACCGCGGCCAGATCGAGCGCTGGGCCCGCCATCAGCCGCAGGCCAACTTCATCACCGCGACCGGCATGGTCCACGACGTCCTGGACGTGCCGCTGAACGCCGGGCGCGAGGCCCTGCGGCGCCTCCTCGCGGCCGGTATCGACGTCGGCCCCGTCGCCGAGTCGGGCGATGACCGGATGCTCTTCTACACCGCCACCCGAGGCACCCCCGAGGACGAGGACGAGTGGTGGCCCTGCGAGCTGGACTGCCACCCCGAGACGATGGACGAGCACCCGGGCCTGCGCTGGCACTGCCGCGGCTCGTACGTCCTGGTGCCGCCCGCCAAGCTCCCCGGTGACCTGGACGTGCGCTGGGTGCGCGGGCCCGAGCATCCGCTGCCGGACCCGCTGACGCTCCTGGAGACGCTCACCGACGAATGCGCGCGGGTCGCGGGAGAGCCCCAGCAGGACATCGCCGCCTGGCCGCTGCGGGGCTGACGGACGGCGCCGTCCGGGTTCTACTCGCCCTTCGCCCCCGTGAGCCCCTGGATGCGGCCGAGGAACGCCACCTTGTCGCCGCCGGACCGCGCCGGGTCCACGACCACCTGGTTGGCGGCGCGGGTCAGCAGCAGGGACTGCCGCACCTCGCCCTTGAGCAGCGCCTTGGCGTCCGCGTCGACCCTCGGGCTCAGGCCCTTGAAAGCGGTCTGCTTCTCGTAGTGGCGCGTGGAGAAGAACACCAGCGCGCCGCCGTCCTCGGTGCGCAGCCCCAGCGGCGCGAACGAACCGGCGTTCTGCGGCTCGTCGATGTACTGCACCGCAAGACCGGCCCGCTTGGTGTTCTTGTCGCGGATCGCCTTCCAGCCGCTCGTGTGGTCGCCCGGCGCGAAGTCCTCGCCGCCCGACTTCAGATACGACGTGTACTTCTCGCCGAGAGCCGCGGGGGATATCGCGAGGTTCTTCGCGGCCACGTCCACCGGCTCCGCCCAGCCGTCCTTGTCCTTCCTCAGCTCGGGCATCTTCTTCGGCGACACCAGGTTCAGGTACGTGGCCCGCCACACCTCGTCCGGGCCCGCCTTGGTGAAGACCCACAGCCAGCGCAGGTCCGAGCGGCGGTTGGCCTTGGTGTCCGCCATGAACCAGCGGGGCCAGCCGGCCTTCTTCGGGATCGAGTACGTCACGTCCGTCAGTTCCAGCGGCACATGCTGCTTGTTGCCGCCCGGGTGCTGCACGCCCCGCGACTTCAGGCCCGCCTGGTTGATGGCGCCCAGCGGACCCGTGATCCGGGCCGCGTCGAGCGTCGGATCCAGCTCCTTGTCCGCCTTGTTGTACGCGGCGAGGAAGTCCTTCAGCGCCTTGGCCGCCTCGGCCTTCGTCGCCGCCGGGACGACCTCGCGCTCGCCGTGCACCGTCACACAACCGGTCGACGTCATCGCCAAGGAGGTCACCGCTGCCGCCGCCGCGACCGGACGGCAGTGACCGCGGAGCCTGCGCACCTTACTCATGGGGTCCCTTCACCTACGCCCTTTCCGGGCCCGAACCCTACCGGGGCCGCACAGCCGCCTCGGCCCCGGTGGGGGGCTCGGCCGCCGCCCGCGCCGGGGCGAAGAAGAACACCAGCGTCGGCACCAGATACAGCAGCCAGACCACGACCTGGAGAACCGTCGGATCCGGCTGGAAGTTGAACACGCCCTTCAGGAGCGTGCCGTACCAACTGTCCGGCGGGATCGTCGCGCTGACGTCGAACGCCTTGTCCCGCAGACCGCCGACGAACTCCGCCTCCTGGAGGTCGTGCACGCCGTACGCGAGGACACCCGCCGCCACGACGACCAGCATCGCGCCGGTCCAGGTGAAGAACCTCGCGAGGTCGATGCGGACCGCGCCCCTGTAGAACAGCCAGCCCATCGCCACCGCCGTCAGCAGCCCGAGGACCACGCCGATCAGCGGCCCGTGCGAACCGTCGCCGGAGGCCCGCACCGACGCCCAGACGAACAGGGCCGTCTCCAGGCCCTCCCGGCCCACCGCGAGGAAGGCCGTCGCCACCAGCGCGGCCGTGCCCATCCGGAGCGCCGCGTCCAGCTTGCCGTGCAGCTCCGCCCTCAAGTGCCGTGCGGTGCGCCGCATCCAGAAGACCATCCACGTCACCAGGCCCACGGCGATGATCGACAGCGAACCGCCGAGCGCCTCCTGTGCCTTGAACGTCAGCTCCTGCGAACCGAAGGTGAGCGCGCAGCCGAAGCCGAGCGCCAGCGCCACCGCGACGCCGATACCGGCCCAGACCGGCACCAGCGCGTCCCGCCGCTCCGTCTTCACCAGATACGCGATGAGGATGCAGACGACCAGACTGGCCTCGAGCCCCTCACGCAGACCTATCAGATAGTTGCCGAAGCTGAACATCCGTTCATGCCTTCCCGGTGAACAGGCCCCTGCCCCACCAGTCGTCCTCGTCGCGGACGCCCGGCGGGACCGCGAAGACCGCGGAACCCACGTGCTGGATGTATTCGTTGAGCGCGTCGGAGCGCGCCAGGTTGCGCTGCACCGGAATGAATCCGGTGCGTACGTCCCGCTGGTAGGCGAGGAAGAACAGCCCCGCGTCCAGGCGGCCGAGGCCGTCGGTGCCGTCCGTGAAGGAGTAGCCGCGCCGCAGGATCGTCGCCCCGCCGTTGGCGTCGGGGTGCGCGAGCCGGACGTGCGCGTCGGGCTTCATCGCCTTCAGGAACGGCTCGTCGTGCTCCTTGGCCCTGCCGACCGGCGCGCCCTCGCCCTTGTCGCGCCCGAACACGTCCTCCTGCTCACCGAGCGAAGTCCGGTCCCACGTCTCGATGTTCATCCGGATGCGCCGCGCCACGAGATACGAGCCGCCCGCCATCCAGTCCGGCCCGTCCTTCTCGCCGACCCACACGTGCTTGGCGAGCGCCGCGCGGTCCTGCCCCGAGACGTTGCGCGTGCCGTCCTTGAAACCGAACAGGTTACGAGGGGTCTGCGCGTCCGGTGTCGTCGACGACGTCTTGCCGAAGCCGAGCTGCGACCAGCGCACCGCGACCTTCCCGAAGCCGATGCGGGCGAGGTTGCGGACGGCGTGCACGGCGACCTGCGGGTCGTCCGCGCAGGCCTGCACGCACAGGTCACCGCCGCTGCGGGCCTTGTCGAGGTTGTCGCCGGGGAACTTGGGCAGGTCGACCAGGGCCTTCGGTCGCCTGCCGGACAGGTCGAACCGCTCGAACAGGGAGGGGCCGAAGCCGATCGTCAGCGTCAGCCGGGACGGCGGGAGACCGAGCGCCTCTCCGGTGTCGTCCGGCGGCGCCTCGGCGAGCCCGCCGTGGGCGCCCGCGCCGACCGTGCGCCCCGCCGTCATCCGCGCCGCGGCCTTCGTCCACTCCTTGAGGAGCCCCACGAACTCCTCGCGGTCGTCCGTCTTCACGTCGAACGCCGCGAAGTGCAGCCGGTCCTGCACGGCGGTCGCGATCCCGGCCTGGTGCGCGCCGTGGAAGGGGACGGCACCCCCGGCGGGCGCCACGTCATCATCGCCACCGCGCGCCATCGCGGCCGCGCCGCCGGCCGCCGCCGCGCCGAGCGCGAGCCCGGCACCGCCCCAGCCGAGCAGCGCACGCCGCGACGGCGGCCGGATGTCGTCGTCAGCCATCGTTCCCCCTTGCCGCTACTTGGACTTCGCGACGGCCGCGGCCAGCTTCGACAGCGGCTCCGCGAGGGCGTTCACACCGTCGGACAGTTCCTTGCGGTCCGCCTTGCCGACCTTGTCGTACGAGGTGAACTCGTAGGAGTCCGCACCGCCTTCGCGGTACTTCTCCAGGAGCTTGTCCAGGGCCGCGAACTGCTTGTCGAGCTCCTTCGTGAGCTTCGGGTCGTTCTCGGCGGCCACCGGCTTCAGCAGCGCGTAGGACTTCTCGGCGCCCTCGACGTTGGCCTTGAAGTCGACCAGGTCGGTGTGCGAGTAGCGCTCCTCCTCACCGGTGACCTTGCCGGTGGCGACCTCGTCCAGGAGCTCCTTGGCGCCGTTGGCCATGGAGGTCGGGGTGATGACGGCCTTGCCGACGCGGTTCTGCCAGTCCTTCAGATCCTTGTCGAGAAGGGTGGCCAGCTCCTTCTCGCGCTTGCCGATCTTCTTGTCCTGCCACAGGGCCCGCTCCAGACGGTGCCAGCCCGTCCAGTCCTTCTCCGCGTCCTGGCCGTCCTCCAGACCGTCCTCGCGGACGTCGACCTTCGGGTCGATGTCACCGAAGGACTCCGCCACCGGCTCGGTGCGCTCCCAGCCGACGCGGGAGGCGGCGTACGCCTTCTTCGCGGCCGGCAGGTCGCCCGCGCGCACCGCGTCGGTGAAGGCCTTCGCCTTCGGCAGCGTCGCGTCGGCCTGCTCCTGCGCGTACGAGCGGTAGGCGGCGACGGCCTCGTCCAGCCGGGGGTCGCGCTTCGCGGTCGTGCCGCCACCCGTGACGGTGACCTTCTGGCGGATGCCGTCGCCCTTCATCCCGGGCTTGCAGGCTATCTCGTACGCACCGGCCTTCACCTCGGCGGTGAGCTTCTGCTTCGTGCCCGGACCGATGTTCTCGCGCTCGCTGACGATGCGGTCGTCGGGGAAGAGGAGGTAGACCTCGGTGACCTTGGATCCCTTGTTCTCGATGGCCAGCTCCACGTGACCGGCGGAGAGCTTCTTCTTGGAGACCTCGCACGTGTCGTCGGTGGCCGTCACGCGCACGCTGTTCGCGCCGCCGCCCTTGGCGTCGCTCTTCTCCGTGCAGCCCGTGACGGCGGTCAGGGCCGCGACGGTCGCGACGGCGGTGACGACGGACAGGCGGGCGGGGCGCACGGGTCGCATAGAGGGCTCCAAGAGGGATTCACGGACGAGTGCCGGGCCCCACCACAAGCCAGCGAGGCGGACCTAACTTAACCGACCCTTACCTCGGCGATACCCGCCCGTTCCGTGATTCGGCTCTCACGTCGCGCCACGGCTCACGGGCCGATCACGGGCGGCTGATGGGGCGCCCATGACCGGGCAAAGCGCCGGTCAAGGGCTGCGGCGGGGAGTGACGACGGGGGCGCCGGTGCGCGGGTGCGGGAAGACCTCGACCGGCTGCCGGTACACCTCCGAGAGCAGCCTCTCCTCGAATACGTCACCGGGGGCGCCCTCCGCCGCGAGCGCCCCGCCCCGCAGCACCGCGACCCGGTCCGCGTACGCCGCCGCGAGGCCGAGGTCGTGCAGGACCACCACGACCGCGTCACCGGCGGCGGCCCGCTCCCGGCAGATCCCGAGGACCAGCTCCTGGTGGCGCAGATCGAGCGCGGCGGTCGGCTCGTCGAGCAGCAGCAGCGGGGCGCGCTGGGCGAGGACGCGGGCGAGCGCGACGCGGGCCCGCTCGCCGCCGCTGAGCGCGGAGAACGGACGTACGGCGAAGTCACCGACCTCGGTGGCCGCCATCGCCTCGCGCACGATTCGGTCGTCGTCGTCCGCCAGGCGCGTCCCGGCCCACGGCGCCCGCCCCATCCGGACGACGTCCTCGACCGCGAAGGGGAACGAGAGCGCGGCGGACTGCGGCAACACGGCTCGCCGCAGGGCGAGTTCGGCCGCCGTCCAGTCGGCCGCCGGGCGCCCGCAGACACGTACGGCCCCGGCCCCGGCCGGCAGGTCGGCGGCGAGCGCGGCCAGCAGCGTCGACTTCCCCGCGCCGTTCGGCCCGACCAGGGCCAGCACCTCGCCCGCGCGGGCGGCCACGGACACCCCCGCGAGGACCTCACGGCCGCCGAGCCGCACTCGCAGGCCCTCGGCCTCGGCGAGCACGTCACCGGCGGCGCTCGACCCCGGCAGCGCACGCCCCCGCCCCGCGAGGAGCTTCCTGCCCAGCTGTCCGATCACGCCCAACCACCCTGCCTGCGACGGGTCCTGCGCAGCAGCCAGAAGAAGAACGGGCTGCCGAAGAGAGCGGTGAGCACACCCAGCGGCAGCTCGGCGGGCGCGGCCACCGTACGCGCGGCCAGGTCGGCCGCGACAAGCACCACCGCACCGCCGAGCGCGCTGCCGGGCACGAGGAAGCGGTGCCCGGGGCCCGCCGCCATCCGCAGCAGGTGCGGGACGAGGAGGCCCACGAAGGTGATGATCCCGGCGACGGCCACGGCGGCCGCCGTCAGCAGCGCCACCACCAGGACCAGCACGAGCCGCAGCCGCTCGACGTCCACACCCAGGTGCCGGGCGGGCCGCTCGCCGAGCGCGAGCAGGTCGAGCCTGCGGGAGAAGAAGGGCGCGACGGCCAGACCGAGCAGCGCGCACGGCAGCACGGCCAGCACCTTCGGCCAGGTCGCCCCCGCGAGCGAACCCAGCTGCCAGAACGTGATCTGGCTCAGCTGCGCGTTGTCCGCGAAGAAGACGCACAGGCCGATGAGCGCGCCCGCGAACGCGTTCACGGCGATGCCGGTGAGGATCAGCGTGACGACTTCCGTCCGGCCGCCCTCGCGCGACATCACGTACACGAGGAGAACCGTCGCGAGCCCGGCGACGAACGCGCAGACGGTCACCGTCCAGTTGCCGAAGAAGTTCAGCCCCAGCGCGATGGAGGCGACCGCGCCGACCGCCGCGCCCGACGAGATGCCGATGACGCCGGGCTCGGCGAGCGGATTGCCGAACACGCCCTGCATCAGAGCTCCGGCGCAGCCGAGCGAGGCACCGACGAGCAGGGCGAGTACGACGCGGGGCAGGCGCACGTTCCACAGCACGCTCTCGCCGACCCGGTCCAGCGGGGCGCCGCCGACCCCCATGCGGTGCTGGACGGAGGAGACGACGTCGCCGAGAGGGATGTCGTACGCGCCGATCCCCGCGGAGAGCAGGCAGAGCAGGGTGAGGGCGGTGAGCAGCCCCACGACCAGCGGGAGGGCCGCCCGGCGGCGGCGCGGGGCCGCTGCGGCGGGGGTGGCCGGGGTGGCCGCTTTGGTCAGCACGGTCACTTGGTGTCCCCGTGGAGCTGCTCGACCAGGGACTTCAGCACCTGATCGGTGCGCGGCCCGTAGTTGAGGAGCACGCCGTCGTCGATCGAGACGACGCGGCGGTCCAGGCCGGCCGGGGTCTCGGCGACGCCGGGGACCTTCAGCAGGCCGTCGACGCCGTTCACCGAAGCCAGGCCTTTCGTCATCACGAGGATCGCGTCGGGCGCGGCCTCGGCGAGCGCCTCGCTGGTGATCGCGGTGAAGTCCTTCTTCAGCCCCGACTCCTTGCCCGCGTCGACCGCGCCCGCCGCCTCCAGGAGCGAACTCGCACCGGAATCACGGCCGCCGAGCAGGTAGACGGAGGCTGAACCGCGCAGATAGAGGAAGGCGACCCGCGGCTTCTTCGCGCGGCCCCCGGCGGGGATGCCCTTCCGGGCCGCGTCGATCCGTCGCTCCGTACGCCGCGTCAGTTCGGCACCGGACTTCTCGACGCCCAGGGTCTTGGCCACCGCCTCGATCCGCGGGCTCACGTCGTCGAGGCTCTTCGCGGGGTCGAACACGACGAGGGGGACGCCGGCGTCCCGGATCTGGTCGATGGCCTCGGCGGGCCCCGTGGTGGTGTCGGCGAGGACGACCGTCGGCTTGAGCGAGAGCACGCTCTCCGCCGACACGTCGTGGGCGCGCGTCACCACCGGCAGCTTCTCGGCCTGTTCGAAGGTGGCGGTGATGTCGCGGGCCACGACGTTCTCGCCGAGTCCGAGGGTGAAGACGATCTCGTTGAGGCTGCCGGTGAGCGGCACGATGCGGTCGGCGTCCCGCACCGTCACCCGGCGCCCGTCGGCGGAGGTGACGGTCACGGGCAGCTCGGGCTTCGCACCGCTCTTCACGGGCTCGACCCGGTCGGGCGCGGCGGCCCGCGACGCCGCCTTGCGTGGCTGCGCGGAGGCGTCGCCGTCCGGCGCGGCGCACGCCGTGAGGCCGAGGGCGAGCGCGGCGGCCCACGCGCCGGCGATACGGAGTGAGCGCGGCATACGCACCGAAGTCCACCGTCCTGTCGTGCGGTTGAGGTTCGAGGGAACCGGGGCGGGGTTCCAGCTGAAGCGATCGTAGTTTAGGTTAGCCTTACCTAATTAACTAGTCCGTCACCCCGCCGTGGAGGAGCCCCCCATGCTGTCGTCGAGACAGTCGACACAGTCGAGACAGGCACGCGCCCGTTCCCGCGTCCGCGCCGCGGCCGTGGCCGTGCTCACCGCCCTGCTGGCGGCGCTGCTCCCGGCGGCCGCCGCGCACGCGGAAGACCGCACGGTGCAAGGCGGACGGCTCGACTGGGGCGTCAAGACCTCCTTCCAGAGCTACGTCACCGGGCCCATCGCCCAGGGCGCCTCGACGCTCCAGGGCGGGGCCGTGACCGTCGGTGGCAGCCAGTTCCGCTTCCACTCGGCGAAGGGCTCGTACGACCCGGGCAGCGGGGCGTTCAGCGCGGGCTTCTCGGGCGGGGTGCGTTTCACCGGCCACAAGAAGGGCGGCTCGTACGAGCTGGACCTGACGATCAGCCGCCCCACGGTGAAGGTCTCCAAAGGCTCCGGGACGCTCTACGCCGACATGGTCAGCAAGGAGAAGGGCACCGGCAAGGTCACCTCGACCGCGCAGGTGCCACTGGCCGCGCTCGACGTCCGCGGCATCAACATGAAGGGCGGCACCGGCCCCATCGCCCTCAACAACCTTCCCGCCACCCTCACTTCGCAGGGCGCCAAGGCCTTCGCCGGTTACTACACGGCGGGCACGGCGCTCGACCCGGTGAGCCTGTCGACGGACCTCGTCGCGAAGTCCGGGACGGGGAAGGCCCCGAAGGCGAAGTCCGGCAAGGCGAAGGACGCCGAGGGCAAGTCCGGCAAGGCGAAGGACGGCGAGCGGGCGGCGGGCCGCATCGAGGACGCCGCCGTCGACTGGGGTGTGCGCCGCACGTTCCGGGAGTACGTCACCGGATCCATCGCCCAGGGCGAGTGGAAGCTCTCCGGCGGGGCCGAGGACGGGGGAGCGCTCTTCCGCTTCCCCAAGGGCGAGGGCACGTACGACGCGAAGAAGCGGTACCTCGCCGCGGAATTCGCGGGCGCCGTCCGCTTCACCGGCGAGCACGGCCTGGACCTCACGCTGAGCGGGATCGCCGTCGAAGTGAAGGACGGCAAGGGGACGTTGTATGCGGACGTCGACGACGGTGAGGATGGCGCCGGTGGTGATGAGGGCGTCATGAAGAAGGCCCCGCTCGTCACCTTCGCCGCCTCCGAGAAGGAGCTGCGGCCCGAGGACGGCTTGGTCTCGCTCACCGAGGTGCCCTCGAAGCTCACCACCGACGGGGCCAAGGCCTTCGGCGGCATGTACAAGGCCGGCGCCGACATGGACCCGCTCTCCCTCGCCGTCGCCCTCGACGCGGACGCCACGCTGCCCGCGCTCCCGGACCTCGGCTCCTCCGCGAGCCCCGCCCCGGCCCCGCGGCCGAAGAAGGCCGCCGCCCCCGAGGCCGAGAACGCGGCGGACGCCTCCGACTCCGCCGGTTCCTCGTCGAACGCCGTACCGATCGGGGTCGGCGCGGGCGTGGCGGTGCTGCTCGCGGCGGCGGTCGCGTTCGGAGTCGTACGCAAGAAGCGCGCGCGGGGCGGCGCGAACGCCTCGGACTCCTGACCCTCACGCCTCACTTCCACCTCTCCCAACATCCACCTCTCCCCACTTCCACCTCTCTCAAGGAGGAGCCTGACCATGTCCACGAACCGTCGCCCCCTCACCCTCGCGGCAGCCGTCGCCACGGCCGTCACGCTCGGCGCGTCAGCCCTCGCGCTCCCGGCGCTCGCCGCCGACGACGGCGGCAAGGCGGGCCCGCCGAAGCTGGAGCTCAAGGACGGCACGCTGGACTGGGGGCTGAAGGAGTCGTTCCGCAAGTACGTCACCGGCATGGCCCACGGCACGGTCGAGGCGACGGACGGCGCCAAGCAGGCGGCGGACAACGGGGTGTTCACCTTCACCGGCGGCACGGGTACGTACGACACCGGGACGCACGCCACCGCCACCGCGTTCAAGGGTGCCGTGCGGTTCGCCTCCACCGCCCACCGCTTCGACATCAAGATCGCCGACGTGAAGGTGCGTACAGAGGGGAAGACCGGTGCCATCCAGGCCGACGTCACCCTGAACGGCGCCACGCAGAACGACATCGATCTCGCCGCTCTCGATCTGAGTGCGGTCCGGCCCGGTCAGGGCGAGGGCGGCGCGATGACCTTCAAGGACATCCCGACGACGCTCACGGCGGACGGCGCCAAGGCGTTCAACGGCATGTACCAGGCGGGGGACAAGCTCGACCCGGCCACCCTCACGGTGAAGGCGGGCGGCACACCGACGGACAAGCCGACCGACAAGCCGACCGATAAGCCCACGGACAAGCCCACCGATAAGCCGACGGACAAGCCTGATCCCATCCCAACCCCCACGCGCACTACGGCCCCCACCGGCACCCCCACCCCCGAACGCACCACGGGCCAGGTCGTCGACGGCAGCCTCTCCTGGGGACTGAAGAAGACCTTCCGCACCTACATCTCCTCCGGTGGCGAGGTGACCGTCGCGGGCGGCGCCGAGAAGATCTCCGGCGGCTACGAGTTCCCCCACGCCAAGGCGACCGTGGACTCCGGCGCGAAGAAGGTCGACGCGTCCTTCGGCGGCAGCGTCCGCTTCACGTACAAGGCGCACGGCATCGACATGAAGTTCAGCGACCTCAAGGTGCGGGCGAAGGGTTCCAAGGGCACCCTGGTCGCCGACGTCACCACGCCCAAGGGCACCAACAACGACGTCAAGTTCGCGACGCTCGACCTCACCAAGGCCTCGTACCGGGCGAAGGGCGACGTCGTCCGGCTGACCAAGGTGCCGGCGGCGTTCACGGCGGCCGGCGCGGAGCAGTTCGCCAACGGCGCCGTCGGCTCCATGTACAAGGCGGGCCAGCGGATCGACCCGGTGACGGTCGCGCTGTCCCTCTCCGAGGGCGCCGAACTCGCCCCGGACGGCGGCCAGAGCGGCGGCGGGACGACCGACAGTACCGGAACAACCGGCTCCGGATCTGTGGGCGGCGACACGGTCGGCGGTTCACCCGGCGACGCGGGTTCGCTGGCGTCGACCGGCGCCGACATCCCCTCGGCCGCGCTGCTCGGCACGGCGGGGGCGGCCGTGGTGGCGGGCGCGGGCGCGGTGTACGTCGCCAGGCGCAAGCGGGGCACGGAACTGGCGTGACGCCTCAAGTCCCGGTTTGAATGCCCGGGTGACTGAACGGCACGGCTTGGCTGCTCGACGTGCCCGAACCAGTGACGCGGGCCGGGGTGGTGTCGGCGCGGCAGGACGGGGAGTTCAGCTGGATCGCGGCGCGCGGCGTGGGCGCCGCCGAGGACCCTGCGGCGGTACGGGACGGCAGCGGAGGTCGACGCGCTGGACGTACCGCCGCGGGGGGTGGGGGCACCTCCCACGCCTTTCGGGCAGTGGGAGAGGAGCTACGCCTGGGCGTGGGAGGACGAGGCGGCCGGGCGGGTGCGCGCGAGGGCCTTTCCCGGCCGGGACGACGGCATCGACGAGGACGAGGCGACGGGCGCGGCACAGGCCGGTGCCTCCGCGTAGTTCAGCTCACGCGCTGAGCGGGAACTCCTCGCCCAGCTCGCGGAAGACGGCGGTGTTCAAGGCGAAGGCGCGCTTGCACTCGTCCACGATCCGCTTCTTCTCCAGCTCGTCCGTGACGACCGCGTCGATCCCGTCGAGCAGTTCGCGGTAGCCCCGCTTGAACGCGGCCGGGTTGGAGATCCCCTCGAACACGTAGAAGCGCACGCCGTCGCCCTTGCGTGCGAAGCCCCAGGTCTGCTCGGCCTTGCCGCGGATGATCTGGCCGCCGGAGAGGTCGCCGAGGTAGCGGGTGTAGTGGTGGGCGACATAGCCGCCGGGCCAGGTGCGCGCGCACTCCTCGACCCGCGCCGCGTACGCGGCCGTGGCGGGCAGGGGGGTGAGGCCGCCGCGCCAGTCCGCGCCCCGCAGATGCGCGAGGTCACGCTCCAGCTCGCTCACGCGCAGCAGCTCGGGCCGGATGAACGGCCCCGCGATGGGGTCCTCGCTCAGCGCCTCCGCGCCGTCCTCCAGGGCGCGGTAGACGAACCACAGCTGTTCCGTGTAGCGGGCGTAGGCGTCGACGCCGAGCCGGCCGCCGAGCAGGTCGCTCATGAAGGTGGAGGTCTCGGCCTCGGTGTGCTGCTCGTGCGACGCGGTGCGGATCACCGTCGAGAAGGGTGTGGACGGCGTGAGCGGCGTATCCATGAGGGGCCTCCAGGAGCCGGATGACGGGTGGCGGGAACCAGCGACCGTGGGGAGATCATGGCAAGTTAGGCTTACCTAAGTCAACTGGTTCCCGACGTCCTGTCGGTAAAAACGCTACCCGTTTCCGGATGGGGCAACCACCGCTGCGCCTCACGAGCCTCAAGCGGCTCACGCGGCTCAGGGAAGCGTGAGGATCTCCGCCCCGGTGTCCGTCACCACCAGCGTGTGCTCGAACTGCGCGGTCCGCTTCCTGTCCTTGGTGACGACGGTCCAGCCGTCGTCCCACATGTCGTACTCGTGCGTGCCGAGGGTCAGCATCGGCTCGATCGTGAACGTCATGCCGGGCTGGATGGTGGTCGTCGCGTGCGGGCTGTCGTAGTGGGGGACGATCAGTCCGGAGTGGAAGGACGTGTTGATGCCGTGACCGGTGAAGTCACGCACGACGCCGTAGCCGAACCGCTTGGCGTACGACTCGATGACGCGGCCGATGATGTTGATCTGGCGGCCGGGCCTGACGGCCTTGATGGCGCGGTTGAGGGACTCGCGGGTCCGCTCGACGAGCAGCTTCGACTCCTCGTCGACGTCGCCGACGAGGTAGGTGGCGTTGTTGTCGCCGTGCACGCCGCCGATGTACGCCGTGACGTCGAGGTTGATGATGTCGCCGTCCTTGAGGACGGTGGAGTCCGGGATTCCGTGGCAGATGACTTCGTTGACCGAGCTGCACAGCGACTTCGGGAAGCCGCGGTAGCCGAGCGTGGAGGGGTAGGCGCCGTGGTCGCACATGTACTCGTGCGCGACACGGTCCAGCTCATCGGTGGTCACACCGGGCGCGATGTGCTTCGCGGCCTCTTCCATGGCGCGGGCGGCGATGCGGCCCGCGGTACGCATCAGTTCGATGGTCTCGGGGGTCTGCACCTCGGGCCCCGTGTACGGGGTGGGGGCGGGTTTTCCCACGTACTCCGGGCGCCTGATGTTGCCGGGTACGGAGCGGACGGGGGAGAGCTCCCCTGGGACGAGCAGTGACTGGCCAGACATGCGAGCGAGTCTAGCCAGCCGTCGTGGGGCAGCATGGCGTCAGAGAGCGGGACCGGAACGGATGACGGGAGCGGGCGGTCATGGCGCTGTTCAAGAAGCGGACGGTCGGCAAGCCGGGCGAGTGGTACTACTGCCTGGAGCACAAGAAGGTCGAAGAGGGCCCCGAGTGTCCCGGCAAGGACCGGATGGGCCCCTACGCCTCGCGCGCGGACGCCGAACAGGCGATGCGGACGGCCGCGGAGCGGAACCTCGAATGGGAGAACGACCCGCGGTGGCACGACACGGTGGGGCGCGGCGAGGACGACTGATCCCGCCGGGGCTCCGGCGGGACGGGGTGGTCCGGGGCCCGCGCGGTCCGCTGCGAGGGGCCGGGGGTGGGGGCCTGGATGCCCCCGAGGCCCCGGACGCCCGGGAGGCTCCCGGTAGCCCCGTGAGCCCGGTGGCCCCGCGACGCCCCGGAAGCTACGGCGTCGCCGTCGCCCTCGCCGCGTCCCGTTGCCGGCGGAGCCTCGCGTCCGGGTCCGTCGTGGCGTCGTACGAGACGAGCCGCGGCAGCGCCGCCGCGAGGGCGGCGACCGAGGCCACGCAGGCGACGCCGCCGGACCAGATGGCGGACCGGGTGCCGGTCCAGCCCGCCGCCGCGCCCGCGCGGACCTGCCCCAGCTGCGGGCCGACGCTGTAGGACAGCACCTCTATGCCGGCGAGGCGGCCCCGCAGCTCGTCGGGGATCGTCTGGTTCCAGATGGTGGAGCGGCCGAGGCCGCTCAGCATGTCCCCGGCGCCCGCCAGCGCCAGGCACCCCAGCACCGCCCACACGTTCGCGAACCAGCCCGCCGCCGTGATCGCGAGCCCCCACCCCGCCGCCCCGAACACCACGAGCAGCCCGTGCCGCCGCACCCGCGACGTCCAGCCGCTGGTGAGGCCGAGCAGCAGCGACCCCACCGCCCCGGCCGCGTACATCAGGCCGAGTGACCACTCGGCGTCCAGCTCGTCCGCGAGGAACGGGAAGACCGCGTTCGGGTAGGCGAAGAACATCGCCGCCATGTCCACCGCGTACGTCCCGAGGAGTACCGGCCGCGACCACGCGTACCGCGCGCCTTCCGCGAGGCCCCTCAGCGACGGCTTCTGCGCGTCGCGCGCGGCGGGCGCCGGGGAGAGCCGGGTGCACAGCAGGACCGAGACGGTGAAGCCGACCACCGTCACGGCGTACGCGGACGCGTGCCCGGCAAACGCGACGACGAGACCCGCGAGCGACGGGCCTGCGATCGCGCCCACGTTCCAGCGGAACGAGTTCAGCGCCGCGGCCGCCGTCAGCTGGTCGTGCGGCACGATCCGCGCCATCAGGGAGTCGAGCGCCGGGCGTTGCAGCCCGGCGAGCGCCGAGACGCCGGCCGCGACGACGTACAGGGGCCACAGCAGAGGGGACGGCAGCAGCGCGTTGACCAGTAGGACCACGGCCAGCAGGCCCAGCGCGGCCTCGCTCAGGAGGATCACCTTGCGCCGGTCCACGGCGTCGGCGAGGGCGCCGCCGTACAGCCCGAAGACGATCAGCGGCACGAGCTCCACCGCGCCCATCGCCCCCACCGCGAGCGGCGAGTCCGTCAGCTCCTTGATCTGCAACGGCAGCGCGACCATCGCCATGAAGCTGCCGAAGTACGTGACGAGCCCCTGCACCCACAGCAGCCGGAAGTCACGCGTGGAGCGCCACGGGGAGAGGTCGGGCAGGATCGCGGAGAGAGGCACGAGAACTCATGTTCAGCGCCGCCCGGCGCACCGGGCAACCGAATTTCCGCGGCGCGGGGACCGCTCACCACCGCGTCGGCGGCGGTGACGTCAGCTGATCGGCGAGGCGCGAGAGCCGGTCGCGGAAGCGGCGGCGCCCCCGCGCCACGGGCAGCGCGTTCTCCCCGGCGGCTGCGCTCACCAGGTGCTGCACCGTGTCCAGATCGAGGTCGTGTGCCGTTCCGGAGTCCTCCCCGGGGACCGCCAGCGCCTCGTGGGACAGGGCGCTCAGGTCCCGGTCGCCGGAGCCGAGCGCGAGCACGGTCGCCCCGGCCCGCCGCGCGTCGTGCACCCGCGTGAGCAACCCGGCGTCCGGCGCCTCCGGCGCCACGACCAGCAGCGTCTCGCCGCGCCGCGCGGCCTCGATCCGGCCGAGGCCGGTCGACAGGTGCGCGGGATCGGAGGCGAGGACCCGGTGCCGTACGAGAGTGGGGGTCAGCTCCGGCGTGCCGGACCAGGCCGCCTCGTCCACCAGGTGGGCGGCCAGATGCCAGGGTTCGTAGGCCCGGGTCCCGACGAGCAGCAGTCCGCCGCCGTGCGGCACCACGGACGACCGCAGGGACCCCGCGAAGCGGCGCGTGGCGCCGAGCCACTCGGTCCCCGCGAGCACTTCGCGCAACAGTGCCACCCGTACGGCGTCCATGGCGCCGCATCTTGCCCCGACAGGTCAGTCGTGACCGGGAGTTCACCCGGAATTCCCCCGGAGTGGGGAAGGGCGGGGGATGACTTATGAGACGTCTGTTCCCTTCCGCGCGGGCCGCGAGGGCTACGCGAGCTTCCGCATACCGGCCGTCGTCACCACCGCCCGCGGCACCGTCCTCGCCTTCTGCGAGGGCCGCGTCGGCTCCCAGGAGGACTTCGGCGACATCGACATCGTCCTCAAGCGCTCCTTCGACGGCGGCCGCACCTGGGGCCCGCTCCAGACCGTCGGCAAGAACGGCACCGACCTCGCGGGCAACCCCGCCCCCGTCGTCCTCGCCACCGGCCGGATCCTGCTCGTCCACGTCAGGAACGCCGCCTCCGCCACCGAGGACGCCATCCGCCGCGGCAAGGTCTCCGCGGCCGCCGGGCGGCGCGTGTGGGTGCAGCACAGCGACGACGACGGCCGCACCTGGTCCGCCCCGCGCGAGATCACCGGCCAGGTGAAGAAGACGAACTGGCGGTGGTACGCCACCACACCCGGCCACGCCATCCAGCTCACCACCGGCCGCGTCGTCGTCCCCGCCAACCACTCCCTGCCGCCGACGGGGACGGACAACGGCACCGAGGGCAAGTACAACGGCGGCCACTGCCTGCTCAGCGACGACTCCGGCGCCACCTGGAGCATCGGCTACACCGACGACAACACCAACGGCTACATCAACGTGAACGAGACCACCGCCGCCGAACTCCCCGACGGACGCCTGTACTTCAACACCCGCAACGACTCCCCGGCCCCCGGCAACCGCGCCGACGCCCACTCCCGCGACGGCGGCCGCAGCCTCGTCAGGCCCTTCCGCCCGCAGGCCGGTCTCACCGGGCCCGTGGTCGAGGGCAGCGTCCTCCAGGTGCGTGACCCCGACGTACTCCTCTTCTCCGGTCCCGCCGACCCCGGCTTCCGCGCCCTGATGACCGTGCGCCGTTCCACCGACTCCGGCACCACCTGGCGGACCGCCCACACGGTCGACGGGCTGCCGGCCGCGTACTCCGATCTCGTACGCCTCGACGAGGAGAGCGTCGGGCTCCTCTACGAGACGGGCGACTTCAGCGCGTACGAGACGATCACCTTCCGCCGGATCCCGTTGGGGGAACTCGTGTAGCCGGCTGTGACCGGTGAGTAAGGTCGCCCCATGACCTCTACAGACAGTGCCGCGAACAGTGCCGCGGACAGTGCGCAGAAGGCTCCCGCCAAGGCCCCGGCCAAGGATCCCTGGGAGCTGCCCGACGTGTCCGGGCTCGTCGTGGGTGTCCTCGGCGGCACCGGCGACCAGGGGCGCGGCCTCGCCTACCGCCTCGCCCGCGCCGGCCAGAAGGTGATCATCGGCTCCCGCGCGGCGGAGCGCGCGCAGGCCGCCGCCGACGAGCTGGGCCTCGGCGTCGAGGGCGCCGAGAACGCGGAGTGCGCCCGGCGCAGCGACATCGTGATCGTCGCCGTGCCGTGGGAGGGCCACGGCAAGACCCTCGAAGCGCTGCGGGAGGACCTGCGCGGCAAGCTCGTGATCGACTGCGTGAACCCGCTCGGCTTCGACAAGAAGGGCGCCTACGCCCTCAAGCCCGAGGAGGGCAGCGCCGCCGAGCAGGCCGCCGCCCTGCTGCCGGACTCCCGCGTCACGGCCGCCTTCCACCACCTGTCGGCCGTGCTGCTCCAGGACGCCGACGTCGAGGAGATCGACACCGACGTCATGGTCCTCGGCGAGAGCCGCGCCGACACGGACGTCGTGCAGGCGCTCGCCGCCCGTATCCCCGGCATGCGCGGCGTCTTCGCCGGCCGGCTGCGCAATGCCCACCAGGTGGAGTCCCTGGTCGCCAACCTGATCTCCGTCAACCGCCGCTACAAGGCGCACGCGGGGCTGCGGGTCACCGACGTGTAGGAACCCGGAGGGACGTGGCGGGGCGGGCGGCGGCATGGGGGACAGGAGGCATGGGGGACACTGGAGGGGTACGTCAGCCATGCCTCGCCCCGACAGGAGCCGACCCCCATGCCCCGCCTCGCTCTGTACGCCCTCGTGGTCTGCGCGCTCGCCGTCGCCGCCGCCGTGATCTCCTTCGTGCAGGGCAGCTGGCTCGGGATCGTATGGGTGCTGCTCGCGGGGCTCTCGTCGAACATGGCGTGGTTCTACCTGCGGCGGGCGAAGCTGCGCGGGGGCACGTCCGCCCCTACGGGCTGAGCGGCGGCGGGACCTCCTCCGTGCCGTCCCAGAAGCGGTACAGGTCCCGGCCCCAGTAGGTGTCCCACTCGTCGACGCCGAGGCCGCGCAGGATCGCGTCGATCGCGTCGAAGAAGGCGCCGTTGACCTCCGGGATCCACAGCACCGCGAAGACCGCGAGAAGCCCGAACGGCGCGAACGGCTCCACCTGCCGCCGGATCCTGTACGACAGCCAGGGCTCGATCACGCCGTACCCGTCGAGGCCCGGGATGGGCAGCGAGTTCAGGATCGCCGCCGTGACCTGGAGCAGGGCGAGGAACGCGAGGGCGTAGCGGAACGCGTCCGGCACGCCGTCGAGGGCGCCCAGCCAGAACGGCGCCGTGCAGACCACCGCGAACAGCACGTTCGTCAGCGGGCCCGCCGCCGAGATCAGGCTGTGCTTCCAGCGGCCCCGGATCCGGCCCCGCTCGATGAAGACGGCGCCGCCGGGCAGGCCGATGCCGCCCATGATCACGAAGACGACGGGCAGCACGATGCTGAGCAGCGCGTGCGTGTACTTGAGCGGGTTGAGCGTCAGGTAGCCCTTCGCGCCGATCGAGATGTCGCCGCTGTGCAGGGCCGTGCGGGCGTGCGCGTACTCGTGCAGGCAGAGGGAGACGATCCAGGCCGCCGTCACGAAGAGGAACACGGCGAGCCCGGGATTGTCCGAGAAGCCGGTCCAGGTGGCCCAGCCGGAGACCGCCGTGACGGCGGCGATCCCGAGGAAGACGGGACTGATCCGCCGGTCGGAGCGTCGGATGGGGGCGGTGGTCATGGGGCGGGGCTCCTGGGGTCGCGGGTCTGCCCGACCGTAGCGGGCGTACGGCGAAAACGTCTCGCACATGCCGGGGAGTTCCGGGGAAGCTGGGGTCATGGCGCTGTGGAAGGTGATGTACGAGGACTGGCAGATGGAGTGCTGCGGGGAGCCGTTCGCCGTGGGGGACGAGGTGGCGTGGCCGCTGCGGGTCGACGGCGACCGCCTGGACGACGCGGCCTGGGCGGCCGACCGCAGCGAGATCGAGGGCCCGGTGGTGCGGCTGGACGCGCTGGAGGGGGACTGGGCGGAGGGCGACGGTGACCTAGAGGGCGACGGTGACTTCGAGGGCGGCGGCTTCGAGGGCGACGGCGGCTTCGTGGACGACGGCGGCTTCGTGGACGACGGCGGCTTCGGGGGCCCCGACAGTCAGGACTCCGACAGCCAGGGCGCCGACGGGGAGGGCGCTGGCGGGGAGGGCGCCGAGAGTCAGGGTGCCGACGGGGAGGGCGCCGGCGGGGAGGACGTCGAGAGTCAGGGCGCCGGCGGGGAAGACGCCGACGGCGAGGGCGGCTTCGAGGAGCCGTGGGAGCCCGCGGTCGTCCAGGCCCACGGCATCACCGTCCCGTGGAACCGCCCGGCCCCCAGCCCGCCCGAGCCCGTCCGGCTCACCGGTCTGCTCACCGTCGAGCGGCACGGCGGCCGGTGGCCGGACACGGTCGGCAGGGTCCGTGCCATCCACATCGTCACGCAGGGCTTCGCCGAGACCGCCGAGGGCTCGCGGACGTACCAGCCGGTGCCCGGCGAGCGGCGGCTGCGCCCCGTCGAGTCGTGCCCGAAGTGGTTCCAGGCGGAGGAGCGGTCCCGTACGACACAGGGGCCGGGATACCGGCGGGAGGAGACCGGCGTCCTGGTGGAGCTGGAGGTCCGCGAAGCCTGAACGGCGCGCGGGGGCAGGGGAGTCGAGCGGCGCGGGGCCCTCGGACGGGCGCACGGCGCACGGCGGCCACGCGCGGAAGGGACAATGGGCCGGTGCGTTACCGCGTTCTCGGGACGACCCGAGCTGTCCGCGCCGACGGAACATCCGTTCCCATCGGCGGTGCGCGCCTGCGCGCCCTCCTGGCGGCGCTCGCCCTGCGCGCGGACCGTGCGGTGCCCGCCGCGGTCCTGGTCGACGAGGTATGGGGCGCCGAGCCGCCCGCCGACGCGAGCGGCGCCCTCCAGGCGCTGGTGGGCCGGCTCCGCAGGATCCTCGGCGCCGACCGCGTCGCCTCGGTGGACGGCGGCTACCGGCTGTGCGCGAGCCCCGACGACGTGGACGTCTTCCGCTTCGACCGGCTGGTCGGCGAGGGCGGCCGCGCCCTGGCCGACGGCGACCCGGCCAAGGCGGCCGCCCTGCTCGACGAAGCGCTCGCCCTGTGGAGCGGCGAGGCCCTCGCCGACCTGCCGGACCGCGCGGCCGACGCCGCCCGCTGGCAGGCACGCCGCCTCGACGCCCGCCGCGCCGGGCTGGCCGCGGCTCTCGCACTCGGCCGGGCGGAACAGGTCCTGCCCGAACTCACCGCCCTCTGCGGCACCCACCCCCTGGACGAGCCGCTCCAGGCCCTGCGGCTGCGCGCCCTACGGGACGCCGGCCGCCCGGCGGAGGCGCTCGCCGCGTACGAGGACATACGGCGCGGCATGGCGGACCGGCTCGGAGTCGACCCAGGCGCCGAACTCCAGGCGCTGCACGCGGAGTTGCTGCACGGCCGGCCTGTCGCGCCGCGGGCTGCCGAGCCGCAGCCGGCAGAGCCGGTACAGCCGCTACGGCCACGGCCACGGCCGCCCGGCAACCTCCGCGCCCGCCTCACCTCCTTCGTCGGGCGCGAGGCCGACATCGAGGCGCTACGGGCCGACCTCACGCGCGCCCGGCTCGTCACGCTGCTCGGGCCCGGCGGCGCCGGGAAGACCCGGCTCTCCCAGGAGGCCGCCGAGACCCTCGCCGCCGACGTCCCGGACGGCGTGTGGCTGGCCGAACTCGCGCCCGTGGAGGATCCGGCGGACGTCCCCGAGGCCGTCCTGACCGCGCTCGGCGCCCGCGAGACCGTGCTGCGCGGCGCCGGCGCCGAGGAGATGCGGGCCCTGTCGGAGCGGCACGGCGAGGACCCCGTCGCCCGGCTCGTCGAGCACTGCGCCGGGCGCCGCATGCTCGTCATCCTGGACAACTGCGAACACGTCGTGGAGGCCGCGGCCCGCCTCGCCGACGAACTCCTCGGCCGCTGCCCCGGCCTGACCGTCCTCGCCACCAGCAGGGAACCCCTCGGGGTCCCCGGCGAGTCGCTGCGGCCCGTCGAGCCGCTGCCCGAGCCCGTCGCGGTGCGGCTGTTCGCCGAGCGTGGGGCCGCCGCCCGGCCCGGGTTCACCGTGGACGAAGACCCGGCCGCCGCGGCCGAGATCTGCCGGCGCCTCGACGGCCTGCCGCTCGCCATCGAACTGGCCGCCGCCCGCCTGCGACTGCTCACCCTCCGCCAGATCGCCGACCGCCTCGACGACCGCTTCCGGCTCCTGACCAGCGGCGCCCGCACCGTCCTGCCCCGCCAGCAGACCCTGCGGGCCGTCGTCGACTGGTCCTGGGACCTGCTCGACGCCCCCGAACGGGCCGTCCTGCGGCGGCTTTCCGTCTTCGCGGGCGGCTGCGACCTCGCCGCCGCCGAAGCGGTCTGCGCGCACGGCGATAGCGACAACAGCCACAACAGCCACAACAGCGGCAACAGCCACAACAGCGACAACAACGGCGCCAGCGGCGACAGCCCGTACGACGTCGCCGACTCGCTCGGGTCCCTCGTCGACAAGTCCCTTGTCGTCGCCGCCCCTTCGCCGCTGCCCGGCGCGGGCATGCGCTACCAGCTGCTCGAAACCGTCGCCGAGTACGCGGGCGAGCGGCTCGACGAAGCCGGGGACCGCGCCGACGCCGAACGCGCGCACCTCGTGCACTACCGCGAGCTCGCCCGCACCACCGACCCCGAACTGCGCGGCAGCGGACAGCTCACCGCCGTCGAGCGCCTCGAAATCGAGTACGAGAACCTGCGCACCGCCCTGCGGCA
Organism: Streptomyces sp. NPDC015345; assembly: GCF_043078805.1. Lineage (NCBI taxonomy): Bacteria > Bacillati > Actinomycetota > Actinomycetes > Kitasatosporales > Streptomycetaceae > Streptomyces > Streptomyces sp. NPDC015345. The sequence goes on along the minus strand of NZ_JBIBTX010000001.1, from coordinate 558,136 downwards.
TGCCGTGGCCGCGGGCGATGAACAGGAGACGCTCTGCCTGGTCCTGTCCCTGTGCTGGTTCTGGGAGATCCGCGGGCTGCGCCTGGAGGCCCGAAACTGGTCCCGCGACGCCATGGCCCTCGGCCCCGACCCCTTCGCCCCGCCCGTCGTCCCCGCGCCCCCGCTCGACGAACCGTGCACCGCCGCGCCCCCGCCCATGCGCCCCGAGGTCCTCGACGAGGCGCGCCGCGGCGTACGCCTCCTCGACCTCGCCTGCATGGACATGGACATGGACGCGTGGCAGACCCCGGAGGCCGAGGAGCGGCTGCGCGGCATCCGGGAGGCCTACCGGCCGGGACTGCCGCAGACCTGCCGCATCCCGGGCAGCCTCTGGTTCTTCGCCGTGATGCTCGGCGGCGACGCGGACATGCTGCGCGCCACGCTCGACAAGACCGTCGAGACCTGCCGGGAGCTCGGCTACGCCTGGGAGCTGGCCGGCGCCCTCCAGATGCGCGCCAACATCCTCGCGAGCCACGCCGGCCGGGCGGGCGAGGCGAGCCGTGACGCGGACGAGGCGCTGCGGGGCTTCACCCGGCTCGGCGACGCGTGGGGCATCGCCGAGGCGCTCTCCGCGCGGGGCGAGTCACGGGAGCGCTGCGGCCGGTTCGCCCTCGCCGCCGAGGACTACGAGGCCGCCATCGCCTACGCCGAACAGCTGGGCGCCCAGAGTCAGGTGGAGGTGCTCAGGGCCCGCCTCGGCTCGGCCCTGATGGAATCGGCCGACGGCTTCGAGCGGGGCGAGGCGATACTGCGGGACGTCCTCGCGGGCAGCGGCCGGGCGCACACCGGTGAGGCCGTGCCCGCGGCCCGGCTCTTCCTCCTCGGCGCGCTCGGCCGCACCGGCCGCCTCGACGAGGCACGGGAACACCTGCGGTGGCTGCGCGAGGAGATCACCGTGGTCGGCTACACCGTCTTCGACAGCTTCGTGCTCGGCCTCCAGGCCTGGCTGGACACTCTCGACGGCCGGTGCGCCGAGGGCGTGGCCGTGGCACGCGTCGCCATCCAGGAGGCCCGCGCGCCCCTGTCGTTGATGGTCGCGCCGCACGGCGTCGCCGTCCAACTGCGCATCGCCGCCCGCGCGCTGGCCGGGCTGGACGGCGGCAGCCGCGCCGCCGACGCCGCCCGGCTGCTCGCGGTGGCCGAACGGGAGCACCCCGCGGGCCACTTCCCGAACGCGATGGAGCGGGAGATCCACGAGGACGCGGCCCGGCTCGCCCGCGCCGCGCTCGGCGCCGCCGCGTACGAGGCCGCGTACGCCGAGGGCGGTGACCTCACACTCGACGAGGCCACCGCCCTGTGCACGGCAACGGCGCCGAGCCGCTGATCAGTTCTTGGTGCGGAACTTGTGGATGGCGATCGGCGCCATCACCAGTGTCAGCGCCGCCGACCAGCCGACCGTCACCCAGATGTCGTGCGCGATGGGGCCACCGATCATCAGGCCGCGCGCGGAGTCCGCGAGCGCGGACAGCGGGTTGTAGTCGGTGAAGGCCTGGAGCCAGCCCGGCATCGACTTCGTCGGCGCGAAGATCGACGAACCGAACTGGAGCGGCATCAGGACGAGGAAGCCCATCGCCTGCACGGACTGGGCGCTCTTCATCGTGACGCCGAGGACCAGGAAGATCCACATGATGGCCGTGCCGAAGAGCGTGGAGAGGCCCACCGCGGCGAACAGACCGCCCCAGTTCGTGATGTCGAAGCCCACCAGGACACCGACGATCATCATGATCGTCGTCGCGATGAGCAGCCGGATCACCTCCACCACGATCTTGGCGAAGAGCACCGAACCCTGGCCGATCGGCAGGGTGCGGAAGCGGTCCATGATGCCGTTCTGGAAGTCCTGGTTGAAGCCGGTGCCGACGGCCATGGCGATGTTCATGCTCATCATCGCCATCATGCCGGGGACCACGTACTGCACGTACTTGTCCTGACCGCCGCCGAGCGCCTGCCCGATCGAACCGCCGAAGACGTACACGAACAGGAGCGTGAAGACGATCGGCATCAGGACCGCGTCGAACATCGACTCCGGGTCCTGGCGTATCCACAGCAGATTTCGGCGCACCAGCGCGCCGGTGTGGCGGACGTGGGCGCGCGGGCCTATGCGGGCGTCGGCCTCCTGGCCCTTGGCGAGGGGCGGCGGCGTGAGAGTGGTGCTGCTCATACGGCAACCTCCTCGAGTTCGGGGCGGGCGTCCTGCGGGGCGCCGGCCTTCTGGCCGGTGATGGAGAGGAACACCTCGTCCAGGCTGGGCAGTTCGGTGGCGATCGAACCGATCGTGATGCCGCGCGCGGAGACCGCGCCGACCACGGCGGTCAGCTGCTCGTCGCTGAGGATGGGGACGAGGACCGTGCCGGACTCGATGTCCACGGTGGACGTGGCGAGACCGGTCAGGCCGAGGTCGTCCAGGGTGTTCGCCAGCGGGCGCAGCTCCAGCGGGTCGACCGGGCGGATCCGCAGCGTGCGGCCGCCGACCTTCGCCTTCAGCTCGTCGATGCCGCCGCTTGCGATGACCTTGCCGCGGTCGATGACCGTCAGCTCGGAGGCCAACTGCTCGGCCTCCTCCATGTACTGGGTGGTCAGCAGCACGGTGACGCCGTCGGCGACCATCCGCTTGACCTCGGCCCACACCTCGTTGCGGGTGCGGGGGTCGAGGCCGGTCGTCGGCTCGTCCAGGTAGAGGACGGCCGGGCTGCCGATCATGGAGGCGGCCAGGTCGAGGCGGCGGCGCATACCGCCGGAGTACGTGTTCGCCGGGCGCTTGGCGGCCTCGGTGAGGGAGAACCGCTCGAGCAGGCCGTCGGCCCGGGACCAGGCCTCCTTGCGGGACAGGTCGAGCAGCCGCCCGATCATGTACAGGTTCTCGCGGCCCGACAGCTTCTCGTCCACCGAGGCGTACTGGCCGGTCAGGCCTATGACCCGGCGGAGCTGGCGGGGCTGGCGGGTCACGTCGTACCCGGCGACGACGGCGGTGCCGGCGTCCGGAGTTATCAGGGTGGACAGGCAGCGTACGAGGGTGGTCTTACCGGCGCCGTTCGGGCCGAGTACGCCGAGGACGGTGCCCTCGCGTACGTCCAGGTCCACGCCGTCCAGTGCCTTGGTCTCGCCGTAGTGCTTGACCAGTCCCCTTACGGTGACCGCGCTCCCTGCGCTGTCGGGGTTCTTGTCGATTCGCGTCATGCGGTACAAGGTGCCATGCGGCACCGACAAACCGCCGACATCCTGCCGACAGGGTTTGTACGGGGGGATGTGGGCCGGGGGTATCCCCTGTCCCGCCGCTTCGCGCCGGATGTCTCCCTCCCGCCCGCCCGTTGCGCGGCGGCTGCCCCCTGTCCCGCCGCTTCGCGCCGGGTGTTTTCCCTCCCGCCCGCCCGTTGCTCGGCGGCTGCCTCCTGTGCCGTCGCTGCGCGCCGGGTGTTTCCCTCCCGCCCGCCCGTTGCTCGGCGGCTGCCTCCTGTCCCGCCGCTTCGCGCCGGGTGTTTTCCCTCCCACCCGCCCGTTGCTCGGCAGCTGCCCTCTGTCCCGCCGCTTCGCGCCGGGTGTTTTCCCTCCCACCCGCCCGTTGCTCGGCAGCTGCCCCCTGTCCCGTCGCTTCGCGCCGGGTGTTTCCCGCCCGCCCGTCCGTTGCTCGGCGGCTGTCCCCTGTGCCGTCGCTTCGCGCCGGGTGTTTCCCTCCCGCCCGCCCGTTGCTCGCCAGCCGCCCCCTGTCCCGCCGCTTCGCGCCGATCGTGGGTGTTCCTACAGTCCTGTCTCCGCCGCCGGGTAAACGGGTGGGTGGGTGGGAAAGCATCCGCCGCGCAGCGGCGGGACAGGACACAGCCGCCGGGACACCGACCCAAAGGGGCAGCTGCCGGGACCCCGGCTAAAGGGGCAGTCCGAGGGCACCGGGGGCGTCGGCAAAAGGGGGCAGCCCGTCGACGGGGGACTATCGACGGGCTGCCGTTGTACCGCGGTGGTCATGTGTACCGCCAGGCCGCGCAGCGACCCGCGGCCAGGGCCCCACGCCTAGTGGACCGCGTGCTCCGCCGCCGGGAACGCCCCGCCCACCACATCGTCGGCGAACGCCTTGGCCGCGTCGGTCATGACGCCCCGCAGGTCCGCGTACTGCTTGACGAACCGCGGCATCTTCCCGCCGGTGAGGCCCAGCATGTCCGTCCAGACCAGTACCTGCGCGTCGCACTCGGCGCCCGCCCCGATCCCGACGGTCGGGATGTGCAGGGAGCGGGTGACCTCGGCGGCGAGCTCCGCGGGGACCAGTTCGAGGACGACCGCGAACGCGCCGGCGTCCTGCGCGGCCTTGGCGTCGTTGAGCAGCCGGTGGGCCGCTTCGTCGCCGCGGCCCTGGACGCGGTAGCCCATGGTGTTCACGGACTGCGGGGTGAGTCCGAGGTGGGACATGACAGGGATGCCGGACTGGACCAGCAGCTCGGTCTGGGCCAGTGACCGCTCCCCGCCCTCCAGCTTGACCGCGCCGACGCCCGCCTCCTTCACCAGGCGGGTCGCCGAGCGCAGGGCCTGGACGGGGCCTTCCTGGTAGGAGCCGAACGGCAGGTCGCCGACGATCAGGGCACGCGAGGTGCCCCGCACGACCGCGGCCGACAGCATGGCCATCTGGTCGAGGGTGACGGGCACGGTGGTCTCGTACCCGAGGTGGCAGTTGCCCGCCGAGTCGCCGACGAGCATGACGGGGATGCCCGCCTCGTCGAAGACGGACGCGGTCATCGCGTCGTAGGCGGTGAGCATCGGCCATTTCTCGCCGCGCTCCTTGGCGGCGGTGATGTCGCGCACGGTGATGCGCCGGGTGCCCTTGCCGCCGTACAGCGCCTTGCTGCTGTCGGGGCTCGCGGGGGCTTCGGTGCTCTTCTGGGCAGCCGAGAGCTGCGTCATCGCAACGGCTCCTTCTGTCATCTCGAGGCGCCCTGACGGCGTCCCCGGATCACCTCCATGGTGGCACCAGGTGGCGCCCGGCGGCTAGGGGGCCCCGGGGCCGGGTAAATTCTTTCCAATACGAGACGGTCTCGTATCGAAACGGGTTTACGGTGGATCCCATGTCAACCTCTCCCTCGCCCACCCCTCCCCGCATACCGGAAGCCGTGCACCGGCGCCGCTGGGCGATCCTCGGCGTGCTCATGCTCAGCCTGCTGATCGTCGTCCTCGACAACTCGATCCTGAACGTCGCCATCAAGACGATCTCCACACCCGAACCCACCGGCATCGGCGCCACCCAGGGTGAGCTGGAGTGGGCGATCAACTCCTACACGCTGGTCTTCGCGGGCCTGCTCTTCACCGCCGGGCTGCTCGGCGACCGGCTCGGCCGCAAGAAGGTCCTGCTCGCGGGGCTCATCGTCTTCGGCATCGGATCGGCGTTCGCCGCACAGTCCGGCTCACCCGTCGAACTCATCGCGTTCCGCGCGGTGATGGGCCTCGGCGCGGCCTTCGTGATGCCGGCCACGCTCGCCGTCCTGATGAACGTCTTCGAGCGCGACGAGCAGCCCAAGGCCATCGGCATCTGGGCGGGCGGCGTCGGCCTCGCCATCGCCATCGGCCCGATCACCGGCGGTGTCCTGCTCGACCACTTCTGGTGGGGCTCGGTCTTCCTCATCAACGTACCGATCGTGATCGTCGCGGTGGCCCTCATGGTGTGGCTGGTGCCGGACTCGCGCGATCCGAAGCCGGGGCGCGTCGACCTCGTCGGCGTCGCGCTCTCCGTCGTCGGCCTCGTCCTGCTCGTCTACGGCATCATCAAGGGCGGTCAGCTCGCCGACTTCACGGACCCGGCCGTGCTCGGCACCGTCCTCGCGGGCCTCGCCGTCCTCGTCGTCTTCGTGCTGTACGAGAAGCGCTGCGACCACCCGTCCGTCGACATCTCGTACTTCAAGAACAAGGTGTTCTCGGCGGCGATCAGTGCCATCGCGCTCGTCTTCTTCGCGCTGATGGGCGTCACCTTCTTCTCGGTCTTCTACACCCAGAGCGTGCGCGGCTACTCGCCGCTCCAGACCGGCTTGCTGATGCTGCCGCTCGCCGTGGCCCAGCTCGTCTTCGCGCCGCGCGCCCGCCTGGTCGTCGACCGGTTCGGCGTACGGGCCGTGTGCACCGGCGGCCTGCTCCTGGTGATGGCGACCCTCGCGGCCTTCTCGTTCCTCGACGCGGATACGCCGATCTGGGTCCTGGAGGTCATCTTCTTCCTGATGGGCACCGGCATGGCGCACATCATGACGCCCACCAGTGTCGTGATCATGCAGGCCCTGCCGCGCGAGAAGGCCGGCTCGGCCTCCGCGCTCAGCAACACCTTCCGGCAGGTCGGCGGCGCGCTCGGCATCGCCGTCCTCGGCTCGGTGCTGTCCACCGCGTACCGCAACGGCGTCGAGGACAAACTGGCGCTGCTGCCCGCCGGCGCCCGGCACACCGCGGGCGAGTCCATCGAGGCGACCCTCGGCGTCGCGGCGAAGCTCGGTCCGCGGGGCGAGCCGCTCGTGACGGCCGCCAACGACTCGTTCCTGCACGCCATGCACGTCACGGCGCTGTGGGGCGCGGGCGTCGCCGCGATCGGCACGGTGGTCGTCTTCCTGTTCCTGCCGGGACGTACGCCGGCGGAGCCCGGCCCTCAGGAGCGGGAGGCCGAGCCGGTGGGTGTCGCCGGCCGTTGAGGGAGAATCGCCCCGGCAGCCGGCGCGGAGAGAGACGGAGACGACGTGGTCCACATCGCCAAGGGGGACGCACACGCGAAGGCCCCCCGGGGCCGTCCCCGGAGCGAGGCCGTGGAGCAGGCCATCATCGAAGGGGTGGTGCGGCTCCTGGAGGAGGGCGTGCCGCTCACCGAACTGTCCATCGAGCGCATCGCCCGGACCGCGGGCGTCGGCAAGGCCACCATCTACCGGCGCTGGGACGGCAAGGAGGCACTCTTCGTCGACGTGCTGCGCGTCTTCGAGGAGCCGGACCCCGAGCTGCCCGGCACCTCGATGCGCGACGACCTCGTCTGCCTCCTGGAGGGGCTGCGCAGGCGCGGCCTGAACATGCGTTCCTCGGCCCTGCTGCACAACGTCTTCGCGCAGATGAAGGCCCTGCCCAAACTCTGGGCGGCGTACCACACCACTGTCGTCGACCCCCGCCGCCGCGCCACCTACGAGGTGCTGCGGCGGGGCGTCGCGGACGGCGAGCTGCGTGCGGACGTGGACATCGAGATGGCCAACGACCTCATGGTCGGGCCGATGCTGGTGCGCACGGTCATGCGGCCCGACGCGCCGCTCGACGACGGCCTCGCCGAGCGGATCGTCGACACGGTCCTCGAAGGGCTGAGGCCGCAGGTCTGATGGCGCGGCGGGGCCGACGGGAGTATGCGGGTTTCGTCACAGCACCCGCTGTCCCGTGCTGTTCAGGAACCTGTCGCGCCGCCCCGATCGTCCTGGTGCCTGTACGGCCGTCGTGGACGGCAGGGACGACACCGTTCATCCCCTAGGGTTTCAGGGGCGGACCGACGGTGTGCACGGCAGGCAGTGAGGCGACGAGGGTATGGCGCAGGCGTATATGACGGAGACGGGCAGCGACGGCTCGGGGCCGGAGCGTCCCGAATCCCGGTTCCGGCGCCTGCTCGACGGCTGGCGCGGCGACCCGGGCATCTGGAAGCGCGGCCTGGTCACCGCGGGGGCCGCGGTGCTCATCGCGCTGGTGATGCTCTTCCACGCGCAGATCCCCAACAACGTCGGCAACCTCGGCAGCCTGACCGAGACGTTCCTGCCGTGGCTCGGCGTCTTCGTTCCGGTACTGCTGGTGATCGCGGTGGTCCGCAAGTCCGCCACCGCGCTGATCGCGCTGCTGCTGCCGGTGGTCATCTGGCTGAACTCGTTCGGCGGCCTGATCAGCGACAAGTCGGGCACCGGCGGCGATCTCACGGTCGCCACGCACAACGTCAACGCGGACAACGCCGACCCGACCGGCACCGCCCAGGACGTCGCCGCGTCCGGCGCCGACGTGATCGCCCTGGAGGAACTGACCGCCGACGCCGTCCCCACGTACGAGAGGGCGCTGTCGCGGCAGTACAAGTACCACGCGGTGGAGGGCACCGTCGGGCTGTGGAGCAAGTACCCCATCTCCGGCACGAGGCCCGTCGACATCAAGCTGGGCTGGGTCCGCGCGATGCGTACGACGGTCGAGACGCCCAAGGGTGACGTCGCCGTCTACGTCGCGCACCTGCCGTCCGTGCGCGTCAAGCTCGACGCGGGCTTCACCGCCAACCAGCGCGACAACAGCGCCGACGCGCTCGGCGAGGCGATCGCCGACGAGCAGCTCGGCAAGGTCGTCCTGCTCGGTGACCTCAACGGCACCATGAACGACCGCGCGCTGAACGCGGTCACCTCCCAGATGCGCTCCACCCAGGGTGCGGCGGGCAACGGCTTCGGCTTCAGCTGGCCCGCGTCGTTCCCGATGGCGCGCATCGACCAGATCATGGTCAAGGGCGTCGAGCCGGTCTCCTCCTGGACGCTCCCGGAGACGAGCAGCGACCACCTGCCGATCGCGGCGCGGGTGGACCTCTCCTCGTAACGTCCCGGTCGTTCGTTCTTGACCCCACGGAATACTGGGTACGCGAGACTTTGTTCCGTACGTAAACTTACGGATTCCCCCGCTCTTCCCCTCTCGCTTCTCCCTCTCGCTCTCTCGCTGTTCCCCCGCTTCCGTGGAAGGTACTTCTTCATGCCCCTGGCCCTGCTCGCCCTCGCCGTGGGCGCCTTCGGCATCGGCACGACCGAGTTCGTGATGATGGGCCTGTTGCCCAACGTCGCGGACGACCTGCACATATCCATCCCGACCGCCGGGCACCTCGTCTCCGCGTACGCGCTCGGCGTCGTCATCGGTGCCCCGCTGCTCGCCGCCGTCACCGCGAAGCTGCCGCGCCGCCGGGTCCTCATCGGCCTGATGGTGCTGTTCGTCGTCGGCAACGCCCTGTCCGCCGTGGCCCCCGACAACACGTCGCTGCTGGCCGCGCGCTTCCTGAGCGGACTGCCGCACGGCGCGTTCTTCGGCGTCGGCGCGGTCGTCGCCACGGGGCTCGTCGCCCCGGAGCGCAAGGCCCGCTCGGTCTCGCTCATGTTCCTCGGCCTGACCGTCGCCAACATCGTCGGCGTGCCGGTCGCCACCGCCATGGGGCAGCAGCTCGGCTGGCGCGCCACGTTCCTCGCGGTCAGCGCGATCGGCCTCGTCGCCATCGCCGCGCTCGCCCTGCTGGTCCCGGCCGACCATGGCCACGGCGACGCGGTGGGCCTGCGCGGCGAGCTGCGGGCGCTCGGCAGCGTCCCGGTGTGGTTGGCGCTCGGTACGACCGTCGCGGGCTTCGGCGCGCTCTTCGCGGCGTACAGCTACATCACGCCGATGCTGACGGACGCCGCGGGCTACGCCGAATCCAGCGTCACGTTGCTGCTGGCGCTGTTCGGCGTGGGCGCCACCGCGGGCAACCTCCTCGGCGGCCGGCTCGCGGACCACTCCCTGCGGGGAACGCTCTTCGGCGGCCTGATCGCGCTGGCCGCGGTCCTCGCCCTCTTCCCGCTGCTCATGAGCACCGGGTGGAGCGCGGCGCTCGCGGTCATGCTGCTCGGCATGGCGGCGTTCACCACGGGCTCGCCGCTCCAGCTGATGGTCATGGAGAAGGCGTCGGCGGCCCCGTCCCTGGCCTCATCCGCCAACCAGGCGGCGTTCAACCTCGCCAACGCGGGCGGCGCCTGGATCGGCGGCCTCGCCCTGGCGGCGGGCTTCGGCGTGACGTCACCGGCGGTGACGGGCGCGGTCCTCGCGGTCCTCGGCCTCGCGGTGGCCGCGGCGGCCTACGCGGTCGACCGCCGGGCCACGCCGCAGTCGACGCCGGCGCGCCTGGTCGCCACCGGCACGACACACCACCGGGAGCCGTCCCACCGCTGAGCGGTCCGGCGGCCGGTGGCGCGCCGTCGTCGACGCCTTCCCCGGGGCCGCCGGCCTCAGCCGGAGGCGGTCTCGCGCCAGCGGTTGGTGATGGGGAGGCGGCGGTCCTTGCCGAAGCCCTTCGCGGAGATCTTCGTGCCCGGCGGGTACTGGCGGCGTTTGTACTCCGCCGTGTCCACCATCCGCAGCGTCTTCGTGACCAGCTCCCGGTCGAAGCCCGCCGCCACGATCGCGTCGGCGCCCTGGTCCCGGTCGACGTAGAGCTCAAGGATGGCGTCGAGGACCGGATAGTCCGGCAGTGAGTCCGTGTCGACCTGGTCGGGGCGCAGCTCCGCGCTCGGCGGCTTGCTGATGGAGTTCTCCGGGATGGGCGGCGTCTGCCCACGCTCCTGCGCGGCGCGGTTGCGCCACTCCGCGAGCCGGAAGATCGACGTCTTGTAGACGTCCTTGATGGGGCCGTAGGCGCCCACGGAGTCGCCGTAGAGCGTGGAGTAGCCCACCGCCAGCTCGGACTTGTTGCCGGGCGCGAGCACGATGTGGCCCTCCTGGTTGGAGATCGCCATCAGCATCGTGCCGCGCAGGCGCGACTGGAGGTTCTCCTCGGCGAGCCCGGTCAGCCCGAGCGAGCCCATGTACGCGTCGAACATCGGGGCGATCGGCACCGTGCGGAAGTTGAGCCCCGTGCGGCGCGCCAGCTCCTCCGCGTCGCCGATGGAGTGCTCGGACGAGTAACGGGACGGCATGGCCACCCCGTACACGTTCCGCGCGCCCAGCGCGTCGCACGCGATGGCGGCGGTGAGCGCCGAGTCGATGCCGCCGGACAGCCCGATCAGGACGCTGCTGAAGCCGTTCTTCGCGGCGTACGCCCGCAGGCCCACGACCAGCGCCGAGTACACCTCCTCGTCGTCGTCCAGCCGCTCGGCGTACCCGCCGGTGAGCTCCGCCTCGTACGCGGGCAGGGGCTCCTCGGAGACCGTGACGTGCTCGATGCGCAGCCCGTCGTCGACGACGCCGGACGGCGGCACGGGGGCGGCGGCGGGCAGCTCCAAGTCCAGGACCACGCAGCCCTCGGCGAACTGCGGGGCGCGCGCGACGACTTCGCCGTCCTTGTCGACGACGATCGAGTCGCCGTCGAAGACCAGCTCGTCCTGCCCGCCGATCATCGCGAGGTACGCGGTGGTGCAGCCGGCCTCCTGCGCCCGCTTGCGCACGAGCTCCAGCCGCTGGTCGTCCTTGTTCTGCTCGTACGGCGAGGCGTTGATGGAGAGCAGCAGGCCGGCCCCCGCGCTGCGGGTGGCGGGCACGCGGCCGCCGTCCTGCCAGAGGTCCTCGCAGATGGCGAGGGCGACGTCGACGCCGTGCACCCGCAGGACCGGCAGGGTCTCGCCCGGCACGAAGTAACGGAACTCGTCGAACACGCCGTAGTTGGGCAGGTGGTGCTTGGAGAACGTCAGCACGACCTCGCCCCGGTGCAGCACGGCGCCGGCGTTGCGCGGTGCGCCCGCGGGCTGGCCGTAGCGGGGCTTGGCCTCCTCGGTGCGGTCGAGATAGCCGACGACGACGGGCAACTCCCCGAAGCCCTCGTCCCGCAGCCGGGCGGCGAGCGCGTGCAGCGCGTCCCGCGAGGCCTGGACGAAGGACGACCGCAGGGCGAGGTCCTCCACGGGATACCCGGTCAGCGCCATCTCGGGAAACGCGACGAGATGCGCCCCCTGCTCGGCGGAGTGCCGGGTCCAGTGGACGATCGCCTCGGCGTTCCCGGCGAGATCGCCGACGGTGGAGTCGATCTGGTTCAGGGCGAGACGTAGTTGAGGCACGCGCCCAGTGTAATCGTCAGAGCGACGCGATGCCTGCGGGGCCTGGGGCCGCCCCACCCAGGACAGCGGTGGTCCGGGTGGGGTGCCCCTTGTCTCTGGCCCGCCCTGCCTCCGGGCCCATGGCCGGGGGCGCCGTCAGGCGCGGTAACCGAGCACCGTCATCATCCCCGCCTCCGAGTGGTACACGTTGTGGCAGTGGACCATCCACAGGCCCGGGTTGTCCGCCTCGAAGTCCACCGTCAGCGTGCCGTTCGGCAGGATGATCGCGGTGTCCTTGCGGGGGCCGTTCGCCGCGTTCGTCAGGGCGAAGGTGTGGCCGTGGAGGTGTACGGGGTGCCACATCGAGGTGGAGTTGGCGAAGGCCAGGCGGACCCGCTCGCCCGCGCGCAGCGGATGGCGCCGGTCGGGGGCGTAGGGCTTCTTGTCGAAGGCCCAGTCGTACTTCGCCATGCCACCCGTCAGGCGGAGCCTGATCGTGCGGTCCGGCTTGCGGGACGGCAGGGCGACGGACTCGGCCGCCCGCAGTTCGTCCGCGGTCAGGAGGCGGCCCGTCAGCTCCTTGGGGCGGGCCGACGCGGACGGCGCGGCCCCGCCGCCCGAGCGCAGCACCGCGAGCGCCGCCGCCTTCTTGCCCTCGGCCACCGCGGTCAGCGGGAAGGCGCCGTCCTTGGCGGTGACCAGGACGTCGTACCGCTCGCCCATGCCGAGCAGCAGCGCGTCCGTCTTCGCGTGCTCCACGGGGAAGCCGTCGGTGTGCGTCACCGTCATCTCGTGGCCGCCGAGCGCCACGCGGAAGGCCGTGTCACCACCGGCGTTGATGATCCGCAGGCGGATGCGGTCGCCGGGGCGGGCGCGGAACTGCGAGGGGGCCTCCGCCGTACGCCCGTTGATCAGGTAGTGCGGGTACGCGACGTCGCCCGCGTCGCCCCCGAGGAGGTCGCTCTTGGCGCCCATCATCATCCGCGAGGGCCGGGAGGTCCGCTTCGGCTTCGGGGAGGGCTCGGTCCGCGCCGCCGCGTGCGACATGCCGCCGTGGCCGCCGTGGTCCATGCCGCCCTCGTCGGCGCCGCCGCCCCCGCTTCCGCCCATGTCGTGGCCGGCCATGCCCTTGCTCAGCTCCGCGAGCACGCCGTCCGGGGTCGAGCCGTCCACTCCGTCGACCCAGTCGTCGAGGACGACCACCCACTCCTTGTCGTACTTCAGCGGCTCCTTCGGGTCCTCGACGATCAAAGGCGCGTACAGCCCGCGGTCCTGCTGGGTGCCGGAGTGCGGATGGAACCAGTACGTCCCCGGGTCCGGCACCGTGAAGCGGTAGGCGAAGTCCGCCCCGGGCTTGATGTCCCGCTGGGTGAGGCCGGGGACGCCGTCCATGTCGTTGCGCAGGGCGATGCCGTGCCAGTGCAGGGACGTGGCCTCGGGGAGGTGGTTGGCGAGGGTGAGCGCGAGGGTGTCGCCCGCGGTGACGCGGACCTCCTTGCCGGGCAGCCCGTCCCCATACGCCCAGGTGCGGACCTCGCGGCCGCCGAGGTCGAGCCGGGTCTCCATGGCCATCAGCTTCACTTCGCGGACCCGGCCGCCCCGGTCCCGCTTCTTCTCGGCGGCGGCGACCTCGGCGCCCGCCGGGTCCACATAGCCCCCGGGGCCGGACCCGCCGCTCCCACTGTGGCCTCCGCCATGGCCGCCGCCCGCGTCCGAGCCGGAACAGGCCGTCAGGATGCCCGCCCCGGCGACGACGGCCGCAGCCGTGGCCGTGGCACCGAGCAGAACCCGGCGGGAGGGAGCGCGCCGCGGCTCCGCGTGCTGGTGGGGCCGGTGGTGCTCAGGCCGCTGGTGGCGCTCAGAGTGCTTGTCGTGCGCGGGACGCTTGTCGTGCGTGGCGTGCATGTCGTGCTTGTCGTGCTTGTCGTGCATCGTCGGTGACACCTCGTCATGGTGGCGCGTGCGAATGGGCGCATCCGCTGCTTCTGGTGCACCGCTCGACACCCATGGGTTCCCACCGGAACCGCACGAGTTCTCCGGGCAGCGCGAAGCAGCCGGTGCGCCGGCCTAGATGCGCAGCACCGACAGACGGGAGAGCAGGACACGCGGCGGGGGCGCCTCGGGCCGCGGGGCACTCGGGCGCCCGACCGCGGGGGCACGGGCGAGCGTCCCGCCGGGCCGCGACAGCCCCGTCCGCACCAGCAGTACGAGCGTGAAGGCTCCCAGCACCGCCAGGCAGACGGAGAGCGGATCCATCCCCATGCCCGCCGCCCCGTCCCGCGAGGGCGACTGCGGCTGCGACTGTGACCGCGACTCCAGCGTTGAGGCCGAGACGGGCGCCGGATCAGGGGCGGACACGGCCGCATGGCCGACGCCGTGCCCCATGGCCTCGGCCCCGTGACCGCCACCGCGAGCAGCCGCAGCCGCAGCCGCGTGCGACGTATGCCCGCCCGACGTATGCCCGCCCGAGGAATGCTCCCCCGAGGGATGCCCCAACGTATGCATGGTGACGATCCCGAGGAGCAGCGCGGCGAGCAGCAGCCACTGCCCGTACCCCGTGCGGTTCCTCGTCCTCGCCATGGGGGCACCCTACCCCCACCGGGTATGGGGCGACATGCGGGCTCCGGCCCCTGCGTCGATCATGAACGCATGACGACTACGGACGAACCGGAGCAGACCGGAGCCGGCACCCTCCCGGAGCCGGACCCCGCGATCCCACGGCAGTTCATCTCCTGGGTGACGCTCGCCTTCATGACCACCGCGTCCGTGGCCAGCCTCCGCCCTTCCCCCTCGATGGCCATCTACGGACTCGCGGCGGTCTTCCTCTACCTGCTGCCCGCCGTGGTCTTCCTGCTCCCCACCGCCCTCGTCGGCGCCGAACTCGCCTCCGGGTGGCCGGGCGGCATCTACCGGTGGGTGAGCGAGGCGCTCGGCAAACCCCTGGGGTTCGTCGCCGTGTGGTGCCAGTTCGCCATGACCATCGCGTACTACCCGAGCCTGCTTGCCTACGTCGCCTCGACGTTCGCCTACGTCGTCCACCCCAGCCTCGCCGAGAACGGCCTCTACGTGGCGATCGTCATCGTCGTCATCTACTGGACGGGCGTGTGGATCACCTGCCGGGGCACCAGGACCGTCGCCGGGCTCTCCTCCCTCGGGCTGATCATCGGCACCCTCGTCCCCGGCGTCGTACTCGTCGCCCTCGGCATCGTCTTCCTGGGGCAGGGCAACCCCTCCGCCGCGCCGATGAGCGCCGACCACTGGCTGCCGCCCTGGACCGGGCTCGCCAGCCTGGTCCTCATCGTCAACAACTTCCTCTCCTACGCGGGCATGGAGATGAACGGCGTCCACGTGTCGTCGCTGCGCCACCCCCGGGCCGAGTACCCGCGGTCGATCTTCCTGGCCACCGGCCTCGTCCTGCTGATCTTCATCCTTCCGGCCCTCGCCATCAGCTGGGTCATGCCGTCCGGGGACCTCAGCCTCACGGCCGGCCTGATGCAGGCCTTCCAGGCGTTCTTCGACCACTTCCACATCGGCTGGATGACGAAGGTCGTCGGCGTCATGCTCGTCATGGCGGCGCTCGGCGGCATGCTCACGTGGCTCGCGGGGCCCGCCAAGGGGCTCGTCGCGCTGTCCCGGCAGGAGGGCTATCTGCCGCCCGTCCTGCAGAAGTTCAACAAGGCGGGCGTACCGCGGAACATCATGGTCGCCCAGGGCGTCGTCACCACCCTGATCGGCGTCATGTACGCCTTCAGTGACGACGTGTCGAGTGCCTACTGGATGTTCTCGGTCATCACCGTGCAGATCTATCTCATCGCCTACCTGCTGATGTTCGTGGCCGTCGTACGGCTCCGGAAGTCGCAGCCGCACGTGCCGCGCGGCTTCGTGGTCCCCGCCGTGACCGTCGTCGCGGGCGTCGGGTTCGTCGCGTCGGTGCTCGCGCTCGCCATCGGATTCGTGCCGCCCGACCAGTTCGGCGAGGGGCCGCTGTGGCGCTATCTGCTGATCGTCGGCGGGGGCCTGCTCGCCCTCGGCGTGCTGGCGCCCGCCGCCTTCCTCAAGTTCCGCAAACCGGGGTGGATCCACCCGGACCACCGGCCCTCGCGACCGGCGGCCTAGCATGGGCCCTCCGAGCTTCCCCTCCACGACGGCGGACGCCCCCATGCCCGCACGGCCGACACGGCGGCAGGCCGGCGGCCCACGGCGGCCCCGCCTCGCCCTCCCGGGCCTCCTCCTGCTCGGCGCGCTCCTGTACACCACCTGGGCGATCGAGGCGTTCCTGCCGACCGGCCTGGCGCCCCTCCAGACGTACGTCAGTGAACTCGCCGCCGAGGACCAGCCATACGGCACGTTCTTCCGCACCGCGGACCTGCTGGCGGGGCTCCTCGTCCTCGCGGCGGCGGTGGGCGCGCTGCTGTGGCTGCCGCGCCGGGGATGGACCACGGCGGGCTGGGCCGGGCTCGCGCTGTACGGGGCGGCCACCGCGGCCGACTCCCGGCTGCCGCTGAGCTGCGCGCCGACCGCCGACGCCGCGTGCGCCGCGCGGGAGGCGGCGGGCACCGTCCCCTGGACGCACTCCGCGCACGCCTTCAGCAGCGCCCTCGCGATCGGCGGGGCGCTGCTCGGCATGGTGCTGCTCACCGTCGCGGCACGGCGCGGCGCGGGGACGTGGCCCGCGCTCGCCCGCACCGGGCCCGCCCTGGTCGTCCTCGAACTGGCCGCCACCGCGTGGACGCTGGCCTCCGTCGCCGCGTTCGAGGCGGGGCGCGGGACATGGGGGCTCGGGGTCGGGCAGCGGCTCCAGGTGCTGTTCATCGCGGTCTGGACCGTGGTCCTCGCCTGGTCCCTGGCGGCCGCCGCGTCCTCGGCGCCGCCCTCGTCCTCCACCGAGCGGCGCGGATGACCTTCGTACGCATTGGCGGAGTGCCGCACCACGTAGCGGTGACCGGGAGCGGGCCGGTGTGTGTGCTGAGCGCCGGGCTCGGGCTCGGCTGGTTCGACTGGGACCCGGTGGTGCCGCTGCTCGCGCCGCACCGGACCGTCGTCCGCTTCGACCGCCCCGGGCTCGGACTGAGCGGGCACGCGCGCGTGGCGCCCACGTTGCGGGGCGAGGCGGAGCGGATCCTGCGGGTGCTGGACGCGGTGGGCCTCGGCGGGGAGCGGGCGACGGTGGTGGGGCACTCGCTCGCCGGGTTCCACGCGGAGGCGTTCACGCGGCTTCATCCGGGGCGCACGGCCGGGCTCGTCCTCGTCGACTCCAGTGTCGAGGAGCGGCCACGGGTGCGGGTACCTCGCGGGGCGCGGGTGGCGGGCACGCGCGCGTGCGGGGCGTTGCTGTGTGCGGCGGGGGTGCCGCGCGCCGTGGGGCCCACGCTGCGGAGGCTGACGGCGCCGACGCCGTGGGCGCGGGTGTACGGGACCGGGCGGGTGTGGCGGGCGGCGCTCATGGAGTACGTGACGTATGGCGACGCGGCGGTGGAACTGGCTCGGCTGCGGGTGGCCGTGCCGTTGCCCGTCGGGGTGCCGGTGACGGTGCTCGCGGCCTACGCGGAGGGTTCGGGGGAGTGGCTGGGACGTCAGCGGGGGCTGGCCGCACGTCTCGGCGGGACCTTCCGGGTGGCCGTGCCCGCGGGGCACCTGGTGATGCGGGACCGTCCTGCGGACGTGGCGGCGGCGATCCTCGGAGCGCGCCCCTGAAAGGAGCGCGGGGAACTGCGCGCTCGGCCCCCACGGCCCGCAGCAGCACACACCACTCAGCCCCCGGCGGCCCCCCGAACCGCCCGCACACTCTCCCGGATCACGATATGCGTGCCCAGCAGATGGCGTTCCTGGCCCGTGCGCGGGGCGCCGGACAGGGCGCGGCGAACCGCGGTGCGGCCCATCTCCTCGGCCGGGATGTGGACGGTCGTCAGACCAGGGGTGATGTCCCCGGCCACGGGGTCGTCGTTGTAGCCGACCACCGACATGTCCTGCGGCACCCGCAGCCCGTACTCCCGCAACGCGATGATCGCCGCCGCCGCGGCCCGGTCGTCCCCCGCGAAGACCGCCGTGAAGTCCGGTTTCCCGTCCGCCCGCGCCAGCAGGTCCCGCATCGCCCGGTAGCCGAAGTTCTGCCCGAAGCCGACGCCGTGGAGCAGCGCCTCGTCGCGCGGCACCCCGTGGTCGGCGAGCGCCCGGAGGTAACCGGCGAGGCGGTCCTCACCGGTGGTGTTCCCCGGCTGATAGCCGATCAGCGCGATCCGCCGGTGGCCTGCGCCCAGAAGGTGGCTGGTGACGGCGTGGGCGCCCGCTTCGTTGTCGTACTCGACGACCAGCGCGGGCACGTCGGGCGCCGGTGCGGGACGGCCGCACAGGACGAGCCGGGAGCCCGCCGCCGCGAGGACCTCGGCGTAGCGTGCCATCCGCTGCCGGTACTCGTCGTCCTGCGTGACGCCGCCGACGAGCACCACGGCCTCGGCGGCCTGTTCCCGCATCATCTGGACGAGGGCCAGCTCGCGCGCCGGGTCGCTGCCCGTGGAGGAGACCAGCGTGAGGCGGCCGTGCTGGGCGGCCTCCATCTCCACACCCTGCGCGACCTGCGCGTAGAAGGCGCCCACCACGTCGAGCATGAGCACCGCGATCGTCTTGCGTCCGGCGCCCGCCAACGCGCGCGCGTGCGCGTTGGCGACGTAGTCCAGGTCCTTGACCGCCCGCAGCACCTTGGCGCGCGACGCCGTGGACGTCGGGTAGTTGCCCGCCAGGACCCGCGAGACGGTCGCTACCGAGACGCCCGCGCGCGCGGCCACGTCACGGATGGTGACCCGCTCTCCCATGTGTCTCCCTCACTCGGCAACCACAGCGGCCCGAGGCGCAGTTGTCCCCCGGCGACCCCGCCCCGGACCCGTCGCCCCGGACCCGTCGGACCCATCATCCCGCGCCCCGCCGCCGGCTCAGTGCGCGGCCTCGTACTCCTTCAGGAACTCCTCGGCGGAGCGCTCGCCGCCCTGGGACCGCCACTTCTTGTAGATGCCGTCCCAGTCGGAGAGTTTCTTGCGCCCCGCGACGACCGCCGTGACACCGTCGGTGATGATCTGGTCCATCGTGGCGCTCTGCCGGTTGTACGTCTCCGACATCAGGCCCCAGTGGTCGTCGGGCACCAGCAGCGGGACGACCTTCTTCTGCCAGGCGTGCAGCCGCTTCGTGAGGTCGGGAAAGCCCGGGTAGTACAGCGGCTGGGGCGCGTCCATGAGGTACGGGAAGGGCAGGTTGGTCCGCGAGTCGACGAGGCCCAGCTCGGTGGCGACCGGATCGCCCGCCCTGTCGTACCGGAAGTGGGTGCCCTCGACTCCGTAGTGCATCAGCTCGTACTCCTTGGTGCCGAACGGCGAGGCGAGCCAGTTCAGTACGCGCAGCATCAGCTTGACGCGCTCCTTGGAGGCCTTCTTGATGACGGTGTAGCCGAAACAGCCGCGGTTCTGCTGGTAGACGGGGGTGACCCCGTCCACCGCGTACGGCTCGGCGACGTCGAGCGTGAACTCCCCCTTGATGCCCTGGGCGTTGGAGACGACGGCGCCCCAGCCGTCCGTCATCGAGCGGACCGTCCCGTTGTGGAACTGCGTCTTCAGGTCGACCTGGGAGATCGAGGTGGCGTCGGGGTTGTACGAGCCGTCCTGGCGCAGCCCGGCCATGTACTCCAGGGCGGCCTTGAACGCGTCGGTGCCGTACATGTCGGTGGCCTTGCCGTCCTTGATCCGCCACTGGTTGGGCGCGCCGTGCCACATCGCGTGGTAGAGGTACCCGAAGAAGCCCACCGTGGACGCGCCGAGGCCGAACCGCTTGTCCTGGGTCGCCTCCTCGGCCATCGCGCGGAAGTCGGGGGCGGACATGCCGGGCCGGTAACCGGCCTCGTCGAAGGCCTCACGGTTGATGAACATGGCGCCGTGCACCTTGGCACGCTCGACCGGCAGTCCGTAGATGCGCCCGGCGATGCGGCCCATGCCCTCCCAGGCGTACGTCGGGATGTTGGCGAGGTTGGGGTAGTCCTTGACGGCGTCGCCGGACAGGTGCTCGCTCAGGTCGGCGCAGCGGGCCTTCACGAACTGCGACTCCCTCGGCAGCACGTACCCGCCTCCGAAGTTGATCATGTCTGGGAGGTCATCGCCCGACATCAGCGTGGACATCTTGGGGCGGAAGTCCGCGTCCGGCACGACGGTGAACTCGATCTCCACGCCCAGGGCCTCGTTCACCGCCTGCCAGTACTTATTGCGGCCGACGGGCTTCGGCGGGGTGCCGTAGGTGATGGTCATGACCCGGATCTTCTGCTTGCCGTCGCCCGGCTTCTCGCTCACGGCACGGACGAGCTTCTCGGGGTACTTCGTGTACCCGGCCTGGACACCCTCCTTGGTCGGCGCCAGGTCGGGGGAGGGGCCGTCGGCCGGCGTGTACGCGGGCCAGGGCACCGCCTTCTTGCCCGCGTTGGAGACGGCGCCACCGCCGCCGGAGCCGGTCGAGCAGGCGGTGAGGACGGACGGGGCGGCCAGGGCGGCGCCGCCGACGGCTATGGAGCGCAGCAGGGTGCGCCGTGACATCGGGGATCCGGACACGTGAAGGCCCTTCTGGACGATGAGCGGGAATGCTCAGCTCTTGATGGCGCCGGTGAGCACGCCCTTGGTGAAGTACTTCTGGAGGAAGGGGTAGACGACCAGGATCGGCACCGTGGCGATCACCAGGACGGCCATCTGCGTCGTCTGCGGGGCGGAGACCATGCCGGCCTCGCTCAGGCCCGTGTCGGCGATCTGCGAGCCGCCGATGACGTACGTACGGAGCACCTGGGAGAGCGGCCAGTGGTCCGACTCCATGTAGATCGAGGCATGGAACCAGGCGTTCCAATAGCTCACGGCGTAGAAGAGGGAGACCACGGCGAGGGCCGCCTTGGAGAGCGGGAGCACGATCCGCCACAGGATGTGCCAGTCACCCGCGCCGTCGAGCCTGGCCGCCTCGTACAGCTCCTCGGGGATGCCCTGGAAGAAGCCGCGCAGCACGATCAGATTGAAGACGTTGATGAGTACGGGGGCGATGAGCGCGGCATAGGTGTCCATCATCCCCATGCCTTTGACCAGCAAGAACGCGGGGATCATGCCGGGCGGGAAGAGGAAGGTGAAGAGGATGAGCAGCAGGACGGGCCTGCCGCCGAAGACACCGGGGCGGGCGAGGGCGTAGGCGAGGAAGGTGGTGCACGCGAGGGAGAACAGCGTGCCCACGACGGTGAGGCCCACGCTCACGCCCAGCGCCTTGGTGACGATGCCGCCGCTCAGGATGGTGCGGTAGGCGCGCAGCGTCGGGTCGCTCGGCCACAGCACCCAGCCGCCGTTGTCCACGACCTCGCGGTTGGAGGCCAGCGACGTCGAGACGATGACGAGGAAGGGGATCAGGACCAGCCCGAGCACGATCACGACCGCCACGGCCTTGGCGGCCTTGGTCGCGAACCGGGGCTTCTCCATCCAGGCGGGCCGCGTGCTCTGGCCGGCACTCACCTGAGTCTTCAGGATGCTGCTCACTTATAGACCCCCTGCTCGCCGAGCCGGTGGGCGACGCGGTTGGCGGCGAAGACGAGCGCCGCGCCGACGACGCCCTTGAACAGGCCAGCGGCCGCCGCGTATCCGGTGTCGCCGCCGACGATGCCCTGCCAGAACACGAAGGTGTCGAGCACCTCACCGACCTCAGGGCCGACCGACTGGCGTTGCAGCAGCATCTGTTCGAAGCCGACGGAGAGGATGTCGCCGAGCCGCATGATCAGCAGCAGGATGATGATGGGCCGGATGCCGGGCAGCGTGACGTGCCAGAAGCGGCGCCAGGGACCGGCCCCGTCGATCGCCGATGCCTCGTACAACTGCTCGTCGACCTGCATGAGCGCGGCGAGGAAGATGATGGTCCCCCATCCGGCGTCCTTCCAGATCACCTCGAACACGACGAGCGGCTTGTACGCGTCCGGGTTGCCGATGATGTCGACGGTGTGCAGCCCGGAGTCGCTCAGGAAGGTGTTCAACAGGCCGGTGTCGCTGAGCACTTGCTGGAAGAGGGCGACCACGACGACCCATGACAGGAAGTGCGGCAGATAGATCACGGACTGCGTGAAGCGGCGCAGCAGGTCCGAGGTCAGGCTGTGCAGGAGCAGGGCGAGAGCGAGTGGTGCCGGGAAGAAGAAGACGAGCTGGAGCACGGCGATGAACAGGGTGTTCCAGGTCGCGCGCCAGAAGTCCGGGTCGCCGAACATCCGCTCGAAATTCGCGGTGCCGACCCAGGGGCTGGCCCACAGGCCGTCGAAGGGGACGTACTCCTTGAAGGCCACCGCGTTGGCGATGAAGGCGCCGTAGTGGAAGACCAGGAAGTACACCAGTCCCGGCACCATGAGCAGGACCAGGAAGCGGGTGCGCCGAAACCGTTTCCACAGCTCGTCGTGGACTGGTTCGTCTCCGCTTGACCCGCTGACACGCCTGCCGGGCGGCTTCACCGCCGCGGTTTCCGCCCCGTCCTTCGTCACCGTGGGCACGGCAACCCCTCCGTCGTCGGAATAAGGTGCCCGGAATCTAAAGCGGTTACTGCGCTCGGTCAACCCCCTTGGCCCAGCGATGCCTTGACCTCGCTCTCGAATTAGTCCTAGCCTCCAGACGCTGGTGAGTAACCGGTTACTACGAGGGACGGTCACGCGTGGCAGATCAGGCACAGCAGGCGGAGCGGGCCGGCGGACCGCCGATCACGGCCCTGGCGATGGGCGCCGAGGTCGCGGCCCGGGCCTTCCCTCCGGACCTACGTGAACGGCTGAGTTCCCATGTGGAGTTGGTGCCCGGAGTGCTGACCGGTCCGCTCACCGGACCTGCGGCGCGGGCGGTGCTCGCCGGGGCGGAGATCCTGGTCACGGGCTGGGAGTGCCCGCCGCTGACCCCCGAGGTCCTGGCGTACGCGCCGCGTCTGCGGGCGGTCGTGCACGCGGCGGGGTCGGTCAAGGCGATGGTGACGGAGGCGGTGTGGGAGCGCGGCATCGTCGTCTCCTCGGCGGCGGATGCCAACGCGGATCCTGTGGTGGCCTTCACCCTGGCGGCGATCACGTTCGCGGCGAAGGGGGCGTTGCGGGCGGCCGCCGGGTACGTGGACGGGTGGCCGTCGTTCGCCGAGCGCGCCGGGGCCGACGGGTGCACCGTCGGTGTCGTCGGGGCGTCCCGCATCGGGCGGCGCGTGATCGCTGCGCTGGGGGCCTGCGACGCGGGGTATCGCGTGCTGCTCACGGACCCTTACGTGACGCCCGCCGAGGCTGCGTCGCTCGGCGTGGAACTGGCCCCGCTCCCCGAACTGTGCGCCCGCAGCACCGTCGTCACGGTGCACGCGCCGCAACTCCCCGAGACCCGTGGCCTCTTGAGCGAGGCCATGCTGAAGCTGATCCCGGACGGCGGGTCCGTCATCAACACGGCCCGCGGCTCACTCGTCGACACGGAGGCGTTGGCGCGGGAGTGCGGGGCGGGGCGCCTCGACGCGTTCCTGGACGTCACGGATCCCGAGCCGCTGCCCGCGGGGCATGTCCTGCTGCGGCTCCCGAACGTCCTCGTCACGCCGCATATCGCGGGGGCGCAGGGGAGTGAGGTGCGGCGGCTCGGCGAGTACGCGGTCGCCGAGGTCGAACGGTACGTGGCCGGAGTGCCACTCCGCGGCCGCCTCCTCCGCAAGGACCTGCGGCGCGTGGCCTAGCGGCGGTGCGGTGGCCCGGCCATGCGGTGCCCGCGCACGCCACGGGGCGCGGCCCAGCGGGCGCCGTGGTCCGGCCATGCGGTGCCTGCGCACGCTACGGGGCGCGGCCCAGCGGGTGCCGTGGTCCGAGCCATGCGGTGCCCGCGCACGCCCCTGACCGCACCGCAAGGACATCTCCCACCCAACCCGCCCGTCACCCAGCGGCGGCGCAGCCCCGTAGGAGCCTCGGCGCGGTGGCTCCGGTCCGCAGCCGTGATCGAGACCCGAGGGGACGTGGCGGTGTGTCCGCCCGGAGCACAGTGGTGCAGCGCCGAGCTCCGAAGCAGCGAGGCGCCGACGCCAAGATAGCGAGGACGGACACACCGCCGCGGCCCCGCCCCTCGACGAACTGAGGACGCGTCCGGGGACCCGTCGGACCGGGAGCCGCGTACGGGCCCCGCCCCTCGACGAGCCGAGGACGCGTCCGGGGACCCGTCGGACCGGGAGCCGCGTACGGCCCCCGCCCCTCGACGAACCGAGGACGCGGCCGGAGACCCCCGCCGGACCGGGAGCCGCGTACGGACCCCGCCCCCGACGAACAGGAAGCCGCGCACTAGCCTGCGCCCGGTTCACGGCTCGGCGCCGCCGGCGGCCCGTGGCGGCCCGCCGTTACAGAGCGACCGATCAGCAGGCACTATGGGCACAGAGCGGCACGCGGCACGGCTCGGCGCCCGGCGGCACGGGTCCGCAACGCGTTCGAAACCGGGTAGTGGGATGCTCGTGTGCCCGAGGTGTCACATGACGCGGGAGCAGGCGGCCTGACCAGCAAGGATGGGTGGAATCGGAAGATGGACAAGCAGCAGGAATTCGTGCTCCGTACGCTGGAGGAGCGCGACATCCGGTTCGTACGCCTGTGGTTCACGGATGTCCTCGGCTTCCTGAAGTCGGTGGCCGTGGCCCCGGCCGAGCTGGAGCAGGCCTTCGACGAGGGCATCGGCTTCGACGGCTCGGCGATCGAGGGTTTCGCCCGGGTGTACGAGTCGGACATGATCGCCAAGCCGGACCCGTCGACGTTCCAGGTGCTGCCCTGGCGCGCGGAGGCGCCCGGCACCGCCCGCATGTTCTGCGACATCCTGATGCCGGACGGCTCCCCGTCCTTCGCCGACCCGCGCTACGTACTCAAGCGCGCCCTCGCCAAGACCTCCGACCTCGGCTTCACCTTCTACACCCACCCCGAGATCGAGTTCTTCCTGCTCAAGGACAAGCCGCTGGACGGCTCGCGGCCGACGCCCGCCGACAACTCCGGCTACTTCGACCACACCCCGCAGAACGTGGGCATGGACTTCCGCCGCCAGGCCATCACGATGCTCGAATCCATGGGCATCTCGGTCGAGTTCAGCCACCACGAGGGCGCCCCCGGCCAGCAGGAGATCGACCTGCGGTACGCGGACGCGCTCTCCACGGCCGACAACATCATGACGTTCCGCCTGGTCATGAAGCAGGTCGCGCTGGAGCAGGGCGTCCAGGCCACCTTCATGCCCAAGCCGTTCTCCGAGCACCCCGGCTCGGGCATGCACACGCACCTGTCCCTCTTCGAGGGCGACCGCAACGCGTTCTACGAGTCGGGCGCCGAGTACCAGCTCTCCAAGGTCGGCCGCTCCTTCATCGCGGGCCTGCTGCGGCACGCCGCGGAGATCTCGGCGGTCACCAACCAGTGGGTGAACTCCTACAAGCGCATCTGGGGCGGCTCCGAGCGCACGGCGGGCGCGGGCGGCGAGGCCCCCTCGTACATCTGCTGGGGCCACAACAACCGCTCCGCGCTGATCCGCGTGCCCATGTACAAGCCGGGCAAGACCGGCTCGGCGCGCGTCGAGGTCCGCTCGATCGACTCGGGCGCCAACCCCTACCTGACGTACGCGGTGCTGCTCGCCGCCGGGCTCAAGGGCATCGAGGAGGGCTACGAACTCCCGCCGGGCGCCGACGACGACGTGTGGGCGCTCTCGGATGCCGAGCGCCGCGCGATGGGGATCGAGCCGCTGCCGCAGAACCTGGGCGAGGCGATCGCGCTCATGGAGAAGTCGGAGCTGGTCGCCGAGACGCTGGGCGAGCATGTCTACGACTTCTTCCTGCGGAACAAGAAGCAGGAGTGGGAGGAGTACCGCAGCGAGGTCACGGCCTTCGAGCTGCGGAAGAACCTGCCGGTTCTCTGAGGCCGGAGCCGTTGCCGGAAGGTTCCCGAGGTCCGGGTTCCCGGGCGGGGTACCAATTTTTCTGGTCACGGTGGGCACGGGATGCATCAACCGCCCTCGCCACGCGGCACGAACGTTCGGGAACTCTCCGTACGCGCAGGTGAAACAGTGTCGGTGAGGTATGCCGATCGCGGCTGACCCCACCGGCAGTCGTACGAGTGGGGCGGGGGTGCATCAACCCCGCGAGGGCCTCGGGATCCGGTGCCACCATGTTGCCGACGGGCGCTCGCCGGCGCCCTGTCGGACAACCGTCCGTGGCTGAACCGGGCAGGAAACCCGGGCACTTCGAGATCCAGAGGTACCTCATGCACTCACATCGGCGTCCGCCGTGCGTCGCGCCCAAGCCCGCTGTCCGTCCGGACGGCCAGCGGGCCGTCATCGTCATCGTGGTCCTGGTACTCGGCGCCGCGCTGGCGCTCACCGGAATGCCCGTCATCGTGGTGGCCGAAGTCCTGGCGACCTGCGGTCTGATCGGCGCTCATCTGGCCCGACGCGCTCCGGTCGCGCCCGAAGGACTGTGACCGGGGCCGGCCGTGGCACGTCCGGAGCAGCCCATCTCCACCTCCGACCCGGGCCTGGAGGAGCTCGCCGAGTGGCTGCGCAGGCAGCGCCGGGCGGCAGCGCTGACCCATCGGGAAATGGCGCAGCGGTGCGGGCACGCCTTCTCCGCCACCACCTTCTCCCGTGCCGCCAGCGGGCGCCGGATTCCCCGGCTGCCGGTCGTGGAGGCGTATGCCCGGGTCTGTGGGGCCCCGGCCGGTGAGGCGCGGCGGCTGTGGCAGGCCGCTCGCTACGCCGAGTACCGGCGGAGGAATCCCGGGGCCGGTGTGCCCAGGCCGGACCAGATCTACAGGCGGGACGACCTGATCCATGCGCTGCGCGAGCTCTACCACAGGGCAGGGGCGATGCCCGTCGACGAGATGGAACGCCGGGCCGGTCGCCACGGTGAGCTGCCGCACAGCACGGTGCTGCGGATGCTGGCGGGCAGGTCCATGCTCGACCTCGCGCAGCTCACGGCCTTCTTGCGGGTGTGCGCGGTGACCGACGGCGTGGAGGTGGAGCGGTGGCGCGGTGCCTGGCGCCGCGCCCGGCGACGTAAGGACATGGAACGCCAGGGGAACCGTCTGGCGCGCATGCACGAAGCGTCGGCGCGCAGCCGCCGAAGCGCCCGCGACAAGGACGCGGCCACCGCCGGGGGCGGCTCCGCGACCCACCCCCGGTTTCTCCCTCTCCCGCACGCCGCCCTCGCGGGGTCGTGGCAGCAGCGCACGGTCCCGTAGGGAGCGCGCACGCCGCCCCCGCACCGCTCAACCGGAGGTGATCGCCTCCCGCAGCGGTGTGGCCGCGCGGACCCGGTACTCCTGGATCGCCCAGCCGTTGCCGTCCGGGTCCTTGAAGTACATGAACGTGCCGCCGTCCTGCGGCGCGTGCTGCACCGGCTCCGTGACGTCCAGGCCGCGCGCGGTCAGCTCCGCGTGTGCCGCCTTCGCGTCGGCCACGCACAGCTGCATGCCCTGGTAGGAGCCGGGCGCCGGTGCCGGGCCGTCCATCGACTCCCAGAGCGTGTCGGACAGGGCGATGGAGCAGCCCGAGCCCGGCGGGGTCAGCTGGACGATGCGCAGGCCCGGCGCGACCTCGGCGTCGATGTCGACGTGGAAACCCAGCTTGTCGCGGTAGAACTCCTTGGCCCGGTCGATGTCGCTGACCGGCAGCGGGATCACTTCGAGTGTGTATTCCATGGCCGCAGTACATCAGGGGCCCCGGCCCCTGTGAGCGTTCCGCCGCGATGTCCGTCACGCGAAGCGCCACCGCTGGCTGAACGGTTCCGGCGCTTCTTCGACCGTCCTCCGCGAGGGCGGGCCGCGCACGTGCGCCCAGCGCGCCGGTCAGGCCGTAGGCTCACCCTGAGGAGTGATCGAACGGAGGCGCGGACCATGACGCTGCCGCAAGGGCGCAGAAGCAGTACGTTCACGCGGCTGCTGCGGCACGGTTTCACGGATCCGTCCGCGGCGGAACGGCTCCTGGACGCCCCGGAGCTGAGCGCCGTCCGTTCCGACCCGCTGCTCCTGGACGCGCTGGGCGCCACCGCCGACCCCGACCTGGCGCTGCTCGGGCTCGTACGTCTCGTGGAGGCGCAGGAGGACGAGGCCGGCCGGCGGGAACTGCTCGACACCCTCGTCACCGCCAAGCCGCTGCGCGACCGCCTGCTCGGGGTGATGGGCGCCTCCGAGGCGCTCGCCGACCACCTCGCCCGTCACCCCCGGGACTGGCGGGCCCTCGCCACCTACGAGTCGGCCGACCTGCACCCCGGCGTGGCCGACTTCGAGCGCGGGCTCGCCGACGCCACCGACCCGGTCTCGCTGCGGGTCGCCTACCGCCGCTGCCTGCTGGCGATCGCGGCCCGTGACGTGTGCGGCACCACCGACGTGGCCGAGGCCGCGGCCGAGCTCGCGGACCTCGCGACGGCGACGCTGCGCGCGGCGCTCGCCATGGCCTGCGCGGCGGCCCCCGGCGACGCCGCGCAGTGCAGGCTCGCGGTCATCGCGATGGGCAAGTGCGGCGGCCACGAGCTGAACTACGTCTCCGACGTCGACGTCATCTTCGTCGCCGAGCCCACTGAAGGCGGGGCGAGCGTGGCGGGCGCCGACGAGGGCAAGGCGCTGCGCGCCGCGACACGCCTCGCCTCGCACATGATGCGGATCTGCTCCGAGACGAACGTCGAGGGCACCATCTGGCCCGTCGACGCCAACCTCCGCCCCGAGGGCAGGAACGGCCCGCTGGTGCGGACCCTCTCCAGCCACCTCGCCTACTACCAGCGGTGGGCGAAGACGTGGGAGTTCCAGGCGCTGCTCAAGGCCCGCCCGGTCGCGGGCGACCTGGCGCTCGGCGAGGAGTACGTCGCCACCCTCGCGCCGCTGGTCTGGCACGCCGCCGAGCGCGAGAACTTCGTGCCGGACGTGCAGAAGATGCGCCGCAGGGTCGTCGAGAACATCCCGGCGGGGGAGGTCGAGCGGGAGCTGAAGCTCGGCCCCGGCGGGCTGCGGGACGTCGAGTTCGCCGTCCAGATGCTCCAGCTGGTGCACGGCCGCAGCGACCCCTCGATCCGCAGCGGGTCGACGCTCGTCGCCCTGGACGCGCTCGGCGCGGGCGGCTACGTCGGGCGGGTGGACGCCGCCCAGCTCGACGACGCGTACCGCTTCCTGCGCTCCCTGGAGCACCGCATCCAGCTGTACAAGCTGCGCCGCACGCACCTGGTGCCCGAGGACGACGCGGACCTGCGGCGCATCGGCCGCTCCCTCGGGATGCGCACGGAGCCGATCACCGAGCTGCACCGCGCGTGGAAGCGGCACACCTCCGTCGTACGCCGCCTGCACGAGAAGCTGTTCTACCGCCCGCTGCTCGACGCGGTCGCCCAACTCGCCCCCGGTGAGGCGCGGTTGAGTACGGAGGCGGCCCGCGAGCGGCTGGTCGCGCTCGGCTACGCGGACCCGAGCGGCGCCCTGCGCCACCTGGAGGCGCTCGCCTCGGGCGTCTCCCGCAAGGCGGCCATCCAGCGCACGCTGCTGCCCGTCCTGCTCGGCTGGTTCGCGGACTCCGCGGACCCGGACGCGGGCCTGCTGAACTTCCGCCAGGTCTCCGACGCGCTCGGCAAGACCCCCTGGTACCTGCGGCTGCTGCGCGACGAGGGGGCGGCGGCGGAGAACCTCGCCCGCGTCCTGTCCGCCGGCCGCCTCGCCCCCGACCTGCTGCTGCGCGCCCCAGAGGCGGTCGCCCTCCTCGGCGACCAGCGGGGCCTGGTGCCGCGCGGCCGCGCCCACCTGGAGCAGGAGATCCTGGCGGCGGTGCGCCGCGCCGACGGCGCCGAGCAGGCCGTGACGGCGGCGCGCGGGGTGCGCCGCCGGGAGCTGTTCCGTACCGCTGCGGGGGACATCATCGGCTCGTACGGCACGGAGGAGAGCCCCGCCGAGGCCGACCCCGGCGCGCTGGTGGACCGGGTGGGCGACGCGATCTCCGACCTGACCGCCGCCACCATCGCGGGCACGCTGCGCGCGGTGGTCCGCGACGGCTGGGGCGACACGCTCCCGACCCGCTTCGCGGTCATCGGCATGGGCCGCTTCGGCGGCCACGAGCTGGCCTACGGCTCGGACGCGGACGTCCTGTTCGTGCACGAGCCGCGCGAGGGCGCCGACGAGCAGGAGGCGGCGAAGGCGGCGGCGAAGGTGGTCGCGGAGATGCGCCGCCTCCTCCAACTCCCCTCCGCTGACCCTCCATTGCTCATCGACGCCGACCTGCGCCCGGAGGGCAGGAGCGGCCCGCTGGTGCGCACACTTGGGTCGTACGAGGCCTACTACCGCCGCTGGTCCCTCGTATGGGAGTCCCAGGCGCTGCTGCGTGCCGAACCGGTCGCGGGCGACGAGGAGCTGGGCCGTGCCTTCATCGACCTGATCTCCCCGCTGCGCTACCCCGCGGAGGGCCTCGGCGAGGACGCGGTCCGTGAGATCCGCCGCCTGAAGGCCCGCATGGAGAGCGAGCGGATGCCGCGCGGCGCCGATCCCACCCTCCACGCCAAGCTGGGCCGCGGCGGCCTCTCCGACGTCGAATGGACCGTCCAGCTCCTCCAGTTGCGGCACGGCTGGGCCGAGCCGGGCCTGCGCACGACCCGCACCCGTGAGGCCCTGGCCGCCGCCTGCGCCGCGGGCCTGATCCCGGCCGAGGACGCGGCGACCCTGGACGAGGCCTGGGTGCTCGCGACGCGCGTACGCAACGCGGTGATGCTGGTGCGCGGCCGCGCGGGCGACACGTTCCCCTCCGGGGGCCGTGAACTGGCCGCGGTGGGCCGCTACTTGGGCTATGACGCGGGCCATGTCGGCGACATGCTGGACGACTACCGGCGGATCACGAGGCGGGCGCGAGCGGTGGTGGAGGAGAGGTTCTACGGGGCTTAGCGGCGCTTCGTCAGCCCGTGATTCTTCCTGCGGTTCCGGGTCCGGTCCTGAGCCGCGCCGATACGCTGGGCGGGTGATCCGGCGGTACTTCGAAGGTCTCAGCCGCTTCGAGGCGGCGTTCGTGGTGGCCGTTGCGTGCCTCGCGGCCGTGGGGATCGGCCGAGCGTTCTGGCCGGGCCCCGATGGCGGCGGCCCCGCTCCCCGCCCCGCGGCAGCGGTCAAGAAGCTGCCGGTCGTGGTTGATTCGGCCGAACCGGAGCTCATTGGCACCGACTTGGGACGGTCGGCGATGGGCCTGCCGCCGCCGCCCGGTTCTGACGCCTCGCTCACCGAGAAGGTGTTGGACGAGATACGGGAGAAGACCCTCGGCATGGCGGGCATCCGCGCCCAGGTCGGTGCGAGGTGTGAGGGCGACGAGGTCACGGTGAAGAAGGGGGAGTGGACGGTGTGCACCGCCACCTACCGAGGCGTGAAGCTGGCCTGGGAGGTGTTGGTCGAGGATGTCACCGGCGGAGGAGCCTGGACCGTCCAGTTCATCGATTACCACGTCTTTCCTCCTGACTCGGGAGTACTGCTGGCCAAGGCGGTCCAGGGCCGGTTCTGGGATCAGTACCGCAAGGACGCGAAGGAACTGCGCTGCGACAAGATGCCGCCCCTCAAGAGAGTCGCGCTCGGCGCCGACACCGGGTACCGGTGCCAGTACCTGGACGTGGAGGGTGACGCGCCGCGCTGGGTGAACGCGAAGGTCTTCCTCGAAGAGTTCGGTCCCGTTTTCCGAGAGGTCGAGTGACGAGAGGCCGGTGCTGGGCAGGTCTGCTCGGCAGGGCTCGCTTTTCCTGCCGGTGCCCGCGTCACATCCCGCCCCGGGGCCGGCAGGTCCATCAACGCCGGCCCTCGCCCGGCTACTGACCGCCGCCCGGCTCGTCGTACGCCGCCAGCATGGCCCCCGCCTGCGCCAGAAACCCCGCCAGCGCCAGCTCGAAGGCCCGGTCCGCGCGGCCCGGGGGGACCGCGTCCAGCGCTCGCGCCAGCGCGGGCGTCGCCGATGTGTCCGTCAGCTCCCACATCGCCTCGGGCGCCGCGAGGTCGAGCGCCGAGCCGAGCACCATGTTCTCCAGGGCGATGATCAGCGGCATGACGTCCGCCAGGGCGAAACCGGCGGCCAGGAGCAGCGTCACCGCCCGCTCGTACTGCCGGAGCACCCGCGGTGCCCGCACCGGTGACGTCATCAGGAGGGGGATCGCCCGGGGGTGGGCCGCGAAGGCCGCGCGGTAGGAGGCGGCCCAGGCGGCGAGGGAGGCGTCCCAGGGGCGGCCGGGGTCGAGCGTGGCGGAGTCGATCGCCTCGGCCACCCGTTCCCGCAGCAGCTCGACGATGCCGTCGCGGCCGTCCACATGGTGGTACACCGAGCCCGTCTGCACGCCGAGCCGCTTGGCGATCTTCGGCACGCTGAAGTCGCCGTCGCTGTCGACGAGTTCCAGCGCGGTCGTCGTGATGCGCTCCCGGTCCAGGAGTGGTGTGCGCGGCCGGCCCATGGTCCCGATCTCTCCGTCTCGCGGTGAAGTCTTCCCGAACTGCCCAGGGTGAGGCTACATTGCCGAAACCGAAAGCCTTTAGGTTTCTGGCTCCCGCCTCCTGCCCGGCGTCCGGCACCCCGCCGTGCGCCGCGCGTCCGCCCGCCGCAGAAGGGCTGCTTCGCCATGCCTGCCACCAGCACCGCGGAGAGATCCGCGCCCACGCTCCGCACCGGCTCCCTCGGCACCGCCGACATCACCTTCTTCGTCGTCTCCGCCGCGGCCCCGCTCACCGTGATGGCGGGCGTCGCCCCGGTCGCCCTCACGCTCGGCGGCATCGGCGCCCCCGTCGGCTACCTCCTCGCCGGCGTCACCCTCACCGTCTTCGCCGTCGGGTTCACCACGATGAGCCGGCACGTCCGCGGCGGCGGCGCCTTCTACGCGTACATCACCCGCGGCCTCGGCCGCCCCGCCGGGATCGCCGCCGCGCTCCTCGCCATGCTCGGCTACAACGGCATGGAGATCGGCGTCTACGGCCTGCTCGGCACCGCCACCCAGGACACGGCGCACGCCCTCTTCGGCGCCGACATCCCCTGGCTCCCCGTCTCCCTCGCGGGCCTGCTGCTCATCTGGTACGGCGGCTTCCGCTCCATCGACTTCGGCGCGAGACTCCTCGGCGTCCTGCTCGTCGCCGAGACCGGCATCCTCGTACTGCTCGCGGGCGGCGTGCTCGTGAAGGGCGGCGCCGACGGGCTCAGCCTCGCGGGCCTCGCGCCGGGCAACGTCCTCGTCCCCGGCACCGCGGCCGTCCTGGCCTGCGCCTTCGCCGCGTTCACCGGCTTCGAGTCCACCGTCATCTACCGCCGCGAAGCACGCGACCCCGACCGGACCGTGCCGCGCGCCACCTACATCGCCGTCGCGTTCCTCGGCCTCTTCTACGCCTTCGTCGTCTGGACCGTCATCCAGGCCTTCGGCGACGAGCAGGTCGTGAAGGCCGCGAGCAACGACCCCGCCGGGCTCTTCTTCTCCGCCATCACCACCTACGTCGGCGCCTGGGCCGCCGACCTCATGCACGTCCTCATCGTCACCAGCGTCCTCGCCTCCCTGCTCGCCTTCCACAACGCCATCAACCGCTACGGCCTCGCCCTCGCCGAAGAGGGCGTCCTGCCCAAGGCCCTCGGCCGCGTCCACCCGCGCCACCGCTCGCCGTACGTCGCGGGCGCCGCCCAGACCGTGCTCGGCGCGGCCGTCGTCCTCGCCTTCGCCGCGGCCGGAGCCGACCCGTACCAACAGCTCCTGCTGTGGGTCAACACGCCAGGCATGATCGGCCTGTTGACGCTCCAGCTGTTCGCCGCCGTCGCCGTGCCCTGCTACTTCCGCCGGGCCGGCCACCAGGAGGGCGTCCTGCGCACCGTCGTCGCCCCGGTCGTGGCGACGGTCCTGCTCGGCGCGGCCCTCGTCCTCGTCGTCACGCACGTCGACCTCTTCACCGGAGCCTCGCCCCTGGTGAACACCCTCCTCGTCTCCCTCGTCCCCGCCGTCCTCGTCCTCGGCGTCGCGCTCGCGTGGCGGCTGCGCCGCAGCCGCCCCGAGGTCTACGCGAACTTCGCCGCGGAACCGCCCCCGGAACCCTCCGAGCGGCCCGCCGCTTCCCTCACCACGACCAGCCCCACCGCCTAGGAGCAGCCACCGTGCCCACCGCCGACCTCATCCTCACCGGCGCCCGCATCCGCACCCTCGACCCCGGCCGGCCGCACGCCACCGCGCTCGCCGTCCGCGACGGGGTGATCACCGCCGTCGCCGACACCGATGACGGCGTACGTGACCGGCGAGGGCCCGGCACCGAGGTGATCGACCTCGCGGGGGCGTCTCTCGTGCCCGGCCTCGTCGACTCCCACAGTCACCCCGTGTGGGGCCTGGAGATGGCCACGGGGTTCGATCTGTCCGCCGTACGCGATCTCGACGGGCTCCGGGCCGCGCTGCGCGGGGCCGAGCGGACCGGGGGGTGGGTCGTCGCCTGGGGGCTCGACCACAACGCCTTCGGCGGGCGGGCCGTCGACCGCGCGCTCATCGAGGACGTGCTCGACGGCGCGCCCGCCTTCATCCGCCTCTACGACGGCCACTCCGCCCTGGTCAGCGGCGCCGCCCTGCGCGCGGCCGGCATCGAGGGTCCGAGGGAGTTCGTGCAGCGCTCCACCGTCGTGTGCGACGCGGACGGGCGGCCCACCGGGCACCTGATCGAGCATGCCGCGATGGATCTCGTCCAGTCCGTGCTGCCGCGGCCCTCCTTCGCCGAGCGCCGCGACCGCCTCGTGGAACTGCTGTCCGCCATGGCGGCCACCGGCCTGACCGGCGCGCACGTCATGGACATGGGCGGCGGGGACGTACCGCAGCTGCTCGCGGCCGTCGAGGAGGCGGGCGACCTGCCGCTGCGGCTGCGGCTCGCCCCCTGGTGCATGCCCGGTGTGGGCGCGGAGGGCATCGAGGAGATCATCGCCCTCCAGGCCGAGGCGGGGCGGCTGTGGCAGGTCGGCGGCGCCAAGTTCTTCATGGACGGCACGGTCGAGGGCGGCACGGCCTGGCTGGAGCACGCGGACTGCCACGGCCAGGGCACCGACGCCTTCTGGCCGGACCCGGAGGCGTACGCGGACGCCGTGCGGCGCCTGCACGCGGCCGGGGTGCGCACCGCCACGCACGCCATCGGGGACGCGGCCGTGCGGCACGTCCTCGACACCGTGGCGTCACTGGGCGACGGCGGGCGCCTCGCGCACCGGATCGAGCACATCGAGACCGTGCCGGACGACACGGTCCCGCGCTTCGCCGAGCTGGGCGTCATCGCCTCGATGCAGCCGCCGCACACCGCGTACACCCGGGCCGACCACAGCGACGAGTGGTCCAAGCGGCTCGGCGACGAGCGGGCCGCCCGGGCCTGGCGCATGCGGAACCTGCGGGACGCCGGGGCGTACGTGGCGCTCGGCTCCGACTGGCCGATCGCCCACTACGACGTACGTGAGGTCCTGGCCACCGCCCGCAGTCCGCGCGGGGCGGCTTCGCGGGCGCCGGGGCTCACGGGGCTCATGGCGCTGGAGGGCTGCACGACGCACGCGGCCGTCGCCGCGGGGGAGGGGGGAGTGGCGGGGCGGATCGCCCCCGGGTGCCGGGCGGATCTCACGGCGTTCGGGCTCGATCCGGTGGTGGCGCCGGCCGATGAGGTGGCGGCGGCGCCGGTGTTCCTCACGGTGGTGGGAGGGCGGGTCGCTCACCGCGGGGTTTGAGTGGGCCCCCTTCGCCTGCGGCGGGCCCCCGCTTGGGCGTCTGCCGTGGGCTGCGGGGTGGCGGGTGCGGGTCGGTTGTGGTTGCTCGCGCGGTTCCCCGCGCCCCTGACGGGGCGCAGCCCCGGTGCTACACCTCGCGTGGTAGCGCGGGCGGCAGCGCGCCGTACCAGAGGCGGGTGACCGCGAGGCCGAAGGCCAGGCAGATCATGCCGCCCACCGCGTCCAGCCAGAAGTGGTTGGCCGTGGCCACGATCACCACGAGCGTCACCACGGGGTAGAGCAGGCCGAGCACCTTGGCCCACGGCACCGACGCCAGGGCGAAGATCGTCAGGCCGCACCACAGGGACCAGCCGATGTGCATCGACGGCATCGCCGCGTACTGGTTCGACATGTTCTTCAGGTCACCGGAGGCCATCGAGCCCCACGTGTGGTGCACCAGGACCGTGTCGATGAAGGTGGTGCCGTTCATCAGGCGCGGCGGCGCCAGCGGATAGAGGTAGTAGCCGACCAGGGCCACCGCCGTCGTCGCGAAGAGGACGAGGCGCGTGGCCGCGTACCGCCCGGGATGCTTGCGGAAGAGCCAGACCAGTACGCCGAGCGTCACCACGAAGTGCAGCGTCGCGTAGTAGTAGTTCATGCCGACGATGAGCCATGTCACCGAGTCCACGGCGTGGTTGACGCCCCGCTCGACGGCGATCCCGAGGTCGTGCTCGACCCGCCAGATCCAGTCGGCGTTGCGCAGCGCCTGAGCCTTCTGCTCCGGCACGGCGTTGCGGATCAGTGAGTACGTCCAGTAACTCACCGCGATCAGCAGGATCTCGAACCACAGCCGGGGACGGCGGGGGGTCCGCAGACGACGCAGGAGATTCCGCCCATTGCGGTCATCTTCCTCGCCCGCGATGGGTGATGCGGTGGGCGCCTGCCGGCCCTCAAGTGTTGTCACGATCGTCTCACCCATAGGCACAGAGTCTGCCAGATCCCCGTCCTCCGACCGATCATCCCCTGGTCGGGTCCGGACCGCATTCTCTCCGTCGGAAGTACGAGGCCGCTGCCCGAAGAACCCTAGGGGCGCCTGGGGGCCGAAGCGGTTGAACCGCGAACCACCAGCTCCGGCATGAAGACGAACTCGCTGTGCGGGGCGGGGGTCCCGCCGATCTCCTCCAGGAGTGTACGCACCGCCGCCTGCCCCATCGCCGGCACCGGCTTGCGCACCGTGGTCAGCGGTGGATCGGTGAACGCGATCAGCGGCGAATCGTCGAAGCCGACCACCGAGACGTCGTCCGGCACCTCCAGGCCGCGCCGACGCGCCGCCCGTATCGCACCGAGCGCCATCATGTCGCCGGCACACGCGATCGCCGTGCAGCCGCGGTCCATCAGCGCCGCGGCCGCCGCCTGGCCGCCCTCCAGGGTGTAGAGGGAGTGCTGGACGAGGTCCGCCTCGATCTCCTCCGGGGCCAGGCCCAGCTGATCGCGCATCGAGCGCACGAAGCCCTCGATCTTCCGCTGGACCGGCACGAACCGCCTGGGGCCGAGGGCCAGTCCCACGCGCGTATGACCGAGCGAGACGAGGTGCGTCACCGCGAGCCGCATCGCCGCGCGGTCGTCCGGCGAGATGAACGGCGCCCGCACCTCGGGCGAGAAGCCGTCCACGAGGACGAACGGCACGTCCCGCGCCCGCAACCGCTCGTAGCGCCGCATGTCGGCGGAGGTGTCCGCGTGCAGCCCCGAGACGAAGATGATGCCGGCCACCCCGCGGTCCACCAGCATCTCGGTCAGCTCGTCCTCGGTGGAGCCGCCGGGGGTCTGGGTGGCGAGGACCGGTGTGTACCCCTGGCGGGTCAGGGCCTGCCCGATGACCTGCGCGAGCGCGGGGAAGATGGGGTTCTCCAGCTCCGGCGTGATCAGTCCGACCAGGCCCGCGCTGCGCCGGCGCAGCCGCACCGGGCGTTCGTAGCCGAGGACGTCGAGCGCGGCGAGCACGGACTGACGGGTGGCCGCCGCGACGCCCGGCCTGCCGTTGAGCACGCGGCTCACCGTCGCTTCGCTGACCCCCGCCTGGGCTGCGATGTCGGCTAGCCGTGCGGTCACAGGAGGGGACTGTACCGGTCGCGTCTCAGGCTGCCCACCAGAGCGTCGAATCGGCCGGCAGGACGGTCTCGTCGGCGCCCGGCGTCACGTCCGCGCTCGCCAGGAGCAGGTCGCCGGGTGTCGGCAGCGTGACGGGGGAGGCGGTGAGGTTCACCGCGCAGACGAACGCGCGCGTCGCACACGTGCGGCGGAAGGCGAGCACACCCTCGGGGGCATCCAGCCACTCCACACCGCGGCCCGCGCCCAGCGCCGGGTGCTCACGGCGCACGGCGAGCGCGGAACGGTAGAACTCCAGCGTCGACGTGGGGTCACCGGTCTGCGCCGCCACCGACAGGTCCCGCCAGGACTCCGGCTGCGGCAGCCAGCTCGGACCGCCCTCGGCCGGACCGAAGCCGAACGGCGCGCGCTCACCGGACCACGGCAGCGGCACCCGGCAGCCGTCACGCGTGCCGTCCTGCCCGGCGGAGCGGAAGAACGCCGGGTCCTGGCGCACCTCGTCCGGCAGATCGGTGACCTCGGGCAGGCCGAGCTCCTCGCCCTGGTAGATGTACGCGGAGCCGGGCAGCGCCAGCATCAGCAGCGTCGCCGCCCGGGCCCGGCGCAGGCCGCGGGCCTCGTCGCCGCCGGCGAAGCGCGTGGAGTGGCGTACGACGTCGTGGTTGGAGAGCACCCAGGTGGCGGGCGCGTCCACGGAGTTCATCGCGGCGAGGGAGCGTCCGATGACGTCGCGCAGCGCCCGCGCGTCCCAATCGGTCGTCAGGTACTCGAAGTTGAACGCCTGGTGCAGCTCGTCGGGGCGCAGGTACAGGGCGCTGCGCTCGACGGTCGGGGTCCACGCCTCGGCGACGGCGATGCGCTCGGTGCCGTCCTCGCGCGTGTACTCGTCGAGGATCTTGCGCCAGTCGCGGTAGATCTCGTGCACGCCGTCCTGGTCGAAGTACGGCACGGCCTGGCTGCCGAGCAGCTTGACCTGCTCCTCGTGGCCGGTGTCCGGCAGGCCCCGCGCCTTGACCAGGCCGTGCGCGACGTCGATGCGGAAGCCGTCGATGCCGAGGTCGAGCCAGAAGCGCAGGATGGAGCGGAACTCGTCCTTGACGGCCGGGTGGTCCCAGTTGAAGTCGGGCTGCTCCGGCGCGAAGAGGTGCAGGTACCAGGAGCCGTCCTCGACGCGGGTCCAGGCGGGTCCGCCGAAGACGGACTCCCAGTCGTTCGGCGGCAGTTCGCCGTCGGTGCCCTTGCCGGGCCGGAAGTGGAAGCGGTCCCGCAGCGGCGAGCCGGGGCCCTCGCGCAGCGCCTGCTTGAACCACTCGTGCTGGTCGGAGCAGTGGTTGGGCACGAGGTCGACGATGACGCGCAGGCCCAGCGAGTGGGCTTCCCGTACGAGGTCGTCGACGTCCGTGAGGGTGCCGAACATGGGGTCCACCGCGCGGTAGTCCGCCACGTCGTAACCGGCGTCGGCCTGCGGCGAGGCGTAGAAGGGGGAGAGCCAGACGGCGTCCACCCCCAGGTCGCGCAGGTGCGGCAGGCGTGCCGTGATGCCGGGCAGGTCGCCCATGCCGTCGCCGTTCCCGTCGGCGAAGCTGCGCGGGTAGACCTGGTAGATGACCGCGTCGCGCCACCACTCCCGGCTCGGCACGGAGTCGGTGTGGGCGGGCGCGGCGGTGACGTGCTGGGTCATGAAGTCCCTCATGGGTGCGGGGGGTTGTCGGCTCGGGGGTGGGGTGCGTCGGGAGGTGGTGGCGAAGGTGCGGGTAGGTGGCTGCGCCGAAGTGGTCGCTCACTTTGGTGAACGCCTCGCGGAACGCGAAGGTCACGAGGGCGTCCGCCCCGCCGGTGGCCGCGGAGTCTTCGGCGTCCCCCGACGCCACCCCGCAGGCCGGGCCACAGCGGCCCCGGATCCTCGCCGGGCAGGCCCAAGAACTGCACCACGTCAAGGTGAGGGGCGCAGATTCTATCGTCAAGTACTCCCTCGACGAGAGAGGTTCGGGGATCTTCACCGTTCCCGGTAGGACCGTCGCCGCCCACTCCCGGAGCACACGGCGGAACGCTAACTTGGACGAGCGGGACTGTCCTCAGACCGGGCGGGCACCCCGCCCCACCGACCAGCCCATCGACCTGCCCCAAAGGGGCCCCGCTTGAGCGCCAACGGCAAGGCAGACACCACGATCCTGGTGGTCGACGACGTCGCCGCCAGTCGATACGCGCTGGGCGCGGTCCTGCGCAGGGACGGCCACCGTGTCATCCTCGTCGCCAGCGCGGCCGAAGCCCTCGCCGAACTCGACGCGCGTCACCGCATGGGCGAACTCCCCGACGTGGCGCTCGTCGACGTGGGCCTGCCCGACATGAGCGGCTTCGAGCTCTGCCGCCGCATCAAGGAGGCCCCGCAGACCGCCGCCCTGCCCATCGTGCACTTCTCGGCGGCCCGCGTCGCCCCCGCCGACCGCTGCCGCGGCCTCGACGCGGGCGGCGAGGCCTATCTGACGGTGCCCGCCGAACCGGAGGAGATCCAGGCCGTGGTCCGGGCCGTCGCCCGCGGCGCCCGCCACCGCAGCGACGCCGAGGCCGAGGCCGGGCACCTCACGCGGCTCGCCGAGACCATCCTCGCCGTCCAGTCGGCCCGCTGCCCGCGCGAACTGGCCGACGCCGCGGCCGCGGGCACCGACCGCCTCACCAGGAGCCCCGCCGCCGCGTTCATCCTCGGCGGCGACGGCGCGGTGCACCGGGGCCTGTCCCGGCGCAGGGCCTGCGCCTCGCTGCCCGACGACGGCGCGCAAGAAGCGGTGGCCCGCCTCGTCCTGCGGATCATGTCGGGCCACGTCGGCGTGCGCAGCACCGTCGCCCCCGCCCCGCTGTGGCCGCCCGGCTTCTTCCAGGCCGAGGCGGTCAGCGGCACCGGACCGCCCGACGGGGCCCGGCTCGCCCTGGCCCGCAGCCGCGAGGGCAGCGCACCCGTCTGCCTCGCCACACCCGCCTACGCCCAGCACCCCGACCCCGACACCGAGCGTCTCGTGGGGCGGCTCGCCCATGCCACCGCGCTCGCCGCGGAGCGACTGCTCATGTACGAGATGGAACGCCACATCGCCCTCACCCTCCAGCGCAGCTTCCTGCCGACGCACGTGCCCCAGGTACCCGGCACGGAAGTCGTCGTCCGCTACGAACCCGCCTCCAGCGACACGGAGATCGGCGGCGACTTCTACGCCGCGCTGCCCACCTCGGGCGGCGTCCTCACCGCCATCGGCGACGTGGTCGGGCACTCCCTGGACGCCGCCACCGTGATGGTCGAGATCCGGCACGCCCTGCGCGCCTACTGCGTCGAGGAATCCGACCCCCGGGAGCTCGCCCACCGCCTGGACAACATGCTCCAGCGCTACCACCCCGACGTGACGGCCACCCTCTGCCTGGCCCTCGTCGACCCCGCCACCGGACGCACCCGCGTCGCCAACGCCGGGCACATCCCGCCGCTCGTCGTCAGCGACACCGGCTCCGCCACGTACCTGCGGGCCTACGGTCCGCTCCTCGGCCTCGGCCTGGACAGACCGGCCCCCACCGAGACGGTCCTTGGCCCCACCGACCGGCTCCTCATGGTCACCGACGGCCTCATCGAGACGCGCGGCACCGACCTCGCGGTCTCCATGCAGCACCTGCGCACCGTCGCCGCCGACGCACCACTCGGCGTCGCCGATCTGTGCGACACCCTGCTCGCCTGCTTCGGCCACGACCGGGACGACGACATCGCCCTGCTCGCCCTGCGCCTGACCGGCGACCGCTAGGGCCTGTCTGACAATTCCCGCCTGCCTCGCGACGCCATGCACGCACTCTCGCCGCACCGGGCGCAGAGCCAAGTACATCCAGTACGAGGCCCTACGCCCGGCACGCCGAGAGCACGCACCTGACGCCGCGAGGCCGCCCTCCGGGCGACGACGGGAATTGTCAGACAGGCCCTAGACCAGGCGCTTCTCCATCAGCGTCACGCCGTATGTGCTCCCGTCGGCGGCCACCTTCCCCGCCAGCTCACCGACGGCCGTGTAACCGGCCCCCTCGTAGTACGTACGCAGCCGGGGGTTGGCCGACACGCAGTCCAGCCGGCACAGCTCGCGCCCCGCCTCGGCGATCCGCCGCTCCGCCCGCGCGAGCATCGCCCTGCCGGACCCGGGCCGCGCCCCGCGCCGCACCATCAGCCGGTGCACATAGCCCGCGTCCGGCGCCCGCACACCCCAGGCCGCCTCGTCGTCCCACCACAGCTCGTACGCCCCGACGACCTCGGCCCCTTCCTCGGCGAGCCACACCTCCTCCACCCCGGAGTCGATCAGCCGCCGGAAGTGCCGCGCGTCCTTGTCGCCCGGCTTCCACTGGTCGATGCCGCGCTCCAGCATCCAGCGGGCCGCGCCGTCGTAGAGGCCGGTGAGGGTCGCCGTGTCGGCCTTGTCCGCCCTGCGGAACGTCAGTTGCGCCGTCATGGCGATCACCGTAAAGGTGGGCGTCACCAACGGACCTACAGGGGTGGCCATGCCGCAGATCACCGTCGACTACTCCGAGCAGCTCGCCGGGGACTTCGACCGCAGGGGCTTCGCGCTGGCCCTGCACCCGCTGCTCGTCGAGGTCGCGGGCGCCGCCGCCGACGCCTGCAAGACCCGGTTCGTACGGACCGAGGAGAGCGTGGTGGGCGACAGGACCGGCGGCGACGGCATCGTCCACGTCATGATCGGGCTGCTGCCCGGGCGCTCCGCGCGGACCAAGGCCGAAGTGACCGAGGGCGCGCTGGACCTCGTGCGGCGGTACGTGAAGCCCGCGGCCGGCGTCACCCTGCACGCGTCGGCCGAGATCCGGGACCTGGATGACTCCTACCGCAAGTCGTCGGCGGCCTGAGGGGCCAGCGCGAGGAGGCGGCCGACGAGATCGGCGAACGGGCCGTCGGCCGGTTCCTCGGCGAGGATGCCGCGCAGCAGCGCCGCCATCTCCTCGTCGTAGGCGGCGCTCACCGCGGTCAGCGCCGCGAAGTCGTGCACCAGCTGCAGTTCCAGCTCCGCACGCGGCACGCGCCGCCCGTCCAGCCAGAGCAGCGCCGTGGACTCGGCCAGCGAGATCCAGGACCGCACGACGAGTTCAAGGCGGGCGGACGGCCCGGTGACCTTGAGGTGCGCGAGAATCTGGTCGTACGCGGCCTGGCGCACCGAGTCGATCAGTGCGTTCGTCGTGGACGCCGATGCCGATGCCGTCCCCGGGCGCACCGCGCAGCCGCCGCCCGCGGAGACCGCGGGACCGCCCCGCATCAGCGCGGAGAAGCCGGGCCCGTGCTCGTCGACGAAGGAGAGGAAGCGCCCCGTCACGCGCAGCAGCCGCGCCCCGAGCGGCCCCTCGTGCGGCTCAACGAACCGCTCGGCCAGCTCCTCGGCCGCGCGGCGCAACGCCGCCTCGTACAGGCTGAGTTTGCCGGGGAAGTAGTGGTAGACCAGCGGGCGCGAGATGCCCGCGGCCGCCGCTATCTCGTCGATGGAGACGTCGTCGGGCGAGCGG
This sequence comes from Streptomyces sp. NPDC015345, assembly GCF_043078805.1. NCBI lineage: Bacteria > Bacillati > Actinomycetota > Actinomycetes > Kitasatosporales > Streptomycetaceae > Streptomyces > Streptomyces sp. NPDC015345. The sequence continues at coordinate 515,121 of NZ_JBIBTX010000001.1, read as the reverse complement.
TGGCTGAACAGGTCGAGCGCGACCCCGATCAGCTGCTGCCGCCGCTCCTCGACACCCATCCTGCGGCGCACCCCGGTAGTCATACGAACACCTTACCGAGCGGAACCGGCCCTCCGGCGGTCCGGTCCCGCCCGGTGCCTCACAGGTCGAGCACGAGCCGCTCACCGCGCGCACGCGAGACGCAGATGAGCATCGAGCCGGCCCGCTCGCCGTCCGCCAGCAGCTCGTCCCGGTGGTCGATCTCCCCTTCCAGGACGCGCTGTTGGCAGGTCCCGCAGAACCCCTGCTCGCAGGAGTACGGCGTGTCCGGCAGCGCGGTGCGGACCGCGGCGAGCACCGTGCCGTCCGCGGCGACCGCCACCGTGCGCCCGCTGCGCCGCAGTTCGACCTCGAAGGCGGTGTCGCCCTCGGTGCGGGTGCGCGGCGAGAACCGCTCCAGGTGCAGCGAGCACCCAGGCGGCAGCGCGGCGCCGACCGCCTCCATCAGGGCCTCGGGCCCGCATACGTGGACGGCGGCGCCCTCGGGCGTTCCGCTCAGGAAGGCGGCCACGTCCGGCAGTCCGTCCTCGTCCTCCGCGACGACGGTGACCCGTCCGCGCCCCGCCCCGCCGAGCTTCTCGACCTCTTCCAGGAACGGCATCGAGGCGCGCGACCGCCCGCCGTAGAGCAGCCGCCACGGCGCCCCCGAGGCCCGCACGGCCCGCAGCATCGGCAGGATCGGCGTGATCCCGATGCCGCCGGCGACGAAGACGTACGACGTGGCGTCGGCGAGCGGGAAGCGGTTGCGCGGCCCCCGCACCTCGACCTCGTCGCCCTCCCGCAGCCGCTCGTGCACCTCGCGCGAGCCGCCCCTGCCGCCCTGCTCGGCGCCGATCAGCCGGATCGCGACGGTGTACGAGGAGGAGTCCTCGGCGTCGCCGCAGAGCGAGTACTGCCGTACGAGCCCCGACGGCAGCACCAGGTCGAGATGGGCGCCCGGCTGCCAGGGCGGCAAGGCGGCTCCTTCCAGGCGCAGTTGGACGACGCCGTCGGCCACGCGCTCGTGCCGTGCGACGCGCAGCCGCAGCGCGCGGGAGCGCGGCCGCCCGGAGACCGGCTCCGCAAGGGCGGGCAGCGGCCACAGCGGGGAGGCGGCGATCCGGCGGCGCAGGGCCCGCCGGGCGAGCAGGGCCGTCCCGGCGGCGAGGGCGAGGGCGGGGAGGCGGGCCATGTCAGACGTCCCCCTGCCCGGCGGCGGCCTTCTCGGCGGCGGTGGCGGCCGGTGAGGAGGCGAGGTAGGCCACGGCCTGTGCCGTGCTGCCCTCCTGGGAGGGGTGGTAGCCGCGGCTCAGGTAGCGGGGGATGGAGCGGACCATGGCTCCGGTGGTCGGCAGCGTGCCCGCGCGTCCGCTGCGGTGGAAGTCCTTGAAGCTCGCCCTGCCGTCGACGAGCGTCGGGTCGTTCTCCATGAAGAACCGCGTCCCGCGCTGCCAGAGGAAGACCAGCGCGGTGAAGGCGGTCGCCCACGTCCGCACGCGGCGGCGATAGCCGCCGTCGACGTGCAGGAAGAGGTCGAAGGCCACGGAGCGGTGCTCGACCTCCTCGGCGCCGTGCCAGCGCAGCAGGTCCAGCATGGTCGGGTCGGCGCCCCTGCGGTCCAGCTCATCGGCGCCCAGGACCCAGTCGCCGAGGAAGGCGGTGTAGTGCTCGATGGCCGCGATCATCGCCACGCGCTCCATCAGCCACCACTTGCGCGCTTTGCCCGGCGGCAGTGTGCGGTCGCCGAGCAGCTTCTCGAAGAGCCAGTCGACCTGCGCGGTGTACGGCGTCGGGTCGAGCCCCTGCGCCTTGAGGTACGGCAGGACCTCGTCGTGGGCCTGCGAGTGCATGGCCTCCTGGCCGATGAACCCGATGACGTCCTTCCGTAGCCGCTCGTCCCGTATGTAGGGCAGGACCTGCTTGTAGACGTGCACGAACCAGCGTTCACCGGCGGGCAGCAGCAGATGCAGCACGTTGATGGTGTGCGTGGTGAACGGGTCGCCCGGGAGCCAGTGGAGCGGGGTGTTCTCCCAGGAGAAGGAGACGTTGCGTGCCTTGAGCGGTATGTGCTCGGACGCGACGGGCGTGGGCACCCGGCTCTGCGTATTAGACATGTCGTCAATGTACTGACGGGTAGACGGGTGGTACAGGGGTCGGCGGCCGGAAGTTCACCGCCTGTCCATCACGATCGCCGTCCCCGTCACGGTCATGGTCACGGTCACCGCAGCGTCGGCACCTTCGTGCCGTCCGCCAGGGTGCCGGTCAGCCGGGCTCGGGCGGTGCGTTCCGTCCTGGCCGCGAGGACGTTGCCCTGCACCTGGTCGCCGCCGGACGCGGTCAGTGACGTGACGTCCTTGCTGCCCGCGCCCAGGAGGTACCAGTTCCCGCCCGGCGACTTCCACCGGACGCCCGCGAGGACCCGGGGCTCCCGGGGGCCGCACGCCGGGGAGTCCTCGGCCTTGGCCGCCACGGCGCCGGTGGGACCGTCGGCCGTCTGGAACTGGGCGAGGCTGCGGCTGCCCGCCCCCCGCCAGGTCTCGGCCCGCGTGCACACCCACTGGGCGGCGGCGCCCGTCTCGGGGAGCGTCTGACGGGCGTACGCCCAGGAGTTCACGGACCGCACGCCGTGCGAGCGCACCGAGGCGAGGGAGCAGGCGGACTTGGTCCAGTCGGCGGGCGCGGCCTCGCGCGGCGCCTCCGGGCGGCCCGCGGTCAGCCGGGCGGGGGTCAGCTCGCCGAGGTCGGTCACCATCCGCACGGCACCGGAGTGGTCGCGCATCCGCAGCGCGTTCCAGGACGTGCACCGGCCGCTCTGCGCCGGACCGGCGAAGGGTTCGGTGACGCCGTCCGCGTCGCGGCGCAGCGCCAGGGCCTGCCCGGCGGGCTTCAGCAAGTCGCGGACGGCGGCCGACCGCACCCAGGGCGCCGTCAAGTAGCGGACGTTGCCGTCGGCGCGGTTGACGACCAGGGCGCTCGCCTCGGGGCCGCTCGCGCCGTCCACGCGGGCGAAGTCGAGGGCGGCGCCGCTCGTGCCCTCCTTCGGTTCGGCGTAGCGCACGATGCGCAGCCCGTCGTAGAGCAGCACCACGCGCGCGGCGTCGACCTCCCCGGCGTACAGCAGCTGCGCCGGACCGGGGGGCGCCCCGGAGGGCGTGCCCGGGGTGGCCGAGACCTGGACGGACTCGCCGGGCCGCGCCCAGACGGCGAGGGCGCGGCGCAGCAGCGCCTTGTCGTCGACGAGGCTGCCGCGCGCGGGCCACACGGAGAAGTCGGTGCGCGCGGAACGCCGCCACGCCCCGGTGGCCGCGACCGTCAGCTTGCCCGGGTCCAGGGCCGCTTGGGCGGCGGGGTTCTGGGCGTACGGCGGCGCGGCGGCGCCGTCGGGCCCCCAGCCGTCGCCCGGCAGGCCGAGGAGCGCCCCGCACACCAGCGTGGCGAGGGCCGCGACCCCGGCCGCCTTCAGGTGCTGCCTGCGCCGCATCAGGTCGGTCGGCCTGGCGTGCAGGGAGCAGGGGTCGAACTCGGGGGACGCGAGCAGGGCGTAGCGCGCCTCGACGGCGTCCGCCTCGGCGAGGGCGTCGTCCGGGTCGTCGCAGCCGGCGGCCGTGAGGACCATGCGGACCCCGGCGTCATCGAGCGCCTCCAGGCCGCGCAGCACGTAGGCGGCGCGGGCGGCGCCCGACAGCTTGGCGAGGCGCTGGTCGAGGGCGAGTTCGTCGGCGCCCCCGGAGCGCGGGAAGAGCCGCAGCCCCCGGACCTGCGGCAGCAGCGGGGGCAGCTGGGCCCGCCGGGGCCAGGACCGCCACGTCAGCGGCAGTCCGGCGTCGAGCGCGCCGCGCACCACCTGGAGGCGTACGTACGCGTATCCGGGGTCCCTCCGGTGCCCGCCCCCCTGCTGGGCCGGGATGGCCACCGCCACGCCGGGCTTGCGGCCGCGCGGCAGGGAGCGCTGGGTGAGGGCGTGGGCGGTCAGGACCCGGCGGTTGCGGCCGAGGCTCGGCGGCAGCACCAGATAGGCGAGCCGGACGAGCCGCGGGTAGTGCTCGACGAGGGCGGCCTCGGCCTGCTCCACGTCGACGACGGGAGCGGGACCGGGGGCGCTCGCGGACTGCGGCGGCTGGGACTGCACATTCGACGACACGTTCAGCAAAACGAGCGAATCGTCGGTTGGTCACCTCATGCCTGGGCGGGCTCCACGAGCGCGCGGGCGTAATGCGCCATCGACCGCTGGTAGCGCGGCAGATGGGGCGCGAGGGCGCCGAGCACGAGGGAGAGGCCTTCGCGCTCACGGCCGAGGGAGGCCAGGCACAGGGCCAGGACGGCGCGGACGGCGTCGTCCAACTCGTCGGACGGTCCGTCGAGTTCGGGCGTCAGAAGCGCGACGCCCTCCTCGGCCCGGCCGACGTTCCGCAGCGAGCTGGCGAGTTGGATCAGTGCCCGGCGCCTGCGGTAACCGCCCAGGCCGCGCTCCAGTGCCTCCTGGTAGAGCGGCACGGCCAGGTCGGAGCGGCCGGTGGAGTCGAAGGCGCAGGCCCGTTCGAAGAGCCCGGCGGGGTCACCCTCGGGCAACTCCGCCACCAGCGCGTCGATCACCGCGCGGAACTCCGCGGCCCGGTCCTCGCCGTAGGTGTCGTACGAGGCCCAGGCCTCGTCGATCCGCTTCTCCCAGTCGTCTCCCATGCCCTCACCGTCGCACACAAGTGCCCAGGCGCGACACGTGATTACGGCGTCACCTCCCACCCGCTGAACTCCACGGTCCCGCGCTCCCCGGCACCGCCGTCGGTGGCGCTCATGAACATCCCCACGTCCTGCGCGGCGGCCGCGCCCGGCACGGTCACGGCTCCCACGGTCCGCCAGGTGGCGCCGCCATCCGTGGAGCAGGCACCCGTGAAGGAGTCCCCGGCGCGTGTGAGGCGCAGCAGCACCGGGGCCCGCACCCCCGTGATCCGCTTGTACGTGTCAAGGGTGCCGTCGCCGTTGGTGTCGTACGACAGCACGACCCCGTTGGCCGGGGTGACGGCGAGGTTCACGAACCCCCGCGAGCCCGGCGTGTCCAGGGCGGCGCGGGTGATGACACCGGCCCTGGCCCAGGGGCCCGTGGCCGCCTGCGCGTCGACCCGCACCATCACCGAGACCCCGTCGCGAAGCGCCCCCCGCCGGTACAGCGTGCCGAACTCGGTGGTGCCCTTCCACAGGTCGGCGCCGCCCCCGTCGATCGCGTACCGCCCGTCCAGCTCCCCGAAGACGGCGGCGTTGTTCGTGTACGTCCGCCAGTCCGCGCCCACCGGACCGGCCTCGAAGAGGGTCCCCTCGTGGACGTACCGCACCCGCCGCTCGCCCGCCGGCCCGTACCGCACGGTGATCTCGTACGGCAGCGGGCGCAGCGGCCGGTCCAGAGGCGTGTCCCGCGCGTCCACCCGCCATGCCACCTTCCCGGTCCCCGCGGGCGCGACCCTCGGCAGGGACACGGGGCCCGTCGGCTCGGCCTCGACGCCGGTCAACGCGAAGTCGACGCGGCCGGTGGCGCGCAGACCGTTGACGTTGCGGAAGACGGCGCTCACGCGCGTGTGGCCGCCGGGCGGCATGGCGGGCGGCTCCGCGGTGACGGTCACGGACCCCTGGTAGGGCGCCCGCGCGAGGACGCTCCGCACCCGCGCGGCGGTGCGGTACGGATCGCCGACGGGGCGCAGCGGGTAGTCCTCGCGCTCGCGCGTCCAGGGCTCCTCGAAGGCGAACCAGTCGACCGGCCGCGGCTCGCGCCCCGTGGCCAGCGCGTCGGCCAGCTCGTCGAGCCACTTCTGCCAGCGCGGCACATAGAAGTCGCTCATCAGTCCGTGCCATTCGCGGTTGCCGTACTCGTGGAGCCTGCCGCCGTCGGCCGTGGCGCGGTCGCCCCACACGGTGATGAGCACCTTGGCGGTCCGCTCGAACTCGGCGCGTTCCGCCTCCTGCGTCCCCATGCGCCGGGCCGCCTCGATCCAGGGCCCGAGCAGGAACGCCGGGTCGGTCCCGGTGACCTCGTCGCTGAGCCGCATCAGCCGCAGCCACAGCGTCGAAAGGGCGCGGAAGGTCTCCTGGTCGCCGCGCCGGTACGCCGTCCGCAGCTGCGGCAGGAGCTGTCGGCTGCGATGGGCGAGCGCCTGCCGGGCCACGTCCACCAGGTCGTACCGGTAGGGAGCGCCGCGCCGCAGCGGAGCCGCCACGCCGAGCAGTCCCGCGAGCGCCGCGTCGAAGCGGCCCGGGTCGTAGGTCAGGGCGCGTGGCGCGTACTCGGCGGCGCGGTTCGCCGCGAGGTCGGGGCGGGCGGCGAAGAGGGAGTCGTGGGGGTCGCTGCGCTCCACGGCGGTGTGCTGATAGGCGGTGTCGTGCAGGGCCCGCCAGGCGGCCCGCGCGCCGCGGTCGCGCGCGCCGTACCGGAAGTCGGCGTACGAGGAGAACCACGCGGCCCGGTCGACGGGGCCCCGGACCCAGGCCAGTTCGGAGAAGAGCTCGAAGGCGGCGGGGTCCCGGTCGGTGGCCTCCGGCATGAAGGCGGTGCCCGTGAGCGCGCTGTCCGGCTTGTCGCGCCAGGCGAAGAACTTCTCGTTCCAGAGGTGGGTGCGGGCGCCGATCGTCGTGCGCCCGCCGAAGTTGGGGATGGTGCCGAAGGCGTAGGGCGTGCCGCCCCAGTCCTTCTCCCGGTCGGTGACGCTCGCGTACCGGTCCGAGACGCCGTCGACGATCAGCATCCGCTCCTTGTCGACGGCGTCGAGCAGCGCGGGCAGCGGATTGGCCTCCCAGCCGAGGATCACCCAGGTGGCGCCGGGCCGGGCCGCGCGCAGGGCACTCTCCACGCCCCGGGCGGCGGCGGGCACGGGCACGTCACCGGCGGTGCCGCCCTCGTGCAGCAGGTCCATCTTGAAGTGGTCGCAGGCGCCGAGCAGTTGTCGCTGGTGCCGGTAGAAGGAGGCGGCGACCCGGGCGAAGGCGGTGGTGCGCGGATCGAGCCAGTCGGGCCGCTTGAACCCGTGCCAGACGCCCTGCGGCACGACGCGCGCGTCCCCGCCGTTGCGCTCGACGAAGCCGTCGGGCACGTTCCCGTAGTAGCCGGGCAGCACGGGCGCGATGCCGAGCGCGCGTAACCGGTCGGTGATCCTGCGGCCCAGCGCGGCGCGGTCGTCGATCAGCTGCCGGGAGAGCGGGCCGCCGTACCCGGCCAGGTTCTGGAGCAGCCACCACGGCTGGTGCGAGGGCGCAGGCAGCCATGCCCTGGCCTCGTCATCGGAGTAGCCGAACTCCTGGAGGAGGCGGTGGTAGACGGCCTCGGCACCCGCCACCACCAGGACCTCGTTGCAGCCGTGCAGGGCGAGTACGTCGATCATCCGCTCCCAGTACGCCCAGTCGGCGTACGGCGCGGTGTACCCGTCGTTGGTGTCGTTCAGGGCGAACCGGTGGGGGAGCGAGGTGGACCGCTCCAGGGGCCGGGCCGGGGCGGGCAGCCTGCGCGGCAGGTCGAGCCGGGAGCCGTGCCACGTGATGTGGGCGCCGCACACGTACTTCAGGTACCAGTGGACGCCGGTGAGCAGCACCGCGGGTGTCGTGCCGGACACCTCGATCCGCCCGGTGGTCCCGGTGACCCGGAAGCGGTCCGTGTGCCCCTCGGCGGCGAGGAGTCTGAGCCGGAACTGCTCCGCGTGATGCGGCAGGAGTCTGTTGAGCGCCTCGCGCGCGGAATCCGTATCGAAGGCGGGGGCCTTCGCGGTCCCCTCGGCGGCGCGGGCCGGCAGCGGGACGCCGCCGAGGGCGGTGCCGAGGCCGAGGGCCCCGGCGGTGCCGAGCAGTGAGCGACGGGACGGTTCGGACATGTGTACCCCCTGGGGTGAAGGCTGCGGCGCACGGTATCCCCGCGACCTCCCGTGCTCAACGGCACGGCGGAAGATGGCGGGTTCGGCTCGCCGGGAGAGGCAGGAGAGCCAGTGAGGGCGACGCGAGCAACCCAGACAAGGCAGACGACGCGGGCGGCACGGAGCGTGCTTTCGGGCATGGCGGCGGGAGCACTGCTCGCGGTGGCCGGGTGCGGCTCGGGGGGCGACGGCACACCGGCCACGGCGAGCGGCAGCCTGGAGCAGCTGGCGGACAGGGCGAGGTGCAGGGCGGACATCCAGACGGACGCGGCCGAACTACGCCAGGCCACCTGTGAGAGCGGTGCCCGGCGCTACATCCTCGTGACCTTCGCGAACGCCCGTGGCCAGGCCGAATGGCTCGACGAGGCGGACGACTACGGCGGTACGTACCTCGTCGGCGGGCGCTGGGTCGCGGTCGGCGGCCGCCGCGACATCGCGGCGCTGCGCGACCGGCTCGGGGGGACCGTGGTGGACGCCGCGGACAGGCACGGCGGTGGCCACCACGGTCACCGTACGGACTGAGGCGGGCGGTCGCCGTCAGGTGCAGCGCTGCCCGGAGTTGACGCAGCTCGCCACGCGCCGCATCAGCCGCTCGTCGAAGACGTTGATGAAGTCGCCGTGGTCGGTGACGGGTTTGTGCAGCTGCTCGGGGAACGAGTCGACGGCGAAGCCGGGCCCCGGCGGCACGTCGTACACGACGCGCTGCACCAGCTTCGGGATCGCCCGGAAGCCCCGCGGGCAGGCGCCGGTCCGCGGGTCGGCGAAGGCGACGTGGGTGCGGTGGTTGGCGCTGTCGGTGTTGCGCCCGTCCCAGCAGCTCTGGAAGTTGAACGTCCGCACCACCTTGCTGCCCTCGGGGCAGATCGGGTACTTGTCCTTGAGCTGCCGGTCCTCGAAGCCCGTGCAGCTCCACGAGGCGTTGGCGTTGGCGTCGCCGTTGGTGAACGCCTTGGCGTCGCCGGTGATGACGCGCAGGAAGCGGGGCATCGCGACGACCTTGCTCACCGGGCTGCCGGTGAACTTCAGGGTGACGGCGTCCGGGGTCTGGATCTCGCCGACGTTCTGGTCCTTGCCGCCGCCGTCCGCCTGGGCGTCGGCCTCGTCCGTGCCGTTCTGGAGCCGCAGCACGGGCCAGTAGTAGGTCGACTTGTCGCCCTGGTTGCGGCAGCTGGTGCGGCCGTTCGCCAGGTCGTCGTCGCCGGAGAACGCGTCCGTCGCCTGGTTGCCCACGTAGTCGTGCATGTGGTGCGCGCCATTGCTCACGCCGGGCGCGACGATGACGTTGTCGGGGTTGAACTTGCCGTTCTCGTTGCGCCCGCAGTCGGTGGTGAAGGTCCCGCGCGAGGCGCCGCGCCGGTCGCGGGGGCGTTCGACGTTGGGCCGGACGGATGTGATGTCGACGAAGTCACCGGCCACGGGGCCGTTCCCGCTCTGCCCTTGGCCCCCTTCCCCGCCTTCGCCCTCGCCGTCTCCCTGGCCCTGGCCCTGGCCCGGGTCCTGCCCCTGGCTCTGCTCCTGGCTCTGCTCCTGGTCGGAGGCGCGCAGAGTGCAGGGGGCCATGCCGCCGAGGCCCTCGGGCCGGGCGCCCGCCCGGCCCATGGCGTCCGCGATCTCGCCGAGCGTGCCCCGCCGCTGTTCCTCCAGCGGCGGCAGCACGGACTCCTGGGCCCCGGCGTCCTCGGCCTTGCTGAACCGGTCGTAGGCCCGCGTGATCTGGCTGTCCAGCTCGGCGAGGCGGCCGTCCACCTCGCCGCGCGCGCCCGGTGGAACCTCCCGCAGCCGATTCGCCACGTCCGGGCAGCTGATCGTCGACAACTGCCGGGCCGCGGCCGCTTCCGGGGGCTGTTGGGCGCCGTCCTCGGCGTTCGCGTAGACGTTGACGGCGATGAGACCGCCGCCGCCCATGACGAGAGCCGCGGACGTGGCGACCAGGCGCCGCGCCAGCTTTGATCGTTTTCGTGAGGTGCGTCCCATGGGGCTACATACGCATCAGCGGCGCGGCGTGTTCAGCGCCCCTGGTCCAGATAGGCGAGGACCGCGAGCACCCGCCGGTTGTCGTCGTCGGAGACCGGTAGGCCGAGCTTGCCGAAGATGTTCGACGTGTGCTTGGCGATCGCCCGCTCCGTGACGGTCAGTTGGGACGCGATGGCCGCGTTCGACCGCCCCTGCGCCATGAGTTCCAGTACCTCGCGCTCGCGGGGCGTGAGCGCGCCGAGCGGCTGGTCGGTGGAGCGCCGGGAGAGGAGCTGCTGGATCACCTGCGGGTCCATCGCGGTGCCGCCGGCCGCGACCCGGCGCACGGCGTCGACGAACTGCGCCGCGTCGAAGACCCGGTCCTTCAGGAGGTACCCGACGCCGCCGTTGCCGTCGGCCAGCAACTCCCGCGCGTACAGCTGCTCCACGTGCTGCGAGAGGACGAGGACGGGCAGGCCCGGCCTGGCCCGCCGGGCGGCCAGGGCGCACTGGAGACCCTCGTCCGTGTGCGACGGTGGCAGCCGTACGTCGACGACCGCGACGTCCGGCGCCAACTCCGCGAGGGCCTTGGAGAGTTCGGGCCCGCTCTCCACGGCCGCGGCTATCTCGAAGTCGAATGCCTCCAGCATCCGCACCAGGCCGTCGCGCAGCAGAAAGAGGTCTTCGGCTAGGACAACTCGCAAGGGATCTCCATGGTCACCATGGTCGGACCGCCCGCGGGGCTGCTGACGGCCAGTACGCCGTCGAATGTACCGAGCCGGCGTTCGATCCCGCTCAGCCCGGACCCCGCCCCCAGAGCCGCCCCGCCCTTGCCGTTGTCGGTGACGGCGACGCGCAGCATGCCGTCGCCGTAGTGCATGTCCACCCAGATGCGGTCGGCGCCCGAGTGCTTGATCGCGTTGGCCAGTGACTCGCTCACCGCGAAGTACGCCGCCGACTCGACCGGCGCCCCGGCCCGGCCAGGCAGCTCCACGTCGACCTCGGTGGCGATCGGCAGGCGCAGCGCGAGAGCCTTCACCGCGTCGCCGAGGCCGCGCTCGGCGAGCACCGGCGGGTGGATGCCGCGGACCAGGTCGCGCAGCTCGGTCAGCGCCTCGCCGGAATCCTGCCGGGCCTTGGCCAGCAGCTCCTTGGCCTTGGCGGGGTCCGTCTCGATGAGCGCCTCGATGGTGCCGAGGTCCATGCCCATGGCCACCAGACGGGCCTGCGCGCCGTCGTGCAGGTCGCGCTCGATGCGGCGCAGCTCCGCCGCGGAGTTGTCCACCGCGTCGTGCCGGGTCTCGGTCAGGCGGTCCACCCGCCGGGCCAGTTCGCGCTCCCGCATGGCCGAGGTGGGCGCGAGGAACGCGCGGGCGAGGAGGAAGTGCGTACGTACCAGCGAGGTGTTGACGAACACGCCGAGGACGAAGAGGCCCATGCCGAGCGCCGCCGCCTGGTTGGCGGTGGACTGCGAGGTCACGTGGATGAAGGCGTACCACTCGCCGCCGCCCGCCTCGTGGATCGGCTTCCACACGCCGAGCGCGAGGACCCAGCCGTAGAGCATGTAGAGCGGCAGCGCCGGGGCGAAGACGGCGACGACGGCGCCCGCGGTCATGTTCACCAGGAGCCACTGGAGGTCGCGCCAGGTCGCCGGGTCCTTCAGCATCAGCGTGCAGCGCTCCACCTGCCCGGCCACGCCGCCCCGCAGGTCCGCGGGGAGGGGCCGGTAGGGCACGGGGATGTCCACACCGGACCACGCGCCGGCCCGTATGCGCTGGCCGTCGGCGTACTTGCGTACGCCCGCCAGGACGACGGGCGTGGTGAAGAGACCGATGCCGAGCAGGATGAACGCGATCGACAGGACCGAGAGAACGAAGAGGACGATGGATCCCACCATCGCGACGATCGTCAGGTAGAGGCCCTGAGCCCCCGCGATCAACGCGTTTCTGACCCTGGTCATGGTCGTCCGTCCCTCTCGTCAAGCCCGGCCGCCCGGGTCGCGTGCCGCACCCCGGGCCGGGAACAGTCTCGCCCGTGCGGCGGGGCCAGGTCATTGGGCCCTCCACCCGGGCGGGGGTGTACCTGACGACACCCCCCGGACCTCGTCCCGGGCTCCGGGGAGAGGGGGGCTCGGCGGCTGGGGCGCCCGGCCCCGGATTCCTACCGTGAGGCAGGTCCTGTTCGACGTTCACTCACGCAGATCGATGGGGGCGGTTCGCCATGAGGCGGAACCTCGCGGCACGACTCGGGGTGTGGAGCGCGCACCACCGCAAGACGGCCGTTCTCGGCTGGCTGGTCTTCGTGGTCCTCGCCACGGTCCTCGGCGGGGCCTCCGGCACGGTCACCGCGTCCGACGACGAGATGGGCGTCGGCGAATCGGGGCGGGCCGCCGCGATCCTGAAGGACGCAGGCATCGACGAGCCCGCCGGTGAACTCGTCATGGTCACCGCGCGGACGCCCGACGGCTGGCGGGAGGCCGCGGCCGACCTCTCGAAGGCCCTGACCGCGACCGGTGACGTACGCGGCCTCCAGGCGCCGCTGCCTTCCGAGGACGGCAAGGAGGCGCTGCTCCGCTTCGAGATCAAGGGCCCCTCCGACGAGGCCGCCGACCGCGTCCAGCCGGTCCTCGACGCCGTGGCGAAGGCGTGGGAGAAGGGCGCGGCGCACGGCATCTCGGTCCATCAGTTCGGCGACGCCAGCTCCGAGAAGCACCTGTCGGACCTGCTGGCCGACGACCTGAGGAAGGCCGAGTTCACGGCGGTGCCGCTGGCGCTCGGCATACTCCTGGTCGCCTTCGGCGCGGTGGTCGCGGCGCTGCTCCCGGTCGGCCTCGCGCTCACGGCGTGCGTGGCGGCGTTCGGGCTGCTCTCGCTGGCCAGCCATCGGCTGCACCTCTTCGAGACGACGTACTCCGTGATGTTCCTGATGGGTCTCGCGGTCGGCGTCGACTACTGCCTGTTCTACCTGCGGCGCGAGCGGGACGAGCGGGCGGCGGGACGGGACGCGCGGACGGCCCTGCGGATCGCCGCGGCCACCAGCGGACGCGCCGTCCTGGTCTCCGGCCTGACGGTGATGGTCGCGATGGCGGGCATGTTCCTGACCGGCCTGCTCCTCTTCAAGGGCTTCGCCCTCGCCACGATCCTGGTGGTGTGCGTGGCGATGGCCGGCTCCGTCACGGTCCTGCCCGCCCTCCTCGCCGGGCTCGGCGACCGGATCGACGCGGGCCGCGTCCCCTTCCTGAACCGCCGCCCCAAGAAGGGCGCGCACACCGGCGGCGGCATCGCGGGCACGCTGCTGCGGCCCGTACTCGCCCGCCCGAAGTCCTTCGCCGTCGGCGCGGCCGTGCTGCTCCTCGCGCTGGCCGCCCCCGCGCTCGGCATGAGGACCGAACAGCTCGGCCTGGAGAAGCAGTTCGGCTCCGATGCCCCGCTCTCCGTCTCGTACAAGAAGATCACCGACGAGTTCCCCGGCGGCCCCTCACCGGCCCTGGTGGTCGTCACCGCCGACGACATCGACGCGAGGCCGGTGCGTGACGCGCTCGACGCCCTGACGAAGCGGGCGGGCGACGGCGCCGAACTCACCGTCCACCGGGCGGCCGACGTCGCCGAGATCGAGGTGCCGCTGCCGGGTGACGGCACCGACGCCGAGGCCAAGGAGGCGCTGGGCGAGCTGCGCGACGAGACGGTCCCCGCGGCCTTCCGCGGCGTCGACGCCGAAGCCCGGGTGGGCGGCGAGCTCGCCTCCTCCGAGGACTTCGGCGACCAGCTCGGCAGGGGCATCGTCCCGGTCTTCGGCTTCATCGCCGCGGTGACCTTCCTGCTGATGCTCCTCAGCTTCCGCTCGGTGGTGATCGCCGTGACGTCGATCGTCCTCAACCTGCTGTCGGTGGGCGCCGCCTACGGCGTGATGACCGCCGTCTTCCAGCACGGCTGGGGCGCGGAGCTGATCGGCTCGGAGAAGGCAGGCGCGATCGAGAACTGGATGCCGCTGTTCGTCCTCGTCGTCCTCTTCGGACTCTCCATGGACTACCACGTGTTCGTGGTCTCCCGGATCCGCGAGGCGCGGGACCGGGGCATGGACAACCGCGCGGCGATCCGCGAGGGCATCACGCGCACGGCGGGCGCGGTGACGGGCGCCGCAGTGATCATGGTCGCGGTCTTCGCGGTCTTCGGCACGCTGTCCATGCAGGACATGCAGCAGATGGGCGTGGGCCTCGGCGTGGCCGTCCTGCTGGACGCCACGGTGGTCCGCATGATCCTGCTGCCGTCCGTGATGGCCCTCCTGGGCGAGCGCAACTGGCGCACCCCGCGCGCCCTTTCCTGGCTGCCGGAGGTCTCGCACGGCGAGGAGATCCCATCGGCCGCGCCCGCCGAGCGGCACCCGGCCGGAGCGCACGCGCCGCACTGACGCACGGGCACGGCCCCCGGCGCACACCGCGCCGGGGGAGTACGTCACGTCACAGGCCCAGCACCTTCGCCTCCTTCTCGGGGGCGAGCCCCACCACCGGCCGGTCGGGGCGCTGCGGCGGGGCCCCGCCGATGGACCGCAGCCACTCCCACGTGTCGCGGACCGTGTCCATGACGGGCCGCGTCCTGAGCCCGGCCGCGACCGCCTTCTCCGAAGAGGTGCGGTGCATGGTGTCGTGCAGCTCCCCGGGCGCCAGCCACACCGGCAGCTCCATCCACTGCTCGACGCCCGCCTCCAGGATCACCTCGGGCTCCGTCCAGCGCAGCTCCGCGTCACCGCCCACCACCCGCGCGCACGCGTCGAGCAGCTCACCCATGGTGAACCGCCCCATGGGGCTGATGAGGTTGTACGCGCCGTGCAGTTCCGCGGCGGCCGCGTCGAGGACCCACTCCGCGAGGTCCCGCACGTCGATGTACTGGATCTCCAGATCCCGCGGCCCGGGGGCGAGGACGGGCCCGCCCCGCGCGATCCGGTTCAGCCACCACGGCAGCCGGCCGATGTTCTCGTAGGGGCCGAGGATCAGCCCGGCCCGCGCGAGCACCGTGCGCTCCGCGCCGAACCCGGCGATCGCGGCCAGCTCACCGCCCCGCTTGTCCGGCGCGTACTCGGCGGCCTCCGCGTCCGGATCGCCGTCCACCACGGGGAAGCTCTCGTCGGAGCCGGCCGCGCCCGGGTACTGGTAGACGGAACCGCTGGAGATGTACACGTACCGCCCGGCCCGCCCCGCGAGCAGCTTCGCCGCGTCCCGTACGACGTGCGGCGCCGAGGACCAGGTGTCGACCACCACGTCCCACTCGCCCTCGGCGAGTCCGGCGAGGCCGCCCTCGGCGGTGCGGTCGCCATGGATGACGCGGGCCCCCTCGGGCGCCGCGTGGCGGCCGCGGTGGAAGACGGTCACCTCCCAGCCGCGGGCGAGCGCCGCCTCGGTGACGGCACGGCCCACGAACTCGGTACCACCCAGTATCAGAAGTCTCATGGAGATGACTCTGCCCTGGTCACCCGGGCCGGGGGAACCGTCTTCTGCTCCCAGCAGAGAGCGGGCTCACCGGTGCGGGGCTCAGCGAGCGGCCCCCGGCGCGTACTTGTACCCCACCCGCCGCACCGTCTGGATCGTCCCGCGGTGCTCGGCGCCGAGCTTGCGCCGCAGCCGCGCGACGTGGACGTCCACGGTGCGGCCGTCGCCGACGTGGCCATACCCCCACACCGTCGTCACCAACTGGTCGCGGGTGTGCACCCGGTGGGGGTGCGCGACGAGGTGGGCGAGCAGTTCGAACTCCAGGTACGTGAGGTCGAGCGGGCGGCCGTCGACCTCGGCGGAGCGCCGCACGGGGTCGACCCTGACCGGCCCGGCGCACGGCGTCCTCGGCTCGTCCGGTTCCCGCACGGCCACGGGCGCCTGCCCGGCGGGTACGAGGACGAGGTAGCCGACCATCGGCGGCTGGCCCGGCAGCGTCGGCAGGGTGTGCTGCGGCGCGGGCAGCCATCGGGCGCCCGGCGGCAGGAAGTCGGCGATCGGCACGGCGGGATGGGGCTCGTCGGGGTCGACGGCCCGCAGGCGCCCCCGAGCGGCGGGGACGGGAGCGGCAGCGGTGGTCGCGGTGAAGGTACGGGAGTTCGCCATGTGAGGTCAGCTCTTTCGCGCGAAGAAGGAGTCGAGTCGTCGAGAAACAGACGTACGTCGTGCTCGCGCGGGGCGAAGGCCGTGGGAACGGCTTTAGAGGGCCCGCGCGTTCGTCGCGCGGCAACACATCCGGTCGAAGTCGTGATGCTGCCGGGAGGGCCAGAAGGGCTCGAGGTCGTGCCGACCCGTCGCGGAGTTCTGGTAGCTGCTGCCCATGCCCCCCATTGAAGCAGATGGGCCGACGACGACGGGGGCGCCCACCGCGATCGGTGGGCGCCCCCGTCGTCGGGGCCGGCGCCGGATCAGACCTGGCCCGCCTTCTCCAGGGCGGTGCAGCACGTGTCGACGAGCAGGCGCGTGACGACGTACGGGTCGACGTTCGCGTTCGGGCGGCGGTCCTCGATGTAGCCCTTGCGGTCCCGCTCGACCTGCCACGGGATGCGGACCGAGGCGCCGCGGTCGGAGACGCCGTAGCTGTACTCGTTCCACGGGGCGGTCTCGTGCAGGCCCGTCAGGCGGTCGTCGATGCCGGCGCCGTAGTTCTTGACGTGGTCCATCGGCTTGGAGCCCTCACCGAGGGACTCGCAGGCGGTGATGATCGCGTCGTAACCCTCGCGCATGGCCTTCGTCGAGAAGTTGGTGTGCGCGCCCGCGCCGTTCCAGTCGCCCTTGACCGGCTTCGGGTCGAGGGTCGCGGAGACCTTGAAGTCCTCGGCGGTGCGGTAGAGCAGCCAGCGGGCGATCCACAGCTGGTCGGAGACCTCCAGCGGCGCGAGCGGGCCGACCTGGAACTCCCACTGGCCGGGCATGACCTCGGCGTTGATGCCGGAGATGCCGAGACCGGCCTTGAGGCAGTTCTCCAGGTGCGCCTCGACGACGTCACGGCCGAAGATCTCGTCCGAGCCGACACCGCAGTAGTAGCCGCCCTGCGCGGCGGGGAAGCCGCCGACGGGGAAGCCGAGCGGGCGGTCGCCCTCGAAGAAGGTGTACTCCTGCTCGATGCCGAAGATCGGCTCCTGCGCGCCGAAGCGCTCCTCGGCCTCGGCGAGCGCGGCACGGGTGTTGGACTCGTGCGGCGTCATGTCCGTGTTGAGGACCTCGCACAGGACGAGTACGTCGTCGCCGCCGCGGATCGGGTCCGGGCAGGTGAACACCGGCTTGAGCACGCGGTCGGAGGCGTGACCCTTGGCCTGGTTCGTGCTGGAGCCGTCGAAGCCCCACAGCGGCAGCTCGGCGCCCTTGGCGTCGTCCCCGAGGATCTTCGTCTTCGAACGGAGCTTGGCGGTCGGCTCGGTGCCGTCGATCCAGATGTACTCAGCCTTGAAGGTCACGGGGGCCTCATCCTTGAAACGTTCGGTACGGCGCAGAACGTGCGGGTGCTGCGGTGCCGTGGTGATGTGCGGCAGCCTGGCAATCCGCGATTTCCCGGCCGTTGCCCTCATGTGAACCCCGTGTTACCCGCGCCGGGTGTGGCTCACGTCACTTGATGACCGCGTTCGCGGCGGCGATGCCGAGGCCGATCGCCGCGTCCGCGCCGCCGAGCAGGACCGCGGAGCGGCGCCGGTAGCCGACCCGCAGCGCGGCGGAGGCGCCCCAGCCGAAGAGGAGCGCGGCGTTCAGCAGCAGTCCGGTGGACGTGACGGCCGGCTCGGGCCAGCCGAAGGCGCCGGCGAGGAGCAGCAGGGCCACGGTCGGCCAGCAGGCGACGACGACCGGCCACTCGTCGAGGAGCGCCCCGGCCAGCTGCCGCCAGCGGTGGACGGCCGAGCCGGGGCGGTGCGTGGCCATGTGGTGCGCGTAGCCGTGCGCGAGCGCGGCCGCGCCCGCGGTGACCATGACCCAGGCCGCGTCGTAGGTGGGCGTGTAGGGGGCGCCCTCCGAGTGCAGCGCCGCCAGCAGCGCGCTCGCGAGGACCGTTCCGTATACGCCCCCGAACATCCAGCTCCGCATGGCGCGCCCCTCTCTCCGTGTTCTCGCTGTTCTCGCTGTTCTCGCTGTTCTCGCTCTGCGTTTTCCGGGGCTGTCTGTGCCCTCCGGAGCTTTCAACGTTATGCAGGCCTATGTAACGGTTGGCCGTATATGTCCCATCGGTACGCGGTCATCGACTCTCGGGGCTGTCGGCGGCGTCCCGGGTGTCGGCGGCTCCCCGGGCATGGCCGAGCACCCCGCCCAGGAACCCCTTGACCGCGGTGCGCTGCTGCTCGTCGTACCCCTGGAGCAGTTCCACCGTCCGCCCGATGAGAGGGCCGAAGAAGGACTGCCCGAGCGCCACCGCCCGCTCGTCGATCTCGATCAGCACCCGGCGCCGGTCGCGCGCGTCCCGCACGCGGCGGACGTGGCCGAGCCGCTCCAGGCGGTCGATGAGGCCGGTCGTGCCCGCCGAGTGGAGGCCGAGCTCCGCGCCGAGGCGTCCCGCCGTCATGGCCGTGCCCTCCCGCCGCGCGTCCATCAGGCAGATCAGGGCGCGTACGTCGGTGGGGTGCATGCCGTTGCGCGCGGCGAAGTCGGCGGTGCGCAGGCTCAGTTCGACGGTGACGGCGCGCAGGAGGTGGACGATCTCCAGCTCCGCTTCCGGGCTGTCCGGCATGGTCTCCCTCGCATATTCTCTCGCTCAGCGAGATAATACGAGGAGGCCGACCCACCCATGACTGATCCGGCTGACCCCGAGGCGTTCCAGGCGGCCTACGACACGGTCCTCGCCAAGTGGCCCGAGGGCACCACCACGCGGACCGTGCCCACCCCCTACGGACACACGCACGTCACCGTCCACGGCCCCGCCGACGGCGCTCCGCTCGTGCTGCTGCCCGGCGGCGGAGCGACAGGCCTGAGCTGGTTCGCCAACGCCGCCGAACTCGCCCGCACGCGCCGGGTGTTCGCCGTCGACCTGGTCGGCGACCCCGGGCGCAGCATCCCGGTGGCCGAGCGGCCGGTCCGGACCGTGACCGACCTGACGGCCTGGCTGGACGCCCTGCTCGACGGGCTCGACATACCGGCGGCCGATCTGGGCGGGCACTCGTACGGGGCCTGGATCGCCCTCCACCACGCCCTGCGCGCGCCCGGCCGCGTGCGGCGCCTGGTGCTCGTCGACCCCACGCGGTGCTTCGCCGGGTTCCGCCCCGGCTACCTGCTGCGCGCCCTGCCCACGCTGCTGCGTCCCTCGGCGCGGGCGACGCGCGCCTTCCTCGCCTGGGAGACCGGCGGCGCCCCGCTCGACGCCGACTGGCTGACGCTCCAGGAGCACGCCGCCGCCTTCCCCGCCGCCAGGCCGGTCATGGGCCCGCGCCCGGCCCCGGCCACCCTGCGCACCCTGCGCCCGCCCATGCTGGTCCTCCTGGGAGGCCGCAGCCGTGCCCACGACATCCGCAAGGTCGCCTCCCGTGCCGCCGCCCTGCTCCCGGACGCGACGGTGGCGACCCTGCCCGGCGTCTCGCACCACGCGCTCCCACACGCGCGCCCGGCCGAACTCGCCCGCGCGATAACCGAGTTCCTCTCCCGTACGGCGGCGTGAAGGGAGTCAGCGGGAGAGCGCGTCGCGCACCGCCTCCTCCGTGCGGGCCACCACCGCCGTGCCGTCGTCCGCCGTGAGGATGGGGCGCTGGATCAGCTTCGGGTGCTCGGCGAGGGCCTTGATCCAGCGCGCGCGGCCCGAGGCGTCGCGCGGCCAGGCCTCGCGGTCCTTGAGGTTCAGCTCCTTGGCGGCCTGCTCCTGGGTCCGCGTGATGTCCCACGGTTCGAGCCCGAGGCGATCGAGGACGGCGCGGATCTCGTCCTCGGTCGGTACGTCGTCGAGGTAGCGGCGCACGGTGTAGTCGGCGCCCTCCGCGTCGAGCAGCGTCAGGGCGCTGCGGCACTTCGAACAGGCGGGGTTGATCCAGATCTCCATGCCCACACGCTACCTCCGGAACACCCGCACCAGGGCGCGCGGCGCGACCGTATTCGAACACCCCAAAGGGCGTCTGGCCAGCGGCGATTGTCAGTGCCTGGCGGTAGAATCACAGTAGTGTTCGAGGGCGCCCGACGGGGGGTCCCGACCGCGACAGGAGGATGCCCGTGCCCGCTGCCGCACTCACGTCGAAGCGTGTGTCCAAGACCGTACCGAAGCCCGTCCTGATCGATCTGCCGTACGTACCGAGGGAGAAGAAGGCGCTGCCCGCCGGGCGCCCGCGTGAGTGGTACGTCAACCACAACCGCCGCCTCAAGGCCATGCGCCTGGCCATCGCCCTGCTCGAGTCGGGCGTGTACCTGCCGAACCAGGCGAAGAACAGCACGATCCGAGGCATGGCCGAGGAGGTCGGCATCCACCCGCCCTCCGACATCACCTGCCACATGGTGCGCGCGCTGATGCGCTACAGCCGCTGAGGGGAGTGAACGCGCGGCCCGGGGACGGCAGTTGGCCTCCCCGGGCCGTGCCGTCTCCCCGCGCCGTCTTTCCGCCTGAATCTCCGCGTCCGCCTGTACGGTGGGTCATGCTGGGCCCATGACCCAGCCGGAACCCGTCGGCGAAATGCCGCTCCTGACGACCGTCGAACTCCCGGACGGCGCCCGCGTTCCGGTGCGCGCCCTGCGCGCCCCCGCGCCCGAGCGTTTCCTGCCGTCCGGTTCGGGACCGGCACCGGGGCCGCCCCCGGCCCCCGCGGTGCTCGTCCTGCCGGCGATGGGCACCCCCGCCCGCTTCTACCGCCGCTTCGCGCGCCACCTGCACGACGAGGGCCTCACCGTGATCACAGCCGACCTGCGCGGCCAGGGCGAGGCGACGCCGCGTGCCACCGACCGGGACGCCCGCGACCACGGCTACCGCGCGCTCGTCGAGGAGGACCTGCCCGCCGTCCTCGCGGCGGTCCGGGCCGAGCTGGGCCCCGAGCCGCCCCTGCGCCTCCTCGGCCACAGCCTGGGTGGCCAGCTCGCGCTGCTGTACGCCGCCCTGGGCTCCGGGCCGGACGTCGACGGCGTGGCGCTCGTCGCCTCGGGGTCCGTCTGGTTCCGCGCGTACGGCCCGCGGCGCGCCCCCGGTCTGCTCCTCGGCGAGCTGCTGATCGCCGCGACGGCGACCGCGCTCGGCCGCTGGCCCGGCGCCCGCCTCGGCTTCGGCGGCAACCAGCCCAAGGGCGTCATGCGGGACTGGGCGCACCAGGGGCTCACCGGCCGCTACGCCCCCAAGGGCTCCGCGCTCGACTACGAAGCGGCCCTGGCCGCCCTGGACCTGCCCGTCCTCGCCGTCTCCGTCGAGCACGACACCCTCGCCCCCGCCACCGCCCTCGACCACCTGCTCGGCAAGGTCCCCCGGGCGCGCCTCACCCGGCGCCACTACACCGCGCGGGAGGCGGGCGCCCGCCTCGACCACTTCGCCTGGACCAAGGCGGGCGGGGCGCTCGCCAAGCAGGTGGCGGCGTGGACGGCGGCCGAAGAGCGCCCCGGCCGGGGCCGGCCGCCCGGCGGCTAGCGGATCTGCTCGGGGGTGACCGTCAGCCACCGCTTGTCGGCGGTCACCTTCTGGCCCAGCTCGCGCTGCCGCCCGGCGTTCTTCTTCTTCATCCCGTCGAGCTGCTTCATGTACGCGTCCTTGCGGTTGACCCAGACGCGTACGCCGCCGTGCTCCACGTCCGCCGAGTGGAACAGCATCGGGCCGTCGCTGACCGGGGTGTCACCGGCGACGAGGACCGGCTTGCGCCACTCGTCGATGTACGTGTTGATCGCGGCCGGCTTGCCCGCGTACCAGGTCAGCGGGGCCCACAGCTTGGGCGTCAGCTCGCGTCCCGCGAGCTTCGCCCGGTCCTTCTCGCCGAAGCGGCCCTCTGCGATCTCCTTGCGGGAACTGGTCACCGCGCCCGTCCCGCGGTCCTTGAGCAGCATCGACACCCCGATGACGTTCCGCGGCTCCACGCCGTAGCCGTACTTCGGGTCGGCGAGGACCATCCGCACCAGGTCCTCGCTGGCCGCGCTGACCACGTACACCTCGATGCCGTGCGCGCGCAGCGTCTTGTAGAGCTGCCGCATGCCGTCCGACAGCTCGGGCGGCTTCACCTCGGTCCTGGTGACCTTCCCGTCCTCGTAGTACTCCGCGGGGATCGGCTTCTCGTACGCCAGCAACTCGTCGACGTACCCCTTGAGCTCCTTCAGCGTGAACCCGGAGAAGATCTGCGCGGCCCACGGGTAGCAGACCTGGTCGTCGACCTCGCACAGCCGGTTGTAGTAGCTGTAGAGGCTCTCCTTGTGCGTCGCCGTGTCCTTGAACGGGATGACCTTCAGGGACGGGTCCATGGTCTTGCGGGTCAGCACGCCCTTCATCTCCAGGAAGGGCAGCAGCGACTCCTCCAAGTCATTGCGGTACGAGGTGTTGTCCGCGTCGAAGACGGCATACGCGCCCTTGTGGTCGTTCGCGGCGATGACCTTGCCGAGCTTCTTCGCGACCGGCTCCGGCCAGTGCGACAGCTCGCGGGCGGTGGCGGCCGAGGTGTCGGCCGCCGTCGCCTCACCGGCGGGCCACAGCGCGCCGCCCGCGAGTGCGGCGGCGACGAGCGCCCCCACGCCACCGATGAGGGCCCGCTTGTTCTTGGCTCGTACTGCCATGTTTCCCGTGTCCCGCCGTTCCTGAGTGCGATGCGCGGCCCCGTCCGGAGCGGCGCGCCATGCTATGGGCCCGGCCACGGGATTCCCATGATCGAAGTCACCGGGGCGGGCGGGCATGGGGGGCGCGGTGGCGGGTAGCGGAGAGGGGCGTCGGCGGGCGCGTGCGGCCCGGGGCGAGGCCTCGGCGGTGGAGGCCGGGGCGTCGCATACTGGACCGCATGGGCTCCCGTGAGTTCGTGCGGGCCGTTCCCCGGCTCGACGGCATGGTCGTCTCCGCGGTCGGCTACCGCACCGCGGGGCAGCGGCCCGCCCTGCACCGGGGCCTGCCCTCGCCGTACCTGACGGTGATCTTCTCGCTGGACGGGGCCATCGCCACCGGCGGTACGCCCGCCCAGGCGACCGGCGCCGACGCGGTCCGCACCGACATCATCGTGGGCGGCCTCCACCAGAGCCCCGCCTACGTCGTCCAGCCCGAGCACGAGGCGGGCGTCCAGCTCGCCGTGCACCCGCTGGCGGCCCGCGCGCTCCTCGGCCTGCCCGCCGGTGAGCTCGCCGGACAGCTCGTCGTCGGCGGCACCGACGTCCTCGGCGCGCGCGCCGCCGAGGTGCGTGAGCGGCTGTGCGCCCTGGACGCCTGGGAGGACCGCTTCGCCGTCCTCGCCGACTACCTGAGGCGGCGCGCGGCCCGGCCCGCCGGAGCCGTGCGCCCCGAGGTCGCCGAGGCCTGGGCCTGGCTCGCCCGGCACCGCGGCGCCGGTACCCTCGGCGGCCTGTCCCGGCACGTCGCCCTCAGCGAGCGCCGCCTGACCGCCCTCTTCCGCGCCGAGACCGGCCTGAGCCCCAAGCAGGCCGCGCGCCTGATGCGCTTCCAGCACGCCAAGGCGGCCGTGACCCGCGCCGTCGCGGCGGGTGACCCGCCGGACCTCGCCCGGGTCGCCGCCGACACGGGCTACTACGACCACTCCCACCTCGTACGGGACTTCCGGCAGTACACGGGGGTGAGCCCCACGGGCTGGCTGGCCGAGGAGTGCCGGAATATCCAAGCCGGGGCGCACGCCGGAGGCGAAGAGTGGCAGACATGAACACCACACCTGACACCACACCTGATACCGCGCCTGACACCACACAGCACGAGCCGCTCACCACCACCCCCGCCCCCACGACCTGGCCATGCCTCCAGGCGCAGGACGCCCCCGCCCTGATCGACTTCCTCGTCGACACCGTCGGCTTCCTGCGCACGGCCGTGTACGAGGACGGCGGCCGCGTCGTCCACGCCCAGCTCGACTGGCCCGAGGGAGGCGGCGTCATGCTCGGCTCGTACGACCCCGGGACGGCCGCCGAGACCTGCGGGAAACCCGGCACCTCCGGCGCCTATGTCGTGACCGACCGGGTGGACGACCTGTACCACCGCCTCCGCGAGGCGGGCGTGAAGATCACCGGCGACATCGAGGACAAGCCGTACGGCAGCCGCGAGTTCGGCATCCAGGACCCCGAGGGAAACCGCTGGTCCTTCGGCACCTACCGGGGCGAGCCGAGGCCGGGCCCGGGCCGGTGAAGACGCGTGATAACTTGCGCAAGCCAGTCAAACCCACACCTGGGCCAGGGAATCCGGTGGAAATCCGGAACTGACGCGCAGCGGTGAGGGGGACGGGCGGGGCCACGGCCACTGGGCGTCTTCGGACGCCTGGGAAGGCGCCCCGTCCGGTTCGATCCCGAGTCCGAAGACCTGCTGGCGCCTCCGCTCGCACACCGGGCGGCGGAGGCCGTGACGCAGACCAGGCTCCGCGTATGAGCCGTGACACTCAAGGGATCGCGTGTCCTCGACAGTCCGTATGTCCGCCGTGCTCTGTACCGCACTGCTCGCGCTCACCGCCTGCGGTGGCGGCTCCGCCCAGAAGTCCGCGGGCAAGAGCGCCGACGGCTACCCCGTCACGGTCGCCTCCTGCGGCAAGGAGGCCGAGGTCCAGGCCCCGCCGAAGCGCGCCGTCTCCCTCGACCAGGGCTCCACGGAGATCCTGCTCTCCCTCGGCCTCGCCGACCGCATGGCGGGCACGGGCACCTGGACCGACCCCATCCCGAAGCACCTGGAGAAGGAGAACGCGAAGGTCGAGCGGCTCGCCGACCGCTACCCCGCCCTGGAGAAGGTCCTCTCCAAGGAGCCGGACTTCGTCAGCGCCTCCTTCCTCTACACCGTGGGCAAGGGCGGCGTCGCCGACCGCGCGAAGTTCACCGAACTCGGCGTGCCCGTCTACGTCTCGCCCACCGACTGCGCGGGCAAGGACAACGACGGCGGCGGCGACGGCAAACGCGTCAAGACCCTCACCATGGACACCGTCTACGGCGAGGTACGCGACCTCGCCGAGGTGTTCGGCGTCGAGAAGCGCGGCGAGAAGCTGATCGCGGACCTGAAGGGCCGCGTCGCGAAGGCCACGAAGGACATCGACGCGTCCGGTGTCTCGCTCCTGTACTGGTTCGCCAACTCCGACGCCCCGTACATGGCGGGCTGCTGCGGCGCCCCCGGCATCATCACCCGCGAACTCGGCGCGAAGAACGTCTTCGACGACACCCGCGAGGAGTGGCCCCAGATCAACTGGGAGACCGTCGCCGACCGCGACCCCGACGTCCTCGTCATCGGTGACCTCACCCGCAAGTCGCAGTCCGCGGAGAGCGCCGCGGCGAAGATCAGGTTCCTGGAGTCCAACCCCGCGACCAAGAACCTCACCGCCGTCAAGAAGAAGCGCTACGTACTCCTCAGCGGCCAGGCCATGAACCCCACGATCCGCACGGTCGACGGCATCGAGCAAGTGGCCGCCGGCCTGCGGAAGTTCGGGCTGGCGAAGTGAGCCCGGTCGCCCCCGTCCGGCATGGGCTGCTGTGGCTGGCCGGCGGCGCCGCGCTCGTCCTCTCGGTGGCGGTCGCCGTCACCATCGGCCCCGCCGACATCTCGGTCCCCGACGTGTTCTCGGCGCTCGCCGCGCACCTCGGCTGGGGCGAGGCACACCTCACCCCCATCAGGGACGGCATCGTCTGGAACCTGCGGCTGCCCCGCACCCTGCTCGCCGCGGTCTGCGGCGCGGGCCTCGCGGTCTGCGGCGCGGTCATGCAGTCCCTGCTCCGCAACCCCCTCGCGGACCCCTTCGTGCTCGGGGTGTCGTCCGGGGCGTCCACCGGAGCGGTCGCGGTCGTCGTCCTCGGTGTCGGCGGGGGAGCGCTGTCGATCTCGGCGGGCGCCTTCGTGGGCGCGCTCTGCTCGTTCGCGCTCGTCCTCCTGCTGAGCCACACACTCGGCGGCACGACGGACCGCGTCGTACTGTCGGGCGTCGCCGCGATGCAGCTCTTCTCCGCGCTGACATCGTTCGTCATCCTCACCGCGGGCGACGCGGAGACCACCCGCGGCGTGCTGTTCTGGCTGCTCGGCTCGCTCAGCGGGGCGGGCTGGACGGACGTGTGGCTGTGCGCGGCGGTCCTCGCCGCGGTGCTGCTCGTCTGCCTCGGTCACGCCCGTACGCTCGACGCCTTCGCCTTCGGGCAGGAGGCGGCGGCGACACTGGGCGTACGGGTGGCCCGCACCCGCCTGGTCCTGCTCTGCGTGACGGCGCTGCTGACCGCCGTCCTGGTCAGCTCGGCGGGCGCCATCGGCTTCGTGGGCCTGGTCCTGCCGCACGCGGCCCGCGCCTTCACCGGCTCGGGGCACGCCCGGCTGCTCCCGGTCACGGCACTCACCGGCGCGGTGTTCCTGGTCTGGGTGGACACCCTGGCCCGCACGGCCCTGGACCCGCAGGAGGTCCCGGTGGGCGTCGTGACGTCACTCATCGGCGTACCCGCGTTCGTGGTGGTGCTGTACCGGACGCGGAGGGCGACATGACGACGTACGAGGTAACGGCGGACGCCCGGGGCGGTCTGCGCGCCGACCGGGTCACCCGCGAGGCCGGCGGCCGGCTCGTCGTCGACGGCGTGAGCCTCGCCCCGCCGCCCGGCGCCACGGTGGGCCTCCTCGGCCCCAACGGCTCCGGAAAGTCCACACTCCTGCGGATCCTCGCCGGAGTCCTCGCCCCCGCCTCGGGGGTGGTCACCCTGGACGGCCACCCGCTGCCCGACACCCCGCGCCGCACGGTGGCACGCCGTATCGCGGTGGTCGAGCAACACGCCACCACGCAAACCGAGTTGACTGTACGAGACGTCGTACGCCTCGGCCGCATCCCGCACCGCCGCGCGTGGTCGGCCCCCACGCCCCACGACGAGCGGGCCGTACGCGAGGCCTTGGCGCACACGGGCCTCACCGACCGCGCGGCCCAGTCCTGGCACACGCTCTCCGGCGGCGAACGCCAACGTGTCCAGATAGCCCGCGCCCTGGCCCAGGAGCCCCGCGAACTCCTCCTGGACGAGCCCACCAACCACCTCGACATCCAGCACCAGCTCGACCTGCTCTCCCTGGTCGCCGAACTCCCCGTCACCAGCGTGATCGCCCTGCACGACCTCAACCTGGCGGCGATGTTCTGCGACCACGTACTGATCCTGAAGGACGGCACGGCGTACGCGGCGGGCACGCCGACGGAGGTGATCACGGAGGAACTCATCGCGGAGGTCTACGGCGTACGGGCGGTGGTGACCCGCGAGGACCCTCCCTCCGTCCGCTTCCTGCGAGGCCCGGTACCAGTCCAGCCGCGCACGACCGGCACTTAACGCGGAACGGCCGGCGGCCGTAGGTTCACGCCGAAGACCGTGAACCACGCGAGGAGGAGCCCGCAGCCATGCGAGCGCAGCCACAGGAACGGACGACCGCGGTGATCGCCCACGTGAGCGACACCCACATCGATACGCACGAGGAGGACGGCGGCCGCAGCGTCGCCCGCACCCGCGCGGTCATGGAGTACCTGAACACCCTCCCGTACGACCTGGACGCGGTCATCGTCACGGGCGACATAGCCGACCACGCGGCCCCTTCGGAGTACGAGGCGGCCCGCGAACTCCTTGCGACCCGCCACCCCCTGCTGACCTGCCCCGGAAACCACGACGACCGCGCGGCGTTCCGCGCACACCTGCTGGGCGAGCCGCCGAGCACGGCCCCCGTCAACCACTCCCGCACGACGCCCCGCTTCACTCTCGCCCTCTGCGACACCTCGGTCCCCGGCGAGGACCACGGCAGGCTGGCCGACGAGACCCTGACCTGGCTGACGAACACCCTGGCGGCGGCCCCGGCGGATGTACCGGCACTGATCGCCTTCCACCACCCGCCGACCACCCTGCACACGCCGTACGTCGACGAGATCCGCCAGTTCGACGAGACCCGCCTGGCCGCCCTGACGGCCCGCCACCCCAACATCACGGCATTCCTGGCGGGCCACGCCCACACCCCCGCGGCAACGACCTTCGCGGACCGCCCGCTCCTGGTGGCCCCCGGCGTCGTCTCGACCCTCCGCCTCCCCTGGGAACCCCAGACGGACGCGGCCCATCACGTACACCGGGACTTGCCGCCGGCGGTGGCTTTCCATGTCCTGGACGAGACGGGCCGCCTGACTACGCACTACCGGGCGGTGCCGCTCGACCTGCACTGAGCCGCTCCGACATGCCCTCACTCGTCCCGGGAGTCGTCGCGTCGGCAGGCCACCACGCCGGGCACATCGGCGAACCGAACGGTCAGCGCTCCGAGGTCCCCGCGTCCCACGACGGAGATGAGCACCTCGGCCGTGTGCTCGGCGTCGCCCGTGGAGACCGTCCGCAGCCCGTCGACGACGAACCCGGCGGCCTCGCACTGCGCGAGGAGTTCATGCAGCAGCCGAGGACGCCACAGATAGGTGATCCGGTAACCGGCGGGCACCGATCTCAGCGCGGGCAGCCGGTGGGCGAGGGGTCGTACCCCGTAGGAGACGAGGAAGTAGGCGGCGGTCGCGAGGACCGCGAGCAGCGGCAGCCCCGCGGCGGCCGCCGAACCCACGGCGGCGGTGAGCCAGATGGTCGCCGCGGTGGTGAGGCCCTGCACCGAGCCGCGCTGCACGAAGATGACGCCCGCCCCGATGAAGCCGAGCCCCGAGACGATCTGCGCGGCCATGCGGGACGGATCCAGGGAGACGGTCCCCGTATGCAGGACATCGCTGAACCCATACTTGCTCACGAGCGTGAACAGCGCGGCCCCGACCCCGACGATGGTGTACGTCCGCAGCCCCGCGGCCTTCTGCCGGATCTCCCGCTCCAGCCCGATGACCCCGGACAACAGAAAGGCCACGCCGAACTCCCCGGCCTGCACCCATCCCTGCCCACTCGGTTCCAGAGCCGCCCGCAGCACCACGCGTCTCTCCCTTCACTCACATCACAGCCATACGTGCGTGCACATACCTGCACGCACGTACCTCCACTGTCACCGATCGGGCGGTGTCGGGCCATCACGGTCCGTCTCACCGCTCAGCTCCCGCCGCACTTGCCGCCAGGCGCGGATGATCTGCGGCAGCCTCGACAGCACCTCACTGATCTGGGTCAGCAGGAGCGTGACGCAGCCGAACGCGGCGAGGATCACAAGGGTCACTTCGTCCCACTTCATGGCGTGGCCTCTGACTTCCGACGTCTTGGCGAGAGCTCGCTAGCAGAACAGGCCCTGGCGGCAGAGCCAGTCGAGGGCGTCCGCCCCCAGCCGGTCCGGCGCTTCGAGCAACGCGGTCTCCGCCGCCACGAGGTCGGCCAGCGACTCGGGTGCGCCCGACCGGTCCAGCACGGCAAGGCGTTCCATCGCCGAGCCGACGGTGTCGGGCCAGCCGGGCATTCCGAAGTGGTCGGGAGCTTTGACAGCGGCCGAGACGGCTCGGTGCAGCAGTCCCGCACGCCAGCCCTGCTCCCGCATCACCTCCGAGGTGAACCAGACCCGGTTGTCGACGTGCCGGACGAACTCCGTTACGTCTTCCTGTACGGTCCGCAGCGCGAAGCGTGAGCCGCCGGCCCACGGAAGGTCCACATCCGAGGCGACGGCCGCGAAGGCGAGCAGTTTCTCGGGCCGGTCGTCCCGCGCGGCCACCAGCGCGGCGCGAGCCCTGCGGTACAGATCGACGCTCTGCGCGAAGATCTCCCCGTCGCTCGGTCCGCCGTCCGCCGCGTGGATCGCGTCCAGCGGCCCCTCACGCCAGGCGTCGTCGACCAGACCGACCGCCGCCGCGCTCACCAGGACGTCGATATCGTCCGCGTCGATACCGCAGTGGGCCAGGACAGCGGGGGCATGCTCCTCGATGCCCGTGAGCGGCGAAGATCTCTCCTGTTCCGCCGGTCCGGCCTTCCCCAGGAGCGCTGCGAGCCGAGGTGACAGGGGCCCGGGCCCCGGGTCCTCCACGATGATCTCGTGCTCCGCCAGATCCTCGAATACGGCGTCCGGCCCACAGTCGATCTCCGAGGAGTCATGGCGTCCCGAGCAGCCCTCCGGGCATTCGAGCTCCCCGCACATCTCCGGCTCATCGGGCTGGGCCTCGTTGACCAGGTGATAGGCAAGCCGTTCCGCTACCGCCTCCCGCGCGGTGATCATGGCGAGGTCGAGCCGGAAGGCCTCGTCCTTCAGCTCGGAGACATCCGGGTCGCCAGGGTCCACGGAAGCGGGTGCCTCCGGTGTGTCAGGGACCCAGGTGTACGCGGACTCCAGCGAGATCAGCAGCCAGGCGACACGAAGGGCCTCGATCTCATCACCCCGGGCCAGCCCCGCCACGGCCTCGGCGGCCTGCCGCACACTGTCCAGCCGGGCGAGATGATGTTCACGTACCGGCGTCCAGGCCGCGAACTCCGCCCGAGCCCGCTCGGCGTCGTGGGTCAGCGCGGCGTCCCGGTCCCGCCGGGCGCGGGTGATCAGGCGGCTCAGGCAAGGACGGCAGCCGGAAAGGCCGGCTGTCGGGGTCGGCCCGAGTGGTATGGCGGCGAGGTCCGGGCCGAACGGCCTGCTGCAAAGACGACACTCCAGACCGCCCGCCTGCCGTGATGTGGGGACGCCGGCCAGTACGGCGGCACGGATCGTGTCATGGGCGTAGGCAGGGATGTGCATGCGCGGCGACTCCTTTGGCGGTGGCGCTCCTTCGGCGCCGTCTCCATGCTCACCTCGTGGATCGGCCGTGAGTCACGGTTTGGCGGCGTACCGGCGAACTTGACGAATACTGACTCGCCCCTGGCCTGCGCCTTCTACGGTGTTGGCAGAACTTGACACCGCGCTCAGGAGGACCCCTTGGCCACCGCCACCACTGCCTCGCCCCTGCCACCGGGCCCGCACCGGGAGTTGGTCGAGGCGCTGCAAGAACTACACCGGGCGGCAGGCAAGTTGAGCTTCCGGAAGGTGAGCACACTCATCGGCGGTCGTGAGGATCAGCTGTCGTCAGCCAGCCATGAGACCGTGCGCTCCGCCGTCAACGGATTGCGGGTGCCGCGCTGGGAGACCGTCCATGACATCGTCCTGGTCCTGGCCGGACAGTGCAGCCCGCCCCGGGACGAGGAGGCCGAGACGGCCAGGTTCCTGCCGCTGTGGCGCGCCATCGGTGAGGGAGAGTCGGGCGCGCTGAAGTCGTTCCAGGAACTGGTCAACGGCGGCTGGGGAGGCGAGGACGGCAAGTGGACGCCGGAACTGGTCATGGGGATGCTGATCAACCCGTTCAGCGCCATCGAGATCCACCCTTCGCTCGCCGCCCCTCACGAGCCGCTGATACCGGAGGACCAATGGGTCCATGGGATGGCGCGGCTCATCGAGGAGCAGGGGGCGGAACACGCGCTGCGGGTCCTGCTGCACCTGCTGAAGGGTGACTATGTCGGCGCGGAGGAGGGCGCACCCTACGGCTACAGCAATCCTGACAGGAAGGCGATGGAGGCGTTCGCGGCCTTCCAGTACGGCTGCCGGGAAATCCTCCGCCGCCTTGCCGACGAGCCGAACCTCCTCGCGGAGTCGATCCGGGCCATGCGCGCCGACGAGACGATGGATCGCGACGATCGCGCGGAAATGCTGGAGAACGAGTCGGACCCGAGCCTGTTGCGCGAGCTGATGATCGTGACCCCCGACACCTGGGACGAGGTCTCGGAGGAAGCACACCACATGGTCTTCGGCTACATGATCAAACAGATCAGCCCTGTGGGTCCGCTCGGGCTGCCCGACGCCGAGCGCTTCCAGATCACCTGGCGCATTCCCGAGCCATCCGCGGCGTAGCCCCCTGTCCTCTTCCCATTCCAGGTATGCCGAGCAGATCCTCCACCATTACCATGCGTGCCCGTTCCTTCTGCTTGCGTAGAGCCGACAGCAAAGTGGATGTCAAGGCAATGGTCTTCGGCTCATCCTTGGTCGTGGATTCCGTCCCGCTCGTAGTCCGCAAGCCTCGGGCGGGGGCCATGCCGTGAACGAGTGAGGCCGCCATCCCGGCGGGGAGTGGCGGCCTCACTGTTGCTGACGCTGCGTCAGGGAATCGGCCGAGCGGTGCACACGCGGTGCACAAGGAGGCGAATACAAGCATCCCGCCCCGGTCGCCCGGACCTGATCTTTAGATGTCGAAGTACAGCTCAAACTCATGCGGATGCGGCCGCAGCTGAATCGGCGCGATCTCGTTCGTCCGCTTGTAGTCGATCCACGTCTCGATCAGGTCGGACGTGAAGACGCCGCCCGCCTGGAGGTACTCGTTGTCCGCCTCCAGGGCGTCGAGGACCGCGGGGAGGGAGGTCGGGACCTGGGGGACGCCCGCGTGCTCCTCGGGGGCGAGCTCGTAGAGGTCCTTGTCGATCGGCTCGGCCGGCTCGATCTTGTTCTTGACGCCGTCGAGGCCCGCCAGGAGCAGAGCGGAGAAGGCGAGGTACGGGTTCGAGGACGGGTCCGGCGCGCGGAACTCGACGCGCTTGGCCTTCGGGTTCGAGCCCGTGATCGGGATACGCATGGCCGCGGAGCGGTTGCGCTGCGAGTAGACCAGGTTGACCGGGGCCTCGAAGCCGGGGACCAGGCGGTGGTAGGAGTTCACCGTCGGGTTGGTGAAGGCCAGCAGCGACGGCGCGTGCTTGAGGATGCCGCCGATGTAGTAGCGCGCGGTGTCGGAGAGGCCCGCGTAACCCTGCTCGTCGTAGAAGAGCGGGACGCCGTTCGACCACAGCGACTGGTGGACGTGCATGCCCGAGCCGTTGTCGCCGAAGATCGGCTTCGGCATGAAGGTCGCGGTCTTCTCGTTGCGCCAGGCGACGTTCTTCACGATGTACTTGAAGAGCATCAGGTCGTCGGCCGCGGCCAGCAGCGTGTTGAACTTGTAGTTGATCTCGGCCTGGCCCGCCGTGCCCACCTCGTGGTGCTGGCGCTCGACCTGGAGGCCGTTCTTGTCGAGTTCGAGGGAGATCTCGGCGCGCAGGTCGGCGAAGTGGTCGACCGGCGGGGCCGGGAAGTAACCGCCCTTGTAGCGGACCTTGTAGCCGCGGTTGTTCTCGACCGCACCCGTGTTCCAGGCGCCGGCCTCGGAGTCGATGTGGTAGAAGCTCTCGTTCGCCGACGTCTGGAAGCGGACGTTGTCGAAGACGTAGAACTCCGCCTCGGGGCCGAAGTACGCGGTGTCGGCGATGCCGGTCGAGGCCAGGTACGCCTCGGCCTTCTTCGCGACGTTCCGCGGGTCACGGCTGTACTGCTCGCCCGTGATCGGGTCGTGGATGAAGAAGTTGATGTTGACGGTCTTGTCGCGGCGGAAGGGGTCCACGCGAGCCGTCGACAGGTCGGCGCGCAGCGCCATGTCCGACTCGTGGATGGCCTGGAAGCCACGGATCGACGATCCGTCGAAGGCCAGCTCCTCGTCCGGGTCGAACGCCGCCGCCGGGATCGTGAAGTGCTGCATGACACCGGGCAGGTCGCAGAAGCGGACGTCGATGAACTTGACGTCCTCGTCCGCGATGTACTTCTTCGCGTCGTCGGCGTTCTGGAACAACATCCAACTCCTCCTACTCCCGCCCGGGGCGGGACGGGGTTGCAGCTCGTGGTGCGGCCAGTGCGGTGGCACACGCTGGGACCCGACCATAGGGACGGGGGATTTCTCAAGCATGACCCATTTGTTTCGCCGAAGTTAACCGGCCCGGCGGCGAAGGGGGGTGCCCCGGTCCCGTCCGGGACCGGCCGCAGTACCGTGGACGGGTGGACAACAGGCAAGTAATCGGATCGTGGCTGTCCGGCCCGCGCGCGGCCGCGGAGGACGCCGGAGTCGACTTCGGGTACCGGGGCGAGCAGCTCGGCCTGCCGGAGGAGGGGCCGGGATCGATCGCGCGCCCCGGCCGCCGCATCGGTGCCATCGCCGTGGACTGGGGCCTGTGCATGGTGATCGCATACGGTCTGTTCGCCCGTGGTGACCAACAGGCCATGGGCAACTGGGCCCTCGGCATCTTCTTCGTGATGAGCGTGCTCACCGTCGGCACGGTCGGCTGCACGCCCGGCAAGGCCCTGTTCC
Source organism: Streptomyces sp. NPDC015345 (assembly GCF_043078805.1). Lineage (NCBI taxonomy): Bacteria > Bacillati > Actinomycetota > Actinomycetes > Kitasatosporales > Streptomycetaceae > Streptomyces > Streptomyces sp. NPDC015345. The sequence continues at coordinate 481,210 of NZ_JBIBTX010000001.1, read as the reverse complement.
GGCTGCGCGTCGTCGCCGAGGGCGGCGGGCGGCTCGGCATCGGCTGGGTGCTGGCCCGCAGCGTCCTGCTGTGCGTCGCCCTCCCCGCCCTGATCTGGGACCGCGACGGCCGAGGCCTCCACGACCGCCTCGCCCGCGCCGTGCAGGTCAGGATCTGACCGGAACGAGTACGAGAACCGGCCTACGACGATGAAGGCCCCGGAACCGATCGGTTCCGGGGCCTTCATCGTCGTAGGTGGAAGGGGCGTGCCGGCGCGGAGCGCTACCGCACGGGAAGAACTACCGCGCCTTCGGGCCGCCGCGCGGCATCCGCATGCCCTTGGGCATCGGGCCCTTCGGGAGGGGCATATTGGACATAAGGTCCCCCATCGCCCGCAGGCGGTCATTCGTGGCCGTCACCTGCGGGCCCGTGAGCACCCGCGGCAGCTTCAGCAGCGTCGTGCGCAGCTTCTTCAGGGAGACCGTGTCGTCGGTGGTGCCGACGATGACGTCGTGCACCGGGACGTCGGACACGATGCGCGCCATCTTCTTCTTCTCGGCGGCCAGCAGGCCCTTCACCCGGTTCGGGTTGCCCTCGGCCACCAGGACGATGCCGGCCTTGCCGACGGTGCGGTGCACCACGTCCTGACTGCGGTTCATCGCGACCGCAGGGGTCGTCGTCCACCCGCGGCCGATCTTGTCGAGCACCGCGGCCGCCGCTCCGGGCTGGCCCTCCATCTGTCCGAAGGCGGCACGCTCGGCCCTGCGTCCGAAGACGATCGCCATCGCGAGGAAGGCGAGCAGGAAGCCGAGAATGCCCAGATAGACCGGGTGACCGATCAAGAAGCCGATCGCGAGGAAGACACCAAAGGTGACGATTCCCACAGCCGCGATGACGAGGCCGATTTTGGAGTCGGCCCGTCGGGTCATCTTGTAGGTCAGAGCGATCTGCTTGAGTCGCCCTGGCTCCGCGGCCGCATCCGCCGCGGTGGTTTCCTTCCTCGCCATGTCGTGAAGTCTACGTGGCCCCGGGCGCGACTACGACGTGCGGGTTGCCACGCCCTCCTCGAAGACCCGCAGCGCCTCGACCCGGTCCTTGGCGCGACGCCGGTCCTCGAGCACGGAAGTCCAGGCGTTGCGGCGTGCGGTGCGCTGGCCGCCGCTCATCAGCAGCGACTCGACGGCACGCAGGGCGTCGGTGACGGACGGGATGGCGGTGGCGCGTACGGGCGCGGCCTGCATGATGGGGCCCTCCTGGGGAAGCGGCTCGGGGGTGAGCGCTATGGGTAAGGGTGGGGCAAATGCTGGGGGTAAGGCTGTACGTGCGGTGACTCCAGGGTCACTGATTGGTGTTACCAGGGCGTGACTGAGTGGTCAAACGCCGATGAAACCTTGACGCCCCGCGACGCCATGCCCCAAAACACTGACGCGGTCCGTACGACCCCCTTCACCTGCGGGGATCGCACGAACCGCGTCGTTGCGGGTTCTACCAGTCAGTAGCTCCTTGTGCGCGGATTCACACAGTGCCCGCGCGACCGGCGTGTGCCGGTCTCACACCGCCTGCGAGGCCACGTACGCCCCGCGCTTCTCGATCGCCATCTGGTACAGGCGCCCGGCGCGGTACGAGGAGCGGACCAGCGGGCCCGACATGACGCCGGAGAAGCCGATCTCCTCGGCCTCCTCCTTCAGCTCCACGAACTCCGCCGGCTTGACCCAGCGCTCCACGGGGTGGTGCCGCGGGGTCGGGCGCAGGTACTGCGTGATCGTGATCAGCTCGCAGCCCGCCTCGTGCAGGGCGTGCAGCGCCTCGCTGATCTCCGCGCGCTCCTCGCCCATGCCGAGGATGAGGTTGGACTTGGTGACCAGGCCGGCCTCGCGGGCCCGCGTGATGACCTCCAGCGAGCGCTCGAAGCGGAAGCCGGGGCGGATCCGCTTGAAGATGCGCGGCACCGTCTCCACGTTGTGCCCGAGGACCTCGGGGCGCGAGGAGAAGACCTCGGCCAGCTGGTCGGGGTCGGCGTTGAAGTCGGGGATGAGCAGCTCGACCTTGGTGTAGCCCTCGGCGCGCTCCGCCGTCATGGCGTGGATCTGGCGCACCGTCTCGGCGTACAGCCAGGCGCCGCCGTCCTGAAGGTCGTCGCGGGCAACGCCGGTGATCGTCGCGTAGTTCAGGTCCATCGTGACGACGGACTCGCCGACGCGGCGCGGCTCGTCGCGGTCGAGGGCCTGTGGCTTGCCGGTGTCGATCTGGCAGAAGTCACAGCGCCGCGTGCACTGGTCGCCGCCGATGAGGAACGTGGCCTCGCGGTCTTCCCAGCACTCGTAGATGTTCGGACAGCCCGCCTCCTGGCAGACCGTGTGCAGACCCTCGCTCTTGACGAGTTTCTGCAGGGCGTTGTACTCGGGGCCCATTTTCGCCCGGGTCTTGATCCACTCGGGCTTGCGCTCGATGGGGGTCTGGGCGTTCCGGACCTCCAGGCGCAGCATCTTGCGTCCGTCGGGTGCGACTGCGGACACATCGGCTCCCTGTAGCTTCGATTCTTCGGCGCACACCAGAGTACGCCCGTTATTTCGCGGGACTTACTTCCGGCCAACCTCTGGCCAGAGGAGAGCATTCCCTCAGGCTCCGGCGGGTTCAGCCTGCTTCTCCGCCTGCCGTTCCACGACGCGCGGCTTCAGCTCCGCGTTCTCCAGTACGTCCCGCAGATGCCGCTCCGCGACGGGCAGGACGTCGGCGATGGTGATCTCGCGGTCCAGCTCGTACGCCAGGGAGGTGACGCCCGCGTCGCGGATGCCGCACGGGATGATCCGGTCGAACCAGGTGTTGTCCGGGTTCACGTTCAGCGAGAAGCCGTGCATCGTCACGCCCTTGGCGACGCGGATGCCGATCGCGGCGATCTTGCGGTCCTCGCGGCGCTGGCCCGCGTTGGACGGCGCGTACTCCGGACCGTTGAACCGGGCGTCGAACTCGTCGTCCGTCAGGCGCGGGTCGAAGTCCAGGGAGAGCCCGCCGAGCGCCGGACGCTCCTCCACCGGATCCCCGAGGACCCATACGCCGCTGCGGCCCTCGACGCGCGAGGTCTCCAGGCCGAACTCCGCACACGTACGGATAAGAGCCTCCTCCAGACGCCGCACATGTGCTACGACGTCCACCGGGCGCGGCAGCTTCTGGATCGGATAGCCCACCAGCTGGCCCGGACCGTGCCAGGTGATCTTGCCGCCGCGGTCCACGTCGATCACGGGCGTGCCGTCCAGCGGGCGCTCGCTGTCCTCGGTGCGCCGGCCCGCGGTGTAGACCGGCGGATGCTCCACGAGCAGGCAGGTGTCGGGCACCTCGTCGGCGAAGCGGGCCGCGTGCACGCGGCGCTGCTCGTCCCATGCCTCCTGGTACTCCACGGCGTCCGGGCCGAAGCCCATATGGACGAACCGAAACTCACTCACGGCAGGTGCCTCCCTGAACATTCACCGTGCACATATCGCGCCCCTGCCACTGTACGGGCCACCTCAGCAGGCAACTCGGGCCCGGGTTCCTCACACGATCGGATGAACAGCGGAGGAAGCCGCATCCACGGGCCGTGATGGCCGTTACATTCGCGCCGTTCACGAGGCCATAAGGGCTGCTCAAGGCAGGCCCGGAAGGCAGGAGACCGCACAGCCGATGACGGAACGACCCCCGCAGCGCACTCCCAACCGCCAGCTAGCCGCGCTCATCTCGGAAGCCGGGTTCTCCAATGCGGGCCTTGCCCGCCGCGTCGATCAGCTCGGCCTCGAACACGGCCTCGATCTGCGCTATGACAAGACGTCCGTGACCAGATGGCTGCGCGGGCAGCAGCCCCGAGGCACCACACCCGCACTGATCGCCGAGGTCTTCACCCGACGGCTCGGGAGGCGCCTGTCCGCCCAGGACCTCGGGCTCGACGCGTGCGCGCCGGTATACGCCGGGCTGGAGTTCGCCGCCACGCCCGAAGAGGCCGTCGACATCGTCGGGGGCCTGTGGCGCAAGGACTCCGGCAGCCACGCCGAACTGCGGAAGATCGCCTTCACCCCGGCCGGGCTCGTCGTGCCCAGCCGGGACTGGCTGATCGGCCGGGCCGACGAGCGCGTCGGGCGCGGGGAGACCGATCCCGGCCATGTGCGCGTGCCCGCCCAGGGCCGCCCCGGCGTGCCCCGCCAGCGCAGGGAGTCCGACCGCGGCCCCGGCCAGCGCGTCACCAACGGCGACATCGCGGCGCTGCGCTCCGTCGGCGAGCTGTTCCGCGCGCTCGACAACGCCTACGGCGGCGGGCACGCCCGCCAGGCCCTCGTCCGCTATCTGGAGCACGAGGCCGAGCCGATGCTCCGTGGCACCTACGGCGAGCAGGCCGGGCGGCGGCTCTTCGCGGCCGCCGCCGACCTGACCCGCCTCGCGGGCTGGACCTCGTACGACATCGCGGCCCACGGCCTCGCCCAGCGGTACTACGTCCAGGCGCTGCGCCTCTCGCAGGCGGCGGGCGACCGGGCGTACGGCTCGTATGTCCTGGTCACGATGAGCCGCCAGGCCGTCTACCTCGGGCACGGACGCGAGGCCGTGCAGCTCGCGCGCGTGGCCCAGCAGGGCGTCGGCTCCTCGGCGCCGCCCGTCGTGCAGTCCCTGTTGTACGCCGCCGAGGCGCGCGGGCACGGGGTGCTCGGCGAGGCGCGGGCCTGCGCGGCCTCGCTGGTGCGGGCCGAGCGGTCGCTCGAGGCGTCCCGGCCCGGCGACGAGGTGCCGCACTGGGCGCGGTTCTTCGACGAGGCGCAGCTCGCGGACGAGCAGGGGCACTGCTACCGCGACCTCCAGCAGTACCGCGCCGCCGCCCAGCACGCCGAGCGCTCGCTCCAGCTGCGCGCGCCCGGCTTCGCGCGCAGCCGCCTGTTCTGCCGGGTGGTGCTCGCCACCGCGCGGCTCGGCCTCGGCGAGCTGGAGCAGGCCTGCCAGCTCGGCGCGGAGGCGGCGCAGGCGGCGGCGGAGATGCGGTCCGCCCGGGCCCATGAGTACGTACGCGAATTCGAGCGCCGCCTTGAGCCGTACCGGGACGCGGCGCCGGTGCGGGGGTACCGCGACAGGCTCGCGGCCCTCGGGTGACCTCGCGCGCGACGGCGCTTCCCGGCGGTGCGGAGCTCACTTCAGACGCGCGGCCTCCGCCGGGGACAGCGCCTCGTCCCACGTGATCAGGTCGTCCAGATCCCCGCGCAGACCGGCCTTCTCCGTCCCGATCGAACGCAGGGGGAGGGGCAGCGACGCGTCCACGGCGCCGACCCGGACCCCGTCGGCGTACAGGACCGTGTGCCCCGGCATGGCCACCCACGTCAGCCGTGTCCAGCGGTCCAGCGGCAGCGTGTGGCCGAAGCTGTGGTCCGCCTCGCCGAACCGCGTGAAGCCGACCCGGCCGGTGCCGTGCTGCATCAGCTTCAGGGCGCCCGCCTTCGAACTGAGCAGGACCTGATCGGCCGTCCGGGAGGTCGCGCGGACCCGCACCGAGACCGTCCAGGGCTCGGCGACGTCGAGGCCGCCGAAGCCGACGCCGTCCCGGTCGGAGTCGAACCGCCAGGCCCGGCCGCGCACGCCGGGCACGGGCGTCGGGTTGTCGATGATGTACGACGTGCCGTGCAGGCCACCGGCCACGTCCTCGGCGAAGAGCGTGTTGCCGGGGCTCCCCGCGTATGTCCAGCCGCTCGGGTACGGCGCGTCGTCGAAGGTCCAGTGGTGGCTTGGGCGCCCCTCGACGCGGGGCGGCACCGGCGCGGGCGTGGTGCCCGCGGGGTCGCCGACGCGGGCGGCGCGGGCCCGGAAGGCGGCGAGTGTGTCCGGCGTAGGGGACCCGTTCCAGGCGCGGTCGGCGAGGATCGCGCGGGGGCCCGCCAGGTGCTGTTCGAAGTAGCCGTCGTCGGCCCAGAAGTTGTAGTCCGCCCAGTTCGTGACGCCGGAGCCGAGCATGTCGGGGGCGGTGCTCGGCGCCCAGCCGTCGTACATCCAAGGCTCGTCCGGGTACAGGTGGTGGTAGTTGTTCGGGGTGTTGTAGAAGGGGCCGATGGCGATCTCGTCATGGCCCGGAACGGCCGGTTCGGCGTCCGTGCCCTCCCAGGTGAGGAAGACGACGCCGGGGCGGACCCGCTGCTGGGGCGCGGCCAGGTGTTCGGAGCCGTTGTAGACGGCGGTGCGCTTGCCGTGGGAAGTGACCACGCCGTCCAGGGTGTTGATGTAGCGGTTGAGGAGATCGCCGAGCGTGCTGACGTCGGGGGCGCTCGCGAGGTGGTCCTGCACGCGAGGGCACCGCGCGAGCTGCCCGGGGACCTCCTCCGCACCGATCGAGAAGAGCGGCGCGTCGAACCAGCCGGCGAACTCCGCCACGATCTCCTTCGACTTCGCCACCGCCTTCTCGCTGGTCATGTCGATGATCCAGTCGGGCGTGAGGTGCGAGTGGGTGTGCGCGCCCGTGCAGGGGTTTGGCCCGGAGCCGAAGCCGATGCCGAAGGTCTCGCTGATCGCGGTGGCGTGGCCGGGCAGTTCGAGGCCGGGCATCAGCTGCACGTGCTGCCGGGCCGCGAAGGCCTTCAGGTGTTCGATGTCGGCGCGGCTGTAGCTGTGCGCCGGGTCGGCGAGGCCGGGAAACCGGGGGCTGTTCAGGCGGAAGCCCTCGGATTCGGAGAGGTGCAGGAGCAGCGTGTTGAGCTTCTGGTCGCCCATCCTGCGGATCAGGTTCTCCAGGTACGGGATGCGCCAGTACTTGCGGCCCGCGTCGAGATGGACCATGCGGATCCGCTGCGTGGGCCGGTCCGTGGCGGTGGCGCGCGGCAGCGTGCGATGGCTGCCTTCCGTGGCGCGCAGGAGCTGGAGCAGCGTCCGCGTCCCGTAGAACAGGCCGTGCGTGGACGCCGCCTCGATACGGATGGGCCCCCGGCTGTCGAAGCGGTACCCCTCGGCGCCGAGGCCGCCCCGGTCGGTGAGGGTGAGCACGATGTCCCCGGCGGCCGGGCGTCGGCGGTCACCGGTGACGCGCGGCGTGATGCCGGTGACCTGCTTGAGCTCCGTACGCAGTTGAGTGGCGAGGCCGCGTACGGACTGCCGTGCCGGGCCCGGGAGTTCCGCGCGGCCGCCGGGCAGCGTGGTGGCGGACGCGGTGCGCGGGTCGATGAGGATGCGGGTGTGGCGGGTGAGCGAGGTGTGGCCGGCGAGCGTGGTCCAGTCGGTGGGGCGGGGGACGACCGACGGTGGCGCGTCCGGCCCCGCGGGCTTGTTGGGGGAGGCGTCGGCCTGGGCGTTGGGCAGAACGAGAGCTCCCATCAATAAGCCGAGGATGATCGATGCCACCGGCAAGGTGCGACGCACGTCAGTCCTCCCGCTGCTTGGCGATCCGGGGGACGGGACCGTAATCGCGTACGGCAGGGGTCGCAAGAGGAGTTGCCGGGCCCTGTGAGGTGGCGGGGGCAGGAAGAAGCCCCCGCGTGGGGGAACGGGGGCTTCCGGGGAGCGGACCGAGAGATCGGAGGGGTGAGCCGGGGGAGCGGGGGCGGTCGGACAGTCCGCTTCGGCCTCAGGCCGCGGCGGGCAGTGGCTCGTGGGCGTACGCCGGTGCGATGCCGAAGTCGGTGAGTACGGCGTGTGCCGCGCGCCGCCCCGAGTGCAGGGCGCCCTGCACGGTGCTGGTGTCCCGGTGGTCCCCGCAGACGTAGAGCCCCGAGAGCAGGCGGACCGGGCGGCGCGGGTCGTGCGGCGGCGGCATCGCGGGCACGGCCTCGCGGGTGTGATGGACGGCGAGGAGTTCCCAGCGGTCGGTCGGGGTGCCGTACAGCGTGGCGAGATGCGCGCGGACGGTCCGCTCGTCCGGCGGCGGGCCGAGCACCGTCGAGGAGACGAGGACGCGGTCGGCGGGCGCGCGCGACGGGTCGACCCGGCTGATGACGGACGTGTGGGCGACCGGGCCCGCGCGGTCGGCGTCCAGGAGCAGCGCGGGACCGTCGAGCGGTGGTTCGGGAGCCGTGTGGTGAAACACCGTCAGCTCGTGGAACGGCGGTACGCGCAGGCCGGGCAGCAGCTCGGCGGCGGCGCGGGCGTCGGTGGCCAGCAGCACGGCGCGGCAGGAGATCTCGCCGTGCTCGGCGGTGGTGACGGACGTCGTCGCCACCGAGGTGACGCGCACCCCGGTACGGACCGTGCCCGGCGCCAGCGCCGCCGCGAGCAGCTCGGGCAGGACCTCGGCGCCGCCTTCCGGTATGCAGAGCCGGCCGCGCGCGAAGGCGTGCAGGGCGAGGTCCGCGCACCGGCTTGAGGTGGTCAGGCCGGGGTCGCAGAGCAGCGCGGAGAGCAGCGGGCGCAGGAAGCCGTCGATGGTGCGGGAGGGCAGCCCGCGCGCGGCCAGGGCGCGTGCCGCCGGCAGTTCGGGGCGGGCCAGCAGGCGCTCGACGGGGGTCGCCGCGAGGCGGGCGAGGGCGGCGCCGAGCCGGGCCTGGTCGAGGGGGCCGCCGAGCGGGGCGGAGGTGCGCGGCGCCGCACCGGAGACGGCCCGTGCGGGCCGCGGCACGCGGGGGGCGCTCGCGAGGGCGCGCGCCGCTGTGAGTGCGCCCCTCGCGCTCCGTCCCGGCAGCGGCTCGGCCGCGCGGTGGCGGCGGCCGTCGCTGTGCACCAGCAGGCCCGGCGCGAAGGGACGCAGGACGAGCGCGTCGAGGCCCGGCGTGCGGCGCAGCTCCGGATACGAGGTGGTGAGCAACTGCCCGATCCTGTCGAGCCGGAAGCCGTCGACCTTCTCGGTCGACATGCGACCGCCGACGTAAGGGGCGGCCTCCAGGACGACGGTCGTCACACCGGCGCTGGTCAGCCGATGCGCGGCCGAGAGCCCCGCGGCCCCGGCCCCCACGATGACGACATCCGCATGGTGCGCTGGCTCTGGCACGTGCCCTCCCGGAGGTCGCGCGGCTGGTGGGGAGCTGATGCCCTCGACGAGGCGCCGGAATCCCCGACTTCGGGACGAGGGTAGGAGCGGGCCGGGGCCGGGGCAGTCGCGCACGCACCGGGCACGGTCGCACGCCGGTCGCACGCGGCGAGATCCTCGCGGCCCCTTCACCTCAGGGCAGCCCGCAGCGTCTCCTCGATGCCGGGGTACGTGAACGTGAAGCCGGAGTCCAGCAGGCGCCTTGGCACGACCCGCTGGCTCGCCAGGACATCGCCCGCCATCTCGCCGAGCACCAACCGCAGCGCGGGCGCCGGTGCCGTGAGGAGCGTGGGCCGCTTCAGCACCCGCCCCATCGCGGCCGTCACCTCTGCGTTGGTGAGCGGCTCGGGTGCCGTGAGGTTCACCGGGCCCGACAACGACTCCGTGTCGAGGAGATGGCGCAGCGCGGCGACCTCGTCGTGCAGGGAGATGTGGCTCCAGTACTGCCGGCCGTCGCCGAGGCGGCCGCCGAGGCCCGCCTTGAAGAGCGGGAACAGGCGCCCCCAGGCGCCGCCCTCGCGCGCCACCACCAGGCCGTTGCGGGCATGGACGGTACGGATGCCCGCCGCCTCGGCGGCCGCGGTGGCCGCCTCCCACTCCACGCACAGCGACGGCAGGAAGCCCTGCCCGGCGGGGGCGCTCTCGTCCACCGCGCGCTGACCGGTGTCTCCGTAGTAGCCGATCGCGCTCGCGTTCACGAACACGCGCGGTGGTACGTCGAGCGAGGCCGCCGTGGCGGCGAGCGTGCCGGTGCCGAGGACCCGGCTGTCGCGCAGCTCCCGTTTGTAGGCGTCCGTCCAGCGGTGGTCGCCGATGCCCGCGCCCGCGAGGTTGACGATCGCGGTGCAGCCCGTCAGGCCCACCGCGTCGACGTACCCCTCCTCGGGGTCCCAGCGCACCTCGTCCTTGCCGTGGGGCGCTCTGCGCACCAGCCGGACCACCTCGTGCCCGTCCGCTGCGAGGGAGCGGGTGAGCGCGGTGCCGATGAGCCCGGAGGCGCCGGCGACGGCCACCCGGTACGGCTGCGGGGAACGCTGCGGCTGTGTGGGTTCCATGGCTCCATCCTCCCTCCGAACGGCCCGGCGGGCGGGACGGGCGCCGCCGTACAGTGGCGCCATGACGGACATGCACATACGTACCGCGCTGCCCGAGGACGACGACGCCCTCGCCCGTCTCGACCGCGCCACGTGGTCCACCCTGCACGCGGTGCAGCCCCGTCCCGAGCCTCCCTACGAGCCCTTCTTCAACGACCGGTTCGGCCCCCATGACCACCTCGTCGCCGAGCTGGAGGGGCGGCTCGTCGGCTATGTGAAGCTCGGGTTCCCCACGCCGCTCGCCGTCAACGCCCACGTCCGCCAGATCCAGGGCTTCGTCGTCGCCGAGGACGTGCGCGGCACAGGGGTCGGCAGGCGGCTGCTCCGGGCCGCCATGGACGAGGCCCGCAGACAGGGCGCCGTCCGCCTCACGCTGCGGGTCCTCGGGCACAACACCCCGGCCCGCAAGCTCTACGAAGCGGAGGGCTTCGTGATCGAGGGCGTGCTGCCCGGCGAGTTCCTGCTGGACGGCGCGTACGTCGACGACGTGCTGATGGGCCGGCCTCTGTGACCGATGGGACACCGCACCCGACGGACCGGCCCGGCGTGCGGTGTCCCGGCGCGCGTAGGAGCGTGAAGAGATGATCAGGGCTGCGGCCAGACGGCGCGACGCGGAGGAGCGCGACTGGTTGCTGCGCGGAACGCCGCCCCCGCCCTGGCTGCGCTGGCCGCCGCCGCTGCTCCTGGTGGTGATCACCCTCCTCCAGTGGTTCACCCCCCAGACGGTGGACCTGGCCTTCCTGGTCGTGGCGGCGCCGCCGCTGGCCGCCCTGTCGTACGGGCCCGCCGCCACCGCGCTGATGGGCGGTGCCGTGGTCATGCTGCTCCTGCTGCCCGGCTTCGGGCTCGGCCGTCCCGGCAACAGCGACGCCCTGACGATCGCCTTCATCGCCCTGCTCAGTGTGGTCTTCGCATGGGTGCGCAGCCGCCGCGAGGCCCAGCTCGTCACGGTCCGCACGGTCGCCGAGGCGGCCCAGTTCGCGGTGCTGCCGCCGCTGCCGGAGCGGGTCGGGCGGGTGCGGTTCGCGGGCCTGTACCAGGCCGCGCAGCACGAGTCGCTGGTCGGCGGCGACTTCTTCGACGTACGCAGGGGGCCGGGGGTCGTCCGGGCCCTCATCGGCGATGTGCGGGGGCACGGTCTTGCCGCCGTCGGCACGGTCGCCGCGCTGCTCGGCGCCTTCCGCGAGGCGGTCCTCGACCAGCCCGACCTGGAGGGTGTCGCGGCCCGCCTCGACCGCAGGCTCGTCGTCGACTCGCAGGGCGACGAACACACCGAACTGTTCGCCACGGCCGTGCTCCTCGAGTTCCCCGACGACTCCACCGTCGTCCGCGTCGTCTCCTGCGGCCATCCGCCGCCGCTGTTGCTGCGCGGCCCCGCGGTCATCGAGCTGCCGGTGGTGTCAGGGCCTCCGCTCGGCCTCGGCATCTCGGGCCTCGCCCCGCCCGAACAGCTGACGGTGCCGCTGCTCGCCGGGGACCGGCTGTTCGGCCTGACCGACGGGGTGAGCGAGGCGCGCGACGCGTCCGGCACGTTCTATCCGCTGGCCGAGCGGATCAGCGAGATGGTGAAGGCGGACCCGGCGACCCTGGACGACCCCGCCGGCCTCACGGAGCGGGTGTGGTCGGACGTGCTGCGCTTCGCGGGGACGGTGCGCGATGACGTGACGATGATGGTGTTCGCGCCGGAGGAGCAGACTCCGGGACCGGACACGCCCTAGGGCCTGTCTGACAATTCCCGCCTGCCTCGCGACGCCATGCACGCACTCTCGCCGCACCGGGCGCAGAGCCAAGTACATCCAGTACGAGGCCCTACGCCCGGCACGCCGAGAGCACGCACCTGACGCCGCGAGGCCGCCCTCCGGGCGACGACGCGAATTGTCAGACAGGCCCTAGGCCCGCCGCCGCGCCGCTCACGACCCGGGGCCCATGAGGCGGTCCAGGCACCGCGCCGCGAGGTCCGCGGGGGAGCCGGGGCCCGTGACGTCCGCGTCCGTCTCCGACCAGGTCTCCAGGGCGATCCGGATGGCGGCGGTCGCGGCGGCCGCGGCGAGGCGGACCTGGAGCGAACCTGTCCCCACGCCCGCCCCCTGGCCTGCCGCCACACCCGCGTCCACGCCCACGCGCTCCGCGACGAGCGGGCGGAGCAATTCCTCGGACTCCTGGTTCACGCGGTACCAGACCGCCCGCAGCGCCGGGTCCCCCGTTGCCGCGCGCAGCAGCCCGCGCGTCTGGCGCAGCCCGTCCGCCGCCGCCTCGTCCGGCGCTGCGAGCGCCTCGCGGACCGCCGCCCGCAGCGCGTCGGGCAGGGCCGCCGCCGGATCCGTCGCGGCCAGCAGCGCCCGCCAGCGCTGCCCGCCGACGGCGAGCAGCGGTCCTACGGCGTCCTGCTTGGCGCGGAAGTACCGGTAGAAGGTGCGCAGTCCGACCCCGGCCCGCCGCGCGATGGCCTCGGCCGTGGTGCCGTCGGTGCCCCGCGCGACGAACAGCTCGGCCGCGGCGTGGGCGATCTCCAGCTGCGTGGCCAGCTTGCGGCGCTCGGTGAGGGTCAGGGCCTGTGTGCTCACCACGGCAGAGTACGCGGCTCACACCAGCACATCGGCAGCATGGGCCCACATGGCACATTGTGCCACTCAGGCGTACTGTGAAGGATGTGCCCGGGGGGAAGCGTGCCCGGGAGAAGCGAGCGGAGCCGAGAGCTCCAGGAGTGGGAGTACGACATGCAGACCCTGAACCGTTACGAGGGACGCCGCGCCCTGGTCACCGGCGGCGGCTCCGGCATCGGGCAGGCGACCGTGCTGCGCATGCTGGCCGAGGGCGGCAGGGTCGTCGCCGCCGACGTCAGCGAGGACGGCCTGAAGGACACCGTCGCCAAGGCGGGCACGGACGCGGAGCGCCTCACCACCACCGTCGTGAACATCGCCGACGAGGCCTCGGTCCGCGCCGGCGTCGCCACCGCCACGGCCGCGCTCGGGGGCCTCGACGTCCTGGTCAACGCCGCGGGCATCCTGCGCTCCTCGCACACCCACGAGACCACCCTCGACGCCTTCAACCAGGTCATCGCCGTCAACCTCACCGGCACCTTCCTGATGATCCGCGAGGCGATACCGGCGCTGCTCCGGGGCGAGGGCTCCGCCGTCGTCAACTTCAGCTCCACCTCGGCGATGTTCGCCCACCCGTACATGGCGGCGTACGCGGCCAGCAAGGGCGGCATCCAGTCCATGACGCACGCCCTCGCCGCCGAGTACGGGAAGCAGGGCATCCGGTTCACCGCCGTACAGCCCGGCTCCATCTCCTCCGGGATGACGGATGGTTCGGGCGCGAGCCGGCAGAGCCTTGGCCCCGGCCTGCCCGAGGACGCCGACATGAGCCTGTTCGTGAAGCTGGCGCCCGCCCTCGGCCAGGGCTTCGCCGGTCCCGAGACCGTCGCGTCCGTCGTGGCCATGCTCGCCTCGGACGACGGCCGCTTCATCACCGGCACCGAGGTGCGCATCGACGGCGGCACCCACTACTGAACCGCGTGGCCGCGGCTCAGTCGCTCATGAAGCGGCCCCACAGCTTCGGATAGCGCTGCGCCATCACCGCGTCGTCCTCGAAGTCGACGGGCGTACCCACCGGCTCTGGCGGCGCGGGCAGGATGCCGAGGTCCGGTGCGACGAGGCCGGTGAGCTGCTCGTACGCCTCATCGGCCGCGTAACCGAGCTCCTCGCCGTCGCCGTCCAGCTCCTCGTCGAAGTCGTCCAGGAGATCGGCGAGCGCGTCGGGGTCGTGCAGGGCGCCCTCGAAGATCTCCCGGCCCTGGCCGATCAGCCAGCACCGGAAGTAGTCGAAGGCGTCGTCGCTCGCGCCGCCGAGCAGCACCCAGGCGGCGCCCCACAGGTCCCAGCGGTAGGCGCGGTTGTACCGGGCCTCGAAGTGGCGGGCGAAGTCGAGGACGGAGTCCGGGTCGTACCGCAGCAGTCTCTCGACGAGCAGCTCGGCGTGGTCCTCGGGGTCGCCGCCGGCGGCCTCGCGGGTGCTGTCCACGATCTCCCAGAACTCCGTCTCGTCCATCACGGGTCCAGCATCGGCCCTGAGGAGTGGGGGCGCACGCGGAGTGCGCCGGAATGCGGCTGTCTCGTTATGCGCGCACATGCCGATGGAAAGACCGACAGGAGTTGTCGCCTTTTGGTGGAAGCCTCAAGGACATGGAGACCACACAGCAAGCGACCCGCCCCGCACAGCCGCTGACCGGAAGGATCGCCCTCGTCGCCGGTGCCACGCGCGGCGCGGGCCGCGCCATGGCCGTGGAACTGGGCCGCGCCGGAGCCACCGTCTACGTCACGGGACGCACCACGCGCGAGCGCGTCAGCGAGGTCGGCCGCAGCACCGAGACCATCGAGGAGACCGCCGAGCTGGTCGACGCCGCCGGCGGCACGGGCATCGCCGTGCCCACCGACCACCTGGAGCCCGCACAGGTCGCCTCCCTCGTCGAGCGGATCGACCGCGAGCAGGGCCGCCTGGACATCCTCGTCAACGACATCTGGGGCGGCGACCTGCACGTCGAGTGGGACAAGAAGATGTGGGAGCACGACCTCGACAAGGGCCTGCGCGTCCTGCGCCTCGGCATCGAGACCCACATCGTCACCAGCAGGTACGCGCTGCCGCTGCTCATCAAGAACCCCGGCGGCCTGGTCGTCGAGGTCACCGACGGCACCGCCGAGTACAACGGCCCCCACTACCGCAAGCCCTTCTACTACGACCTCGCCAAGGCCGCCCCGCTGCGGATGGCCCGCGGCCTCGCCGAGGAACTCACGGAGTACGGCTGCACGGCCCTCGCGCTGTCCCCCGGCTGGCTGCGCTCCGAAGCCATGCTCGACACCCACTTCAAGGTGACCGAGGAGAACTGGCGGGCGGGCTGCGAGCAGAACCCGCACTTCGCGATCTCCGAGACGCCCGCCTTCGTCGGCCGGGCGCTCGTCGCCCTCGCCGCCGACCCCGACGTGGCCCGCCACAACGGCGCGTCGCTCTCCAGCGGCGGCCTCGCCAAGGAGTACGGCTTCACCGACGTCGACGGCTCGGCGCCCGACGCCTGGCGGTACATCACGGAGGTCGACCAGGAGAGCCCTACGGCGGACGTCACCGGCTACCGGTAGAGCGCCGCCGAGCGCGCCGCGGCTTCCGCGAACCGCTCCCGCAGCGCCGCGGGCTCCAGCACCTCCACCTCCGGGCCGAGCGCCATGAGCTGCGTGTACGCCACGTCCTCGTTCTCGACGGGCAGGGTGGCCGTCACCCTGCCCGTCGCGTCGGGCTCACCGGCGCTCTCCATGGCCTCCCGCGCCACCACCCGGTCGGTGGCGTACGGCAGCTGACGCACGCCCGCCTCGGTGAGCCGCACCACGACCTCCGCCCGCAGGATCGCCCGCGCGAACTGCGCCGCCCGCTCCTCCCAGAAGGCCGGCAGGTCGAACTCCTCGTCCCGTACGAAGCGTTCCTCGCCGACGGCGACCGCGGTGAACCGGTCGATGCGGTACACGCGGTGCGAACCGGAATCGGGCACCCGCGCGCACAGATACCAGACGCCCGCCTTGAGCACGAGCCCGTACGGCTCCAACTCCCGCTCCACCTCGGCCTCCTGGCGGCGGTAGCGGGCGGTGATCCGCCGGTCGTCCCAGACCGCGTCCGCGACGGCGGGCAGCAGCTCGGGCGCGGGCGACTCCTTGAACCAGCCCGGCGCGTCCAGATGGAACCGCTGCGAGGCGCTGCGCGGGGCGTCCCGCAGCGAGGGCATGAGCGCCGCCGACACCTTCAGACGGGCCGCCGATGCCGCGTCCTCAAGACCCATCTCCCGCAGCGCGCCCGGCACCCCGGAGAGGAACAGCGCCTCGGCCTCGCTGCGGCCGAGCCCGGTGAGCCGCGTGCGGTAGCCGCCGATGAGCCGGTAGCCGCCGGTCCGCCCCCGGTCGGCGTAGACGGGCACGCCCGCCTCCGACAGGGCCTGCGCGTCCCGCGTGATGGTGCGCTCCGACACCTCCAGCTCGGCGGCCAGCTCGGCGGCGGTCATGGAGGGCCGTGCCTGGAGCAGCAGCACCATCTTGATGAGGCGGGCAGCGCGCATGGCCCCCATGATGCCGTCATACACGGGTGCGGGCCCCCGCCAGTGGCAGGGGCCCGCACCTACAACCCGGCGAGGCTTACAGGCCGTACTTGGCCCGTGCCTCCTTCACCGCGGACGCGGGCACCTCACCGCGGCGGGCGAGCTGCGCCAGCGCGGCGACGACGATCGACTCGGCGTCGACACCGAAGTGGCGGCGCGCCGCGTCCCGCGTGTCGGAGAGGCCGAAGCCGTCCGCGCCGAGCGAGGAGTAGTCCTGCTCGACCCACTGCGCGATCTGGTCGGGGACCTGGCGCATGTAGTCGGAGACCGCGAGCACCGGGCCCTGCGCGCCCTCCAGCGCCGTACGGATGTACGGGGTGCGCTCCTCGCCGCGCAGCAGCGCCTCGTCCGCCTCCAGGGCGTCACGGCGCAGCTCGGTCCAGGACGTCGCGGACCACACGTCGGCGGCCACGCCCCACTCCTCGGCGAGCATCTTCTGGGCCTTCAGGGTCCAGTGGATGGCGGTGCCGGAGCCGAGCAGCTGGATGCGCGCGGCGTTGGCAGCGGGGGACAGGCCCGCGGACTCCGCCGTGTTGAAGCGGTAGAGGCCCTTGATGATGCCCTCGTCGACACCCGCGGGCTTCGCGGGCTGCGGCATCGGCTCGTTGTAGACGGTGAGGTAGTAGAAGACGTTCGGGTCCTCGCCCGGCAGCGCCTCGCCGTACATGCGGCGCAGACCGTCCTTGACGATCGCCGCGATCTCGTACGCGAACGCCGGGTCGTACGTCAGCGCGGCCGGGTTGGTCGCCGCGATCACCGGCGAGTGACCGTCCGCGTGCTGGAGGCCCTCACCCGTCAGCGTCGTACGGCCGGCGGTGGCGCCGACGAGGAAGCCGCGGCCGAGCTGGTCGCCGAGCTGCCACATCTGGTCGGCCGTGCGCTGCCAGCCGAACATCGAGTAGAAGATGTAGAAGGGGATCATCGCTTCGCCGTGCGTCGCGTACGACGTGGACGCGGCGATGAAGTCCGCCATGGAACCGGCCTCGGTGATCCCCTCGTTGAGGATCTGGCCGTCCTTGGCCTCCTTGTAGTACATCAGCTGGTCGCGGTCGACCGGCTCGTACGTCTGGCCCTTCGGCGAGTAGATGCCGAGCGAGGGGAAGAGCGACTCCATGCCGAAGGTGCGCGCCTCGTCGGGGACGATCGGCACCCAGCGCTTGCCGGTCTCCTTGTCGCGTACGAGGTCCTTGACCAGGCGTACGAACGCCATGGTCGTCGCCACGTTCTGCGAGCCGGAGCCCTTGTCGAAGGAGGCGAACGTCTTGTCCGCGGCGGCCGGCAGCGGGGCCAGCGGCTGCGTGCGGCGGGCCGGGGCCGGGCCGCCGAGGGCCGCGCGGCGCTCCTGGAGGTAGCGGACCTCGGGGGAGTCGGCGCCGGGGTGGCCGTAGGGCACCTGGCCGTCGACGAAGGCGCTGTCCGGGATCGGCAGCTCAAGGAGGTCCCGCATGTCCTTGAACTCGTCCACCGTGAGCTTCTTCATCTGGTGGTTGGCGTTCTTGGACTCGAAGCCCTTGCCGAGCGTGAAGCCCTTGACCGTCTGCGCGAGGATCACGGTCGGCGCGCCCTTGTGGGTGAGCGCCGCACGGTAGGCCGCGTAGACCTTGCGGGCCTCGTGGCCGCCGCGCGAGAGGTGGAAGCACTCGCTGATCTTGTCGTCGCTCAGCAGCTTGCCGAGCTCCACGAGCGCGGGCTCGGAGCCGAAGAAGTGCTCGCGGATGTAGGCGGCGTCGCGCGTCGCGTACGTCTGGAACTGCGCGTCAGGCACCTCGCGCAGGCGGCGGACCAGGGCGCCGGTGGTGTCGAGCTGGAACAGCTCGTCCCAGGCGTTGCCCCACAGGACCTTGATGACGTTCCAGCCGGCGCCGCGGAACTGGGCCTCCAGCTCCTGCACCACGCGGAAGTTGGCGCGGACCGGGCCGTCGAGGCGCTGGAGGTTGCAGTTGATGACGTACGTGAGGTTGTCGAGACCCTCGCGCGCGGCCAGTGCGAGGGCCGCCGTCGACTCGGGCTCGTCCATCTCGCCGTCACCGAGGAACGCCCACACGTGCGAGGCGGAGACGTCCTTGATGCCGCGGTTGGTGAGGTAGCGGTTGAAGCGCGCCTGGTAGATCGCCGACAGCGGGCCGAGACCCATGGAGACCGTCGGGAACTCCCACAGCCAGGGCAGGCGGCGCGGGTGCGGGTACGACGGCAGGCCGTTGCCGCCCGCCTCCTGGCGGAAGTTGTCGAGCTGCGCCTCGTTCAGACGGCCGTCGAGGAAGGCGCGGGCGTAGATGCCGGGGGAGGCGTGACCCTGGATGTAGAGCTGGTCACCGGAGCCGGCGGCCTCGCCGGACTCCTTGCCCTTGAAGAAGTGGTTGAAGCCGGTCTCGTACAGCCAGGCAGCGGACGCGAAGGTCGCGATGTGGCCGCCGACGCCGTGCTTGGAGCCGCGGGTCACCATCGCGGCCGCGTTCCAGCGGTTCCACGCGGTGATCTTCCGCTCCATCTCCTCGTCACCGTCGATCGACGGCTCGGCGGAGGTGGGGATGGTGTTGACGTAGTCGGTCTCAAGAAGCTTCGGCAGCGCCAGGCCCGCGCCCTCGGCGCGCTCCAGCGTGCGGCGCATCAGGTACGCGGCACGGTGCGGCCCGGCCGCCTGAGTAACGGCGTCCAGGGAGGCCTGCCATTCGGCGGTCTCCTCGGGGTCGCGGTCCGGGAGCTGGTCGAGCTCGCTCGGCTGGATTGCGGAGGGGTCGGTCATTGCGCCGCCTTCCTGAGTCGGAGGGGGTCCCCTGTTCGGTAAGGGGTGGGGGTGCCCGTTGTCTTTGGCAGGACAGGGCGTGAGGTTCTGGTGGGGAGTCGTTTGTGCGGCTCCGCCACAACCCCGTCGGAGACTGTAACTCCGTGATCGATGATCGATCAAAGGGTTGAAGACGAAAACCTCTCCATATCGAGAAAGTAGGCATCCGGTGCCAGCAAAGCGGGCACGCGGTGCCTTCGATTTGAAGGGTTTACGCAGGTGGGAGCACGTCTGCGGCCACACGGACACGGATGAGCGGACGACCGGGGCTCAGGCCCGCGGCGCGCACCCCAGGACGTGTGACTTGACCAGCTCGGCGATGGCCGGATCACGCCGCCGGAACGCGGACACCAGTGCCTCGTGCTCCTCCGCGTACGACTGCTGGACCGTGCCCAGCCAGCGGATCGACAGGGCGGTGAAGACCTCGATGCCGAGGCCCTCCCAGGTGTGCAGCAGCACGGAGTTGTCCGCGGCCCGCACCAGCTCCCGGTGGAAGGCCACGGTGTGCCGCACCTGCCCGGTGCCGTCGGCGGCGCGGTCCGCCTCGTAGAGGGCCGCGACATGGGGCTCCAGGGCCGAGCAGTCCTCGGCGAGACGCTCGGCCGCCAGCTCCGCGGCGATCGCCTCGAGGCCCGCCCGCACGGGGTAGCTCTCCTCCAGGTCCGCGGCGGTCAGATTCCTTACCCGCACGCCCTTGTTGGGCGCCGATTCGATGAGCCGCAGCGTCTCCAGTTCCCGCAGCGCCTCGCGCACCGGGGTCTGCGAGACCTCCAGCTCCACGGCGATCCGACGCTCCACGATGCGCTCGCCCGGCTTCCAGCGCCCGCTGACGATCCCCTCGACGATGTGCTCGCGGATCTGTTCGCGCAGCGAGTGAACGACGGGCGCGGTCATGAGAGCTCCTCCGGCAGGGGCTGCGGACCCCAAGGGCGTGTGACCCCTAGACAATACGGCGACGCCCCCGCCCGGATAACTCCGAACGGGGGCGTACGTGCTGATGAGACGAGTGTTACAGCCTCACCGGGAGCCGGTACTACAGGCCGAGCTCGACCTCGAACTCGCCGGCTTCCAGGATCGCCTTGACGGCGGTCAGGTAGCGGGCGGCGTCGGCTCCGTCGACCAGGCGGTGGTCGTAGGAGAGCGAGAGGTACGTCATGTCCCGTACGGCGATGGTCTCGCCGAGGTCGGGGTGGTTGATGACGACCGGGCGCTTGACGGTGGCGCCGATGCCGAGGATGGCGGCCTGGTTCGGCGGCACGATGACCGTGTCGAACAGGGCGCCGCGGGAGCCGGTGTTGGAGATGGTGAAGGTGGCCCCCGACATGTCGTCCGGGGTGAGGCCGCCGCCGCGGGCCTTGCCGGCCAGTTCGGCGGTCTTCTTGGAGATGCCGGCGATGTTGAGGTCGCCCGCGCCCTTGATGACCGGGGTCATCAGGCCCTTCTCGGCGTCGACGGCGATGCCGATGTTCTCCGCGTCGAAGTAGGTGATGGTGCCTTCGTCGTCGTTGATGCGGGCGTTGATGACCGGGTGGGCCTTCAGTGCCTGGGCGGCGGCCTTGACGAAGAACGGCATCGGGGACAGCTTGACGCCCTCGCGGGCGGCGAAGGCGTCCTTGGCCTTGGCGCGCAGCTTCATCAGCTTGGTGATGTCGACCTCGACGACCGAGGTCAGCTGGGCCTGCGAGTGCAGGGCCTTCATCATGTTGTCGCCGATGACCTTGCGCATGCGGGTCATCTTGACCGTCTGACCGCGCAGCGGCGACGCCTCCAGGGCCGGGGCCTTGGGAGCGCTCGGAGCAGCGGCGGCGGCCGGGGCCGGGGCGGCCTTCTTGGCCTCGGCGGCGGCGATGACGTCCTGCTTGCGGATGCGGCCGCCGACACCGGAACCGGTGACCTCGGAGAGGTTCACGCCGTTCTCGGAGGCGAGCTTACGGACCAGCGGGGTCACGTAGGCGCCGTCGTCGGCCGGGGCCGACTGCTGGGCCGGGGCGGCGGGAGCCTGTGCCGGGGCGGTCGGCTGCGCCGGAGCCGGAGCGGCGGCGGCGGGCTGGGCCGGGGCGGCGGGAGCGGCGGCCGGAGCGGCGGGCTGGGCCGGAGCCGGGGCCTCCTGCTTCGGAGCCTCCTGCTTGGGGGCCTCCTGCTGCGCGGGGGCGGCCGGGGCCTCCTCCTTGGCCGGGGCCGGGGCGGCACCGGGCGCGCCGACGACGGCGAGCTTCGCGCCGACCTCGGCGGTCTCGTCCTCGCCGACGACGATCTCCAGGAGAACGCCCGAGACGGGCGAGGGGATCTCGGTGTCGACCTTGTCCGTCGAGACCTCCAGGAGGGGCTCGTCGGCCGCGACCTCCTCGCCGACCTCCTTCAGCCAACGGGTGACGGTGCCCTCGGTGACGGACTCGCCGAGCGCGGGCAGGGTGACCTCGGTGCCCTCGGCGGAACCGCCGGACTGGGCGGGGGCCTGCTGCTGGGGGGCCTCCTCCTGCGCGGGGGCGGCCGGGGCCTCCTCCTGCGCGGGGGCGGGGGCGGCCGGGGCCTCGGCCTGTGCCGGGGCGGCCGAACCGCCCGCGTCGCCCGAGCCGTCGTCGATGACGGCCAGCTCGGCGCCGACCTCGACCGTCTCGTCCTCGGCGACCTTGATGGAGGCCAGGATGCCCGAGGCGGGGGCCGGGATCTCGGTGTCGACCTTGTCGGTCGAGACCTCGAGCAGCGGCTCGTCGGCCTCGACGCGCTCGCCTTCGGCCTTCAGCCAACGGGTGACAGTGCCCTCGGTGACGCTCTCGCCGAGCGCCGGAAGGGATACGGAAACCGCCATGGTTTCGGTTGCTCCTTACGAATTGCGGAAAGTCTGGTCGTCGCGCCCGAAGACTGAAGATCAGTCGTGGGAGTGCAGCGGCTTGCCCGCGAGGGCCAGGTGGGCCTCGCCGAGCGCCTCGTTCTGCGTCGGGTGGGCGTGGATGAGCTGGGCGACCTCGGCCGGCAGCGCCTCCCAGTTGTAGATCAGCTGGGCTTCGCCGACCTGCTCGCCCATGCGGTCGCCGACCATGTGGACGCCGACCACGGCACCGTCCTTGACCTGGACGAGCTTGATCTCGCCCGCGGTCTT
This sequence comes from Streptomyces sp. NPDC015345, assembly GCF_043078805.1. Lineage (NCBI taxonomy): Bacteria > Bacillati > Actinomycetota > Actinomycetes > Kitasatosporales > Streptomycetaceae > Streptomyces > Streptomyces sp. NPDC015345. The sequence goes on along the minus strand of NZ_JBIBTX010000001.1, from coordinate 459,174 downwards.
GAGGATCTTGCTCTTGCCGTTGCCCGCGAGGTTGTACTTGAGGGCGACGACCTTGTCCGCGCCGTAGATCTCCTTGGCCTTGGCCTCGGTGATGCCCACGGAGGCGACCTCGGGGTGGCAGTACGTCACCCGGGGCACGCCGTCGTAGTCGACCGGGACGGGCTTGAGACCGGCCAGGCGCTCCGCGACCAGCATGCCCTCGGCGAAGCCGACGTGCGCGAGCTGGAGGGTCGGCACCAGGTCGCCCACGGCCGAGATGGTCGGGACGTTGGTCTGCATGTACTCGTCGACCAGGACGTAGCCGCGGTCCATGGCGACGCCCTGCTCCTCGTAGCCGAGGCCCTGGGAGACCGGGCCGCGGCCGATGGCGACCAGGAGGACCTCGGCCTCGAAGGTCTTGCCGTCGGCGAGGGTTACGCGCACGCCGTTCTCGGTGTACTCGGCCTTCTCGAAGAAGGTGCCGAGGTTGAACTTGATGCCGCGCTTGCGGAACGCGCGCTCAAGGAGCTTGGAGCTGTTCTCGTCCTCGACGGGCACGAGGTGCTTGAGGCCCTCGATGACCGTGACGTCGGTCCCGAAGGACTTCCACGCCGAGGCGAACTCGACGCCGATGACGCCGCCGCCCAGGATGATCGCGGACTCCGGCACGCGGTCCAGGGTCAGCGCGTGGTCCGAGGAGATGATGCGGTTGCCGTCGATCTCCAGGCCCGGCAGCGACTTCGGCACGGAACCGGTCGCGAGGAGCACGTGGCGCCCCTGGATCCGCTGCCCGTTCACGTCCACGGAGGTCGGGGAGGAGAGCTTGCCCTCACCCTCGATGTACGTCACCTTGCGGGAGGCGACGAGTCCCTGGAGGCCCTTGTAGAGGCCGGAGATGACGTCGTCCTTGTACTTGTGGACGGCCGCGATGTCGATGCCCTCGAAGGTGGCCTTCACGCCGAACTGGTCGGCCTCGCGCGCCTGGTCGGCGATCTCGCCGGCGTGCAGCAGCGCCTTCGTGGGGATGCAGCCGTTGTGCAGGCAGGTGCCGCCGAGCTTGTTCTTCTCGATCAGGGCGACGTCCAGGCCCAGCTGCGCTCCGCGCAGGGCCGCGGCGTAACCGCCGCTACCGCCGCCGAGGATCACTAGGTCGAAAACGGTGCTGGCGTCGTTCGCCACGTCACGTCCTCCATGCATGTGCGCCGTACGCCGGACCCCTTTTGCGCGGGGGACGACCGGTCGGTCGGCTGGTATTCGGCCGCTCTTGTTTCGGCCCTTTGGTGGGGGCCCTGTCCTGCCGAGAACCCATCTTCGCACTTGTCGACGGGAGGCGGGACGCCGGGCCAGGCTGTGAGACGTCCGATCAGCCGTCTCCAGCGGTTCTGCCGTGTACGAACCTACGGATTTCGTCGAGGGCGAAATCACGCGGGGCCCCGGACGCGTGGAACGTCCGGAGCCCCGAAGTGCTGCTCGCGAATCAGCCCAGGTCGCCCGCGGCGGTGCGCTCGGCGAGTCGGACCAGGGTGCGGACCGCGGTGCCGGTGCCGCCCTTGGGGGTGTAGCCGAACGGCGCGCCCTCGTGGAAGGCCGGGCCCGCCACGTCGAGGTGCGCCCAGATGATGCCCTCGCCCACGAACTCCTGGAGGAAGAGGCCGGCGACCAGGCCGCCGCCCATCCGGTCGCCGATGTTGGCCATGTCGGCGGTGGCGGAGTCCATGCCCTTGCGCAGTTCGGCGGGGAGCGGCATGGGCCAGGACGGCTCGCCGACCTCCTCGGCGATCTCGTGGACCGACGTACGGAAGGCGTCGTCGTTGGCCATGATGCCGAAGGTGCGGTTGCCGAGCGCCACCATCATGGCGCCGGTCAGCGTCGCCACGTCGACGATCGCGTCGGGCCGCTCCTCGGAGGCCTTGGCGATGGCGTCGGCCAGGACCAGACGGCCCTCGGCGTCGGTGTTCAGGACCTCGACGGTCTTGCCGCTGTACATCCGCAGGACGTCGCCGGGACGGGTGGCGGAGCCGGACGGCATGTTCTCGGCGAGCGCCAGCCAGCCGGTGACGTTCACTTCGAGGCCGAGGCGCGCGGCGGCGACGACGGCGGCGAAGACCGCCGCGGCACCGGCCATGTCGCACTTCATGGTCTCGTTGTGACCGGCGGGCTTCAGCGAGATGCCGCCCGAGTCGTACGTGATGCCCTTGCCGACGAAGGCGAGGTGCTTCTTCGCCTTGGAGTGCGTGTACGAGAGCTTCACCAGGCGCGGCGGGGCGTCCGAGCCCGCGCCGACGCCGAGGATGCCGCCGTAGCCGCCCTTGGTGAGCGCCTTCTCGTCGAGCACCTGGACCTTGATGCCGTGCTCCTTGGCGGCCGCGGTGGCGACCGCCGCGAAGGCCTCGGGGTCGAGGTCGTTCGGCGGGGTGTTGACCAGGTCGCGGGCGCGGTTCAGCTCCTCGGCCACGGCGGCGGCGCGCTCGATCGCGGCCTTGTACGCCTTGTCGCGGGGCTTGCCGCCGAGCAGGACGGCCTCGGCGAGCGGCGCCTTGGCGTCCTTGCCGTTCTTCTTCCCGGGCTTGGTGTCGCCCTGGTCCTTGTACGCGACGAAGGAGTACGCGCCGAGCAGCGCGCCCTCGCCGAGGGCGCAGATGTCGTCGGCGTCCTCGACGGGCAGCGCGAACGCGGCCTTCTTCACGCCGGTCAGGGCGCGGGCGGCGACGCCTGCGGCACGGCGCAGCGCGTCCGTGCCGTACGTCTCGTCCTTCTCCGGGACCTCGCCGAGGCCGACCGCGACGACGACCGGGGCCTTGAAGCCGGACGGCGCGGGCAGCTTCGTCACCTCGCCCTCGCCGCCCGAGGCGCCGAGGGTCTCCAGGACCGAGGCGAGCTTGCCGTCGTACGCCTTGTCCACGGACTCGGCGCCGGGTGCGACGACCAGAGCCCCCTTGGAGCCAGAGCCCTTCGCGACACCGACGACGATCGCGTCGGCACGCAGGCCGGACGCGGCGGCGGTGCTGAGAGTCAGAGCAGTCACGGTGGTGAGGTCCTCTTTCGGTTGGTTTTCGACGGGCTGTGGGGTGGTGAGCCCGTCGCGAGCCTACGCCCGTGAGCGCTGCGGTGCGCCTGACTGTGTGTGTTCGATGGAGTGTCGCGTACGCGGCGGTTTCCGCCGGCCCGGGAGTCAGCCGAGCACGAGCACCACCAGAGCGGTGGTCGCCGCCGTCTCGGCGAGGCCGCCGAAGACGTCTCCGGTGACGCCGCCGAACCGTCGTACGCAGTGGCGGAGCAGCAGTTCGGCGGCGCCGAGCGCGAGGACCACACAGGCCGCCGCCCGCGCGAAGCCGTACGTACCGAGCGGCGCGCCCGCGCCCGCCGCCGCGCCCGTGACGACCGCCGCGACCAGCAGTGCCCGTCCTCGCGGTACGACCCCGGCGACGGCGGCGCCGAGGCCTTCGGGGCGGGCCGGGGGCACTCCGGCGCGGGCGGCCAGGGTGAGGGCGAGCCGGGCGGCGGTGGCCGAGACGACGACGGCGACGGCGCCTTCCGCCCAGGACCTCTCGTACAGCTGGCCGACCGCGGCGACCTGGGCGAGGAGCACGAAGAGCAGGGTGAGGACGCCGAAGGGGCCGATGTCGGACTGCTTCATGACGCGCAGCGCGTCGTCGGCGGGCCTGGCGCTGCCGAGGCCGTCGGCGGTGTCCGCGAGGCCGTCGAGATGCAGGCCGCGGGTGAGGGCGGCGGGCGTGGCGACGGTCGCCACTGCGGCGAGCAGGGGCCCGGCGCCGAGCAGTGTCAGGGCGCCGCCGACCCCCGCCGCGCAGAGGCCGATCACCAGGCCGGCGAGGGGGGCGCACTGCATGCCGGCGCGCGCGGCTCCGCGGTCCCAGCGGGTGACCCTGACGGGGAGCGCGGTGAGGGTGCCGAAGGCGAAACGTATGCCGTCGGCGGGGGAGGTTCTGGACACCGCGGCAGGCTACCCCGGGCGACGGGCCGCCCTGCGGATCACCCTTCGGGGACGGAGGATGGCCGCATGAGCGACTGGTGGTACCGGAACGTCGTCGAGCCGGGGAAGCTGCCGCTGCTGCTCGCGCTGCTCTCCTTCGTCGGGTCGTTCCTCGTCACGCGGACGATCACCCGGCTCATCCGGGCGGGCAAGGGCCCGTTCCGGAACATCCGTTCGGGCGAGGTGCATGTCCACCACGTCGTGCCGGGCATCTTCCTCATGCTGGTCGGCGGTTTCTGGGCGGCGGCCGCCGGGCGGCACGGTGCCGCCCCGCTGTACGCCGCCGTCATCTTCGGGACCGGCGCCGGCCTCGTGCTCGACGAGTTCGCGCTGATCCTCCACCTCGACGACGTCTACTGGAGCGAGCAGGGCCGCAAGAGCGTGGAGGCCGTGATGCTCACGGCCGCCCTGGTCGTCCTGGTGCTCACCGGCTTCACGCCGTTCGGGGTCGACGACCTGACGGCCGTCGAGCGGCAGAACCGCGGCCTGCTGGCGCTGAACATCGGGCTGAACTGTGCCTTCGCCCTGATCGCGCTCCTCAAGGGCAAGCTGCGTACCGCCCTGATCGGCATGGTGATCCCGCTCGTCGCGCTGGTCGGCGCCGTCCGTCTGGCCCGGCCGGGATCGGCGTGGGCGCGGCGCTTCTACCGCGACCGGCACCGGACACGCGCGCGTGCGGGCCTGCGCGCCTTCCGCCACGACCGCCGCTGGGCGAGGCCGCGCCGCAGGCTTCAGGACTGGATCGGCGGCTTCTCGCCCGACCCGAAACCGTCCGGGGAGGTGGACCGGGAGCCGTCCGGGCAGGCGGACCCGGAACGCTTGCCGCCGCCCCGGTGACGCAGCGCAGAGAGGGCGCGCAGCGCGAGCACGGCCGCGACCGCCGCGATGTGCTCCTTGCCCGCGAGGTTGTTCTTGACGATCACCTCGACGACCATCAGGGCGGCCACCAGGGCCGCGGTGACGTACGCCCGGTGGCGCCAGCACACGTACAGCGCGAGGCCCACGACGGCGGCGGACGGGCCCGTGTCGACGACCCGCGCGTCCGAGGCGGGGAGGCCGATGGGGCTGCCGGGGCCCAGCTCGATGCCCACGCGCGCGTAGAGCGTGCCGGCCAGCGTGGCCACGTACGCGATGAGGAGCGCGCGCCGCCGGCCGAGGCAGATCTCGGCGATCCCGAAGACGAGCAGGATCTGCGCGAGCGCACCCCATACGGGCAGGTCGAGCGCGGGCACGAAGAGGGAGAGCGGGGTGCGGAGGAGCGCGAGCCACAGGGGGTCATCGGCGCGCACGGCGCCGATGTTCTGGACGAACTGGTAGCCCCAGGGCTGGTTCTGCGCGTACTGGAAGAGGGCGGTGAGGCAGACCGCCGCGAGCGTCATGGGCACGGCCCGCCATCGCCGGGCGACGAGCGCGTCGCGCACGGTGGAGACGAGGGGTCTCCACTCGGCGCGGGCGAAGCGGGCCAGGGTGCTCATCGTCTCGACTCCAGATGCTTGCGGTGCAGGAACTTCGGCAGTCCCGGCGCTTCGAGGAAGCCTTCCGCGCGCGCCGACGCGATGCCGATGCGCGGCAGGTCGCCGCTCTTCTCGAAGAGGAGGAAGCGGGGTTCCCAGATCGGCCGGTACTTGGCATTGGCGCGGTAGAGGGATTCGATCTGCCACCACCGGGAGAAGAAGCTGAGCAGCGACCGCCACAGGCGAAGGACCGGGCCCGCGCCGAGCCGCGAGCCACGTTCGAAGACCGACCGGAACATCGCGAAGTTGAGCGAGACCTGCGTGATCTGGATCTCGGGGGCGCGCTGGAGGAGTTCGATGACCATGAACTCCATCAGGCCGTTCTCGCTGTCGCGGTCGCGCCGCATCAGGTCCAGGGAGAGCCCGCGCGGCCCCCACGGCACGAAGGAGAGCACCGCCCTCAGCTCGCCGTCGGCGTCCGTGCACTCCAGCATCACGCACCGCCCGTCCGCGGGGTCGCCGAGCCGTCCGAGCGCCATGGAGAAGCCGCGCTCGGTGGCGCCGTCGCGCCAGTCGTCGGCGCGCCGCAGCAGTTCCGCCATCTCGTCGGGCGGAATGTCCTCGTGGCGGCGGATGCGCACGGTGTAGCCCGCGCGCCTGACGCGGTTGTACGCCTGGCGGACGGTGCGCATGGCCCGCCCCTCCAGGCTGAACTCCGCCGTCTCCACGATCGCCTCGTCGCCCAGCTCCAGAGCGTCCAGGCCGTGCCGGGCGTAGATCGTGCCCCCCTCCTCGCTCGCGCCCATCACGGCGGGGATCCAGCCGTGCTCGCGGGCCTCGGCGAGCCACGGCTCGATCGCCCCCGGCCAGGCCTCCGGGTCGCCGATGGGGTCGCCGGAGGCCAGGGAGACGCCGCCGACGACGCGGTACGCGACCGCCGCCTTGCCGGTCGGTGACCATACGACGCTCTTCTCGCGGCGCAGCGCGAAGTAGCCGAGCGAGTCGCGCTCGCCGTGCCGGGCGAGCAGTGCGCGCAGCCGCTCCTCGTCCTCCTCGCTGAGCGGATCGACGGCCCTGCGGGAGCGGAACGCCGCGTACAGGACGGCGCAGAGCAGCAGTGCGCTGAGGACGTTGATGGAGACATTGACCCAGCCGGGCGTGGTGATGCCTTCGAAGCGCTGGTCGTCGGCGGCCAGCGAGACCAGGCGCATGGTGCCGTAGCGCCACCGGTCGAGGAAGGCCGAACGGTCGCCGTCCTGGGCGCGGTTGGTGACGGTGACGAGCAGCGCGGCGATCAGCGACGTCACGAGGAGCCCGCCGACCGCCACGGCCGATGCCAGCCTCGGGTTGGACCGGTCGCCCTTGGCGTAGAACTCGCGGCGCCCGATGACCAGCGCCACGACGAAGGCGGCGGTCAGGACGAGGGAGATCCAGTTCTGCGCGTACCGCCGGACCTCCGGGAAGCACATCGCGAAGGCGAAGAGCAGCAGGAAGAGCCCGCTGAGTACGGCGTTGAGGATCCACGCGGCGCGCTTGCGGCGCCGCATCGTGATCGCCAGGAACATCGTGAACGCCCCGGACGCGAAGCCCGCGGTCAGCAGGTACGGGGTGAAGTAGTTCTCCGTGTTGTGCTGCCGCAGGTCCTGCCCGAGGGAGACCCAGACCGCGCTGAGGAAGTTGATGAACGTGACGGCGCGGAGATACCAGACGGTGAAACCGGCGGCGCGGCGTTGTGTGACGGTGCGTGGTTTCCGTTGCCTGGTGACAACCTGCTCAACTCCCATAAAAAGGGATCATATGGGCAAGGCCGTCGTGGCCGTTCCGTGCCGCCGGACGCCTACTCGGTGGGCGGAATGGCAGGCTCCGCCTGGGCCTCCGTTTCGGTCTCCGCCTCGGCCTCCGCGGCGGCGGCCCGCACCGGCAGTTCCGCCGACAGGGCCGCGGCCGCCTGCACCAGCGGCAGGGCCAGCAGACCCCCGGCGCCCTCGCCGACCCTGACCCCGTGGTCCAGGAGGGGCTCGAGGGCCATCCGGTCCAACGCCTTGGCCTGGGCCGGCTCCCCGCTGTCGTGCCCCGCGAGCCACCAGTCCGGCGCCCGGAAGGCGACCCGCTGGGCCACCAGCGCCGCCGCCGACGCCACCACGCCGTCGAGGATCACCGGCGTACGGCGCACCGCGCACTGCAACAAGAAGCCCGTCATCGCGGCCAGGTCGGCGCCGCCCACCGCCGCGAGCAGCTCCAGCTGGTCGCCGAGCACGGGCCGCGCCCGCCGCAGGGCGTCCCGCACCGCCGCGCACTTGCGCATCCACGCCAGGTCGTCGATTGCCTCGCCGCCCCGCCCGGTCACCACGGACGCGTCGGTGCCGCAGAGCGCGGCGATCAGCGTCGCGGCGGGCGTCGTACCCCCGACGCTCACATCGCCGAGCACGATCAGATCGGTGCCGGAGTCGGCCTCCTCGTCGGCGACGGCCATGCCGGCGCGCACCGCCTGCTCCGCCTCCTCGGCGCTCAGCGCGTCCTCGATGTCGATACGTCCCGAACCGCGCCGCACCCGGTGCCCCGCGACCTCGGCGGGCAGCTCGGCCGGGTCGCAGTCGAGCGCCATGTCGACGACGCGTACGGGCACGTCGAGGCGGCGCGCGAGCACGGCCACCGGGCTCTCGCCGGCCAGGACGGCACGGACGAGAGCGGCGGCGCTCCCCGCGGGCCGCGCCGAGACCCCGAGCTCGGAGACGCCGTGGTCGCCCGCGAACAGCACCACGCGCGGCCGCTCGACGGGCCGCACCGGCACCGCGGCCTGGGCCGCCGACAGCCACTCGCCCAGCTCGTCGAGGCGGCCCAGGGATCCGGGCGGCAGGATCTGCCGCTCCCTGCGCTCCTCGGCGTCGCGGCGCACCCCGCCGTCGGGCCGCTCGATCAGGTCGGTGAAGTCGTCGAGATTCAGCGAGCTCATTCGCCGAACAGTACCGGCAGGCCGGGCGCCGGTGTTCGAACGGCCCCGAGGGCCGGGACCACCGTCCGGCGGGAGCCCTCCGGCGGTTACGGCATGTGCCCCATTGGGCACATAACGTCATTGCCGGACCTAACCCACCAAAGACGCATACTTCAGGAGCACGCCATGGACGTCGCCCCGCGGATCGCCGAACGACGCCCCGCCTACCTCGCCGCCCTCGCCCAGGGAACCGAGCGGTTCCACGAGCCCCGCCGCCGTGCCTGCCCCTGGTGCGGCTCCCCGCGGCTGCGGCCCCGGCTGCGCACCACCGACCTGGTCCAGCACAAGCCGGGCACCTTCACGCTCGACCAGTGCGCCCACTGCGGCCACTGTTTCCAGAACCCCCGCCTCACCCCCGAAGGCCTGGCCTTCTACCACCGCGACCTCTGCCACCGGGAGGGCCTCGGCGGCCTCGGCGGATTCGGCGGATTCGGCGGCTTGGGGGGACTGGGCGGGCTCGGCGGGGCCGGGGGCATGGGCAGCAAGGCGCTCGGCAGACTCCTCGGCGCCAGACCCACCGACCGGCGCCATCTGGCCCGTGCCCGCGCTCTGCGCGAGTTCGACGAGCCCGAGTGCTGGCTGGACGTCGGCACCGGGCGGGCGCTCTTCCCGGCCCTCGCCAAGCAGGTCCTGCCGTACACGTCCTTCGACGGGCTCGACCCCGGCAAGGGCATCGAGGTGGCCGTGCGCCGCGGCCGGGTCGAGGAGGGCCACCGCGGCACCCTGACCGGACTCGCCGGCCGCCTCGCGGGCCGGTACGACGCCCTGAGCCTCTTCCACCAACTGGAGCGCGGCCCCGACCCCCGCGCGGAACTCGCGGCGGCGAGGACCGTCCTGCGCCCCGGCGGCCACCTGATGATCGAGTCCCCCGACCCCGGCTGCCGGTACGCCCGACTGCTCGGCAGGTGGTGGCCGTCGTACTCGCAGCCCCGGCACCTGCACCTCGTGCCGCTCGCCAACCTCCGCGCGGGACTGGAGGAACTCGGCTTCACGGTGGTGCGCGTCGAGCGCCGCGCCTCGCATGTGCCCGCCGACCTGAGCGGGGCGCTCGCCCTCTTCCTCGACCGCTGCCTGCCCCGGGCCGACGTCCCCTGGCGCGCCAGGCCCGCGCCCCGGCTCGGCCTCACGATCCGCCGCGCCGCGTGGTGGGGCGCCGTGCCGGTGCTGACCCTCGCCCAGGCCCTCGACCGGCTCCTGGCCCCGCTGCTCACCCGCGTCGGTTTCTCCAACACCTACCGGGTCATCGCGCGCAGGGGCGAGGGCGCCTGACGTACGCGCGGCGACCGGAAGGCCGGCCGGGTCAGCCGCGCAGCGCCAGCGCCTGTCCCGCCACGACGAGAAGCACGTGCTCGCACTCGGCGGCGAACGCCGCGTTCAGGCGGCCCAGTTCGTCGCGGTAGCGGCGGCCCGAAGCGGTCGCGGGGACGATGCCGGAACCGACCTCGTTCGAGACGGCGACCACCGTGCGCCGGGTGGCGCGCACCGAGTCCGCCAGCTCGGCGACCCGCCCCCGCAGCCGCCGCTCGCCGCCGCCCGCCCACTCGGCGTCGTCCCACGCGTTCACCTCGTCCATGACGTGGGTCAGCCACAGCGACAGGCAGTCGATGAGCAGCGGCGGCCCGTCGTCCGTGAGCAGCGGCACGAGGTCGCAGGTCTCCGCGGTCCGCCACGAGCCGGGACGCCGCTCGCGGTGCAGGCTCACCCGGTCCGCCCACTCGGCGTCACCGTTCCTGGTCCCGCCCGTCGCGACGTACAGCACCTCGGGGAAGGCCTCCAGGCGCCGCTCGGCCTCCACCGACTTGCCCGAGCGGGCGCCGCCGAGGACGAGGGTGCGGCGCGGCACGTCCGGCACGTTCTCGTAGGCGCCGACGACGAGCGTCGTCCCGTCCGGCACGGCCCGCGCGCCCGCGGCCGCGAGCCGGCGTGTCAGCTCCCTGCCCGGCGGCACCTCGTGGCCGATGTGGACGGCGATGACATCGGTGGTGGGTCCGACGGCACCCGCCGCGCGCAGCCGGGCGAGCCCGTCGGGACGCCCGAGGACATCGGCGAGGACCATCTCGTACGCGGCCCGCCCGCCGTGCGCCCCGGTGAAGCCGAGGCCGAAGCCGTTGCCGTCGCCGTCGGCGAGCCCCGCGGGGGCGCCGCCGGGCGGCAGGTACAGCAGCCGTTCGCCGTCCGGGCCCGTCACCTCGTACCCCGAGCCGGGCGCGTCCAGCGCCACCGCCCGCACCCGGTGGCCGGTCAGCAGTGCCAGCTCCCGCCCGTCGGCGACGCGTCCGGGCTGCGGGAGACCGGCCGGGACCTCCACGGCGGGCCCGTCGTGCGGATGGGAGAGCAGGACCTGGCGCACACCGCCGAGCGAGTGCCCCGCGCGGGCCGCAGCGAAGGCCGCGCCGGGCGTGAGGTCGAGCAGCAGGACGCCGTCCACGAGCAGCGCGGTGGCCGCCCGTGCCGCGTCATCGAGGGCGGTCGCGCAGGCCGCGCAGGGGCAGCCGGGGAGGGGCAGTCCTTCGGGGGCGCCGGTGCCGAGCAGAGTCAGTTCCACACGAAGATCCTCCCGCGTCGGGTCCGGCGCCGCGCGCCCGGCTAGGCTTCAAGCGGATTCAGGCGGCTCCCAAGCCGCTACGGGACCCTCGGGAGGCTGACGATGGCAGCATGGACGTGGCGGTTCGAGAAGGCGGACGGGACGGAGGTCCAGCCCGCGCTGACCCCGGAGGAGTTCACCACACAGGGTGACGCCGAGTCCTGGGTCGGTGAGTACTGGAAGGAACTGGCCGAGGGCGGTGCCGATCAGGTCTCCCTCTTCGAGGACGCGACCAAGATCTACGGCCCGATGAGCCTGCACCCGGACGCGCAGGACGCGCAGGCGTAGCGGGTCCCACGCGGACATACGACACGTACGACACGCGGACATACGAGAGGCGGCGGCCGGATCCCCGGCCACCGCCTCTCCCACGACCGGACCCCGGCCACCGCCGCTCTTGCGACCGGGCGCTAGGGCCTGTCTGACAATTCCCGCCTGCCTCGCGACGCCATGCACGCACTCTCGCCGCACCGGGCGCAGAGCCAAGTACATCCAGTACGAGGCCCTACGCCCGGCACGCCGAGAGCACGCACCTGACGCCGCGAGGCCGCCCTCCGGGCGACGACGCGAATTGTCAGACAGGCCCTAGCCCACCCACTCCCGCAGCAGCTTCTCCCGCTCCGCGGCCCGCGGGGTCCCGCCCTCCCACGTGCGGCCCCACTCCGACATCGCGGCAAGGGTCGTGGCCATCGTCGCGGCGCCCTCGGTGAGGCGCGCCAGAAGGGCGCGGGAGAGGTCGACCTCGGCCGGGGGGTAGCCGACGGCCGCGGCGGAGTACGCCAGCAGGTCGAGGTCGCCGCCGGCCGACGCCACGCGCAGCGTCATCATCGGCGGGGTCTCCTCCGTCGGGCCGGTGACCATGGGCACGGCCAGGTTCATCACCGTCCCCACGGCGAGGTTCTTGACCGCGCCGATCTTCCGCATGAGGGACTTCACGGGGACGTCCGTCACCGTCAGGGCGCGTATGTCCTCCCACAGCCGCAGGCCGGACTGCCCGTCGCCGAGGGCCACCACGCCCTCGGGGGCCAGCCGCACCCCGGGCGCGAGGCCGGACGGCTTCGCGCCCACGTACACATCGCCCTGGGCGATCCAGAAGAGGCCCACCATGGCCATGCGTCGCTCACTTCTCCCGCCGACGGCGCCGCCGCCGGAACTCCTACGTCATGTTCCCGGGCCCGTGGCCCCGGTCCCGCTAGTCCCGCACGCCGCACAGATGCAGCAGCGCGGCGACCCGCCGATAGGGGTCGGTGCGCCCCGCCCGCTCCTCGGCGGCCAACAGCGCCTCCAGTTCCCACTCGGGGGGCAGCGGCGTGCCGTCCGGGACGGTGTCCGTGAAGACCCGCACGCCGTACCAGACCTGGAGTGGCGCCGCGATCCCCGCCAGCGTCGCCGACAGCGCGTCGAGCCGGTCGGCCCGCACGTCGAGGCCCAGGCGGTTGCGGTACGTGACGGAGTCGAAGGCGGCGACGGCGCCGCTCCAGTCCCCGTCGAGCCCCGGCCGCATGGCCAGCGCGTCCGCGTTCCGCACGAGGAGCGAGAGCAGCCCGCCGGGCGCCAGCATCCGGGCCAGTCCCGCGAGCAGCGCGTCGGGCTCCTCGACGTACATCAGTACGCCGTGGCAGAGCACCACGTCGAAGCTGCCCGGCAGGAAGTGCACCCCGGTCTGGTGGCCGTCGCCCTCGACGATCCGCACCCGCCCCTGGATGCCCTCCGGTTCCCCGGCGAGCGCCTCACGCGCGGCGGCGATCATCGTGGGGTCCCGCTCGACCCCGGTCACCTTGTGCCCGGCGCGGGCCAGCCGCAGCGCCTGGGTGCCCTGGCCCATGCCGACGTCGAGCACCCGCAGCCGCTGCCCCACGGGGAAGCGCGCCACTATCTGCTCGTCGAGCTGCCGGGCCACCAGCTCCTGACGCACGGCGTTGCGCAGTCCGCCCAGCTTCTCCAGCCAGGCCCTGGCCCCGCCGGTGAATCCGCTCAGGGCCGCTCTCCGCGCTTGACCTGCGGCTTCGGCAGCCTCAGCCGGCGCATCTGGAGCGTACGCATCAAGGCGTAGGCGACAGCGCCCTTCTTGCTTTCGTTCGGGAAGCGTTCGGCCAGGCGCTTCTTCAGGCGGAACGCGGTGGCGACCGAGTCCAGCACGATCAGCACGATCACGATGAGCCAGAGCAGCAGCGCGATGTTCTGCAACTGCGGTACGCGGACCATGCTCAGGACGAGGATGATCACCGCGAGCGGCAGGAAGAACTCGGCGATGCAGAAGCGCGAGTCCACGAAGTCGCGGGCGAACTTGCGCACCGGGCCCTTGTCACGGGCGGGCAGGTACCGCTCGTCACCGCTGGCCAGGGCCTCGCGCTGCTTCGCCATCTGCGCGCGGCGCTCGTCGCGCTGCCGCTTCGCCGCCTCCTTGCGCGTCGTCGGCGTATTGGTCACGCTGCGGCGCTGCGACTGTGCCATGGCGCGCTTGGGGGTGGGGCGGCCCTTGGGGGCCTGCGGGTCACGGGGCTGCTTGGAGTCGGTCACCGGCGCCTGCGCGGCCGGGGCCTTCTCTTCCTTGGATCGGCTACGGAACACAAAATCCAAGGGTACGTGGTGCGGGGGCATGGACCCCAGCCGGACGGGGAACGATCCGGCAACGCCGGGCGTCTTGATTTACGTGCCTAAGGGGACGTAGCAGGCGGTATCCAGTCGGCCCCAGGGGAGCACCTACTCCTTACGCCGGATCAGGGCCGGACGCAGTCGTCCTTGGGGATGAGCGCATCCGCACGCGAACAGTGCGGTAATGGATGCAGGGCCCGTACTGTGGGTTCTGAGCAGTACCTGGAGCTGGAAGTCCGTCAGAAGGGGGCGCGCGAAGCCCATGAGCGGTGTCATGAAGCGTATGGGGATGATCTTCCGCGCGAAGGCGAACAAGGCCCTTGACCGGGCCGAGGACCCGCGCGAAACCCTCGATTACTCGTACCAGAAACAGCTGGAGCTGTTGCAGAAGGTGCGCCGCGGCGTCGCCGACGTGGCAACCTCCCGCAAGCGTCTCGAATTGCAGCTGGCCCAGCTCAACAAGCAGTCCTCCACCCTTGAGGACCAGGGGCGCAAGGCCCTCGCCCTCGGCCGCGAGGACCTGGCCCGTGAAGCCCTCTCCCGGCGGGCCGCGCTCCAGCAGCAGGTGACGGACCTGGAGACGCAGCACCAGACGCTCCAGGGCGAGGAGGAGAAGCTCACCCTCGCGGCGCAGCGCCTCCAGGCCAAGGTCGACGCCTTCCGTACGAAGAAGGAGACCATCAAGGCCACGTACACCGCGGCCCAGGCGCAGACCCGCATCGGCGAGGCCTTCTCCGGCATCTCCGAGGAGATGGGCGACGTCGGCATGGCGATCCAGCGTGCCGAGGACAAGACCGCGCAGCTCCAGGCGCGGGCCGGCGCGATCGACGAACTGCTCGCTTCCGGTGCCCTCGACGACTCCTCCGGTCTCGCCAAGGACGACATCCAGTCCGAGCTGGATCGCCTCTCCGGTGGTACTGATGTAGAGCTGGAACTCCAGCGCATGAAGGCGGAGCTCGCGGGGGGCTCCAGCAGCGGCCAGCAGGCGATCGAAGGCGGCCAGGGCCAGTCCCAGCCGCAGCAGCAGCCGCAGGACACCCCGCGCTTCGACAAGCAGTAGCTCTACGTCCGAGGAGGACGACATGATCGTACGGATCATGGGGGAGGGGCAGGTGAAGCTGGCCGACAGCCACTTCGCCGAACTGAACAAGCTCGACGACGAGCTGCTCACGGAGATGCGGAGCGGCGACGGCGTCGCGTTCCGCCGCACGTTCCACGCGCTCCTGGACAAGGTCCGGGAGCTCGGCGAGCCCCTCCCGGACGACGCCCTGGAACCGTCCGAACTGATCCTCCCCGCCCCGGACGCGACCCTGGAAGAGGTCCGCGAACTACTCTCGGACGACGGCCTCTTCCCGGGCTGACACCCCCGGTACACGGACGCCCCGTAAGGGGCGCGGGGAACCGCGCGCCCAGCCACGTCCCACCCGCAGAAAACCCCGAAACCCCCAAACCCCCCAAAGCCCCACCCCCGCCGACAGCCCGAGCCCCGCAATCCGCCCAGGCCCCCGCCAAGGCCCCGTACGGTTTGCACCGTGACCACACTCGTACGAGGCCGCGGCTGGGCCCGAACTCACCCGCTGGCGGTGGACGCGGCGCTCGCCTCCACCGTCCTCGTCTGCATGGTCGTCGGCTCCTTCGCCGAGCCCAACGGAGAGCACGGCCCCACCTGGGGCACCCGCACCCCCGACCTGCCGAGCCTGCTCCTGATGGCCCTCGGCGCCCTCGCGCTGTTCTTCAGGCGCCGCGCCCCCTGGACGGTGCTCGCCGCCACCTGCGCCGCCTCCATCACGGAACTGCTCACCGGCGAACCCCGCGCACCCGTCGTGATGTGCGCCGTCATCGCGCTCTACACCGTGGCCGCCACCACCGACCGCTCCACGACCTGGCGGATCGGCCTGGTCACCATGGCGGGCCTCACCGGCGTAGCGATGCTCTCGGGCCCGCTGCCCTGGTACGCCCAGGAAAACCTCGGCATCTTCGCCTGGACCGGCATGGCCGCCGCCGCGGGCGACGCGGTGCGCAGCCGCCGCGCCTTCGTGGACGCCATAAGGGAGCGCGCCGAGCGGGCGGAACGCACCCGCGAGGAAGAGGCAAGGCGCCGCGTCGCCGAGGAGCGGCTGCGTATCGCCCGCGACCTGCACGACGTCGTCGCCCACCACATCGCCCTGGTCAACGTGCAGGCCGGTGTCGCCGCGCACGTCATGGACAAGCGACCCGACCAGGCGAAGGAGGCCCTCGCGCACGTCCGCGACGCCAGCCGCTCCGCCCTGGACGAACTCCGCGCCACCGTCGGCCTGTTGCGGCAGACCGGCGACCCCGAGGCCCCCACCGAACCCGCCCCCGGCCTGCACCGCCTCGACGAGCTCGTGGAGACGTTCCGCAACGCCGGCCTGCCCGTCGAGGTCGCCCTCGGCCAGGTCGGCCTCGACCTGCCCGCGGCCGTCGACCTCGCCGCGTTCAGGATCATCCAGGAGGCGCTGACCAACGTACAGAAGCACGCGGGGAGCGAAGCCAAGGCCGAGGTCAGCGTCGTCCGCGTAGGACCGAACGTCGAGGTCACCGTCCTCGACGACGGCCCGGCCCACGGCCAGGGCGGCGAGGGCGCGCGGAAGCCGAACACCGACGGTGGCGGCCACGGCCTGCTCGGCATGCGCGAGCGCGTCACGGCCCTCGGCGGCAGCTGCACCGCCGGACCCCGCTACGGCGGCGGCTTCCGCGTCCATGCGATCCTGCCCGTCACCACGGCAAAGGGAGGGACCGCGTGACGATCCGCGTACTGCTCGCCGACGACCAGGCGCTGCTGCGCAGCGCGTTCAAGGTGCTCGTCGACTCCGAGCCCGACATGGAGGTGGTCGGTGAGGCGTCCGACGGCGCGCAGGCGGTGCGGCTCGCCAGGTCGGAGCGGGCCGACGTGGTCCTGATGGACATCCGCATGCCCGGCACGGACGGTCTGGCCGCCACCCGGCAGATCAGCGCCGACCCCGCCCTGGCTCACGTACGCGTGGTGATGCTGACGACGTTCGAGGTCGACGAGTACGTGGTGCAGTCGCTGCGCGCGGGCGCCTCCGGCTTCCTCGGCAAGGGCGCGGAGCCCGACGAACTGCTCGGCGCCATCCGCATCGCGGCGGCGGGCGAGGCGCTGCTCTCCCCGGTGGCCACCAAGGGGCTGATCGCCAAGTTCCTCGCGCAGGGCGAGGGTTCGGACGGCGAGGTGTCGGTGCGCGGCGAGCGCCTGGCCGCGCTCACCGGCCGTGAGCGCGAGGTCCTCGTCCAGGTCGCGGGCGGCCACTCGAACGACGAGATCGCCGAGCGCCTCGAAGTCAGCCCGCTCACCGTCAAGACCCATGTGAACCGCGCGATGGCGAAGCTCGGCGCCCGTGACCGGGCCCAACTCGTGGTCATCGCGTACGAGTCGGGCCTGGTACGCCCAAGGGTGGAGTGACGCGAGGATCTGCGTACTGCGTCCGCAGGCGGATGAAACCGGCCGAGCTGAGGGGCACCCCCATACGCCGGGTGCCTCTTACGTGGACGCGCGGTCGGCGCCTTGAAGGGGCGCGGGGAACCGCGCGCCCGGCCACGACGCGCCCGCAGGCGGCTGAAACCGGCGGAGCCAAAGGGCGCCCAAGACGCCAGGCGCCCCCCATCGCTCCCGCCGGCGCAGCGCTACGGCAACGCCAGCATCCGCTCCAGCGCCAGCTTCGCGAACTGCTCGGTCTCGCGGTCGACCTCGATCTGGTTGACGAGGTTGCCCTCCGCGAGCGACTCCAGCGTCCAGACCAGGTGCGGCAGGTCGATGCGGTTCATGGTCGAGCAGAAGCAGACCGTCTTGTCGAGGAAGACGATCTCCTTGTCCTCGGCGGCGAAACGGTTCGCCAGGCGGCGTACGAGGTTCAGCTCCGTGCCGATGGCCCACTTCGACCCGGCAGGGGCCGCCTCCAGGGTCTTGATGATGTGCTCGGTGGAGCCCACGTAGTCCGCCGCGGCGACGACCTCGTGCTTGCACTCCGGGTGCACCAGGACGTTCACGCCCGGTATCCGCGCGCGCACGTCCTCGACCGACTCCAGCGAGAAACGCCCGTGCACCGAGCAGTGCCCGCGCCACAGGATCATCTTCGCGTCACGCAGCTGCTCGACGGTCAGGCCGCCGTTCGGCTTGTGCGGGTTGTAGACGACGCAGTCGTCGAGCGAGAAGCCCATGTCGCGCACAGCGGTGTTGCGGCCCAGGTGCTGGTCCGGCAGGAAGAGCACCTTCGCCGGAAGGGGGCCGCCCTGCTCATACGCCCACTCCAGCGCGCGCTTGGCGTTCGACGACGTACAGATCGTGCCGCCGTGCTTGCCGGTGAAGGCCTTGATGTCGGCAGAGGAGTTCATGTACGAGACGGGTACGACCTGCTCGGCGATGCCGGCCTCGGTCAGTACGTCCCAGCACTCGGCGACCTGCTCGGCGGTGGCCATGTCGGCCATCGAGCAGCCGGCGGCCAGGTCGGGGAGCACGACCTTCTGGTCGTCCGTCGTCAGGATATCCGCGGACTCGGCCATGAAGTGCACACCGCAGAAGACGATGTACTCGGCGTCCGGGCGGGCGGCGGCGTCGCGTGCCAGCTTGAAGGAGTCACCGGTCACATCCGCGAACTGGATGACCTCGTCACGCTGGTAGTGGTGGCCGAGGACGAAGACCTTGTCCCCGAGCTTCTCCTTGGCGGCCCGGGCGCGCTCCACCAGGTCCGGGTCGGAGGGGGACGGCAGGTCGCCGGGGCACTCGACGCCGCGCTCGCTCCTGGGGTCGGCCTCACGGCCGAGCAGCAGCAGGGCGAGCGGCGTGGGCTGCACACCGAGGTCCACGAGCTCCACGGGGGACTGGGCGGTGGTCACGACGACACCTACCCTTTCTCTTCTGACAGACGAGCCTTTTCGTCTAATTGACGCTATCTATCATAACCGCTTCACGTCAGTTTGACGATGGCCATAGTGTCGATGTGACGCATTCGCCGGCTCCCCGTCCCGCAGGCTGGTGCCCCGGGAAAAACCATGTGCGAGCATGAAGGGGTAAGACGCAAGACGTAAGCGCTCGGCCCGGAATGAATCCGCGGCCCCGCCGGTTGCAACCGTCGGCAAGCAGTCTCCGTACAACCCGGGAGAGAAGCAGATGTCCGTATCGGACGAGACCACCACCGTGAACGACGGCATCCTCCTGTCGGACGCCGCCGCGGCCAAGGTGAAGGGCCTGCTGGAGCAGGAAGGCCGGGACGACCTGGCGCTGCGCGTCGCCGTCCAGCCCGGTGGCTGCTCGGGCCTGCGCTACCAGCTGTTCTTCGACGAGCGCTCGCTCGACGGCGACGTCGTCAAGGACTTCGACGGCGTGAAGGTCGTCACCGACCGGATGAGCGCTCCCTACCTGGGCGGCGCCTCCATCGACTTCGTGGACACCATCGAGAAGCAGGGCTTCACGATCGACAACCCGAACGCCACCGGCTCCTGCGCCTGCGGCGACTCCTTCAGCTGAGTCCGTAGCTGTAGGCAGAGACATACGTACGAAGGCGGCGGCTCCCTGAACTCCAGGGAGCCGCCGCCTTCGTACGTATGCGTGACCGGGCTACTTCCGGCGGACGGTCTCGCCCGTGCCGTCCACGACCTTCCGGTCGCCGAGCGGCTTGTCGAGGGTGACCGTCTCCGAGAGCTTCTTGGCGACCATGACGCAGACCTCGTCCTTCTGCCTGGTCTCCGTGACGCGGACCGTCACGCGGTCGCCGTCCTCGTTCGCCGACGCGGCGTACTCGCCGCACGCGCCGCCCCAGAAGTGCACGGTGAGCGACTTCCTGTCGGCCGTGTAGGACTCCACGCGCGCCTGCCGCTCGGTGCTGCCCCCGGGCTTGTCGGTGGGCTCCGGCGTGCCCGGGGTGCCGGGCGAGGTCAGGTACGCGGGCGCGATCGCCGGGTGCGTCACCGTGAAGGCGTCCCGCGCGCCCTGCGGCTTCACCTCGAACAGCCAGGACGGCACCAGCGTCTGCTTGCCGTCCACGTGGTGCGTCGCGAGCCCGAAGGCGGCGCCGCTGACGGCCACCGGCCGCGGCTTCGCGGGCGCGGACGAGGGCTCGCAGGGCGCCTGCTTCACGCCGCCGCCCTCCGTCTTCGTGCTGTCATCGGCGTGCGGCACCGGCGTCGCGCAGCCGCCGATGCCGACGCGTCCTTCACCGGCGGACGCGTTCAGTCGGTCCAGGGTCTCCCGGGCGCCGATCACGGGATACCGGGCGCCCTTCTCGGGCGCCTTCAACTGCCCGCTGCCGCCCACCACTTGCCCGTCCGTGCCGACCTGGATGCCGGTCGACCAGCCGTAGGTCGGCAGGCCGTCCACCTTCGGATCGGCGTTCACCACCCGTACGGCGCCCATCAGTTGGCGGGCGTCCAGCTTCGCGTCGTCCTGGCCGAGTGCCTTGAGGACCGGCGCCGCGGCGTCCTTGGCGGCCTTCTCCCCGACGGCGTCGCCCAGTTCGCCGTTCGGCGCGGTGGAGGTGCTCGAACAGGGCTTGCCCTTGGGGCAGTTGTCCGTGCCGCCCGTGCCGTGCCGGGCATACGTCCAGGTGCCGGGCGCCTGCTTGTTCACCTGGAGCGAGGGGCCTGAGCCGTCCTTGTCCTGCGCCACCCGCCAGACGCCGTCCCGCGCCGTCGGCGTGCCGGAGAGGCCGAGCGCCTTGGCCAGCGTGCTCACCTCGCCCCGGGTGACCTCGCCGCGCGCGTGGTAGACGGACGCCGACTTCGGCCCCTCGGGCAGCTCGCCGGTCGCCCTGTACGTGGTGCCGCTCGGGTCGGGCTCACCGGGCGCGATGCCGCCACTGCCGCCTCCGTTCCGGCCGGCGTCACCCGTATAGCCGTCCAGCGCGAGTGGTGGCGGGGGGCCGCCGTCTCCCGCCGGGGCGCCGTCACTGCTCTGGCCGCCACCGCCGCCGGACGCGGTCGCCGCGAAGTACGCGCCACCGCCGCCGACGAGCAGCACGGTGGCCGCGACCGAGGCGACGGCGAGGCGGGCACGCCTCCGCTGCGGCTCGGCCACCTCATGGACGGATCGCTCGGTGCTCACCGCATCGCTCCTTCGACTGCACTGCTGTCCCCGGAAACCCATGGGCGGGCTTCGTCGTATCCCAGTACCCCCTTTACGGGGGACAGCGATGGGACGCAGCGGGGGAGCGCACGGTTCCCCCGGCGCGCGCCGAGGCCCGGGGCCAGTCTCCCTCAGTCGCCGTACTCGGACATCCCGTCGATGAGCCGCGCGGAGGCGGGCGGCACGGTGACGCCGTGGATGAGGGCCGGCGGCACCGGGGCGGCGGCGGCCGTGGCGGGCACCACCCAGTGCGGCGCCATGCGGGCGCAGTCGCCGCGCAGCGTCTCCATGCTCTCGGAAGGCTCCGCGGAGACCCTGTGGGCACGCTTCATGACGACATCCTTCGAGATATGGGTCATAACGGCACCGTACGCATCGGGCCACACAAGAAAAAAGCCCTACTATCGGGTAGTTTTGGCACTTCAGTGGGGGTGGGTCGACCCGATAGCGTGAACCGTCAACCCCTCGCCTCTCCTCCACAGGAGCACCCAGCCGTGCGTATCGCAGTCACCGGCTCCATCGCCACCGACCACCTGATGACCTTCCCCGGCCGCTTCGCCGACCAGCTGGTCGCCGATCAGCTGCACACGGTCTCCCTCTCCTTCCTGGTCGACAACCTCGACGTCCGCAGGGGAGGCGTGGCCGCCAACATCACCTTCGGCATGGGGCAGCTCGGCACCCGGCCGATCCTGGTCGGCGCCGCGGGCGCCGACTTCGACGAGTACCGCGCCTGGCTCGACCGGCACGGCGTGGACACCTCCTCGGTCCGGATCTCCGAGACGCTGCACACCGCCCGCTTCGTCTGCACCACGGACGCCGACCACAACCAGATCGGCTCCTTCTACACGGGCGCGATGAGCGAGGCCCGCCTCATCGAGCTGAAGACGGTCGCCGACCGCGTGGGCGGCCTCGACCTCGTCCTGATCGGCGCCGACGACCCCGAGGCGATGCTGCGGCACACCGAGGAGTGCCGCACCCGCCGGATCCCCTTCGCCGCGGACTTCTCGCAGCAGATCGCGCGCATGGAGGGCGAGGAGATCCGCACCCTCCTCGACGGTGCCACGTACCTCTTCTCCAACGAGTACGAGAAGGGGCTCATCGAGTCCAAGACCGGCTGGAGCGACGCCGAGATCCTCTCGCGCGTCGGCCACCGTGTGACGACCCTCGGCCCGGGCGGCGTACGCATCGAGGCGACCGGACAGGACCCGATCGAGGTCGGCGTCCCGGACGAGGAGGCCAAGGTCGAGCCGACCGGCGTCGGTGACGCGTTCCGCGCGGGCTTCCTGTCGGGCCTCGCCTGGGGCGTCTCACACGAGCGCGCCGCGCAGGTGGGCTGCATGCTCGCCACCCTGGTCATCGAGACCGTCGGCACGCAGGAGTACGAGCTGCGCCGCAGCGACTTCATGGACCGCTTCACCAAGGCCTACGGCCACGAGGCCGCCACCGAGGTCCGCGTGCACCTCACCTGATCACGAGAGCCGGCGGACCACATACGCGCTGCCGTGGTCCGCCGGCCGCTCGCCCACATACTCCTGCCCCCGCATCTCGCACCACGCCGGGATGTCGAGCCGCGCCGCCTCGTCGTCCGCGAGCACGGTCACCGTCCCGCCGACCGGGACGTCCCCGATGACCTTCGCGAGCTTGATGACCGGCAGCGGGCACCGCTTGCCGAGCGCGTCGACGACGAGCGAGGTGCCTTCCGTACGCCGCTGAGCCGCGACCGGGGCGCCCAGCTTCTCCCGGACCTCGCCCACGGCGCCGGGCAGCACGTCGAGGAACCGCTCGACCTCCGCGGCCTCGGTGCCGGCCGGCAGCGAGACCCGGACGTTGCCCTCGCTCAGCACGCCCATCGCCCTGAGCACATGGCTCGGGGCCAGCGTCGAACTGGTGCACGACGACCCGGACGAGACGGAGAACCCCGCCCGGTCCAGCTCATGCAGCAGGGTCTCCCCGTCGACATAGAGACAGGAGAAGGTGACGAGGTGCGGAAGCCGCCGCACCGGGTCGCCCACCACCTCCACGTCCGGCACCAGCACGGGCACCCGCGCCCTGATCCGCTCCGTCAGCTCCCGCAGCCGCGCGCCCTCCGCGGCGGCCTCGGCCCGCACGGCCCGCAGCGAGGCGGCCGCCGCCACGACGGCCGGGATGTTCTCGAACCCGGCGGCGCGCCCCGACTCCCGCTCGTCCGCGGGACCTTGCGCGGCGAAGCGCACCCCCTTGCGCACGACGAGCAGCCCGACCCCCGCGGGCCCGCCCCACTTATGGGCACTCCCGGTCAGCAGCGACCAGTCCCCGCCGACAGGACCCCAGGCCAGCGACTGCGCCGCGTCCACGAGGAGCGGCACCCCCGCCGCACGGCAGGCCGCCGCCACCTCGGCCACCGGCTGCTCGGTGCCCACCTCGTGGTTGGCGGACTGGAGACAGGCGAGCGCGGTGTCCTCGCGCAGCGCGGCGGCGTACGCCTGGGCGTCCACGGCCCCGGCGCGGTCCACCGGCACCTCGGTCACCGTCCCGCCGCCGGCCTCGTGAGCCGCTGCCGAATGGAGCACCGACGAGTGTTCGACGGCCGACACGATCAGGTGGCGCCCGGCGCGGCGGCGCCCGGTGAGGGCCCCCGCCACCCCCGAGTGCACGGCACGCGTACCCGACGAGGTGAACACCAGCTCGTCGGCCCGGCACCCCACGGCGTCCGCAGCGGCCTCCCGCGCCGCGTCCAGCAGCATCCGGGCCCGCCGCCCCTCCCGATAGAGCCGAGCAGGATCGGCCCACCCCTCGTCGAGCGAGGCCTGCAGAGCCTGCCGGGCAACGGGATGAAGGGGAGCGGAGGAGGCAGCGTCGAAGTAGGGCACGCGCCAACGCTAGACCCCGCGCCCCAAGGGGCGCCCGCAGGGCGCAGCCCTTAGGGCCTGTCTGACAATTCCCGCCTGCCTCGCGACGCCATGCACGCACTCTCGCCGCACCGGGCGCAGAGCCAAGTACATCCAGTACGAGGCCCTACGCCCGGCACGCCGAGAGCACGCACCTGACGCCGCGAGGCCGCCCTCCGGGCAACGACGCGAATTGTCAGACAGGCCCTAGGGGCGCGGGGAACTGCGCGCCCAGCCCCCACAAGCCCACACTCGCGGACCTACAGATTCCGCCACCCCGGTGGGCGCCCCGACCCCCCGTCAGAAAGCGGCAAGGGGCGCCCACCCCACCCTTCGGAGTGACCCGCGGCGCGTTAGGCACCCTCCCCGCGCGACCCCAAAATGCGTCCAGTAGGGTTTGGTCCGCATAAACATCCAAACCCCTGCCCGACGCAGGGCGGCGACCGACCAGCGTGAAGGCCGCAGCCGACAGCGCGGGCGAGACTCTCGGGAAGGCGCTACGTGAGTCCCAACGGCTCCGACCGCTCGTCGCGGCGCCCGATGCGGCGGAAGCTGCCGCAGGTGCTGACTGCGGGCCTGATCCTGGCGACCGCCACCGGTTGCACATACAAGGATTTCCCCCGCCTTGGAATGCCCACCCCGGTAACGGAAGAGGCTCCGCGGATTCTCTCCCTCTGGCAGGGCTCGTGGGCGGCAGCGCTCGCCACGGGCGTGCTGGTCTGGGGCCTGATCCTGTGGAGCGTCATCTTCCACCGGCGCAGCCGCACCAAGGTGGAAGTCCCCATCCAGACCCGTTACAACATGCCCATCGAGGCGCTGTACACGGTCGTCCCCCTCGTCATCGTCTCCGTGCTCTTCTACTTCACGGCGCGCGACGAGTCCAAGCTCCTGCAGCTGGAGGAGAAGCCGGCCCACACCGTCAACGTGGTCGGCTACCAGTGGAGCTGGGGCTTCAACTACGTCGAGAACGTTCCTGGCGCCGGCAAGGACAACGCCCGGACGTCCAAGGACCTGGAAGCCATCCCGGACAAGTTCCGCAAGGACTTCCCGGCGAAGGCCAACGGTGTCTACGACGTCGGCGTACCCGGCGACCGGAACCCCCAGAACGGCAACCCGGGCCCGACCCTCTGGCTCCCCAAGGGCGAGAAGGTCCGCTTCGTCCTGACTTCGCGTGACGTCATCCACTCCTTCTGGGTGGTGCCGTTCCTCATGAAGCAGGACGTCATCCCGGGCCACACCAACGCCTTCGAGGTGACTCCCAACAAGGAGGGCACCTTCATGGGCAAGTGCGCCGAGCTCTGCGGCGTCGACCACTCCCGGATGCTCTTCAACGTCAAGGTCGTCTCTCCCGAGCGCTACAAGCAGCACCTCGAGGACCTGGCGAAGAAGAACCAGAAGGGCTACATCCCGGCCGGCATCGAGCAGACGCCCCACGAGAAGAACCGGGAGACGAACAACCTGTGAGCATCCTCAACGAACCCCAGGGTGCCGCGGCAGCACCAACGGACTCGTACGAGAACGAGCTGCCGGTCCGGCGCAAGCAGCCGGGAAACATCGTCGTCAAGTGGCTGACCACCACTGACCACAAGACGATCGGCACGCTCTATCTGGTCACGTCGTTCGCGTTCTTCTGCATCGGCGGCGTGATGGCGCTCTTCATGCGCGCCGAACTCGCCCGTCCCGGCACGCAGATCATGTCGAACGAGCAGTTCAACCAGGCGTTCACGATGCACGGCACGGTCATGCTGCTGATGTTCGCGACGCCGCTGTTCGCCGGTTTCGCGAACTGGATCATGCCGCTCCAGATCGGTGCGCCCGACGTCGCCTTCCCGCGGCTGAACATGTTCGCCTACTGGCTCTACCTGTTCGGCTCGCTCATCGCGGTCGGCGGTTTCCTCACGCCGAACGGCGCGGCCGACTTCGGCTGGTTCGCGTACGCGCCGCTGTCGGACGCCGTGCACTCGCCGGGTATCGGCGGCGACATGTGGATCATGGGTCTGGCCTTCTCCGGCTTCGGCACGATCCTCGGCTCGGTCAACTTCATCACCACGATCATCTGCATGCGCGCGCCGGGCATGACCATGTTCCGCATGCCGATCTTCGTGTGGAACGTGCTGCTCACCGCCGTGCTGGTGCTGCTGGCCTTCCCGGTCCTGGCCGCCGCGCTGTTCGCCCTGGAGGCGGACCGCAAGTTCGGTGCCCACATCTTCGACGCGGCCAACGGCGGCGCGTTGCTGTGGCAACACCTCTTCTGGTTCTTCGGCCACCCAGAGGTGTACATCATCGCCCTGCCGTTCTTCGGCATCATTTCCGAGGTCATCCCGGTCTTCTCCCGCAAGCCGATGTTCGGCTACATGGGCCTGATCGCCGCGACCATCGCCATCGCGGGTCTCTCCGTGACGGTGTGGGCGCACCACATGTACGTCACGGGCGGCGTGCTGTTGCCGTTCTTCTCCTTCATGACGTTCCTGATCGCCGTACCGACAGGCGTGAAGTTCTTCAACTGGATCGGCACCATGTGGAAGGGGTCACTGAGTTTCGAGACCCCGATGCTGTGGGCGGTCGGCTTCCTGATCACCTTCACCTTCGGTGGTCTGACGGGCGTCATCCTGGCCTCGCCGCCGATGGACTTCCACGTCTCGGACTCGTACTTCGTGGTGGCGCACTTCCACTACGTGGTCTTCGGCACCGTCGTCTTCGCGATGTTCTCCGGCTTCCACTTCTGGTGGCCGAAGTTCACCGGCAAGATGCTGGACGAGCGCCTCGGCAAGATCACCTTCTGGACGCTGTTCGTGGGCTTCCACGGCACGTTCCTGGTCCAGCACTGGCTGGGCGCCGAGGGCATGCCGCGTCGTTACGCGGACTACCTCCACGCCGACGGCTTCACCGCGCTGAACACGATCTCGACGATCAGCTCGTTCCTGCTGGGCCTGTCGATCCTGCCGTTCTTCTACAACATCTGGAAGACGGCCAAGTACGGCAAGAAGATCGAGGTCGACGACCCGTGGGGCTACGGCCGCTCGCTGGAGTGGGCGACGTCCTGCCCGCCGCCGCGGCACAACTTCCTCACGCTGCCGCGCATCCGCAGTGAATCGCCGGCCTTCGACCTGCACCACCCGGACATCGCGGCCCTCGGCCAGATCGAGAACGACGGCCAGAAGGACACCGCGCTGTTCGGCGGCGACAAGGAGGCCGCGAAGTGAAGATCCAGGGCAAGATGTTCATCTGGCTGAGCGTCTTCGTCCTCGCCATGGCGATCGTCTATGGCGTGTGGTCGAAGGAGCCGGCCGGTACCACGGCGCTCTTCCTGGCCTTCGGCCTGTGCATCATGATCGGCTACTACCTGGCCTTCACGGCCCGGCGGGTCGACGCCTCCGCACAGGACAACAAGGACGCCGACGTCGCGGACGAGGCCGGCGAGGTGGGCTTCTTCAGCCCGCACAGCTGGCAGCCGCTCTCGCTGGCCGTGGGTGGCGCGCTCGCCTTCATGAGCATCGCCATCGGCTGGTGGCTGCTGTACTTCTCGGCCCCCCTCCTGCTGATCGGTCTGTGGGGCTGGGTCTTCGAGTACTACCGCGGCGAGAACCAGACCCAGTGAGTCTGTAGTTCCCGACCGCACCGAGGGGCCCGGACACTCCGTCAGGAGAGTCCGGGCCCCTCGGCGTGTCGCGCTTGACACCCGGACGGGTCACTCGCCGCGCCGGACCGGGTGAACGTCCATACCGTGAGTTCATGAGCCACTCACCGCGAATCCGCACGGTACTGAGCTGCACGATGCTGGTGGCCGCCCTCGGCGCGGGGGCCACGGCGTGCGGCTCCGACGGCCACCCGCTCTCGGCGAAGCCGTACGACGCGGCCGGCCATGTCGCCTTCAACGGCCCCGTGGGCAGCAAGAAGGCGGATCCGGACAAGCCCCTGGAGGTCACCGCCCAGGGCGACGACGCGCGCATCACCGATGTGACGGCCACGGACGCGATGGGACGGTATCTGGCCGGTGAGCTCTCCGCCGACGGCTCCCGGTGGCACAGCAC
Organism: Streptomyces sp. NPDC015345; assembly: GCF_043078805.1. NCBI lineage: Bacteria > Bacillati > Actinomycetota > Actinomycetes > Kitasatosporales > Streptomycetaceae > Streptomyces > Streptomyces sp. NPDC015345. The sequence goes on along the minus strand of NZ_JBIBTX010000001.1, from coordinate 431,582 downwards.
CGCGCCGCTCGCGGCCGGCGCCCACTACACGGTGCGGGTGAGCACCGAGGACGACGAGGGCGCACCGGGCCGCAAGGTCCTGACCTTCGACACCGGCGCCCCCGAGAAGAAGAAGCGACTGAAGGTCACCTTCGGCCCCGAGGGCGGCAAATACGGCGTCGGACAGCCCGTCACGGCCTCGCTCAGCGCCCCGGTGAAGGGCAAGGAGGCCAGGGCGACCGTCGAACGCTCCCTGAAGGTGCGGTCGGTGCCCGCGGCCGAGGGGGCCTGGCACTGGGTGGACAGCGAGACGCTGCACTACCGCCCCAAGGAGTACTGGCCCACCCACGCCACGGTCACCGTCTCGAGCAACCTGGAGGGCATCAAGGTGGGCGACCGGCTGTGGGGCGCCGAGACCAAGCCCCTGAAGTTCACCACCGGCGACCGGATCGAGGCGGTCACGGACGCCTCGTCCCACTGGATGACGGTCTACCGCAACGGCGAGGAGATCAATTCGATCCCGGTGACCACGGGCAAGCCCGGCTACTCCACCCGCAACGGCGTCAAGGTCGTGCTCGGCAAGGAGTACTCCGTACGCATGACCAGTGCCAGCATCGGCTCCGCGGACTTCTACGACAAGCAGGTCTACTACGCGACGCGGGTCACCGACTCCGGTGAGTACGTGCACGCGGCGCCCTGGTCGGTCGGTTCGCAGGGCTATGCCAACACCAGCCACGGCTGCATCGGCATGAGCACGGGCAACGCCGCCTGGTTCTACGAGACCGTGCGGCAGGGCGACCTGGTGAAGGTGATCAACAGCGCCGGCGAGGACATGCCGACGTTCGGCAACGGCCTCGGTGACTGGAACGCGAGCTGGAAGTCGTGGCGCAAGGGCAGCGCGCTGCTCACCGGCGCCAAGGAAGGCCCCGCGGCGGCCGACGCGGCCCGACTGCGGCCGCAGGTCTAGCGGGGGCGCAGAACGGCACACAACGGCACGCGGGGCCCCACGCCGACGCGTCCTGCCCCGCGTGCCGCGTGACCGGGACCCGTCAGGCCTGCACGGCCTGCGTGCTGCGCAGCAGGGCGGCCAGGGCGTCCGCGAACTCCACCGGATCGACCGGAAGGGTCACCGCCGCTTCCGCGCGGCTCCAGGTGGCCAGCCAGGCGTCCTGCGGGCGCCCGATGAGCAGCAGTACGGGCGGCGCGCGGAAGATCTCGTCCTTGACCTGGCGGCACACCCCCATGCCGCCCGCGGGCGTCGCCTCTCCGTCGAACACACAGACGTCGACGCCGCCCCGGTCCAGTTCCTTGAGCACGGCGGGCAGCGTCGCGCACTCGATGAACTCGACCTCGGGAACGTCCGCCGCCGGCCTGCGCCCGGTGGCCAACCGGACTTGCTCGCGGGTGCTCGCGTTGTCGCTGTAGACCAGCACCGTGGCGGTCGGCTGCATTGTTCCTCCAGATCATCGGGAACCGATGCGCGGATGCTACTCCTCCCGACGCCCCGTCAGCAGGGGTTCGGACAGGCCTCCGATGGGCCATACGGGCAGGACACACCCCACAGACACTCCGAACGGCACCCCCCGGGGTGAGGGCGGGATAAGCGACCGACATAATGTCGGTCGTGGCGACAGCAACGACAGTAGATACCGGGCACGCGCACCCGCCGGTCAATCGACCGAACCTCACCAGCGTCGGAACCATCATCTGGCTGAGTTCCGAGCTGATGTTCTTCGCGGCCCTCTTCGCGATGTACTTCACCCTGCGATCGGTGACAGGTCCTGATCACTGGAAGGAAATGGCCTCGGCCCTTAACTTCCCGTTCTCGGCGACGAACACCACCATCCTGGTGCTCTCCTCCCTCACGTGTCAGCTCGGCGTCTTCGCCGCTGAGCGTGGCGACGTGAAGAAGCTCCGGATGTGGTTCATCGTCACCTTCATCATGGGTGCGATCTTCATCGGCGGTCAGGTGTACGAGTACACCGAGCTGGTCAAGAAGGACGGGCTCTCGCTCTCCTCCGACCCTTACGGCTCGGTCTTCTACCTGACCACCGGCTTCCACGGACTGCATGTGACAGGCGGCCTGATCGCCTTCCTGCTGGTCCTCGGCCGCACCTACGCGGCCAGGAAGTTCACCCATGAACAGGCGACCGCAGCCATCGTCGTGTCCTACTACTGGCACTTCGTCGATGTGGTCTGGATCGGACTCTTCGCCACGATCTACATGATCAAGTAATCGGCGGGGTCGCTCACGCGACGTACCGACATTTTCCAGAAGCATCGACGCAGAAGATCCTGACACCGGGGTAATCCGTGAAAAAGCTCTCCGCACGACGACGCCATCCGCTGGCGGCGGTCGTCGTCCTACTCCTCGCGCTGGCGGCCACCGGGGGGCTGTACGCCGCGTTCGCGCCGGCGGACAAGGCGCAAGCCGACGACACCGCCCAGTCCCTCGCCATCGACGAGGGCAAGAAGCTCTACGCCGTGGGCTGCTCCAGCTGCCACGGAACCGGCGGTCAGGGCTCCTCCGACGGTCCGAGCCTGGTGGGCGTGGGCGCCGCGGCGGTCGACTTCCAGGTCGGCACCGGGCGCATGCCGCTCCAGCAGCAGGGCGCCCAGGCGCCCAAGAAGAAGGTCATTTACAACCAGGCCCAGATCGACCAGCTGGCGGCGTACATCTCGTCGCTCGGCGCCGGTCCCTCGGTCCCGACCGAGAAGCAGTACAGCCCGGACGGGGCGGACATCGCCAAGGGCGGCGAGCTGTTCCGCACCAACTGCGCCCAGTGCCACAACTTCACTGGCGAGGGCGGCGCGTTGACGCACGGCAAGTTCGCGCCTTCGCTCGAGGATGTCTCCCCGAAGCACATCTACGAGGCCATGCAGACCGGCCCGCAGAACATGCCGTCCTTCCCCGACACGACGATGCCGGAGAAGGAGAAGAAGGACATCATCGCGTACCTCGACGCGGTCAACGGTGAGAAGACCCAGAGCCCTGGCGGTCTCAAGCTGGGTGGACTGGGCCCGGTCAGTGAAGGCCTCTTCGGCTGGATCTTCGGTCTCGGCTCGCTGATCGCGGTCGCCGTGTGGGTCGCCGCTCGGACCGCAAAGGCCAAGAAGTCATGAGTAGCCAAGAGATTCCAGAAGAGAACCTGCCCACCAAGCAGGAGACCGAGTCCGAGCACGGCTCGGTGGCGGTCGCGGACGACAACCCGTTCGCCGACCCGGGCCTTCCGCCCCACCAGCACCGCATCCAGGACATCGACGAGCGGGCCGCGAAGCGCTCCGAGCGTGCGATCGCGTTCATGTTCACGCTGTCCATGCTGGCCACGGTCGGCTTCATCGCCGCGTTCGTGACCATCCCGGCCGACAAGAGCATCTTCGTCTGGCCGATCGGGCACATCAGCGGACTGAACTTCGCCCTGGGTCTGACCCTCGGCGTGGCCCTCTTCTGCATCGGCGCGGGCGCGGTCCACTGGGCCCGCACCCTGATGTCCGACGTGGAGGTCGCCGACGACCGGCACGCGATCGAGGCCGAGCCCGAGGTCAAGGCCAAGGTCATGGCCGACTTCAAGGCCGGTGCCGAGGAGTCGCAGTTCGGGCGGCGCAAGCTGATCCGCAACACGATGTTCGGCGCGCTCGCCCTGGTCCCGCTCTCCGGCGTCGTCCTCCTGCGCGACCTCGGTCCGCTGCCCGAGGACAAGCTCCGGCACACCAAGTGGGCCAAGGGCAAGAAGCTCGTCAACATGAACACGCACGAGCCGCTGCGTCCCTCGGACGTGCAGGTCGGTTCGCTCACCTTCGCCATGCCCGAGGGCATGTCGGAGCACGACCACGACTTCCAGACCGAGATCGCCAAGGCCGCCCTGATGATCGTCCGGATCCAGCCGGAGAACATCAAGGACAAGCGCGAGCTCGAGTGGTCGCACGACGGCGTCGTGGCGTACTCCAAGATCTGCACCCACGTGGGCTGCCCGATCTCCCTGTACGAGCAGCAGACGCACCACGTCCTCTGCCCGTGCCACCAGTCCACCTTCGACCTCTCCGACGGTGCCCGAGTGATCTTCGGCCCCGCTGGTCACGCCCTGCCGCAGCTGCGCATCGGTGTGAACGAGGAGGGCTACCTCGAGGCGCTCGGCGACTTCGAAGAGCCCGTCGGTCCTGCCTTCTTCGAGAGGGGCTGACCTGATGAGCAGCGACAACAAGAAGAAGGCACCCGCCGGCGAGCGGGTGGCCGACTGGGCCGACGGCCGCCTTGGGATCTACTCCCTGGCCAAGGCCAACATGCGCAAGATCTTCCCGGACCACTGGTCCTTCATGCTCGGTGAGATCTGCCTGTACAGCTTCATCATCATCATCCTCACGGGTGTGTATCTGACGCTGTTCTTCCACCCGTCGATGAACGAGGTGGAGTACCACGGCAGCTACGTCCCGTTGCAGGGACAGCTGATGTCCGAGGCGTTCAACTCGACCATGCACATCTCCTTCGATGTGCGCGGTGGTCTGCTGATCCGGCAGATCCACCACTGGGCGGCGCTGATCTTCATCGCGGGCATGTTCGTGCACATGATGCGCGTGTTCTTCACGGGCGCCTTCCGCAAGCCGCGTGAGGTCAACTGGCTGTTCGGCTTCCTGCTGTTCGTCCTCGGCATGTTCACCGGTTTCACCGGTTACTCGCTCCCGGACGACCTGCTCTCCGGCACCGGTGTCCGCTTCATGCAGGGCGCGATCCTGTCCGTCCCGGTCGTCGGCACGTATCTGTCGATGTTCCTGTTCGGCGGTGAGTTCCCGGGCGGCGACTTCGTGGCGCGGTTCTACTCGGTCCACATCCTGCTGCTGCCCGGCATCATGCTCGGCCTGGTGGTGGCGCACCTGATCCTGGTCTTCTACCACAAGCACACGCAGTTCGCGGGTCCCGGCAAGACGAACAAGAACGTCGTCGGCATGCCGCTGCTGCCCGTGTACATGGCCAAGGCCGGAGGCTTCTTCTTCCTGGTCTTCGGTGTCATCGCGGCCATCGCGGCGATCGCCTCGATCAACCCGATCTGGGCACTCGGCCCCTACCGTCCGGACCAGGTGTCCACCGGCGCCCAGCCCGACTGGTACATGGGCTTCGCCGAGGGTCTGATCCGTGTCATGCCGGGCTGGGAGATCAACCTCTGGGGTCACACGCTCGTTCTCGGCGTGTTCATCCCGCTGGTCATCTTCCCGCTGATGCTCGCGGCGATCGCGGTCTACCCGTTCATCGAGTCCTGGGTCACCGGGGACAAGCGCGAGCACCACATCCTGGACCGCCCGCGCAACGCCCCGACCCGTACGGCCTTCGGTGTCGCCTGGGTCACCGCGTACATGATCATGCTGCTCGGTGGCGGCAACGACATCTTCGCCACGCACTTCCACCTGTCGCTGAACGCGATCACCTGGTTCGTCCGGATCTTCTTCTTCGCCGGACCGGTCATCGCCTTCATCATCACCAAGCGGATCTGCCTGGGCCTCCAGCGGCGCGACAGGGACAAGGTGCTGCACGGCCGCGAGTCGGGCATCATCAAGCGCCTGCCGCACGGTGAGTTCATCGAGATCCACGAGCCGCTCGACCAGGGGCAGCTGCACACGCTCACCTCGCACGAGCAGTACAAGCCGCTCGAGATCGGCCCGACGGTCGACGAGAACGGCGTCGAGCGCAAGGTGTCCGGTTCGCAGAAGCTCCGGGCCAAGCTCTCCAAGGGCTACTACGGGGAGGACAACCAGATCCCCAAGCCCACCGCCGAGGAGTACAAGGAGATCACCAGCGGCCACGGCCACCACTGATCACCTGCGAGCTCCCTGAGCTCTGACCCACGGTCGCCACGGCGAGAGCCCCGTCCAGTGCATGGACGGGGCTCTTTGCCGTCCCGGAGGCTGGATAGGGTGGACCCACCCGACGTGTCGGGCACTTTCCTCCCCTGACAGACGAACACCAGGAGCGGCCATGAGCGCTGTGACCCCCGCAGGAGGCACTACCGCGGCGGGCCGCTCCTGGCCCGACGTACTGAACGGCCTGCTCGACGGGCGGGACCAGAGCGCCGACGACACGGCCTGGGCCATGGACCGCATCATGCGCGGCGAGGCCACCGACGCGCAGATCGCCGGATTCGTCGTGGCGCTGCGGGCCAAGGGCGAGACCGTGGAGGAGATCTCCGGTCTCGTACGGGCCATGTACGAGCACGCCAACGTGATCGAGGTGCCGGGCGAGACGGTCGACATCGTCGGCACCGGCGGTGACGGCGCCAAGACCGTGAACATCTCCACGATGTCCGCGATCGTCATCGCGGGCACCGGCGCGAAGGTCGTCAAGCACGGCAACCGCGCCGCGTCCTCGGCCAGCGGGGCGTCCGACGTGCTGGAGAAGCTCGGAGTCAACCTCCAGCTCACCCCGGAGCGGGTCGTCGAGGTCGCCCAGGAGGCGGGCATCACCTTCTGCTTCGCCGTGAAGTTCCACCCCGCGCTGCGGCACGCGGGCGCCGCGCGCAGCCAGCTGGGCATCCGGACCGTCTTCAACCTCCTCGGTCCGCTCACCAACCCGGCCAGGGTGCGCGCCCAGGCGGTCGGGGTCGCCGACGCCCGGATGGCGCCCGTCGTGGCCGGCGTCTTCGCCGAGCGCGGGAACTCCTCCCTCGTCTTCCGCGGCGACGACGGGCTCGACGAGCTGACGACCACGGCCACCTCACGGGTGTGGATCGTGCGGGACGGCCAGGTGCGCGAGGAGGCCTTCGACCCCCGCGACGTCGGGATCGACCTGGTGCCCGTCGAGGCCCTGCGGGGCGCCGACGCCTCGTACAACGCCGAGATCGCCCGGCGGCTGCTCGACGGCGAGAGCGGGCCGGTGCGCGACGCCGTGCTGCTGAACTCGGCGGCGGCGCTGGTCGCCCTCGCGCCGACCGACGCGCCTCTCGCCGAGCAGATCCGCGGGGGCATGGCGCGGGCGGCCCACTCGATCGACTCCGGGGCCGCGAGGAATGCCCTGGAGCGGTGGGTGGCGGCCAGCAACCGCTGACGCTCCCGCCCATCTCCCGCTCACCCGTGTGACGCAAGGCGCAGTCCGGATTCTGGACTGCGCCTTGCGCGTCGAAGATCGTGTGGCAGGATGCTGGACAGGTCATGAGTGACAGCGACTACGGCCCCGGCCCGCTGTCCGGCAACCCTCCGTCCGTGGCGGGGTGCCCCGGGTGAAGACCAGGCCGTACGCAGCGAGGCGTATGGCAAGCGCGGACCCCTGGACATCGGTGAATGTCACAGCCCTGGGGTCCTGGTCCTCAAGGGAGCAGTCTCGTGAGCAAGCGAATGTGTTAGGGCCTCGGCGCCCCTCTTCCGCACACCTTCCTCTCTTCATCACTGCACCGCCGTACCTCCGCGTACGCGCGTCGACGCAGTGAACTCACTTGCCTCTTACGGGAGTTCGCCATGTCCGTTGCCGCTGTCCCTGCCGTTGCCGCCGACCCGTCCGTCTGTGCCCCGCTCGCCGTCCTCGGCCGGGACGTCACCGTGCCGCTGGTCACCGGCGGCGAGGTGACGTACGCCGCGCTCGACTACGCGGCGAGCGCCCCCGCGCTCCAGCGCGTCTGGGACGACGTGGCCGCCTACGCCCCGTACTACGGCAGCGTGCACCGCGGCGCCGGGTACCTCTCGCAGCTCTCCACCGACCTCTTCGAGAACTCCCGCACGACCGTCGCCGAGTTCCTCGACTGCCGCGAGGACGACCAGGTCGTCTTCACCCGCTCCACCACCGACTCGCTGAACCTCCTCGCCGCCGCCCTGCCCGCCGGTTGCGAGGTCTTCGTCTTCGAGACCGAGCACCACGCCTCGCTCCTGCCGTGGCGGAACGCCCGCGTCACCTACCTCGACGCCCCGCGCACCCCCGGCGAGGCCGTGCGGAACCTGGAGCGCGCTCTCGCCGACCGCGACCCCTATGGGCCCGCCCTGGTCTGCGTCACCGGCGCCTCCAACGTCACCGGTGAGCTGTGGCCGGTGCGGGAGCTGGCCGCAGCCGCGCACGCCCACGGGGCCCGCATCGTCCTGGACGCCGCGCAGCTCGCCCCCCACCACCCGGTCTCCGTACAGGAGTTGGACGTCGACTGGGTCGCCTTCTCCGGGCACAAGCTGTACGCGCCCTTCGGCTCGGGCGTGCTCGCGGGCCGCTCCGACTGGCTGCGGGAGGCCGAGCCCTACCTTGCGGGCGGCGGCGCCTCGCGGAAGGTGGCGCGACGCCCCAAGGAAGCGGGCGGCGGCGTGGACGTGGAGTGGCACGACACCGCGGCCCGGCACGAGGCGGGGTCGCCGAACGTCATCGGCGTCTACTCCATCGCCGCCGCCTGCAAGGCGCTCACCGAGGCCGGGTTCGACGAGCTGGTGGCCCGTGAGCAGTACCTGATCAGGAAGGTCCGCGAAGGGCTGGCCGAGGTGCCCGCCGTACGGGTGCTCTCCCTCTTCGGTGACGACGCGCCGCGCGTGGGCGTCATCTCCTTCGTCGTGGACGGCTGGAACAGCTCGCACTTCGCCGCCGCGCTCTCCGCCGAGTACGGCATCGGCGTACGCGACGGCCTCTTCTGCGCCCACCCGCTGGTGCGCACCCTGCTCGGCGGCAAGGCCGACGAGCCCGGCGAGTGCGGCGCCCCGGAGGCCGCGCCCGGCGAGAAGTCGCTGAACGCGATCCGCGTGAGCTTCGGCGCGGGCACCCCCGACGAGCACGTCGAGCGTTTCGTGCGCGCCGTCAAGGAGCTGGTGGCGGACGGCGCGCGGTGGAACTACCGCACCGAGGACGGCCGTTGCGTGCCGGACACCAGCGCCGCCGCCTGACCGGCCGGCAGCCGTGACCCCAGCAGGATCATCCGCAGGGCCCGCTCGGTCGCGTCGGTGAGGAACTCGCCGCCCCGGCCGAGCGCCTCGGTCAGCGAGACCGGGGCGGGCAGGATCGCGCTGTAGGCGTCCACGCCCAGCGCGCGCACCGAGTGCGCGCCGACGCCGATCGTGCCCGCGAGGACCAGGACCGGGCGCCCGGACCGCTTGGCGCGGCGGGCCACCTCGGCGGGGATCTTCCCGTGCCGCGTCTGGCCGTCCAGGGCCCCCTCGGCGGTGACGACCAGGTCGGCGCGGGCCAGGCGGGCGTCCAGGTCGAGCCGGCCGAGCAGCACGTCGAAGCGGGGCAGGAGCCGGGCGCCGAGCGCGGCGAGGCCGGCGCCGAGGCCGCCCGACGCGCCGGTGCCGGGCCCGCCGGAGAGGTCGGCGGTGACGCGCAGGTCGCGCGTGAGGACGTACGCCCAGTGCTCCAGGGCCGCCGCCAGCTCCTCGACCTGCCTGGGGGTGGCGCCCTTCTGGGGGCCGAAGACGCGGGCCACGCCGCGCTCGCCGCACAGGACGTTGAAGGGGTTGCAGGCCACGCGGATGTCGGTGTCCGCGAGGCGGGGGTCGAGGCCGCTCGTGTCGATGCGGCTCAGCCGGGACAACGCCCGGCCGCCGCGCGGGAGTTCGAAGCCGTCCAGGTCAAGCAGGCGGGCGCCGAGGGCCTGGAGGGCGCCCGCGCCGCCGTCCGAGGTGCCCGAGTCGCCGCAGCCGACCAGGATGCGGCGGGCGCCCACGTCGAGGGCGGCGCGGATCAGCTCGCCGACGCCGTACGTGGTGGTGGCGCCCGGGTCGCGCAGATCGCGGGGGACCAGCGAAAGCCCGGCCACGGCCGCCATCTCGACGACCGCCGTGCCGTCGGGCAGCAGCGCGAAGTGGGTGCCGATCGGCTGGCCGACCGGGCCGGTGGCGGGCAGCGCGACGAGGCGGCCGCCGTCCGCCGCGGCGAGCGCGCGGGCCGTGCCCTCGCCGCCGTCCACCAGCGGGATCAGATCGGTCTCGGCGTGCGGGACGACACGGCGTACGCCCGCCGCGATGGCCTCGGCGGCGGCGGGCGCGGACAGGGACTCCTTGAAGCCGCTGGGGGCGATGGCGAAACGGGTCAGCATGAGGTCTCCTCGATGGTTCAGCGGACGGGGACGCCGAGCAGCGGCCAGAGCGTCACGGCGCAGAGCAGGACGAGCGCGGCGGTCAGCGGCGCCAGGACCGCGGAGAGGCGCAGCAGGTCGCGCGGGGTGTAGGTGGGGGTGCCGGGGATGTCGGCGAAGAGCGTGACCGGCTTGGCGGAGGCGGGCAGCGTGTGACAGAAACCCGCGGCCGCCGTGGAGGCGAGGGCGGCGGCGACCGGGTTGACGCCCGCGCCGACGGCCGCCGCGACGACCAGCGGGACCAGGACCGAGGAGCGTGCCGAGCGGGACTGGAGGACCAGGTGCGCGGCCGTGCTGACCGTCACGACGGCGGCGAGGAACAGCCACGGCGGCAGATCCAGCGGCAACCCGCCGACCAGCCACTTCGCCGCCCCGGAGTCGGCGAGCGCGACGCCCATCGCCATCGTGGCCGCCATGAAGAGCAGCAGCGACCAGGGCACGGTCTTCAGGGCGTCCTTGAGTCGTACGGTGCCAAGGGCGGGGGAGGCCGCCACGACCGCGCCGATCAACGCCACGACGGCGGGCGGAACTTGGTGCAGCGGCTCGCTGCACCACAGGGCGACGACCGTGGCGAGCAGCAGGGCGCAGCGCGTCTCGGCGGGCTCCCAGGGGCCGGTCACCGGCTGCTCGCTGTGCTCCTGGAGCTGGTCGAGGGTGATGTGGACCGGGCCCTTGCGGTCGGCGCGCCGGGTGGTCGTCAACAGCACGGCCTCGGCGGCCAGGTGGGAGGAGGCGACGGCGAGCGGCAGCCCGAGCAGCAGCCACTGCGTGAAGCCGATCCGTTCACCGGTCGCCTCCCACAGCACCGACACCGTGATCAGATGCGCGCCCGCGCCGATCAGGGTCGCCACCGCGGAGAGCAGGATGACGGTCGGGAAGAGCAGCGCCAGCATCACCACGAGCCGCCCGCGCTCGGCGAGGACCTTGGCGAGGGCGAGGAAGACGGGCAGCGCGAGCGCGGCGCGCCCCGAGGTGGCCGGCACCGCGAAGGCCGTCACGACCAGGGCGGCTGTCGTCAGATGGGTCAGCTGCCGTACGCTGCGCGCCCCGCTGACGAGGAACGCCGCGGCCCGCCCGGCGAGGCCGGTGCGCGCGACGGCGGCGGCGAGCACGAAGGCGCAGATCAGCAGCCACACCGTCTCGTCGCCGAGGGTGCCGAAGAGGGTGTCGCTGCTGATCACGCCGGTCGCGGTGAGGGCGAGTCCCGCGCCGAGCGCGATGTACGTGTCGTCGATCGGCGTGCTGATCCAGGCGCAGGTCGCGAGCGCGAAGACGGCCAGCGTGAGGCGGGCGTCGCCGCTCAGCCCCGGGAAGTTGCCGGGCACGAGCAGCAGCGCGCAGAGGCTGAGGGCCGCGCAGAGGGTCACGGCTTGGCGCGGGTGCAAGGTCACGCCGTTCAGCGTGGTGCGCCGCCGTGAGCCCTCGATGAGCCGCTGATGAAGGAAACTTCACCGGCCGTCAGGTCACAGGCGTGCGGCGTGCCCGGGGGGTCAGGCCGGGAGCCGGTACCCCATCCCGCGCACCGTCTCCACCCGCTGCGGGCCGAGCTTCTTGCGCAGCGCGCGGACGTACACGTCCACGATGTTGGAGCCGGGGTCGAAGTCGTAGCCCCACACGTGGGAGAGGATCTGCTCCCGCGAGAGCACCTGTCCGGGGTGGCGCAGGAACAGTTCGAGCAGCACGAATTCACGGGCCGTCAGGTCCACCGTCCGCTGGTCCGCGCGCGCCCTGCGCGTGCGCAGGTCCAGGCTCAGCCCGCCGCTGCGCAACACCGTCACCTCGGGCGCCCGGGCCGCCGTGCGCAGCCGCAGCCGGACCCGCGCGAGCAGCTCCTCGAAGCGGAAGGGCTTGGTCATCCAGTCGTCGGCGCCGCCCTCCAGGCCTGCCACGGTGTCCCGCACCGAGTCGCGCGCCGTCAGCACGATGACGGGGGTGCTCACCCGGGCCTCGCGCAGCTCCCGCAGGACCGTGAAGCCGTCCTTGCCGGGCAGTCCGATGTCCAGGACGATCAGGTCGAAGCCGCCGGTCAGGGCGTAGTCGTGGGCGCTCTCGCCGTCGCCGACCACGGTCGTCGTGAAGCCGCCCGCGCGCAGGCCCTTCTCCACGAAGGAGGCGATGCGCTCCTCGTCCTCGACGATCAGAATGCGGTTCACGGGTGGGCCGCCCCTTCCGGCTGTGGCTGTACGAGTACGAAGGTGGCGCCGCCGCCGTCCGTAGGGCGCAGTTCGACGCGCCCTCCGTGGCTCTCGGCGATGGCTTTCACGATGGCGAGGCCGAGCCCCGCCCCGGTGGCCCGGGCGCCGCGCCGCGCGGTGCCGCGGCGGAACCGCTCGAAGATGACCTCGGCGTCCTGCGGCTGCACCCCGGGCCCGCTGTCGGCCACGTACAGCTCGATGTGTCCCTCGCGCAACCGCGACCCTATGCTGACGCGCTGGCCGGGGACGGTGTGCTGGACGGCGTTCTGGGCCAGCTGCACCATCGCCTGGGTGATGCGCTGGGCGTCGAGGTCGGCCTCGGTGTCGGCGACCTCGGCGAGGTGCCAGTCGCGCTCGCCGAGCGCCCGGGCCTTGACGAAGACGTCCGCCGTCAGCTCGGTGAGCTGGACCGGCTCCGGGGCGACGAAGTCGGGGCGCTCGGCCTTGGCGAGCAACAGCAGGTCCTCGACGATGCGACTCATCCGGTCCAGCTCCTCGGTGACGATGCGGACCGTCTCCTCGCGCTCGGCGGCGTTGTCGGTGGCGGTGTCCATCAGTTCGAGGTGGCCGCGGACGATGGTGATGGGTGTGCGCAGTTCGTGCCCGGCGTCGTCGACGAACTCGCGCTGCGCGGCGAAGGCACGCTCCAGGCGGTCCAGCATGCCGTTGAAGGTCTCGGCGAGGGCCGCGATGTCGTCCCGCCCCTGCACCGGGATGCGCTGGGTGAGGTCCTGCTCGGTGAGGTGCGCCGCGGTCGTGCGCACCAGCCGTACCGGCTTGAGGATGCGGCCCGCGACCGCCCAGCCGATGCCGGTCGTCATCAGCAGCGCTACACCGGAGATGGCGAGCAGCATGGTGAACACGTCACCGGCCTTGGCCCGCTCACGGGCGGGGTGGAAGGCGACGACGAACGCCGCCTCCGGATGCGTCGCGCTCGCCTTGACCACCACCTTGGCCCAGCGGACCTCGCCCTCGGGCCGGTGCAGCGTGCCCGTGGCGTCGGGGGAGTCGAAGACGGCCGTCAGCGACGCGGGGTCCTCGGCGAGCGGGTGGTCGATCCGAGGCTCGCGTGACTGCTCCTTCTTGGCGGGCGCCGCACCCTCCCGGCCGATCAGTCCGAGGAGCTCCTCGTCGGGGTCGGCGTACTGCCGGGAGAGGAAGAGCCGCAGGAGCGGGTCGGCGTCGGTGAACTTCTCGCCGGTGTGCGGGTCGACACCTTCGTGTACGAAGTTCGTGAACTCCCCGGTCTCCTGCGCGAGGAGGCGGTCGATCCGGTGGTCGACGTCGCGCAGCAGCACCGAACGCGTGGTGGCCGCGACGGCGGCGAGCGCCACGGCCATCACCACGAGCAGCCACAGCAGGATGCGGACGCGGGCGGAGATCCAGCGGCGCGGCGGTTCAGCCGTCGTCACCGGGACCGTCGTCGTTGCCCTGGTCGTCGGTGTCGGTGTCGGCGGCGTCGTCGGTGTCGTCATCGCCCGTGGAATTCTCGCTGACCGGCGGCGGGGAGACCTTCTCGTCGCTGGGGGTGGGCCGGGGGCTGCCGGGCGTCGCGGACGGCGAGCGGCTCTCCAGCTCCACCTTGGGCGGGGCCTTCGGCGGTTCGGGGCTGTCGGTCAGGGCGTAGCTGGTCGCGGCGATGCCGAGCGGGATCGCCACGACGGCGGCCAGGGCGGCCATGCGGTGGGAGAAGACCATGGGAGCGAGGGTGGACGGCGTACCCCGTCATCCGGATGAGCCGCGGATGAGGAAACCTTCATGGAGCCGCGGGGCGTGTCACGAGTCGAGGCCGATCGCGAACGCCGCCTCCAGGTCGTGCTGCGAGTACGTGCGGAACGCCACGTGCGTGTCCGTCGCCTCCACGCCGGGGATCTTGCTGATCTTCCCGGGGATGACGTCCGCGAGGTCGTCGTGGCGCGGCACCCGCACCATCGCGATCAGGTCGTACGTGCCCGTCACGGAGAAGACCTCGCTGACGGAGTCGAGCGCGGCGATCGACTCGGCGATCTCCGGGATCCGGTCCACGCTGGTCTTGATGAGCACGATCGCGGTGATCACGGCTGGCTGTCTCCCTCGGTGGCCGGTACTGCTGCGCCTTTCACTTTAACCTTCCTTACACACCATCCCCAGGCGTACAGGAACCCCAGCGAGAACCCCACCAGGTGCGCCAGATACGCCACCCCCGTCCCCTTGCCGCCCTGCCCCGCCGCGAGCCACTGGAGCGCCACCCAGAACGGCAGCACCACCCACGCGGGAAACCGCAGCGGCAGGAAGAAGAGGAACGGGAAGAGGCTGGTGACGCGGGCCTTGGGGAAGAGATAGAGGAAGGCGCCGAGGACGGCGGAGATCGCCCCGGAGGCACCGACGAGCGTCTGGCCGGAGTCCGCGTGCGCCGCCGCGTAGGCGAGCAGGGCCAGATAGCCGCAGGCGACGTAGAAGAGCGCGTAGTGGAGGTGCCCCATGCGTTCCTCGACCATGGCCCCGAAGACGTACAGGAACAGCAGGTTCCCGAGCAGATGCACCCAGCTGCCGTGCACGAACAGCGCGGTGAACGGGCCGAGGGCGGCGCGCGGGACGCCGCTGAACAGCTCGGTGGGCACCACGCCCCAGCGCTCGAAGTAGGTCTGCTGCGCGGTGAGCAGCTGATCGCCGGTGCCGTAGGAGGGGTTGAGCCCGGACACCGGGGAGATCACGAAGACCAGGCAGCAGACGGCGATCAGTCCGTACGTCACCGGGGCCGACAGCCCCCTCCGCAGCCGGTCCGTGTGCGTACCCTTTGCGTTGATCATGGACAGAGCATGACGTAACGGGCGCTACCCGCATGGACCGCCATGCCGCGACGGAGCCCGCCGCATCGCGACCCTTACAGGCCTTAGGGTTACGGGCGATACGCACCACGGAAGAACCGCCGAAGCACCACGGTCACCGAAGAAAGCGAACAGCCACGATGACGGTCCCCCTGCCGACGGACACCACCCGGTGGCGCTGCACGCTGTGCGGCAATCTCACGCGTTTCGACGTGACCCGCACGTCGAAGGTCGTCGAGTATGTCCATCTCGACCTGGCCGGTGAGTCGAACGTCGAGGAACGCGAGGTGGTCAGTGAGACCATCGAGTCGGTGCGCTGCCGCTGGTGCAACGCGGTGGACCAGGTGGAACTCGTGGACAGGCCGGGCACCGGCTCCTGAGGGAGCGGGGCCCGCACAGCTAGTGGGGTGACGGATGGTGGAGAGCGCAGGCGGGGAGCCGGACGACGGCACCGCTGAGGTGCTCGACCGTCCGCTGCCCGACGGGGTACGCCGACGGGTCGTCCGGCTCGTCTCGGACGGCTTCGGCGGCCTGACCCCGGCCGAGCTGCCCGCCCAGCTGCGGCAGTACGCCCGCTTCACGCCCACCCGGCGCGCGAAGTTCGCGGGCAACGCCATGGCCGCGGCGCTGGAGGGCGACACCCTCTTCCGCCAGCGCATCGGCGAACGCCTCCGCGAGGCACAGCCCGAGCTGGCCGGCGCGCTGGACGCGGGCTCCCCGCCGCCGGCCGCCGACCCCCTGGACGTGGCGGCCGCGGCCTATGTGCTGCGCCCGGCGGGCTGGGTGAAGCTGGTGACCGCCGCGGGCGAGGAGGCCCAGCGGGCCGTCGCCGAGCGCGTCGACGACGAGACCAGGGCCGAGCTGGAGCGGCTGCGCGAGGAGCTGGCGGCGGCCCGGGCCCAGACCAGGGCGGAGACCGAGCGGCTGCGCACGGAGCTCGAAGCGGCACGCCGGGAAGCCGAATCGGTGCATCGCAAACTGCGCGGGGCGCTCAGCGACGTCAAGCGCGGTGAGGCGGCGCTGCGCAAGGCGACCGCCGAGACCGAGGCCGTCCGCACCGAGGGGCAGGCCCAGGTGTCCGCCGCCGAGAGCGAGACGCGGCGGCTCAAGGCCCGCCTCAGTGAGACCGAGGCCGCGCTGGAGGCCAGCCGCAGGGCGGCGCGCGAGGGACGCAGCGTCGAGGACATGCGGGTGCGGCTGCTGCTCGACACGGTCCTGGAGGCGACCCAGGGGCTGCGGCGCGAACTGGCCCTGCCGCCCGTCTCCGTACGGCCCGCGGAGACCGTCGACGCCGTGGAGCCCGGCCGGATGTCGCCGAAGGACATCGCCGCCCGCGCGCTGTCCGAGAACGACCCGGCCATCCTGGACCAGCTGCTCGCCCTGCCGCAGGCGCATCTGGTCGTCGACGGCTACAACGTCACCAAGACCGGCTATCCGACCATGCCGCTGGAGAAGCAGCGGCTGCGGCTGCTCGGCTCGCTCTCGCAGCTCGCCCTCCAGTCGGGCGCCGAGGTCACCTGCGTCTTCGACGGGGCGGAACTGGCCGCCCCGGTGCTGCTCGCGCCGCCGCGCGGGGTGCGGGTGCTCTTCTCCAAGCCGGGCGTGACCGCCGATGAGTTGATCCGTCAGCTGGTGCGCGCGGAGCCGCCGGGCCGGCCCGTGGTCGTCGTGTCGACCGACCGCGAGGTGGCCGACGGGATCGCCAAGGCGGGGGCGCGGCCGGTGGCTTCGGCAGTGCTCCTGAAGAGGCTTTCGCGCGGCTAAAGGGGTGCACGGCAACTCCTGTGCCCTATGCCCGAATTGGGGGCTTCCGTGCGCGACGTAGCGTCAGAAGGTCATCACGGGCTGTGCGGTATCGGTAAAGAATGTTTCCCGCGACCGATTTTTTGATGGTGTGATTTGAACTGATCACAAGGAGGTCACTAGGGTCAGCCCTCGAACCCCCGCTCGGTTGATCACCCATCCGGGGTGGCGGCGGTGGTACCCGCCCGCCGCGTCTCGGCAGGCGGCAGGAGGAAGAAGGAGCCGCCCGCGTGGCGTCCCACCGTCGACCCAAGCAGCCGAGCCGCACCCGCGTGACCGTGCTCACCGCGACCGCCGCCGCTGCCGTTGCCCTCACCTCGCAGGGCGCCGCCCAGGCCGCGCCGAAGCCGAGCAAGGACGAGGTCAAGTCCAAGGTCGACAAGCTCTACGAGGACGCGGAGCGCGCCACCGACAAGTACAACGGCGCCAAGGAGAAGCAGGAGAAGCTGGAGAAGCAGATCGGCGATCTCCAGGACAAGGTCGCCGAGGGCCAGGAGGACCTCAACGACCTGCGCGACGGCCTCGGTTCGATGGCCAGCGCCCAGTACCGCTCCGGCGGCATCGACCCCTCCCTCCAGCTCTTCCTCTCCTCCGACCCGGACGACTACCTCGACAAGGCGTCCACCCTGGACCAGTTGAGCAGCCAGCAGGTCGACTCGCTCAAGAAGATCCAGAAGAAGCAGCGGGACCTCGCGCAGCAGCGCAAGGAGGCCGCGGGCAAGCTGGACGACCTCGCGGACACCCGTGAGGAGCTCGGCAAGAAGAAGCGCGAGGTCCAGGGCAAGCTCGGCGAGGCGCAGAAGCTCCTCAACACCCTGACGGCCAAGGAGAAGTCGGACCTCGCCGCCAAGGAGAAGCAGCGCGCCAGCCGCGCCGCCGACCGCGCCGACAAGCCCGCGGACCTCGGCGACGAGGCCCCCGCCTCCAGCCGCGGCGCCGCCGCCCTGAACGCCGCGGCCACCCAGCTCGGCAAGCCGTACGTCTCCGGCGGCACCGGCCCCAACTCCTACGACTGCTCCGGGCTGACCCAGTGGGCGTACGCCCAGGCCGATGTCTCCATCACCCGGACCACGTACACGCAGCAGAACGACGGCACCCGGATCGGCCGCGGCGAGCTGAAACCCGGCGACCTGGTGTTCTTCAACAACCTCGCGCACGTCGGCCTCTACGCGGGCAACGGCCAGGTGCTGCACGCTCCCAAGCCCGGCGCCGTGGTGCGCTACGAGGCCATGGAGTACCTGGGCGACTTCCAGTTCGGCGTCCGCGTCGCCTGATCACCCCCGTCGACACGGGCTGACACGGGCCGACACCGCCCGAACGGGCGAATTCCGGCAACTCCCGCTGACCCCGCGCCCCGCTGATGACCTGCGTCTGAGGCGGGGCGCGGGGCTGTCCGCACCCATCCGGGTCGTTGGCCCCTCCCTGGCCGCACGGCTACTGTCGGCGCGCATTCCCCCGGACGACCGGGGGTCCGTCAGCGGAAGGGAGACCGGCCACCCGTGGGGTTCCATCGCCGTCCCGCACAGCCCGGCATCGACCGGAGCACGCGCGTCACCGTCCTCTCGGCGGCAGCGGTCACCGCGGCCGCCGCCCTCGGCGCCACACCCGTCGGTGCCGCGCCGCAGGACAAGCCGTCCGAGGTCCGGGCCGAGGTGGACCGGCTGTACGCACAGGCCGAGAAGGCGACCGAGGCGTTCAACGAGGCCGACGAGCGCACCGACCGGCTGCGCGCCCAGGTCGAGCGGGCCCGGGACAGCGTCGCGCGGGGCCAGGAGCGGATCAACCGGATGCGCGGCGCGCTCGGCGCGCTCGCGGGAGCGCAGTACCGCGAGGGTGGCATCGACCCCGCGCTCCAGCTGATGCTCTCCTCCGACCCGGACGGCTACCTCGACAAGGCCACCACCCTGGACCGGGTCAGCGCCCGGCACGCGGGGCAGCTCGTCGATCTGCGGCGGGCGCAGCGCGGTCTCGCGCAACAGCGCGCCGAGGCCGGGCGGAAGCTCGCCGAGCTGGAGAAGAGCCGCACCCTCGTCGCCCGCCACAAGCGCGCCGTCGAGCACAAGCTGGCGCAGGCCCGCCGACTGCTCAACTCGCTGCCGAGCAAGGAGCGCAAGGAGTACGAGAGGTCCTCGCGCACCGGGTCGCGCCCCGAGCCGCCGGACGTCAAGGGCGCGGCGGCCCCCTCCTCCTCGCGGGCCGCGGCCGCCATCGCCGCCGCCCGCTCCGCCGTCGGCCGCCCCTACGTGTGGGGCGCCAACGGCCCCTCCGGCTTCGACTGTTCGGGCCTCACCCAGTGGTCGTACGCCCAGGCCGGGGTCGGCCTGCCGCGCACCTCGCAGGCCCAGCGGTACGCCGGACGGCAGGTGTCGCTGGCCGAGGCACAGCCCGGCGACCTCGTCACCTACCGCGACGACGCCAGCCACATCGGCATGTATATGGGCAACGGCCAGGTGGTGCACGCCCCCTACCCCGGGGCGCGGGTCCGCTACGACCCCGTCGGCATGATGCCGGTCTCGTCCGTGACACGGGTCTGACCGGCGCCGCCGCCGCCCCGTACGATCGGGAAGGTGGCTGGTCACAGGCGTGGGTCGGGGGCGGGGGCGCTGTGCTCGGCGCTCTGCCTCGCCGCGCTCACCATGCTTGTCGGCTGCGGCGCCGACCCCGTCCCGGACACCGCCGCGGGCGACGTGCGCAGGCTCCTGGACCGCCGGGCGCACGCCGTCCTCGCCGGGGACGAGAAGGCGTACGAGAGGACCGAGCGCCCGGCGCGCGGCGCGGCCGGTTCACCGGACCTCTTCGCGAACGTCCGCGCGATCCCGCTGGACACCTGGGAGTACCGCCTCTCCCGCCTGGAGCGCTCCGGATCGCGGGCCACGGCGAGTGCCGAACTCCGCTACCGCGTCGAGGGCCACGACCGCGCCCCGCTGACCGCCGAGCGCACGCTCTTTCTGGAGCGGCACGACGGGCAGTGGTACGTCACCTCCGAGCGGCCCGCGAGGAAGGCGGGCGAACAGCTGTGGGACCAGGGCAGGGTGCGGGCGGTGCGGGGCGCGGACAGCCTCGTCCTCGGCGTCGGGCGGAGCGCCGGGGAGCTGCGCGCCTACCGCCGGCTCGCCGACCGCGCGGTGCCCGCGGTGAGCGACGCCTGGCCGGGGAAGTGGCCGCGGAAGGTCGTCGTCCTCGTACCGCGCTCCCTGAAAGGCATGGCGGGCCTCCTCGGGGCGCCCGCCTCCGGGTACCGGGGGATAGCGGCGGTCACCACGGGGGAGGCGGGCGGTTCGGGGCGGGCCCCCGCCGACCGGATCATCGTCAACCCTGAGGCGTACGGAATCCTCGGGGACCTCGGCAAGCAGGTCGTGCTGACCCACGAGACGACCCACGTGGCGACCCGCACAAGCACATCCCCGGCCACCCCGCTCTGGCTCTCCGAGGGCTTCGCGGACTGGGTGGGCTACCGCGGCACCGGGCGCACGGCGGCCCAGGCCGCGCCCGAACTGCGGCGCGCGGTGCGGGACGGAGAGCTGCCCGGCGATCTGCCGGGCGACGACGAGTTCGGCTTCGGGGAGGACGCCGGTCGGCTCGCGCGGGCGTACGAAGGCGCCTGGCTGGCCTGCCGGATGATCGGGGACCGGTGGGGCGAGCGCAAGCTGACGGACTTCTACCGGGCCGTCGGCGGCCACGGGAAGCGGGCGGGCGCGGTCGAGGACGCGCTGCGGGACGTCCTGCGCACGACGCCGGAGGAGTTCACGGCGCGCTGGCGCACGTATCTGCGCTCGGAGCTCGGCTGACCGGCGCCTGCGCGGGTCCTTGCTCGTGCACGGCCACCGTCTGCCGCCACAGGGCGCGGCACGCCAGCAGGGCCGCCGCGACCAGCAGGCCGTTGCGTACCAGCAGCAGGGCCACGCCCAGCGGATCGCCGACCACCACGTGCGAGAACCACACCGGGAACTCCAGGAACGTCACGAACGTGGCGGCGAGGACCAGCCGGGCCGGCACCTCCATGCGGCTCGCGCGGAAGGCCAGGCAGACGGCGGCGGCTCCGACCAGCCACAGCATGTACTGCGGGCTGATCACGCGGCTCGTCGCGGTGAAGAGCAGCACCGCCGCGAAGGCCGCGTCCGCGAGGGTGCTCGCCGCCCAGGTCCGCGCCCGCAGCCGCCACGCCAGGAGCCAGCACAGGGCCGCCGCCGAGAGGAGCTGCGCCGCCGTGCTCACCAGCGGCACGTACGGGCCGAGGAATTCCACCGAGCCGTAGTTGAGCCGGACGTCGCCGCGCCAGCCGAGGTGCCGCCCGACGTGGAAGACCAGGGCGCCGAGGGACTCCACCTCCGTGCCCCGGTCGCGCTGGAAGGCGAGGAACGCGAGCGCGCCGGGCATCGCCACGAGGAACGCCAGCGTGACACCGAGCGCCGTGCCCGCGGCCGTGGTCCAGGACCGCCGCGTCGCCCGCCCGCGCGGGACGCCGGCCAGCAGCAGCACCGGCCACACCTTCAGCAGCGCCCCGAACCCGGCGAGCGCTCCCATGGCCCGCGGATGCCGGGCCCCCGCGAGCAGCGCGGCGACCGCGACGGCCGTCACCATCACGTCGTAGCGGGCGTACACGGTCGGACCGAGCAGCGGCACGCCCACGACCCACACGCACAGGCCCCGATGGGACTTGCCGGGCCGTCGACCCGCGTACAGGAGCAGCCCGCAGACCACCGCGTCGGCGAGGAGGGCGAGGACGAAGAAGGCCGAGGCGTAGTCGAGGAAGGGCAGGAGGGCGGGGGAGAGGACCGCGAGGGCGGCGGCCGGCGGGTACTGCCAGGTGACGTCGTCGAGCGGGAAGGTGCCGGTGCGCAGGATCTCGTACCAGCCCTGGTAGATGACGGTGACGTCGCTGGTGACGTCCGGGCCCGGGGCGGTCAGCACATGGAAGACGCAGAGCAGCAGGAGGGCCCTGGTGAGGACCCAGACCGTCAGGATGCGCGCCATGCGTACCTCGCCCCCATTTCGCATGCTTCACCGTGATTCGGGGAGCCATGATGCCGGGCGCGCCGGACCGAGGCGAAGAGGCTGGGCCATTCGGTGGCCCCGGGCCGCTTTCGGTACTGTCGGGCCCGATGCACAAGACCCTGATCGTCACGAACGACTTCCCGCCCAGGCCCGGTGGCATCCAGGCGTTCCTGCACAACATGGCGCTGCGCCTGGACCCCGAGCAGCTCGTCGTCTACGCCTCCACCTGGAAGCGCGGCCGGGAGGGTGCCGAGGCCACCGCGGCCTTCGACGCCGAACAGCCCTTCGAGGTCGTACGCGACCCCACGACGATGCTGCTGCCGACCCCGCGCGTCACCCGCCGCGCGGTCTCGCTCCTGCGCGAACACGGGTGTACGTCGGTGTGGTTCGGGGCGGCGGCCCCGCTCGGGCTCATGGCGCCCGCGCTGCGCAAGGCGGGGGCGACGCGGCTCGTCGCCACCACGCACGGCCATGAGGCGGGGTGGGCCCAGCTGCCCGCCTCGCGCCAACTGCTGCGCAGGATCGGCGAGTCGACGGACACGATCACCTACCTCGGCGAGTACACGCGTTCGCGGATCGCCGCCGCGCTGACGCCCGCGGCGGCCGGGCGGATGGTGCAACTGCCGCCCGGCGTGGACGAGAAGACGTTCCATCCGGGGTCCGGCGGCGACGCGGTGCGGGCGCGGCTCGGCCTGACCGACCGGCCCGTGGTGGTCTGCGTCTCCCGTCTTGTGCCGCGCAAGGGGCAGGACACGCTGATCCGCGCCATGCCGGCGATTCTGGCGCGGGAGCCGGAGGCGGTGCTGCTGGTGGTGGGTGGCGGGCCCTACGAGAGTGACCTGCGCAAGCTGGCCGCCGAGACCGGTGTCGCGGAGTCCGTCCGCTTCACGGGGGCGGT
The DNA here is from genome assembly GCF_043078805.1 of Streptomyces sp. NPDC015345. Taxonomy (NCBI): domain Bacteria; kingdom Bacillati; phylum Actinomycetota; class Actinomycetes; order Kitasatosporales; family Streptomycetaceae; genus Streptomyces; species Streptomyces sp. NPDC015345. The sequence goes on along the minus strand of NZ_JBIBTX010000001.1, from coordinate 408,886 downwards.
GCCGTGGGAGGAGCTGCCCGCCCATTACGGCGCCGGTGACGTCTTCGCCATGCCGTGCCGGACGCGGCGCGGGGGGCTGGACGTGGAGGGCCTCGGCATCGTCTACCTGGAGGCGTCCGCCACGGGGCTGCCGGTGGTCGCCGGCGATTCCGGCGGGGCGCCGGACGCCGTCCTCGACGGTGAGACGGGGTGGGTCGTGCGGGGCGGTGTGCCTCAGGAGGCGGCGGAGCGGATCGTCACGCTGCTGGGGGACGCGGAGCTGCGGGCGCGGATGGGGGAGCGGGGGCGGGCGTGGGTGGAGGAGAAGTGGCGCTGGGACCTGCTGGCCGAGCGCTTGCGGGAGCTTTTGTAGCGCCTGGCGCCTACGGCACTGCCGCGGGGCCCTGTCGGGCGACTGCGGGCCGCCATGGGCTGGTCGCGCAGTTCCCCGCGCCCCTGGGGGGGCAGGGGGCGTCGGGTGTCTGCGGGTCGCCGTGGGCTGGTCGCGCAGTTCCCCGCGCCCCTGAGGCAGGGGCTGCGCCCCGCCTCCCCAGGAAAGCGGGCGAAGCCCGCCTTTCAGGGGCGCGGGGAACTGCGCGAGCAACCACGTACAGCCGAGAGCCGCGAAGAGACAGGCCCTCCTACGGCGTGTGGGCGCGAGGAACCACCCACGACCGAGAGCCGCGAAGAAAAAAGGCCCTCCCACGGCGAGTGGGCGCGAGGAACCACGCACGACCGAGAGCCGCCAAGAGACAGCGGCCCCCACGCCGAGTGGGCGCCCCCGCCCACGCTACCCGCGGTAAATCGCCTCGATCTCGTCCGCGTAATCCTTCGCCACAACATTCCGCTTCAGCTTCAGCGACGGCGTCAGATGCCCCGACTCCTCCGTGAACTGGGAGTCGAGGACACGGAACTTCCGCACGGACTCCGCCTTGGAGACCGCCGCGTTGCCGTCGTCCACCGCGCTCTGGATCGCCGCGAGCAGATCCGCGTCGTCACGGAGGGACGCCGCCGTGGAGCCCGCGGGCTTCCCGTGGTCCGCCGCCCACCGGCCCAGGAACTCGTCGTCCACCGTGACCAACGCGCCCACGAACGGCCGGCCGTCACCGACGACCATGCACTCGGCGACCAGCGCATGCGCGCGGATACGGTCCTCGATCACGGCCGGGGCGACGTTCTTGCCGCCCGCGGTGACGATGATCTCCTTCTTGCGGCCGGTGATGCGCAGGTAACCGTCCTCGTCGAGGGTGCCGATGTCGCCGGTGTGGAACCAGCCGTCGGCGAGCGCCTCCTCGGTGGCGTCCTCGTTGTTCCAGTAGCGCGAGAACAGGTGCTCGCCGTGGAGCAGCACCTCGCCGTCGTCGGCGATGCGTACGACCGACCCCGGCAGCGGCTGGCCGACCGTACCGATCTTCTGCCGGTCCCAGGGGTTGAAGGCGGTGGCCGCGCAGGACTCGGTGAGGCCGTACCCCTCAAGGACCGTGAAGCCGATGCCGCGGAAGAAGTGGCCGAGCCGCTCGCCGAGCGGGGCGCCGCCGGAGATCGCGTACTCGCCGCGACCGCCGAGAACGGCCCGCAGCTTGCTGAAGACCAGCTTGTCGAAGATCTTGTGCTTGATCCTCAGGCCGAGGGACGGACCCGAGGGCGTGTCGAGCGCCCGGCTGTACGCGATGGCCGTGTCCGCGGCCATGTCGAAGATCTTGCCCTTGCCGTCGGCCTGCGCCTTCGCGCGCGCCGAGTTGTAGACCTTCTCGAAGACGCGCGGCACGCCCAGGATCATGGTCGGCCGGAAGGAGGCGAGCTCGTCCGTCAGGTTCTTGACGTCCGGCGCGTGGCCGAGCTTGATCGGCGCCATCAGCGCGGCGACCTCGACGAGCCGCCCGAACACGTGCGCGACGGGCAGGAAGAGCAGGACCGAGCACTCGCCCGTGCGGAAGAGGGGCTTGAGCCGCTCCACCACGTTGCCGCACTCGGCGAAGAAGCTGCGGTGCGTGAGGACACAGCCCTTGGGGCGGCCCGTGGTGCCGGAGGTGTAGACGATGGTGGCCGGGTCGTCGGCCTTGGCGGCGGCGCCGCGCTCGTCGACCGTCTCCTCCGAGACGTCGGCGCCCGTGCGCCGCAGGTCCTCGACGCCGCCCTTGTCGATCTGCCAGACGTGCGCGAGGGCGGGCAGCCTCTCGCGCACGGACTCGACGGCGGCGGCGTGCGCGTCCAGCTCGACGACGCAGGCCACGGCGCCGGAGTCGCCGAGGATCCACTGGATCTGCTCGGGGGAGCTCGTCTCGTACACCGGCACGGTCACCGCGCCCGCGCTCCAGATGGCGAAGTCGAGGAGTGTCCACTCGTAGCGGGTGCGGGACATCAGGCCGACGCGGTCGCCGGGCCGCACGCCGGCGGCGATCAGGCCCTTGGCGGTGGCGCGCACATCGGCGAGGAAGGCCTTGGCGGTGACGTCCTGCCAGCTGCCGTCGACCTTGCGGCCGATGACGGCGACATCCGGGTGCTGCGCGGCATTTCTACGGACGATGTCGGTCAGATTGCCGTCCGCAGGGACCTCGTACAGGGCCGGAAGGCTGAACTCGCGCAAGACTGCTGCTCCTACATAGGGCGCCGGCGCCACGACGTTGTGTGCTGCGACGGTGCGGTCCAAGATCGGGCAGGTGCTCAGTCGAGTGGGGGGCTGAGCACTACTGGACTGCCCGGACGTTACCCACCGGTATGGCTTGTTCGGTAGGGGGGCAGGGCCAGATGTTCGGTGCGTCACACGTCGTCGTGGTCTGAACCGCACAGTACGCCACCGTCTTCCCGACTCGGAAGTAACCGCAGGTCCAGCCCCTGACCTGGGCCCCTACCGTCCGCCCCGCGGCCGTCCTAGGGTGATCGGCATGCCAGCTTTCCGGGTCAACGTGGTCAGTGACGTGCACGGCAACGCGGCGGACCTCGCCCGCGCGGGGGACGGCGCCGACGCGCTCGTCTGCCTCGGCGACCTCGTCCTCTTCCTCGACTACGCCGACCACTCGCGCGGCATCTTCCCCGATCTCTTCGGGGCGCGGAACGCCAGCAGGCTCGTGGAGCTGCGCACCGCCCGCCGCTTCGAGGAGGCCAGGGAGTTCGGCAGGCGGCTGTGGGCGGGCGTCGACCGCGGCCCGGCGATCGAGCGGGCGGTCCGCAAGCAGTACGCCGAACTCTTCGCCGCCTTCCCGACGCCGACGTACGCCACCTACGGCAATGTCGACATGCCGATTCTTTGGCGTGAATACGCCGGGCCCGGCACCACCGTCCTCGACGGCGAGCGCGTCGAGATCGGCGGCCGGGTCTTCGGCTTCGTCGGCGGCGGTCTGCGTACCCCCATGCGGACTCCCTACGAGATCAGCGACGAGGAGTACGCCGCCAAGATCGAGGCCGTCGGCGAGGTCGACGTCCTGTGCACCCACATCCCGCCGGACGTCCCCGAGCTGCTCTACGACACCGTGGCCCGCCGCTTCGAGCGAGGCAGCCGTGCCCTGCTCGACGCCATCCGCAGGACCCGCCCCAAGTACGCCCTCTTCGGCCACGTCCACCAGCCGCTGGTCCAGCGGATGCGGGTGGGCGCCACGGAGTGCGTGAACGTCGGCCACTTCGCCGGGTCCGGAAGGCCATGGGCCCTGGAGTGGTGACCCGGCGGCGCGCGGTAGCCTTCACGCGGCAGACGTGCCGTACCGGACCCGACCGCATCTGGAGGAGCCACAGCGATGGCGGAACACACCAGCTCGAGCATCGTGATCGAGGCGGCTCCGGCCGAGGTCATGGGAGTGATCGCCGACTTCGCTCGCTACCCCGACTGGACGGGCGAGGTGAAGGAGGCCGAGGTCCTCGCCACCGACGAGCGGGGCCGCGCCAAGGAGGTCCGCCTCGTCATGGACGCCGGCGCGATCAAGGACGACCAGACCCTCGGCTACACCTGGACCGGCGACGACGAGGTCAGCTGGACCCTCGTCAAGTCCCAGATGCTGCGCTCCCTGGACGGCACCTACCTCCTGAAGCCCAAGGGCACGGGCACGGAGGTCACGTACCGCCTGACCGTAGACGTCAAGATCCCCATGCTCGGCATGATCAAGCGCAAGGCCGAGAAGGTCATCATCGACCGCGCACTGGCAGGCCTGAAGAAGCGCGTGGAGTCCAAAGAGGCCTGAGAGCGAACTAAGGGGAGGCCGGGGCGAAGCCCCTGCCTCCCACCCGCACCCGCGAAGGCACCGGCCCTCGGCACTTCCCAGGGGCGCGAGGAACTGCGCGAGCAACCACGACGCACGTCCAGCCGAAACAGAGCCCGCACCCCCCACCTCCAGGGGCGCGGGGAACTGCGCGAGCAACCACCCCCCACCCGCACCCGCCAAAAAACCGCCCCCCCACGGCGAGTGGGCGCCCCCAGCCCCCACCCCCCGCTGCCGTACCGTTCACCCTTATGCGCACCCTCCTCGTCACCGGCCCCGGCGGCTCCGGCCGGACCACCGTCGCCGCCGCCACGGCACTCGCCGCGGCGGACGCGGGCCACAGGGTCCTCGTACTCAGCGCCGACCGCACCGACACCCTCGGCGCCGTACTCGGCGGACCGCACGCGCACCCCGGCCTCACGGCGCGTCGCCTCACCCCCGACGACCGCTTCCGCGACGACCTCGCCGCCCTCCAGGACCGCGCCGCCTCCGCCCTCGACCTCCTCGGCGCCGACCGGATCGACGCCGAGGAGCTGACCCCGCTGCCCGGAGCCGAGGAGCTCGCCCTGCTGCGCGCCCTGCGCGACGCCGCCCGCGACGACACGTACGACACCGTGGTCGTCGACCTGCCACCCGCCCCCAAAGCCCTGGCCGTCCTCGCGCTCCCCGAGCAGCTGCGCCGCTACCTCCGCAAGTTGCTGCCGCCCGAGCGCCAGGCCGCCCGCGCCCTGCGCCCCATGCTCGGCCGCCTCGCCGGCGTCCCCATGCCGGCCGCCTGGCTGTACGAGACCGCCGCCCGCTGGGAGGACGACCTCGCCGCCGCCCAGGCCGTGATCGAGGCGCCCACCACCACCGTCCGCCTGGTCGCGGAGCCGGGCCCCGCAGGCGCCGACGCCCTTGACGCGGCCACCACCGGCCTCGCCCTCCAGGGCCTGCGCGCCGACCTCCTGGTCGCCAACCGCCTGCTCCCCGACGCCTCCGCCGACACCTGGCTCGCGGCGCTCGCGGCCCAGCAGCACAAGACGCTGGCCGCCTGGGAGACGGAGTATGAGCAGGTCACCACGGTCCGCCACCTCGGCCACGACCCGCGCGGCACCGACGACCTCACCGCCCTCGGCCTGCCCGGCCGCACCGATGCCCCCGCCCCCGTCCAGTGGCCCGTCACCGCGGCGCCCGCCGACGAGGAGAACCACGCGTACGTATGGCACATCCCGCTCCCCGGCGTCGTACGCGAGGAACTCGGCCTGATCCGGCGCGGCGACGACCTCGTGATCACCGCCGGGGTCTTCCGCCGCATCGTCACCCTGCCGTCCGCGCTGCGCCGCTGCACCGTCGCGGGGGCCGGGCTGCGCGAGGGCGAGCTGAGGGTGCGGTTCGCGCCGGACCCCGGCCTGTGGCCGCGGGAACGCTGAAGATCCGCTCGCGATCCGGCCCACGCGCACGGTGAACGGGCTGCCGCCATTCGGGTAACGTCGAGTGGCATGAGCGATGCCACCGGGCGCGAAGGCCCCGAAGCCTCTGAAGCCGACGTCGACGCCGACGCCTGGGAGCAGGCGTGCGCCGAGGATCTCGCGGCGGAGCAGGCCCGCCGCCGCGCCCAGTACGGGCCGCCGCCCGGCTCGGCCGCCGAGGAGCTGCGCAAGCTCGTCGACGCCGTCTCCGACAAGCTCTCCGGGCTCCAGGCACCGCTGCTCGGCGCGGCCGCGCAGGGCGCCGTCGAGCAGACCGTGAAGCAGGTCGTCCAGCAGGCGAAGGCCGTGGTCGAGCCGGTGATCGAGCGCAACCCCGACGTCTTCGACCACCTGGCGGCGGCCGGTTCCGAGCTGCTCGCCGCCTACCGTTCGGCGGTCGAGAAGCAGGAAAGCCGGTGGACCCGCGGCGACGACACCTCGGGCGGCGACGCGCGGGGCCCCGGCCGCCGCGACGAGGGCACCGCCGGCGGGGAACACATCGATCTCGACTGACCCCCCTCGGGTACGGTGGGCCGTAGCGGGGCTCGATCGAACTGAGGGATTCATGGGACTCACCATCGGCGTCGACATCGGCGGCACCAAGATCGCGGCCGGAGTGGTCGACGAGGACGGCAACATCCTCTCGACCTTCAAGGTGCCGACCCCTGGTACTTCCGAGGCCATCGTCGACGCGATCGCCTCCGCCGTGGAAGGCGCGCGGGCCGGTCACGACATCGTCGGCGTCGGCATCGGCGCCGCCGGGTACGTCAACCGCCAGCGCTCCACGGTCTACTTCGCGCCGAACATCGACTGGCGGCAGGAGCCGCTCAAGGACGAGGTCGAAAAGCGCGTCAGCCTGCCGGTCGTCGTGGAGAACGACGCCAACGCCGCCGCCTGGGGCGAGTACAAGTTCGGCGGCGGCAAGGGCCACCGCAACGTCATCTGCATCACCCTTGGCACCGGCCTCGGCGGCGGCATCATCATCGGCAACAAGCTGCGCCGCGGGCACTTCGGCGTGGCCGCCGAGTTCGGCCACATCCGGATGGTCCCGGACGGCCTGCTCTGCGGCTGCGGCAGCCAGGGCTGCTGGGAGCAGTACGCCTCCGGCCGCGCCCTCGTGCGCTACGCCCGCCAGCGGGCCAACGCGACGCCGGAGAACGCCGAGTTCCTGCTCTCGCTGGGTGACGGCACCCCCGAGGGCATCGAGGGCAAGCACATCTCCATGGCCGCGCGGCAGGGCGACGCCGTCGCCATCGACTCCTACCGCGAGCTGGCCCGCTGGGCCGGCGCCGGCCTCGCCGACCTGGCCTCGCTCTTCGACCCGTCCGCGTTCATCGTCGGCGGCGGCCTCTCGGACGAGGGCGAGCTGGTCCTCGACCCGATCCGCAAGTCCTTCAAGCGCTGGCTCGTCGGTGCCGCCTGGCGCCCCGAGGCCCAGGTCATCGCCGCCCAGCTCGGCAACAAGGCGGGCCTCGTCGGCGCCGCCGACCTGGCGCGGGAGCCCGACCCCGTCATGTGACCGCCCGGCCCGGTCCGGCCCGGTCCGGCCCGTACACCAGTGCCCGCCGCGCCCCGCGAGGGAGCGGCGGGCACTGTCGTATCTTGATCGCCATGTCGACGAGTCCCATGGGTACGCTCCCCAACTCCCGCACCGATCCCGACGGTTCGGCGGTCGTCCGGGTGCTCAGCTACAACATCCGATCGATGCGCGACGACACCGACGCGCTCGCCCGGGTCATCGCCGCCTGCGCCCCCGACCTCGTCCTGATCCAGGAGGCGCCGCGGTTCTTCCGCTGGCGCAAGAAGCTGGCCCGCCTCGCGCGCGCCGCCGATCTCGTGATCCTCTCCGGCGGCGGCACCGCGGCGGGGCCCGCGCTGCTCTGCTCGCTGCGCGCCACCGTCGAGCGGACCGAGGACGTGCTGCTGCCCCTCACCCCGGGGCTGCACCGGCGAGGCTTCGCGAGCGCCGTCGTCCGCTTCGGGGGCGCCCGCCTCGGCGTCCTCAGCTGTCACCTCAGCCTCCAGACCGACGAGCGGTACGCGCAGGGCGGGATGCTGCTCGACCGCCTCGCGGAGCTGGGCGTGGAGCACGCGGTCGCGGGCGGAGACCTCAACGAACGGCCTCAGGGGCGTACATTCCGCAGGCTCGCGGCCGAGCTGCGCGACTGCTGGACGGCCGAGCCGTGGGGCGGCGAGCACACCTCGACGCCGGACGATCCGCACCAGCGCATCGACGCGCTGTTCGTCACGCCGGGCGTTGAGGTCCTCGGCTGCGGTGTGCCGCTGGGCCTGCCCGGGGTGACCGAGGCGGACCTGAGGGCGGCCACGGACCATCTGCCGGTGCTGGCCGCCCTCAGGGTCCCGTCTGCCCGGTGAGGCCCGGGGCCTCAGACCACCGCGCCGCGCCCCGGGTCGTCGTCCTCGTCGTCGTCCCCGCTGTTCATCCGCACCACGAGCGTGGCGAAGCCGCCCAGGAAGCCGCCGAGGCCGAGCGTGGTCAGCCACCACGTCATCTGCCAGCCCAGCAGCACGGCGAGCAGGATGAGGAGCGGGCCGCCGAGCACGGCGAGCCAGGCGAACTTGGCCGTCACGTCGGCCTCGGGCAGCGGCGGCGGCTCCGGCGGCACGAAGTGGCCCTCGTCGTCCGCGTCGAAGTCGTCCTCGGAGGGCTCCGGGGTGGTGTAGTCGCGGGGGCCACCGCCGCCGACGCCGGGCGCGAAGGAGACGGAGCTGCCGAGCGGCTTGCCCGCGCCGGGGCCCGCCTCGTCGGCCGGGTCGGCGGCGCCCCTTCCGGGGGTCTTGTCGGGGCCCTTGGCGTCCGTGCCGGGGCCCTTGGTGAGGCCGCTCGCGGGGCCGTCTACCGGGCTGTTCGACTCCGGCTCCAGGAGCGCGAGGTCCTCGACCGACTTGAAGGGCTTCGCGCCCGGCGGGTCCGCCGGCTCCTCGCCGTACCCCGCGACGATCGCCTGCCAGGCGGCGTCCTCGTCCAGCGGCAGACCGTCCTCGGGCGCCGCCTTGTCCTTCCCGGGCTCGCGGTCCTTCTCCGGCTCGCGACTCTCGTCGCGGCTCTCGTCCCGGTCCGCCTCGTGCTCAGCCACCGCTGGCCGTCCCTTCCATACCGACGCTGGGAGCGAGCCGGCCGATGAACGCGTGACTCTCCTCGAAGATCCGGTCCGCGTCGTGGTCCAACGTCGCCACGTGGTAACTCTGTTCCAGCAAGATCTCCGTGACGTCCGTCGACGAGACGCGGCTGAGGACGCGGGCCGAGTCGGCGGGCGGCACCACATGGTCCCGCGGGCTGTGGAGCAGCAGCAACGGCTGCGTCACCTGCGGCAGTTCGGCGTCGACCATGCGGAAGAACACGCGCATGGAGTGCGCGGCGTGCAGCGGCACGCGGTCGTAGCCGATCTCCACCGAGCCCTCCTTGGCGATGTCGCTGGCGATGCCCTTCGTCGTCCGCACGAGGTGCCGGGCGACCGGCAGCGCGTAGGGCGAGAGGCCGTGCAGCTTGTTCGCAGGGTTGACCAGGACGATGCCGCTGATCGCGTCGCCGTGCTTGGCCGCGAGGCGCAACGTGAGCGTGCCGCCCATGGAGAGGCCGAAGACGAAGACCCGCGCGCACCGCTCCAGGAGGCCGCGCAGCTCGCGGTCCACCTCCGCGTACCAGTCCTGCCAGCCGGTGACCTGCATGTCCTCCCAGCGGGTGCCGTGTCCGGGCAGCAGCGGCAGCGAGACGGTCAGGCCGCGCTCCGCCAGGTACTGGGCCCAGGGGCGCAGCGACTGCGGGGATCCGGTGAAGCCGTGGCAGAGCAGGACGCCGACCTCGCCGCCTTCGTGGCGGTACGGCTCGGCTCCGGGGAGGACCGGCACCTTCGGTCTCCTTCGTGAGACGTGGCAAGGGGGGTAGGGAGTACCTCACCGTACGCGACCGGACTGACACCGACCAGGGTCGTCGGGCCCATTGGCCGTACCGCGGGTTAAGGTCTGATCCACAGAAACAGGAGGCACTCGGTTTGATCTACGGCGCAATGAAGGTTGCCATCGGAGGGCCGCTGAAGCTCGGCTTCAGGCCCTGGGTGGAGGGCCTTGAGAACGTCCCCGCCGAAGGCCCCGCGATTCTCGCGAGCAACCACCTCTCGTTCTCGGACTCCTTCTTCCTCCCCGCGGTCCTCGACCGCAAGGTCACCTTCATCGCCAAGGCGGAGTACTTCACCTCGCCCGGTGTGAAGGGCAAGTTGACCGCCGCCTTCTTCAAGGGCGTCGGCCAGCTCCCGGTGGACCGCTCCGGCGCGCGCGGCGCGGGCGAGGCGGCCATCAAGAGCGGCATCGAGGTCCTGGAGCGCGGCGAGCTCTTCGGCATCTACCCCGAGGGCACGCGCTCGCCCGACGGGCGCCTGTACCGCGGCAAACCGGGCGGCCTCGCGCGCGTGGCGCTCGCCACCGGCGCCCCGGTCATCCCGGTGGCCATGATCGACACGGAGAAGATCCAGCCACCCGGCAAGGTGCTGCCGAAACTGATGCGCCCCGGCATCCGCATCGGCAAGCCGCTCGACTTCCGCCGCTACCAGGGCATGGAGCAGGACCGCTTCGTGCTGCGAGCGCTGACCGACGAGGTCATGTACGAGATCATGAAGCTCTCCGGCCAGGAGTACGTGGACGTGTACGCGACGGCCGCCAAGCGCCAGCTCAGCGAGGCCGCGAAGGCCGCCAAGGCGGGCGAGAAGTAGCAGCCGGGGGACACCGCGTGGGGGACTGGGGGAGCTGGGGGGCATGGCCAAGCGCGAGCGAGTCATGAGGATGTCGGTCGAGCAGCCGCTCTGGCGTGCCCTCACCGGCTACCGCGTCCTCACGATGCTGTACGCGATCGGGCTCTTCACGACGGCGCACGAGGAACTGGACCGCCCCTGGGTGGCCATCGCCTACTACGTGGTGCTCGCCGGCTGGACGCTCGGCACGCTGCGCCGCGTGGCGAACGCCGCGAGCTGCACCAAGCGGTTCCTCGTCATCGACCTGGCCGTCGCCCTCGTGGGCATCCTCCTGACGCCGCTGGCCGACTCGCACCAGCGGATCGTCGAGGGCGGCCCGACGCTGCCCTCCATATGGACCGCCGGCGCCGTCCTCGCGTACGCCATCAAGGGCGGCTGGCGCTGGGCCGCCTTCGCCTCGCTCCTGGTGGGCGTCGCCAACGTGGTGCAGCGCGGGGCCTTCAGCCGCGACACCATCCACAACGTCCTGCTGGTCTGCATCGCCTCCATCGCCATCGGATACGTCGTGGAGGTGGCCCGCGCCTCCGAGCGCACCCTCGCCCGCGCCCTGGAGATAGAGGCCGCGACCCGCGAGCGCGAACGGCTCGCCCGCGACATCCACGACAGCGTCCTCCAGGTCCTCGCCATGGTGCAGCGGCGCGGCACCGCGATCGGCGGCGAGGCGGCGGAGCTCGGGCGGCTTGCGGGCGAGCAGGAGGTGGCGCTGCGCACGCTGGTCGCCGGCGGCATGGTGCCCGCCTCGCGCGCCTCGGAGGACGCCTCGCAGGGTGCGCTCGTACGGGCCGTCGAGGAACCGGACGACGAGACCGGCGCCGCCGACGAGACGGCGCCCCGCGATCTGCGCTCCCTCCTCGTCCCGTACGCCGGGTCCAAGGTGACCCTCTCCGAACCGGGGGCCCCGGTGCTGCTCGCGCCGCCCGCCGCGAGGGAGCTGGCGGCCGCTGTCGGTGCGGCCCTGGACAATGTCCGCAGACATGCCGGAGCCGAGGCGCACGCCTGGATCCTGGTCGAGGACGAGCCGGGCGAGGTGGTCGTGACGGTCAGGGACGACGGGCCGGGCATCCCGGAGGGCCGCCTCGCCGAGGCCGAGGGGGAGGGGCGCCTCGGCGTCGCCCTGTCGATCCGGGGGCGGCTGCGGGAGCTCGGGGGCACGGCCGAGCTGATCTCGGTGCCGGGCCAGGGGACGGAAGTGGAACTGAGAGTCCCGCGCGAAGCGGCGCGGGAAGCACGGGGGAAGGCAGGAAAAGCATGAAGAGCGAGCAGGGACAGCAGCGGCGGGAGCCGTCCACGGACACCGGCGGGGGAGCGGGCCCGGTCAGGGTCATGGTCGTCGACGACCACCCGATGTGGCGCGACGCGGTCGCCCGCGACCTCGCCGAGGCGGGCCTCGACGTCGTCGCCACCGCGGGGGACGGCGAGCAGGCGGTCCGCCGCGCCCAGGCCGCCGCGCCCGACGTCCTCGTCCTCGACCTGAACCTCCCGCTGAAGCCGGGCGTCCAGGTCTGCAAGGAGCTGGTCGCCGCCAACCCCGCGCTGCGCGTCCTGGTCCTCTCCGCGAGCGGCGAGCACGCCGACGTCCTGGAGGCGGTCAAGTCAGGCGCCACCGGCTATCTCCTGAAGTCGGCGTCCACGGAAGAGCTGATCGACGCCGTGCGGCGCACGGCCGAAGGCGACGCCGTCTTCACCCCGGGCCTCGCCGGTCTGGTCCTCGGCGAGTACCGCCGCCTGGCCACCGAGCCCGAGGCCGGCACCCCGGACGACCCGAAGGCCCCGCGGCTCACCGACCGTGAGACGGAGGTCCTGCGGCTGGTCGCCAAGGGCCTGAGCTACAAGCAGATCGCCGAGCGCCTGGTCATCTCCCACCGCACCGTGCAGAACCACGTCCAGAACACCCTGGGCAAGCTCCAGCTGCACAACAGGGTGGAGCTCGTGCGGTACGCGATAGAGCGGGGCATCGACAGGGCGGACGACGCCTGACCCCTCGTACGAGTGAACGCCTGTGATCAACTCCGGCCACATACAGGGGAATTGACCGTTCGCACCGTCCCGTAGTGACCTGGGTCACCATTAGCGTGACCCGCGTCAGGTCACTGAGGCGAAGGGACACTTCCATGGGGGCCAAGAAAATTGGCGTACTGACCGGAGGCGGCGACTGCCCCGGGCTCAACGCCGTGATCCGTGGCGTCGTCCGCAAGGGCGTGCAGGAGTACGGCTACGACTTCGTCGGCTTCCGGGACGGCTGGCGCGGTCCGGTGGAGGGCGACGCCGTCCCGCTCGACATCCCCGCGGTCCGCGGCATCCTGCCGCGCGGCGGCACCATCCTCGGCTCCTCGCGCACCAACCCCTTCAAGGTGGAGCACGGGGTGCGCCGCATCAAGGAGAACCTCGCCAAGCACGAGGTCGACTCGCTCATCGCGATCGGCGGCGAGGACACGCTCGGCGTCGCCGCCCGCCTCACCGACGAGTTCGGCGTCCCGGTCGTCGGCGTCCCGAAGACCATCGACAACGACCTCTCCGCCACCGACTACACGTTCGGCTTCGACACGGCCGTCGGCATCGCCACCGAGGCGATCGACCGGCTGCACACCACCGCCGAATCCCACATGCGCGTCCTCGTCGTCGAGGTGATGGGCCGCCACGCGGGCTGGATCGCCCTGCACTCGGGCCTCGCGGGCGGTGCGAACGTCATCCTCATCCCCGAGCAGCGCTTCGACGTCGACCAGGTTTGCGCGTGGGTCGCCTCGCGCTTCAAGGCGTCGTACGCCCCGATCGTCGTCGTCGCTGAAGGGGCGATGCCGAGGGACGGCGAGATGGTCCTCAAGGACGGCACGCAGGACTCCTTCGGGCACGTGCGGCTCTCCGGGGTCGGCGAGTGGCTCGCCAAGGAGATCGAGGGGCGCACCGGCAAGGAGGCGCGCACCACGGTCCTCGGGCACGTCCAGCGCGGCGGTACGCCCAGCGCCTTCGACCGCTGGCTCGCCACCCGCTTCGGGCTGCACGCGATCGACGCGGTGCGGGACGGGGACTTCGGCAAGATGGTCGCCCTCAAGGGCACGGACATCGTCCGCGTACCGATCGCGGAGGCCACGGCCCGCCTCAAGACGGTGGACCCGGCGCTGTACGCGGAAGTCGGCGTCTTCTTCGGCTGAACCGGTCGCCGACTGACCCGCGCGGACAGCCGGAACGCGACGGGACGGCCCCCCCCCCGGGTGCCGTCCCGGAAACCGGTCAATAGACTCACATCCATGGAAATACTCGCATTTGGCGTGCAGTCCGATGAAAAGCCGCTGATGGAGAAGGCCTTCGAGGGGCACCACGACGTCCGCTGCCTCGACGTGTTCCTGAACGAGGACACCGCGCCCATCGCCGCCGGCTACGAGATCATCTCTTCCAGCGTCAACGCCACCCTCGACAACCGGGTGCTCCAGACCCTCGCCGCCGGCGGCACGCAGCTGATCGCCCAACGCTCCACCGGCTTCAACAACATCGACCTTCAGGTCGCCGAACGCCTTGGCCTGACCGTCGCCCGCGTCTCGTCGTACTCGCCGTACTCCGTCGCCGAGTTCGCCTGGACGCTCGCCATGGCCGTCAACCGCCGCATCGTCCGCGCCAGCAACCGCACCCGCGACTTCGACTTCCGCCTCGACGGGCTGATGGGCCGCGACCTGCGCGGCCGCACCGTCGGCGTGCTCGGCACCGGCAGGATCGGCGAGGCGTTCACGCGGATCGCGCACGGCTTCGGCATGCGCCTGCTCGGCTGGGACGCCGTGCCGAACCCCGCCTGCGTCGAGCTGGGCATGGAGTACGTCGAGAAGGACCGGCTCCTCGCCGAGGCCGATCTGGTCAGCCTGCACGTCCCGCTGCTCCCGTCGACGCAGCACCTCATCGACGCCGACGCGCTGCGGTCGATGAAGGACGACGCGATCCTCGTCAATTCCAGCCGCGGCGGCCTGATCGACACCGAGGCGCTCGTCGTGGAGCTGCGCGCCGGACGGTTCACCGGCGTCGGTCTCGACGTCTACGAGGCCGAGGCGGGCCTGTTCTTCCTCGACAAGTCCCTGGAGGTCGTCGCCGACGACACCCTGGCCCGCCTCGTCACGTTCCCGAACGTGGTCGTCACGTCCCACCAGGCGTACTACACCGTGGACGCGGTCGCCCAGATCATCGAGACCACGGTGCAAAACGTCCTGGACTACACGGAGGGCCGCCGCTCCGAGAACGTCCTCGTCCCCGCCGTCGCCAACACCTGACCGAGCAGTTCCCGCACGATCCGGTCCCCGCGCAGCGTCAGCACCGACTCGGGGTGGAACTGCACCCCGGCGAAGGAAGGCCCGCGCACCGCGTGCACCTCGCCGCTCGCCCCGTCCCCGCTGACCTCGATGCCGTGCGCGGCCAGCTCTGCCGCGGACTCGTCGTCGCAGCGCGCCACGAAGCTGTTGTAGAACCCGACGGTCTCGGCACGCCCGAACAGGTCGATGCCCGTCTGCGCGCCCTGGTACGGCACTTCCTTCCGTACGATCTCCAGGCCCAGCTCCGCCGCGATCAGCTCGTGCCCGAGACAGACGCCCAGCACGCCGTACTCGTGGTCGCGGATCACCTCCGCCGCCAGTGAGCGCAGGAACCGCATCTTCGGGTCGGTGAGGTCGGACGGGTCGCCGGGGCCGGGCCCGAGCACGACGGGCCCCTCGTGCACGAGCACCGCCTCCCGCAGCCCCCGTGCGTCGTACCGCAGCACCGAGACCTGAAGGCCGCAGGAGCGCAGGACGTGCGCGAGCATCGCGGTGAACGTGTCCTCGCCGTCCACGACGAGCGCGTGCCCGCTCAGTGCGTCACCGCGCTCCTGCATCCGCAGCCAGAACGGCGCGAGCCGCTCCCGCCGCCCGTCCAGCGCCGCCCGCACGCGCGGATCGTCGGCCAGGGCGGGCCGCGCGCACTCCTCGCGCGGGCGCCCGGGCCGCACCCCCAGCGCCGCGAGCACCCCGGCCGCCTTCGCATGCGTCTCCGCGACCTCGCCCGCCGGGTCGGAGCCGCGCACCAGCGTCGCGCCGACCGGTACGCGCAGTTTCCCGGCCGCGGAGATGTCGGCGGTACGGATCAGGATGGGGGAGTCCAGCGTCTGCGCGCCGCCGCCGTCCCGGCCGATGAGCGCGAGGGCGCCGGCGTAGTAGCCCCGCCCGGACGGCTCGTACCGCTCGATGACCCGGCAGGCGTTCTGCACCGGCGACCCGGTGACGGTCGCCGCGAACATCGTCTCCTTGAGGACCTCGCGCACGTCCAGCGACGACTTGCCCCGCAGCTCGTACTCGGTGTGCGCGAGGTGCGCCATCTCCTTCAGACGCGGCCCGACCACGACCCCGCCCATGTCGCCGACGGTGCACATCATCTTGAGCTCCTCGTCGACGACCATCGACAGCTCCTCGATCTCCTTGCCGTCGGCGAGGAAGGCGAGCAGGTCGTCGGGGGTCGGCCCCTCGGCCGGATAGCGGTAGGTCCCGCTGATGGGGTTCATGACGACCGTCCCGCCGGACATCCGCACATGCACCTCGGGGCTCGCCCCGACGAGCGTCCGGTCCCCGGTGTGCACGACGTACGTCCAGTACGCGCCCCGCTCGCCCACCAGGAGCCGCCGGAACAGCGCGAGCGCGTCGGCCCGGTCAAAGCCCGGGATCTCGCCCTCGTACGTACGGCGGATCACGAAGTTGGCGCCCTCGCCCCGCCCGATCTCCTCGCGCAGGACGCGCCCCACGATGTCGGCGTACGCGGTGTCGTCCACGTCGAAGGCCCCGCCCTCGACCCGCACGTCGTGCGCGGGAAGCGAGGCCAGGGCCTCGCCGAGCGGGAGTTCGTACGTCTCCTCGGGGGTGAGGACGGTCAGCGGCGTGCCGTCGTCGCGGACGTCGAAGCCGCGCTCCCGGATCTGCCGGAAGGGCACGAGCGCGAGGCCCTCGGGGATGTCGGCGAGGCGGTCGTACGTGCCGGTCGGGCCGATGAGGACCTCGACCGTGTCATGGTCACGGCCCGGCGTGCGGCGGCGCAGCAGGGCGAACGGGCGGTCGTCGGACAGCAGATCGGTCAACTGCATCAGTTCTGTTCCTTCTCACTCGGAGAGGAACGGCCCGGCCCGGAGAGTCCGGGAAACACGGAAGGCCGCCCCTCGGGCGGCCTTCGCGAGTCTGTGGGTACGCGCAGTCAGTGGGCCGCCGGATGAGCGGGCCACCACCAGTTGCGAGTCGTCGTCTGCGCGTGCATGTGCGGCACCCTAGCGCATCATCAGGAGGTCGAGGCCCTCGTCGAGATACGCGCCGAGCTCCTCACCCGCGGGCACCACGGAAGGCACCGCGTGGCCGAGCTGGGTGTGGCCCAGATAGACGCTGTACGCGAGCAGGCCGCGGCGGCGTGCCTCCGCCTCCGGGAAGCCGAGCGCGGCGAACAGCTCGGCGACGTACGCCAGGCGGCGTTCGGTCACCTTCCGCAGGGCCGCGGCGACCTGCGGGTGCTCTGCGGTTGCCAGCAGGGAGACCTCCAGGGGGCCGGAGGCGGCGGCGGTGATCGCCTCGGCGAAGAGCAGCCGGATGCGCTTGCGGACGTCCGGCTCGGCCTCCACGTGGGTGATCATCCCCTCGGTGTGGAGCTGTGCCCAGCGGTCCAGAGCCGCCTCGACGAGCGCGTCACGGTTGGCGAAGTGCCAGTAGAAGCTGCCCTTGGTGGTGCCGAGGCGGACCGCGAGCGGCTCCACGGCGACGGCCGCGAGCCCTCCCTCGCCGATCGCCGTCAGCGCCGCGTCCGCCCAGTCGTCGGCGGTCATCCGGGGCTTCGCCGGGGTCGTCTTACGCTGCCGTTGCACCATGGCCATACGGTACCGTACGGTGACCATACGCCAGCGTATGGAGGTGCGGCATGGGTGTCGTGCGCAACGAACACGAGCGGCTTTTCGAGGCCCCTGCGGAGGAGGTCGGCGCGCTGCTCGACCGGCTGTCCGCCGAGGACGACCCGGTCTTCCCGGCCCCGCAGTGGGCCCCGATGACCTTCGACCGCCCCCTGGGTGTGGGCGCGACCGGCGGCCACGGCCCGGTCAGGTACGCCGTCACGGAGTACGAACCGGGCCGCCGCGTCCGCTTCGCCTTCACCCCGCCGGACGAGGGATTCCACGAGCTCTCGGTCGAGCCGCGCGGAGAGGGCCGCTGCCTCGTGCGCCACGTGCTTGAGGCACGGCAGCGCGGTCTCGACTTCCTCCTGTGGCCGACGGCTGTCCGGCCGGTGCACGACTCGATGATGGAAGAACTGTTCGACAACATCGAGCGCGTGGTGGCGGGCGGCTGCGCCCGGCCCGTGCGCTGGTCGCCCCGGCTCCGCCTGCTCAACCGGCTCTGGTGGCCCCGGCCGCGGACGGTCGAGGTGCCGCCGGAGGCCCGCCTGCTCCGGGACTCCATCGAGCGGCCCGACTACCAGGACGCGTACCGCATGGACATGCGCGCCGGCCTGCCCCGCGACCCCGGCGCGTGGACCGGCGTCCTGCGCGACGCCTTCCCCGTCATCGCCCGCGAGGGCGGCGAACTGCTGATGGACGTGAACACGGCAGGCCTGACGGCCCGCGCCTCGATCCTGGTCGACGAGCGGCACGTCACCCTGAGCACGGCCGTGCGGGCGGACACCACCTGCGCACGGCTCTACTGGAGCGCCGTGCGACGCGCCCACCCCTTCATGGCCCGCATGATGCTGCGCCGCGTCCACCGCGGGCTCTGCCTCGCGGCCCCGACCGCGGGCGACCGGGCGGCGGCGGCCCCTCGCTCTTCCGTGTCTGCTCCGTCTCACTTGGTGAGCGGGTGAATGGACGGCGCGCCCGACCCCGTAATGTTGACGAGGTGACCGTGAACGCTAAGACCACCGCAACCGGTGGCAACACCTGGCGAAACCTGCCCGCGGCGCAGCAGCCCGAGTACCCCGATGCCGAGGCTCTGCGCGATGTGATCGCGGACCTCGAGTCGTATCCCCCGCTCGTCTTCGCGGGCGAGTGCGACCAGCTGCGCGCCCGACTGGCCTCCGTCGCCAAGGGAGAGGCGTTCCTGCTCCAGGGCGGCGACTGCGCCGAGGCCTTCGACGCGGTGTCGGCCGACCACATCCGGAACAAGCTGAAGACGCTGCTCCAGATGGGCGCCGTCCTCACGTACGCGGCGTCCGTGCCCGTCGTGAAGGTGGGCCGCATCGCGGGGCAGTACTCCAAGCCGCGCTCCAAGCCGACCGAGACCCGCGACGGCGTGACGCTCCCGACCTACCGGGGCGACTCCGTCAACGGCTTCGACTTCACCGAGAAGGCCCGCATCCCGGACCCCGAGCGCCTGAAGCGGATGTACAACGCCTCCGCCTCCACGCTCAACCTGGTGCGCGCCTTCACCACCGGCGGGTACGCCGACCTGCGCCAGGTGCACGCCTGGAACCAGGACTTCGTGAAGTCGTCCCCCTCCGGCCAGCGGTACGAGCAGCTGGCGCGCGAGATCGACAACGCCCTGCACTTCATGCGGGCCTGCGGCACCGACCCGGAGGAGTTCAAGACCGTCGAGTTCTACGCCTCCCACGAGGCGCTGCTGCTCGACTACGAGGGCGCGCTGACCCGCGTCGACTCCCGCACCGGCCGGCTGTACGACACCTCGGCCCACATGGTCTGGGTCGGCGAGCGCACCCGCCAGCTCGACCACGCGCACATCGAGTTCGCCGCGCAGATCCGCAACCCCATCGGCATCAAGCTCGGCCCGTCCACGACGGCCGAGGAGGCGCTCCAGTACATCGAGCGCCTCGACCCCGACCGTGAGCCCGGCCGGCTGACCTTCATCGTCCGCATGGGCGCCGACAAGGTCCGCGACAAGCTGCCCGAGCTGGTCGAGAAGGTCACCGCGTCCGGCGCGACCGTCGCCTGGATCACCGACCCGATGCACGGCAACACCTACGAGGCGGCCTCCGGCCACAAGACCCGCCGCTTCGACGACGTGCTCGACGAGGTGAAGGGCTTCTTCGAGGTCCACAAGGCGCTCGGCACGCACCCGGGCGGCATCCACGTCGAGCTGACCGGTGACGACGTCACCGAGTGCGTGGGCGGCGGCGACGAGATCTTCGTCGACGACCTCCACCAGCGCTACGAGACGGCCTGCGACCCGCGGCTCAACCGCAGCCAGTCGCTCGACCTGGCGTTCCTGGTAGCGGAGATGTACCGCGACCAGTAAGCCTTCGGCAGTACGTACGAGTGGGGCGCGGATCCATGTGATCCGCGCCCCACCGCCGTACGGGGGCTTTTGTGGGCCCGGAGTCGTGGGTAAGGTTAGGTTAGCCTCACCGATCAATCGGGACGGCGCTGTCGATAAATCCTGTCCGTCCTGTCTCTTCTGCCCGGGAGGTGAGCCGCGTGTACGTCTGCAACTGCTTCGGGGTCACCGAGGCGCAGGTGAAGAAGCACGCGGCGGACGGCGCCTGCACCCCCCGCCAGATAGCGTCGGCCTGCAAGGCGGGCACGGACTGTGGTTCGTGCGTACGGCGCATCCAGGCGCTGCTCGGCCGGGGCGCGTGCCCCCGCAGGGAACTCGTCGACCAGGGAGAGCCCGCCGTGGCGCTGGCCCCCGAGGCCGGGCTTCCCGAGGCCGCCTAGCTCTCCGGCTGCTCGATGAGCTGCGCGAGGTAGAGCGGCTCACCCAGCTTCTCGACCAGCTCCAGCTGCGTGTCGAGATAGTCGATGTGGTGCTCCTCGTCCGCGAGGATCGACTCGAAGATGTTCGCCGACGTGATGTCGCCCTTGGTGCGCATCACCTCGATCCCGCGCTTGAGGCGGTCGATCGCCTCCACCTCGACCTGCCGGTCCGCCTGGAACATCTCGGTGACGGTCTGGCCCACGCGCACGTGGAAGAGCCGCTGATAGTTGGGCAGCCCGTCGAGGAAGAGAATCCGGTCGGTCAGCACCTCCGCGTGCTTCATCTCGTCGAACGACTCGGCCCGGGTGTACTTGGCGAGCTTCGTCCAGCCGAAGTTCTCCTGCATCTTGGCGTGGAGAAAGTACTGGTTGATCGCCGTCAGTTCGGCGGTCAGCTGCTCGTTGAGAAATTCGATGACCTCGGGGTCGCCCTGCATCGCAAAGGCTCCTTCCAACGGTGTCTGGGCAGGTAGCGCGCATCTTTGCACCGGTGTTCGGAGGCCGTCCAGTAAGTGCACGCTTAGTAGGAGTTGCCCGAATCCGCATCTGTCAGACTTCGTCTGGTCACGCCTACTGTTCCCCGTCTGTCAGGATGGAGTCATGGGTCAGCCGGCGGAACGCGCATCTCGACAGGCAGCGGAGCCGGAGCTTCCGCCGGGTCAGCGGCTCCAGCGCGGCTGGCCGGTCACGCACTACGGGCCGGTGCCGAAGTTCCGGCCCGAGCGCTGGGAGTTCAGGGTCTTCGGGGCCACCGCGGACGGCGAGAAGCACTGCTGGACCCATGAGGAGTTCTCGGCCCTGCCGTACACCACCGTGGTCGGCGATCTGCACTGCGTGACGAAGTTCAGCATGCTGGGCGCCGAGTGGGGCGGAGTGGCGGCCCGTACGATCCTGGAACTCGCGCCGCCCGCGCCCGACGCCACCCATGTCATGGTCTGGGCCGAGTACGGCTTCAGTTCGAATCTGCGGATGGACGACTTCGCCTCCGACCGCACGATTTTCGCCACCCACAAAGGCGGTGAACTGCTCACCGCGGAGCACGGCTTCCCACTGCGGCTCGTGGTCCCGCACCTGTACGCGTGGAAGGGCCCCAAGTGGGTCCGCGGCGTCGAGTACATGACCGCCGACCGCCGCGGCTTCTGGGAGGAGCGCGGCTATCACAACGTCGGCGACCCCTGGCGTGAGCAGCGCTACTCGTACCAGGAAGAGCCCGGGGACGGCCCCGAGCTCTAGCTGCCGGGTGCGGATGCGTGTCCATCGCGCCGGGCCACAGGGCGGTCGGGCCCAGTATTTCCTAGTCGCTCCTGAGCCCCTTGAGCCGCGCCACGTCCGCCGCGTGTCCCTCCTTGCCGCCGGGCGTCTCGATGACCAGCGGTACGCCCTCGGTGGCCGGGTGGCGCATCAGCTCGCGGAAGGGCTCCTCGCCGATGTGTCCGGTGCCGATGTTCTCGTGGCGGTCCTTGTGGGCGCCGACGACGTCCTTGGAGTCATTGGCGTGCACGAGCTTCAGGCGGCCCTCGCCGACCGTGTCCACGAGGAGGTCCAGGGTCTGGCGCATGCCGCTGGGGCCCGTCAGGTCGTGGCCCGCCGCGAAGATGTGGCAGGTGTCCAGGCAGATGCCCAGCTTCGGGTGCGCGTCGAGTGCCTCGAAATAGGGGCCGAAGTCCCAGGTGCGGGAGCAGAGCGAGGCGCCCTGGCCGGCCGTCGACTCCAGGAGCAGGAACGGGTCGTCGTCGTGCGTCAGCTCGTCGAGCAGCGGCAGCACGAGCTCGCGCACCTGCTTGAGGGCGACCCCCCGGTCGCGGCCGCCGGTCGCCGAACCGGTGTGCACGACGACACCGAGCGCGCCGATCTCACGGCCCCGGCGCAGCGAGTGGCGCAGGGAGTCCACGGACTTCTCGGCGGTCGCCTCGGTGTGCGAGCCGAAGTTGATGAGGTAGGGCGCGTGGACGTACGCAGGGATGTTCCCGGCGGCGCAGGCCGCGCGGAACTCCTCGTCCTGCTTCGGATTGCCGGGCGGGGTCGCCCACCCGCGCGGGTTGGCGACGAAGACCTGGACGGCCTCGGCGCCGAGATCACGGGCGTACGACAGTCCTACGGAGGCGAGACCGCCGGCCACGGGGATGTGGGCACCGACGGGGTTGCGGGACGCGGCGCCCAAGGACGCAGGACGGGGGGATTTGTTGCTGCTCACGCCGTCAAGGGTGGCACGTGGGCGGGGCCGGGCGGGCATCGGCCGGGGGTGGGCTTCGTCATCCTCGCCGGGGCGGCGGGGGCCCGCGCGGACCCCCGGGGGCCGCGGCTCAGCGGATCTCGATGGTGATCGTCGACCCCTTGGGGGCCTCGTCGCCCGCGTCCACCGACTGGTCCTTCACCGTGTCCCCGAAGAGGCCGAGCAGCCCGCGGTCCTTCTCCACCGCGAAGCCCTTCGACTCCAGCTTGTCCACGGCCTCGTCGACGCTCATCCCGGTGACGTCCGGGACCTCGACCATCGGAGGGCCCTTGGAGATCGTCAGCGTGACCGTGTCCCCCTCGGCGAGCGGCTTGTCCGCCGCGGGGTCCTGCGCGGCGACGGCACCCTTGTCCTCGTCGGAGGGGATGCGGGCCGACTTGATCTTCGCCTTCAGCCCGGCGTCCTCCAGGTCCGCGACGGCGTCGGCCTCGGACTCGCCCACCACGTCCGGCACCTCGACCTGGCGGCCCTTGCTGACGACCAGGGCGACGGCCGAGTCGGCCTTGCGGGTGAAGCCGGCCCGCGGGTCCGTACGCACCACGGAACCCTTCGCGACGTCCTCGCTGAAGGTCTTGGTGACCATGCCGGGGGCGAGACCGGAGTTCTTCAGCTCCTTCTTCGCCTCGGCCAGCGGGATGCCCTTGACGTCCGGCACCTTCACGGTCTCCGGGCCCCGCGAGACGGTCAGCGTCACCTTGCCGTTCTGCCGGATGCGCTCACCGGCCGCGGGGTCGCTGTCCATGACCGTGCCGCGCTTGTCGGTCTCGCTGTACTCGCGCTTGATCTCCTTGACCTCGAGCCCGGCTTCCTCCAGACGCTTCTCGGCCTGCGCCTCGGTCTTCGCCAGAAGCGGCGGGACCTCCGTGAACTGGCCGGAGTTGATGTACCAGACGCCCGCGCCCAGGCCGAGGGCCAGGAGCACCGCGGCCACCACCGCGATCGTGCGGCGGCGCGGATCGAACCGGCCGCGCGAGCGCGGTGCCGGGGCGGGCGGCGCCGGCGGCGGTGTCGTCAGGACGCTGGTGCGGTTCAGGGCGTCCTGCCGGCCCTGCTCTCCCTCGGCCGAGAGCGGGAGTGGGAGCTGCGCCGAGCGGTCCGCGCGCGGGATCACGCTGGTGCGGTCCTCGGAGTTGTCATGGTGGCCGGGGGCGTCATGCTCCGCCGCGCGGGCCTGCGGCGGCACCGCGTCGAGCTGCTCCTCGGTGAGGGCTCCTCGCGCCTCGCGCAGCTGGGCCAGGAGGGCCACCGCGTCGTGCGGGCGGACGTCGGGGGTGCGGGCGGTGGCGGAGGCGACCAGCTCGTCGAGCGCGAAGGGGAGCCCCGGCACGGCCGCCGACGGGGGCGGCACGTCTTCGTTGAGGTGCTGGTAGAGCACTTGGGCGGGGGAGTCCCCGGAGTGCGGCTTCGCGCCGGTCAGCATCTCGTAGAGCACCACGCCGCAGGCGTACACGTCCACGCGTGTGTCCGCCGTGCCGTGCTCGATCTGCTCGGGGGCGAGATAGGAGACGGTGCCAAGGACGGTGCCGGTCGTGTTCGTGACGGTGTCCACCGCGCGTACGAGGCCGAAGTCGGCGACCTTCACCCGGCCGTCGTCCCCTATGAGGACGTTCTCGGGCTTCATGTCGCGGTGCACGAACCCGGCGCGGTGCGCGGCGCCGAGCGCGGCGAGGACCGGCTCCAGGATGTCGAGCGCGGCCCGTGGCTGGAGCGCGCCGCGCTCGCGCAGGACGTCACGCAGCGTGCAGCCCGCCACGTACTCCATCGCCAGATAGACGTACGCCCCGTCGGTGCCCTGGTCGAAGACGCCGACCACGTTCGGGTGCGAGAGGCGGGCGACCGACTTCGCCTCGCGGATGAAGCGCTCCACGAAGGAGGCGTCGGCCGCCAGCGTGGGGTGCATCACCTTGAGCGCGAGCACGCGGTCGAGGCGGGTGTCCACGGCCCGGTAGACCGTGGCCATCCCGCCGACCGCGATGCGCCCCTCGATCCGGTATCGGCTGTCGAGCAGCTGCCCGACGAGGGGGTCCTGAAGGGTCGTGTCCACGCAGGGGAGTCTACGAGCCGCCACCGACACCTCGTCCCGGCCGGTCCTCCCCGCGGCTGGACTGCAGCCGAGCTGTGACAGGTGACGGGCCGGAGCGCCCCGTCAGGGGCGCGGGGAACTGCGCGCCAAGCCCCCACCGGCGGCCGGCCGCGAGCGAGCAGTACCCCGCCTTGCTCAAGGCGTCCCGAAAGCCGGCCGCTCCGGATCCAGCCGAGCCATGCCCTCCGCAGGAGAGGACGCCTCCGCGAAGTGACGGCGGGGGATCCGCCCGGCCCGGTACGCGAGGCGCCCCGCCTCGACGCCGTGCCGCATGGCCTCCGCCATCAGGACCGGCTCCTGCGCCCGTGTCACGGCCGAGGCGAGCATGACACCCGCGCACCCCAGCTCCATGGCGAGCACCGCGTCGGACGCCGTGCCCGCACCCGCGTCCAGGATCACCGGCACGCGCGCGTGCTCGACGATCAGCTGGAAGTTGTGCGGGTTGCGGATGCCGAGCCCCGAGCCGATGGGGGAGCCGAGCGGCATGATCGCCGCGCACCCCACGTCCTGGAGCTTGCGCGCGAGCACCGGGTCGTCGTTCGTGTACGGAAGGACCGTGAAGCCGTCGTCGACGAGGGTCTCGGCGGCGTCCAGGAGCTCGATCGGGTCCGGGAGCAGCGTGCGCTCGTCCGCGATCACCTCCAGCTTCACGAGATCGGTGCCGAGCGCCTCGCGTGCGAGACGGGCCGTGAGGACGGCCTCCCCGGCGGTGAAACAGCCCGCCGTGTTCGGCAGGACGCGGATGCCGAGCCGGTCCAGGACGGAGAGCACCGAGCCCTGCACACCGGGGTCGAGGCGGCGCATGGCGACCGTGGTCAGTTCGGTGCCGGACGCGACGAGGGCGCGTTCGAGGACGTCGAGGCTGGGCGCCCCGCCCGTGCCCATGATCAGACGCGAGGAGAGGGTGAGCCCGCCGATGACGAAAGGGTCGTCTGCCATGGTGGGATCAGCCTCCCTGGACTGCGGTGAGTACTTCGACGCGGTCGCCCGCGGCGAGCACGGTGCCGGACCACCGCGCGCGCGGTACGACGGTTTCGTTGAGGGCGGCGGCGACACCGGAGTGGGCCGCCGTGAGAGTGGCGACGAGGGCTTCGAGCGTGGTGCCCGGGGTCACGTCGCGTACCTCTCCGTTGACGGAAACGGTGAAGGGCGTACTGGAGGCGGGCGTACTCATGCGGGTTGCTCCGTGAACGACTGCGTGGGCAGTGGCTGCGTTGGGGGTACGAGGGAGGGCTCGGTGAATCGGCGCGGGGTGAACGGCCGCGCCTCGTCGGGAAGCTCACCGGTGGCCAGGGAGTGCGCCATGACGTCGCCCGTCAGGGGCGTCAGCAGGACGCCGTTGCGGTAGTGCCCGGTGGCCAGCTGGAGCCCGGGCAGCCGCGTCGGGCCGAGCAGGGGCGCGTTGTCGGGGGAGCCGGGGCGCAGGCCCGCGCGGGTCTCGGTCAGCGGCAGTTCGGTGATGCCGGGCACGAGTTCGTGTGCGTCCCGCAGGAGTTCGTAGACGCCGCCCGCGGTGACCGTGGTGTCCCAGCCGAGCTCCTCGCTGGTGGCGCCGACGACGAGTTCGCCGTTCTCGCGCGGGACGAGGTAGAGGGCGCCGCCGCGCACGACCGCGCGCACGGTGCGGCTCAGGAACGGCGCGTACGCCTTCGGCACCGTCAGGCGCAGCACCTGCCCCTTCACCGGCCGCACGGGCGGCAGGACGTCGTCGGGAACGCCCGCGAGGCGCCCGCTGAGGCTGCCCGCCGCCAGCACGACCTGGTCCGCGTGCAGCTCGGTGCCGTCCCCGAGGACGACTCCCCCGGCCCGGTCGCGTACGACCGAGAGCCGCTCGGCCCAGCCGCGGTGGAAGGCGACGCCCGCCCGCTCGCAGGCCACGAGCAGCGCCGCCGCGAGCCGGCGCGGGTCGACCTGGTGGTCGCCGTCGACCCGTAGCCCGCCCCGCACGCCCGGTGCGAGCATCGGCTCCAGGCGGCGGCACTCGCGGCCGCTCAGCCACTGCGACTCCAGGCCGGACCGGCACTGGAGGGCGTGCAGTTCGCGCAGGTGGGCACGGTCGTCGGAGTCGAGCGCGACGGCGAGCGTGCCACACGCGCGGTAGCCGAGGTCGCCGACACCGCGGTCGCTCGCCTCGGCCAGTTCGGCGGCGAAGTCCGGATAGCGCCGCGCGGATTCGAGGTTGAGTGCGAGCAGCGTCTGCTCGCCGTGGTGCAGTTCCGTGACGGCGGCCAGCATGCCGGCCGCTACCTGCGCGGCGCCGCCGCCCGGCTCGGGGTCCACGACGGCGACGGAGAGCCCGCGCTGCGCGGTCCGCCAGGCCGTGACCAGGCCGATGATGCCGCCCCCCACGACGAGGACGTCCGTCGGAGTCTTCGATTCCGCCGGTGGCGCACAGGATGGTGTGCGGGGTGGTGTACGTGGCTGCATGGGCGTCCAGCCCCTCCCTTCGCCGGCATGACCCGGATCAGGTTCGTACGGTCGGAGGCCGTCCCAGCCTCCCTCTCAGCCCGGTGCGTCCGGGCTCCCGCGAGTGCTCTGCACCGGCCACCCTAGCCCGTCGCCCCGCGCGGCAGTAGGGGAGCCGTGCCGTCATGGGCGGTGACGGTGTGTCAGAGATCTCCCCGCCCGCCTCTGAAGGCGCCGCCGTCCGCCGCCCTACAGTGATCGGGTGAGCGAGCAGCAGAGGCAGAGCGAGCGGCACGTCGTCATCGTCGGCGCCGGGATGGCAGGGGTGCAGACCGCCGTGGCCCTGCGTGAGCGGGGTTTCGCCGGTCCGGTCACCGTGATCGGCGCGGAACCCCACCAGCCGTACGACAGGCCGCCGCTGTCCAAGGCGGTGCTGCTCGGCAAGGCGGAGGGCTCCGCCTTCGACATCGACTTCGAGGCGCTCGGCATCGGGCTCCGCCTGGGGCGCGAGGTCACCGGCGTGCGCCCCGCGGACCATGAGCTGGACACGGCCGAGGGCCCGGTCGCCTATGACGTCCTGGTGCTCGCGACCGGCGCCGAGCCGATCACGCTGCCGGGCACCGAGGGCGTTCCCGGCGTCCACCTCCTGCGCACCCTGGACGACGCCGCGCGGCTGCGGCCGGTACTCGCCGCGCAGCACGAGATCGTGGTGGTGGGCGCGGGCTGGATCGGCGCCGAGTTCGCCACGGCCGCGCGCGAGGCGGGGTGTGCGGTCACCGTGGTCGAGGCCGCGGGCCGGCCGCTCGCGGGGGCGCTGCCCGCGGAGGTCGCGGCCCCCATGGCGGGCTGGTACGCGGACTCCGGAGCCGTGCTGCGCACCCACGCGCGCGTGGAGCACGTCGAGCCGGGCGCGGTGGTCCTGGCCGACGGGGCCCGGTTGCCGGCGGGCGCGGTCGTCGTCGGCATCGGGGCGCGGCCCGCGACCGCCTGGCTGACCGGCTCCGGCATCGTCCTCGGCGCTCACGGGGAAGTGGTGGCCGACGACCACCTGCGCGCCTCGGTGCCCGACGTGTACGCGGTCGGCGACTGCGCCTCGTTCCCTTCCGGGCGGTACGGCGAACGACTGCTCGTCCACCACTGGGACAACGCGCTCCAGGGCCCGCGCACGGTCGCGGCGAACATCATCGGCGAGGACCCCGCGGCGTACGACCCGGTGCCGTACTTCTGGTCGGAGCAGTTCGGCCGCTTCGTGCAGTACGCGGGCCATCACACGCCCACCGACGAGCTGGTGTGGCGCGGCGACCCCACGGGCATGGCCTGGTCGGTCTGCTGGCTGCGGTCCGGCGCCCTGGTGGCGGTCCTCGCGGTGGGCCGCCCCCGGGACCTGGCCCAGGGCCGCAAACTGATCGAGTCAGGCACCCACCTGGACCCAACTCTGACGGCAGACCCATCGGTACCCCTGAAGAAGGCAGCGCTATAACGCCCCTTGAGGGGCGCGGGGAACCGCGCGCCCGACCTCCACGCATCCGCACCCGAACACACCCCCCGTCCCCGACCGCGGTGCCGCCCGCCGCGGGCCCCCGGCCAGAGATACGCTGGGACGGTGACCGAGATTGACGCAAAGACCGATGCTCTCGTCCCCGCCTGGCTCCACCTCCCCGACATCGCGGAAATGCTCGACGTCGAGGTGACGCGCGTACGCCAGCTGGTCAAGGACGGCCAGCTGATCGCCGTACGCCGTGGTGAGAACCGGACGCTCCAGGTGCCGGCCGCCTTCATCGACGGCGACAAGGTCGTCAAGGGCCTCGTCGGCACCTTGACGCTCCTGAGGGACGACGGTTTCTCCGACGAAGAGATGCTCGAGTGGCTCTTCACCCCCGACCCGACCCTGCCCGGCACCCCCGCGCAGGCACTGAGCGAGAATCGCGGCACGGAGGTGAAGCGCCGCGCCCAGGCGCTCGCCGTCTGAGCAGGCGCCCGTCGTCTGACTGAACACACCGTTCGGGATGCGGGCCGCGCGTCGCGCGGCCCGCACGCCCACGACACCGGGGGGATCTCTCCATGGCCGCCGACCACCCGCGCGCCCAGCTCGCCGACGCCCGGCTCTACCTGTGCGTGGACGCCCGCAAGCGTCAGGGAGACCTCCCCGACTTCCTCGACGCCGTCCTCGCGGGCGGCGTCGACATCGTGCAGCTGCGCGACAAGGGCATGGAGGCGGCCGAGGAGCTGGAGCACCTCCAGGTCTTCGCCGACGCCGCCCGGCGCCACGGCAAGCTCCTCGCGGTGAACGACCGCGCGGATGTCGCGCACGCCATCGGCGCCGACGTCCTCCACCTGGGCCAGGGCGACCTGCCCGTCCCCGCGGCCCGCGCCATCCTCGGCGGCAGCGACGACGTACTCATCGGCCGCTCCACGCACGCCGAGTCCGAGGCCGCCGCGGCCGCCGTCCAAGAGGGCGTGGACTACTTCTGCACCGGCCCCTGCTGGCCGACCCCCACCAAGCCGGGCCGTCACGCACCGGGCCTCGACCTGGTCCGCTACACGGCCTCCCTCGGCACGGACCGCCCCTGGTTCGCCATCGGCGGCATCGACGCGGGCAACCTCGACGAGGTGCTCGAAGCGGGCGCGCGCCGCGTCGTCGTCGTACGGGCGATCAGCGAGGCCGACGACCCGGGCGCCGCGGCGGCGGACTTCGCGAAGCGGCTGCGTACGGCCGGCTGAGCACCTGCTCGGCACCCGCTCGGCGGTGTCCGATCCGTGTCCGATCCGTGGACAAGAAACCGGCAAATGAGATGAAATCCCCAGGTCCGGTTGGGTGACCGCCGTGGCCTGGCTAACCTGCCCGTATGGCCCTAGGCACAGCTTCCACCAGGACTGACCGCGCGCGCACCGTGCGCGACATGCTCGCGACCGGCAAGACGACGTACTCCTTCGAGTTCTCCGCGCCGAAGACCCCGAAGGGCGAGCGGAATCTGTGGAACGCGCTGCGCCGGGTCGAGGCGGTCGCCCCGGACTTCGTCTCCGTCACCTACGGAGCGGGTGGTTCGACGCGTACCGGCACGGTCAAGGAGACCCAGCAGATCGTCGCCGACACCACGCTGACGCCCGTCGCCCACCTGACCGCGGTCGACCACTCCGTGGCCGAGCTGCGCAACATCATCGGGCAGTACGCGGACGCCGGGATCCGGAACATGCTGGCGGTCCGCGGCGACCCGCCCGGCGACCCGCTCGGCGAGTGGGTCGCGCACCCCGAGGGCCTCACCTACGCCTCCGAACTGGTCGAACTCATCAAGGAGTCCGGCGACTTCTGCGTGGGCGTCGCGGCCTTCCCCGCCATGCATCCCCGCTCGCCCGACTGGGAGTCCGACACCCGGCACTTCATCGACAAGTGCCGGGCCGGCGCGGACTACGCGATCACGCAGATGTTCTTCGACCCGGAGGAGTACCTGCGGCTGCGCGACCGCGTCGAGGCGGCCGGCTGCGCGACGCCGATCATCCCCGAGATGATGCCCGTCACCAACGTCCGCCAGCTCGACCGGCTGCCGCAGCTCAGCAACGCCGTGTTCCCGGCCGAGCTGAAAGACAGGATCCTCGCGGCCAAAGAGGATCCCGCCGCTGTACGCTCCATTGGCATCGAGTTCGCGACGGAGTTCTGCGCGCGATTGCTGGCCGAAGGCGTGCCGGGATTGCACTTCATCACGCTCAACAACTCCACGGCGACGCTGGAAATCTACGAGAATCTTGGTCTGCACCAGCAGGCTTGAACGGCAGTACCCCCGTACCCACGGGCGGCGGCCGTAGGGGAGTGGGGCGTACATGGGCTGGACGGTCCTCTACATCGCGTTCGGATTCGTCGCGCTGTGGCTGCTGGGCGAGGTGCTGCTCCAGTACAAGGCCAGGCTGCGCTGGCGGCTGCTGGCGTTCGTGGGCTTCCTGGGCGTCGTCGTCGGCGTGGTGATGTCGTCGGTCCCGGTCATCGCGGCCGGCGCCATCGCCTTCGCGGTCGGCCAGACGTACGTGACGCTGTCGTTCCGCCGGGGCTTCTCCACCGGCTGGGCGCTGGGCGGGAAGCCGGGCCTCAGCAAGCGCCGCAAGAAGCCGTCCCAGGGCGCGGCCGCCGCGCAGGAGCCGACGCTCCAGGTGTCCGACCTGGAGTATGAGCAGGCCCCGCCGCCGCCCGCGCACGCCCCCGGGGTCTACGAACCGGAGCCGCTGCCCGACGACACCGGGCAGTACGGCGTCTACACCGACGCCGCGCACGCCCCGCCGGCCGCGGGCGACGCCTACCACGGCGACGGCGGCCAGGGCTATGACGCCGCCGCCTACACCGGCTACGACCAGCAGAACTACAACTACGACGAGACCGGCCACCAGCAGTACGCCGCGTACTCGGACCCGTATGTCGGCACGCAGACCTACGGCGCCCGGCAGAGCTACGACACCTACGGCGACCAGCAGCAGTACGCCCCCTACGGCGGCGACACCTACGGCGGGCTCGGCGAGGTCTACAACGACACCCCGCCCGGCGGCGTCTGGGTGCCGCACCAGCGCACCACCGACGAGCCGTACGGCGGCGAACTCCCGGCGGAGCAGCCGTATCCGTACCAGGGCGGGCAGACCGGCGGCCACTCCGGCGGATACGACGACTCCGGCTACGACTCGGGCCACAACGAACAGCAGTACCGCTACTGACCCGCTGCTCACCGGCTCCTCGAGGTCACTGCGAGCCGCGGAACTCCGGTCCCTCGACGATCAGCCCGGCGACCAGCGCGCCCGACATGCCCGCGTGGGGCAGGCCGCCGCCGGGGTGCGACCAGCCGCCGACCGCGAAGAGGCCCGGCAGGCGGGTGCTGTTCGCCGGGTGCAGGAGCGCGCCGTCGGCCGCGGCGAGCGCCGGGGCCGGGACCGAACCGCCGTCGGCGCCGGTGGCCTCCGCGATGTCCGCCGGGGTGTGCGTCCGGTGCCACAGGAGGCGCTCGCGCAGGCCGGGGAGCACGGCCTCGGCGCGGGAGATCACGCGCTCCACGTCGGCCGGGGAGACCTCCAGGTGCGCCGGGACCGTCACCGTGAGCGTCACCGCTTCGTGTGCGCCGTCGGGCGTGAGATCGGGGTCGTCGGGGCGCAGCACCGTGACCGTGGGGGAGGCGGGCAGGCCGGGCCGCTCTCCGAAGAGGCGGTCGAGCTCGTCCTGACGGTCGGCGGAGTGCAGCACCGTCCGGTGCGGGGTGCCCTCGGGGCGGGCTCCGGAGAGGGCCAACAGGACCGTCAGACGGCTGGGCATCCCGGAGCGTGCGGGCACATCACCCTCCGACCGTATGTTCACACCGGGCAGCATTCCGGCCAGGACGGTGGGCGCCACACCGGCGACGACGAAGTCCGCCTCGGCCGTCGTGCCGTCGGCGAGCTCCACGCCCGCGGCCCGGCCGTCCTTCTCGGTGATCCGGACCACCGCCGCGTCGAACACGAACTCGACCCGGCGGGCCAGGCACCGCTCGTACACCGCCTCGGCCAGCGCGCGCAGACCGCCCCGCACCGACCAGGTGCCGAACGTCTGCTCCAGGTACGGCAGGACGGCCGCGCTCGCCGGGGTCGTGCGGGGGTCGAGGCCGTGCGCCAGGGCGAACTGCTCCAGGAGCGCGACAAGGCGGGCGTCGCCACCCAGCTCCAGCTCACCGATCTCGCTGAGCGTGGCCGCGCGGCGCTCGCGGCGCAGCAGGCGCTTGTGAGGCACGGCGGGGTAGGGCTCGCGGGAGCCGAGCACCTCCCAGTTGGGGTACAGCGGCTCTTCGAGCAGGGGGCGGCGGGTGCGGTCCCAGGTCTCCCTGGCGCGGTTCATGAACGCCGCCCAGCGGGCGCCCGCGCCGTCGCCGAGCGCCGCGTCCAAGGCCTCGCCGACGCCCGCGCGTGAGGCGTTCGGCAGGTCCGTCGTGGTGCCGTCGGCGAAGACATGGCGCACGGCGGGCTCCACCTGGGAGAGCTCGACGCACTTCTCCAGAGGTTCCTTGCCGGTCTTGACGAACACGTCGCGGTAGACCGCGGGGAGCGGGAGCAGTCCCGGTCCGGTGTCGAAGGCGAAGCCGTCCCGCTCGACGCGGCCGAGCGCGCCGCCGTAGGTCCGCCCGCGTTCGTACACCACCACCCGGTGGCCCGCGACGGCCAGCCGGGCGGCCGCCGTCATCGCGCCCATCCCGGCGCCGATCACCACAATCCGTGCCATGCCAGGGACTTTATCGGCCACCACTGACAGTCACGCCGCGGCCCCGGCCTCAGAGCGGGGGCGGCCCCGTCCGCGCCGCCAGCCGCTTCTCCTCGCGCCGCTGCGCCCGGCGCCGGCGGAACCTGCGGATGCGGGAGACCAGGAGGAACAGCAGGAACAGACCGAGCAGCAGGAGCACGGCCGCGATGATCGCCGCGGCCTCCGGATAGAACATCGCGAAGGAGATGATCCCGCCGACCCCGAGGTCCTCGGCCGTGCTCATCACGACGTTGCTGAACGGCTCGGGCGAGGTGTTGATCGCCATCCGTGTCCCGGCCTTCACCGCATGGCTGGCCAGCGCCGTCGATCCGCCCACGGCGCCCGCGGCGAGGTCGGAGAGGGAGCCGCTCTGCCCCGCGAGGAGCGCCCCCACCACGGCTCCGGAGACCGGCCGGATCACGGTGTGCACCGTGTCCCAGACCGAGTCGACGTACGGGATCTTGTCGGCGACGGCCTCACAGACAAAGAGCACACCGGCCACGATCAGCACGTCCGGCCGTTGGAGCGCCGCGGGGACCTCGTCGCTGATCCCGGTCGCGCCGAAGACGCCGAGCAGCAGGACAACGGCGTACGCGTTGATCCCGCTCGCCCAGCCGCTGGTGAACACCAGGGGGAGTACGGACACGGACGCGATCGTAACCACTCCGGGACGAGGCGGCCTGAGGAGGCGCCCGCACGCCTGAGTACCCGTACCTAGTCGGTGAGATGAGTACGCGCGCGGATGGGCTCCGACCTGCGTGGACGGCAGAGTGTGGGGCACGGAGAAGGGCGCGGCGCCGGTACCGCCGACACGGGGCGGCGGAACGGCGCAGCGCCCTTGACCGCTCCTTCCGCCGCGAGGCGGGAGCGAGGTACGGGGGTGACTCGGGGGAACGACCACACGGGGGTCGCACGGGGGTTACGGGGGACACGAAGAAGCGCCGGTCCGGTGCCGCCTGGAGAACAGGGGCACCGGACCGGCGCCGTCGTCTGCGCGCGGAAGCCGGCCGCTACGCGCGCGTGCCGCTCACCCGGCCCTGCAACAGCCGGGACAGGGCCGCGTGCACGTCGTCCAGGGAGCGCTCCGGCTGGAAGGCCTGCCAGTCGAGGGCGGCAACCAGCACCATGCCGACGAGCGCCGCCGCCGTCAGCGGGATGTCGATCTCCTCGCTCAGCTCGCCGTTCCCGACGCCCTCGCGCAGCACGTCCTCGACGACCGCGACGGCCTGCTGCCTGACCACCAGAAGGGTGGACTGCCAGGCGCGGTTGGTGCGCCACAGTTCGGCGACGTACAGCTGGGTGAAGGCCGGATAGCGGTTGATGAAGACGAGACCGGCCCTGATCATCGCGTCGAGGGCGTCGACCTTGCTGCCGCCGTTCTTGGCCGTCGCCTCGGCCGCGTCCTTCAGGGAGGCGGTGAGCAGGCCGACGCCGTGCCGCAGCAGCTCTTCGAAGAGGACCGATTTGCTCGCGAAGTTGTAGTAGACGGTGCCCTTCGCGACCCCGGCCCGTTCGGCGATCTCGTCGACCGTCGTCGCGGAGAAACCCTGCTCCGCGATGAGGGTGACGGCTGCCTCGTAGAGCTTCTGCCGGGTGGCCTCGCGGCGGGTGCTGCCTGCACTGCTGTCCATGGCCCTGATTCTCACAGGTCCCGCCGGGCTCCCCGGCTCCGCCGTGGTCACAGGCTCAGCTCCGGATGCAGCCGGTCAAGGGTCCATACCTGCTTGCGGTGGGCGGAGAGCGCGGTGAGCGCGAGGGCGCCCACGGTGAAGGCCACCAGGACCCCGCACGCCAGCCATACGGGTGTCAGCCCGCCGCCGGTGATCAGTCTGCGCAGGGCGTCGACGACGTGGCTCATCGGCAGGTAGGGGTGGACCGCGCCGAAGAAGCCGGGGCTCGTCTGCACGGGATAGGTGCCGCCCGCCGACGTGAGCTGGAGCATGAGCAGGGCGAGGACGAGGATCCGCCCGGCCGCTCCGAAGCGGGCGTTGAGCCACTGCACGATGGCCGCGAAGCACGCCGTGACCAGGAACAGGAACCCGACCGTGCCGGCCGCCCTGGCCATCTGGAGGCCGAGGCCCCAGTGCAGGACGGACATGAGGGCCACCGTCTGGAGCACCCCGAGGGCCGCCACCGGCAGCCAGCCGGCCAGCGCGATGCGCCACGCGGAGGCACCGGCGGCGAGTGCGCGCCGGTTGAGCGGCTGGATCAGCATGTACGCCACCATCGCGCCGACCCACAGGGAGAGCGGGATGAAGTAGGGCGCGAAGCCGGTGCCGTAGTTGGGCGCCTTGTGCAGCGACTGCGAGGCGAGCTGTACGGGGTCGGCCATGACGCCGGTGCGGTCGTCGCGGTCCTTCTTGCCGTAGTCGGGGATCTTCTTGACGCCGTCGTGCAGCCCGCCGGACAGCTTCGCGGAGCCGTCGGCCAGCTTGAACATGCCGCCCTTGAGGTCGCTCGCGCCCGTCTCCAGCTTGGTGATGCCCGCGTTCAGGTCGCTCGCCCCGGTCTTGGCGGTGCCGAGGCCGGTGTGCAGCTTCCTGGCGCCGGCGGCGACCTTGCCCGCGCCCTTGTTCAGCTCGTTGATCTGCGTGACGGCCCTCTCCAGGTCCTCGTCGAGGTGCGGGGCCCGGTCGGCGAGCGCCTGCGACTTCTTCTGGAGCGTGGCCAGGTGTCTGTCGAGCTTCTTGACGTCGCCGCTGTGGTCCTTGATCAGCGTGTTCATGTCGTCCGCGAGGGCCGACACGTTCTCGGCGGCCTTCCTGGCCTCCTTGATCTCCGGGCAGGCCGGGTCCGGCACGGGGGCCGTCTCGCAGCGCTTGGTGTAGAAGTCCCCGAGGGTCTTGGAGCCCTCCTCGGCGCCCTTGGCGGCCGCGGGAGCGAGCTTGACCCACGTGTGCAGGTTGCGGCGCATCGCCTTGGAGGAGTCGGCGACCAGCTGGGCGGTGTCCCCGATGGTCTTGCCGTTGTCCTTGAGGAAGGGCCGCACCTTCTCGGCGGTGCCGTTGACCTTGCCGGCGAGCTTCCGCGTGCCGTCAGCGACCCGCTGGGAGCCGCTCTTCAGCTCACCCGCGCCCTTGTGGAGCTTCTTCACGCCCGAGGCCAGGTCGCCGCTGCCGTCCTTGGCGTCGCCGAGACGCTTCGCGAGGTCCGTCGTGCCCTTCTTCGCCTTGCCGATGCCGTCGTCGAGCTTGTCGGCGCCCTCGGCGGCCTTCTGCGTCTTGCCGTGGATGTCGGAGAAGGAGATGAAGATCTTGTCGAGGAAGGAGCGCGAGGCCTTCGTGGACGCGGCCGTGCGCACCTCGGAGAAGACCGTCCGCGAGATCTGCCCGACGATGTAGTTGTTGGCGTCGTTCGTACGGACCCGCAGAGCGCCCGTCTCCGGAGAGTCCCCCGAACTCGAGGCGATGCGCTTGCTGAAGTCCGACGGCATGGTCAGCGACAGATAGTACGTACCGTCCTCGACGCCCTCGCGCGCCTCGGCGTCGGTGACCTCGTGCCACTCGAAGGTCTTGCTGTCGCGCAGCCCCTCGACGATGGAATCGCCCGCCGCGAGCTTCTTGCCCTGCGCGGTGGCCCCCTTGTCCTCGTTGACGAGGGCCACGGGGATGCGGTCGAGACGGCCGTACGGGTCCCAGAAGGAGCACAGGTACAGCGCGCCGTACAGCAGGGGCAGCACCAGGAGCGCCACGAGCGCGGCGCGCGGCAGCTTTCCCCTGCCGAAGCGCCTGAGCTCAAGCGCGGCGAGCTTCGGCGAGCGCATCCGCCGTCTCCTTGTCGTCGTCGGTGCGGTGCCGTTCCTGGTCCGCCTCGTGGGTGCCGGTGCGCACCACGACCGCGCCGTCAGGCGCCTCGCTGCACACCGCCACGACGGTCGTCCCGCCCTCGGCGAGGGACTTCAGCAGGCCCCAGGCCTCGGCCCGTTCGGCGTCCGGGAGCTTGAGGTCGGTGTCGTCGACGCCGAGGACGCGCGGCCGGCCGATCAGCGCCAGGGCAACGGACAGCCGCAGAGCCTCCAGCCGTTCCAGGTCGCGTACTGAGGTCCGCCGCCCCTTGGGCAGCGACTCCATGTCGAGCCCGGCGGCGGCCAGCGCGGTCTCCACTCGTGAGCGCATCTCGGCCGCCCGCTCGGTGCGCGGCCTCAGGAGTCCCCGCAGCGGCCCGCCGAACCGCCGCTCCAGCAGGGCGCGTTCGTGCAGGTGCTCCGCGACGGTCAAAGCCGGGTCAAGGTCGGTGACGCCCGGCAGGGGCCCGAGCCCGCTGATCCGGCGCACCGCCGCGAGCTGCTTCGGCAGATGATGGCGTCCCACGCGCGCGTGGCCCTCGGTGGCGCGCATACGTCCCGTCAGAGCGAGCAGCAGACAGGTGCGGCCCGACCCCGACGGGCCCTCCAGCGCGATCAGCGACCCGGGCTCCGCGTCGAAGCCGACGCCGCGGAACGCCCAGCCCCGCGGCCCCTTGAGCCCGAGGCCCTCGGCGGTGACGGCGGCTCCGGGCACGCCGTCGGTCGGACCGTCCACAGTCCCCCCTGCCCCTCTTTGGACCTTCTTTTGAACTGACTGGTCAGTACAAAAGTAGGCCCGAACCCCCGCTCGAGGCAAAGGGCCAGGTCAGAGCCGATTGTCAGTGGCGTACTCCACGATGGGCACATACGGCCACTGCGCCGTCACACGACGACAGGAGGTTCGTCATGGCCAGCACTTCCGCGGCAGCCGCACGTCGGCACCCCGCCGTCGGCCACGCACCCTCGACCGCCGGCCCGGCGAGCGATGTCCACCCCGTCCTGCGCCGCGCGACCGCCCCGCCCGCCGCACTCGAACTGCTCGCCCAGGCCCACGCCGGCATCGACGAGGCCACCCGCCTGGACGCCCCGAACGAGCGCTATGCCACCGCCCACCTCGCCGCCCTGCGCACCGCGGCCGCCGTCCTGGCCGCGCGCGGACGCCCCGAGACGACCCCGCGCCGCAGGCAGCGCATCCGCAGCGCCTGGGAAGTCCTGCCGGAGATAGCCCCCGAACTGACCGAGTGGAGCGCGCTGTTCGCCTCCGGCGCCGCCCGCAGGGCCCGCGCCGAGGCGGGCATCCAAGGCGCCGCCACCGCCCGCGACGCCGACGACCTGCTCCGTGACGTGGCGATGTTCCTGCGTCTGGTCGAGCGGATGCTGGTGCTCCAGCCCGTGCTGCCCCAGCCGAGGCAGGAGCCGCCGGACGCGAGCTGACCGGCACGTCCGCGCCCGTGGACGGGTGACAAGGGCACTGCGCGGCAGGCAATAGGGTGGGGGAAATCGCACCCACGCGCCGAGGAGTCAACTGCCGTGTCGGACCCGATGCGCCCGCCCGCCTCCCACCACCACGCTCAGACGGCGTCGCCGCGCTCGGACTCCGCGGATTCCTCGGGAGCCCCCCGGCCCCGCGCGTCGCTGCGTACCGCCGTGGTCTGGGACGTCCTGAAGGAAGCCCTCGACCGCCGCGTCGAGGTCACGGGTCGTCAGTCGCGCACCGAGCTCGACGTGCTCGACACCGGAGGCGGCAGCGGCAACTTCGCGGTACCCGTCGCCCGGCTCGGCCACCGCGTCACCGTCGTCGACCCCAGCCCCAACGCCCTGTTCGCCCTGGAACGCAGGGCCGCCGAGGCCGGGGTCGCCGACCGCGTGCGCGGCGTCCAGGGCGACGTGCTCGGCCTCTTCGACGTCGTCGAGCGCGGCGGCTTCGACGCCGTCCTGTGCCACGGCGTCCTGGAGTACGTGGACGACCCGGCCGAGGGCGTGCGCCTCGCCGTCGACGCGCTGCGCCCCTCCGGAGTGCTCAGCCTGCTCGGCGCCGGACTCGGCGGGGCCGTGCTCGCGCGCGCCCTCGCGGGCCACTTCAAGGAGGCCCGGACGGCGCTCACCGACCCGGCGGGCCGCTGGGGCGCGGGCGACCCCGCGCCGCGCCGCTTCACAGCCGAGCAGCTCACCGAGCTGGTCGAGGCCGCGGGCGTACGCGTCGACGCCGTGCACGGCGTGCGGGTCTTCGCCGACCTGGTCCCCGGCGTCCTCGTGGACACCGAGCCCGGCGCCCTGGACGCCCTCCTGGCGCTGGAGGCCGCCGCCGCCGAGCTGCCCGCCTTCCACTCCGTGGCCACCCAGCTGCATGTGCTCGGTGAGGCGCGTGGGCCCCAAGGCGGCGCGGCGGCCTGAGGTGCGGGCGTGGCTGCCCCGCTGATCAGGGACGCAACCGCACATGGAGTACGCCACAGGACCCCCGAACGGGCTACTGGCGCCGTATGATCGAAGGACACCGTCCTGCATGACGGTCCGGCCGCCGGGGAATGCACGCTTCAGCGAGCCGGAGCGATGTGAAGGTCCGGTTTGGCGAAGTTGGCGCAGAGGGGCGGGTTTCACGGGGGCGATTCCCTGCCTATCCTGAAGGGGACCCCCGGTCGCCCCGGCGACTGCACGATGAGGAGGACTCCGTGCCGCTCTCGGAGCACGAGCAGCGCATGCTCGAGCAGATGGAGCGAGCGCTGTACGCCGAAGATCCCAAGTTCGCGACAGCGCTTGAGGGAAGCGGGCTGCGTACGTACACCCGGAAGCGGGTCTACCAAGCGGTCGTGGGCTTCCTGGTGGGCATCGCCCTTCTCATGGCCGGAATGGTCGCCCAGCAGATCTGGATCAGCGTGGTGGGGTTCCTCGTCATGCTGGGCTGCGCGGTGCTCGCCGTCACCGGTTGGCGCAAGGCCCCGAAACCGGGCGAACAGCCCGCGGGCGCGGCCACGGCGCAGGGTGGGCCCCATGCCCGCAGACAGACGAGGCAGCGTCGTTCCGTCATGGACCGCATCGAGCAGCGGTGGCAGCGTCGCCGCGACGAACAGCAGGGCGGTCAGTGAGCCCGGCCCGGCAAGGCTGACCGAACAGACTGGATGAGCTTGTGTAAGGGGTGACCGCCCTGTTGGGCGGTCACCCCTTACTTGTGCGTGCGCTTACGCATGCCTCCGCGTCAGCGCCGCCCACCGCTTGGCGGCCCGCTCGCTCCAGCGGGCGCTCGACGCCGACCAGCGGTCCGAGACCGCCCACACCACCCGTGCGGCCGAACGCGGCGCGAGCGTCGCCCGCAGCCGGGCGGAGCGGGTCGACGTGGCGTGCAGTCCTTCCCGTACGCGCAGCACGTCCTGCGAGAGCCCCGTCACCGGAAGTCGCGGGCTCGGAGCGTAGAGCGCCTGCTCCACGGCGGTCGCCACCCGGTGGACGGCCTCCGCGGGCCCCGACGGCAGCTGCCCGATGCGGACGATCCGCGCGGCGGCGTTGCGCGGGGTCTGTGACTCGTCCGGCTCAATGCCGTGGTCCCAGGCCGTGTCGGTCACTTCGAGCCAGGCGGCCAGGGTCCGCGCGACGGCGTCCCCCGGTGTACGACCGCCGGCGCCGAGACGCGCCGACCGCATCCGGGTCCGCCACAGCATCGGCAGCAAGGGCAGCGTGACGACGAGCAGGACCGCGAGGGCCACCAGGACGATCATCTGGATGGGCGGCCCGTCACCACCCGAACCGGCGGCGACCTGCGGCGCGGCACTCGCGCAGCCGCCCTGCTTACGCACGTCCGGCGGGCAGCTGTCGGACGCCGAGGGCGCCGTGGACGGCTCCGAGGAGCGGGCCGGCTCCGGGGCGTCCGGGTCGCTCGCGTCGCCCGACGGGACATCGGAGCGGGTGTACTCGGGCACCGTGCCCCGGCTCGGCGTCGGCTCGAAACGGGTCCAGCCCACGCCTTCGAAATAGAGCTCGGGCCAGGCGTGCGCGTCCCGCAGCCCGACCGACATCGTGCCGTCGGCCTGCGCGGAACCCGGCGTGAAGCCCACCGCGACCCGGGCCGGAATGCCGAGCGTGCGCGCCATGGAGGCCATCGCGAAGGAGAAGTGGACGCAGAAGCCTTCCTTCTGCCGCAGGAACTTCTCGATCGCGGCGGGTCCGCTGCCCGCCCGCACCTGGGTGTTGTACGTGAACCCGCCGTCCG
This sequence comes from Streptomyces sp. NPDC015345, assembly GCF_043078805.1. Taxonomy (NCBI): domain Bacteria; kingdom Bacillati; phylum Actinomycetota; class Actinomycetes; order Kitasatosporales; family Streptomycetaceae; genus Streptomyces; species Streptomyces sp. NPDC015345. The sequence goes on along the minus strand of NZ_JBIBTX010000001.1, from coordinate 367,885 downwards.
AGGCGAAGTAGTCCTGGAGCTTGACCGCCTGCTCGTAGGGGTTCGCGGAGCCCTTGGTCACCCGGCGGGCCGTGGCCCCGACCAGCCCCGGCAGCGAGTCAGGGACCTTGGTGAACTCTTTCCGCAGGTCCGCGGGGGGCGACGGAGCGTCCGCCAGCTGCTCGGCGGTGGGCTCCACGAGCAGACTCTTGACCTCGTAACGGGCGCCGCGCGTGGTCTGGCCCCGGTCGCCGACGAGGGCGCGGCCCACCGGCTCGTACCGCCAGCGGCCGCCGATCTTCACGTCGCTGGCCGGGAACGGCATCGGCAGCCAGTTCTGCGCGTAGCCGTCGGCGGCGGAGATGTTCGTCTGGATCTCGCTCCTGCGGACGTCCGGGAGCAGACCCCGTGGCGTCGGCAGGGGAGAGGGCACGTCCTCGATGCTCCGGACGGTGGTCTTCCACGTGGTGCCGTCGAACTGGTCGAGCGAGACGATCCGCAGATACAGGTCGTCGGTCCGCTCGGCGTTCGTGCGGTAGGTGATGACCTCGCGGTCCTCCGGCTGGTTCAGGCTGTCCTGGAGCGCGACCAGGGGATTCACGGCGGAGATCGTCCCGCCGCCGCCCGAGCCGCCCCCGCCGGGGCCACCGGAACCGTCCAGGAGACCGCCGTCCAGGGCCGGCAGGGCGAGCGGCACCACCAGGGCGATGCCGAGGGCGAGGGCGCCGATGCGCCGGCCCGTGCGGACCGGGGCGATCGCCCCGCCGCTGCTCTCCAGGCCTCCGGAGACACGCCCAGGAGCGCGCGCCGCACCGCCGAACACCCGGCCCCACTGGGAGATCCGGTCCCTGCCCTCCGCCAGGAGCAGCAGCAGGTATCCGGCCGAGGCGAGCAGGAACCACAGCCATCCCGCGCCGTCCCCGGAGAGCCCCGCCGCGACCGAGTACAGCGCGAGCAGCGGCAGCCCGGCCGGGGCCGCCGCACGGAACGTCACCGCGAGGGCGTCCACCGCGAGGCCGATCACCAGGACGCCGCCGACCAGCATCAGCCGGATGCCGTCACTGAGCGGCGCCGGAATCGCGTACCGCCCGACGTCCTCGCCGCCCGCCTCAAGGAGCACCGCGAACCGCCGGAACACGTCGGGGCCCGGCAGGATGCCCGCGATGGCCTGCTCGCGGGCGAAGACCAGGGTGAGCAGCAGCAGCGACACCAGCGCCTGCACGGCCACGGTGAGCGTCCTGGCCAGCGGCAGCCGCCGGGCCAGCGCGCCGACCCCGCTCTGCACCACCAGCAGGATGACGGCCTGCACGAACCACGTCGCCGGATCGACGAGCGGCAGTAACGCGCTCGACGCCATCAGTGTCGCCGCGGTGGCACACAGCGCGAGCCGCGCGCGTCCGCTCATGACCGTCCCCCCACTGTCGTACGTCCCTGCCGTGCTACCGGGCCTCCCGCGCGCGGGTGCCCCGGCGATCCGTACCGCGTCCTCATGCCCAGCCCCCGGTCGTGGTGCCCGTCGCGGGTGCCGGGCCCGCGCTCGTGCGCGCGTGGTCGGCCCGGCGCCACAGGTCCGTCAGGCTCGCCCCCGGCGGCACGGTGAGGGCCGTCCAGCCTGCCTCGCGCAGCAACTGCATCCGTACGTCACCGGCGCCGGCCGGCACACCGCCGGAGCCCTGCGCCCACACCGTGCTGTCCAGGACGAAGGCGACCGCGGCGCCGCTGCGCTGGCGCATCTTGGCGACCACCGCCGCCTGTTCCTCGTCGAGGTCGCCGAGGAAGGCGATGAGGAGGCCTTCATTGCCACCGCGCAGCACGTCGTACGCACGGGAGAGCCCGGCGCCGTCCGAGTGGTCGATCACCGCGAGGGTGTCCATCATCAGCCCGGCCGCGTCCGCCGACTCCTGGCTCGCGCCCGCGAAGCCGTCCGAGCCCTCGCCCGGCACGGAGGTGCCGGTGTCGGTCAACAGCCTGACCGAGAAGCCCCGTTCGAGCATGTGCACCAGGGCGGAGGCCGTGCCCGACACCGCCCACTCGAAGGCCGAGTCGGGCCCGGCGCCCCGGAAGCCGGTGCCCCGGGTGTCCAGGAGCACCGTGCAGCGGGCGCGCTGCGGCTGCTCCTCGCGGCGGACCATCAGCTCGCCGTAGCGCGCGGTGGAGCGCCAGTGGACGCGGCGCAGGTCGTCGCCGTGGCGGTACCCGCGCGGGATGACGTCGTCCTCACCGGCGAGCGCCAGCGAGCGGTTGCGCCCGTCGCCGTACCCCTTGGCCTCGCCCGAGAGCCGCACCGGGGGCAGCGCCTCCACGCGCGGGATGACCGTCAGGGTGTCGTACGTCGAGAAGGAGCGGGTCAGCTCGCACATCCCGAACGGGTCCGTCAGGCGCAGCTGCAGCGGCCCCAGCGGATAGCGTCCGCGCAGGTCGGAGCGGACGCGGTAGGACACCTCGCGGCGCCCGCCCGCCTCGACCCGGTCGAGCACGAACCTGGGCCGGGGCCCAAGGACGTACGGCACCCGGTCCTGGAGCATCAGCAGTCCCGTGGGCAGCCGCGAGACGTTGTCCATGCGCAGGTGGACGCGGGCCTCCGAACCGGCCGGCACGCGCGCGGGGGAGAGCCTGCGGCTGCCCGCCACGCGGTACCGGGTGCGGAAGAGGACCACGGCGCAGACCAGTGGCAGTACGGCGAGCAGCAGCCCGACGCGCAGCAGGTCGCTCTGGCCGAGGACGTAGGCGCAGATGGCGGCGGCGATGCCCGCCGCCAGGAAGGAACGCCCGCGTGTGGTCAGGCCCGCGAGAGCCGTGCGCAGCCCGCCCTTGTCGCCCTCGGCGGGGCCCGCAGGACCCGCTGGCGCCGTCATCACAGCCTCCGCGTGCCGGGCGGCTGCGGGGCGAAGAAGGCGCCGTTGCCCGGCTGGGCGGCGGCGGGGACGGGGGTGTGCTGGAGGATCTCCAGGACGACGGATTCGGCCGTGCGGCGGTTCAGCTGGGCCTGCGCGGTGGGCAGCAGGCGGTGCGCGAGGACCGCGACGGCCAGCGCCTGTACGTCGTCCGGCAGGGCGAACTCCCGGCCGCTGAGCGCCGCGGAGGCCTTGGCGGCGCGCACCAGGTGCAGCGTGGCGCGCGGCGAGGCCCCGAGTCTCAGGTCCGGGTGGTTGCGCGTGGCGGAGACCAGGTCCACCGCGTACCGCCGCACGGTGTCGGCCACGTGGACCGTGCGGACCGCGTCGATGAGCTTCACGATGTCATGGGCGTGCGCCACCGGCTGGAGGTCGTCCAGGGGTGAGACGCCGCCGTGCACGTCGAGCATCTGGAGCTCGGCCTCCGGCCCCGGATAGCCGATCGAGACGCGCGCCATGAAGCGGTCGCGCTGCGCCTCGGGCAGGGGGTAGGTCCCCTCCATCTCCACGGGGTTCTGCGTGGCCACGACCATGAAGGGGCTGGGCAGTTCATAGGTCTGCCCGTCGATGGTGACCTGACGCTCCTCCATGGACTCCAGGAGCGCGGACTGCGTCTTCGGAGAGGCGCGGTTGATCTCGTCGCCGATGACGATCTGCGCGAAGATGGCGCCCGGCTTGAACTCGAAGTCCCTGCGCTGCTGGTCGAAGATGGACACACCGGTGATGTCCGATGGCAGCAGGTCCGGCGTGAACTGGATCCGCCGCACCGAGCAGTCGATGGACCGCGCCAGTGCCTTGGCGAGCATGGTCTTGCCCACGCCCGGCACATCCTCGATGAGCAGGTGCCCCTCGGCGAGGAGCACGGTCAGCGAGAGCCGTACGACCTCCGGCTTGCCCTCGATCACACCCTCCACCGACCTGCGGACACGCTCCGCTGTGGTGGTCAGATCTGTGAGGCTCGCTCGATCGTCATACGTCGTCACCCGGCCCTCCTCGGCCCTGCCCCGCGCTCCTGAGGAGCAGGGGGTACCCCATTTCCGGGCTGCCGCTCAAGCGCACGACCCGGTCCACCCCGAATTCACCGGCGCCACGCGTGAATGGTGTGCGTGGTGCCACCCCCGCATTGTTGTTGGGTGTACCGGGTCGTGTCACTCGCCTGTGGATAACTGGCGCCGATTTGTCGGGTCTTACGACCTTTTGTCAGTCACGCAGGGTCGATTACGCGGGGTCGATCTCCCGCAGCAGACCCGTCGTCACGTCGAAGACAAAGCCGCGGATGTCGTCGGTGTGCAGCAGGAACGGCGAGGTCCGTACGCGCTGCATCGACTGGCGTACGTCCTGCTCGACGTCGCGGAAGGACTCCACCGCCCACGTCGGCCGCTGCCCCACCTCGTTCTCCAGGTCCTGGCGGAACTCCTCGGTGAGGGACTCCAGGCCGCAGCCGGTGTGGTGGATGAGGACCACGCTGCGGGTGCCGAGCGCGCGCTGGCTGATGGTCAGGGAGCGGATGACGTCATCGGTGACCACGCCGCCCGCGTTGCGGATGGTGTGGCAGTCGCCCAGCTCGAGGCCGAGCGCGGCATGCAGATCGAGGCGGGCGTCCATGCAGGCGACGACGGCGACACGCAGTACGGGGCGGGCGTCCATGCCCGGATCGGCGAAGCCGGCGGCGTACCGCTTGTTCGCTTCGACCAGGCGGTCGGTGACCGTGCCGACGGCTATGTCGCCGATCGGCTCTGCGGGGCTGTTACCCGAGGGGGATGCGGAAGTCGACATGGATATGACGTTAATGGCCACTGATCAACTCGGCCCGCTGTGAGAAGGGACAAAGAACGCCAATAACTCTTGTTGTGAGCTAACCCACAGGGTGTGGCGGCTACGGCCGAATGGGTGACTTCGGGGGATTCGTGCCCGTGTCCCGGACCGGTCCGCGACGCGCAGGCCGGTTGATTGACCGGAAGACACCGTGGACTAAAGTGACGCGAAGCGGGAGACGTGACCTGCTCCCCGCTGGACCGCACATCCCGGAGATTCTTGAGAATCCCCACGTGCGCGGCGCGTACGTACGGCTCGGCCTCCTCCCGCTCCCGGTCGGCTGACGCCACTTCCCCGGCGCCGGCGGACCATTCCCCTTCACGGAGCGGGCGGGGACCCGGCAGTGCGTACGGACGCCGCGCCGGACCTGAGAGGGCCCCTTGACCGACAACAGCCGACACGTCCCGGTGATGCTCCAGCGGTGCCTGGACATGTTGGCCCCCGCCCTCGCCGAACCGGGCGCGGTCGTCGTCGACTGCACCCTCGGCCTCGGCGGCCACAGCGAGGCCCTCCTGGCCACCTTCCCCGCGGCGCGCCTCGTCGCCCTGGACCGCGACAAGGAAGCACTGCGCCTGTCCGGCGAACGGCTCGCCCCCTACGGCGACCGGGCCACCCTGGTGCACGCCGTCTACGACGAACTCCCCGAGGTGCTCGACCGCCTGGACATCCCGCGCGTACAGGGCGTCCTCTTCGACCTCGGCGTCTCCTCCATGCAACTCGACGAGGCGGACCGAGGGTTCGCGTACGCCCAGGACGCGCCCCTGGACATGCGCATGGACCAGACGACCGGCATCAGCGCCGCCGAGGTCCTCAACACGTACGCGCCCGGCGAACTGGTGCGGATCCTGCGCCAGTACGGCGAGGAGAAGCAGGCCAAGCGCATCGTCAGCGCCGTCGTGCGCGAGCGCGAGAAGGAGCCGTTCAGCAACAGCGCGCGGCTCGTGGAGCTCATCCGCGACTCCCTGCCGCAGGCCGCCAAGCGCACCGGTGGCAACCCCGCCAAGCGCACCTTCCAGGCCCTGCGCATCGAGGTCAACGGCGAACTGAGCGTCCTGGAGCGGGCGATCCCGGCAGCCGTGAAGGCGCTCGCCGTCGGCGGCCGGATCGCCGTCCTGTCGTATCACTCGCTGGAAGACCGCCTGGTCAAGCAGGTGTTCGCGGCCGGTGCCGCGAACACGGCGCCGCCCGGACTGCCCGTGGTCCCCGAGCGCTACCAGCCGCGCCTGAAGCTTCTGACCCGCGGCGCCGAACTGCCCACCGAGGAAGAGGTCGCCGAGAACCGCAGGGCCGCCCCGGCGCGGCTGCGGGGCGCCGAGCGCGTCCGCGAGGACGTGAGCTGAGGTCCGGCCGGCCGAAGGGCACGTGAGCACCGTCCGCTGAGCTGAGTTACGCGAGGAGGCTCCATGAGCAAGAAGCCCGAGCTGCGGGGGAGGGCCGCCCGCCTCGCGAAACTGCTCCCGCAGGGCCAGAACCAGGCCGCGCGCACGCCCTTCGTCCTCCTGGTCGTGCTGCTCCTCGGCGGTGGCCTGATCATGCTGCTCATCCTGAACTCCTCGCTCAACGAAGGCTCGTTCCAGGTGAGTGAGCTCAAGCGGCAGACGAAGGACCTCACCGAGGAGAAGCAGGAGCTCCAGCGCGACGTGGACGGCTATGCCGCGCCCGACGCCCTCCAGCGGCGCGCCGACAAGCTCGGCATGGTCCCCGGCGGCGACCCGGCCTTCCTGAACCCCGACGGCACCGTGCGCGGTGTGCCCGGCGCCGCCGCGGCCCGGCCCTCGGCGCTGCGTCCGCAGGAGATGGCGCCCCCGGCGGCCTCCGTGCCGATCTCCGCCCCGCCCCCGGCTTCGGCCCCGCCCGCCGCCTCCGCCCCGGCACCCGCGGCCGCGCCACCCGCAGCTGGGCCACCCGCGACCGTGCCCCCCACGACCCCCCGGCCCCCGCAGCCCGGCCCCCCGACGACCTCCGGCAGGTGACGTTAAGTGTCCGACAGGGAACCCCCGCGGCGTCGGGTGCCAGGGCCATCGCGGCCCGCACGCCCCGGCGCGCCCCGGCGCCCGGCATCCGCAGGGCGCCCCGCCGCCCGCCGCCCCGGCACCAAGGCCAAGCCCCGCACCATCCGCCTCGGCAGCCCCCGCCCACGCCTGCGCATGGTCAGCCTGGGCCTGACGCTGGTGATGCTGGCCTTCGTCGTGCGGCTCCTCCAGGTGCAGGCCGTCGACGCGAGCGTGTACACGGCCAAGGCGGAGAAAAACCGCTACTTCACGCACACCCTGGCGGCCGAGCGCGGACGCATCACCGACCGCGCCGGCGTCGAACTGGCCGCCAGCGTGGACGCGTACGACATCACGGCGGACCCCACGCTGTTCACGCCGAAGGAGATGAAGACCAAGGACGCGCCCGAGCAGGCGGCGGCGCTCCTGGCCCCCATCCTCGACAAGAGCGTCGCCGAGCTCACCAAGAAGCTCAAGACGCCCGACACCCGCTACGTCCTGCTCGCCCGCCGCCAGACCCCGAAGGTGTGGAAGCAGATCAAGGACCTGCGCGGCGCGCTCGCCGAGAAGGCGGGCACCGACCCGGGCTCCCCGAACGTCCTGGCCGGCGTCCTCGCGGACCCGAGCAGCAAGCGGGTCTACCCCAACCACGATCTGGCCGCCGGGATACTGGGCTGGGTCAGCTCCAACGGCAAGGGCGGCGGCGGCCTGGAGCGGCAGCTCGACAAGCAGCTGGCGGGCGAGGACGGCAAGATCCGCTACGCCCAGTCCGGCGGCAGGCAGGTGCCGACCGCGGGCTCCACGGAGACGCCCGCCGTGCCCGGCTCCGACATCGAGCTCACCATCGACCGCGACATCCAGTGGGCCGCGCAGAACGCCATCACGGAGCAGGTCAGGAAGTCCAAGGCCGACCGCGGCTACGTGATAGTGCAGGACACGCGGACCGGCGAGGTCCTCGCGATGGCCAACGCCCCCGGCTTTGACCCGAACGACCTCACGCAGGCCAACGGCGCGGCGCTCGGCAACGCCGCGCTCCAGGACGCCTTCGAGCCCGGCTCCACCGCCAAGGTCATGTCCATGGCGGCGGTCCTGGAGGAGAACGTCGCCACGCCCGGCACCCGGGTGACGGTGCCCAACCGGCTGCACCGCGGCGACCGCCTCTTCCAGGACGACATCGACCACCCGACCTGGCACCTGACGCTCAACGGAGTGCTCGCCAAGTCCTCCAACATCGGCACCATCCTCGCCACCGGCCAGCTGGGCAAGACGCAGGAGCAGGCCAACGAGGTCCTCTACTCCTACCTGCGCAAGTTCGGCCTCGGCAAGGAGAGCGGCCTGGGCTTCCCCGGCGAGACCTCCGGCATCCTCGCGCCCCCCGCCAAGTGGTCGACCTCGCAGCAGTTCACGATCCCGTTCGGCCAGGGCGTCTCCATCAACGCGATGCAGGCGGCCTCGGTCTACTCGACGATCGCCAACGGCGGCGTACGCGTCGAGCCCACGCTCGTGCGCGGTACGAAGGGGCCCGACGGCCGCTTCACGCCCGCGCCGAAGCCGAAGAAGACGCGGGTGGTGAGCGACAGGACCGCCAAGACGGTGTCGCAGATGCTGGAGTCCGTCGTCGACGACGAAGAGGGCACCGGCACCAAGGCCCGCATCCCCGGCTACCGCGTCGCGGGCAAGACCGGTACGGCCAACCGGGTCGACCCCGCGACCGGCCGCTACAAGGGCTACACCTCGTCCTTCGCGGGCTTCGCGCCGGCCGACAAGCCGCGCGTCACGGTCTACTGCGCGATCCAGAACGCCACCAAGGGCAGCTACTTCGGCGGCCAGATCTGCGGGCCCATCTACAAGGAAGTCATGGAGTTCGCCCTCAAGACGCTCCAAGTCCCGCCCACGGGGAGCGGTCCGGCCCGCCTTCCCGTCACCTTCGAGCCCTAGGACCCGACCAGGAACCGCCCGTGACAACGATCACTCCCGACCCCGGGAACCACCCCCCGCCACGCCCCTCACTTCGCCCCGAGTGGGGTGCGCCCGGTACGCTCACCGCCGTGCCACACGCTGATCAGTCCCAAACCACCCAGAAGGGCGCTCCCGTGACCTACCCGGGACCGCCGCGGCCGGACCAGGTCTCCGCGACCTCCTTGACGGACCTGGCGGGCCAGCTGGGCGTCGCCGTCGAGGGCGCCGCGCAGATCACGGGCATCACGCACGACTCCCGCGCGGTCCGCCCCGGTGACATCTACGCCGCGCTGCCCGGCGCCCGTATGCACGGCGCCGACTTCGTGGCGCAGGCCGCCGACCTCGGCGCCGCGGCGATCCTCACGGACCCGACCGGCGCCGAACGCGCGGCCGCGACCGGCCTGCCGGTCCTGGTCGTCGACAGCCCGCGCGGCCGGATGGGCGAACTCGCGGCGACGGTCTACGGCCACCCCGGCCGCGACCTCCTCCAGATCGGCATCACCGGCACCTCCGGCAAGACGACGACCGCGTACCTCGTCGAGGGCGGCCTCAAGGGCCTGCGCGCGACCGGGCTCATCGGCACCGTCGAGATGCGCATCGGCGAGACGCGCATCAAGTCGGAGCGTACGACCCCCGAAGCCACCGACCTCCAGGCGCTGTTCGCGGTGATGCGCGAGCGCGGCGTCGAGGCGGTCGCCATGGAGGTCTCCAGCCACGCCCTGGTGCTCGGGCGCGTGGACGGCTGCGTCTTCGACGTCGCCGTCTTCAACAACCTGAGCCCGGAGCACATGGAGTTCCACTCCGACATGGAGGACTACTTCCAGGCCAAGGCGCAGCTGTTCACCAAGCGGCGCTCGCGGCTCGGCGTGGTCAACTTCGACGACGAGTACGGGCGTCGGCTCGTCACCGAGTCCGAGGTGCCCGTCACCACGTTCTCCGCCGAGGGACACCCCGACGCCGACTGGCGCGCCGAGGACGTCGTGGTCGGTCCGCTGGACTCGACGTTCGTCGTGGTCGGCCCCAAGGGCGAGCGCATCACGGCGAAGTCGCCGCTGGCCGGTCCCTTCAACGTCGCCAACACCCTCGCCGCGATCGTCTCGCTGGCCGTCGCGGGCATCGACCCGCAGCAGGCCGCCGACGGTGTCGCCGCGGTGCCCGGCGTGCCCGGCCGCCTGGAGCGCGTCGACGCGGGCCAGCCCTACCTCGCGGTCGTCGACTACGCCCACAAGACGGACGCCGTCGAATCGGTCCTGCGCGCCCTGCGCAAGGTCACCGAGGGCAAGCTGCACATCGTGCTCGGCTGCGGCGGCGACCGCGACAGGACCAAGCGGATGCCGATGGGCGCGGCCGCGGCCCGCCTCGCCGACACCGCCGTACTGACCTCCGACAACCCCCGTGGCGAGGACCCCCTCGCGATCCTCGCCACGATGCTCGCCGGCGCCGCCGAGGTGCCGATCCACGAGCGCGGCGACGTCGCCGTGTTCGAGGACCGCGCCGCCGCCATCCGCGCGGCCGTCGTCCGCGCGCGACCGGGCGACACCGTCCTGGTCGCGGGCAAGGGCCACGAGCAGGGGCAGGACATCGCCGGGGTGGTGCGTCCCTTCGACGACCGCCAGGTGCTTCGCGAAGCTATCCAGCAAACCCAGGGATGAAGTTGTGATCGCCCTCTCCCTCGCCGAGATCGCCAGCGTCGTCGGCGGGCAGACGTACGACATACCGGATCCGGCCGTCCAGGTCACCGGACCCGTCGTCCGGGACTCCCGTGAGGTGGAGCCCGGCAGCCTCTTCGTCGCCTTCGTCGGCGAGCGCGCCGACGGCCACGACTACGCGGCGGACGTCGTCGCGGCAGGCGCCGCGGCCGTCCTCGCCTCGCGGCCGGTCGGCGTGCCCGCCATCGTCGTCGACGACGTACAGGCGGCGCTCGGCGCCCTCGCCCGCCACGTCGTGGAGCGGCTCGGCGCGACCCTGGTCGCCCTGACCGGCTCGGTCGGCAAGACCAGCTCCAAGGACCTGCTCGCGCAGGTGCTGCGGCGCCACGCGCCCACGGTCTTCACGCCGGGCTCCCTCAACAACGAGATCGGCCTGCCGCTGACCGCGCTCAGCGCCACGGACGAGACGCGCTTCCTCGTCCTGGAGATGGGAGCGCGCGGAATCGGCCATATTCGCTACCTCACCGGACTCACGCCGCCGAAGATCGGCCTCGTCCTGAACGTCGGCACCGCCCACATCGGCGAGTTCGGCGGGCGCGAGCAGATCGCACAAGCGAAGGGTGAGCTGGTCGAGGCGCTGCCTGCGGACGGCGCTGCCGTCCTCAACGCCGACGACCCCCTCGTCCGCGCCATGGCGTCGCGCACCAAGGCGCGCGTGATCCTCTTCGGAGAGGCCGAGGACGCCGACGTACGCGCCGAGAATGTCCGACTCACGGAGAACGGACAGCCTGCTTTTACGCTGCACACACCCTCCGGGTGCAGCGACGTGACCTTGCGGCTGTACGGTGAGCACCACGTGTCGAACGCGCTTGCCGCGGCCGCCGTCGCCCATGAGCTGGGCATGTCCGTCGACGAGATCGCCCTCGCGCTCTCCGAGGCGGGCACGCTGTCCCGCTGGCGTATGGAGGTCACCGAGCGCCCGGACGGTGTGACGGTCGTCAACGACGCCTACAACGCGAACCCCGAGTCCATGCGAGCCGCTCTGCGCGCGCTCGTGGCCATGGGCAAGGGGCGTCGTACGTGGGCGGTGCTCGGTCAGATGGCCGAGCTGGGGGACGACAGTCTCACCGAGCACGACGCGGTCGGACGCCTTGCCGTCCGGCTCAACGTGAGCAAGCTCGTGGCAGTCGGGGGCAGGGAAGCGTCCTGGCTCCAACTGGGCGCATACAACGAGGGTTCGTGGGGTGAGGAGTCGGTGCACGTGTCCGACGCACAGGCGGCGATCGACCTGCTGCGCAGCGAGCTGCGCCCGGGAGACGTCGTGCTGGTGAAGGCGTCCAGGTCGGTCGGTCTCGAGCGGGTCGCCACGGCGCTGCTCGACGACGCCGCGGTGTCTTCTGAGGGGCAGGTCTCCGGCCGATGAGGCAGATCCTCTTCGCGGGCGTGATCGGGCTCTTCCTGACCCTGGTCGGCACCCCGCTGCTGATCAAGCTCCTGGCCCGCAAGGGCTATGGCCAGTTCATCCGGGACGACGGCCCGCGCGAGCACCACAGCAAGCGCGGTACGCCGACCATGGGTGGTATCGCCTTCATCCTGGCCACGCTCATCGCGTACTTCCTCACGAAGATCATCACGGGTACGGAGACCACGCTCTCCGGCCTGCTGGTGCTCTTCCTGATGGCGGGCATGGGCCTCGTCGGCTTCCTCGACGACTACATCAAGATCGTCAAGCAGCGGTCGCTCGGTCTGCGCGCCAAGGCGAAGATGGCCGGCCAGCTGATCGTCGGCATCGGCTTCGCCGTGCTCGCGCTGAACTGGCCGGACAACCGCAACCAGACCCCGGCCTCCACCAAGCTGTCGTTCGTCACGGACTTCGGCTGGTCGATCGGCCCGGTCCTGTTCGTGGTCTGGGCGCTGTTCATGATCCTCGCCATGTCGAACGGCGTGAACCTCACCGACGGTCTGGACGGCCTCGCCACCGGCGCCTCCGTGATGGTCTTCGGTGCCTACACCTTCATCGGCGTCTGGCAGTACCAGGAGTCCTGCGCCAACGCGACGACGCTGACCAACCCCCAGGCGTGCTTCGAGGTCAGGGACCCGCTCGACCTCGCCGTCGTGGCCTCCGCGCTGATGGGCGCCTGCTTCGGCTTCCTGTGGTGGAACACCTCGCCCGCCAAGATCTTCATGGGTGACACCGGCTCGCTCGCCCTCGGTGGCGCGCTCGCGGGCCTCGCGATCTGTTCCCGCACGGAGCTGCTCCTCGCGCTGCTCGGCGGCCTCTTCGTGATGATCACCATGTCGGTCGTCATCCAGGTCGGCTCGTTCAAGCTGACCGGCAAGCGCGTCTTCCGGATGGCGCCACTCCAGCACCACTTCGAACTCAAGGGGTGGTCCGAGGTCCTTGTGGTGGTCCGCTTCTGGATCATCCAGGGCATGTGCGTGATCGTCGGCCTCGGTCTCTTCTACGCGGGATGGGCAGCCGAAAAGTGACCTTCGCCTCCGACTGGCAGGGCAGGAACATCACCGTCGCCGGTCTCGGCGTGAGCGGCATCAGCGCCGCCCGCGCCCTGGCCGGCCTCGGCGCGTCGGTGACCGTCGTGGACGGCGGCTCGGGCTCGGCGCACGAGGAGCGTGCCGCCCCGCTCCGGGGCGAGGGCATCTCCGTACGCCTGGGCGACGCCGAGACGCTGCCCGAGGGCACCGACCTGGTGGTCACCTCGCCGGGCTGGAAGCCGTCGTCACCGCTGTTCGCCGCGGCCGCCGAGGCGGGCGTGGACGTCATCGGGGACGTCGAGGTCGCCTGGCGGCTGCGCGGCCCGGACGCGGCGCCCTGGCTCGCCATCACGGGCACCAACGGCAAGACGACGACCACGCAGATGCTCGCCTCGATCCTCGAAGCCGCGGGCCTGCGCACGGCCGCCGTCGGCAACATCGGCACCCCGATCGTGGACGTCGTCCTCGAAGGCGACGACGCGTACGACGTGCTCGCCGTCGAGCTGTCCTCGTACCAGCTGCACTGGGCGCCCTCGCTGCGCGCCCACTCCGCGGCCGTCCTCAACCTCGCGCCCGACCACCTCGACTGGCACGGCTCCATGGAGGCGTACGCCGCCGACAAGGGGCGTATCTACGAGGGCAATCTCATCGCCTGCGTCTACAACGTCGCGGACAAGGCGACCGAGGACCTGGTCCGCGAGGCCGACGTCGAAGAGGGCTGCCGGGCCATCGGCTTCACGTTGAACGCGCCCGCACCCTCGCAACTGGGCGTGGTGGACGGCATCCTGGTCGACCGTGCCTTCGTGCCGGACCGCCAGAAGCAGGCCCAGGAGCTCGCCGAGATCTCCGACGTCCGCCCGCCCGCGCCGCACAACATCGCCAACGCGCTGGCCGCCGCGGCCCTCGCCCGCGCCTTCGGCGTCCAGGCGACGGCCGTACGCGACGGCCTGCGCGCCTTCCGTCCGGACGCCCACCGCATCGAACACGTCGCCGATGTCGCGCAGGTCGCCTACGTCGACGACTCCAAGGCCACCAACACCCACGCCGCACAGGCGTCGTTGGCGGCGTACGAGTCGATCGTGTGGATCGCGGGCGGCCTCGCCAAGGGCGCCACCTTCGACGAACTCGTCACGGGCGCGGCGAAGCGGCTGCGCGGTGTCGTCCTGATCGGCGCCGACCGCGCCCTGATCCGCGAAGCCCTGGCGCGACACGCCCCCGAGGTCCCGGTCGTCGACCTCGACCGGACCGACACTGGGGCGATGTCCGAGGCGGTACGGCGGGCGGCGGAGCTGGCTCAGCCGGGGGACACCGTGCTGATGGCTCCGGCCTGTGCGTCGATGGACATGTTCACCAACTACAACAAGCGTGGTGAAGCGTTCGCGGACGCCGTCCGCGAACTCGGCTCCGCGCGCGCCTGACCGGGTCTCATGCCCGGTCGGCGCCGGGCACACCCTTGGGAGGGGAATGTGGCCAGGTCATCCGTGCGGGTCGCCAGACGTCCGGCTCCGGTACGCGCCAGAGGTGCCTCCCACCCTCCGGGCGAGAGCGGGCCCCGGCGGCTCGTCAACAGGGTCCGCCGGGCCTGGGACCGCCCGCTGACCGCCTATTACCTGATCTTCGGCAGCAGCCTGCTGATCACCGTGCTCGGCCTGGTGATGGTCTACTCCGCGTCGATGATCCAGGCGCTCCAGCTGGACCTGCCCGCCTCGTACTTCTTCCGCAAGCAGTTCGTCGCCGCCGTGCTCGGTACGATCCTGCTGCTGCTCGCCATGCGGATGCCCATCAAGCTCCACCGGGCGCTGGCGTATCCGATGCTCGCGGTGACCGTCTTCCTGATGGTCCTCGTACAGATCCCGGGGATAGGGCGCAGCGTCAACGGCAACCAGAACTGGATCTATCTGGGCGGCCCGTTCCAGCTCCAGCCCAGTGAGTTCGGCAAGCTCGCCCTCGTGCTGTGGGGTGCCGACCTGCTCGCGCGCAAGCACGACAAGCGGCTGCTGACCCAGTGGAAGCACATGCTGGTGCCGCTCGTCCCGGTCGCCTTCATGCTGCTCGGGCTCATCATGCTCGGCGGCGACATGGGCACCGCGATCATTCTCACCGCGATTCTTTTCGGCCTGTTGTGGCTCGCGGGCGCACCGACCCGGCTGTTCGCGGGGGTGCTCGGCGTCGCGGCGCTGATCGGTGTGATTCTCATCAAGACGAGCCCCAACCGGATGGCCAGGCTCGCCTGCATCGGCGCCACCGATCCCGGGCCCGGCGACCAGTGCTGGCAGGCGGTACATGGCATTTATGCCCTTGCCTCCGGCGGATTCTTCGGTTCCGGCCTGGGCGCGAGTGTGGAAAAATGGGGTCAACTGCCCGAACCACACACCGACTTCATCTTCGCCATCACCGGGGAGGAACTCGGTCTGGCGGGGACACTGTCGGTGCTCGCCCTGTTCGCGGCTCTAGGCTATGCGGGTATCCGCGTGGCCGGACGCACGGAGGACCCCTTCGTGAGGTATGCCGCGGGAGGCGTGACCACCTGGATCACGGCCCAGGCCGTGATCAACGTCGGTGCGGTGCTCGGTCTGCTGCCGATCGCCGGTGTCCCGCTCCCGCTGTTCTCCTACGGGGGTTCGGCGCTGTTGCCGACCATGTTCGCCATCGGGCTCCTCATCGCCTTCGCGCGATCGGACCCCGCTGCGAAGGCGGCCCTGGCCATGCGGCAACCTCGGGTGAGATGGAACACGATGCGACGGCGCGCCAAGGCGCGTCCGTCCGGAGAGCGGTGAATTTCGGTGCATGTCGTACTCGCCGGTGGGGGGACCGCCGGCCACATCGAGCCCGCGCTCGCCCTCGCGGACGCCCTGCGGAGGCAGGACCCGACCGTGGGCATCACGGCCCTGGGCACGGAGCGTGGACTCGAGACCCGACTCGTACCCGAGCGGGGCTACGAACTCGCGCTGATCCCGGCCGTCCCGCTGCCGCGCAAGCCCACCCCTGAACTGATCACCGTCCCAGGAAGGCTGCGGGGCACCATCAAGGCGGCCGAGCAGATCCTGGAGCGGACGAAGGCGGACTGCGTCGTCGGCTTCGGCGGCTATGTCGCCCTGCCCGGCTACCTCGCGGCCAAGCGGACCGGGACGCCGATCGTCGTGCACGAGGCCAACGCGCGGCCCGGGCTCGCCAACAAGATCGGTTCGCGGTACGCCCACGGGGTGGCTGTCGCCACCCCCGACAGCAAGCTGCGCAACTCCCGCTACATCGGCATCCCGCTGCGCCACACGATCGCCACGCTCGACCGGGCCCGGGTCCGCCCGGAGGCGCGCGCCGCCTTCGGCCTCGACCCCAACCTGCCGACCCTGCTGGTCTCCGGTGGCTCACAGGGCGCCCGGCGGCTCAACGAGGTCGTCCAGCAGGTCGCGCCGGTGCTCCAGCGCGCGGGCATCCAGATCCTGCACGCGGTGGGCCCGAAGAACGAATTGCCGCATGTGCAGCAGATGCCGGGGATGCCCCCATACATCCCGGTACCGTACGTGGACCGGATGGACCTCGCGTACGCCGCGGCCGACATGATGCTCTGCCGCGCGGGCGCGATGACCGTCGCCGAACTCTCCGCCGTCGGGCTCCCCGCCGCGTACGTACCGCTGCCGATCGGCAACGGCGAACAGCGGCTCAACGCCCAGCCGGTGGTCAAGGCCGGCGGTGGACTGCTGGTCGACGACGCGGAGCTGACGCCCGAGTGGGTCCAGGGCAATGTCCTGCCCGTGCTGGCCGATCCGCACCGGCTGTACGAGATGTCCCGCGCCGCCTCGGAGTTCGGCCGGCGGGACGCCGACGAGCTTCTGGTCGGCATGGTGTACGAGGCGATTGCGGCACGCCGTAACGCGTGAGAAGGCAGGGGACCGTGGCCGGACCGACCACCGCCGAACGGCAGCAGCAGAAGTCCGGCCCGCCCCGCCCGCAGCGCGCCCGCCGGTTCCGTCCGGCCCGTCCCCGCACCCTGGTCCTGGCCCTGGCCCTCGCCGTGCTCCTGGCGGCCGGGGGCATCTGGGCCCTCTACGGCTCGCAGTGGGCGCGCCTGGAGCAGGTGAAGGCGTCGGGTACCCGCGTGCTGACGCCCCGAGAGGTGATCGGCGCGGCGGACGCCCCCGTCGGGGAACCACTGGTTTCGGTCGATACGGACGCCCTTGAGGAGCGTCTCCGCTCGAAATTGCCCCGAATTGACTCGGTTGAGGTCGTACGGTCCTGGCCGCACGAAATCGCACTCGAAGTGACGGAACGCAAGCCGGTTCTCGTCCTCGAAAAGGGCGGAAAGTTCATCGAAGTGGACGCCGAGGGAGTGCGATTCGCCACGGTCGAGCACGCGCCCACGGCCGTGCCACGGCTCGAATTGACGCCGGATCACAAGAACGACGCCGCGAGCCTGCGCCGGTTCGGCACCGACCGGCTGCTGCGCGAAGCGGTGCGGGTCGTCGGTGACCTGCCCGGAGCCGTCGCCCGCGATACCCGGAAGGTCAAGGTCCGTTCGTACGACTCCATCTCGCTGGAGTTGAGCGGCGGCCGTGCGGTCGTCTGGGGCAGTGGCGAGAAGGGGCGTACGAAAGCCACTACCCTCACCGCGCTGATGAAAGCGACCCCCAAGGCGCGGCACTTCGATGTGAGCGCCCCCACCGCCCCTGCGTCATCAGGGAGTTGACGCGTATCGCCGCAGGCCAGCACCCTGGTTCGGCATCGCTACGGCTGATCACATAGGGTGAAAAGAAAAACGGGAGGTTCGGCGTGTTCGTTGAACGTGCGCCACTTGTCGACTTAGTGTCCTGTTCGGAAGAGTCCAGGGAACAGACACACTGGTAACCCTAAACTTCAGCGTTAGGGTTCGGGTCGGCGTTCGGACCGTCCCATTCGGCATCAGTCGCCGCATCGCATCGATGCGAAACGGCGACACGTAACTCGAGGCGAGAGGCCTTCGACGTGGCAGCACCGCAGAACTACCTCGCAGTCATCAAAGTCATCGGTGTCGGCGGCGGTGGTGTCAATGCCATCAACCGGATGATCGAGGTCGGTCTCAAGGGCGTCGAGTTCATCGCCATCAACACCGACGCGCAAGCCCTGTTGATGAGCGACGCCGACGTCAAGCTCGACGTCGGCCGGGAACTGACCCGCGGCCTCGGCGCCGGCGCCAACCCGGCCGTCGGCCGCAAGGCCGCAGAGGACCACCGCGAGGAGATCGAGGAGGTCCTCAAGGGGGCCGACATGGTCTTCGTCACCGCCGGCGAAGGCGGTGGCACCGGCACCGGCGGCGCACCCGTCGTCGCCAACATCGCGCGCTCGCTCGGCGCCCTCACCATCGGCGTGGTCACCCGGCCGTTCACCTTCGAGGGCCGCCGCCGCGCCAACCAGGCCGAGGACGGCATCGCGGAGCTGCGCGAAGAGGTCGACACCCTCATCGTCATCCCCAACGACCGACTGCTGTCCATCTCGGACCGCCAGGTCTCGGTCCTCGACGCCTTCAAGTCGGCGGACCAGGTCCTGCTCTCCGGTGTCCAGGGCATCACCGACCTCATCACCACGCCCGGCCTGATCAACCTCGACTTCGCCGACGTCAAGTCGGTCATGTCCGAGGCCGGTTCGGCACTCATGGGCATCGGCTCGGCCCGCGGCGACGACCGCGCGGTGGCCGCCGCCGAGATGGCGATCTCCTCGCCGCTCCTGGAGGCGTCCATCGACGGCGCCCGCGGGGTGCTGCTCTCCATCTCCGGTGGCTCGGACCTCGGCCTCTTCGAGATCAACGAAGCGGCCCAACTGGTCAGCGAGGCCGCACACCCCGAGGCCAACATCATCTTCGGCGCGGTCATCGACGACGCGCTCGGCGACGAGGTCAGGGTCACCGTCATCGCGGCGGGCTTCGACGGCGGTCAGCCACCGTCCAAGCGGGACAACGTCCTTGGCTCGGCCTCCACGACCGCCAAGCGCGAGGAGCCGGCGCCGTCCGCGGCCCCGCGTCCCGCGGAATCGTCCCGCCCGGCCTTCGGCGGACTCGGGAGCGTCACCCCGCGCGAGGAGCCCCCGGCCCCGGAGCCCGCGGAAGCGGCCCCGGCGAGCGAGGCCCCGGCCACGCCGGTGACCCCGCCGCAGGTCCCGCCGGCCCGTCCGTACCAGGACAGCCAGGCCGAAGAGCTGGACGTGCCGGACTTCCTGAAGTGATATCGGACTTCTCGAAGTGATAAGCAAGCACAGCACCGCGAGCGGCGCGCACTTCGCCTTCACCGACAGGTGGGGCGGGGTGAGCGCCGTTCCGTACGAAGAGCTCAATCTCGGCGGCGCGGTCGGCGACGAGGCCGAGGCGGTGCGGGAGAACCGGACGCTGGCCGCCAAGTCCCTCGGCGTCGACCCGGGCCGGGTCGTCTGGATGAACCAGGTGCACGGCCGCGATGTCGCCGTGGTCGACGGGCCCTGGGGATCCGAGGCCGAGATCCCGGCCGTCGACGCGGTGGTGACCGCCCGCAGGGGCCTCGCCCTCGCGGTTCTGACCGCCGACTGCACGCCGGTCCTGCTCGCCGATCCGGTCGCCAAGGTCGCGGCCGCGGCGCACGCCGGGCGCCCGGGCATGGTGGCGGGCGTCGTGCCGGCCGCCGTCGAAGCCATGGTGGAACTCGGCGCCGACCCCGGGCGCATCGTCGCCCGCACCGGGCCCGCCGTCTGCGGGCGTTGTTACGAAGTACCCGAGGCGATGCGCGCCGATGTCGCCGCCGTCGAGCCCACGGCGTACGCCGAGACGAGCTGGGGTACGCCGGCGGTCGATGTGACCGCCGGGGTGCACGCCCAGCTGGAGCGGCTCGGGGTGCACGACCGGGAGCACTCGCCGGTGTGCACGCTGGAATCCGGTGACCACTTCTCGTACCGCCGCGACCGCACGACCGGTCGTCTCGCGGGCTATGTCTGGCTGGACTGATAAGGCATGACGGACCGTAGGACTCAACTCGCAGCAAATCTCGCGCAGGTCGAGGAGCGCATCGCCGCGGCGTGCGCGGCGGCCGGGCGCAAGCGGGAAGAGGTGACCCTGATCGTGGTCACCAAGACCTATCCGGCGAGCGATGTGCGAATCCTGTCGGAACTCGGAGTGCGTCACGTCGCGGAGAACCGCGACCAGGACGCGGCACCGAAGGCCGCGCAGTGCACGGATCTCCCCCTTACCTGGCACTTTGTCGGTCAGTTGCAGACCAATAAGGTGCGTTCCGTGGTCGGTTATGCCGATCTGGTGCAGTCTGTGGACCGGCCCAAGCTCGTCACGGCCCTTTCGGCGGCCGCCGTTCGCGCGGAGCGTGAACTCGGCTGCCTGATCCAGGTCGCGCTCGACGCCGAGGAGAACGGGCGGGGGGAGCGCGGGGGTGTCGGCCCCGGCGGAATCGAAGAGTTGGCCGACCTCGTGGCCGGGGCGCCGGGACTGCGTCTCGACGGTCTGATGACCGTCGCGCCGCTCACCGGTCCGTACGCGGGACGGCAACAGGCGGCGTTCGAGCGGCTGATGGAATTCGCAACCCTCATGCGCGCGGCTCATCCGGCTGCGAACATGGTGTCAGCAGGGATGAGTGCGGACCTCGAACAGGCCGTGGCGGCCGGGGCGACACATGTGCGCGTCGGTACGGCGGTACTCGGAGTCCGACCCGGGCTCGGGTAACGTCGCCAAGAAGTCGGACCACAGCAGAAAATATGGTCATTCTCGCTGTTGAGGCGGGGATACCACGTGGATCGCGGGCAGTTGGTGACGACAGCCGATCCACCACAGAGCGGAGGACTCAGAGCATGGCCGGCGCGATGCGCAAGATGGCGGTCTACCTCGGCCTCGTGGAGGACGATGGGTACGACGGAGCGGGGTTCGACCCCGATGACGAGTTCGAACCCGAGCCGGAGCCCGAGCGCGACCGCAGGCGGCATGAACCGCCACACCAGTCGCACCAGTCACACCAATCCCATCAGTCCCAAAGGGACGAATCGGTACGAGTGGTGCAGCCCCCCGCCCCCCGTGAGCCGGTGGCCCATTCCGCTTCGCTAGCCGCGGAATCCGGACGTCCGGCACGAATCGCCCCCGTGGCATCCATCACACCTGAACGCCAGAGCCTGGAGAAGAACGCACCGGTGATCATGCCCAAGGTCGTGTCCGAGCGGGAGCCCTACCGCATCACCACATTGCACCCCCGGACCTACAACGAGGCCCGTACCATCGGGGAACACTTCCGCGAGGGCACTCCGGTGATCATGAATCTGACCGAGATGGACGACACCGACGCGAAGCGACTTGTCGACTTTGCCGCCGGTCTGGTCTTCGGTCTCCATGGCAGCATTGAGCGCGTGACGCAGAAGGTGTTCCTGTTGTCGCCTGCTAACGTCGATGTAACGGCGGAGGACAAGGCTCGCATCGCAGAGGGCGGGTTCTTCAACCAGAGCTGAGACGCAAGTGACGCAGTAGTCGCAAGCAAGACGCAGTACCGGAACGACGAAGCACGAGTAACAGGGGAGAGGGAACCGCGAACATGAGCGTGGTCTTGCAGGTGCTTTACATCGCGCTGATGTGCTTCCTCATCGTGCTTATCTTCCGACTGGTCATGGACTACGTCTTCCAGTTCGCCCGCTCATGGCAACCCGGCAAGGCGATGGTGGTCGTTCTGGAGGCCACCTACACTGTCACTGATCCACCGCTCAAGCTTCTGCGGCGGTTCATTCCGCCGCTGCGTCTCGGGGGCGTGGCGCTCGACCTGTCCTTCTTCGTACTGATGATCATCGTCTACATCCTGATCTCCGTCGTGAGCCGGCTGTGAGCTCGATGTCAGCTACGTTCTTGCCGAATGCCGACGACTACGTTGAGGTGAAGAGATGCCGTTGACCCCCGAGGACGTGCGGAACAAGCAGTTCACGACCGTCCGCCTCCGAGAAGGCTATGACGAGGACGAGGTCGATGCCTTCCTCGATGAGGTCGAAGCCGAACTGACTCGCCTGCTCCGCGAGAACGAGGACCTGCGCGCCAAGCTGGCCGCCGCCACCCGCGCCGCTGCTCAGAACCAGCAGCAGGGCGGTATGCGCAAGGGTCCCGACGGGCCGCAGGACCAGCGAGGTCCGGGTGCTCCGGTGCCCGCCGCTATATCGGGACCGCAGCCGGTCCCGCCGCAGCAGCAGATGGGTGGCCCCATGGGTGGCCCGCCTCAGCTGCCCGGCGGCGCACCGCAGCTGCCCGCAGGCCCCAGCGGACATGGCCAGCAGCATGGCCAGCAGGGTGGTCCGCAGGGCCCCGGCCCGATGGGTCAGGGTCCGATGGGCGGCCCCATGGGTGGTCCCATGGGTGGCGGCCCGATGGGTGGTCCGCAGATGCCGCAGCCCGGTCAGGGCCCCGGTGGCGACAGCGCCGCACGCGTGCTGTCCCTTGCGCAGCAGACCGCCGACCAGGCGATCGCGGAGGCCCGTTCCGAGGCCAACAAGATCGTCGGCGAGGCCCGTTCGCGCGCCGAGGGCCTCGAGCGTGACGCCCGTGCCAAGGCCGACGCCCTGGAGCGGGACGCGCAGGAGAAGCACCGCGTCGCGATGGGCTCCCTGGAGTCCGCTCGCGCCACGCTGGAGCGCAAGGTCGAGGACCTGCGCGGCTTCGAGCGCGAGTACCGCACGCGTCTGAAGTCGTACCTGGAGTCGCAGCTGCGCCAGCTGGAGACGCAGGCCGACGACTCGCTGGCCCCGCCGCGTACGCCTGCCACCGCCTCGCTGCCGCCGTCCCCGGCGCCGTCGATGGCTCCGGCCGGCGCGGGTGCCCCGTCCTACGGCGGCAACCAGTCGATGGGTGGCGGCAACCAGCAGGGCGGCGGTCCGTCCTACGGCGGCCAGCAGCAGATGTCGCCGGCGATGACCCAGCCGATGGCGCCGGTGCGGCCGCAGGGCCAGCAGCCGATGCAGCAGGCCCCGTCGCCGATGCGTGGCTTCCTCATCGACGAGGACGACAACTGACGGGCGTGACCGCGCCTTAGGCGTCGGCAGCGTTCAGGGCCGGGCCCCCAGTCTCTCTGGGGGCCCGGCCCTTTTGTGCGTCCGGGGGTGTTCTGCGCGTCCGGTGGTGTTAGGCGCGCCCGGTGGCGTCGTACAGGAACGTTCGTCTGTACGTGGGTACGCAACGCCGAAGGCCCGGTCCCACCAAGATTTCTTGGCGGGGCCGGGCCTTCGGCCGTGTGCTCGGGCGCGCTTACGCCTTGCGCAGGCGGAACGTCAGCTTCAGGGAGTCGTCGGTGAACGGCTGCCCGAATGTGTCGTCCGCCTCACCCTGGGCGAACTCCGTGGCGAGCACCTCGTCGGAGATGAGCCCGGCGTGGTCGGAGAGCGCCGTGAGCACCTCCGGGTCCGTGGACGTCCAGCGCAGGGCGATCCGGTCCGCGACGTCCAGGCCGCTGTTCTTGCGGGCCTCCTGGATCAGGCGGATCGCGTCACGGGCGAGGCCCGCGCGGCGCAGCTCCTCAGTGATCTCCAGGTCCAGGGCGACCGTGGCACCGGAGTCGGAGGCCACCGACCAGCCCTCGCGCGGGGTCTCCGTGATGATGACCTCGTCCGGGGCCAGCGTCACCGTCTCGCCGTCGACCTCGACGGAGGCCGTGCCCTCGCGCAGCGCCAGCGACAGGGCGGCGGCGTCGGCCTCGGCGACGGCCTTGGCGACCGCCTGGACACCCTTGCCGAACCGCTTGCCGAGCGCCCGGAAGTTGGCCTTGGCGGTGGTGTCGACCAGGGAGCCGCCGACTTCGGAGAGTGACGCCAGGGAGGAGACGTTCAGCTCCTCCGTGATCTGGGCATGCAGCTCCGGGCCCAGCGCGTCGAAGCCGGACGCCGCGACGAGCGCGCGGGACAGCGGCTGGCGGGTCTTGACGCCCGACTCCGCACGCGTGGCACGGCCGAGCTCGACCAGGCGGCGTACGAGGACCATCTGCCGGGACAGCTCCGGGTCGATGGCGGTCAGGTCCGCCTCCGGCCAGGAGGCCAGGTGCACGGACTCCGGGGCGTCCGGCGTCACGGGCACGATCAGATCCTGCCAGACACGCTCCGTGATGAACGGCGTCAGCGGCGCCATCAGGCGCGTGACGGTGTCGACGACCTCGTGCAGGGTGCGCAGGGCCGCCTTGTCGCCCTGCCAGAAGCGGCGACGGGAACGGCGTACGTACCAGTTGGAGAGGTTGTCCACAAAGACGGACAGGAGCTTGCCCGCGCGCTGCGTGTCGTAGCCCTCCATGGCCTGGGTGACCTGGTCGGTCAGCGCGTGCAGCTCGCTGAGCAGCCAGCGGTCCAGAAGCGGGCGGTCGGCGGGCGCCGGGTCGGCGTCGCTCGGGGCCCACTTCGACGTACGGGCGTACAGGGCCTGGAAGGCGACCGTGTTCCAGTACGTGAGGAGCGTCTTGCGGACGACTTCCTGGATGGTGCCGTGGCCCACGCGGCGCGCCGCCCACGGGGAACCGCCGGCCGCCATGAACCAGCGCACCGCGTCGGCGCCGTGCTGGTCCATGAGCGGGATGGGCTGGAGGATGTTGCCCAGGTGCTTGGACATCTTGCGGCCGTCCTCGGCGAGGATGTGGCCGAGGCAGACCACGTTCTCGTAGGACGACTTGTCGAAGACCAGGGTGCCGATGGCCATCAGCGTGTAGAACCAGCCGCGGGTCTGGTCGATGGCCTCCGAGATGAACTGCGCGGGGTAGCGGCTCTCGAAGAGTTCCTTGTTCTTGTACGGATAGCCCCACTGCGCGAACGGCATCGAGCCCGAGTCGTACCAGGCGTCGATGACCTCCGGCACGCGCGTGGCCGTGCCGGCGCAGCCCTCCTTGGGGCACGCGAAGGTGATCTCGTCGATGAAGGGGCGGTGCGGGTCCAGGCCCGACTGGTCGGTGCCGGTCAGATCGGAGAGCTCCGCGCGCGAGCCGACGCAGGTGAGGTGGTCGTCCTCGCAGCGCCAGATGGGCAGCGGGGTGCCCCAGTAGCGGTTGCGGGAGAGCGCCCAGTCGACGTTGTTGTTCAGCCAGTCACCGAAGCGGCCGTGCTTGACCGACTCCGGGAACCAGTTGGTCTTCTCGTTCTCCTGGAGGAGCTTGTCCTTGACGGCCGTGGTGCGGATGTACCAGGACGGCTGCGCGTAGTAGAGCAGCGCCGTGTGGCAGCGCCAGCAGTGCGGGTAGCTGTGCTCGTACGCGATGTGCTTGAAGAGCAGGCCGCGGTCGTCGAGGTCCTTGGTGAGGGCCTCGTCGGCCTTCTTGAAGAAGACGCCGCCCACGAGCGGGACGTCCTCCTCGAAGGTGCCGTCCGGGCGGACCGGGTTCACGACCGGCAGGCCGTACGCGCGGCAGACCTTGAGGTCGTCCTCACCGAAGGCGGGGGACTGGTGGACGAGGCCGGTGCCGTCCTCGGTGGTGACGTACTCGGCGTTGACCACGAAGTGCGCCGGAGCCGGGAACTCCACCAGCTCGAAGGGACGTTGGTACGTCCAGCGCTCCATCTCGGCGCCGGTGAAGGTCTCGCCGGTCGTCTCCCATCCCTCGCCGAGCGCCTTCTCGACGAGCTGCTGGGCGACGACGAGCTTCTGCTCGCCGTCCGTCGCGACGACGTAGGTGACGTCGGGGTGCGCGGCGACGGCGGTGTTGGAGACGAGCGTCCAGGGCGTCGTCGTCCAGACCAGGAGGGCGGCCTCGCCCGCGAGGGGGCCGGAGGTGAGGGGGAAGCGGACGTAGACGGACGGGTCGACGACCGTCTCGTAGCCCTGCGCCAGCTCGTGGTCGGACAGGCCCGTGCCACACCGCGGGCACCAGGGGGCGACGCGGTGGTCCTGGACGAGCAGGTCCTTGTTGAAGATCTCCTTCAGGGACCACCAGACCGAGTCGACGTACTCGGGGTTCATCGTCCGGTACGCGTCGTCGAGGTCGACCCAGTAGCCCATGCGGGTCGTCAGCTCGGTGAAGGCGTCGGTGTGGCGGGTCACGGACTCGCGGCACTTGGCGTTGAACTCGGCGATGCCGTACGCCTCGATGTCCTTCTTGCCGTTGAAGCCGAGTTCCTTCTCGACCGCGAGCTCCACGGGGAGGCCGTGGCAGTCCCAGCCGGCCTTGCGGGCCACGTGGTAGCCGCGCATGGTGCGAAAGCGCGGGAAGACGTCCTTGAAGACGCGGGCCTCGATGTGGTGGGCGCCCGGCATGCCGTTGGCGGTCGGCGGGCCCTCGTAGAACACCCACTCGGGGCGGCCTTCGGACTGCTCCAGGCTCTTGGCGAAGATCTTCTGCTCGCGCCAGAAGTCGAGCACGGCGTGCTCGAGGGCGGGCAGGTCGACCTGGGCGGGTACCTGTCGGTACTGCGGCGGCGTATTCACGGGCTCCTCCGGCGGATGTGCTGCCTTCCGTCGGAGGGACGAGAGCCGTGTGCGCCTGGTGCGGCGCGCTCCCGCGGTACCACCCTCCTTGGCTCTCCGGAACGGTGCTCCGTGCCGGTGAGCCCCCTCATTGGGGTCGCGATACCGGGTCTACTCGCCTCGGCCCGAAGGCCTCGGCTTTCTTCCGGCGGCTCCGGGGTGATCTTCACGTCGCGCTCGCCCCCGGGCTCACACCGTCCCCGGGTCGCTCATGGCTGCGTACGCCGCTACTCGTCCCCATCCACGCTTCTCGCTGCCGTTCAGTGTACGGCGCCCGGGAAGCGTGGCCGAACGGTTTTCGCGGGACCGCGCGGGGCGCGGGGTGCGGGGCGCGGACTGCCCCGAATGGCGACATGCGGGGCGCGGGATCCCGGCGCGCGTCGGCCGGCGGATTACCCGGCAGGGAGTTGGGCACAACGCTTGCAGACTCGCCCCGCGGGACCGGCGTGGCGGGCGGATCGGGCGGCGTGCCCCGTTGCCGCGGGCCTGGAGTCGATTTATCGTCCCAGAACGATTCGCGTGCAAGATCACAATATGTGAAGGGGCCGCGGCCATGGTGGCGAAGAAGACCGCCGTACAGCAGTCGGCGTCCGGCAGATCCACAGGCGCGGCCGGGACGACGGCCAAGGATGTGAGCGGCAGCGGCGAGAGGCGCGGGCACGAGGCGTACGTGGCCAATGGCATGCATGCGGCGGGGGAGGTCGCGCGGAAGGTCCATGTGGGGCCGGGAGCGATGTCGGGGGATGAGGCGGCGGGGAAGAGGGCGGGAGTGTCTGGGGCGGCGGTGCGGGGGGCGGAGACGTCGGGGGCAGTGGTGAAGAAGGCGGTGGCCAAGGAGGCGGCGGTCAAACGGGCGGTGGCCAAGGAGGCCGCGCCTGAGCAGGGCGCGGCTAAGAAGACTGCCGCTAAGAAGGCGGCGGCCAAGAAGGCGGCAGCCAAGAAGGCAGCAGTTAAGAAGACGGCAGCTAAGAAGACGGCAGCTAAGAAGACGGCAGCTAAGAAGACGGCAGCTAAGAAGACTGCCGCCAAGAAGACGGCAGCTAAGAAGGGGGCGGTCGAGAACACGGCAATGGAGGGGGCGGCAGCCGAGAAGGCGGCGGCCAAGGAGGCGGCGGCCAAGAAGGCCCCCGCGAAGAAGGCCGCGCCTGAGCCGACCGCGCCTGGCGAGGCCGCGCCGGAAGCGGCTGTGCCGGACGCGGCCGCGGTGAAGAAGGCCGTGGCCAAGAAAGCCGGCGCCGAGAAGGCCACTACCAAGAAGACCGCTACCAAGAAGACCACCGCCAAGAAGGCCGCCGCGAAGAATGCTTCCTCCAAGGAGGCTTCCGCCGAGAAGTCGGTGGGCAAGAAAGCCTCTGCCGACGGGGCGGTAGCCGCGGAGGCATCCGCTTCCGGGATGGGTGCGGACGAGGCTTCTGAGAGCGCTGCCAAGACGGCTGAGCAGGCAGGGAAGATGGCGATGGAGGAGGCGACCCCGCTGCGGAAGGCGACCCCCGCGAGGGATGTGGGCCATGCGGGGGCGGAGGCTTCCGTGAGGGAAGCGACTCCTGCCGGGGAAGGGATTGCCGCGGGAGGCGCGGACCGGGACCTGGACTTGGAGGGAGAGGCGGACGTCGGGGGCGAGACCGACTCCGCGGCAGGCATGGCCCCGGCCGGGGAAGCGCCCGCCAAGAAGAGCCCCGCGAAGAAAAGCGCCGCCAAGCAGAGCACGACGAAGCAGAGCACGGTCAAGAAGAGCACGGCGAAGAAGACGGTCGCGTCCGCGGCCGAAGATGCGGCTGAGGCCGCGGAGACGACGGGAGCCACGACAGTGGTTGCGAAGAAGACTCCGGGCACGGCGACCGCAGCGACCAAGCCGACGGCGGTGCCCAAGGCGCGTGCCGCCGCGGCCGACGCCGGTGAGCTCGCGGTCCGGCCGGGCGAGGACCCCTGGACGCCGGAAGAGGTCGCGCAGGCCCGCACGGACCTCCAGAGCGAGGCGCTGCGGCTGACCACCGAGATCACGGCGTCCGAGCGGGCCCTCGCGGGGCTTATGCGGGACTCCGGGGACGGCGCGGGCGACGACGAGGCGGACACCGGTACGAAGAACATCACGCGCGAGCACGAGATGGCCCTGGCCGCGAACGCGCGCGAGATGCTCGTCCAGACCGAGCGCGCCCTGGAACGCCTCGACGCGGGGACGTACGGCCTCTGCGAGAACTGCGGCAACCCGATCGGCAAGGCGCGCATGCAGGCCTTCCCGCGCGCGACGCTATGCGTGGAGTGCAAGCAGAAGCAGGAACGGCGCTCCTGAGCACGGCCTGAACGCCTGGACCCGTACGTGTGTGCCGTACCCTCGTCCCCAGTCAGGTACCTAGGTCGAGGGACTCACGTGGCAGAGGCGGAGCGCATCATCGGTACGCCGGACAACCCTGAGACGGGCGGGGGCGAGCCGGAGCAGTCCGGCGAGGTCGCGGGCGAGGACGGGCAGCAGCCCAGGGGCAGGCGCAGGATCGCCGTGCTCTTCGTCGTCGCCGCCGTCGCCTACGCCTTCGACCTGATCAGCAAGATGATCGTGGTCGCGAAGCTGGAGCACCACGAGCCGATCGACATCGTCGGCGACTGGCTGCGCTTCAACGCGATCCGGAACGCGGGCGCGGCCTTCGGGTTCGGCGAGGCCTTCACGATCATCTTCACGTGCATCGCGGCCGCCGTCATCGTGGTGATCGCCCGCCTCGCC
Organism: Streptomyces sp. NPDC015345; assembly: GCF_043078805.1. Lineage (NCBI taxonomy): Bacteria > Bacillati > Actinomycetota > Actinomycetes > Kitasatosporales > Streptomycetaceae > Streptomyces > Streptomyces sp. NPDC015345. The sequence goes on along the minus strand of NZ_JBIBTX010000001.1, from coordinate 338,996 downwards.
CGCAAGCTGTACAGCCTGCCGTGGGCGATCGCGCTCGGTCTGCTGCTCGGCGGCGCGCTCGGCAACCTCACCGACCGGATCTTCCGTGCGCCCGGCGTCTTCGAGGGCGCGGTGGTCGACTTCATCGCCCCCAAGGGCTTCGCGGTCTTCAACCTCGCGGACTCGGCGATCGTCTGCGGCGGCATCCTGATCGTGCTGCTGTCCTTCCGCGGACTCGACCCGGACGGCACCGTCCACAAGGACTGAGGCCCCGCCCCGTATGCGACCTGTGGTCGGGGAGTGTCGGTGGGCTCCTGCATACTCAATGGGTGAGCACGATTCCCGAGATCCGCACCCTGCCCGTGCCGGACGGCCTGGAGGGCGAGCGCGTCGACGCCGCCATCTCCCGCATGTTCGGTTTCTCCCGTACGAAGGCCGCCGAGCTCGCCGCGGCGGGGAAGGTCTCGGTCGACGGCTCGGTGGTCGGCAAGTCCGAGCGGGTGCACGGCGGCGCCTGGCTGGAAGTGGAGATGCCGCAGGCGCCCGCTCCGGTGCAGGTCGTGGCCGAGCCCGTCGAGGGCATGGAGATCGTGCATGACGACGACGACATCGTCGTGATCGTCAAGCCGGTCGGCGTGGCCGCGCACCCGAGCCCCGGCTGGACCGGGACGACCGTGATCGGCGGCCTCGCGGCGGCCGGTTTCCGCGTCTCCACCTCCGGTGCCGCCGAGCGCCAGGGCATCGTGCACCGCCTGGACGTGGGCACCTCCGGCCTCATGGTGGTCGCCAAGTCGGAGCGTGCGTACACCTCCCTGAAGCGCCAGTTCAAGGAGCGCACGGTCGACAAGCGCTACAACGCGCTGGTGCAGGGCCACCCCGACCCGATGAGCGGCACGATCGACGCCCCCATCGGCCGGCACCCCAACCACGACTACAAGTGGGCGGTCACGGCCGAGGGCAAGCCCTCCGTGACGCACTACGACCTCATCGAGGCCTTCCGGGCCGCCTCCCTGCTCGACATCAAGCTGGAGACCGGGCGCACCCACCAGATCCGCGTCCACATGGCGGCACACCGGCACCCCTGCGTGGGCGACCTGACGTACGGCGCGGACCCGACGCTCGGCAAGCGGCTCGGCCTCACGCGGCAGTGGCTGCACGCGGTCCGGCTCGGCTTCGAGCACCCGGGCGACGGGCAGTGGGTGGAGTTCGAGAGCCAGTACCCCGACGACCTCCAGCAGGCGCTCGACCGGGTGCGGGCGGAGAGTTCGTGAGCGATGTGACGATCCGGGTCGCTCGGGATCCGGACGACCTGGCGGCCTGCTTCGCGGTCCGCAAGGACGTCTTCGTGGCCGAGCAGCAGGTGCCCGAAGAGCTTGAGTACGACGAGTACGACGCGGGGGCGGTGCATGTTCTGGCGGTGCGCGAGGACGGCGTTCCGCTGGGCACCGGGCGGCTCCTGACCGGCGCCGCGGCCGCCGCGAAGAACGGCGGGGACGCCACCGTCGGCGCGCTCGGCCGGCTCGCGGTGACGCGGGCCGCGCGCGGCCTCGGCGTCGGAGCGGCCCTGGTCGGCGCCATCGAGGACGCGGCACGCGCGCGTGGCCTGACGGCGGTCGACCTGCACGCGCAGACACAGGCCCTGGGTTTCTACGAGCGCCTGGGGTATGAGGCGTACGGACCTGAGTTCCCGGACGCCGGAATTCCGCACCAGGCGATGCGGAAGGCGCTGCGCCTGCGTTGACGCCTAGGCATGGGCCGCGCGCCCCGGGTCACCGCCGCGAGCGCGGAAAGTGGGGCGCGGTCGTCCGGTTCGCAACGGACGCGTGGCAGGGTTGAGGTCTTGATCGTTGGAGTCTCGACCGCCCGGAGGGCGCACCGTGGATCAACTGGCGCTGCTGCTCGTGTTGCTGCTGGGGGCCGTTGTCACGGTACCGCTGGGGGACCGGCTCGGGCTGCCCGCGCCGGTGCTGATGACGCTGGCGGGCATCGGCATGGCCCTCCTGCCGTTCGTGCCCAATGTCGAGATCCCGCCGGACTACATCCTCCCGCTGGTCCTGCCGCCCCTGCTCTACGCGTCCGTGCAGCGCACGTCCTGGCGGCAGTTCGCGGCCAACCGGCGGCCCATCTTCCTGCTCGCCGTGGCCCTGGTGTTCGTGACCACGGCGGCGGTCGCCGCCATGGCCAACGCCCTGGTGCCCGGGCTGCCGATCGCCGCGGCCGTCGCGCTCGGAGCGCTCGTCGCGCCGCCGGACCCCGTCGCCGCGACCGCCGTCGCGGGTTCGCTCGGGCTGCCCCGCAGGCTCGTGTCGATCCTGGAGGGCGAGGGGCTCTTCAACGACGTCACCGCGATCGTGCTCTACCACGTGGCGATCGCGGCGGCGGTGAGCGGCACCTTCTCCTGGCCGTCCGCCGCGGGCCGGCTGGTGCTGTCCGCCGTGGTGGCCGTGCTCGTCGGGCTCGTGCTCGGCTGGCTCACGAACAAGCTCATGATGCTGCTCGGCGACGCCACCCTCCAGACCGGCCTGACGCTGCTCGTGCCGTTCGTCAGCTATGTGCTGGCCGAGGAGATGCTCGGCTCCGGTGTGCTCGCCGTCCTGACCACGGCGCTCTACCTCGCGGAGAACGCCGTCGACGCCGACGACGTGCTCGGGCGGATCACCGGCCAGACGTTCTGGCAGATCGTCGACACCCTGGTGACCGGCGCCGCGTTCGGGCTCATCGGGCTCGAACTGCACAACGTCTTCGGCATCGCGAGCGGCCGTGAGTGGGAGATGTTCGGCTGGGGCGCGGCGATCGTCGGCGTCGTCGTCGGCGTACGGCTGCTGTGGCTGCTGCCCGCGACGTGGCTCGCCAAGCGGCTCCACAAGCGCCGGGACTTCGACGAGGACATTCCGACGAGCTGGCGCGAGACCGTCGTCATGTGGTGGGCCGGTATGCGCGGCGTGGCCTCCGTGGCGCTCGCGCTCGCCATCCCGCTCAAGACGGACGACGGGTCTCCGTTCCCGGCCCGAGACGAGATCATCTTCATCGCGTTCTGCGTCATCATGGCGACCCTCGTCGTGCAGGGGCTCACGCTGCCCTGGCTGGTGCGCAAGCTCCGGGTGCAGGCCGACGCCGGCGCGGAGCGGGAGCTGGAGCGCGAGCTGGCGGTGCGCGCCGCCAAGGCCGCCAAGCGCCGCCTCAAGGAGATCGAGGAGGTCGAGGAGCTCCCGGAGGAGGTCTCGGAGCGGTTGCAGCGCGGCGCGTTCGACATCGGGGCCAGGATCAGCCCGGACATGGTCGACGAGGAGCGCCGCGAGCGGTACGCGCGGCGCGTGGACCGCCTGAAGGCCTTCCAGCGCATCCAGCGCGAGATGATGTCCGCCGCCCGCCACGAGGTCCTCGCCGCGCGCAGCGAGCCCGGTGCCGACCCGGAGATCGTCGACCGGGTGCTGCATCACCTCGACGTGCGCAGCTTGCGCTGAGGCGGCAGGTGGCGTCGCGGGCTCAGCCTCGTCCGGTGCGGGGCATCTCCGGGGTCAGGGGGTGCGGGTCGTGGCCGTTCGGGGAGGGTTCCGCCCAGGCCGTGGTGATGCGCGGCAGGGCGTACGGATGGTGTTCCGTCAGCCACTGGATCAGCTGCTCGCGCACCGTGACCCGCACCGTCCAGACGTCGTCCGCGTCCTTGGCGGTGACCAGGGCGCGGACCTGCATCGTGCTCGGCGTCGTGTCCGTGACCGCGAGGCCCCAGTCCCTGCCGTCCCACGCCGCGCACTCGCGCAGGATGTCCCGGAGCTTCTCGCGCATCTCGTGGACCGGCGCGGAGTGGTCCAGGTGGAAGAAGACCGTGCCGGTCATCTGCGCGCCGCCACGGGACCAGTTCTCGAAGGGCCTGGACGTGAAGTACGACACGGGCATCGTGATCCGGCGCTCGTCCCAGGTGCGGACGGCCAGGAAAGTGAGGGTGATCTCCTCCACGGTGCCCCACTCGCCCGCCACCACCACGGTGTCCCCGATCCGCACCATGTCGCCGAAAGCGATCTGCAGGCCCGCGAAGAGGTTGCCGAGAGTGGACTGGGCCGCGACACCGGCGACGATGCCGAGGATGCCGGCCGAGGCGAGCAGCGAGGTGCCCGCGGCCTGCATGGCGGGGAAGGTCAGCAGCATCGCGGCGACCGCTACGACGGCGACGATCGCGGTGACGACCCGCTGGATGAGCGTCACCTGCGTACGGACCCTGCGCACCCGGGCCGGATCGCGGTGGACCGCGGCGTAGCGGGCGTACGAGGACTCCACTATCGCCGCGGCGATCCGCACCACCAGCCAGGCCGTGGAGCCGATGAGCACGAGGGACAGGATCCGCCCGATGGCCTGCGAGTGGTTCCTGGCGAGCTCCGCGTGCCCGTAGGAGCCTCTCAGCAGGGCGGCACACAGAACGACGTGGAAGGGCACCCGGCAGCGGCGCAGCAGACCCCACAGCGGGGTCTCGTGGTGCCGCTCGTCGGCCCGGCGCATGGCGAAGTCGACCAGCCAGCCGATCGCCACCGTGAGCACGACCGAGCCGCCGATCACGATCAACGGACGCAGTACGTTCTCCATGGCTCCGAGGGTAGGGGTACCGCGTCCGTACATCCGCGGGCAGGGGTGCCAGGTGCATGACATTGAAAACGGGGTACCCGGTACGGATGGCACGATTGACCCCATGAACATCATGCTTTTCCACTCGACGTACGGGCTGCGGCCCGCGGTGCACGCGGCCGCGGACCGGTTGCGCGCCGCGGGGCACGAGGTGTGGACCCCCGATCTCTTCGAGGGGCGCACCTTCGACACCGTCGAGGAAGGCATGGCCTTTCAGGACGGACTCGGCAAGGACGAGCTCCTGAAGAGGGCGATCCTGGCCGCCGCCCCCTACTCCGAGCGAGGCCTCGTCTACGCGGGCTTCTCGCTCGGCGCCGCGACCGCGCAGACCCTCGCGCTCGGCGACGACAAGGCGCGCGGCCTGCTGCTCCTGCACGGCACCTCCGACATCGCGGAGAACGCGTCCGTGGACGGCCTGCCGGTGCAGCTGCACGTGGCGGAGCCCGACCCCTTCGAGTCGGACGACTGGCTGAGCGCGTGGTACCTGCGGATGGGGCGCGCCGGGGCCGACGTGGAGATCTACCGCTACGCGGGCGCCGGGCACCTCTTCACCGACCCGGACCTCGACGACTACGACGCCGAGGCCGCGGAGGCGACGTGGCGCACGGCGACCGGCTTCCTGGAGACGCTCTGACGGCCTCCGGCACGCCCCCGCGGGCTCAGCGCACCGGCTCGTGCACCCGCTCGACCTTCTGCGTGCCGCTGAGCGTGCGGTAGGAACGGACCCAGGACGACGTCGCCTTCGGGTCGGTCCGGTCGGAGAGGGCGTAGTAGTCCATCTGCGCGCGCTCGGCGGTGACGTCGAGGACGCCGTAGCCGTGCGAGTCCATGTCCAGCCACTTCACATGGCGGTTGGCCGCCTTGATGGCCGCCGCGGCCGCCAGCGAGACGGTGTGCGGGGCGACGTCGAGCATGTCGTCGATGTTGTCCGAACTCACCGAAGTGACCACGAACTCCGTGGCGACCGAGGGCGAGAGGGGATACGTGGCCGCCTTGGCCGGCACATTGTTCGCCCACGCCATGTGGATGTCACCGGTCAGGAAGACGGTGTCCTGGATCTCGTTGTCCCGCAGGTGGGCCAGGAGTTCCTTGCGGTCGTCCGTGTAGCCGTCCCACTGGTCGGTGTTGATGGCGAGGCCCTCCTTGGGCAGACCCAGCAACTCCGCGAGGGGCGCGAGGAGGTGCGCGGGCAGGGAGCCGAAGGCGACCGGCGAGATCATCACCGAGGTGCCGACCAGCTTCCAGGCGGCCCCCGAGGACGCGAGGCCCGCCTTCAGCCAGTCGAGCTGCGCGCGGCCCGTCAGCGTACGGTCCGCATCGTCCACCGCGCCGCTGCCGGTGCCCGCCTGCTGGGAGCGGAAGGACCGCAGGTCGAGCAGGTGCAGATCGGCCAGCCTGCCGAAGCGGATGCGGCGGTGGACCGTGCCCTCGGTCGAGGGGCGTACGGGCATCCACTCGAAGTACGCCTGCTTGGCCGCCGCCATGCGCTGCGCCCAAGGACCCTCGGACGCGCTGTGGTTGACGGCGCCGCCCGACCAGGTGTTGTCCGCGAATTCGTGGTCGTCCCAGATCGCGACGACCGGGTGCGCGGCGTGCATCGCCTGCGCGTCGGGGTCGGTCTTGTGCGCGCCGTGCCGGACGCGGTAGTCGGCGAGGGTGATGATCTCGTGCCGGGGCTCGTGCTGACGTACGACGTCGTCGGCGGTCGGGTATTCACCGCTCCGGTACTCGTAGATGTAGTCCCCGAGGTGCAGGACCGCGTCGAGTTCGGTGCGGTCCGCGAGATGGCGGTACGCCGAGAAGTACCCCGCCTCCCAGTTGGCGCAGGAGACCACGCCGAACCGGACGCCGTGCGCGGTGGCTTCGTGCGCGGGAGTGGTGCGGGTGCGGCCCACGAGGGAGTGCACCCTGGAGGCGTCGCCTACGGAAAAGCGGAAGTAATAGGTGGTCGCTGGGCGCAAGCCCCTTACGTCGGCCTTGACCGTGTGGTCGGAGGCCGCCCGCGCGGTGGTGCTGCCCCTGCTGACGACTCTGGAGAAGCCCTTGTCCTCGGCTATCTCCCAACGCACCTCCGTATCGGGCCCCTTGCCCGACCCGGGCACGGCGTCCGGGGTGGGCGTCACCCGGGTCCACAGCAGGACGCCGTCGGGCAACGGGTCACCGGAGGCGACACCGTGCAGGAAGGCGGGGCTCTCGGCGGCGTGTGCGAGGGATGCCGTGGCGAGTGGGGCCGCGAGTGCGGCGGTGGCGGCAGCGGCCTTGACGACCGTGCGGCGACTGGGAGTTGAGGCACCTGTAGGTGCGGAAGGGAGGCTACTGGTCACGAGTGATCACATTACTGACCAGTATGGACGAAGAGCGGGCCAACGGGGAAAATTGGCCCGCTCTTCGGCGGAAGGCAGAGTGCGCGCTACGCGGAAGGCTGAGCGCGCGCTACTTCGTGACGCCCGCCGTCTTCAGCGCGGCCTTCCAGGCGTCCGGGGTCTTCGGCGTCTCGATCACCTTGCCGTTGACCTTGATCGTCGGGGTCGACTCCACGCCCTCGGCCGACTGGAAGGAGTCGCTCATCTTGATGGCCCAGGCATCGAAGGTGCCCTTCTTGACGGCACTCTCGAACTTCTTGTTGTCCTTGAGTGAGTCGACCGTGTCGGCCACCTTGAGCAGCTCGTCGTCATCCGCGAACGTGTCGGTGGACTCCGACGGGTGGAACTTCGCGGAGTACAGGGCGGTCTTGAACTCGAGGAACGCGTCCGGGCTGACGTTCAGGGCGGCGCCGAGCGCGCTCAGCGCGTTCTTCGAGCCCTCGCCGCCGAGGTTGTTGTCGAGGAACGTCCCGATGGTGAAGGACAGCTTGTAGTCGCCGTCCTTCATTCCCTTGTCGACCGCGGAGCCGATGGACTGCTCCATGGCCGCGCAACCGGGGCAGCGCGGGTCCTCGTACAGGTGGACGGTGTTCTTGGTGGAGGACTTGCCGAGCGTGAGCGTGGTGCCGTTCTTGCCCGAGGTGTTGGCCGGGGCGACCACCTTCGCGTCGGCTGCCTTCTCCCACTTGCCGGGCTTGCCGGGCTTGTTGGCCTGCATCACCGCGTAGCCGACGCCGCCGGCGATCGCGATGACGCCGACGATCGAGACGCCGACGATGGCCGCGCGCTTGCGCTTCTCCCGCTTCCGCTCGGCTTCCTGCTGAGCGCGGATCCGCTCACGGGCGGCGGACTTGGCGGCCTGGCTGTTGCGCTTGCTCATGATCTTTTCTCCGTGTGGGTGAACTGCGTGGGGGTGCCGTACTCGTGCTCAGGCGAAGATCGCCGAGCGCGGCGGTCCACGCCGCCCCACGAAGTGCACCAGCAGGCGCGTGGCGGTGACGCGCGCCCGGCGCTCGGGGCGCGGCAGGCGGCGTACGGGAGTGCGCGGCACGGTCACCGAGGCGACCGCGAGCAGCAGCGGCCGGAACGACGCCGCGGCGACCGCGCGCAGGAGCTGGGCCAGGGCGCGCTCACCGCGGCGCAGCCACGCCGCCGCCAGGAGCCCCACGCCCACGTGCGCCCCGAGCAGCAGCCAGGCGGCGCCCGGGTCGGCGTCGGCGAGCAGCGCCGCGGCGCCGCCGTGGCCGTCCGCGGTCATCCGGGCCAGCGGCGTCCCGACGGGCGTGCCACCGCACAGCACGTCGAAGCCGACGGAGCGCAGCGGGCCGGTGACCGGGCCGCCCGCCTCGCCGTAACAGACGTGCTGGCCGGCGGTGAACACCGTGTCGGCCGCCAGCTCCAGCGGGATCAGCAGGGCGGCGATCCGCCCGTAGCCGCGCTCGCGGCCCGCCAGCGCGTACGCGAGGACGAAGACGGCGGCGGCGATCGCCGCGACGGTGGTCAGCGGCAGGGGGACCCGGGACAGCAGCACGTGCGACGCGGCGGAGAGCGTCACGACGAGTGCCGTGAACAGCGCCGCGCGCACGGCTCTGAGCTGGGTCCCGGATATGTCCATCGCGGAGGAGTGTGCCATGGGTTCCTGTAGGAGCGCCCTCAAGGGTGCCCATGAGTTCCGCATCGGCACCCGGGGCGGCTACAGGCCCGGGATCCGGCCGTTGCGGAACAGGTCGACGAAGATCTGGTGGTCGCCACGCGCGCGTGCCCCGTAGGTGTGCGCGAAGTCCACGAGCAGCTCCCCGAAGCCGCTCTCGTCGGCCGCGATCGCGGCGTCGATGGCACGCTCCGTGGAGAACGGCACCAGGTCCGAGTGCCCGCTCTCGTCGTCCGCCGCGGCGTGCATCGTGGCGGTGGCGCGGCCGAGGTCGGCGACGACCTCCGAGATCTCCTCCAGGTCGTCGATGTCCGACCAGTCCAGGTCCACCGCGTACGGCGACACCTCGGCGACCAGCTGGCCCGCGCCGTCCAGCTCCGTCCAGCCGAGCCACGGGTCGGCGTGCGCCTGGAGCGCGCGCTGCGAGATGACCGTGCGGTGGCCCTCGTGCTGGAAGTAGCCGCGCACCGCCGGGTCCGTGATGTGCCGCGAGACGGCCGGGGTCTGCGCCTGCTTGAGGTAGATCACGACGTCGTTCTCCAGGGCGTCGCTGTTGCCCTCCAGGAGGATGTTGTACGACGGCAGGCCCGCCGAGCCGATGCCGATGCCGCGCCGGCCCACCACGTCCTTCACGCGGTAGGAGTCGGGGCGGGTGAGCGAGGACTCCGGCAGCGTCTCCAGATAGCCGTCGAAGGCCGCGAGGACCTTGTAACGCGTGGCGGCGTCCAGCTCGATGGAGCCGCCGCCCGGCGCGAAGCGGCGCTCGAAGTCGCGGATCTCGGTCATCGAGTCGAGCAGCCCGAAGCGGGTCAGGGAGCGCGCGTCGCGCAGCGCGTCCAGGAGGGGCCCCTGGGCGGTGTCCAGCGTGAAGGGCGGCACCTCGTCGCTCTTGGCGCCGGTCGCGAGGTCGTGGATGCGCTCGCGGTACGCCGCGGCGTAGATCCGCACCAGCTCGGAGATCTGCTCGTCGCTCAGTGCCTTCGAGTAGCCGATCAGGGCCACGGAGGCGGCGAAGCGCTTCAGATCCCAGGTGAAGGGGCCTACGTACGCCTCGTCGAAGTCGTTCACGTTGAAGATCAGGCGGCCCTGGGCGTCCATGTACGTGCCGAAGTTCTCGGCGTGCAGGTCGCCGTGGATCCACACCCGGCCCGTGCGGTCGTCCAGATACGGCCCGCCGTGCTGCTCGCGCGCCAGGTCGGCGTAGAACAGGCAGGCCGTGCCGCGGTAGAACGCGAAGGCGGAGGAGGCCATCTTGCGGAACTTCACCCGGAACGCGGCGGGGTCCGCGGCAAGCAGCTCGCCGAACGCGGTGCCGAAGACGGCGAGGATCTGCTCGCCGCGCTGATCGGCCGTGGGCTGCGGGACGGACATCGCTGGGTGCCTCCTGGTTACAGGGTCGTGCGGGACAGTGGTGGGCGGGTGGGGGCGGAGATTCCGCCCGTACCGGGCAGGCGCTCCGCCTCTTCCAACGCACGACCGTACTCCCGAGTGCCCGCCCGCTGTCAGTGCCCCGGATTAGACTTCACCGCTGTCCCCCAGACTGCCCGCAGCCTGTCACCAACCGTTCTCCGGAGGCCTCCTACCGTGACCAAGCCGCCCTTCACGCACCTGCACGTGCACACCCAGTACTCGCTGCTTGACGGTGCCGCGCGGCTCAAGGACATGTTCAACGCGTGCAATGAAATGGGCATGACGCACATCGCCATGTCCGACCACGGCAACCTCCACGGTGCGTACGACTTCTTCCACTCGGCGCAGAAGGCGGGCGTGACGCCGATCATCGGCATCGAGGCGTATGTGGCGCCGGAGTCGCGGCGCAACAAGCGGAAGATCCAGTGGGGCCAGCCGCACCAGAAGCGCGACGACGTGTCCGGCTCCGGTGGCTACACCCACAAGACGATCTGGGCGGCGAACAAGACGGGCCTGCACAACCTCTTCCGCCTCTCCTCGGACGCGTACGCGGAAGGCTGGCTCCAGAAGTGGCCGCGTATGGACAAGGAGACGATCTCCCAGTGGTCGGAGGGGCTCATCGCCTCCACCGGCTGCCCCTCGGGCGAGCTTCAGACCCGGCTGCGGCTCGGGCAGTTCGACGAGGCGCTGAAGTCGGCGGCGGAGTACCAGGAGATCTTCGGCAAGGACCGGTACTTCCTGGAGCTGATGGACCACGGCATCGAGATCGAGCGCCGGGTCCGCGACGGCCTGCTGGAGATCGGCAAGAAGCTCGGCATCCCGCCCCTGGTGACGAACGACTCGCACTACACGTACGCGCACGAGTCGACCGCCCACGACGCCCTGCTCTGCATCCAGACCGGCAAGAACCTCTCGGACCCGGACCGCTTCCGCTTCGACGGCACCGGCTACTACCTGAAGTCGACCGACGAGATGTACGCGATCGACTCCTCGGACGCGTGGCAGGAGGGCTGCCGCAACACGCTCCTGGTGGCGGAGCAGATCGACACCACGGGGATGTTCGAGAAGCGCGACCTGATGCCGAAGTTCGACATCCCCGAGGGCTTCACCGAGGTCACCTGGTTCCAGGAGGAGGTCCGCCGCGGCATGGCGCGCCGCTACCCGGGCGGCGTCCCCGAGGACCGCCAGAAGCAGGCCGAGTACGAGATGGACATCATCATCCAGATGGGGTTCCCGGGGTACTTCCTGGTGGTCGCCGACTTCATCATGTGGGCCAAGAACAACGGCATCGCGGTGGGCCCCGGCCGAGGCTCCGCGGCCGGCTCGATCGTCGCGTACGCCATGGGCATCACCGACCTCGACCCGATCACGCACGGCCTGATCTTCGAGCGGTTCCTCAACCCCGAGCGCGTCTCCATGCCCGATGTCGACATCGACTTCGACGAGCGCAGGCGCGTCGAGGTGATCAGGTACGTGACGGAGAAATACGGCGCCGACAAGGTCGCCATGATCGGCACATACGGAAAGATCAAGGCGAAGAACGCCATCAAGGACTCCGCGCGCGTGCTCGGATATCCGTACGCGATGGGCGACCGCCTCACCAAGGCCATGCCCGCCGACGTCCTCGGCAAGGGCATCGACCTCGACGGCATCACCAACCCCAGCCACCCGCGCTACAGCGAGGCGGGCGAGATCCGGGGGATGTACGAGAACGAGCCGGACGTGAAGAAGGTCATCGACACCGCCAAGGGCGTGGAGGGCCTGGTCCGGCAGATGGGCGTGCACGCGGCCGGCGTGATCATGTCCAGCGAGCCGATCGTCGACCACGCCCCGATCTGGGTGCGCCACACCGACGGCGTGACCATCACGCAGTGGGACTACCCCCAGTGCGAGTCGCTCGGCCTGCTCAAGATGGACTTCCTGGGCCTGCGCAACCTCACCATCATGGACGACGCCGTCAAGATGGTGAAGGCCAACAAGGGCATCGAGCTGGAGATGCTCTCCCTGCCGCTCGACGACCCGAAGACCTTCGAACTGCTCTGCCGCGGTGACACCCTCGGCGTCTTCCAGTTCGACGGCGGCCCGATGCGTTCGCTGCTGCGCCAGATGCAGCCCGACAACTTCGAGGACATTTCCGCCGTCTCGGCCCTGTACCGGCCGGGCCCGATGGGCATGAACTCGCACACGAACTACGCCGAGCGCAAGAACGGCCGCCAGGAGATCACGCCGATCCACCCGGAGCTCGAAGAGCCCCTGAAGGAGACGCTCGGCCTCACCTACGGCCTCATCGTGTACCAGGAGCAGGTGCAGAAGGCCGCCCAGATCGTCGCGGGCTACAGCCTCGGCGAAGCCGACATCCTGCGCCGCGTGATGGGCAAGAAGAAGCCCGAGGAGCTGGAGAAGAACTTCGTCCTCTTCCAGGCGGGCGCCCGGAAGAACGGCTACTCCGACGAGGCCATCCAGGCCCTGTGGGACGTCCTGGTCCCCTTCGCCGGCTACGCCTTCAACAAGGCGCACTCCTCCGCGTACGGCCTGGTCACCTACTGGACCGCCTACCTCAAGGCGAACTACCCGGCCGAGTACATGGCCGCGCTGCTCACCTCGGTGAAGGACGACAAGGACAAGTCGGCCGTCTACCTCAACGAGTGCCGCCGCATGGGCATCAAGGTCCTCCCGCCGAACGTGAACGAGTCCGTGCACAACTTCGCCGCGCAGGGCGACGACGTGATCCTCTTCGGCCTGGAGGCGGTCCGCAACGTCGGTACGAACGTGGTGGAGTCGATCATCCGTTCGCGCAAGGCCAAGGGGAAGTTCACCTCCTTCCCCGACTACCTCGACAAGGTCGAGGCGGCCGCCTGCAACAAGCGCACCACGGAATCGCTCATCAAGGCGGGCGCCTTCGACACCATGGGCCACACCCGCAAGGGCCTGACCGCGCAGTACGAGCCGATGATCGACAATGTGGTCGCGGTGAAGCGGAAGGAGGCCGAGGGCCAGTTCGACCTCTTCGGAGGGATGGGCGACGAGACCGGCGGCGACGAGCCGGGCTTCGGTCTCGACGTGGAGTTCTCCGAGGACGAGTGGGAGAAGACGTACCTGCTCGCCCAGGAGCGCGAGATGCTCGGCCTGTACGTCTCCGACCACCCGCTCTTCGGCCTGGAGCACGTGCTCTCCGACAAGGCCGACGCGGGCATCGGGCAGCTCACCGGCGGCGACTTCTCCGACGGCTCGGTCGTCACCATCGGCGGCATCATCTCCGGCCTCCAGCGCAAGATGACCAAGCAGGGCAACGCCTGGGCCATCGCCACCGTCGAGGACCTCGCCGGTTCCATCGAGTGCATGTTCTTCCCCGCGACGTATCAGCTGGTGTCGACCCAGCTCGTCGAGGACGCCGTGGTCTTCGTCAAGGGCCGGCTCGACAAGCGCGAGGACGTGCCGCGGCTCGTCGCGATGGAGCTCCAGGTCCCCGACCTGTCGAACGCGGGCACCAACGCCCCCGTGGTGATCACCATCCCGACCGTCAAGGTGAGCCCGCCGATGGTCCACCGGCTCGGTGAGGTCCTCAGCCACCACCGCGGCAACAGCGAGGTGCGGATCAAGCTCCAGGGGGCGCAGAAGACCACGGTCCTGCGGCTCGACCGGCACCGCGTGAAGCCGGACCCCGCGCTCTTCGGCGACCTGAAGGTGCTGCTCGGCCCGTCCTGCCTGGCGGGCTGACCGGCAGCCGCCGCGGCGGACGAAAGCACGAGGGGCGCACCCGGTCCGGGTGCGCCCCTCAGTCGTGCCTCAATGTGCGTCAGTTGTGGCCGAAGCGGCGCTGGTGCTTACGCGCAACATCAGCGGGGCTGCCCTGCGCCTGCGACTCCATCGGCGACTGGGCCTCGGCGGCGGCCGACTTGGCCTGCTCCGACGCCCGCTCGGCCGCCGAGGCGCGGTTCTCCTGGCTGCCCTGCTTGCGATTCTTGTTCTTGGCCATGGTGATCTTCCTCCTGAGGGGAATCCGGGGGCCATGACGCGATCAGACTCACATAAGACGACAAAGCGCGCATTTCGGAGAATTACCGTGCGTGATAAGGGCTCTCCTCAAGCGAAGCGGTGATACGCCACGCCGAAGATCGAGTTCCGGCCGTTAACCTCCGCCAGGTCGGGCAGACTCGAAGCAGACCCGACGCGGCCCCGCACCCGCACCCCTGATTCATACCCGTCACAGGGTGTGTCCGCGGGCCTTCGAGGGAACGTCCAGGAACCTCCGGGCACTTTCAGGAACTGCCGCCGAAGGCCGGGAGAACCTCCAGGGAAAGAGGGTGGATCGTGTGGACCGCTGCATCGTCCTGGTGGACGCCGGGTATCTGCTGGGTGCCGCCGCGAGTCTCCTCGCGGGCGAACCGTCCAGGTCCCGGATCACCGTCGATCACGCCGCCCTGATCCAGGGTCTGCGCGAGCGCGCGGAGTCCGACACGGAGCGCCAGCTGCTGCGCATCTACTGGTTCGACGGCGCCCCCGACCGCGTACCCCAGCCCGAACACCGGCGGCTGCGCGTCATGCCCCGCGTGACCGTCCGGCTCGGCGCCCTGACCCGCAGCGACGGGCGCTGGGCGCAGAAGGGCGTGGACGCCGCGATGCACGCCGAGCTGACCGAGCTGGCCCGCAACCGCGCCTGCTCCGACATCGTGCTCGTCACCGGCGACGGGGATCTGCTGCCCGGCATGATGGCCGCCAAGGAACACGGCGTCGCCGTCCACCTGTGGGCCGTGCAGGCCGCCGACGGCGACTACAACCAGTCCGAGGACCTGGTCGCCGAGGCCGACGAGCGGCGCGTGCTCGACCGCGCGTGGATCACCAAGGCCGTACGCCCCAAGGAACTCACCGGCATCTGCGCCCCGCCGCCCGCCCCGCGCCCCGAGATCGCCGCGATCCTCTCCGCGCCGCTCCCGGAGTCCGCGCTCGCCGCCGCGGCTCAGCGCGCCGAGGAGGAGGCCGCCCCCGCCCGCCACTCCGACGCCACCTCCAACGGCCGGGAGCCCGGCGAGCACCGCGCCCCTGCGGGCAGAACCGTGCCCACCCCCAAGGATCTGGCCGCCCTGCGCGGCCCCGGCACCCACACCGCCGCCCCCCAGCACCCCACCAACGCCACGCTGCGCTGGTCCTCCGACAAGGGCTGGGTCGAGCGGCCCGGCGGCGCGCCCGAGGGCACCGAGGCGGCCGCGCTGCCCACCCTCGCCCAGCTGACGACGGCCGAGCAGCGCTGGGCCGACCGCGAGGAGGACATCACCACGGTCGGCGGCGACCCGTATGAAGTAGGGCAGGTGTTCGCGCGGCGCTGGATGGCGCGCCTCCCCGAACAGCACAACCTCCAGAAGCTGTCGACGATGTACCCCCGCATCCCGCACCGCATCGACGGCGAGCTGCTGCGCTACGCGGCGCGCTTCGGTCTCCTCGCCCACAAGGACGATCAGATCGACGAGCACGACCGGTACGCGATCCGGGCCGGTTTCTGGCGGGAGATCGACGTGCGGACCGCCGCCGAACACGCGCCCGCGGGAGACCGGGCAGGTGACTGATACGGGGCGTACGGGGCGCCCCGGGCGTCATCGGCACCCGCGGACCCCGTACTCTCGTCCTTCGTGAGTACGCGCCCGGCACCGGCAGTCCGACAGGGACTCCGTCAGGAACACGGCATCGAGGCCGTCTGCGCGGTGCGCGACCTGGTCAAGACCTACCCCGCCGCCCGCGGCGGGCGCGGCCGGCCCGCGACGCCCGAGATCCGCGCCACCGACGGCATCTGCCTGACGGTGCGGCGCGGTGAGATCTTCGGCCTGCTCGGCCCCAACGGCGCCGGCAAGTCCACCCTCGTACGCCAGCTGACCGGGCTCATGCGGCCCGACAGCGGCGGCGTCGACATCCTCGGGCACGACATCGTGCGCCACCCCGAACGGGCCGCGCGGCTCCTCGCCTACCTGGGACAGGAGTCCACCGCACTCGACGAGCTGACGGTGTCGCTCGCCGTCGAGACGACCGCGCGGCTGCGCGGCCTCGACGTACGCCGGGCGCGGGCCGAGCGGGACGCGGTCCTGGAGGAGCTGGAGCTCACCGCGCTGGCCGCGCGTCCGCTGAAGAAGCTCTCCGGCGGGCAGCGGCGGCTCGCCTGCTTCGCCACCGCACTGGTGGGAGAGCGGCCGCTGCTGGTCCTCGACGAACCGACCACCGGCATGGACCCCGTCGCACGCCGTGCCGTATGGGCGGCGATCGACTGGCGCAGGGCCGAGCGCGGCACGACCGTGCTGCTCGTCACGCACAACGTCATCGAGGCGGAGACCGTGCTCGACCGGGTCGCCGTGCTCGACCAGGGCAAGGTCATCGCCTGTGACAGCCCGGTCGGGCTCAAGGAGAAGGTCGCCGACGAGGTGCGCGTGGAACTGGTGTGGCGCGAGCGGGCGCCCCTGGACGTCCCCGAGGTGGCCGCGCTGCGCTCCAGTGCCGTCGAGTCGGGGCGGCGGTGGTCCCTGCGGCTCGCTCCCGACGAGGCGCGGGCGGCCGTGGCGGCGGTCACCGGCGGGGCCGCCTTCGCCGCGCTGGACGACTTCACCGTGGCCACGCCCAGCCTGGAGGACGTCTATCTCGCGCTGGGCGGACGTGGGCGGGGGTTGGTGAAGGCGTGACGGCCGGTACGAGCGGTGAGCGAACAGACAGGTACCTGAGCAGGAAGGACGTTCGGTGAGCGCGGTTCCTTTGGAAGCCGCTGTGCGGGCCGACAGCGTACGCCCGGAGCAGGAAGCCGACGGCCCGGCGCCCCTCGGGCCCCCCGCCCGTCTCTTCCCGGCGCTCTCGGCCGTCTACCGCGCCCAGCTGTCCCGCGCGCGGGTCGCCCGGATACCGCTGCTCTTCGTGGCGACCTTCCAGTCCGTCGGCATCATGATCCTGATGCGCGGCGTCGTCGACGGCGGCGGCGAGGCGCGTGCCGTGGTCGCCGGGTCGTCCGTGCTCGTCGTCGCGTTCGTCGCCCTGAACCTCCTCGCGCAGTACTTCGGGCAGCTCCGCGCCGATGGCGGGCTCGACCACTACGCCACGCTGCCCGTGCCGCCCGCCGCCGTGGTGCTGGGCGCCGCGGCCGCGTACGCCTCGTTCACAGTGCCCGGCACCCTCGTCACGGCGGTCGTCGGGTGCGGGCTCTTCGGGCTTCCGCTCACCCACCTGTGGGTGCTCCTCGCGGTGATCCCGCTCGCCGGGGCCGCCCTCGCGGGGCTCGGCGCCGCGCTCGGTCTGCTCGCGCCGCGGCCGGAACTGGCCACGCTGCTCGGCCAGATGGGCATGTCGGCGGCGCTGCTGCTCGGCGTGCTCCCCGCCGAGCGCATGCCGACGCTGCTCCAGTACGCGCGTGACCTGCTGCCCTCGACGTACGGAGTGGAGGCCTTCGCCCGTACGTTCGATCCGGAGCCGGGTTGGGCCGTCGTCGCCCTGGATCTGGCGGTCTGCGCCGGGGTCGGCGTGGCCTCTCTCGCCGTCGCCACGTGGGCGTACCGCCGAGCGGCCGTCCGGTGACGCGCCGCACAGGGACTGCTGGCACGATGTGTGGGTGACCGCACCGCTGACACCCTCCCAACCGCCGCACCACCAGCCCTCGAACGACCCCTGGCAGGCAGCCCCGCACCCGGCGGGAGCGACGTCTCCGTACGGATACGAGGAGGACGGCTCCGGCATGAAGAACGAAGCGCTCCAGGCCGTGGCGGTCATGGTCGCGGCCGCCGTCAGCGGCGTACTGCTCGGGCTGCTGTGGGTGTGGCTCTCCCCGCGCGTGCCGCTCATCTCGGACGGTCAGACCGTGTACCTCAAGGACACCGAGGGAGAACAGGCGATCGGTGTCGACGGAACGTTCACTCTGCTCGCGCTCGGCTTCGGTCTCGTTAGCGGCGTGGTCGCCTTCCTGCTGCGCAAGAGCGGCGGCGTCCCGCTCGTCGCGGGACTCGCGCTCGGCAGCCTGCTGGGCGCCCTGCTGGCGTGGCGGGCCGGGATCTGGCTCGGCCCGCAGACGGATGTGGTCGCGCACGCCAAGGCGGTCGGCAAGGGAGTCGTCTTCGACGCGCCCCTCGACCTGAAGGCCAAGGGCACCCTCCTGGCCTGGCCGGTGGCCGCGCTGGCCGTGCACCTCGGCCTCACCGCGCTGTTCGGGCCCCGGGACCCGGAGCCGTACCCCATGCCCTACGGAGAGCCCCGCGGCGAGGCCCGCCCGTCCGCCGAGGGCACGGGCACGGGGCTCTGAGTCAGGCGGGGCGCCTGCCGTGATTGGCCTTGCGCTTCTTCGCCCGCCACTTCCGCATGCGCGTCTTCTTCGACATGCTCCCGGTACTAGTCCCGCACCGGGCAGGTGTCGAGGGGCCTTTCAGGCCGTGCGTCCGACGGGCGCCAGTACCGCCCCGGTGAGCTCCGCTAGGTCGCCCGGCGCGAGCTCCACCTCCAGGCCCCTGCGGCCCGCCGAGACGCAGATCGTGGCGTGCGCCGACGCCGAGTCGTCCAGGACCGTGCGCAGCCTCTTGCGCTGGCCGAGCGGGGAGATGCCGCCCCGCACATAACCGGTGGTGCGCTCGGCCGCCGCCGGGTCGGCCATCGCGGCGCGCTTGCCCCCGACCGCGGCGGCCAGCGCCTTGAGGTCCAGGGAGCCCGCGACCGGCACGACGGCGACGGTCAGCTCGCCGTCGACCTCCGCGACCAGCGTCTTGAAGACCCGGTCGGGGGAGACGCCCATGGCCTGCGCGGCCTCCTCGCCGTACGAGGGGTGGGCGGGGTCGTGCTCGTAGGAGTGCACGGTGAACGCGGTGCCCGCGGCGGTCAGCGCCACCGTCGCCGGGGTCCCGGCCCCGCCCGCCTGCTTCCTCTGCTTCTTCGCCAAGGTGATGCGCCTTTGCATGCGTCAGTTGAGGCTGGTCGTCCCGCGCGTCAGCTCCGTCGCGGGCAGCGAGGGCAGATTACGGATGATGGCGGTCTCGGCGCGCAGCAATTTCAGCTCGTCCCGCAGCCGCGCCGCGGTGTCCGGCGCCTCCAGGAGCCGCTGCTTGGTCGGGGTGTCCAGGACGGCCGCCGCCGCGACCAGGTACGACACCACGGACGGCTCGTCCGGCAGCTCCGCCCCCGTCGTCAGCGAGCGTTCCCGCGCCCCCGCCAGCCGCTTCTGGTAGGCCCGGAAGGCGCGCAGGACACCCTCCGCGAGCGTGCCCGCCCCCTCGCCCGGCTCCTCCGGCACCTCCTCGACCTCGGCGGTGAGGAAGGCCCCGGAGGCGTCGACCGACAGGATCCGCACCCGCGTGGTGCCGGTGGCGAGGACCTCGAAACCGCCGTCGGCGCGCTCCCTGATCGTCGCCGCGTCCGCCACGCAGCCCACGGTGTGGAAAGCCTTGACCGGGTCGTCGCCGAAGCCCGCGGCGGGGCCGTGCTCGGGCAGCGCCGTCTGGTCGGGGAGGCCGGGCGCGCTGGGCGCCACCTCCAAGCCGTCGCGGATGGCGACGACGGCGAACTGGCGCTGCTCCTCCTCGGGGGACTTGAGCAGCTCGCGCATCATGGCGCGATATCGCTCCTCGAAGACGTTCAGCGGCAGGACGAGGCCGGGGAACAGCACCGAGTTGAGCGGGAAGAGCGGAAGCCGGATGGTCACGACCGGCAAGCCTAATGCTCGCCGGAGCGCTCACGTCCGCGCGGCGGCCGCAGCGGGGTCATCGACGCCACTTCGATGCGTACGCCGTCGCGCAGCTCCAGGAACTGGCCCAGCGGATCGTCCGCCATCCGGTCCCAGGGGAAGGACGTCGCGTACGGGCCGATCATGCGCAGCTGTTCGAGGGCGTCGTCCCACCGCTCCAGGCGGACCAGGACGTAAGCGAGGAGGTTGCGGACCTCGGCGGGCCAGGGATCGCCGGCCCCGTACTCCGAGGACAGGCCGATGGCGAGGTCGGCCGCCGCGTCCAGACGCTCGCGCGGCACGCTGCCCGTCGGGCTGGTGAGGTAGGCGAAGGCGGCACGGGCCGGCAGGACCTGTATCAGCGAGCCGGGCAGCGCGTCCGAGGCGGCGCGCTCGGCGAAGTCGAAGCACTCGCGGTGCGAGCCGTACCAGGCGGCCGAGAGGTACTGGAGGGCGGAGGCATGGCAGCCGTAGTGGTACGAGGAGCGGCGCACCGCCTCCTCCCACAGCTGTTCGAAGACGGTGTGCGTGGCGTGGGTGCCGCGGGCGTGGTCGAGGGCGATCCGCCAGGGCACCGGGTCGCGGGGGTCGGCCTCGGCGGCGGCGGTCAGCAGCGGGCTCACCTCGCGCAGCAGTTCGGCGCGGGCCGGTGACTCCCAGCCGCGGACGACCGCCAGCTCGGCCTTGACGAGCAGGGCGTCCGGGTCGTGCGGGGACGCGCCCAGCCACGCGTCGAACCACTCGGGGCGGGAGCGGGCGAAGGCGGCGAGCCGCGTGGTGTAGCGGTCGCGGTTCTCCCACTCGGCGGCATCGCGGGTGGTGGCGAGGAGCTTGGCGGCCGGGCCGTGGTCGCCGCGCCCGGCGGCGACGAGCGCGGGGGCGAGCCGCTCGTCGGGCACGTCGAGGAGCACTTCCTCGTCCGGCGGCAGCCCGGCGGCGAGCCGCGGGGTGTGCCGGATCATGCGGGCGGTACGGATGAAGGCACGCAGCACCGTGCCCTCCTTTGCGCCTCAACCGGCGCCGCTCGCGCGGGGGGTGGCCGGTCACCTTCGTGGTTGCTCAATTGTTGGTTGCGGTGGGATGACGGTCGAAGGGCGGCGAAGGTTGCCCGCCGCCGGATAACGGTTCGGCGGCGGGGCGCACCGGCGCGGGGCGGCCGGGCGGCGCGCCGTGGCACGCGCCTCAGCTGCGCCGCAGCAGCCGGGTCGCGCCCGCCGCCACCGTCGTCGCCAGGACCCAGCCGAGCAGGATCAGCGCCGTCGAGAACCACTGCCAGCCGCCGCGCAGCTGCCAGTAGCTGTCCTGGCCGAGGTTGATCACGGGCAGCAGGAGGTCGAGCGCGAAGAGCGCGGGGTTCCAGTTCGGGTGTTCGCCCGGTTTGATCGCCGGGTGGTCGGCGTGCGAGAACGCCACGGCGCTGATCGCCCACAGCACGGCCATCCAGACCGCCGCCCGGCCGGGCCGGTAGCCGTACGCGACCGTCCAGTCCTGGGCGAACCCCCACAGCTTCGCCGCCATCGGCAGTGTCTCGCGGCGTCGGCGCTGCTTGGCGAGGAGGACCTCGCGGGCGTCGGCGTCCTCACCGCCGTTGCGCAGGACGGCGGCCAGCTTCTCGTACGGCTCCGGGTTGTACTCGGCGGTCGCGGCCGACACCCAGGCCAGCCGCTGGTCGAGCGTGAAGCTGCCCAGCGGGACGAGGTTCTCGTAGGTGAAACCGCCCATCTGGAGGCCGCCGGGTCCAGGCCAGCTGGTCGCCCGGTCGATGAGGTTGACGACCTTGGCGCCGGACAGCACGACCTTGCCGCGCTGCGGCGCCTCGCCCAGGAAGCGCAGCTCCGGCGTCTGGACGCGGCGCAGCGAGATCTCCTGGTCGTTCTGGAGCCTGAAGCGGGCGGCCGCGAAGTCGATGGCGTCGCCGAAGCGGCCGTCGTCGAGCCGGATGCCGCCCTCGCACTCGAAGCGCTGCACGCGGGTGCCGCGTGCCGGGGTGGTGCCGCTGGTCTGCGGCGGATTGCCGACGGCGGCGGGCGTCAGGTACAGCGTGCGCTCCACGGTCAGCTGCGGGGCGTTGAGCGCGTACCGCCCGTACTGGTTGATGAGTCTGCTGCCGCGCAGGCTCAGCGACACGCCGACCTTCGCGCCGCGCAGGCTCAGCTCGCCGTGCGACTCCATCATCTCGGCCTGGAGGTCCTGCCCGACGGTGAGGCCGTCACCGGTGATCGAGCGGCTGCGCCGGTCGCGGTAGACCACCGCCTGGTTCAGGAGCAGATCGGTGCCGATCTGGGCGTCGGTGAGGCGGATGCCGTTGTGCACCCGGCAGCGCGGCAGGTGCAGATCGCCCTCGGTGTGCAGCCGGGCCGCCTCGATGCGCGGGATCGAGCAGTCGACCAGGCGCAGCGTGGCGAAGCGGGACTCGGGGAGGAGGATCTCCTTCTCGAAGCGGCAGTGCTTCATCTCGGTGTACGGGACGATGGTCCCGCCCGCGAGATCGAGCACGTCGGTGATCTGCACCCCCGCCAGCTTCAGCGAGGAGACCCGGCCCGCCAGCGCGGGCGGCCCGCCGAGGAGGAGCCAGCACACGATGCGCGCCCGCACGCTGCGCTCGGGTCCCCAGGGGTGCCCGCCGTGCGGATCGTCGGCGGCGCCGTCGCCCGATCTGAGGTCGTAGACGCTGCCGTTGCGGAACGCCTGCCACATGCCGATCTCCGCGGCGGTCAGCCCGTCCGGCGGCTCCACGGTGCCGTCGTCGTCGACCACTGCTCCTGCCACCTCCTCCGCGTGTACCGGTGCCTCGTACACCTGTTTCATGCCCGCTCTGTGACCGGCTGAACGCGCTTGGTGAAGACGGTCCCGCGAGATCCATATCAGCCACTGATACGGGCGAACGAGGTCGAAAGAAGGTCTGAGAGAATTGGCCATGTGATCTCTCGAATCGATCTGCGCGGCGACGCCCTCCCCGAGGGCCCCGCCCTGCGCGCCCTGCTGCCCCGTGCCGACTTCGACGTCGCGGCCGCCCTGGAGAAGGTGCGGCCCATCTGCGAGGACGTGCATCATCGTGGCGACGCGGCGCTGATCGAGTACGCGGAGAAATTCGACGGCGTGCGGCTCGACCAGGTCCGGGTGCCCGCGGCCGCCCTCAAGGAGGCCCTGGCCGGTCTCGACCCGGTCGTGCGCGAGGCGCTGGAGGAGTCGATCCGCCGCGCCCGCCTCGTCCACTCCGCCCAGCGCCGCGCCCCGCACACCGTTCAGGTCGTGCCCGGCGGCAAGGTCACCGAGAAGTGGGTGCCGGTCGAGCGCGTCGGGCTCTACGCCCCCGGCGGCCGGTCCGTCTACCCCTCCTCCGTGATCATGAACGCCGTCCCGGCGCAGGAGGCGGGCGTCGGGTCGATGGCGCTCGCGTCCCCGCCGCAGGCCGACTTCGGCGGGCTGCCGCACCCGACGATCCTCGCCGCCTGCGCGCTCCTCGGCATCGACGAGGTGTACGCGGTCGGCGGCGCCCAGGCCGTCGCGATGTTCGCCTACGGCACCGAGACCTGCGCCCCCGCCAACATGGTGACCGGCCCCGGCAACATCTGGGTCGCCGCCGCCAAGCGGTACTTCACCGGCCGGATCGGCATCGACACCGAGGCGGGCCCGACCGAGATCGCCGTCCTCGCCGACGACACCGCCGACCCGGCGCACGTCGCGTCCGACCTGATCAGCCAGGCCGAGCACGACCCGCTCGCGGCCGCCGTGCTCGTCACCGACTCCGAGGCGCTCGCCGACGCGGTCGCCAAGGAGCTGGTGCCGCAGGTCGCCGCCACCAAGCACGTCGAGGACCGCATCATCCCGGCACTCGAGGGCCGCCAGTCCGCGATCGTCCTCGTCGACGGCGTGGAAGAGGGCCTGCGGGTCGTCGACGCGTACGGCGCCGAGCACCTGGAGATCCAGACCGCCGACGCCCCTTCCGTCGCGGAGCGCGTCAAGAACGCCGGTGCGATCTTCGTCGGCCCCTGGGCGCCGGTCTCCCTCGGCGACTACTGCGCGGGCTCCAACCACGTCCTGCCGACCGGCGGCTGCGCCTGCCACTCCTCGGGCCTGTCCGTCCAGTCGTTCCTGCGCGGCATCCACATCGTGGACTACACCCGCGAGGCGCTCGCCGACGTCGCCCACCACGTGGTGACGCTCGCCGAGGCGGAGGACCTGCCCGCCCACGGGGCGGCCGTGAAGGCGCGGTTCGGATGGAAGGTGCCGGGCCAGTGAGCACCGTACGCATCGACGACCTCCCCGTCCGCGACGAACTGCGCGGCAAGTCCCCCTACGGCGCGCCCCAGCTCGACGTACCCGTACGCCTGAACACCAACGAGAACCCCTACCCGCTCCCCGAGCCGCTCGTCGAGCGCATCGCCGAGCGGGTCCGCGAGGCCGCCCGCGACCTCAACCGCTACCCCGACCGGGACGCGGTGGAGCTGCGCACCGAGCTGGCGCGCTACCTCACCCGCACCGGCGGACACGAGGTCACGCTCGCCAACGTCTGGGCGGCCAACGGCTCCAACGAAGTCATCCAGCAGCTCCTCCAGACCTTCGGCGGCCCCGGCCGCACGGCCATCGGCTTCGAGCCCTCGTACTCGATGCACGGCCTGATCGCGCGCGGCACCGGCACGGCCTGGATCTCCGGGCCGCGCCACGACGACTTCACGATCGACGTGGCGGCGGCGGTGAAGGCCATCACCGAGAACCAGCCGGACGTCGTCTTCATCACCACGCCCAACAACCCCACGGGCAACGCCGTCCCCGCAGAGACCGTCCTCGCCCTCCACGACGCCGCGCAGGCCGCGAAGCCGTCCATGGTGGTGGTCGACGAGGCGTACGTGGAGTTCAGCCACGGAGACTCGCTGCTGCCGCTGATCGAGGGGCGCCCGCACCTCGTCATCTCACGGACCATGTCGAAGGCCTTCGGCGCGGCCGGGCTGCGCCTCGGCTACCTCGCCGCCGACCCCGCGGTCGTCGACGCCGTACAGCTGGTGCGCCTGCCCTACCACCTGTCGGCCGTCACCCAGGCCACCGCGCTCGCCGCCCTGGAGCACACCGACACGCTCCTGAAGTACGTGGAGCAGCTCAAGGCCGAGCGCGACCGCCTCGTCACCGAGCTGCGCGCGATGGGGTACGAGGTGACGGACTCCGACGCCAACTTCGTCCAGTTCGGGCGATTCGACGGCGAGGGGGCCTCCCACGAGGTCTGGCAGAAGATCCTCGACCGGGGCGTCCTGGTCCGGGACAACGGCGTACCGGGATGGCTGCGGGTCACCGCGGGAGCACCCGACGAAAACGACGCGTTCCTCGATGCGGTGCGCGAACTCAAGAAGGAGCAGGACGCATGACTCGCGAAGGCCGCGTCGGAAGAATCGAACGGACCACCAAGGAGACCTCCGTCGTCGTCGAGATCGATCTCGACGGCACCGGCAAGGTCGACGTGTCGACCGGGGTCGGGTTCTACGACCACATGCTCGACCAGCTCGGCCGCCACGGCCTGTTCGACCTCACGGTCAAGACCGACGGCGACCTGCACATCGACTCCCACCACACCATCGAGGACACCGCCCTCGCGCTCGGCGCCGCCTTCAAGCAGGCACTCGGCGACAAGGTGGGCATCTACCGCTTCGGCAACTGCACGGTCCCGCTCGACGAGTCGCTGGCCCAGGTGACGGTCGACCTCTCCGGCCGCCCGTACCTCGTGCACACCGAGCCCGAGAAGATGGCGCCGATGATCGGCGAGTACGACACGACGATGACCCGGCACATCCTGGAGTCCTTCGTCGCGCAGGCCCAGATCGCCCTGCACGTCCACGTGCCGTACGGCCGCAACGCCCATCACATCGTGGAGTGCCAGTTCAAGGCCCTGGCCCGCGCCCTGCGGTACGCGTCCGAGCGCGACCCGCGCGCGGCCGGCATCCTTCCCTCCACGAAGGGCGCGCTCTAACCCATGACCGGCCTCAACACCATCCTCATCGTCGTCGGTCTCTTCCTGATCGGCGGCGTCATCTCCTTCGTCAAGCAGGGGATGCCCAAGAGCCTGATCACGCTGCTCTCCATCGGCGCGGTGATGTGTCTGGCGGCGGGCATCCTGCGGCTCGACTACTGGAACTGACGGAGGCGTACGCCACATGAGCACTCCCAAGAAGGTCGTCGTCTTCGACTACGGCTTCGGGAACGTCCGCTCCGCCGAGCGCGCCCTCGCGCGCGCGGGAGCCGACGTCGAGATAACGCGCGACTACGACAAGGCAATGAACGCCGACGGCCTGCTGGTGCCGGGCGTCGGTGCCTTCGCCGCCTGCATGAAGGGCCTCAAGGAAGCACGCGGCGACTGGATCGTCGGCCGCCGCCTGGCCGGTGGCCGTCCCGTGATGGGCATCTGCGTCGGCATGCAGATCCTCTTCGCACGTGGCGTCGAACACGGCGTCGAGACCGAGGGCCTGGACGAGTGGCCCGGCACGGTCGAACCGCTGAAGGCCGAGATCGTCCCGCACATGGGCTGGAACACCGTCCAGACCTCCGCCGGGTCCACGCTCTTCAAGGACCTGGACGACGACGCCCGCTTCTACTTCGTGCACTCCTACGCCGTGCACCACTGGTCCCTCGAAGTCGCGAACCCGGCGATGCGCGCGCCGCACGTCACCTGGTCCACGCACGGCGAGCCCTTCGTGGCGGCCGTCGAGAACGGCGCGCTGAGCGCCACCCAGTTCCACCCCGAGAAGTCCGGCGACGCCGGCGCCCAGCTCCTCACCAACTGGATCGGAACCCTGTGAGCATCCTCGAACTCCTTCCCGCCGTCGACGTCCGCGACGGCCAGGCCGTACGTCTCGTCCACGGCGAGTCCGGCTCGGAGACCTCCTACGGCTCCCCGCTGGAGGCCGCCCTCGCCTGGCAGCGGTCGGGCGCCGAGTGGCTGCACCTGGTCGACCTGGACGCGGCGTTCGGCACCGGCGACAACCGCGCCCTGATCGCCGAGGTCGCCGCCGCGATGGACCTCAAGGTGGAGCTCTCCGGGGGCATCCGCGACGACGACACCCTCGCCGCCGCCCTCGCCACCGGCTGCACCCGCGTCAACCTCGGCACCGCCGCCCTGGAGACCCCCGAGTGGGTCGCCAAGGTCATCGCCGAGCACGGCGACAAGATCGCGGTCGGCCTCGACGTACGCGGCACGACGCTGCGCGGCCGCGGCTGGACCCGCGACGGCGGCGACCTCTACGAAACCCTGGAGCGCCTGAACTCCGAGGGCTGCGCGCGCTACGTGGTCACCGACATCGCCAAGGACGGCACGCTCCAGGGCCCCAACCTCGAGCTGCTGCGCAACGTGTGCGCGGCGACGGACCGCCCCGTCGTCGCCTCCGGCGGCGTCTCCTCCCTGGACGACCTGCGCGCCATCTCCGAGCTCGTCCCGCTCGGCGTCGAGGGCGCGATCGTCGGCAAGGCGCTGTACGCGAAGGCGTTCACGCTCGAAGAGGCACTCGCCGCGGTGGCGTCGTCATGAGCGACGCCGTGCGCCGGGTGAAATCGGGCGGCCCGTGGGAGGAAGCCTTCGGCTACTCCCGCGCCGTCGAACTGCCGAACGGCCTCGTCCTGGTGTCCGGTTGCACGTCGGTGGTGAACGGCGTGATCGAGGCGGGCACCCCGTACGACCAGACCGTCAACGCCTTCCAGGTCGCCTTCGACGCGCTCAAGAGGCTCGGCCTCGGCCGCGAGCACGTCGTACGCACCCGCATGTACCTCACGCACGCGCGGGACGTGGAGGACGTGGGCCGCGCCCACAAGGACCTCTTCGACGACGTGCGGCCCGCCGCCTCCATGCTGATCGTCTCCGGCTTCGTCGACCCCAGTCTGGTCGTCGAGGTCGAGGTGGAGGCGTACGGTCCGCGCGCCGCCCAGGGAGGCGCGGCATGACCCTCTCCGTACGCGTGATCCCCTGCCTGGACGTGGACAACGGCCGCGTCGTCAAGGGCGTCAACTTCCAGAACCTGCGCGACGCGGGCGACCCCGTCGAGATGGCCAAGGTGTACGACGCCGAGGGCGCCGACGAACTGACCTTCCTGGACATCACCGCGTCCTCGGGCAACCGCGCGACGACGTACGACGTGGTCCGCCGCACCGCCGAGCAGGTCTTCATCCCGCTCACGGTCGGCGGCGGCGTCCGCACCGCCGAGGACGTCGACAAGCTCCTTCGCGCGGGCGCGGACAAGGTCGGCGTCAACACGGCGGCGATCGCCCGCCCCGACCTGATCCGCGAGATCGCGGAGCGCTTCGGCCGCCAGGTCCTCGTCCTCTCCGTGGACGCGCGCCGCACCCCGTCCGGCACCTTCGAGGTGACCACCCACGGCGGCCGCGAGTCCGCCGGCATCGACGCCGTCGAATGGGCACACCAGGCCGCCGAGCTGGGCGCGGGCGAGATCCTGCTCAACTCGATGGACGCCGACGGCACGAAGGACGGCTACGACATCGAGATGATCTCGGCCGTACGCCGACACGTCACGGTCCCGGTCATCGCCTCCGGCGGCGCGGGCCGCCTGGACCACTTCCCCCCGGCGATCGAGGCGGGCGCGGACGCGGTGCTCGCGGCGTCGGTCTTCCACTTCGGCGATCTGCGGATCGGCGAGGTGAAGGAGACGTTGCGGGGGGCGGGGCACCCGGTGAGGTAAGGCCGGGCCGGGGCCTAAAGCCCCAGCTGCTTCGTCTCGTGGAGGGCGGCGATCGCGTCCTTGTCGCCCTCCAGGGAGACGTCGGCGGCCTCCTGCCTGCCGTACGCGAACAGCAGCAGCTCGGACGGTTCGCCCGTCGCCGTCACCACCGGGGTGCCCCGGTGGGCCACCGCCGTGCGGCCGTCCGGGCGGCGCAGGACGAGGCCGACCGGGGACTTGCGGCCCACCAGGCGGGCCGTGCGCTCCAGGCGGGACCACAGAGCGTCGGAGAAGACCGGGTCGAGGGCGCGCGGCGTCCAGTCGGGCTGGGCCCGGCGCACGTCCTCGGTGTGGATGTAGAACTCGAGGGCGTTCGACGCCTCGTCGAGCTGCTTGAGCGAGAAGGGCGAGAAACGCGGCGGGCCCGTCCTGATCAGCTGGATCAGCTCTTCGTACGGCTTCGCGGCGAACTCCGCCTGCACCCGCTCCAGACGCCCCGCCAGCTGCTTGATCAGGAGCCCGCCCGCGGCGTCCGCGCGGCGCTCGCGCACCACCACGTGGGCCGCCAGGTCCCGGGTCTTCCAGCCTTCGCAGAGCGTCGGGGCCTCAGGGCCCTGGGCCTCCAACAGGTCGGCGAGGAGAAGTCGTTCACGCTTCGCATGGGTCGACATGCCAGCCAGCCTACGACCGGTCGGCCGGTCCGGACAGTGGACGCCCGCCGGGCCCGCCGCGCCGGCGCGGCACAATGGGCGGCATGACCAGCGTGCCCCCGCCCAGCAGCGGCCTCGACCCGGAGATCGCCGCGCGCCTCAAGCGCAGCGCCGACGGCCTCCTCCCCGCCATCGCCCAGCAGTACGACACCGGTGAGGTGCTCATGCTCGGCTGGATGGACGACGAGGCGCTGCACCGCACCCTCACCACCGGGCGCTGCACCTACTGGTCCCGCAGCCGCCAGGAGTACTGGGTCAAGGGCGACACCTCCGGACACTTCCAGTACGTCAAGGAGGTGGCCCTCGACTGCGACGCGGACACCGTCCTCGTCCAGGTCGACCAGGTCGGCGCGGCCTGCCACACCGGCACCCGCACCTGCTTCGACTCCGACGTGCTGCCGTTGTCCGGCGTACCGGCGCCCGGTCAGTAGGGTCTGCCGGCATGGACCTCGACACCTTCCGCAAGCTCGCGACCGACCGCCGAGTGATCCCCGTCAGCCGCAAGCTCCTCGCGGACGGCGACACCCCCGTCGGCCTCTACCGCAAGCTCACCGCCGAACGCCCCGGCACCTTCCTCCTGGAGTCCGCCGAGAACGGCCGCAGCTGGTCCCGGTACTCCTTCGTCGGCGTCCGCAGCGCCGCCACCCTCACCGTCAAGGACGGCGAGGCCCACTGGCTGGGCACCCCGCCCGTCGGCGTCCCCACCAGCGGCGACCCGCTCGACGCCCTGCGCGCCACCGTCGAGACCCTGCACACCCCCCGCGACCTGGTCACCGACGCGGGCCTGCCACCCTTCACCGGCGGCATGGTCGGCTACCTCGGCTACGACATCGTGCGCCGCCTGGAGAAGATCGGCCCCGGCGACCGGGACGACCTGCGGCTCCCCGAGCTGACCATGCTGCTCACCAGCGATCTCGCCGTCCTGGACCACTGGGACGGCTCGGTCCTGCTGATCGCCAACGCCATCAACCACAACGACCTCGACACCGGCGTCGACGAGGCCCACGCCGACGCGGTCGCCCGGCTCGACGCCATGGAGGCCGACCTCTCGCGCCCCGTCGCCCAGCCGCCGGCCGCGCTCCCGCCCTCCGAGCTGCCCGAGTACACCGCGCTGTGGGGCGGCGAGCAGTACCAGGAGGCGGTCGAGGACATCAAGGAGCGCATCCGGGCCGGTGAGGCCTTCCAGGTCGTGCCCTCGCAGCGCTTCGAGACCCCGTGCGAGGCGAGCGCGCTGGACGTGTACCGGGTGCTGCGGGCCACCAACCCCTCGCCGTACATGTACCTCCTGCGCCTCGACGGCTTCGACGTCGTCGGCTCCAGCCCCGAAGCCCTCGTCAAGGTCGAGGACGGGCACGCCATGGTCCACCCCATCGCGGGCACCCGCCACCGCGGTGCCACCCCCCAGGAGGACCAGGCGCTCGCCGACGAACTGCTCGCCGACCCCAAGGAGCGCGCCGAGCACCTGATGCTCGTCGACCTCGGCCGCAACGACCTGGGCCGTGTCTGCGAGCCGGGCTCCGTGGAGGTCGTGGACTTCATGTCCGTCGAGAAGTACTCCCACGTCATGCACATCGTCTCGACGGTCACCGGACAGGTCGCCGAGGGCCGCACCGCCTTCGACGTGCTCACCGCCTGCTTCCCCGCGGGCACCCTCTCCGGCGCCCCCAAGCCCCGCGCGATGCAGATCATCGACGAACTGGAGCCCTCCCGGCGCGGACTGTACGGCGGCTGCGTCGGCTACCTCGACTTCGCGGGCGACTCCGACACCGCCATCGCGATCCGCACCGCCCTGCTGCGCGACGGCACGGCGTACGTGCAGGCCGGAGCCGGTGTCGTCGCCGACTCCGACCCCGTCGCCGAGGACACCGAATGCCGCAACAAGGCCGCCGCCGTGCTGCGCGCCATCCACACCGCCAACCGCCTGCACGCCCCGGGAAGCCGTGAGGGATAGTGGACAGGTGACTTCCGCTGTACCACCGCCCCGTACCGACGCCCAGCCCGACCCCGCCAAGGCCGCGGAGGCCGCCGGGCCCGCCGAGACCAAGGAACAGCGCGGCAGCAGGCGCAGCATCGCCGCCGCCCTGCTGCTCGGCGCCGTCGGCGCGGCCCTCGCGCTGCTCGCCTCCCGCCAGACCTGGGCCCGCGGCACGGCGTCGGTGGCGGGCGGCGACCTGCCCCTGACCGCGAGCGGCGGCGACGTCACGGGCGTGCCCGCGGCCCTCGCGATAGTGGGCCTCGCCGCCCTCGTCGCGATCTTCGCGGTCCGCCGCACCGGACGCGTCCTGGTCTCCCTGCTGCTCACACTGAGCGGCGCGGGCACCGTGGCCGCCGCCCTGATCGGCGCGGGCGACAGCGCCGCCCTCGACGAGAAGGCCGCCACCGCCTCCGGCGACGCCGCCGCCACCATCGGCGGCCTGAGCCACACCGGCTGGCCCTACGCCGCGGCCGCCGCCGGCGTCCTCCTCCTGCTCGCGGGCCTGCTCGCCCTCACGTACGGTCGCTCATGGCCCGCCATGTCGGGACGCTACGAACGCGACGGCTCGCCGCGCCCCCGCAAGGCACGCCGCGCCCCGGACCCCGAGCGGCCCGAGGAACTGTGGAAGGCCCTGGACCGGGGCGAGGACCCGACGCGCGAAGCATGACCCCGCGCTCAGGCCATACGCGCCGGTACGGGACAATGACAGCGAGCGTCCGACTCGCGGTGGGTCTTACGCCCATCACCACGCATACAGCAACGAGGAGCAAGTCATGGCGGGCAGCAGCCACGGACACACCCCGGCCGCCTGGACCGGTGTCATCATCGCCTTCATCGGTTTCTGCGTCGCCGGTGCCTTCATGGTGATGGCCAACGTGCCCGGGTTCTGGGCGGGCATGGCCCTCACCGTGGTAGGCGGCCTCGTGGGCCTCGTCATGCGCGCCATGGGCCTCGGCGCGGACAAGAACCAGCAGCAGCGCCAGGTCGTGCGGTCCCAGAGCTGACCTTCGCCCTACGGAGAGAGGCGGTCCCGGCAGGTGCCGGGGCCGCCTCTTCCGCTGTCCGGCCACCGGGCGGCGGGCCCACGGGCGGGGCACAATGCACGCGTGAGAGCCGAAACCGAGAGCGCCGAGGCCGCCCGCAGGGGCGCGCCCGCGCTCCTGGCCCGCCTGCTCGTGCCGGCCGGTGTCCTCGCCGCCGTCGCCGGCGCCTTCGCGTACGTCGGCGCCGTCGACCCGAACGAGCCCGGCCACTACCCCGCCTGCCCGCTCCTGCGCCTCACCGGGATCTACTGCCCCGGCTGCGGCGGGCTGCGCAGCGCCCACGCCTTCGTCCACGGCGATTTCACCGCGGCCCTCGGCGCCAACGCGCTCGCCGTCGCCGGCTACGGCCTCTTCGCGGTGCTGTGGGCCGTCTGGGTGGTCCGCGCGGCGCGCGGGCGGCCCCCGAGGATCGACTTGCGCCCGGCACAGCTGTGGGGAGCCGGTGTCCTGGTGGCCGTCTTCACCCTCGTACGCAATCTGCCGTTCGGGTCATGGCTGCATCCATGAACGCGCAGGCCGCAGGGGTGACGCGTGTCCAGGTCGTGGGATGGGCGTCAACCGGATGCGGAGGCTTCGCCCTCCTGCGGATACCATCGCAGTGACCAGCTTGAACGTCAGCTTCAACCGTCAGGGAAGGGGACCGCTCGCGTGAGTGTGCTCGACGAGATCATCGACGGAGTCCGTGCCGACCTCGCGGAGCGGCAGGCGCGCGTCAGCCTCGACGAGCTCAAGGAACGCGCGGCCAAGGCCTCTCCGGCCAAGGACGGTGCGGCGGCCCTGCGCGGCGACGGCGTCAAGGTCATCTGCGAGGTCAAGCGCTCCAGCCCCTCCAAGGGCGCTCTCGCCGCGATCGCCGACCCGGCCGGCCTCGCCGCCGACTACGAGGCGGGCGGCGCCGCCGTCATCTCCGTGCTCACCGAGGAGCGCCGCTTCGGCGGTTCGCTCGCCGACCTGGAGGCCGTCCGCGCCAAGGTCGACATCCCGGTGCTGCGCAAGGACTTCATCGTCACCTCGTACCAGCTGTGGGAGGCCCGTGCGTACGGCGCCGACCTCGCGCTGCTGATCGTGGCCGCCCTGGACCAGCCCGCCCTGGAGTCCCTCATCGAGCGCGCCGAGTCGATCGGCCTCACGCCGATCGTCGAGGTGCACGACGAGGAAGAAGCCGAGCGCGCCGTCGACGCGGGCGCCCGGGTCGTCGGTGTCAACGCCCGCGACCTGAAGACCCTCAAGGTCGACCGCACCGTGTTCGAGCGGATCGCCCCCGAGCTGCCGGACAGCGTCGTCAAGATCGCCGAGTCCGGTGTCCGCGGCCCGCACGACCTGATCGCGTACGCCAACGCGGGCGCCGACGCGGTCCTCGTGGGCGAGTCCCTGGTGACCGGCCGCGACCCCAAGGCCGCGGTCTCCGACCTGGTCGCCGCGGGCGCGCACCCGGCGCTGCGACACGGACGGAGCTGACCCCTCCCGATGCCGATCTCCGCCCGCCTCGCACCCGGCTGCCGCCCCCGCGGCTGCCGGGCGCCCGCGCGGCGGGTGCGGGGCAGGCGGGTGCGGTACCACATCGGCTCGGAGCCGGGCCAGATCCCCGGGATGCGATGGCGACGCGGCGCCTCGACCGCCGCCGCGAGCTGAAACGCCCCTGAAAGGGGCGCGGGTCTGTATCCATTTGCGGCTCCGCCGCGTGGGCGCGACCGGCCCAGGACGGGCCGCAGTCGCGCGAGAACCCGGTCGGCCACGGCGCAGAGGCGTACTCATGCCACACGCCCACGCCAGCCAGAGCGAGGTTCAGCCATGCCCAGCCAGTTCTTCATCCCCGACCCCGAGGGTCAAGTCCCCAGCACCGAAGGCTACTTCGGCGCGTTCGGCGGCAAGTTCATCCCGGAGGCCCTGGTCGCCGCCGTGGACGAGGTCGCCGTCGAGTACGACAAGGCCAAGAGCGACCCGGAGTTCGCCCGCGAGCTCGACGACCTCCTGGTCAACTACACCGGCCGTCCGAGCAGCCTCACCGAAGTGCCCCGCTTCGCGGAGCACGCCGGCGGCGCCCGCGTCTTCCTCAAGCGCGAGGACCTCAACCACACCGGCTCGCACAAGATCAACAATGTGCTCGGCCAGGCCCTGCTCACCAAGCGCATGGGCAAGACCCGGGTCATCGCCGAGACCGGCGCCGGCCAGCACGGCGTCGCCACGGCCACCGCCTGCGCGCTCTTCGGCCTCGAATGCACCATCTACATGGGCGAGATCGACACCCAGCGCCAGGCCCTGAACGTGGCCCGCATGCGCATGCTCGGCGCCGAGGTCATCGCCGTGAAGTCCGGCAGCCGCACCCTCAAGGACGCCATCAACGAGGCGTTCCGCGACTGGGTCGCCAACGTGGACCGGACCCACTACCTCTTCGGGACCGTCGCCGGACCGCACCCCTTCCCCGCCATGGTCCGCGACTTCCACCGCGTCATCGGCGTCGAGGCCCGCCGCCAGCTCCTGGAGCGCGCCGGCCGGCTGCCCGACGCCGCCGTCGCCTGCGTGGGCGGCGGCTCCAACGCCATCGGCCTCTTCCACGCCTTCATCCCCGACCGGGACGTACGCCTCATCGGCTGCGAGCCCGCCGGGCACGGCGTCGAGACCGGCGAGCACGCGGCCACACTGACCGCGGGCGAGCCGGGCATCCTGCACGGCTCCCGCTCCTACGTCCTCCAGGACGAGGAGGGCCAGATCACCGAGCCCTACTCGATCTCGGCGGGCCTGGACTACCCCGGCATCGGCCCCGAGCACGCCTACCTCAAGGACAGCGGCCGCGGCGAGTACCGCGCGGTCACCGACGACGCGGCGATGCAGGCCCTGCGGCTCCTCTCAAGGACCGAGGGAATCATCCCGGCCATCGAGAGCGCCCACGCACTCGCCGGGGCCCTTGAGGTCGGCAAGGAACTCGGCAAGGACGGCCTGATCGTCGTCAACCTCTCCGGGCGCGGCGACAAGGACATGGACACGGCCGCGCGCTACTTCGGCCTGTACGACACGGACGCCACCGTCGAGGCGGACGCGTCCGCCACCGGTGCGGAGATCAAGGGGGACGCCAAGTGAGCGGCAACATCCGACTGTTGGGCGACACCCTGGCCGTCGCCAAGTCCGAGGGGCGCTCCGCGCTCATCGCGTACCTGCCCGCCGGTTTCCCCACCGTCGACGGCGGCATCGCGGCCGTCAAGGCGGTCTTCGACGGCGGCGCGGACGTCGTCGAGGTCGGCCTGCCGCACAGCGACCCGGTGCTCGACGGGCCGGTCATCCAGACCGCCGACGACATCGCCCTGCGTGGCGGCCTCAAGATCCGCGACGTCATGCGCACCGTCCGCGAGGCCCACGAGGCGACCGGCAAGCCGGTGCTCGTCATGACGTACTGGAACCCCATCGACCGCTACGGCGTGGAGCGCTTCACCGCCGAGCTCGCCGAGGCCGGCGGCGCGGGCTGCATCCTGCCCGACCTGCCAGTCCAGGAGTCCGGCCTTTGGCGGGAGCACGCCGAGAAGCACGACCTGGCGACGGTCTTCGTCGTCGCGCCGAGCAGCAAGGACGAGCGGCTCGCCACGATCACGGCGGCGGGCTCCGGGTTCGTGTACGCGGCGTCGCTGATGGGCGTCACGGGCACCCGCGAGTCCGTCGGCGAGCAGGCCCAGGACCTGGTGCGGCGCACCAAGGCCACCACCGACCTGCCGGTCTGCGTGGGCCTCGGCGTCTCCAACGCCCGCCAGGCCGCCGAGGTCGCGGGCTTCGCCGACGGAGTGATCGTCGGCTCCGCCTTCGTGCAGCGGATGCTCGACGCCGAGGACGAGGCCGCCGGGCTCGCCGCCGTGCGCGCGCTGGCGGCCGAGCTCGCGGACGGCGTCCGCGGCAAGGCGTAACTCGTACGGGTGGTCCTGGACCGGGGAGGCACGCTGGTGCCTCCCCGGTTCGTTGGCGGGGTGTGAGTGAGAAGAACCGTGAGGCAAAGCGATCGGCCCGTGAGCGGCTGACGGAAGAGCGAGAGCGACAGAAGGCCCGCGACAAGCGGCGCCGGGCGCTGATCGTGGGCGCCGCGGTGGTCGGCGTCCTCGGCCTCGCCGCCGTCGTGGGGCTGCTCGCCGCCAATGCCGGCGACGACGAGAAGGACACATCGGGGCCCGTGGTCGTCCCCAAGGGGGCGACCGGTGAGGACGAGCTGACGCTCCCGCTCGGCAAGGCGGACGCCAAGTCGACCCTCATCATCTGGGAGGACTTCCGCTGCCCGGCCTGCAAGGGCTTCGAGGACGCCTTCCGTTCCACGATCCACGACCTCGCCGACAAGGGCGAGCTGAAGGTGGAGTACCACCTGGCCACGCTCATCGACGGGAACATGGGCGGCAGCGGCTCCCTGCGCGCGGCCAACGCCGCGGCGTGCGCCCAGGACGCCGGCAAGTTCCCGGCGTACCACGACGTGCTCTTCAAGAACCAGCCCGCCGAGACCGACGACGCCTTCGGCAAGAACGAGAAACTGATCGACCTCGCCGGTCAGGTCGACGGTCTCGTCACGGACTCCTTCAAGAAGTGCGTCGAGGACGGCAGGCACGACAGTTGGGTCGTCCGGTCGAACAAGGCCTTCGAGGACGCGAAGCTCCAGGGCACCCCGACCGTGCTGCTCAACGGCAAGAGCATCTTCGGCGACCAGAAGAACCCGCTCACCCAGCAGAAGCTGCGGCAGATGGTGCGGGACGCCAACAAGGGCTGAGGCGCAGGCGCCCGTTATGGACCCGTAGCCGGGCTGGTTGCCGCCCCCGCCGCCCGGCACGGTAGCGTCGGACGTGCCATGGACCTTGCCTTCATTCCCAGCCCGTCCCGCGGAGTGGTCGAACTCGGACCCATTCCGCTGCGCGGCTACGCGTTCTGCATCATCATCGGCGTCTTCGTGGCCGTCTGGCTCGGCAACAAACGGTGGATCGCCCGCGGGGGCCGCTCCGGCACCGTGGCCGACATCGCCGTGTGGGCCGTGCCGTTCGGCCTCGTCGGCGGGCGTCTCTACCACGTGATCACGGACTACCAGCTGTACTTCAGCGAGGGCCGTGACTGGGTCGACGCCTTCAAGATCTGGGAAGGCGGCCTCGGCATCTGGGGCGCGATCGCGCTCGGCGCGGTCGGCGCGTGGATCGGCTGCCGCCGCCGGGGCATCCCGCTGCCGGCCTGGGCCGACGCGCTGGCCCCCGGCATCGCCCTCGCCCAGGCCATCGGCCGCTGGGGCAACTGGTTCAACCAGGAGCTGTACGGCAGGCCCACCGACGTGCCGTGGGCGCTGAAGATCACCTCGGCGGAGGACGGCCGGGTCCCCGGCACGTACCACCCCACCTTCCTGTACGAGTCCCTGTGGTGCGTCGGCGTCGCCCTCCTCGTCATCTGGGCCGACCGCCGCTTCAAGCTCGGGCACGGCCGGGCGTTCGCGCTGTACGTCGCCTCGTACTGCGCGGGGCGCGGCTGGATCGAGTACATGCGGGTCGACGACGCGCACCACCTGCTCGGCCTGCGCCTCAACGTATGGACCGCGATCGTGGTCTTCGTGCTGGCCGTCGTCTACCTCGTGGTGTCGGCGAAGAAGCGTCCCGGGCGCGAGGAGATCGTGGAACCCGATGACTCCGGCGCGGTGGCCTCCGGCGGGGGCGACGGGGACGGTGACGGCGGTTCCGTGCAGCTCACCAAGGGGGAGAAGGCCCCCGCGTCCAAGGCCGAGTCCGGGTCCGGGTCCGGGTCCGCCGAGAAGAGCTGAGGCCAAGGCCTTCTGGGCGCTTCCGGGCGTACGTCGACTAGCGCGGGCGTCGCGCCAGGGACAGGATCCGTCGCGCGCCCTCCACCACCGCCCGGTCGACGAAGCGGCCGTCCGGCAGGGCGAGGGCCCCCTCGTCCGTCGTCGCCGCCTTGGTGATCTCCTCCGCTTGTTCGATCTCCTCGGCGGTGGGGAGATAGGCCCGTTCGATCACCGGGAGCTGGCGGGGGTGGATCGCCGCGCGGCCGAGGAAGCCGAGGGCGCGGCCCCGGGCGCAGGACGCCGCCAGGCCTTCGAGGTCGCGGATGTCCGGGTGGACGGACTGGCCGGGCGGGGCGAGGCCCGCGGCGCGGGCCGCCACCACCACGCGGGAGCGCGCCCAGTCCAGGCCCGCGTCCTCCCGTACGCCGAGGTCCGCGCGGAGGTCCGCCTCGCCGAGGGAGAGGCCGTGCAGCGCCGGGTGCGCGGTGGCGATGGCGAAGGCGTGCTCCACGCCGAGCGCGGACTCCACGAGGGCGTGCAGGCTGGGGGAGCCGCCGTCGGCGGGGACCGCGCGTTCCGCGACGCGGATGACGTCGGCGCGGGAGGTGACCTTGGGCAGGCGCAGCCCCGCGACGCCGGGGAGCGGGGCGATCGCGCGGAGGTCGGCGTCGGCGAGGGGGGTGCCCAGCGCGTTCACGCGGACGTGGACGGGGACGGGCGGCGGATGGGGATCCGAGAGGAGTTCCGCCGTGGCGGACCGCGCGTACTCCTTGCGGCCGGGGGCGACCGCGTCCTCCAGGTCGACGATCACCACGTCGGCGCCCGCGCGCAGGGCCCTGGCCACCACCTCGGGCCGGTCCCCTGGGGCGTAGAGCCAGGTCAGGGGGTGGGCGGCGGTCATAGGGCGCCCTCCTTGCGCAGCGTCGTGATCTCCCGTTCCGTCAGGCCGAGTTCGGCCAGGACCGCGTCCGTGTCGGCGCCGTGCGGGCGGCCCGCCCAGCTGATCGCGCCGGGGGTCTCGGAGAGGCGGAAGAGCACGTTCTGCATGCGGAGCGGGCCGAGTTCCGGGTCCTCGACCGTGGTGAGCGT
The DNA here is from genome assembly GCF_043078805.1 of Streptomyces sp. NPDC015345. NCBI lineage: Bacteria > Bacillati > Actinomycetota > Actinomycetes > Kitasatosporales > Streptomycetaceae > Streptomyces > Streptomyces sp. NPDC015345. Next base: position 300,107 of record NZ_JBIBTX010000001.1, on the reverse strand, counting down.
GTCCAGGGCGGCGTACTGCGGGTCCGTCATGACGTCGCGTACGTCCTGGATGGGGGCGATCGCCGCCTCCGCCTTCTCGAAGGCCTCGATCACCTCGGCGCGGGTGTGACGGGCGATCCAGCCGCCGACCGCCTCGTCGAGGACGTCGGCGTGGGCGGCCCGCTCCGTGCCCGAGGCGAACCACGGCTCGGCGATCAGCTCCGGGCGGCCGACCAGGCGCAGCACGCGCTCCGCGATGGACTGCGCCGAGGTGGAGACGGCGACCCAGCGGCCGTCGGCGGTGCGGTAGGTGTTGCGGGGCGCGTTGTTCGTGGAGCGGTTGCCGGCCCGGGGCTGGACGAAGCCCAGCTGGTCGTACCAGAGCGGCTGGGGGCCGAGGACCGTGAGGATCGGTTCGATGATCGCCATGTCCACCACCTGCCCGCGTCCCGTGCGCTCACGTGCCGCGAGGGCGGTCAGCACCGCGTACGCCGTCGCCAGGCCCGCGATCGAGTCGGCCAGGCCGAAGGGCGGCAGCGTCGGGGGCCCGCCGGGCTCGCCGGTGACCGCGGCGAAACCGCTCATCGCCTCGGCGAGCGTGCCGAAGCCGGGGCGGCGCGCGTACGGGCCGAACTGGCCGAAGCCCGTGACGCGGGTCAAAACCAGGCGGGGGTTGGCCTCGCTCAGCTCCTGCCAGCCGAGGTCCCACTTCTCCAGGGTGCCGGGGCGGAAGTTCTCCACGATCACGTCGGCGGTGGCGCCGAGGCGCAGCAGGGTCTCGCGGCCGCCGGGCGTGGAGAGGTCCAGCGTCATCGTGCGCTTGTTGCGGCCGAGCAGCTTCCACCACAGGCCGACGCCGTCCTTCGACGGGCCGTGGCCGCGGGATGGGTCGGGGCGGCTCGGGTGCTCGACCTTGATGACCTCCGCGCCGAAGTCGCCGAGCATCGTGGCGGCGAGGGGGCCGGCGAAGAGGGTGGCCAGGTCGAGGACGCGGAGGCCGGTGAGGGGCGGGGTCGTGGGCGGCTTCGCGTGTGTCATGAGGGGGTGCCGTTCGCCTGGGCGTCGATTTCCTTGCGGCAGGGCATGGAGGCGGAGGCCCCCGGGCGCTGCACGGAGAGCGCGGCCGCCGACGACGCCCAGTGGAGGGCCTCCGGCACGGGCCTGCCCTCGGCGAGCGCCACGGCGAGGGCCCCGGCGAAGGTGTCGCCCGCGCCGGTCGTGTCGACCGCCGTGACCCGTGGCGCGGGCACCGTCACCGGTTCGGCGCCGCGCGCCGCGTACAGGCTGCCCTCGGCGCCGAGGGTGATGACGACCTCGGGGACCTGGGCCAGGAGCGAGCGGGCGGCGGCCCGCGGGTCGTCCGCGATGCCGGTGAGCGCGGCGGCCTCGTGTTCGTTGGGCAGCAACAGGTCGGTGGCGGCGAGGAGTTCGTCGGGGAGCGGCTGGGCGGGGGCCGGGGTGAGGACCGTGCGCACCCCGTGGCGGCGGGCGGCCCGCGCGGCGGTGAGGACGCCCTTGAGCGGGATCTCCAGTTGCAGGAGCAGGGTGTCGGCGGAGGCGATCAGGGCCTCGTCGCCGGGGGTGAGGCCCTTGACGGTGCCGTTGGCGCCGGGGACGACGACGATCGCGTTGCCGCCCTCGTCGTCGACGACGATGTGCGCGGTGCCGGTCGGTGTCTCGACGCTGCGCAGCAGGTCCGTGTCGACCCCGGAGTGTTCGAGCGAGGAGCGCAACTGCGCGCCGAAGGTGTCGGCGCCGATCGCGCCGATCATCGAGACGGTGGCGCCGGCGCGGGCCGCGGCGACGGCCTGGTTGGCGCCTTTGCCGCCGGGGACCGTACGGAACTCGCGGCCCGTCACGGTCTCGCCGCGCCGCGGGGCCTTGGCGACGTACGCGACGAGGTCCATGTTGGCGCTGCCGAGGACGGCGATGTGGGGTGTCGGCGTCATGAGCGGTGTGCCTCCCGGGCGGTGAGTTCTGCGAGGGTGTCGAAGCCGATGCCGTCGAAGCCGGCCACGGACGTGGCGAGCCGGTTCTTGAGCGGCGCGGTCCAGCAGGCGGGCAGCGCGGCCGGGTGCCCGGCCAGCAGGCCCGCGATCGACCCGGCGGTCGCGCCGTTGGAGTCGGTGTCCCAGCCACCGGAGACGGCGCGGGTGATGGAGCCGGTGAAGTCGCCGTCGGCGTGGGTGAGGGCGGCGGCGATCAGGGCGGCGTTCGGGACGACGTGGACCCAGTGGCAGGCGGCGTGAACGGCGTGGAGCCGGTCCACCACGTCGTCGAACCGCCTTGTCGTGAGCGCGAGTCGGATGGCCTCGCGGACGGCGCGGGCCAGCCGGGAGTCCGGCGGGACGGCCGCGAGGCCCGTGCGCAGACACTGGTGGACGTCCGCGTTCCCGGCGGCGGCCGCGGCGATGGTGGCCGCCGCGAACACCGCTCCGTGGACGCCGTTCCCGGTGTGGGTCAGCGCCGCGTCGCGGTAGGCCTGCGCGGCGGCCGCCGCGGGCGCGCCGGGGTTGGTCCAGCCGTGCACATCGGCCCGGATGAGCGCGCCGATCCACTCGCGGAAGGGGTTGCGGTGGCCGGCGGTGTGCGGGGGTTCGATGCCGTGGAGGAGGTTGCGGTAGGCGACGCGCTCGGCGGTGAAGGTGCGCCCGGCCGGCAGCTCGTCCAGCCAGAGCCGCGCCACGTCCTCGGTGGTGAAGGACGTGCCGTGGCGCTGGAGGAGGACGAGGCCGAGCAGCGGGTAGTTGAGGTCGTCGTCCTCGGGCATGCCGTCGATGTTCTCGGCGAGGGAGGTCGCCGCCGAGCGCCTGTTCCACGGGTACGCCGCCTTGAGCGCGGGCGGGAGTCCTCGCTCCGTGAACCAGGTGGTCAGCGGCCAGTTGCCGGTCGCCCTGGCGATGCCGCGGATGCCGTCGAGGGGCAGCTTCTCCACCGGTTTGCCGAGGAGGCAGCCCGCGGCCCTGCCGAGCCAGGCGGCGTGCAGGCGGTCGCGGAGGTCGGCGGGGGCGGTCGGCGCGGGGCCGCGGGGTGCGGGCGGCGGCTGCGCGGGGGTGGCGGGCCCCAGCTCGTCCAGGAGCTGTTCGGCGAGGGCGCGGAGGCCGGGCGGGACGGGGGTGGGGGAGGCGCCCGCGCGCGGGGGTGCCGGGTGGCCGCCCGCCGCGAGCCAGCGGGCGCGGACGGAGGAGACGTCACGGCCCTCGTGCTCGGCCTGCCGGAGCTCGTGGCCGATGAGGTCCTCCGGCTGGACCCAGGTGAGGCGGATCACGGGGTGGCCGTCAGGGCGTGGAAGGCGGCTTCGTGGGCGCGGCGGCGCGCGACGTCCCTGGCGAAGATCTCCCGCGTGACCTCCGTCAGGGACCTCGCGGGGGCGTGCAGGTCGAGGCGGCTCGCTTCCGCCACCGTCTTCGCCCAGTCGCGCGGGATCGCCGCCTCGCCGTGCAGGGCGCCGACGATCGCGCCGCTCATCGTCGCGATGGAGTCGCAGTCGCGGCCGTAGTTGACGGCGCCGAGGACCGTGCGGCGGTAGTCGCCCTCACCGACCAGGAGCATGGCCAGGGCCACGGGCAGCTCCTCGATGGCGTGCAGGCGCGAGGGGCGGCGGGCGCCCAGGGACGGGGCGCGGTAGTCGGGGCCGACCGTGTCGAAGGGGGCGACGGCGGCGCGGACGGGGGCCAGGGCCGTCTCGAAGTCCCGGTGCCGCGCGGCGACTTCCGCCACCGCCTCGATCGCCGCCCGCGTGCCGTCCTTCGCCAGGGCGAGGCTCGCCTCGACCACCGAGTCCGGCGTGGCGCCGGGCGTGCAGGCGGCCGCCACCGCCGCCGCGAAGACGCCCGCCGCCTCGCGGCCGTACGAGGACTGGTGGGCGCCCGCGATGTCGAGGGCCTCGGCGTACGCGCCCTCCGGGTTCGCGGCGTTGACCAGGCCGACCGGCGCCATGTACATCGCGGCGCCGCAGTTGACGATGTTGCCGCTGCCCGCCTCGCGCGGGTCGACGTGGCCGTAGTGGAGGCGGGCGACGAGCCACTTCTCGGCGAGGAAGAGCCGGTGCAGGGGGAGGGTCTCGGCCGCCAGCTCCGGGATCCAGCGCGGCGTCGTCATGAGGTCCGGCACGAGGTGGTCGGCGATGGCGTACGCGTCGAGGTGGTCGCGGACGGTGCCGTAGACCCGTACGAGCGCGTGGGTCAGCAAGGTGTCGTCGGTGACGTGGCCGTCGCCCTTGTGGTACGGCGCGATGGGGCGGGCGGTGCGCCACGCGTCGCCGTTCCAGGGGCCGACGATGCCCTGGACACGGCCGCCGTGCCGCTCGGCGATCTGCTCGGGCGCGTACCCCTCGACGGGGCCGCCGAGGGCGTCGCCGACGGCCGCTCCGACGAGGCTGCCGGTGATGCGGTCCGCCAGACCGGCCGTACTACTTGTGGGCCTGTTCGTGGGACTTGTTCGGCCTGTGAGGCTTGTGGGCTTCATGCCGGAATTGTCCATCGCCTCTGCCTTGTTCGGCTGGAATGGCCAGGCCCGTATGTGCCAGGTGCCCGGCGAGTTCCACCAGGTCGGTGCCGGCGAGGCGGGGCAGCGTGCAGCCGGAGAGCGTCCGGCAGGTCTCGCGCCATGCCTCGGGAATCGCCGCCGCCGTGCCGTACGTGCCGGTCAGCGCCCCGGCGAGGGCGGGCGCCGAGTCCGCGACCCGGGAAAGGCACGCGGCGGCGGGCACGGCCTCGCAGATGCGGCCGCGTGCGGCGGTGGCCAGGGCGAGGGCCACCGGGACGGTCTCGGCGGCGGCGATGCCGTAGCTGTACACGTGGTCGACGATCTGGTGTTCAAGGAGCGGTACGAGATCGAAGGCGCACCCGGCGTCGCGGGCGAGCTTCACTGCGTGCCGGGCGTTGCGGCCGATCTCGGTGTGCTCGGGGAGCTGGGCGAGCGCGGCGTCCACCGCCTGCTCCACGTCCGCGCCGCCGAGGGCGGCCGCGATCGCCGAGGCCATCGCGCGGGCGCCGTGCGTGCCGTCACCGTCCTGGGTGTAGCGGGCGTCGAACTCCGCGAGGGCGGCGGCCCGTTCGGGGTCGCCGGGGTGGACCAGGGCGAGCACGCAGGCGCGTACGCAGGCGGCATCGTCGAAGAAGTGCGGGTTGTCGTGGCCGGTGGCGGGTGGACGCAGCCCCGCGGCGAGGTTTCCGAGGCCCGCGCGGACGGAGATCCGGGCGCGCAGGGGGAGCACGGCGGACTCCACCTCGGGGGCGCGGGCCGCCGCCTCCGCCACTTCGGCGGCGAGCGTCGACCAGGCGAGGTCCAGCGCCGCCCGTACCCTGCGGTCCGGGGGCAGCCCGGGGTCCAGGGTTCCGTCGGCGGCGCGGAGCAGCGACTCCGCGGTGAACGCCGCCCATTCGGCGTCGTCCGAGGGGCCGAGCCGCAGGGGTTCGGGGGGCTGGTTCAGGGCGATGGGGACGGGCAGGGTGGTCGTGGCGTTCTGCTCGGCGAAGGTGTCCAGCTCGCGGGTGAGGCGGCGGGTCCACTCGGGCATGCGGGCGGCCCGGTGCCGGGCGGCGGGCCACCCGGCGGCGTCGCCCGCGGCCAGGCCCAACAGCAATCCCTCGATGCGGGGTGCTTGAGCCGGGCTTCTGTTGTGTGCGGCTTGGGCCGGGCTTTCGTTACGTGCGGCTTGGGCCGGGCTTTCGTCGCGTGCGGCTTGAGCCGGGCCTTCGTGTACGTCCGTTCGGCCGGTCACCGGCATGGTCGGCACAGCGGCGACAGCGCTGGGCCCGTCGGCGCTCACGACCCCTCCCCGTCAGGGATCAGCAGCTCCGCCACGTCCAGTACGTGATGCCCCCGCATCGAGGGCAGGCAGCTGCCCCGCGCGGGCCCGATGGCCAGGGCCCAGGGCTCGGGGATCGAAGAGACGCCGCACGTCGCCCCGGCGAGCGCGCCCGCGACCGCCGCGGTCGTATCCGCGTCACGGCCCATGTTCACCGCCGAGAGCACCGCGCAGCGGAAGTCGCCGCGTGCCGCCGCGTACGCCCCGAAGGCGAGGCCCACCGCCTCCGGGGCGAGGTCGGTCCAGGGGTAGCCGCCGATGACCACCGCGGAGCGGACCGCGCGTTCGCCGCGATGGGCGGCGATGACCGCCCGCCGCAGCGACCGTGACGTCCAGCAGTCGTCCGGGATGACGGAGAGAGCCGCCGTCACGACGGCATCCACCCGCGCGCCCGCCATCGCCGCCGCGACACCCGCCGCGACCGCCTGGCCGCCGTAGATGCCCTCGCCGTCATGGCTGACCGAGCCGTCGATCGCGATGAGGCGGGCCGCCTCGTCGGGGCGCCCCGCGGCGAAGACGCCGAACGGCGCGGCCCGCATCGCGAGGCCGTCGCTCCATGCGTGCCGGTGCTGCGCCGAGATGGGGGCGGCGAGGCCGCGCCGCAGGTTCTCCAGCGTGCCGCGCTCGCTGAAGCCCGCGCCCCGGAAGGGGCCCTCGTCCAGGTCGGCGATCCACTGGTGCCAGGCGGACTCGACGTGCGCGACGGTCAGGGCCGAGCCGTGCCGGGCGAGGAGCAACCCCGAGAAGATGGCGTACTCCGTGTCGTCCGTGCCGGCCGGGTGTTCGGCGACGTACCCGGTGATGCGGCCCCAACGGGCCCGGATCTCGGACGGTTTCATGTTCTCCGCGGGCGCGCCGAGCGCGTCGCCGACCGCCAGGCCGAGCAGCGCGCCGCGCGCCCGTTCGCGGAGGCCGGCGGCGTCGCCGGGCGTCGGGACCGAGGGAACGCATGCGATGGATGCCATGCCGTGCCTCCCTGTTGCGCGGACCGCTGGACGCGGTGCTTGGTGCATCCCTGCCACGCGGGGTGCTCACACGAGCATGCCGGGGCTCAGATCACCCCTTCGCGCTTCCACTCCGACGGGGTGCGAAGGGCCTCGCGAGACCCCCGCCGAGGCGCGTTTGCGCAGGTAAGTACGGCCTTCCTTGCTGGCGAGAGATTTTTTTCGCGCGTACTTTGGACATTGTCCAAGCATTGAGGGGGTCCATACCATGGCGATCATCGAGACCGAAGCGGCACTGCACGAGGCGCACCGCGACAACCACACCCACCGGGACGTCAACGGCGGCTGGCTGCGTCCGGCCGTGTTCGGCGCGATGGATGGGCTCGTGTCCAACCTGGCGCTGATGACGGGTGTCGCGGGCGGCTCGGTCGCGCAGCAGACCATTGTCATCACCGGCCTCGCGGGGCTCGCCGCGGGCGCCTTCTCCATGGCGGCCGGTGAGTACACCTCCGTCGCCTCGCAGCGCGAGCTCGTCCAGGCCGAACTGGACGTCGAGCGCCGGGAGTTGCGCAAGCACCCCATGGACGAGGAGCGCGAGCTCGCCGCGCTGTACGCCTCGCGCGGGGTCGAGCCGGAGCTGGCCCGCGAGGTCGCCCGTCAGCTCTCCAGGGACCCCGAGCAGGCCCTGGAGATCCACGCCCGTGAGGAACTCGGCATCGACCCGGGCGACCTGCCGTCGCCGACCGTCGCCGCGGTCTCCTCCTTCGGCGCGTTCGCGCTGGGCGCCCTGCTGCCCGTACTGCCGTATCTGCTCGGCGCCACCGTGCTGTGGCCCGCCGTGCTGCTCGCGCTCATCGGGCTCTTCGCCTGCGGCGCGGTGGTCGCCAAGGTGACCGCGCGGTCCTGGTGGTTCAGCGGTCTGCGGCAGCTCGCGCTCGGCGGGGCGGCGGCCGGTGTGACGTACGCCCTGGGCGGTCTGTTCGGTACCGCCGTAGGATAAGGCCGTGCAGGCCTATGCGGGACCTTGCATAAATAGCCGTTACTCGACGGTTTCGGATCGATTGCCACAGGGCATGAGCCGTAAGCGCTGCGGGCAATGAGGCTCGCGGCGCTCTGGGCCTTCGGCCATGGATCTGTCCGTAAAGGTCCCCCGTGAACCGCTCCCCACCTCTTTGAGCGGTGTCCACATGATGGAATGAGCTATCCGCTTTTCGAGAAGCGTTCCATCATGTAACCTGCACGAAATTTCGCCAGGGCCAACGTCGTCCCTTGCCACATGTAGTTGCCTCGACGACGACGGGAGTGCCGATGCGTACCCACGCCTGGTCGCCCATGGACGGTCGCCCCGCCCCCCAGGGGATGTACGACCCCCGTAACGAACACGACGCCTGCGGTGTCGGATTCGTGGCCACCCTCACCGGTGTTGCCAGCCATGACCTGGTGGAACAGGCGCTGACGGTACTGCGCAACCTCGAACACCGCGGCGCCACCGGCTCCGAGCCCGACTCCGGTGACGGCGCCGGAATCCTGCTCCAGGTGCCCGACGCCTTCCTGCGCGAGGTGGCCGGATTCGAACTGCCCGCGGCCGGCGGCTACGCCGTCGGCATCGCCTTCCTGCCGGTCGACACCGCCGGCACCACCGACGCCGCCGTCTCACAGATCGAGACGATCGCCTCCGAGGAGGGCCTGACCGTCCTCGGCTGGCGCGACGTGCCCGTCGCCCCCGAGCTGCTGGGTGCCACCGCCCGCTCGACGATGCCGGTGTTCCGGCAGGTCTTCGTCGCCGACGGCGAGAGCACCGGCCTGGAGCTGGACCGCAAGGCGTTCATGCTGCGCAAGCGCGCCGAGCGCGAGGCCGGGACGTACTTCCCCTCGCTCTCCGCCCGCACCATCGTCTACAAGGGCATGCTGACCACCGGCCAGCTGGAGCCGTTCTTCCCCGACCTGTCCGACCGCCGCTTCGCCACGGCGATCGCGCTCGTCCACTCCCGCTTCTCGACGAACACGTTCCCGAGCTGGCCGCTCGCACACCCGTACCGCTTCGTCGCGCACAACGGCGAGATCAACACCGTCAAGGGCAACCGCAACTGGATGCGCGCCCGTGAGTCGCAGCTCGCCTCGGACCTCTTCGGCGCCGAGAAGCTGGACCGGATCTTCCCGATCTGCACGCCGGACGCCTCCGACTCCGCCTCCTTCGACGAGGTCCTGGAACTCCTGCACCTCGGCGGCCGCTCGCTGCCGCACTCCGTGCTGATGATGATCCCGGAGGCCTGGGAGAACCACGCCTCCATGGACCCGGCCCGGCGCGCCTTCTACCAGTACCACTCCACGCAGATGGAGCCCTGGGACGGCCCGGCCTGCGTCACCTTCACCGACGGCACCCAGGTCGGCGCGGTCCTCGACCGCAACGGCCTGCGCCCCGGCCGCTACTGGGTCACCGACGACGGCCTCGTCGTCCTCGGCTCCGAGGTCGGCGTCCTCGACATCGACCCCGCGAAGGTCGTCCGCAAGGGCCGCCTCCAGCCCGGCCGGATGTTCCTCGTCGACACCGCCGAGCACCGCATCGTCGAGGACGACGAGATCAAGGCCGCCCTCGCCGCCGAGAAGCCGTACCAGGAGTGGCTGGAGACCGGCGAGATCGAGCTCTCCGACCTGCCCGAGCGCGAGCACATCGTGCACACGCACGCCTCCGTCACGCGCCGCCAGCAGACCTTCGGCTACACCGAGGAAGAGCTGCGGATCATCCTCGCGCCGATGGCCAAGACCGGCGGCGAGCCGCTCGGCTCCATGGGCACCGACACCCCGATCGCGGCCCTGTCCGAGCGCCCGCGCCTCATCTTCGACTACTTCACGCAGCTGTTCGCGCAGGTCACCAACCCGCCGCTGGACGCCATCCGCGAGGAGCTCGTCACCTCGCTGCACAGCAGCCTGGGCCCCCAGGGCAACCTCCTTGAGCCGACGGCCGCCTCCTGTCGCAGCGTCACCCTGCCCTTCCCGGTGATCGACAACGACGAGCTGGCCAAGCTCATCCACATCAACGCCGACGGCGACATGCCCGGCATGAAGGCCGCGACGCTCTCCGGCCTCTACCGCGTCGGCGGTGGCGGCGACGCGCTCGCCGCCCGCATCGACGAGATCTGCGCCGAGGCCGACGCCGCCATCGAGGCCGGCGCCCGCCTGATCGTGCTCTCCGACCGGCACTCCGACGCCGAGCACGCGCCGATCCCCTCGCTGCTGCTCACCTCGGCCGTCCACCACCACCTCATCCGCACCAAGCAGCGCACCCAGGTGGGCCTGCTCGTCGAGGCGGGCGACGTGCGCGAGGTCCACCACGTGGCCCTCCTCATCGGCTACGGCGCCGCGGCCGTCAACCCCTACCTCGCGATGGAGTCCGTCGAGGACCTCGTCCGCGCAGGGACGTTCCTGCCCGGCATCGAGCCCGAGCAGGCCATCCGCAACCTCATCTACGCCCTCGGCAAGGGCGTCCTGAAGGTCATGTCCAAGATGGGCATCTCCACCGTCGCCTCCTACCGCGGCGCCCAGGTCTTCGAGGCCATCGGTCTCGACCAGGCCTTCGTGGAGCGGTACTTCAGCGGTACGACGACGAAGATCGGCGGCGCCGGTCTCGACGTCATCGCCCAGGAGGTCGCCGCCCGCCACGCCAAGGCCTACCCGGCCTCCGGCGTCCCCTCGGCGCACCGCGCGCTCGACATAGGGGGCGAGTACCAGTGGCGCCGCGAGGGCGAGCCGCACCTGTTCGACCCCGAGACGGTCTTCCGCCTCCAGCACTCCACGCGCAGCCGCCGCTACGACATCTTCAAGCAGTACACGGGCCGTGTGAACGAGCAGTCCGAGCGGCTCATGACCCTGCGCGGCCTCTTCGGCTTCAAGTCCGACCGGCCCTCGATCTCCATCGACGAGGTCGAGCCGGCCTCCGAGATCGTCAAGCGGTTCTCGACCGGCGCCATGTCGTACGGCTCCATCTCCAAGGAGGCGCACGAGACCCTCGCCATCGCCATGAACCAGCTGGGCGGCAAGTCCAACACCGGTGAGGGCGGCGAGGACGCGGACCGCCTGTACGACCCGGCGCGCCGTTCCTCCATCAAGCAGGTCGCCTCCGGCCGCTTCGGTGTGACCAGCGAATACCTGGTCAACGCCGACGACATCCAGATCAAGATGGCCCAGGGCGCCAAGCCCGGCGAGGGCGGCCAGCTGCCCGGCCACAAGGTCTACCCGTGGGTCGCCAAGACGCGTCACTCGACGCCGGGCGTCGGCCTCATCTCGCCGCCGCCGCACCACGACATCTACTCCATCGAGGACCTCGCCCAGCTCATCCACGACCTCAAGAACGCCAACCCGGCGGCCCGCATCCACGTGAAGCTGGTCTCCGAGGTCGGTGTCGGCACGGTCGCCGCCGGTGTCTCCAAGGCCCACGCGGACGTCGTCCTCATCTCCGGCCACGACGGCGGCACGGGCGCCTCGCCGCTGACCTCGCTCAAGCACGCGGGCGGCCCCTGGGAGCTGGGCCTCGCCGAGACCCAGCAGACGCTGCTGCTCAACGGCCTGCGCGACCGCATCGTCGTACAGACCGACGGCCAGCTGAAGACCGGCCGCGACGTCATCATCGCCGCGCTGCTCGGCGCCGAGGAGTTCGGTTTCGCGACCGCGCCGCTCGTCGTCTCCGGCTGCGTCATGATGCGCGTCTGCCACCTGGACACCTGTCCCGTGGGCATCGCCACGCAGAACCCGGCGCTGCGCGAGCGGTTCTCCGGCAAGGCCGAGTACGTCGTGAACTTCTTCGAGTTCATCGCCGAGGAGGTCCGCGAGCTCCTCGCCGAGCTGGGCTTCCGCTCCATCGAGGAAGCCGTCGGCCACGCCGAACTCCTCGACACCGAGAAGGCCGTCAAGCACTGGAAGGCGCAGGGCCTGGACCTGGAGCCGCTCTTCCACGTGCCCGCGCTGCCCGCCGGAGCCGTGCGCCACCAGGTCACCGTCCAGGACCACGGCCTGGAGAAGGCGCTCGACAACGAGCTGATCAAGCTCTCCGCCGACGCGCTCGCCGCCTCCAGCGTGACCGACGCGCAGCCCGTGCGCGCCCAGGTCGCCATCCGCAACATCAACCGCACGGTCGGCACCATGCTCGGCCACGAGGTGACGAAGAAGTTCGGCGGCGCGGGCCTGCCCGACGACACCATCGACATCACCTTCACCGGTTCGGCGGGCCAGTCGTTCGGCGCCTTCGTGCCGCGCGGTGTCACCCTGCGCCTCGAAGGCGACGCCAACGACTACGTGGGCAAGGGCCTGTCCGGCGGCCGCATCATCGTCCGCCCGGACCGCGGCGCCGACCACCTCGCCGAGTACTCGACCATCGCGGGCAACACGATCGCGTACGGCGCGACCGGCGGCGAGCTGTTCCTGCGCGGCCGCACCGGCGAGCGCTTCTGCGTCCGCAACTCCGGCGCGACCGTGGTCTCCGAGGGCGTGGGCGACCACGGCTGCGAGTACATGACCGGCGGCCACGCCGTCGTCCTCGGCGAGACCGGGCGCAACTTCGCGGCCGGCATGTCGGGCGGCATCGCGTACGTCATCGACCTGGACCGCGACAACGTGAACGCGGGCAACCTCGGCGCCGTCGAGGAGCTGTCCGACTCCGACACGCAGTGGCTGCACGACGTGGTGCGCCGCCACCAGGAGGAGACGGGCTCGACCGTCGCCGAGAAGCTGCTCGCCGAGTGGGACGTGGCGGTGGCGCGCTTCAGCAAGATCATCCCCAGCACGTACAAGGCAGTGCTCGCCGCCAAGGACGCCGCCGAGCGAGCCGGTCTCTCCGAGACCGAGATCACCGAGAAGATGATGGAGGCGGCGACCAATGGCTGATCCCAAGGGCTTTTTGAACCACGGCCGCGAGGTCGCCAAGACCCGCCCGGTCGGCGAGCGCGTCCGCGACTGGAACGAGGTCTACGTTCCCGGTTCGCTCCTCCCGATCATCTCCAAGCAGGCCTCGCGCTGCATGGACTGCGGCATCCCGTTCTGCCACAACGGCTGTCCGCTCGGAAACCTCATCCCCGAGTGGAACGACTACGCCTACCGCGAGGACTGGCAGGCCGCGCAGGAGCGGCTGCACGCCACCAACAACTTCCCGGAGTTCACGGGCCGCCTGTGCCCGGCCCCGTGCGAGTCGGCGTGCGTCCTCGGCATCAACCAGCCGGCCGTCACCATCAAGAACGTCGAGGTCTCCATCATCGACAAGGCGTGGGAGACCGGTGACGTGGCGCCCCAGGCGCCCGAGCGGCTGTCCGGCAAGACGGTCGCGGTCATCGGCTCGGGCCCGGCGGGCCTCGCCGCCGCCCAGCAGCTGACCCGCGCCGGTCACACCGTCGCCGTCTACGAGCGCGCCGACCGCATCGGCGGCCTGCTCCGCTACGGCATCCCCGAGTTCAAGATGGAGAAGCGGCACATCAACCGCCGCATCGAGCAGATGCGCGCGGAGGGCACCAAGTTCCGCACCGGCGTGGAGATCGGCCGGGACATCGACGCGATGAAGCTGCGCAAGCGGTACGACGCCGTCGTCATCGCCGCCGGTGCCACCATCTCCCGCGACCTGCCCGTCCCGGGTCGCGACCTGAACGGCATCCACTTCGCCATGGAGTACCTGCCGCTCGCCAACAAGGTGCAGGAGGGCGACTTCGTGGCGCCCCCCATCACCGCCGAGGGCAAGCACGTCGTCGTCATCGGCGGCGGCGACACCGGCGCGGACTGCGTGGGCACCGCCCACCGCCAGGGCGCGGCCTCGGTCACCCAGCTGGAGATCATGCCGAAGCCGGGCGAGGACCGGGCGCCGCACCAGCCGTGGCCGACCTTCCCGATGCTGTACAAGGTGACCTCCGCGCACGAGGAGGGCGGCGAGCGGGTCTACTCCGTCTCGACCACGCACTTCGAGGGCGACGAGGACGGCAACGTCCAGTTCCTGCACCTCGTCGAGGTGGAGTTCATCGACGGCAAGCTGACCCAGAAGCCGGGCACCGAGCGCAAGATCCCCGCGCAGCTGGTCACCCTCGCGATGGGCTTCACCGGCACGGACCGCGAGAACGGCCTGGTGGACCAGTTCGCCCTGGAGCTCGACGAGCGAGGCAACATCGCGCGCGACGCCGACTTCCAGACCAACGTCCCCGGCGTCTTCGTCGCCGGTGACGCGGGCCGCGGCCAGTCGCTCATCGTCTGGGCGATCGCCGAGGGCCGCTCGGCGGCGCGCGGAGTCGACCGCTTCCTCACCGGCGCGAGCGACCTCCCGGCGCCGATCCGCCCGACGGACCGCGCCCTGACGGTCTGACCCCGCCCCCTCCGTACGGCGCTTGCCGTACGACCCCTCATACGTCCCGTACAACGACGTACGGAACTGAAGCGGCGCCCGCCTCGTCCCCGACCGGACCTGGGCGGGCGCCGTGGCGTGTGCGGAGGCGCCTCTCCCCGATACCCCTGCGTTGCAAGTGACGCAATGCTATGAGCGTATGTTGCGTCACTCGCAACCGTCATTACGGTTCGGCCGCTTATACCAATGGGTCTAGACCGCCTCGGTCCGGTGTGACCACAATCGCTCCCACCAATCGGAACCTGGAGGGGGCCGGCATGAAGCGACGGGTCATCGCGGCTGTTGCTGTCGCCATGAGTCTCGGACTGACCGCCACGGCATGCGGCGGCGACGACGGTGACGACGGCGGCAAGGCCACCGACGGCAAGGGCAAGACCCTCACCGTATGGATCATGGAGGGGACCAACCCCGACGCGCGGCCCTTCTTCAAGGAGGCCGGGGAGGCCTTCGAGAAGAAGACCGGCGCCAAGATCAAGGTCGAGTACCAGCAGTGGGCCACCGCCCAGAAGAAGTTCACCACCGCCATCGAGGGCGGCCCCGACCAGGTGCCGGACGTGGCCGAGGTCGGCACGACCTGGGTGCCGCAGTTCGCCGAGACCGACGCGCTCGTCGACGTCACCGACGAGGTGAAGAAGTCGGGCCTCGGCGACGACCTGGTCGAGGGCCTGAAGGACGCGGGCACGCTCGACGGCAAGCAGTACGGCATGCCCTGGTACGCAGGCGTCCGCTCGCTCGTCTACCGCAAGGACCTCTTCGCCAAGCACGACATCAAGCCCCCGACCACGTGGCAGGAGCTGCGGACGGCCGCGAAGACGCTCAAGGAGAAGGAACCGAACCTGGTCGCCTTCCCGGTGGCGGGCGGCGCGGAGATGTTCGCCGCCCCCTTCGTCTGGGGCGCCGGCGGCGAACTGGCCACCGAGTCCGGCGGCTCGTGGAAGTCCGGCATCAACTCGCCCGAGGCCGTCAAGGGCATCGAGTTCTACACGGACCTCGCCACCAAGGACAAGGTCTCCCCGGCCAAGGTCAGCACCTGGACGGAGAAGGAGGTCGGCGAGGCCTGGAACAAGAGCGAGATCGGGATGTCCATCGGCGGCAACTGGACCCCGAAGGCGATCGTCGACAAGAACCCGTCCCTCAAGGGCAAGCTCGGCGCCGTGCCGCTCCCGGGCGAGAACGGCGGCATGAGCAAGTCCTTCCTCGGCGGCTCCTATCTGTCCACGTTCGACACGGACAAGAAGGAACTCGCCTGGGAGTTCGTGAAGATGCTGACCACCGGTGAGTTCGCCGCCAAGTGGGCCGAGCAGACGAACTACTTCCCCGGCCAGAACTCCGAGCTGGAGAAGATCGCGGCGAAGAAGGACCCGCTGGTCGAGCCGTTCGCCAAGCAGATGCTGGAGGCCGGCGCCACGGTCCCCAAGACCAAGGCGTACGGCGAGATCCAGGCCTCCAAGGTCATCCCGCGCATGGTCCAGTCGATCCTCACCGGCAAGGCGTCCGTCCAGGAAGCCGCGGACAAGGCAGCCGACGACATGGACGCGATCTTCGCCAAGGACAAGTGACCAGGGCGAGTTCGGCACCGTGAAAGGCACGACTGTGAAGGACGCGACGCGACTGTGAAGGACGCGACTGTCGTGAAGGACACGCTCGTCGGCGGCGGCGGACCGGAGGCACCGGTCCGCCGCGAGCCCCCCTCGCCCGACGGCGGCGCCGAGGCCGCCCGCCGCCGCAAGAAACTGATCACCCTCACCCGCCCCTGGCTCCTCCTCACCCCCTCCCTCCTCGTCCTCGCGGGACTCCTGCTCTGGCCGCTGATCCAGGTCGGCAAGCTCTCCCTCCAGGACTACGAGGTCAAGTTCGGCGGCGGCACCGGCACGTTCACCGGCTTCGACCACTACAGTGACCTGCTCGGCAGTGACCTGCTGTGGCAGACCGTCCTGCCCAACACCGTCTTCTTCGCCGTCGCCTGCGTCGGCCTGACCGTCGCCCTCGGCACGCTCGTGGCGCTGCTCCTCAACCGTCTCGGGCCGACCTGGCGACTGATCTGCTCGATCTCGATCCTCGCCGCCTGGGCCATGCCCGCGGTGACGGGAACGTACGTATGGATCTGGCTCTTCCAGCCGCAGGACGGCATGGTCAGCCAGCTCGCGGGCTCGATCGGCCTCATCGACCCCGAGACCACCAACTGGTTCACCGAACGCGGCCCGTTCTACGCCATCGCCACCCTCAACGTCATCCACCACGGCTTCCCGTTCGTCGCCATCACCGTCCTCGCGGGACTCATGACGATCCCCAAGGAGCTGTACGAGGCGGGAGAGCTGGACGGCGCGAACGCCTGGCAGCGGTTCTGGAACATCACGGTGCCGACGATCAAGCCCGTCTTCCTCGTGGTGACCATCCTCTCCACCATCTGGGACTTCAAGGTCTTCACCCAGATCTATCTGATGCCGGGCGGCGACGGCTCCAACCCGGAGGTCTACAACCTCGGCGTCTACTCCTACATCGAGGCCTTCGCCAAGAACGACTACGGCGCGGGCGCGGCGGCCGCGGTGCTGCTCACCGTGCTGCTCCTGATCATCACCGTCGTCTACATCCGTACGCTCTTCCGGCAAGGGGAGGAGGACCTGTGACCGCCCGCACCCGCTCCCGCACCACGCTCGCGGGCCGCATCGGCCTGCCGGTCGCCGTCGCCGCGCTCCTCGTCTTCACCCTCTTCCCCGTCTACTGGATGATCTCCACCGCCCTCGACCCGAAGGCGCTCACCCGCGGCTCGGACGTGCTGCCCAGCGGCCTCAGTCTCGAACACTTCGAATTCGTCTTCGACAAGGGCAACTTCGGTACGTACCTGCTGAACTCGGCGCTCGTCGGCCTCGCCACGATCGTCGCGGCCGGACTGCTCTCCCTCTTCGCCGCCATCGCGGTGGCACGCTTCAAGTTCCGCTTCCGCACCTCCGTACTGATCATGATCCTGATCGTGCAGATGGTGCCGCTGGAGGCCCTGGTCATCCCGCTCTTCATCCAGATGCGGGACTACGACATGCTCAACTCCCTGCTCGGCCTGAGCGTCGTCTACATCGCCCTCTCGCTGCCCTTCGCGATCTGGACGCTGCGCGGCTTCGTCGCCACCGTCCCGAAGGAGGTCGAGGAGGCCGCGTACATCGACGGGGCGTCCTGGCCGCGGATGTTCTGGTCGGTGCTGCTGCCGCTGGTCGCGCCGGGCCTCGTCGCCACCTCGATCTTCGCCTTCATCACGGCGTGGAACGAGTTCGTCTTCGCGTACACCTTCATGAAGGGCAGCGACAAGTACACGGCGGCCGTCGGCATCTACCAGTTCTTCGGGGAGAACTCGACGTCCTGGGGTCCGGTCATGGCCAGCTCCACCCTGGTCACGGTGCCGGTGATGGTCTTCTTCGTGATCGTGCACCGGAAGCTGGGCTCGGGCCTGGCGGCGGGCGCGGTCAAGGGCTGAGCCGGGGGCTCGTCGTCGGCCGGGGAGCCGGCTGCCGGTCGGTCTCCGCGTCGGCCGCCGAGTGGTCCTCGTCGTAGGGCCGCGGGCTCTGCGGCCGTCCGGGGCCGGCCCCGCCCGCGTCACCACCCGGGCCGTCAGCGAGGACGTACGCGGCCACGGTGACGACCGGGGCGACGGCGAGGAGCAGCAGCAGACGGGCACGGTCCATCCGCCCAAGATACGTGCGTCGCGCGGGCGTTCGCGCGGGCCTTCGAACCGCCGGGCGGGCGGTAGGGCCGGGGCGCCGTCACCCCGTCGTCGAGCCGCCGTCCACGGCGAACTCCGCGCCCGTGATGTACGACGACGCGTCCGACGCCAGGAACAGCACCACCTCGCCGACCTCCTCCGGGCGGCCCATCCTGCCGAGCGGCAGATGCGACCAGTCCCGCCCGGCGGAGGTCGCGGCGATCATCGGGGTGTCGACCGCCCCCGGATGCACCGAGTTGACCCGGACCCCGTACCGCGCGAGGTCCAGCGCCGAGGACCGGGTCAGGCCCCGCAGCCCGAACTTCGTCGAGCCGTACGCCGCGTGACCCGGGATGCCGACGAGCCCCGCCGTCGACGAGACGTTCACGATCGAACCCCCGCCCGCCTCCTTCAGCGCGGGCAGCACCGCCTGGATACCGAGGAACGGACCCAGCAGATTGACGCGGAGCAGCGCCTCGAAGTTCTCGTACGTCTCCTCCTCCACGGAGGCCGTGCGCCACAGCGCGGCGTTGTTCACCAGGGCGTCGAGCCGTCCGAAGGCATCGAGGGCGCGTGCCACGGCCGCCGCCCAGCCCCGCGCGTCCGTCACGTCATGGCGTACGAACTCCCCTTGCCCGCCCAGGGACGCGGCGACCTCGCGCCCCTCCTCCTCCCGTACGTCCGTGACCACGACCCGCGCCCCGGCCTCGGCGAACAGCCGTGCCTCCGCCGCGCCCTGCCCGCGTGCCGCCCCGGTGATCAGAACCGTCCTGCCGTCCAGCCCGTACGAGATCTCCCGTGAGCTCATGCCGCATGTGTCTAGCAGTCATACGTGCAAGGGAGAAGGGTTTCCGTACGCCCGGACGGAAGCCGGGAGCGGCGCGTACCCTCGGCCGCTGACGGGCCGGCACCGTGGCGGTCCCGCACGGAGGAACGGAGCGGCGCATGGGTCCCGCGATCAGTCTGCGCAAGGTGGAGGACTCGGCGCCCGCGCTGGTCAGCCTCTACAAGAGCGCCGGGGTGTCCTTGCGCAAGCACGGCCTGGAGGGTGCCCGGGCGGCGGTCTACCTTGTCGTCGACCACTCCGGATCCATGCGGCCGTACTACCGGGACGGCAGCGTCCAGGCCCTCGCCGACCGGGTGCTCGGCCTCTGCGCGCACCTCGACGACGACGGGAGGGTGCCCACCGTCTTCTTCTCCACGGACATCGACGCGGTGACGGAGATCGCACTCGATGACCACCGCGGCCGGATCGACGCCATCGTGGCCGGGCTCGGGCACATGGGGAAGACCAGCTACCACCTGGCGATGGACGCCGTCATCGACCACTACCTCGACCACGCCGCGCACGCCGACGGCTCCGTGACGCCCGCTCTGGTGATCTTCCAGACCGACGGCGGGCCGATCAGCAGGCTCGCCGCCGAGCGCTATCTGTGCAAGGCGGCGAAGCTGCCCCTGTTCTGGCAGTTCATCGGCTTCGGCGACCCGGCGAGCAAGCAGTTCGACTATCTGCGCAAGCTCGACGAACTCGCCGTGCCGGCCAAGCGCCCGGTCGACAACGCGGGCTTCTTCCACGCCGGGAACGACCCCTTGGCCGTGCCGGACGACGAGCTGTACGACCGGCTGGTGGGGGAGTTCCCCGCATGGCTCGCGGCGGCCCGGGCGGCCGGGATCGTGGCCTAGCCGACCATGCGGTGGCGTAGCTTCACGAGCGTGTCCGCGTCGAGGCCCAGCCCCTTGGTCAGATAGCCGCCCAGACCGCCGTACCGCCGCGCGGCCTCGTCGAGAGCCGTGTCCAGGTAGTCGGTCCGCACCTCCTGGAGCGGGATGATCAGGTCCGGGTTCCGCATCAGCCCGCCCTGCTCGAGCGCCTCGCGCACCTTCGCGTCGTGGGCGGACCGGTAGGTGTTGGAGGCCAGGTAGTCGCCCACGGCCGCCCTGTCCGGTACGCCGACCAGGCGCAGCAGCAGATACGTCGTCCAGCCGGTGCGGTCCTTGCCCGCGGTGCAGTGGTAGAGCAGCGGGGCGCGGCTGCCCGCGATGTCGCGCAGGGTGGCCGCGAACTGTGCGCGGTTGGCGGCGTCGGTGACGAACGTGCGGTAGACGTCCCGCATGAACGCGGCCGCCCTGCCGTCGCCCAGCATCTCCTCCTGCTTGACCGGGTCCTTGGAGCCGATCGCGGTGAGGAGCCGGGTGAACAGGCCGTTGTCGGTGATAGGGCGGGGGACGGGGGTGGCTCCGCCGGGCAGCCGGTCCGGCCCGTCGTACCGCACCTCGGCGGGCACCCGGAAATCGATGACCTTCGTCAGGCCGAGCCCGGAGAGCGTGGTGAGGTCAGCCTCGGTGAGCTTGCTCAGGGCGTCGGCGCGGAAGACCTGGCCCCGGCGGACGTGCTCCCCGTCGTAGGTCCGGTACCCGCCCACGTCGCGGACGTTGACGGCGCCCTGGAGGGGGATGTGGCGTGCGTTGTCGTACGCCGACGTCGCCGCCGGGCGGGACGGCCGGGGCGAGGCGGGTTCGGCGTGGGCCGCCCAGGCGGGCAGGGCGCCGAGGACGAGGGAGGAGATCGCGAGTCCAGCCGCCGTACGGGTGCGTGGGACGCTGACGCGCATCGGGCCGCCTTCCGGTCGGGAGTGATGGCGGTGGCGGTGCGGTGCCTGAACCAACCAAACGATTGTTCGGGGACCATAGCGAGGTCCTCGCCAAGGCGGAAGGGAGCGGGTGGCGCAGGTCTCCCCGGCCCGGGAACAACGACTCCGCCGGGCGTGTTAAAGTTGACGTGTTGCAGTTTTGGTACCCATGGACTTTATGTGCGCCTGACGGGAATGCTCCGAGGGCGCATTATTGTTTTTCCGGTTCTCTCCGGTATGGGGGTCATTGCAGCGCTGGAGATTGGCAATTCCGCGATTCTCCATTCACTGCCCCTGTTGAGGAGATTGACATGGCAACCGGCACCGTAAAGTGGTTCAACTCGGAAAAGGGCTTCGGCTTCATCGAGCAGGACGGCGGCGGCCCCGACGTCTTCGCCCACTACTCCAACATCGCGTCCTCGGGCTTCCGTGAGCTCCTCGAGGGCCAGAAGGTTTCCTTCGAGGTGACCCAGGGCCAGAAGGGCCTCCAGGCCGAGAACATCGTTCCTGCCTGATCGTCGCAGCGCGCGAACCTCACAGCCGAGGCCCGCACCGGAAGGTGCGGGCCTCGGCTTGCGCTGTCATCGGGCCCTACCGGGCCCAGAGCCGCACCCAGGCTCAGAGCCGCCCCCAGGCTCAGCGGTCCGGAAAGTCCAGCGACCAGGAAGGCATTACTGCATGAACCGCTCCGAACGCCCGGCACGACCCGCCCGCAAGCGGCCCGCGAACGCAGCCGGAAAGGGCAGGCCGACCGGCCAGGCGAAGGGCTCCGCACATTCCGCGAAGAAGCCCGGAAGCCGTAAGCCGAAGCCGGCGCAGGGCGGCGACTTCGCACTGCCCGAGAGCATCACGCCCGCGCTGCCCGCCGTCGAGGCCTTCGGCGACCTGGACATGCCCGAGGCCCTCCTGAAGACGCTGGCCGCCCAGGGCGTCACCGAGCCCTTCCCGATCCAGGCCGCGACCCTCCCGAACTCCCTCGCCGGACGCGACATCCTCGGCCGCGGCCGCACCGGCTCCGGCAAGACCCTCGCCTTCGGCCTCGCGCTCCTCGCCCGCACCGCCGGGCACCGCGCCGAGCCCAAGTCGCCGCTCGCCATGGTCCTCGTCCCCACCCGCGAGCTGGCCCAGCAGGTCACGGACTCCCTCACGCCGTACGCGACGTCGGTGAACCTCCGCATGGCCACCGTCGTCGGCGGCATGTCGATCACCCGGCAGTCCGGGACGCTGCGCCGCGGCGCCGAGGTCCTGGTCGCCACCCCCGGCCGCCTCAAGGACCTGATCGAGCGCGGCGACTGCGACCTCTCACAGGTGCGCGTCACGGTCCTCGACGAGGCCGACCAGATGGCCGACATGGGCTTCATGCCGCAGGTCACGGCGCTGCTCAAGCAGGTCGAGCAGGGCGGCCAGACCATGCTGTTCTCGGCGACGCTGGACAAGAACATCGACCGGCTCGTCCGGATGTTCCTGACCGACCCCGTCGTGCACTCCGTCGACCCGTCCGCGGGCGCGGTCACGACGATGGAGCACCACGTCCTCTACGTCGCCGACGAGACGGACAAGAAGGCCGTCGCCATGCGGATCGCGGCCCGCGAGGGCCGCGTGATCATGTTCCTGGACACCAAGCGCGCCGTCGACCGCTTCACCAAGCGGCTCCTCGCCAACGGCGTCCGCGCCTCCGGCCTGCACGGCGGCCGCTCGCAGCCGCAGCGCAACCGCACCCTGGACCAGTTCAAGACCGGCCAGGTCACCGCGTTGATCGCGACGAACGTGGCGGCGCGCGGCATCCACGTCGACGACCTCGACCTGGTCGTGAACATCGACCCGCCCGCCGACCACAAGGACTACCTCCACCGCGGCGGACGCACCGCCCGCGCCGGCGAGTCCGGCAGCGTCGTCACCCTCGTGCTCCCCGAGGAGAAGCGGGAGATGACGCGGCTGATGTCCGACGCCGAGATCAGCCCCCGCACGGCGCGGATCTCCTCCTCCGACGAGGAGCTGGTACGCATCACCGGCGCCCGGGAGCCCTCGGGCGTGCCGGTGGTCATCGAGACGCCGCAGCCCCAGCAGCCCGCCCAGACTTCGCAGCGCCGCCGACGGCCCCGCAGCGGCGGTGGTGGCGGTGGCGGCGGCGCGGCTGCCTCCGGCCAGGGCGGACAGCAGCGCAGGGTGCCCCGGCAGGGGCAGGGCGGTCAGTCCCGCGACGGTTCCGGTTCCGCCGGGGGCGGCGCCGGGGCCGGGCGCGCACGCCGCGGCCGCTCCGGTGGCGGTGCCCAGGGAGGCCGCCGCAGCGCCGCGTGACACCGCCGGGCAGGCCTGGGCCCCGTCCCCGGCCTGCCCACCCCCCGGTTCGGGCCGTAGCGCTGCCGGACAATGGTGAGCCGTACCGTACGACGTTCCAAAGGAGCCCGCCCGATGCCACCGGAGCGCGAACCCGTCGCGTTGCCCCTGCTCGAAGACGACCGCGCCGCCCTGCGCGCCGACTGCGGCGACTGCTTCGGACTCTGCTGCGTGGCCCTCGCCTTCTCCGCGTCCTCGGACTTCGCGCAGAACAAGGAGGCGGGCAAGCCGTGCGGCAACCTCCGGGCGGACTTCCGCTGCGGCATCCACCGCGAGCTGCGGGACAAGGGCTTCCGCGGCTGCACCGTGTACGACTGCTTCGGCGCGGGCCAGCACGTCTCGCAGCACACCTTCGGCGGCCGTGACTGGCGCGCGGATCCGGCCACCGCCCGGCAGATGTTCGAGGTCTTCCCCCTCATGCGGCAACTCCACGAACTCCTCTGGTACGTGACCGAGGCGCTGACCCTGCCGCAGACGAAGCCGATCCGCTCCGACCTGCGCACCTGCCTCGCCCGCACCGAGGAACTGACCCGGGGCGCCCCCGAGGCGATCACCGAGACCGACGTCGCGGCGCACCGCGAGGACGTCAACGTCCTCCTCCTGCGCACCAGTGAACTCGTACGCAAGGGTGTCGGCGGCAAGAAGAAGGACCGCAGGGGAGCGGACCTCTTCGGCGCACGGCTCAAGGGCGCCGACCTCAAGGGCGCCAACCTGCGCGGTGCCTGCCTCATCGCCGCCGACCTGCGCGGCGCCGACCTGAGGACCGCCGACCTGATCGGCGCCGACCTGCGCGACACGGACCTGCGGGGCGCCGACCTCACCGGCGCGCTCTTCCTCACGCAGACGCAGGTCAACGCGGCCAGGGGAGACGAGCGCACGAAGCTCCCGGACGCCCTCGCCCGCCCCGGCCACTGGTCCGCCTCATGAGCGACGCCTAGGCGTCGCACTCCAGGACCGTCCGGCACAGCGCGCACCGCGCCCGGACCCGTCCCCGCGCCGGTACACGGATCCGCTGGCAGCACGTGGGGCAGGGGAACGACACCCGCAGCGCCCCGAGGCCGTCGGACGAGAACGAGTACGTCCCGTCCCCCGGGCCCGACCCGTGCTCGCGCGCGTACCGCCGGTCCTTCGCGTACCGCCGTCTGCCCGCCCACCCGGCGGCCGTCAGCGGTGGCCGCTGCTCGTCGCGGCGGGCCTGGGCGAGCCCCTTGGTGTACGCCGTGTAGGCCTGCGCGCTGGTGAACCACGTCTCCGGCGCCTCACCGAAGGCCAGCGCCCGCTTGGCGAGGACGTAGCCGAACTCCTCGGGGGTGAGATAGCCGAGCTTCTGCGAGGAGACGCCGTCCTCGCGGAAGGCGTCCAGGAGCAGCCAGCCGGCGCCGAGGTACGCGGCGGCGGTGTCGGTGAGGATCTCGTTGTCGCGGGTGCCGGGGAACGACAGGTCGAGCCGGTGCAGATACACGTGCATGACCTCGTGGGCGAGCGCCGCGCCGATGTCCCGCCGGTGGGTGCGGAAGCGGTCGTTGAGCTCGACGAAGTACTCGGGCCCCGCGGTGAGTTCGACGTTGGCGGCGTGTTCCATCGCGCGGAAGCCGACGATCACGCGGGCGTCGGGCAGGCGCAGGTGCCGCACCATCTCGCGGGCCACCCGCTGCGCACC
The DNA here is from genome assembly GCF_043078805.1 of Streptomyces sp. NPDC015345. Lineage (NCBI taxonomy): Bacteria > Bacillati > Actinomycetota > Actinomycetes > Kitasatosporales > Streptomycetaceae > Streptomyces > Streptomyces sp. NPDC015345. The sequence continues at coordinate 275,685 of NZ_JBIBTX010000001.1, read as the reverse complement.
CAGATGCAGGTCGTCCTGGTCGCCGAAGGCCACATCGGCGGGGGCGACGCTGGTGTCGAAGGTGTGGACGGTGTCGTACGAAAGGCGTTTGTAGAGCGCGGTGACGGCGGCGCGCACGGTCTCCAGATGGGGGTAGCCGTGCTGCACGGGACCGCCGCCGACCGTCACGTCCCTACCCCCTGATGTCAGCCGTCGGACACTGAACCCGGCTCCACTGTAAGGGCGTTGAGGCCCTCGGGAGCGGACCCCGCGGCGGGGCGTGGCCGGAAACCTCCCCTTGTCCTGAGCGGACACCGATCTCCATAATCCGCAACAACGCTTTGTCGGGCTCATGCCATCCGGGCGGTTGAAACGGGCGGCAAGGGCCTGCCCTCGCGCGCGCTCCCCTCATCAACCCCCCACGAAGGGTAGTCAATTGAAGACCAAGCTGCGTGGAGTCAAGAGAGCCGCCACCCTCGGCACGATCGCGCTCGCCGCCCTCAGCCTTCAGCCGGTGGCCGCGTCCGCCGCCCCCGACCCGGGCCCCCAGCCGAGTGAGCGTGTCGTCGGAGGGACCCCCGCCAAGCAGGGTGAGTTCCCGTTCATGGTCCGTCTGTCGATGGGCTGCGGCGGTTCCCTGTACGCCAAGAACATCGTGCTGACAGCGGCCCACTGCGTGGACGGCTCCGGCAACAACACCAGCATCACCGCCACCGCCGGTGTCGTGGACCTCAGGAGCTCCGCCGCGATCAAGGTGAAGTCCACCAAGGTCCTCCAGGCCCCCGGCTACAACGGCAAGGGCAAGGACTGGGCGCTCATCAAGCTGGCGAAGCCCATCGACCTGCCCACGCTGAAGATCGCCAAGGACACCAAGTACAACAAGGGCGACTTCACCGTCGCGGGCTGGGGCGCCGACCGGGAAGGCGGCGCCCAGCAGCGCTACCTCCTCAAGGCGACCGTCCCGTTCGTCAGCGACGCCGACTGCAAGGCCGCGTACGGCGGCGAGCTCACGCCCGGCGAGGAGATCTGCGCGGGCAACCTCGCCCAGGGCGGCATCGACACCTGCCAGGGCGACTCGGGCGGCCCCATGTTCCGCAAGGACGAGGCCGGCGCGTACATCCAGGTCGGCATAGTCAGCTGGGGCAACGGCTGCGCCCGGCCGAAGTTCCCCGGCGTCTACACCGAGGTGTCGACGTTCGCCGCGGACATAGAGAAGGCGGCGGCGGGACTCTGACGTCCGGCTGTCGCGGTGCGGGGCGTCCGAGACCGTGGGCGCCCCGCCCCTCGCGGTTAAGTCCAACACCTGTCCCTCCTTTGTCCATAGGCGTGTCCGCACCGCCCGGCGCATCGTGATCGGCACCGATTCCGCCCCATGGAGGGATGCCGCATGCTGCCGTCAGACACGTCCGGGCCGAGCCGCAGAGCCGTCGTCGCCACCGGTGCGCTCGCTGGGGTGGGGGCCGCCCTCGGAGCAGGGTCCGGCGCGTACGCCAAGGACGCTCCCGCCGGACCGGCCGCGCCCGAAGCGACCCTGCGCTCCCGCCACCTGGACGTACGCGTCGCCACCGCCTTCCCGCGCGTCATCGCCTACACCGACCGCGCGAGCGGCGCCGTCCTGCACGGCGCCACGGACGCCGTCACCACGGTCCTCATCGACGAGACCGAGCACACGCCCGAGGTGACCTCCTCGGCGGACAAGGCCCGCATCGCGTACGTACTCGCCTTCGCGGGCGGCACCCGCATCCACGTCGAGATCGCCGTCGAGGGACGGCAGGTCCACTGGCGCGTCACGAAGATCGCGGACACGGACGCGCTGCGCGTCGGCACCCTGCGGATCCCCGGCCTCTCCCTGCTCGCCGTACGCGACGACCAGCCGGGCGCCGCCCTCCTGGCCGCCAAGGTGCAGCTGGACAAGGCCAAGAGCGGTGACACTCTGATCCGGCCGGACAAGGACACGCCCGCGGCGGCGCCCACCGGTTGCGCGTACGCCGTCGTCGCGCACGACCGGCTCGGCGGCGCGATCGAGACGAACACCGTCTACGACAGACCGACGAGCGCGGCGGGCACCACCTGGGACAACGGCCGGCTCTGGCACGAGACGGTGCGGACCGGCGGCCGCGTGGAGGCGCGGCTGACCCCGGGACAGTGGACGCACCGGGCCGCGACCGCCCCCGTGGACGCCACCGAACCCCTCCCGTACGCCACCGTCGTGATCACCGGCGACCGCAACGGCGACGGCAAGGTCGACTGGCAGGACGCCGCGACCGCCTTCCGCGACATCATGGTGACCCCGCTCGGCGCCGACGAACAGCATCTGCGGGTCGTCCCGCACATCCCGTTCAACTTCGCCTCGCAGGCCACCAACCCCTTCCTCGCCACGCTCGACGACGTCAAGCGCATCCACCTCGCCACCGACGGGCTGCGCCAGTACACGCTCCTCAAGGGCTACCAGTCGGAAGGCCACGACTCCGCCCACCCCGACTACGCGGGCAACCACAACACCCGCGCGGGCGGCCTCGACGACCTCAACACCCTCGTCCACGAGGGCGGGAAGTGGCACAGCGACTTCGGCGTGCACGTCAACGCCACCGAGTCCTACCCCGTCGCCCACGCCTTCTCCGAGAAGCTCGTCGACAAGAACAACAAGCAGTGGGACTGGCTCGACCAGAGCTACCGCATCGACCAGCGCCGCGACCTCGTCTCCGGGGACATCATCAAGCGCTTCGCCGACCTGCGCGCCGAGACCGACCCGGCCCTCAACACCCTCTACATCGACGTCTTCCGCGAATCCGGCTGGACCTCCGACCGCCTCCAGCGGGCCCTGCGCGACCAGGGCTGGAACCTCACCACCGAGTGGGGCCACGGCTTCGAACGCTCGGCACTCTGGTCGCACTGGGCCACCGAGACCGACTACGGCGGCGACACCTCGCGCGGCATCAACTCCCGCCTGATCCGCTTCGTCCGCAACCACCAGAAGGACGTCTTCGCCGACAAGTGGCCGACCCTCCTCGGCATCGCCCGCATGGGCAACTTCACCGGCTGGATCGGCAAGACCGACTGGCACGCCTTCTACGACCTCATCTGGACCCACTCACTGCCCGCCAAGTACCTCCAGGCCTACCCCATCAAGACATGGGACGAGCACGAGATCACCTTCTTCGGGCCCACCGGGACGACCGTCTCCGACGCCGTCGAAGGCAAGCGGCGCATCACCACCGACGGACACGTCGTCTACGAAGACGGCCGCTACCTGCTGCCCTGGGAGCCCCGCAAGGCCACAGATCCCGCCAAGCTGTACCACTACAACCCCGCCGGCGGGCGCAGCACCTGGCACCTCCCGCGCGCGTGGGCGGGCCGCTCCCGCGTCGCCCTGTACCGGCTCACCGACCAGGGCAGGGTCTTCGCGTCGTACGTCCCCGTGCGCGGCGGCCAGGTCACCCTCGACGCCGAGCCGAAGCAGCCCTACGTCCTCTACCGCGAGCGCGCCGCCGCCCTGCCCGACCCGAAGTGGGGCCAGGGGACACCGCTGCACGACCCGGGCTTCCACTCCGGCTCCCTGAAGGGCTGGCAGGTCAGCGGGCCCGCCACCGTGAAGCGCAGCGCCCTCGGCGACTACGAACTGGTCATCGGCGCGGGCGGCGCCGCCTCCGTCGGACAGCGCCTCGCCCGCCTGCGGGCCGGTAGGTACGTGGCATCCGTGCAGGTCGAGGTCGGCGAGAAGGCGGGGGAGCGGCGCAAGGCCTCCCTGGAGGTGCGCACCGCCGACGGCGTCACCGCCGCCAACTTCACCGAGACGTCCACCGCCGGCAACTACGTCGCCGCCGACCGCAAGCACGGCACCCGCTTCCAGCGCATGTTCACGTACTTCACCGTCCCCGAGGGCGGCGGCACCGCCGAACTGACACTGCGGACCGCGGCGGGCCACGCGCGCGTGCGCTTCGACAACGTACGGGTGGCCGCGACCCACCGCCCGGCAAAGCACCCCCGCACCACCCTCGTTCACGAGGACTTCGAACACGTCCCGCAGGGCTGGGGCCCGTTCGTCAAGGGCGACGCGGGCGGCGCCACCGACCCGCGCACCCACATCGCCCAGCGCCACGCCCCGTACACGCAGCGCGGCTGGAACGGCAAGGCGATCGACGACGTCATCGACGGCGGCAACTCCCTGAAGTCACGCGGCGAGAACACCGGCCTCGTCTACCGCACGGTCCCGCACACCGTCCGCTTCACGCCGGGCAAGCGCTACCGCGTCTCCTTCCGGTACGAGAACGAGAAGGCGGGCCAGTACGCCTGGGTAACCGCCGTCGACGAACCCGCACCCCGCGAGATCGACCGCGAGGAACTCCCTGTCGCCACCGACCCCACCACGCTCACCTACGAGTTCACCGCCCCCGCCGAGGGAGAGGCCTGGGTGGGCCTGCGCAAGACCGGCGGCGACGGTACGGCCGAGTTCGTGCTCGACGCCTTCGAGGTGACCTCCGTGACCGAGGGCTGAGCGGGACGGGGCGGCCCCTCGCGGGCCTCAGGACAGCGTGACGGCTGCGCCCGGGGCCGCCCCCTCCAGCTCCAGCACCCACACCTCGTTGACGCCCTCCCGCAGCACGGGGCCCGGCACATACAGCGACCGCTGCGGGCCGACCGACCAGTACCGGCCCAGATTGAAGCCGTTCACCCAGACGAATCCCCGCGTCCAGCCCGGCAGTTCGAGGAACGCGTCGCCGGGGGAGCCGACCTCGACCGTGCCCCGGTGCAGGCCTCGCCGCCCCTCCCCGGGACCGGCCACGGGAACCCCCCGCACCGCCGACGGCACGTCGAACGCGTCCAGCCGCAGACCCCGCGCCCGCACCCCGTGCAGGTACTGCCGCTCATGCAGGACACCCCCGCAGATCCCCTTGGACTCACCCGAGCGCGGCCCGTAGTTGACCCGGCCCAGTGACTCCACCCACAGCTCCACGCGCGCGTGCCCGGCCACGGGGTCCTCCAGGACGGGCTCGTCCTCGGTCAGGACCCCGGCCCGCTCCCCGTCCACGTACACGACCGCCAGGTCCCGCAGCCCCCGCACGCTCAGCCGGTAGGGACGGCGCGGACCCGGCACCGTCAGGGCGTAGCGCACCAGGCCCCGGTCCACGTCGAGCTCCTCGAAGGTGGGCGGCACGGCATGCTCGGCCTCCGGGGTGCCGAGGCACTCCAGGACCGTGTCCAGCGGGGCCCACTCCGTGAGCGCCGCCGTGGCGGGGGCGCCCAGCACCGGCGGGGGCGGCGGCGGCTCGGGCAGGGGCTCCGTCGCGTACGGGGCGAGCACCTCCCGGAAGCGCCAGAACTTCGCCGTGGGACGGCCGGCCTCGTCGATGGGCGCGTCATAGTCGTACGACGTGACGTCCGGCTCCAGCGGCCCGTCGTGCAGCGCCCCACCGCCCCGGTTGGCCCCCGCCCAGCCCGCGAAGTTCGTGCCGCCGTGCGCCATGTAGAGGTTCACCGACGCCCCGCACTCCAGGATCTCGCGCAACGCCGCCGCCGCGTCGTCCGCGTCCCGTACGACATGATCCGCGCCCCAGTGGTCGAACCAGCCGCACCAGAACTCCATGCACATCAGCGGCCCCTTGGGACGGTGCGCGCGCAGCGTCCCGAAGCCGGAGCGCGCCCCCGAGCCGAAATTGGCCGTCGCCAGGACCCCCGGGACCGAGCCGCCGCTCAGCATGTGGTCCTCGGGGCCGTCCGAGGTGAACAACGGCACCCGCACACCCTCGCCGCGCAGCAGATCGACCAGGCGGCGCAGATACACCTGGTCCGAGCCATAGCTCCCGTACTCGTTCTCGACCTGGACCATGATCACGGGGCCGCCGTCCGCGCCGCCGTGCTGACGCGGCACGACCTCCCGCAGCAGCCGGTGGAACCAGCGCTCCACATGCGCCAGGTACTCCCCGTCACGGGTACGCGCGCGTGCCCCCAGGGGCCCCGTCAGCCAGTGCGGCAGCCCGCCGTTCTCCCACTCCGCGCAGATGTAGGGGCCGGGCCTGACGATCGCCCACAGCCCCGCCTCGCGCGCCGCGTCCAGGAAACGGCCGAGCGCCGACACGTCGCGGTACCGGCCGGGCCGCGGCTCGTGCAGGTTCCACGGGACGTACGTCTCCACGCAGTTGAGCCCCATCGCCCGCAGCATCGCCAGGCGGTGCCCCCACTGCGCCTCGTGCACCCGGAAGTAGTGCAGCGCGCCGGAGAGCAGCCGCACCGGCCGCCCGTCCACCTCGAAATCGTCCTCGCCGACCCTGAACCCGTCCATCGTGTCCTCTCGCTCACCCACCGCCCGTCCACGATCACCTCTGGCGGGCGGCGGGGTCCATGGACAAAGATCGGGTCCGGTTGGACGCAGCGAGCGGGTCGGCCGGGCCCGCACCGGAAGGGGCACGCGGATGTACCACACGTGGATGCGGTATTTCACTCCCAGCCCGGCCCACCACAAGCTCGGCCTGGCCTGCCTCGGCGTCGGCCTCCAGCACGGCCTCCTGCCGACCGTCGGCCCCCGCACCCTCGACCACCACGTCGCCGTCGTCATCAGCGCGGGCGGCGGCTGGTTCCGCGGCCCCGACGGACGCCGTACGACGGTGACCGCACCCGCCCTGATCTGGCTCACCCCCGGGGTACGCCACCACTACGGGCCCGACCCCGACACCGGCTGGGACGAGTGCTTCGTCGACTTCACCGGCCCCGCGACCGCGACGTACACCGAACTCGGCTACATCGAACCCAGCCGCCCCGTGGTACCCCTCTCCGACGCGGCGGGGGCCCGCGCCGCCGTCGGCCGCATCGCCCGCGCGGCCCGCCGCGGCAACCCCCTCCTCGAAGTCGAGACCGGCGCCGCCGTCCACGAACTCCTCGTCGCCCTGCGCCGCGCCCGCGCCGACATCGCCCCCGACGGCGACCCCGTCCTCCAGGCCCTGGCCCGCGACGCCTTCCGCCCCCTGTCCGTCGCCGAACACGCCGCCCGGCACGGCATGACCCCCGCCGAGCTGCGCACCGCCGTGCGGCGCGGCGCCGGATGCAGCCCCAAGGACTACCTCCTCGGCATCCGCCTCGGCCGCGCCAAGGAACTCCTCGCCGCCACGGAGCTGCCCGTCGCCGCCGTCGCCCGCCGCGTCGGCTACGACGACCCGGCGTACTTCTCCCGCCTCTTCACCCGCCGCGTCGGCACGGCACCCGTCCGCTTCAGGGAACAGCAGGGCCGTGCCGTGCCCGGCGGCTGGTCACAGCAGGTGCCGGATCCCGATGACCCGCCCATGCTGCGGTCTCCCTCCGGGGGCGGCACAGGGGAAGCACCGGTGCGGCGGGACCACACCCCACCCCCCGCTCCGCCACCCTCCCACCGCCCCCGACCGGCAACGTAGGCTCATGCACCATGACCACCAGCCACACCAGTGACGCGAACGGCGCGAGCGCGGCGGAGGGTACGGACGAGGCCGTGCGCGCCGAGCTGTCCCGTCTGCGCGACAGCATCGACAACATCGACGCCGCCGTCGTCCACATGCTCGCCGAGCGCTTCAAGTGCACCCAGCAGGTCGGCCACCTCAAGGCCAACCACCAGCTGCCGCCCGCCGACCCGGCCCGCGAGGCCCGCCAGATCGCCCGGCTGCGCGAACTCGCCGAGAGCGCCAAGCTCGACCCCGCGTTCGCCGAGAAACTGCTCAACTTCATCATCGCCGAGGTGATCCGCCACCACGAGACGATCGCCAAGTCGTCCTGACGGCACCTCCCCCCGTCGGACGGCGCACGGCGCACGGCGCACACCGCCCTGACCTTCACCGATGCCGGTGCCATCGGGCAGCATGGGCCCATGCCCGTACTGACGCGCGACGAAGCGCAGACCCGAGCCCAGCTCATCGACGTCCACCGGTACACCGTCGAGCTCGACCTGACCCAGGCGACCGACCCCACCGTCGGCACCTTCGACTCGCGTACCGTCATCCGGTTCAGCGCCCGCACCGACGGCGCCACCTTCGTCGAGCTCAAGCCCGCCGAGCTGCGCTCCGCCACCCTCGACGGGCAGCCCCTCGCCGTGGACCTGACCGACAACCGCCTCGCGCTCGACGGGCTCACCGCGGGCGAACACGAGCTGCGCGTGGACGCCGCGATGCGCTACTCCCGCACCGGCGAGGGCATGCACCGCTTCACCGACCCCAGCGACGGCGAGACGTACACGTACACGCAGTTGTTCATGGAGGACGTGCAGCGCGTCTTCGCCGCCTTCGACCAGCCCGACCTGAAGTCCGTCTTCGAGCTGACCGTCACCGCCCCCGAAGGCTGGACCGTCCTCGCCAACGGCATCACCGAACACCTCGGCGACGGCACCTGGCGCGCCGCCCCCACCCCGCTCATCTCCACCTACCTCGTCGCGGTCGCCGCCGGCCCCTACCACTCCGTGCGCACCGAACACCGCGGCCTCCCCTTCGGCATCCACTGCCGCCGCTCGCTCGCGCCGTTCCTGGACGCCGACGCCGAGGAGATCCTCGACATCACGCGGGCCTGCTTCGACCGCTACCACGAGAAGTTCGAGGAGCCCTACCCCTTCGACTCCTACGACCAGGCGTTCGTCCCCGAATTCAACATGGGTGCCATGGAGAACCCCGGCCTCGTCATCCTCCGCGACGAATTCGTCTACCGCTCCGCCGTCACCGACACCGAGCGGCAGACCCGCGCCATGGTCATCGCCCACGAGATGGCCCACATGTGGTTCGGCGACCTCGTCACCCTCACCTGGTGGGACGACATCTGGCTGAACGAGTCCTTCGCCGAGTACATGGGCTTCCAGACCACCGCCGAGGCCACCCGCTTCAAGGACCCGTGGACCGACTTCGGCGTCACCCGCAAATCCTGGGGGTACGACGCCGACCAGCGCCCCTCCACCCACCCCGTCGCCCCCGCCGCCGACGCCGTCCCCGACACCGCGTCCGCGATGCTCAACTTCGACGGCATCTCGTACGCCAAGGGGGCGAGCGCCCTGCGCCAGCTCGTCGCCTGGCTCGGCGAGAAGGACTTCCTCGCGGGCATCAACACCCACTTCGCGCGGCACAAGTTCGCCAACGCCACCCTCGCCGACTTCATCGACTCCCTCGCCCACGCCACCGACCGCGACGTGCACGCCTGGGCCGAGGCCTGGCTGCGCACCACGGGCGTCGACACCCTCACCTCGAAGGTCGCGCACGCCGGACGCGAGTGGACGCTCACCCTCGACCGCGGCACGGGCGACGGCACCCACGGCGACGGCCGCCCCCACCGCGTCGCCGTCGGCGTCTACGACCGCGACCTCGCCGGCGGCCGCGGCCTCGTCCTGCGCGAGCGGTACGAGACCGACATCCCGTCCACCGAACCCGCCACGCCCCGCGACGGCGGCCGCCCCGCCCTGATCGTCCCCAACGACCAGGACCTCACCTACGCCAAGATCCGCCTCGACGAGACCTCCCAGGAGACCGCGCTGCGCGACCTCTCCGGAGTCCCGGACGCCCTCACCCGCGCCGTCCTGTGGAACAGCCTGCGCGACATGGTCCGCGACGGCGAACTCGACGGCGGCTCCTACCTCGCGACGGCCCTCGCCCACCTCCCCGAGGAGAGCGACCTCGCCATCGTCCAAGGCGTCCTCACCTTCGCCACCGCCCACATCGCCGGCCGCTACGCCGGCCCCGAGGAGCGGCCCGCCGCACTCGCCGCCCTCGGCGAACTCTGCCGCGACCTGATCCGGCGCACCGAGGACGGCTCCCACCCCGGCCTGCGCCTCACCGCCGTCCGCGCCGCCATCGACATCGCCACCCAGCCCGGGCCCCTCCAGGCGTGGCTGAACGAGGGCACCGTGCCCGGCGGCCCCGAACTCGACCCGGAGCTGCGCTGGCGCGTCCTCGCACGCCTCGCCGTGCTGGACGCGACCGACGAGGCGGCCATCGCCGCCGAGCTGGCGCGGGACCCGAGCGCCACCGGCCAGGAGGGCGCCGCCCGCTGCCGGGCCGCGCTGCCGGACGCCGCGGCCAAGCGGGCCGCCTGGGACGCGATGTTCGCCTCCGACGAACTGTCCAACTACCTCCTCAAGGCCACCGCCCAGGGCTTCTGGCAGCCCGAACAGGCCGACCTCGTCAGGGAGTACGTCCCGCGCTACTACGAGGACGCCGTCGCCGTGGCGGCCCGGCGCGGCCCCGCGATCGCCGACGTGGTGGGCCAGTGGGCCTTCCCCGCCCCGTTCGTGGACGCCGAGACGCTGCGGCTGGGCGAGCGGTGCCTGCGGGACGCGGACCCGATCCCCGCCCTGCGCCGCAAGTTCGCCGACCAACTCGACGACCTGGCGCGGGCGTTGCACGTCCGGCAGGGCACAGGCAAGGGTACTGAAAAGGGCACAGGCAGGGTCTGACCCGAGCCGCGCGGCGTAGGTCCCACGGCCTACGCCCACTGGTCCCAAACGACGATCCGGCACCCGGCACAACCGGCCTAGGCTCGCACCTGGGCCGGGCCGGACCTGCCGGAACGGCCGCGCGCACCCCGACCAGAAGGAGCCCTGCCGTGATCGTCGTGACCGGAGCCACCGGAAACGTGGGCCGCGCCCTCGTGGGCCATCTCACCGCCGAAGGAACCCCCGTACGCGCCCTGACCCGCGCCCCCGAGCGCGCCGGACTGCCCGAATCCGTGGACGTCGGCCACCTCGACCTCTCCGGCGACCGGCCCCGACCCGCCGACCTCGCCCCGCTGTTCGAGGGAGCCTCGGGTCTCTTCCTGCACCTCCAGGCCGCGGGCACGCACACCGCCGCCCTCCTCGAAGCGGCCCGCGCGAGCGGCGTCCGCCACGTCACCGTCCTCTCCTCGGGCATCATCCAGGACGGCGCCGACACCAGCCACCCCATCTACGCCGCACACGCCCAACTCGAAGCACACGTGACGGAGAGCGGCCTCGGCCACACCTTCCTGCGGCCCAACGCCTTCGCCACCAACTCCCTCCAATGGGCGCCGCAGATCCACGCCGGTGACACCGTGCGCGGCCCCTTCGGCGGCGCCGTGACCGCCCCCATCCACGAGGACGACATCGCCGCGGTCGCCGCCCGCACCCTCCTCGACGACGGACACGACGGCGCCGTCCACCGCCTCACCGGGCCCGAGGCCGTCACGACGGAACAGCAGATCCACGCCATCGGTGCCGCCCTCGGCCGCGCCCTGCGCTTCGTCGACATACCGCCGAACGAAGTCGGCCCCGAACTCTTCCCGCACGTACCGCCTCAGATGCTGCCCGCCATCCTCGCCTCCTTCGCCGAGACCGTCGGCGCCGAACCGGAGATCACCACCACGGTCGAGACCGTCACCGGCAAGCCGGCCCGCACGTTCGCCCAGTGGGCCGACGACCACAAGGACGACTTCCGCCCCTGAGAAACCGCAGAGCCGTGCCAGAACCCCGGGCCGGCAGTTCCGGCACGCGACGCCCGGCGCCACCCCTACGCGCCCCCGGCCCGCTCAGCACCCCCACCGCACCCACACGTTTTCTCCGCACGGCAGTACCACTTTCGGGTTCGGATCGCCGAGGACCCCGGGCACGGCGCCCACGCGGCGTACAGGCTGGTGCCCCTGTACGCGCGCACCCGAAGGACACGCCCCATGAGCACCCCGCCGCCCCTCGCCGGAGGCGTCCAAGGCCCCGACGCCCTGCGGCCCTTGCTCGCGGTCACGCTCGACGCCCTGCACCACGGGGCGACCGCCCGCGGCGGCCCACTCCCCGCCGACGGCCCCACCGCCGTCACCGACCGCGTCCGCGCAGCCGCCGAACCGGTCCTGCCCGAGCACGGCACGGGCCCCGAAGCCGCCCTGCGCACCCTCGTCCACGCGCTCGCCGAAGGCGCCGCCGACCCCGCCGACCCCCTGTGCGCCGCCCACCTGCACTGTCCGCCGCTCGCCCTGGCGGCCGCCGCCGACCTGGCCGCCTCCGCGCTCAACCCCTCCATGGACTCCTGGGACCAGGCCCCCGCCGCCTCCACCCTCGAAACCCTCGTCACCCGCGCACTCGCCACCGAGGTCCACCCCGAAGCGGACGCCCTGGTCACCACCGGCGGCACCGAGTCCAACCAGCTCGCCCTGCTCCTCGCCCGCGAAGCCGCCACCCGAGGCCCGCTGCGCCTCCTCGTCGGCGAGAACGCCCACCACTCCCTCGCCCGCGGCGCCTGGCTCCTCGGCCTGCCCGACCCGGTCACCGTCCCCGCCCCCGCCGGCACCCTCGACCCGGCCGCCCTCGACGAGGCCCTCAACGAACTCGGCGGCCCGCACACCACCTTCCTCGTCACCGCCACCGCCGGCACCACCGACGCCGGACTCATCGACCCCCTCGACGACATCGCCGACGTCTGCGCCGCCCACCGCGCCCGGCTGCACATCGACGCCGCGTACGGCGGCGGCCTGCTCTTCAGCGACGTACGCAAACGCCTCCTGAAAGGCATCGAGCGCGCCCACACCGTCACCCTCGACCTGCACAAACTCGGCTGGCAGCCCGCCGCCGCCGGACTGCTCGCCGTCCGCGACCCGAACGACCTCGCCGCGCTCACCCACCGCGCCGACTACCTCAACGCCGACGACGACACCGACGCGGGCCTGCCCGACCTCCTCGGCCGCTCCCTGCGCACCACACGCCGCCCCGACATCCTCAAGATCGCCGTCACCCTCAAAGCCCTCGGCCGCACGGGACTCGGCGCACTCGTCGACCAAGTCTGCGACCAAGCGAGGCACTTCGCCACCCTCATCGAAGACCACCCCCGCTTCGAGCTGTACGACACCCCGGCCATCAGCACCGTCCTGTTCCGCCCCACAGACACCGACGACACCCACCTCGCCCACGTACGAAGGCGACTGCTCACCGAAGGCACCGCCGTCCTCGGCCGCGCCGACCTCGACGGCCGCCGATGGCTCAAAGCCACCCTCCTCAACCCGCACACCCGCCCCGGCGACCTCACCACGCTCCTCGAACACGTCGAGGAGACAAGCCGACAGGCCACCGCCAGGGCCGCGCGCACCACCCCCCACCTCGCGGAAGGAACCACCCCCCGATGACCGGCACGCCCGACCGCCCCGACCCCACGCCGCGCTCCACGCCCGAAGACCCCCGCGACCTCGTCGGCATCGGCATCGGCCCCTTCAACCTCTCCCTCGCCGCCCTCGCCCACCCCCTCGGCGAACTCGACACCGTCTTCTACGAACAGAGCCACGGCTTCCACTGGCACCCCGGCCTCCTCATCGAAGGCGCCACCCTCCAAGTGCCCTTCCTCGCCGACCTCGTCACCCTCGCCGACCCCGCGAGCCCCTGGTCCTTCCTCAGCTACCTCAAGAGCCGCGAGCGGCTCTTCCCCTTCTACTTCGCCGAGCGCTTCCACATCCAGCGCGCCGAGTACGACGCCTACTGCCGCTGGGTCAGCGAGAACCTCACCGCACTCCACTTCGGCCACCAGGTCGACGCCGTCCGCTGGAACCCCGAACGCGACCTCTTCGAAGTCGACTTCACCCAGCTCGACTCCGACGGCGAAGCCGAAGCCCTCGGCCGCACCTACACCAGGAACATCGCCCTCGGCGTCGGCACCGCCCCCCACATCCCCGAACCCCTCAAACCCCTCGCCGAAGCCCCCACCGTCCCCGTCATCCACTCCGCGGACTACCTCGACCACCGCGAACTGCTGCTCTCCGCCGAGCACATCACCGTCATCGGCTCAGGACAGTCCGGCGCCGAAGTCTTCCTCGACCTGCTGCGAGCCCGCCCCGCGGGGCGCGAGAAAATCCACTGGCTCACCCGCACCGAAGCCTTCGCACCCATGGAGTACTCGAAACTGGGCCTGGAACACTTCACACCCGACTACACCCGCTACTTCCACGCCCTGCCCGAAACGGTCCGCGACGACCTCGTGCCCCACCAATGGCAACTCCACAAAGGCATCGACGCCGACACCATCGCCGCCATCCACGAAGAGCTCTACCGGCACACCCTCCACGGCGGCTGGCCCGACGCCGTCCTCACCCCCGGCGTCCTCGTCCGCACCGCAGGCCGCGTCGCCAGCACCCGCGTCGAACTCCACCTGGAACACCTCCAGCAGGGCACCCGCTCCCGCCTCACCACCGACGCCGTCGTCCTCGCCACCGGCTACCGCGAACGGCCCACCGAGCAACTCCTCGCCGGCCTCGACCCCTACATCCGCAAGGACTCCTCCGCCCGCCCCCGCGTCGACGAGCACTACCGCCTCGTCCTCGACCCCTCCATCACCGCCACCGGCAGCAACATCTACGTACAGAACGCCGAACGCCACACCCACGGCGTCGGCGCCCCCGACCTCGGCCTCGCCGCCTGGCGCAGCGCCACCATCCTCAACGCCCTCACCGGAAAGGACCCCTACCCCCTGCCCCGCCGCACCGCGTTCACCAGCTTCGGCCTGCACACCCCCACCATCCCCGGCCAGGCCACCGGCCGCGTGGGGGAACAGCGCGGAAACCTCGTACGCCTCAAGAACTGACCCCCACGGGCCACCCCGGCCCCCGGCGGACGCCCGCCGGGGGAGGACACGGACAACGCCACTCAGAACACCGGCGTACCGTCCCGGGTCAGCCTCCAGTCCACCGACGCGAACTGAGCGGGATCGATCGTCCCCTTCGCCTTCACCCAGCCGATGATCGTGTTACGGATCTCCTCCGAATTCGCCCACACCTGCTTGGCACCCGCGACATGCGGGAAATTCCCGCCACCGCTCGCCCGGTAATTGTTCACCGCCAGCACGAACTCAGCCTTCGGGTCGATCTCCTCGCCCTCGAACGACAACTTCACGACACGCGAACCCACGGGCTTCGCGATGTCGATCTCATACGTCACGCCATACACCGCGTCGTAGTTGTAATCCGGGATCTTCTCGGCGTTCGTCAGCTTCGCCGGGTCCACCGGGGCACCCGCGGGCGTCTGCACGTAGTAGCGCGCCGAGAACTCCAGATAATCCTTGAGCTGCGCACCCGTGAGCAACCGCGCCTCCAGGGTGTTCTCGAAGGGATACAGACCCGCAGCGTCCTTGATCGTCACCTCGCCCGCCGGAATCCGCGCGGTACGCGAAAAGCACGACGCCTGCGAGAGCACCGGCAGCGCCGCGTACGCACCACCCGTCAACGCCTGCGCCACCGTCTCCCTCTGCACCTGATTGATCAGATCGATGATCGCGACATCCTTGTACGGGCCCTCGGCCGTACTCATCGCCGCCTTCGACGTGCCGATGACCTGATTGACGTAGGCGACGACCTTCTTGTGCTCGTCGGCCAGCAACCGCGTGATCTTCTCGTCCTCCGCGGCCGTGTTGGAGTTCAGGACCTTCGCCCCCACCTTCTCCACCGTCCACCGGCCCTTCACCCACACCAGGTCGAAGTCGAACAACGTCAGACGCTGCCCCCACTTCAGCGGCTCCGACAGGACGACCCGCTTGCCCGTCGCCTTGTTCTCCACGAAGTACTCGGGAATCTCCGTGTGCGCGTGCCCCACCAAAATCGCGTCGATACCCGGCACCTGCTCCGCCACCAGGCCCGCCGCGTTCTCCACATACGGCAACTGATCCCCGTACGACGACGTGCCACTGGAACCGGAGTGCGCCGACACGATCACGACATCCGCACCCATCGACCGCAGCTTCGGCACCCACTTCGCGGCCTGCTCCTCAAGACCGGGAAACGTCATCTTGCCCTGGACGTTCGCCTTGTCCCAGATCGCGATACCCGGATTCGTCAGACCGAGCACCGCCACCTTCACATCACGCCCGTGCGGAGTACGCAGCCGCTTCATGAAATACGGCGGGAACGCCGGCCGCTGCGTCTTCGCGTCCAGCGCGTTGGCCCCGAGAAGCGGGAAATCACACTGCTCCTCGAACTTGCGCAGCACCGGTATACCGTAATTGAACTCGTGATTGCCGAGCGCCGCCGCGTCATAGC
Organism: Streptomyces sp. NPDC015345; assembly: GCF_043078805.1. Taxonomy (NCBI): domain Bacteria; kingdom Bacillati; phylum Actinomycetota; class Actinomycetes; order Kitasatosporales; family Streptomycetaceae; genus Streptomyces; species Streptomyces sp. NPDC015345. The sequence continues at coordinate 259,758 of NZ_JBIBTX010000001.1, read as the reverse complement.
CCATCGCGTTCATCGCCTGCGCCATCGGGTGCACCGGGCCACGCGCGGCGGTGATCGGATCGACCTTGGCGTAGTAGTACGAAAGCTGCGTGCCCTGGATGGTGTCACCCGCGTCGATCAGGAGCGTATTGCGACGCCCCTTCTCCGCACGCACCTCGTTCACCAACGTGGAGATCTTGGCCAGGCCCACGTCATTGTGGTCCTTGTCGTCGAACTCCTTGTCCGTGAAGTAGTCCCAGTTGAAGACGTTGCCGTGCAGATCCGTCGTACCGAGCACGGTGAACGAATACCGCTTCTCCCGCCGGCCCGGCTTCCCCTTCGCCTGCGCCACGGACGGCGCCACAGCCCCACCCGTGAGCGCCACGCCCACGCCGGTGACGGCGGACGTGCCCAGGAACTTCCTGCGGTTCAGCGGCATTTCTGTACTCCTCGGTCGACCGTAGTAACGCGCGTAGATTCTGACCTCACCAGCCCGTTCCGCAACAGACCCCCCAGGTTGCGATCCGATGACTGTCGGACCCACCGGCGCAGTGCGACAGTGACCCCATGGACACCACCCCCACCACCACCACCCCCCACACCCCCTACGGCACCCCCGACGCTCCCCGCCTCGCCGTCCGCGGCGAAGCACACCTCGAAGTCGACCCCGAGATCGCCCGCATCGGCATCACCGTCAACGCCCGCGGCACCGACCGCCGCGACGCCCTCCACGACCTCACCCGGCGCAACACCACCGCCCTCGACCTCATCAAGGGCTACGGCGACACTGTCGAGAAACTGGAGACCGGCGCCTTCTCCATCACCCCCGAACTCACCAGACACGGCCGCGCCGAACGCGTCCGCGCCTACCACGGCCGCGTCCACATCACCGCCGAACTCACCGACTTCACCGCACTCGGCGAACTCACCACCCGCCTCGCCGACCTCGACCTCACCCGCGTCGAAGGCCCCTGGTGGGCCCTGCGCCCCGACTCACCCACCCACCGCCGCGCCAGGCAACAAGCCGTCCGCGAAGCGGTACAACGCGCCCGCGAATACGCCGAAGCCCTCGACACCCGACTCGCCGCCCTCATCGAACTCGCCGACCTCGACGCCGAGAACACCCCCGCCCACGGCTACGGCGCCCCCGCCGTCATGCGCTCCGTCGCCTACGGCGGAGCGACCGACATGCCCGCCGAAGCGGTGCCCCTGGACCTCGAACCACAACGCCAGCACGTCTACGCCCAGGTCAACGCCCGCTTCACCATGCAACCCCCACGACTGCACCCGTGACAGCCGAAAATCCGCTCATCAGAGCAGCCGCCCGCGCACTTCAACACTTGTCAACACCCCTTCACGCAAAGGTTGTTGAGTAGTCACGCAGGACCAATTCACTACTGACCGGTAAGCCCTAGGCTCGAACCATGCGCCGAGCCAAAATCGTCTGCACCCTGGGCCCCGCCACCGACTCGTACGACCAGATCAAGGCACTGGTCGAAGCCGGAATGGACGTAGCCCGCTTCAACCTCAGCCACGGCACCCACGCCGAACACGAGGAGCGCTACCAGCGCGTGCGCAAGGCCTCCGAGGAGAGCGGCCGCAGCGTCGGCATCCTCGCCGACCTTCAAGGCCCGAAGATCCGCCTCGGCCGCTTCAGCGAAGGCCCCGTACTCCTTGAACGCGGCGACGAGTTCACCATCACCGTCGAAGACGGCATCCAAGGCGACCGCCAACGCTGCGGCACCACCTACAGCGGCCTCGCCCAGGACGTCACCTCCGGCGAACGCATCCTCGTCGACGACGGCAAGGTGACCCTCCAGGTCACCGGCGTGATCGGCCCCCGCGTCGCCACCACCGTCCTCGAAGGCGGCATGGTCTCCGACCACAAAGGCCTCAACCTCCCCGGCGTCGCCGTCTCCGTCCCCGCACTCTCCGACAAGGACGAAGAAGACCTCCGCTGGGCCCTGCGTACAGGCTTCGACGTCATCGCCCTCTCCTTCGTACGCAGCGGGCGCGACATCGAAGACGTCCACCGCATCATGGACGAGGAAGGCCGCCGCCTCCCCGTGATCGCCAAGGTCGAGAAGCCGCAAGCCGTCGACAACATCGAGGACATCGTCGCCGCCTTCGACGGCATCATGGTCGCCCGCGGCGACCTCGGCGTCGAAATGCCCCTCGAACAAGTCCCCATCGTCCAAAAGCGCGCCATCAAACTCGCCAAGCGCAACGCCAAACCGGTCATCGTCGCCACCCAGATGCTCGACTCCATGATCGACAACTCCCGCCCCACCAGGGCCGAGGCGAGCGACGTCGCCAACGCCGTCATCGACGGCACGGACGCGGTGATGCTCTCCGGCGAGACCAGCGTCGGCAAATACCCCGTCGAGACGGTCAAGACCATGGGCCGCATCGTCGAAGCCGCCGAAGAGGACATCCTCGCCAAGGGCCTGCCCCCACTCACCGAGCGGAGCAAACCCCGCACCCAGGGCGGCGCCGTCGCCCGCGCCGCCGCCGAAATGGGCGACTTCCTCGGCGCCAAATTCCTCGTCGCCTTCACCCAGTCCGGCGACACGGTCCGCCGCCTCTCCCGCTACCGCTCACCCATCCCGCTCCTCGCCTTCACCCCCGACAAGGCGACCCGCTCCCAGCTGAACCTCACCTGGGGCGTGGAAACCTTCCTCGGCCCGCACGTCGACTCCACCGACGCGATGGTCGACCAGGTCGACGAACTGCTCCTGGAGATCGGCCGCTGCGAGCGGGGCGACGTGGTCGTGATCACGGCCGGCTCCCCGCCGGGGGTATCGGGCTCGACGAACCTGGTCCGGGTGCATCGGATCGGCGAGAACGAGTAGCCTCCGGCGGTTCGGTCAGTATTTGGGGCCGGTGCCCAAGTCGTACATGCGACCCACATTGCGGTGCGGTGGGTCTAAGGGGCAGCAAAAAGCGGATGTTCACGGGAACGGGAACATCCGCTTGTCATTTGCGACCTTGGAAATTAAGGAAAGGTGCCCCGGGTGGGACTCGAACCCACACTGTAAGGTGTTTGAGACCTTCGTCTGCTGCCAATTGGACTACCGGGGCCCAACGAATCGAAGGTTAATCCCGACCCGCTGCCCAACCACCATACCGCAGCTGGGTAGGCTCTTGGGAGCTGTACCCCTGCCCTGATCGAGGAGCCCCCGTGACCGCCCCCGAGCCGCCACAGCCCACCGAAGCGTCGGACGACGACCAGTCGCACGTTCCTCCGCTGACGACCCGCGTCGTCATCGCCGAGGACGAGGCCCTGATCCGGCTCGACCTCAAAGAGATGCTGGAGGAAGAGGGCTACAGCGTCGTCGGCGAGGCGGGCGACGGTGAGAAGGCCGTCGAGCTGGCCCGTGAGCACAGGCCCGACCTCGTGATCCTGGACGTGAAGATGCCCGTCCTGGACGGCATCTCCGCGGCCGAGAAGATCGCGGAGGAGTCCATCGCCCCCGTGCTGATGCTGACCGCGTTCTCGCAGCGGGACCTCGTCGAGCGGGCGAGGGACGCGGGTGCGATGGCGTACCTGGTGAAGCCGTTCAGCAAGAGTGACGTCGTCCCGGCGATCGAGATGGCCGTCTCGCGTTTCGCGGAGCTGAAGACGTTGGAGAAGGAGGTCGCGGACCTCTCCCAGCGGCTGGAGACGCGGAAGCTGGTGGACCGCGCGAAGTCGATCCTTCAGACGGAGTACGGCCTGACGGAGCCCGCCGCGTTCCGATGGATCCAGAAGACGTCGATGGACCGCAGGCTGTCGATGCAGCAGGTCGCGGAGGCGGTCATCGAGGACGCCGAGGAGAAGAAGGCGGCGAAGGGCTAGCCCCGGAGCCGGCATACGCGCGTACGTACGTACGACAGGGCCCGCACCCCGAAGCCGGGGTGCGGGCCCTGTCGTATGCGGGAGGGACGGGCGGGTGTCTCAGTCCTCGCCGAGGTACGCCTTGCGTACGGACTCGTCGTGGAGGAGGTCGCCGCCTGTTCCGGAGAGGACGATGCGGCCGACTTCCATGACGTGGCCCTCGTCGGCGAGGGAGAGCGCCGCTTGGGCGTTCTGCTCGACGAGGAGGATCGTGGTGCCCTGGGATTTCAGTTCGGCGATGGTCGCCATGATCTTCTGCATCATGATCGGTGAGAGGCCCATGGAGGGTTCGTCGAGCATGAGCAGTTTGGGTTGTGACATGAGGGCGCGACCCATCGCGAGCATTTGTTGTTCGCCGCCGGAGAGGGTGCCCGCTGCTTGTTTTCTGCGTTCTCCGAGGATGGGGAAGAGGTCGTAGGCGCGGTTGATGTCCTTTTCGATGCCCGCCTTGTCGGAGCGGAGGTAGGCGCCGAGGCGGAGGTTGTTCTCGATGGTCATGCGGGGGAAGATGTGGCGGCCTTCGGGGGAGTGGGCGAGGCCGAGGGCGACGATTTGGTCGGCGCGGTATTTGCGCAGGGTTTTGCCGTTGAATTTGATGGTGCCGCCGACGGGCTTGAGCAGGCCCGACAGTGTGCGGAGTGTGGTGGTCTTGCCTGCGCCGTTGGTGCCGATGAGGGTGACGACTTTGCCGGCCTCGACGGTGAAGGAGATGCCTTTGACGGCTTCGATCCTGCCGTAGGCGACGCGGAGGTCCTCGACCTCAAGGAGTGCGGTCATCAGTTGTTCTCCTCGAAGGGTTCGCCGAGGTAGGCGGCGATGACGCGGTCGTCCTGCCGGACCGTCTCGCTGGATCCTTCGACGAGTTTCTCGCCCTGGACGAGGACGGCGACGCGGTCGCAGAGGTTGAAGATGAAGCGCATGTCGTGCTCGATGACGAGGACGGCGATGCCCATGTCGCGGATGGCGAAGACGAGTTCTTCGGTGGCGCGGGTTTCCTGGGGGTTCATGCCGGCGGTGGGCTCGTCGAGGAGCAGGAGGCCGGGTTCGCTGGCGAGTGCGCGGGCGATCTCCAGTTTGCGTTGTTCGCCGTACGGCAGGTTCCGTGACAGGTGTTCTGCCTTGTCGGCGAGGCCCACGAACTCCAGGAGTTCCATGGCGCGGGCCTTGGAGGCGGCTTCGGCTCGGTGGAAGCCGGGGCCGCGGAGGAGGGCTGACCAGAGGCCTTCCTTGGTGCGGGTGTGGCGGCCGACGAGCACGTTCTCCAGCACGGTCATGTTGGGGAAGAGGCGGATGTTCTGGAAGGTGCGGGCGACGCCGGCCGCGGTGACCTTGAAGGATTTGGCGGGGAGGATCTGGCCTTTGTAGCGGACTTCGCCTTCGGTGGGGATGTAGAGGCCGGTGAGGCAGTTGAAGAAGGTGGTCTTGCCGGCGCCGTTGGGTCCGATGAGTCCGACGATTTCGCCGCTGTTGACGGTGAGGTCGACGGAGCGTACGGCGGTGAGGCCGCCGAAGCGCATGGTGACGTTGCGGGCGTCGAGGACGGTCTGTCCGGCCGGGGTGTCGGGGGCCTGGCCTGCTGTGGTGGTGTCGGTGGTCATGGGTCAGGCCCCTGTCTTGCTGAGGACTGTGGGTGGTGGTGTCTCGCCGGGTTCGAGTTCGGCTTCGTGGAATTCGAGTTGGCGGCGGCGGTTGGGGATGAGGCCTTCGGGGCGGAAGCGCATGAGGAGTGCGAGGGCGAGGCCGAAGGCGAAGAGCTGGTAGTCGCCGAGGAAGGCGAGTTTGTTGGGGATGAGGTAGAGGAGTGCCGCGCCGACGAGGGGTCCGCTGATGGTGCCCATGCCGCCGAGGACGACGGCGGCGAGGAGGAAGGCGGAGTTGGGTGGCACGGTGTTGGCGAATTGGTACTGCTCGGGTGTGACGGTGTAGGTGACGTGTGCCTGGACGGTGCCGGCGAGGCCCGCGAGGGAGGCGCCGAGGGCGAAGGCGATGAGTTTGACGCGGAAGCCGTTGATGCCCATGGCCAGTGCGGCGGTCTCGTCCTCGCGGATGGCGACCCAGGCGCGGCCGATGCGGGAGTCGCCGCTGCGCCGGAAGACGAGGACGACGACGAGGGTGATGAGCAGCATCAGGAAGAAGTAGTTGGCGAAGCGGCCGATGGTGAAGCCGCCGATGCTGTGTTCCAGGCCGAAGTCGAAGCCGAAAATCTTCAGGTTCGGGATGGAGGAGATGCCGTTGGAGCCGTTGGTGATGTCGGGTCCGGAGGCGCCGTCGGAGTTCATGGCGACGATGCGGAAGATCTCTCCGAAGCCGAGGGTGACGATGGCGAGGTAGTCGCCGCGCAGTCGCAGGGTGGGGGCGCCGATGAGGACGCCGAAGACGAGTGAGGCGGCGGCGCCGACGAGGATGGCTCCCCAGAAGGGGAGGTGGATGTCGAAGGGTGAGGAGGGGGATCCGGAGACCATGGATGCGGCGTAGGCGCCGACGCCGAGGAAGGCGACGTATCCGAGGTCGAGGAGGCCTGCGAGGCCGACGACGATGTTCAGGCCGAGGGCGACGGTGGCGAAGATGAGGATGTAGACGCCGATGGTGGCGTACTGGTCGTCGTTCTGGGTGAAGGGGAAGGCGGCCGCGGCGAGGAACGCGCCGAGGAGGGTGACGTTGCGGTGGCGCGCGGTGTAGACGGAGACGTGGGCGACGAGGCCGGCTTTGGAGAGTGCGGCGAAGCCGAAGGCGACCGAGATGAGGAAGCCGATGAAGAGTTCGTCGTATTCGGTGCCGATGCCGTAGGTGAAGACGAGCAGGCCGGTGGCGAGCGCGGCGACGATGATCAGGATTTCGGCGTATCCGGGGAGTCTGCGCGGGGCGGGGGGTGCCTCGGCGGCGAAGGCTCCCTTGACGGTGGTCAGGCTGTTGCGCAGGCGGTGTTTGAACTGTTCCCAGCCGGTGTCCTCGGGGTCGACGGGGTAGGTCTGTGGCCGTTGGAAGGGCAGGGCCAGGGCGCCGGTGAGGGCGGCGAGGGTGGCGATGGCGGTGATCCAGACGCCGGGTTCGAGGTTGGCGAGTCCGCCGAGTTGGACGCTGATCGCGAGGATCGTGTACCAGGCGGTGGCGAAGGCGGCGAGTGCCGCGTATTTGAGGGCGGCGTCGGCGTTGCCGGGGGCGATGGCGCGTATGCCTTTGATGCCGTAGGAGGCGAGGCCGAGGAGGGTGGTGAGGGCGCCGGTGATGAGGACGAGCCATTGCAGGCCGCCGGGGTAGCCGTAGTAGGTGAGGTCGCCTGGGAAGGTGGCGGTCCAGGTCCAGGCGAGGAAGGCGGAGACGATGGTGAGTGCGCCGCCGCCGGTGGCCATGGCGCGGGCCGGGCCGGTGGGGATGGGGAGGAGGCCCGTGGGGGCGTCTTCTTCGCGCGGGCGGGAGTTGTCGGCCGCCGTGGTCTGTGTGGTCATGGTTGTCACGCCCTGTCCGCGACGCGCTCGCCGAGGAGGCCTTGTGGCCTGACGAGGAGGACGACGATGAGGAGTACGAACGCCCAGACATCGGCCCAGGACTGGCCGCCGAGCTTGTCCATGCCGGGGATGTCGTTCATGTAGGCGGTTGCCATGGCTTCGGCGACGCCGAGGACCAGTCCGCCGATCATGGCGCCGTAGATGTTGCCGATGCCGCCGAGGACGGCGGCGGTGAAGGCTTTGAGGCCCCAGAGGAAGCCCATGCGGAAGTTGACTTCGCCGTAGCGGAAGCCGTAGGCGATGGCGGCGATGCCGGCGAAGGCGGCTCCGAGGGCGAAGGCGACGACGATGACGCGGTCGGTGTTGACGCCCATGAGTTTGGCGGTGTCGGGGTCCTGGGCGGTGGCTTGCATGCCGCGGCCGACGCGGGTCTTCATCACGAACCAGCCGAGGGCGAACATGCAGATGGGGGCGGCGACGACGAGGAAGAGGTCGCCGGGCTGGATGGTGACGCTGCCGATGTGGATGGAGTCGCCGGGGATCTCGGGGAAGGTGCGGGACGACTTGGCGCTGGGGTACCAGGCCCAGACCGCTTGCTGGAGGGCGAGGGAGAGGCCGATGGCGGTGATGAGCGGGGCGAGCCGTGGTGCGCCGCGCAGGGGCCGGTAGGCGAAGCGTTCGGCTCCGATCGCGACGGTCGTGGAGACGATGACGGCGCCGATGATCATGAGGGGGACGGCCGCCCACATGGTGGTGCCGCCGGGGAGCCAGAGCCAGACGGTGAGGGCGCCGAAGCCGCCGACCATGAAGATCTCGCCGTGGGCGAAGTTGATGAGCTGGACGATGCCGTAGACCATTGTGTAGCCGATGGCGATCAGGCCGTACATGGATCCCAGTAGCAGGCCGTTGACCAGCTGTTGCGGCAGTTCGTGCACCGCAGGTCCTCCGAGTCTTTCGAGCGACGGGTGTCGGATGCGACGGACGCGACGGGCACGGCACCGCTGTGCCGGCCGGGATGTCACCGTGTCGGATGTGACGCCGCGCGGGGCGCTGTCGGGCAGCGCCCCGCGCGGTGGTGTCGTGCGCGGTGGTGTCGTGCGCGGTGGTGTCGGGCTGTGGTGGTGGGTCAGCCGGTGTAGGTGCCGGACTCGACGGGCTGCCAGCCCTTGGCCGGGTCGGTGGTGTCCTTGACCTGGTAGACCGTGAGCTGCTTGTTCGTGGCGTCGCCGTATTCGTCGAAGGAGACCTTGCCGGTCACGCCGTCGAAGGAGACGTCCTGCATGGCGTCGACGATCTTGGCGCGGGCGTCGGAGGGCAGTTCGCCGTCGTTGTCCTCGACGACCTTCTTGACGGCCTCGATGATCGCCCAGGCGGAGTCGTAGGAGTAGCCGCCGTAGGCCTCGTAGGCCTCCTTGTAACCGGCCTTCTTGTAGTTGGCGATGAACTCCTTGGCGGAGGGCAGCTGCTCGACGGGCTGGCCGACGGAGGTGGCGTAGTCGCCCTTGCCGTCCTTGCCGGCGAGCTTGATGTAGTCGGCGCTGTAGAGGCCGTCGCCGCCGACGAGCGGGATCTTGGCTCCGGCCTTCTTCATCTGCTTGCTCAGCGGGCCGGCGGCCGGGTACTCGCCGCCGTAGTAGACGACGTCGGCGTCCGAGTTGCGGATCTTGGTGGCGACGGCGCCGAAGTCCTTGGTGTCGGGGTTGACGTGCTCGGTGCCCGCGACCTTGCCGCCGAGCTTGGTGAACTCGTCCTTGAAGGTGGCTGCGAGGCCCGCGCCGTAGGTCTTCTTGTCGTCGATGACGAAGACCTTCTTCTTCTTGGCCTTGTTGTACAGGTACTGCGCCGCGAAGGGGCCCTGGATGGCGTCGGTGGTGGCCGTACGGAAGTAGGCCTTGTAGGGGCGCACCTTCTTGCCGCCGTTCCAGTCCGGGCCCTGGGTCATGGCCGGGTTGGTGTTGGCGGGGGAGACCTGGACGAGTTTGGCGTCGTCGAAGACCTTCTGCATGGACTCGCCGACGGAGGAGTTCAGGGGGCCGACGGCGCCGAGGAGTTCTTTGTTGGCGACGAACTTGGTGGCGTTGGTCTGGCCGGAGGAGGGCTGTCCCTGGTCGTCGGCTGCCTGCATCTTGAAGGTGATGCCGTCGACGTAGTTCTTGTCGTTGGCCTGCTTGACGGCGAGGTCGACGGAGTTGCGGATGCCGAGGCCCAGCGCGGAGAGGTCACCGGTCAGCGGCGCGTCGACGCCGATGACCACGGTGGTGCCGCCGCCGTCGGCGCTTCCCTTGTCCTTGTCGTCGCGCGAGCCACAGGCGGTGAGGGTGAGAGCCCCCGCGGTGAGTGCAGCGGTGATGGCTATGAGCGAACGTTGACGCACGATCAGTCCTTTCCCCTGGCACGGCCGTCCCTTGTTGGGATGCCGAGTCGAGCGCGGAACCGAACTGACGGGAATCCGGTGGGCGCGGTGACTGGCCGTGACTCTAAGGGCGCCTTTGTTCCAGGTGGAGTGGTCAGACCAAGGCTGTGACGCTCTTGTTATGCCACGGAGTATTCCGGGCTGGAACGCAGGGGGCGGTTGAGGCCGAATGTGACCTTGTTCGGGGGATCTCGACGCATCCACATGCTGAGAATCTCCAGGACAATCGGCAGGAGCGTAAGGGTATTTGGCTCATGACACGCGTGTTCGTGGGCATGCGGCGGTCAGCGCTCCGGAAAGATCATTTGCGTATTCCGGACCCAGGATGTAACTCTGCCGCTCGTTTGCGCGCGCATTACGCAGTGTTACTTCCAGGAAAGGGAGTCCGGCATTCCGTGGCACTTCTCCGCATTCGCGAATGTGCATCGTGATGATCAACTTCCGGGGTGTTCCCGATTTCACCGTGAATGGGGTGGCGGGGGATGCGTGCACCGAAAGCGCCGCCGAGGGCTGGGCGACCCGCCGGACGGACACCGGGGGTTCGGCCTCATGGGTGACGAGGACGGCGAAGGTGAAGTTCCGTTCCCCGGCCCGCGGACGCGACATCTCGCCGGTGTACGTCACCGCCACACTCTGCGACGGCCAGAGCGGGGGCGGCGCGGGCGGCGGCTCGGGGCGGGTGAGGTGGATGGTCAGCCCGGCCGCGGCAAGGAGCACGGCCGCGGCGGCGGCGAGGGCGGTGCGGCGGGGGGCTCGCCAGGCAGCCCTGGGGGCGGCGGCTTTCCGGCCATGGGCGTTTTCGCGCCCGTAGGTGTCCTCACCCGGCTCGACCGGGCCGATGGCGTTCACGCCCAGGGCCCGCCGGTCGGCTCGCAGCCACGATGGCGCGCGGCGCGGCGCTCGCGTGCCTGACGGATGTCGCGCAGGGTCTGGTGCTGCCCGTTCGACGCGCAGCCGGTGCCGGTGCCGGTGCCGACGGCCGGCGGGGGCGGGAGGGGGGAGCGCACAGAGCCGTCTCCGGCGCTGTCTCCGGTGCCGTATCCGGTGCCTCATGCGCCGACGCTAGTCCGGAGCCGCACGCTCCGACAATGCGCGTGCGCCCGCCCTCGTGACGTGTGCGCCCGCCCTGGTGATGTGTGTACCCCCCCGCCCGTCGCCGGGTCAGCCGGTCGCGCCGTCCACGCGGCCGGCGGGGGCGTCCCGCAGCATGCACGTCAGGCGCGCGCTGCACACCCGCCTGCCCTCCTCGTCGCTGACCGCGATCTCGTACGTGGCCGTGGAGCGGCCCCGGTGCACCGGCGTCGCCACGCCCGTGACCAGGCCGGAGCGGGCACCGCGGTGGTGCGTGCAGTTCAGGTCGACGCCGACGGCGAGCTTGCCGACACCGCCGTGCAGCATCGCGCCGATGGAACCGAGGGTCTCGGCGAGCACCGCGGACGCGCCGCCGTGCAGCAGGCCGTACGGCTGGGTGTTGCCCTCGACCGGCATGGTGCCGACGACGCGCTCCGCCGAGGCCTCCCGTATCTGCACGCCCATGCGGGTGCCGAGGTGCCCCGCGGAGAACAGGGCGGCCAGATCGATACCGAGCGCGGCGTACTCGTCGATGACCTCCTGCGGGAACTTCACGCTGTGCTGCTCACCCATGGGGCCCGGCTCCGTTCGTTCGTCCGTCGTCACACGCATCACTTGCGCTGTCGCTGAGCAAACGCTCAGTCGAGCGAGGATTGTTCCAGGCGTACGACAACGGACTTGCTGGCAGGGGTGTTGCTGGTGTCGGCGGTGGCGTCCAGCGGCACCAGCACGTTGGTCTCCGGGTAGTACGCGGCGGCGCAGCCCCGGGCCGTCGGGTAGTGCACGACGCGGAAGCCCGGCGCGCGGCGCTCCACGCCGTCCCGCCACTCGCTGACCAGGTCCGCGTACGTCCCGTCGGCGAGGCCCAGCTCCCCGGCGTCCTCGGGGTTGACCAGGACGACGCGGCGCCCGTTCTTGATGCCGCGGTAGCGGTCGTCCAGGCCGTAGATGGTGGTGTTGTACTGGTCGTGGGAGCGCAGCGTCTGGAGCAGCAGGCGGCCCTTGGGGAGGGCCGGGTACTCGACCGGGGCGGCCGTGAAGTTGGCCTTGCCGGTGGCGGTGGGGAAGCGGCGCTCGTCGCGCGGGGCGTGCGGCAGGGCGAAGCCGCCGGGGTGCGCCACGCGCGCGTTGAAGTCCTCGAAGCCGGGGATCACGCGCGCGATGCGGTCGCGCACGGTGGCGTAGTCCTTCTCGAACTCCTCCCAGGGCGTACGGGACGCGGGGCCGAGGACGCGCCGGGCCAGCCGGCACACGATGGCGGGTTCGGAGAGCAGCTGGTCGCTCGCGGGCTCCAGGCGGCCGCGTGAGGCGTGCACCATGCCCATGGAGTCCTCGACGGTCACGAACTGCTCGGCGCCCGCCTGGAGGTCGCGTTCGGTACGGCCGAGCGTCGGCAGGATCAGGGCGCGCGCGCCCGTGACGGTGTGCGAGCGGTTCAGTTTCGTGGAGACGTGCACCGTCAGGCGGGCCTTGCGCATCGCCGCCTCGGTCACCTCGGTGTCGGGGGAGGCCGACACGAAGTTGCCGCCCATGGCGAAGAAGACCTTCGCCTCGCCGTCCCGCAGCGCGCGGATCGCGCGGACCACGTCCAGGCCGTGGTGGCGGGGCGGTGCGAAGCCGAACTCCTTCTCCAGGGCGTCGAGGAAGGCGGGCGCGGGCCGCTCGAAGATGCCCATCGTGCGGTCGCCCTGCACGTTGGAGTGGCCGCGCACGGGGCAGACGCCCGCGCCGGGGCGGCCGATGTCGCCGCGCAGCAGAAGGAAGTTGACGACCTCGCGGATCGTGGGCACGGAGTGCTTGTGCTGGGTCAGGCCCATCGCCCAGCACACGACGGTGCGCTTGGAGGCGAGCACCATGGCGAGGGCTTCCTCGATGCGTGCGCGGTACAGGCCCGTGGCCGTCAGGGTCTCGTCCCAGTCGGCGTCCCGCGCGGCGGCGACGAACTCCTCGTACCCATGGGTGTGTTCGCGTACGAACTCCTCGTCGACCGCGCCCTCGGTCTCAAGGATCAGCTTGTTCAGGAGGCGGAAGAGGGCCTGGTCGCCGCCGAGGCGGATCTGGAGGAAGAGGTCGGTGAGGGCGGTGCCCTTGAGCATGCCCTGCGGGGTCTGGGGGTTCTTGAAGCGCTCCATGCCCGCTTCGGGCAGCGGATTGACCGTGATGATCCTCGCGCCGTTGTGCTTGGCCTTCTCCAGGGCCGAGAGCATGCGCGGGTGGTTCGTGCCCGGGTTCTGCCCGGCGACGATGATCAGATCCGACTTGTAGAGGTCTTCCAGCAGGACGCTGCCCTTGCCGATGCCGATCGTCTCCGTCAGCGCGGAGCCGGACGACTCGTGGCACATGTTGGAGCAGTCCGGCAGGTTGTTCGTGCCCAGCTCGCGGGCGAACAGCTGGTAGAGGAACGCCGCTTCGTTGCTGGTGCGGCCCGAGGTGTAGAAGACGGCCTCGTCGGGGCTGGCGAGGGCCGCCAGCTCCTCGGCGACGATGTCGAAGGCGCGCTCCCAGGAGACGGGCTCGTACCGCTCGGCGCCCTCCGCCAGGTACATGGGGTGGGTGAGGCGGCCCTGCTGCCCCAGCCAGTACCCACTGCGGGTCGCGAGGTCGGCCACGGGGTGCGCGGCGAAGAAGTCGGGGGTCACGCGGCGCAGCGTGGCCTCCTCGGCGACCGCCTTCGCGCCGTTCTCACAGAACTCCGCCTTGTGCCGGTGCTCGGGCTCGGGCCAGGCGCAGCCCGGGCAGTCGAAGCCGTCCTTCTGATTGACGCGCAGCAGGGTCAGGGCGGTGCGGCGCACGCCCATCTGCCGCTGCGCTACCCGCAGCGTGTGGCCGATGGCGGGCAGCCCGGCGGCGGCGTGCTGCGCCTGCTCGACCTGCGGCGCGTCCTGGACCGGATCGCCCTTGGGCGGCTTGCTTGCCATGGTCGGCTCCCCTTCGAGCACCTACGTGAGCTACGTCATCGATCCTCCCACGCGCCGGTGACAACGCCCGGCCGAGGGGGCGGGCGGGACCGGACTGTCAGTGGGGCGTGGCAGGATCGGGGACGTGGCAGAAACAGCATCGAAGAAGAAGTCCGAGACCGTGGCGGCCAAGGCCCCGAAGGCGGGCGGCGAGCAGCGCCCGCGCCTGCTCCTCATGGACGGGCACTCCCTGGCGTACCGGGCGTTCTTCGCGCTGCCCGCGGAGAATTTCACGACCGCGACGGGCCAGCCGACGAACGCGATCTACGGCTTCGCGTCGATGCTGGCGAACACCCTGCGTGACGAGGCACCCACGCACTTCGCCGTGGCCTTCGACGTCTCGCGCAAGACGTGGCGCTCCCAGGAGTTCCCCGACTACAAGGCGAACCGCTCCAAGACCCCGGACGAGTTCAAGGGCCAGGTCGAGCTGATCGGCGAGATGCTCGACGCGATGCACGCGGTGCGCTTCGCCGTGGACGGCTTCGAGGCGGACGACGTCATCGCGACGCTCGCCACCCAGGCCGAGGCGGCCGGCTTTGAAGTCCTGATCGTCACCGGCGACCGCGACTCCTTCCAGCTGATCACCGACCACGTCACGGTGCTCTACCCGACCAAGGGCGTCTCGGAGCTGACCCGCTTCACCCCGGAGAAGGTCGCGGAGAAGTACGGCCTCACGCCCAGCCAGTACCCCGACTTCGCGGCGCTGCGCGGCGACCCGTCGGACAACCTCCCGGGCATCCCCGGTGTCGGCGAGAAGACCGCCGCGAAGTGGATCAACCAGTTCGGTTCGTTCGCCGACCTCGTCGAGCGCGCCGAGGAGGTCAAGGGCAAGGCCGGGCAGAACTTCCGCGACCACCTGGAGGCGGTCAAGCTCAACCGCCGCCTGACCGAGATGGTGCGCGACGTCGAGCTGCCGAAGACGGTCGCCGACCTGGAGCGCGCTCCGTACGACCGCACGGCGCTCGCCATGGTCCTGGACACCCTGGAGATCCGTAACCCCTCGCTGCGCGAGCGTCTCCTGGCGGTCGACCCGGGCGCCGAGGAGGCCGAGCAGACCCCCGTCGCGCCCGGCGTCGAGCTGGACGGCGCGGTCCTCGGCGCGGGTGAGCTCGCCCCCTGGCTGGCCGAGCACGGCAAGGCGGTCCTCGGTGTCGCGACGGTCGACACCTGGCAGCTCGGTTCGGGCACCGTCACCGAGGTCGCGCTCGCCGCGGCCGGGGGAGCGGCCGCCTGGTTCGACCCGGCGACGCTGGACGAGGCCGATGAGAACGCGTTCGCGACCTGGATCGCCGACCCCGCCAAGCCGAAGGTGATGCACAACGCCAAGGCGGTCATGCGGGTCTTCCCCGAGCACGGCTGGTCGGTGGACGGCGTCACCATGGACACCGCCCTGGCCGCCTACCTCGTCAAGCCGGGCCGCCGCTCCTTCGCGCTGGACGCCCTCTCCCTGGAGTACCTCGGCCGTGAGCTGGCGCCCGCCTCCGCCGCCGACGGGCAGCTCGCCTTCGGTACGGAGGAGGACGAGCGGGCCGAGGCGGACTTCCTGATGTCGCAGGCCCGCACCGTCCTGGACCTCGGCACCGCCTTCGGCGAGAAGCTGCGGGAGGTCGGCGCGAGCGACCTCATGCAGGACGTCGAGCTGCCCACCTCCACGCTCCTGGCCCGCCTTGAGCGGCACGGCATCGCGGCCGACCGCGCCCATCTGGAGGCGATGGAGCAGCAGTTCGCGGGCGCCGTGCAGCAGGCGGTGAAGGAGGCGCACGCCGCGGCGGGCCACGAGTTCAACCTCGGCTCGCCCAAGCAGCTCCAGGAAGTCCTCTTCGGCGAGCTGAACCTCCCCAAGACGAAGAAGACCAAGACCGGCTACACCACGGACGCGGACGCGCTGGCCTGGCTGGCCGCCCAGACGGAGAACGAACTGCCGGTCATCATGCTCCGCCACCGCGAGCAGGCGAAGCTGCGCGTCACCGTCGAGGGGCTGATCAAGTCGATCGCCGCGGACGGCCGCATCCACACGACGTTCAACCAGACGGTGGCCGCGACGGGCCGTCTCTCCTCGACGGATCCCAACCTCCAGAACATCCCGGTCCGCACGGACGAGGGCCGCGCGATCCGCCGCGGCTTCGTGGTGGGCGAGGGCTTCGAGTCGCTGATGACGGCGGACTACAGCCAGATCGAGCTGCGCGTGATGGCGCACCTCTCCGAGGACGAGGGCCTCCTGGAGGCGTTCACCTCCGGTGAGGACCTGCACACCACCGTCGCCTCGCAGGTGTTCTCCGTGGACCGTTCGAAGGTCGACGCGGAGATGCGGCGCAAGATCAAGGCCATGTCGTACGGCTTGGCGTACGGCCTGTCGGCGTTCGGCCTCTCCCAGCAGCTGAACATCGACGCGGGTGAGGCGCGTGCCCTGATGGACACGTACTTCGAGCGGTTCGGCGGGGTGCGGGACTATCTGCGACGCGCGGTCGACGAGGCGCGGGCCACGGGGTATACGGAGACGATGCTGGGCCGCCGGCGGTATCTGCCGGACCTCAACAGCGACAACCGCCAACGCCGTGAGATGGCCGAGCGGATGGCGCTGAACGCCCCGATCCAGGGCACGGCCGCGGACATCGTCAAGATCGCCATGCTGAACGTGCACCGCGCGCTCACCGAGGCGGAGCTCGACTCGCGCATGCTGCTGCAGGTCCACGACGAAATCGTCCTGGAGATCGCTCCGGGCGAGCGCGCGAAGGTGGAGGAGCTGGTCCGCCGCGAGATGGCCGGCGCGGTGGCCCTCCGGGCGCCGCTGGATGTCTCGGTGGGCGTGGGCCCGAACTGGGAATCGGCGGCGCATTAGCCTCCGGGGGCGCCTGGTCTTCTGCGGCCCCGGTGGGGGCTGGCCGCGCAGTTCCCCGCACCCCTTGCAGGGGCGCTTGCCGAAGCCCTGTGAACAGTTCCCCGGGCGAGCCCCATAAGGGGCGCGGGGAACTGCGCGAGCAACCACGATGCGCCCGCGGTGAAGGCCCGGGGTCATGCCCCGGCCAGGGGCGCGGGGAACCGCGTGAGCAACCACGATGCGCCCGCGGTGAAGGCCCGGGGTCACGCCCCCGCCAGGGGCGCGGGGAACTGCGTGAGCAACCACGGCGCGCTCGCGGTGTAGGCCCGGGGTCACGCCCCGGCCAGGGGCGCGGGGAACCACGATGCGCCCGCGGTGAAGGCCTGCGATCACGCCCCGGCCAGGGGCGCGGGGAACTGCGCGAGCAACCACGATGCACTCGCGGTGTAGGCCCGGGGTCACGCCCCGGCCAGGGGCGCGGGGAACTGCGCGAGCAACCACGGCGCGCCCGCGGTGTAGGCCCGGGGTCATGCCCCGGCCAGGGGCGCGGGGAACCGCGTGAGCAACCACGATGCGCCCGCGGTGAAGGCCCGGGGTCACGCCCCCGCCAGG
>NZ_JBIBTX010000001.1:119493-242486 GCF_043078805.1 Streptomyces sp. NPDC015345 | reverse complement strand
CACGCCCCGGCCAGGGGCGCGGGGAACTGCGCGAGCAACCACGGCGCGCCCGCGGTGTAGGCCCGGGGTCATGCCCCGGCCAGGGGCGCGGGGAACTGCGCGACAAGCCCCCACCGGGCCCGCAGCGAAGAACCACGCCCCACCCCGCAGTGACCAACGCCCCGCCCGCACAACCCCCGCAGGCCCCCTCACCCACGTGGCCCCCGCCCCCGCGCCCCCCGAGCGACCCCGGGGCCAGGATGACCCCATGGCCCCTCACCTACGAGCCCGCCGCCGCTCCCTGCTCGCCGCGGCGCTCACCACGGCCCTGCTGAGCCCCATACCCGCGGCCGCCGCCGACGCCAGCGACCGGCAGGGCGCAGCCCTCTGCACGGCCGACCGCGACCGTACCCTCGCCGCCCGGGTGTCCGAGGACATCCGGGCGGCGCTGTCGTCCAGGTCCGGCCAGGTCTCCGTCTCCGTACACGACACCCGCACCGGCCTCGTCTGCGAACTCGCGAGCCTGCGCCGTTACGACGCGGCGAGCCTCACCAAGGTCCTGATGATGCAGGCGGCGCTGCGCCGCGCACGGGAGTGGGGCCGAGGCCTCACCGCCTGGGAGCACCGGCGGATCCGCCCCATGATCACCCGCTCCGACAACGACGCGGCCGCACGGCTCTGGCGCAACCTCGGCCACCCCTACCTCTCCCGCTTCCTGCGCCGCGTCGGCACCACCGCCACCACCCTGGGCCCGTACGGCTATTGGGGCCTGACGCGCACCACGGCCGCCGACCAGCAGCGGCTGCTCGGCGTACTCACCGGCGCCCCGGATGTCCGGGGAGTCCTCGAACCGAGCGCCCGCGCATACGGGCTGCGGCAGATGGCCGACGTCCAGAGCGACCAGCGCTGGGGCGTGCCCGCCGGCATGCCGCGCGGCATCCGCGCCCACCTCAAGAACGGCTGGCTGCCGAGGACCGAGCACGGCTGGCGCGTGCACAGCGTCGGTGTGTTCACCGGCGGCGACCGCACGTACCGCATCGTCGTCCTCAGTCACGGCAACCCCTCCATGGCCTATGGAGTACGCACCGTGGAACGCGTCGCGTACGCCGTGCACCGCGCTCTGAACAAGGGCCGCGCCATCGCCCAGGGCTTCACCCCGCAGAGCGAGATCAGCGAGGTCCCGGACGGTTCGGCCCCGCCCGAGGGTGATTTCGCGACGCCCGGGGACGAGCCCGGCCCGGCGGGGGAGAGCCCCGCGGCGTAACAGCCCTGTCGCGGTATCGGTCAACTGGTAAAAACCGGGCACGAACAGGTGCCTGGACGCGGGAAGTTGTCGTAGTGTCGCCAGAGCCGCCCCGCTGGGGAGCACGCGCGTACGAAGGCAAGCGCGTACGGAGGTGGGGTCGGCGCGCAACAGTCGTCAAAAGGGGAGGGGTGGCTCGGTCATGGCGCCGGTATTCGGCAGGCGACTGCGCAGGGGGGCGGTGACCAGCGCGGTGGCCGCGGCGGCGGTGGCGGCGCTCGCCGCGTCGCAGGCCCCGGGCGTGACGGACGTCCCGCGCGGCGATCGCACGGCGGGAGCGGCGGACACGCCGCCGGGTGACTCCGCGACCGGTGACTCGCCCTACTACACCGATCTGCCACGCCTGAAGAGCCCCAACCCCCTCCCGCCCAACGGCGGTGACAAGGAGGCCGAGGCGGGCCTGCCGGCCACCGTCCTCGACGCGTACAAGAAGGCCGAGGCCACGCTCGCCGACACCAAGCCCGGCTGCAACGTCCCCTGGCAACTGCTCGCCGCCATCGGCAAGGTCGAGTCGGGCCACGCCTGGGGTGGCCGCGTCGATGCGAACGGCACGACGCTCAAGTCGATCACCGGCCCGCCCCTGAACGGCGACGGCTTCGCGAAGATCACCGACACCGACCGCGGGGTGCTCGACGGCGACACCACGCACGACCGCGCGGTCGGCCCCATGCAGTTCATCCCGTCGACGTGGGCCACCTCGGGCCAGGACGGCAACAACGACGGCAAGAAGGACCCCAACAACATCTACGACGCGGCGCTCGCCGCCGGCCACTACCTCTGCGCGAACGACCGCGACCTGGCCGACGAGGACGACCTGCACAAGGCGATCCTGAGCTACAACCGCTCCACGGAGTACCTGAACACGGTCCTGTCGTGGCTGGAGTACTACCGCAACGGCACGCACGAGGTCCCCGACGGCAAGGGCGTCCTGCCGGACGACCGCAGCGACGACCGCACGCGGATCCCGGGCCTGACGCCGGGCGGCTCCGGCGGCAACGGCAACCGCGACATGACGGGCACGTATGAACCGCCCCGCGACAACGACAAGCCGGGCAACGGCGGCAAGCCCGGCAATGGCGGCAAGCCCGGGAACGACGGCAAGCCCGGCAACGGCGACGACAAGCCCGCCCCCACGCCCGCCCAGCAGGTCGCGCGCCTGAAGGACGCCGGTACCGGCACGCTGGCCGCGACCGCGGGCGACGCCTTCGCCGGGCGCGTGCAGGTGCGTACGGAGTCCAAGTCGGGCTCCGGCGTCGCCAAGGTCAAGGTGAAGTTCCGGGTCGTCGGTGACACGGACGCCCGCTTCGAGGGCGGCGCGCGGAGCGTCGTCGTCACCACGACCGCCGCGGGCAGGGCCACCGCCCCCGTGCTCGAGGCGGGCGAGAAGACCGGCCAGTTCACCGTGCGGGCCACGGTCGTGGGCCGCAAGCTGACGGGCCTCGACTACGCCGCGAAGGTCACCGCCCGTCAGGCCGACGCCCTGGCCAGGACCAGCGACAAGCCGCTGGTCTGCGAGGCGGGCAAGGAGTTCGCCGACCAGGTCGAGGTCAAGGCCACGTACAAGGGCCGGGCGGCCGCCGGAGTCGCGACCACCGCCACCCTGATCAAGTCGGCGACGGACGCCGGCCCCAACGACAAGGGCCCCTACTTCAAGGACGCGAGCGGCAACCCGGTCCGGGTCCTCAAGGGTCTCAAGACCGATGCCAACGGCCTGTTGAAGCTGCCGAGGCTGTACGCCGACGACGCGGCGGGCACGTATCTGCTGCGGGTCGTCACGGTCGGCGGCGCCACCGTCACCGTCGAGCTGAAGGTGACCGCCCCCGCCACCTCGACCGATCCGGCCACCCCGCCGGCTTCCACCACCCCGCCGGCCTCGACCACGCCGACCGCTCCCACCACCCCGGCCACTCCGACCGCTTGACCGGACCTCCGCAGGCACTGCCGGACCGCCCCCGCGCCGACAACGGCGCGGGGGCGGTCCTGTGTTGCGCGACCTGTTCCCCTCTCGTCTCCGCGTTGCTACGGTGCCCGACCTGACGCCCTATCAGTTCCGGCCGACGGCCGATGACCACCGGCCGACTCGGGAGGCTCCGCATGCGTGCCCTCATCGCCGCCGCCACCGGTCTCGCCGTCGCGCTCGCCCTGGTCCTGACGATCACGGCGATCGGCGCCCCATCCGGCGAGACGTCCCCCAAACCCCTGCTCACCACCGTCCCCAAGCACCCGTAGACGCACTGCCCCAAGCCCCCGTAGACGTAGGGAGGGTCGCCGCGATGCGCCGCAAGGCCAGCCTCGTCCTGCTCGCCTTCGCCGTGTTCTTCACGGCCATGTCCCCGCTCATGCGCTGGTACGCCTTCCCGCGCCTCGCGAAGATCCCGCCGAGCCAGTACCAGGACGCGGTCCTGGAGGCGAAGAACCCCACGCTCATCGACTACGGCTCGATGAAGGCCGAGAAGGTCGACAAGGTCACCATCGTGCAGACCCTCAAGGGCAACGTGGAGGCCTCCGAGGAGATCGAGAAAAGTGCGGACCGCGACGTCGTCGTCTGGGACGCGCTCTCCTACATCGAGGACTCCGAGGGCAAGATGGTCTCCAAGGTCCCCGAGCGCTACATCTTCGACGCCCACAGCCAGGAACCGGTGCACGCCACCGGGGAGTCGGTCGACGGGGACCCGGTCAAGCGCCAGGGCATCGAGTTCAAGTGGCCCTTCCTGACGGAGAAACGGGACTACGAGTACTTCGACGCGCAGGCCCGCGTCACCAAGCCCATCCACTACAAGGGCACACAGACCTTCCGGGGCGTGCAGGTCTACTACTTCGAACAGACCATCCCCTGGACCGAGGTCCCCTTCCCCAAGACGATGCCGGTCAAGGGCATCACTCCGAAGTCCCTCGCCAAGACCGGCACCACCCGCTGGTACACCACCGTCCGCAAGTTCTGGGTCGAGCCGGTCACCGGAGCCCCCGTCTACGGCGAGGAGATACAGAAGAACGAACTGCGCGGCGGCACGCTCCTCGGCGGACGCGACAAGGTCACCGTCTTCGCCGGGCACGTGAAGATGCGCGAGGACTACATCGAGAGCACCGTCGACCTGGTCAAGTCCCAGCGCGTCCTGGTGCTCCTGCTCACCTCCTACCTGCCCTGGGGCTTCCTCGGCCTCGGCGTGCTCCTGCTCGCCCTCTCCCTCTGGCTGGAGGCCCGCGGGCGCAGGCGGAGCGGCCCCGGGCCCACGGCGACGACCGGCCCCGAACCGGAACCCGTCAACGCCTAGGCGTTCCCGCCCTCCCGGGCCTGGCGCGCCTTGGTGTACCGGGTCGGCTCGGCCGACGCCGGGTCCTCGGGCCACGGATGCTTCGGATAACGGCCGCGCAGCTCCGCCCGCACCGCGCGGTAGCCCTCCCGCCAGAACGAGGCGAGATCGGCCGTGATGGCGGCGGGCCGCCCCGCGGGCGACAGCAGGTGAACGACCACGGGCACCTGCCCGGCGGCGATCCGAGGGGTTTCGGCCAACCCGAACATCTCCTGGAGCTTCACCGCGAGGACCGGCTGCCCGGGGTCGGAGTAGTCGATCCGGATCCTCGACCCGCTCGGCACCTCCAGCCGCTCCGGAGCCAGCTCGTCCAGACGCACGGCCTCACCCGTGGCCCACGGCAGCAGCCGCCCGAGCGCCTGCCCGGCGTCGATACGGCCGAGGTCGGCCCGCCGCCGCGCCTTGGACAGCTCGGGCTCCAGCCACTCGTCCACGCGCGCGTGGAGGGCGCCCTCCGACACGTCGGGCCACGGCGCCCCCAGATGCCGATGCACAAAGGCAAGCCGCTCCCGCAGCTCCCGCGCCCCCCGCGACCACTTCAGCAGCCCGATCCCTTCCTCCCGCAGACCGGCCAGCAGCGCTTCCCGTACGAGATGGGGGTCGGGGTCCTTCAAGGGCCGCACCGCCAGCTCGATGGCCCCGAGGCGTTCGACGTGCCGCGCCACCAGGTCCCCACCGGACCAGGCCACCTCGTCCCGCTCGGAGCACAGCGGCGCGGCAGCGCTCCGCGCCCCGTCCTCGTCGATCTGCGCACCGAGCAGCACGCGCGCGTGCCCGGCGCCGACAGGGCGGTCGGCCACGGCCACGGCGATCCACTCCGCCCCCGTCAGCGAGGAGCCGGGACGCAGCTCGGCGCGGGTGCCGTTGGCCATGAGGTACGTGCCGCCGCCCGCCGCCCGGGCCACGCGCTCCGGGAACGCCATGGCGGCGACCACCCCGGCGACCCGCTCGTCGCTCCCGGCGCCGGAAGCCGCCGCGCGGTCCCGGCCCCCGGCCGCCGAGGCCAGGCGGCGCGTCTCCGTGCGCCAGCGCGCCGCGTAGCCGTCCTGCCCCCGCCGGGCGGCCCGCCAGGCCGCGGCGAGGTCGTCGCCGTACTCCCGCGGCGGCTCCTCGCTCAGCAGGGCCACCACCTCGGAGGCCCGCCGGGTGCCGACGAGCGGCGCCGCGTCCAGCAGGGCGCGGGCAAGGCGCGGATGCAGGCCCACCCGCGCCATGCGGGTGCCCCGCTCCGTCACCCGTCCCGTCGCGTCGACCGCCCCCACCGCCGTCAGGACCTCCCGCGCCGCCGCCATCGCGCCGCCCGGCGGGGGATCGAGCAGCGCGAGCCCCGAGGCGTCCGGATCGCCCCAGCAGGCTGCCTGAAGGGCGAACGCGGCGAGGTCGGCCACTTTGATCTCCGGCGCCGGAAAGCGCGCCAGACGTCCGTCCTCGGCCTCCGCCCAGCACCGGTACACGGCCCCCGGCGCCTCACGCCCGGCCCGCCCCGCCCGCTGCCGCCCCGCCGCCTGAGAGGCCCGCACCGTCGCCAACGCGCTCAGCCCGCGCGCGTGGTCCACCCGCGGCTCGCGCGCCAGACCCGAGTCCACGACCACCCGCACACCGGGCACCGTCAACGACGACTCTGCGACGGACGTGGCCAGCACGACCCGCCGCCCCGGCGACCCCGCGAGCACCGCGTCCTGCACGACCGCCGGAGCCCGCCCGTGGACCTGCA
Source organism: Streptomyces sp. NPDC015345 (assembly GCF_043078805.1). Lineage (NCBI taxonomy): Bacteria > Bacillati > Actinomycetota > Actinomycetes > Kitasatosporales > Streptomycetaceae > Streptomyces > Streptomyces sp. NPDC015345. The sequence goes on along the minus strand of NZ_JBIBTX010000001.1, from coordinate 236,179 downwards.
ACACCTCCACGTCCCCGAGACCGCCCAACTGCCCCGCCACGCGCGCGATCTCACCGACCCCCGGCAGGAAGCACAGGACGTCCCCGTCCCGCTCGGCCAGGGCACGCCGGACCACCGTCGCCACATGCGTCAGCAGCGCCGGATCCACCCGCATCCCGTGCGGCGGCCGCACCGCCCGCGCGGGCGGCGCCCACACCACCTCCACGGGATGCGCGATCCCCTGGGCCTCCACCACGGGCGCGCCCCCGAGGATCCGCGCCCACCCCTGCGCGTCGGTCGTCGCGGACGCGGCCACCAGCCGCAGCTCGGGGCGCAGCGCCGCCCGCACGTCCACCAGGAAGGCCGCCACGGTGTCCGCGTCCAGATGCCGTTCGTGGCACTCGTCGATGACGACGACGTCCACACCGGCCAGCTCCTGGTCCCGTTGCAGCCGCTGGAGCAGCACACCCGTCGTCACGACCTCCACGCGCGCGTGTGGGCCCACGACGCGCTCTCCGCGCACGGTGTAGCCGACGCTCTCGCCCACCTTCTCGCCGAGCATCCAGGCCATCCGCCGCGCGGCGGCCCGGGCGGCGATGCGCCGCGGCTCGGCGACGACGACCCGGCGTACGCCGTCCGAGGCGTCGAGCAGACCGGCCAGCGCCAGCGGCACCAGCGTCGTCTTGCCCGTGCCGGGCGGGGCGCACAGCACGGCGCTGCCCGGCCCCTCCAGGGCGGCTCGGAGGGAGGGCAGCGCGTCTCGTACGGGCAGGTTCAGGGCAGCGGCGTCGCGGATCACCCGCTCAGTCTCGTACGCATACGTAGATGGCCGTCCCCGGGATCAGGTTTCCGCGCAGCGGGGACCAGCCGCCCCACTCCTGGGTGTTCCAGGCGGGCCACTCCGGCTCCACGATGTCGACGAGGCGGAAACCGCCCGCCACGATGTCGCGGACCCGGTCGCCGATCGTCCTGTGGTGCTCCACGTAGACGGCGTTCCCCTGCTCGTCCTGCTCCACATAAGGAGTGCGGTCGAAGTAGGAGGCCGCCACGGTGAGGCCCTCCGGGCCCGGCTCGTCGGGGAAGGCCCAGCGGATCGGGTGCGTCGCGGAGAACACGAAGCGGCCACCGGGGCGCAGCACGCGGCGCACCTCCTTGAGGACCAGCACCGGATCGGCGACGAAGGGCAGCGCCCCATAGGCGGAGCAGGCGAGGTCGAAGGAGCCGTCCTTGAAGGGCAGCACCCCGGCGTCGGCCTGCACCAGCGGTACGTCCCCGCCGATCCGCAGCGCGTGCTGGAGCTGGCGGTGCGAGAGGTCGAGGGCCACGGGCCGCGCGCCCTGGGAGACCAGCCAGCGCGAGCACTGGGCGGCGCCGGCGCCGATCTCCAGGATGTCCTTGCCCTTGAGGTCCTCGGGCGGACCGAGCAGTTCCGCCTCCACCTCGTCGAGTCCCTCGGGACCCCACACGAACCGGTCGTCCCCGAGGAACGTGCCGTGCTCGACCTGGTAGTCGTCGGCGTTCCTGTCCCACCAGCCGCGGTTCGCGCGACTGCTCTCCGTGACGTCCGCGGTACGGCGGGTGGCTTCGGGCTCGGGCAGTCCGGACTCTTGGATGATCGGCTCCATCGTCGTAATCTTCCGTCGAACTCGTCGAGAGGGGGCGCGGTGCGGCCCGTGTGGCCTCAGGCGACAGGTTTTGTGCCGGGTATGTGGCGTTCCGCCCCGGGTGTGCGCCTTCGCGCATTGACCCTGTCCGGCTGCCCCCGTATGCTACAAGTTGCGCTGCGAGCCTGCGCTCCTCAGACATAGCAGGCTGCGCTCGCGTCTGTTGTATGTCCCCTCGGTTGTCGAGACGCCTTCCCTTGCCGGAAGCGCGCCTCCTAGGCTGTCCGGCTTCTGCAGAGCGAAATCGGCTCCCGGCGTTGCAGTACCTACGACTTCAATGTCCGTACCGGAGCCCTAACCCACATGACGAGCAGCACCGAGACCACCGCCACCACCCCGCAGGTAGCGGTCAACGACATCGGTAACGAGGAAGCCTTCCTCGCCGCGATCGACGAGACGATCAAGTACTTCAACGACGGCGACATCGTCGACGGCGTCATCGTGAAGGTCGACCGGGACGAGGTCCTGCTCGACATCGGTTACAAGACCGAAGGCGTCATCCCGAGCCGCGAGCTCTCGATCAAGCACGACGTCGACCCGAACGAGGTCGTCAAGGTCGGCGACGAGATCGAGGCCCTGGTTCTCCAGAAGGAGGACAAGGAAGGTCGTCTGATCCTGTCCAAGAAGCGCGCTCAGTACGAGCGTGCCTGGGGCACGATCGAGAAGATCAAGGAAGAGGACGGGATCGTCACCGGTACCGTCATCGAGGTCGTCAAGGGTGGTCTCATCCTCGACATCGGCCTCCGTGGCTTCCTGCCGGCCTCCCTCGTGGAGATGCGCCGCGTCCGCGACCTCCAGCCCTACGTGGGCAAGGAGCTCGAGGCCAAGATCATCGAGCTGGACAAGAACCGCAACAACGTGGTCCTGTCCCGCCGTGCCTGGCTCGAGCAGACCCAGAGCGAGGTCCGCCAGACCTTCCTCACGACCCTGCAGAAGGGCCAGGTCCGCTCCGGCGTCGTTTCCTCGATCGTCAACTTCGGTGCGTTCGTGGACCTCGGTGGCGTCGACGGTCTCGTCCACGTCTCCGAGCTTTCCTGGAAGCACATCGACCACCCCTCCGAGGTTGTCGAGGTCGGCCAGGAAGTCACCGTCGAGGTCCTCGACGTGGACATGGACCGCGAGCGTGTCTCCCTGTCGCTCAAGGCGACGCAGGAAGACCCGTGGCAGCAGTTCGCCCGCACGCACCAGATCGGGCAGGTCGTTCCCGGTAAGGTCACCAAGCTCGTTCCGTTCGGTGCGTTCGTGCGCGTCGACGAGGGCATCGAGGGCCTGGTCCACATCTCCGAGCTGGCCGAGCGCCACGTGGAGATCCCGGAGCAGGTCGTCCAGGTCAACGACGAGATCTTCGTCAAGGTCATCGACATCGACCTCGAGCGTCGCCGGATCTCGCTGTCGCTGAAGCAGGCCAACGAGTCCTTCGGCGCCGACCCGTCGGCCGTCGAGTTCGACCCGACCCTGTACGGCATGGCCGCGTCCTACGACGACCAGGGCAACTACATCTACCCCGAGGGCTTCGACCCCGAGACCAACGACTGGCTCGAGGGCTACGAGACCCAGCGCGAGGCCTGGGAGACCCAGTACGCCGAGGCGCAGTCGCGCTTCGAGCAGCACCAGGCTCAGGTCATCAAGTCCCGCGAGGCCGACGCCCAGGCCGAGGCCGAGGGTGCGGCGGCTCCGGCCGGCGCCGCTCCGGCCGCGTCCGGTGGCGGCGGCGGTTCGTACTCCTCGGAGTCGGACGACAACTCCGGCGCCCTGGCTTCGGACGAGGCGCTTGCCGCGCTGCGCGAGAAGCTGGCCGGCGGCCAGAGCTGAGGCTCGCCCCTAGGCGGTAGCTGAACGCTGCGGGCCCGCATCCCTTCGGGGGTGCGGGCCCGTTGTGCGTCCTGGTTCGAGTGCGGGGCTGTGGGTGGCTGGTCGCGCAGTTCCCCGCGCCCCTTTCGGGGCGCCCCCGGCACCGTCCCTATGGCGTCACCGGGATGTTCGTCAGGCCCCGGCCGCCGGTTACCGTGTTGCTCGCGTACACCGTCGTCTTGCAGCCGCCGCTGTGGTTCGTCACGTTGATCGCCAGCTGCTTGTCGCCCGTCGCGCCCGTCAGGGTGGACCTGTTGCCGCGGAAGACCGTGCCGCAGCCCCAGCCGGACTGCTGGGTGTGCGTCTCATAGCCGTTGTTCAGGGTGTTCTTGCCGGTGTTGTTCTCGATGACGTAATTGTTGCCCTTCACGTCGACCCACGAGTCGTCGTAGTGGTTGCCGGTCAGGCCCCTGCCGTCGAACGTGTTGCCCGAGACCTTGCCGCCCGTGGTGCCCTCCTTGAGGTCGATCGCCTCGCCGCCCACGTCCGGGCCGATCGTGTTCCCGAGGATCTGTACGTTGTCGCTCTTGTCGGAGAGCGTGTTGGCGGTGCCGACGTAGATGCCCTCGCCCATGCCGCGGCCGTCGTTCCCGGTGTCGTGGATCCGTGAATTCCTGATCACGCCGTCGCGGCTCGACTTGCGGAAGTGGACGCCCTCCATGTCGAGGCCGTGGACCGTGACGGTGTCCACGACGACGCCCCGCGCGGAGTCGATCATGATGCCCTTCTGGCCGCCGGTCACGGTGATGCCCTTCACCGTCCAGTACGCGGCGCCGTTAAGGTGCAGGCCGTAGCCGCCGCCGGCCGTGAGCACCGCCTTCGCGGAGCCGGTCAGCGTGATGCGGGAGCCGGCGCTCGCCGCCACGGAGGTCTTGAAGTTCCCGGAGTACGTCCCGTCGGCGAGGTGGATCGTGTCGCCCGGCGAGGCGCCGGTGAGCGCCGCCTTGAGCTGGGCGGCGGTGGAGACCTCGATGGTCCGCGCGGGCGCTGCCGCGAACGAGGCCGTGGTCAGGGGCGCGGAGGCGGCCGTCGCCGTGAGCAGGGCCGTGAGAAGCGTGCGTCGGGTGCGCATGGGGGGTGACCTTCCGTCGAGAGTGGAGTTCTCGTACGTGAACGCAGGGTGTTCATATGAACGTTGTGAACGTAAGGGCGGGGCATGTCCGCGTCAAGGTATGGACCAGTGCGGACCGTACGCGGCGCGCGGCGGGAATGCCCGTGGCACTGCGTGCGTTCTCCGTTACGAACACGAGGAGGAGCGGTCACAGTGCTTGATCCGCAGGGTTTGTACGCATGGGAGCCGAAGGGCCTCGCCGTCGTCGACATGGCGCTCGCCCAGGAGTCGGCCGGACTGGTCATGCTCTACCACTTCGACGGATACATCGACGCGGGTGAGACCGGCGACCAGATCGTCGAGCGGCTCACGGACAGCCTGCCCGGGCAGGTGGTGGCGAGATTCGACCACGACCGGCTCGTCGACTACCGCGCCCGCCGCCCGCTGCTCACCTTCCGACGCGACCGGTGGGCCGACTACGAGGTGCCGACGCTCGACGTCCGCCTCGTGCAGGACGCCACGGGAGCGCCCTTCCTGCTGCTCTCCGGGCCGGAGCCGGACGTCGAGTGGGAGCGCTTCGCCGTCGCCGTCCAGCAGATCGTGGAGCGCCTCGGCGTACGCCTGTCGGTGAACTTCCACGGCATCCCCATGGGCGTGCCGCACACCCGCCCCGTGGGTCTCACGCCGCACGGCAACCGCACCGACCTGGTCCCCGGCCACCGCAGCCCCTTCGAGGAGGCGCAGGTACCGGGCAGCGCCGCGTCCCTCGTCGAGTACCGCCTCCTGGAGGCGGGCCACGACGTATTGGGCGTCGCCGCGCACGTCCCGCACTACATCGCGCGCTCCGCGTACCCGGACGCGGCCCTCACGGTCCTGGAGGCGATCACCGCCGCCACCGGCCTGGTGCTGCCCGGTGTGGCCCACGGACTGCGCACCGAGGCGCACCGCACCCAGACCGAGATCGACCGGCAGATCCAGGAGGGCGACGAGGAACTGGTCGCGCTGATCCAGGGACTTGAGCACCAGTACGACGCGGCGGCCGGCGCCCAGGAGCGCGGCAACATGCTCGCCGAACCGGCGGACATCCCCTCCGCCGACGAGATCGGCCGGGAATTCGAACGCTTCCTCGCCGAGCGGGAGGGCGACGCGTGACCCGCAGGCCCTAAGCTGCCCGTCATGCTGAAGGTGGGCCTGACCGGCGGAATCGGCGCCGGCAAAAGTGAGGTGTCGCGGCTTTTTGTCGCGTCCGGTGCCGTCCTGATCGACGCCGACAAGATCGCGCGTGAGGTGGTGGAGCCGGGGACTCCCGGCCTCGCGGCCGTCGTCGAGGCGTTCGGACGGGACGTCCTGGCCCCGGACGGCTCGCTGGACCGCCCGAGGCTCGGCGCCATCGTCTTCGCCCACGCCGACAAGCTCGCCGCCCTCAACGCGATCGTGCACCCGCTCGTCGGCGCCCGCTCCGCCGAGCTCGAACGCTCCGCGTCCGGCGACGCGGTGGTCGTCCACGACGTGCCGCTGCTCACCGAGAACGGCCTCGCCCCGCTGTACGACGTGGTGGTCGTCGTCGACGCGAGCCCCGAGACACAGCTGGACCGCCTGGTGCGGCTGCGCGGCATGAGCGAGGCCGACGCCCGCGCGCGGATGGCGGCGCAGGCCACCCGCGAGAAGCGCCTGGAGATCGCCGACATCGTGATCGACAACGACGGCCCCCTGGAGGGGCTCCAGGAGCGGGTCGCCGAGGTGTGGGCGGACCTGGAGCGCAGGGCACGTACGCAGGATTAGGCCGCCCCGTGGGCCGTCGCATCGGAATAGGGACGGCCGCGACGGGCGTTGACCCAGGGGAGTGAGGGAAGGAGTCCAGCGTGCCCGAAATAACCCCGGAGACCCACGTCATCGACTTCCGAGCGGCGGAGCAGCTCCTCGCCGCGCGGGATCCGCGGGGCGCGGTGAAGCTGCTCGACACGGTCATCGCGGCCCATCCCGAGAACACGGCGGCCCGGCTGCTGCGCGCCCGCGCGTTCTTCGCCGCCGCGCAACTGCGCGCCGCGGAGCTGGAGTTCAGCATCGTCTTGGAGCGCGAACCGGACAACGCGTTCGCGCACTTCGCGCTCGCCCGCACCTACGAGCGCGGCGCCCGCCCCGAGCAGGCGCGGCGCCACTTCCGCCTCGCGGCCGCCCTCGACCCGCAGCCGGAGTACCTCGCGGCGGCCCGCTTCGACGAGCAGGACTGACGTCGACGAGCAGGACTGACCATGAGCGGGACTGGCCTCGCCGGAGCAGGGTGCCGCTAGGGGATGTCCGGCGGATCGTACGGCGGGACGTCTCGCCCCGGCTGATAGTGCGGGCCCTGCCGCATGCGGTGCGTCACCCACGCGAGGTCGGCCGCGACCACCAGGAGCAGCACCCCGCACGCCACCGCCCACCCGGTCCGCCCGGTCAGCGCGAACGCGGCCGTGCCGAAGGTGGCCCAGCCGAGGCCCCATACGCTGAACCAGAAACGCATCCGCAGGGGGCTGCGCGCCGTCAGCGGTTCACTGCCTGTGCGCATGTGAGGTCATCTCCTCCTCCCAGGATAGAGAGAGTGCGAGCCACGCGCCGGTGACGTGGCCGTGCGGCGCGGGACGCTGAGGGTCTGCCGGCGTCACGTCACGGACGGCGGCTGCACCGTCCGGATCGTCTCGGCGGAGCCCGTGGGCGATTCGAAAAGCCTTGCGGGAGCGATGAGTTCCGTGCGGTGGTCCTGTCTATCTCTGTGACAGCACAGCAGCGCGGCAGGCCGGCAGCTCACCAGGGCGACGGCTCCGCGACCCCGTCACCGAGGAGATGCCATGACGGCCACCGCCACCACCGCCGCAGCCACCACCCCCGTACCCGTCACCGCTCCTGGCGGCCGCGGCGCCCGCATCGCGCTGCGTACGCTCCGCGTGCTGCTCGCCGTGTTCTTCGGTGTCGCGAGCGGTGTCCCTAAGCTGATCGCGCATCCGACCGCCGTCGAGTCCTTCGACAAGCTCGGCTGGGGCGCCCCGGGGATGTACACGATCGGGGCGCTGGAACTGCTCGGCGGTATCGCGCTGCTGCTGCCGCTGCTGTCCTCGCTCGCCGCGACGGCGTTCATCGGGCTGATGGCCGGCGCGTTCATCGTGACGGTCACGGCGCTCGGCGGTGAGAACGCCGCGACGCCCCTGATCCTCGGCGGGCCCCTGGCCTGGATCGCCTGGGCGACCCGCGGCGAGACGACGAAGCTGATCGCTCGAATCCGCCGATGAGCCCCGCGCCGCCCCGGGGTTCCGACCGGCGCACCGGTCAGCCCTCCAGGCCCCGGAGGCGCTCCAGCTCGCGGCGGTCCCGCTTCGTGGGGCGGCCCGCGCCCCGGTCGCGGATGCCCGCCGGGGCGACGGCCTCGCGCGGCGGAGGCGGCGGGCTGTTGTCGACGTAGGCCTCGGCGGCGACCGGCGCGCCGACCCGCTTGCGCAGGACGCGCTTGACGACGACGACCCGCTCCCGGCCGCCCGCCTGCCGCAGGCGCACCTCGTCGCCCACCCGCACGCCGTACGCGGGCTTGACCCGCTCGCCGTTGACCCGGACGTGACCGCCCTTGCAGGCGGCGGCGCCCATCGAGCGTGTCTTGACGAGGCGGACCGACCAGATCCAGCTGTCGACGCGCACCGAGCCCTCGCCCGCGGGCGCCCCGCCCGCCGAAGCGCTGCCCGGGGCGCGGTCCGTGCCGCCTCCTGAAGTCTGCGAAGCCATGCTCCGACCTTAGTCCGGCTCCGCCGCCGCGGGCCCGGCTCACGGCGAGCCGTCCGGAATCCGCTGACCCCGGCCGCCGATAATCCGGACCAATCGCAATAAAAAGCCGGAAGCGGTCCGGACATGACGTACGACTCCCAGGGGTGCGGCCCATGACGCCTTTCGAAGCCACCGCCACGGAAGGCGGTGCCGGGTGCGGAAGTTCAGCTTCCCCAGCGCTCTGACCGTCCTCGTCGTCGTCACGCTCGCCGTATGGCTGCTCGCCTTCCTCGTCCCCTCGGGGCAGTACGACAGGAACGACTCCGGCGCCCCCGTCCAGGGCACCTACCACCGCGTCGACTCCGGACAGTCGTTCGTCGACCGGCTCAACGACCTGTTCCTGGCGACCGTCAACGGCCTCTACGGCATCCAGGACGAGAGGACCGCGCTGGTCGCGCCCGACAACGTCGGCGCGCTGTACGGCAGCGCGGGCGTGTTCCTCTTCGTGCTCGCCATCGGCGCCTTCATCACCGTCGTCTTCGCGACCGGCGCGCTCGACCGGGGCATCGGGCGGCTCGCGCACCGGTTGCGCGAGCGCGGCGCGCTGCTCATCGCCGGCGTCATGGTCGTCTTCTCCGTGCTCGGTACGGTGGAGGGCTTCGCCGAGGAGACGCTCGGCTTCTACGGACTGATCGTGCCGCTGATGCTCGCCCTCGGCTACGACCGCATGACCGCCGTCGGCGTGATCATCCTCGGCGCCGGCGTCGGCGTCCTGTGCTCGACCGTGAACCCCTTCGCGACGGGCGTGGCCTCCTCCGCCGCCGGTATCTCGCTCGGCGACGGCATCGTGCTGCGCTGCGCCATGTGGATCGTCCTGACCGGGGTGACGATCGCGTACGTCATCCGTTATGCCGCGCGGGTCCGGCGCGACCCGGAGCGCTCCCTGTCGGGCTTCCTGCCGGGCGACCGGGACGGCGGCGACCGGGACGGCGAGTCGGCCGTGCCCGCCGCGAGCGAGGTGCCCGCGCTGACCTCGCTGCACAAGACCGTGCTGGTCGCGACGGCGCTCGTCTTCGCGTTCATGATCTTCTCGGTGGTGCCCTGGTCGAGCGCGCTCACCGGTGACGCGGACGCCACCCCCTACGGCTTCGAACTCGGCTGGTCCTTTCCGCAGCTCGCGGCCCTGTTCCTGTGCGCCGCCGTCCTCGTCGGGCTCGTCGCGCGGATGGGGGAGCAGCGGCTGAGCTCCACGATCGTCCAGGGCGCCGCCGACTTCGTCTCGCCCGCGCTGGTCATCCTGCTGGCCCGCGGTGTCACGACGATCATGAACAACTCGAAGATCACGGACACCGTGCTGCACTCCATCGAGGGCGTGGTGAAGGGGACCTCCTCGGGACTCTTCGCGGTCATCGTCTTCCTCGTGAACTTGCCGCTCGCCTTCCTGATCCCCTCCACCTCCGGCCACGCGACGCTCGCCATGCCGATCCTGGCCCCGCTCGCCGACTTCGCCGGGGTCTCGCGCGCGGTCGTCGTGACGGCCTGGCAGGCGGCCAGCGGCCTGATGAACCTGTGGGTGCCGACGACGGCGGTGACCATCGGCGGCGTGGCGCTCGCCAAGGTCGGCTACGACAGGTATCTGCGGTTCGTGTGGCCCCTGCTGGCCGTCCTGTTGCTGCTGATCTGCGGTTTCGTGGGGCTGGGGGCGGCCGTGACATGACAGGGCGCACGCCGTGGACGGACGTACATTACGTACGGTGGAGGGCATGGACGGCCTGAGCGAACTGGACGAACGGATCACCGGCTGCCGGGCGTGCCCCCGCCTCGTCGACTGGCGCGAGGAGGTCGCGCGCACCAAGCGCGCGGCCTTCGCCGACTGGACGTACTGGGGGCGCCCGGTGCCCGGCTTCGGCCCGCACGACGCCTCGCTCCTGATCGTCGGCCTCGCGCCCGCCGCGCACGGAGCCAACCGCACCGGACGGATGTTCACCGGCGACCGCTCGGGGGAGTTCCTCTATCCGGCGCTGTACGACGTCGGCCTGGCCTCGCGGCCCACCGCCGTGAGCGCTGACGACGGCCTGACGCTGTACGGCACCCGCATCACCTCGCCCGTGCACTGCGCCCCGCCCGAGAACAAGCCGACCACAGGCGAGCGCGACACCTGCCGTTCCTGGCTGGTGAGCGAGCTGCAGCTGCTCGCCCCGACGCTCAGGTCCGTGGTCGTGCTCGGCGGCTTCGGCTGGCAGGCCGCGCTGCCCGCCTTCGCGGCGGCCGGCTGGCAGGTGCCGAAGCCCCGCCCGGCGTTCGGGCACGGGGCGCATGTGGTGCTGCCGGGCGGCCCCGAGGGGGAAGAGCTCGACGTCTTCGGCTGCTACCACGTCAGCCAGCGCAATACGTTCACCGGACGCCTGACGCCCGCGATGCTGCGGCAGGTGCTGAGCGCGGCGGCCTTCGAAGCGGGACTGTACCCGGACGGCCCAGCAGGTCGGGCCGAGGCGGACGGCGGTTCCTAGCGTGAGGGTGTGGACCACACACGAGCAGCCAAGCCCTCCGCCACCGCCTACCGCAACCTGGCCGTCGCGACGGCCGGTTTCACCCTCACCTTCTGGGCCTGGGCTCTGGTGGCGCCGCTCGGCAGCGACTTCAAGGACCGGCTCGGGCTGAGCTCCTTCGAACAGTCGCTCCTGGTCGCCGTGCCGGTGATCGTCGGCTCACTGGGCCGCGTACCGGTCGGCGCGCTCACCGACCGCTATGGCGCCCGGCTGATGTTCCCCCTGGTCTCGGCGCTGACCATCGTGCCGGTGCTGCTGATCATCCCGGCCAGGAACAGCTACCTCGCGATGCTCGCGGTCGGCTTCCTGCTCGGGCTCGGCGGGACCACGTTCGCCATCGGCATCCCGCTCGTCAACTCCTGGTTCCCGCCCGCCCGCAGGGGCTTCGCACTCGGCATCTTCGGCATGGGCATGGGCGGCGTGGCGCTCTCCGGCTACTTCACGCCGCGCATCGCCGAACACGGCGACAACCTGCCGTTCATCGTCGTGGCGATCGCGCTCGCCGCCTTCGCGGTGCTCGCCGCACTGCTCATCACCGACCGCCCCGACCGGCCCGTGCCCGCCGACCCGCTCACCACCCGGCTCGGGCGGGCGGGCCGGCTGCCGGTCACCTGGGAACTGTCGGCGCTGTACGCGATCGGCTTCGGCGGGATCGTCGCCTTCGGGGTGTACCTGCCCACGTACCTGAAGACCTGGTACGACCTGTCGCCCACCGACGCCGGGACCAAGGCGGCCGGGTTCGCGCTCGTCACCGTCGTCTTCCGGCCCATCGGCGGCTGGCTCTCCGACCGGATCCACCCCGCCACGGTCACCGCCGCCGCCCTCGCCGTGGTCGCGCTCTTCGCCGTCTTCCAGGCCTTCGACCCGGAGCTGTACCCCATCGGCACGATCTGCTTCCTGGTCATGGCCGCCGGCCTCGGCACCGCGAGCGGCAGCGTCTTCGCCCTCGTCTCCCAGGTCACCCCGCAGCCGCAGGTAGGCTCCGTCACCGGCATCGTCGGCGCGGTGGGCGGTCTCGGCGGGTTCCTCCCGCCGCTGGTCATGGGCGCGATCTACAGCGCCAAGGACTCGTACTCGATCGGCTTCATGCTGTTGTCGGACCTCGCGCTCGCGGGGTGCGTCTACGCGTACGGGCGGATGCGCACCGCCAAGCCCGTCTGACGCGGGGGCCGTTAGGGTGCCCCGATGGGCCTCTACCCGGACATCGACCCCTACGACCACGGCATGCTCGACGTCGGCGACGGCAACCGCGTGTACTGGGAGGTCTGCGGCAATCCGCTCGGCAAGCCCGCCGTCGTGCTGCACGGCGGGCCCGGCTCCGGCTGCACGCCCTTCTCCCGCAGGTACTTCGACCCCGACGCCTACCGCGTCGTCCTGCTCGACCAGCGCGGCAGCGGCCGTTCCACGCCGCACGCGAGCGACCCGGCGACCGACATGAGCGTCAACACGACCCCGCGTCTGATCGCCGACCTGGAGCTGCTGCGGCGGCACCTGGGCATCGAACGGTGGCTGGTGTGGGGCGCGTCGTTCGGCTCGGTGCTGGGGCTGCGGTACGCGCAGACGCACCCCGGCCGGGTCTCGGAGCTGGTCCTCACGGGGCTCGCGACCGGCAGCCGCGCCGAGGTGGCCCTGCTGACCCGGGGGCTCGGGAAGATCTTCCCCGCGGCGTGGCGGGCCTTCCGGGACGGGGTGCCGGAGGCGGAGCGGGACGGGGACCTCGCCGCCGCCTACAACCGGCTCCTGGAGTCGCCCGACCCGGCGGTCCGGGCGGCCGCCGCGCGCTCCTGGACGGACTGGGAGACGGCGTTCCTGCCGGCCCCGCCGCGTTCCGTGCCCCGCTACGAGGACGCCGTCTTCCGGGCCGGTTTCGCACGCACGGTCACGCACTACTTCGCCCACGACCACTGGCTGGGCGGTGACGAGGTCGTCCTGCGGGCCGCGCCGTCGCTGGCCGGGATCCCGGGCGTCATGGTGCAGGGAAGCCTGGACTTCGGGAACCTCCTCGGCATCCCGTGGCGGCTCCGGCAGGCGTGGCCGGACAGCGAGCTGATCCTCGTCGAGGAGGCCGGGCACAACGCGGGGGCACGCGGGATCGCGGACGAACTGACGGCGGCGACGGACCGGTTCCGGCCGGGCGCGGGCTGAGGCGCACCGGTCCGTACCGGAGCAGTGGGGCCGGTGGTGAGTACCGCAAGCGCGTACCAGGGGGTGTCGGGGACCGAGACACGCCGCCGAAAGGGTGGTTTTGTCCGGTCGTCGGTGGAAAACGAGGCCGCGACGGGCACCACGACCGCAGACTCCGGGAAACGCGTCGGGCAGGACCGGCGCCGAGCAACTGGAGCCGTCCGGTGTCCCAGCCGCCTTGCCCCCGCCTCGGGCCCCGCCGTCCCTCCCGCCACCGCTTCCCGCTCCTGCGGGGGGTCCTCGCCGCCGTCCTCCTTCTGGGCGCGGCGGCCTCCGGCAGCGCACAGGCGGCCCGCGCCGAGCCCGGGGACGCCCCGGTGTTCTGGGTCGACCCGGACAGCGCCGCCGCCCGGCAGGCCGACGCATGGTGGGAGCAGGGGCGTGTCGAGGACGCCCTGCTCATCGAGCGCATCGCGGAGCGCCCCCAGGCCGTGTGGCTCAACGACGACGAGCCGGGCGCGGTCGTGCGGGCCAAGGTGGGGGCGGCGGAGCGGGCGGGCCGCACCGCCCTCCTCGTCGCCTACTTCGTTCCGCAACGCGACTGCGACGGCTACTCCTCCGGGGGCGCCCGCGACGCCGCGCACTACCGCGAGTGGATCGACGACTTCGCCACGGGCCTCGGCACCACGGGCGCCTACGTGATCCTGGAGCCGGATGCCGTCGCGCACATGGTGGCCGGCTGCGAGGACGCCGACGCCGACGAGCGGTACGCCCTGCTCGCCCACGCCGTCGAGCGCCTCAAGCGGCAGCCGGACACCAAGGTGTACCTGGACGCGGGCAACGCCGGCTGGATCCCGGACGAGCGCCGCCTGGTCGCCCCGCTGCGCAGCTCCGGGATCGACGAGGCCGACGGTTTCGCGCTGAACGTATCCAACTTCCATACGGACGAGGAGAGTGCGGACTACGGGCACCGGCTCGCCGCCGAACTCGGCGGCGACAAGCACTTCGTCATCGACAGCAGCCGCAACGGCAACGGCCCCTACGCCGGCACCGAGGCCTGGTGCAATCCGCCGGGCCGCGCGCTCGGCACCCCGCCCACCACCGCCACCGGAGACGCCGCGCTCGACGCCTACCTGTGGATCAAGCGGCCCGGCGAGTCCGACGGAACCTGCCGGGGCGGCCCACGGGCCGGGCAGTGGTGGCCCGAGTACGCGCTGGGGCTCGCCGAGCGGGCGCGCGGCTAGGGCCTGTCTGACAATTCGCGTCGTCGCCCGGAGGGTCGCGAGGCCGGCGGGAATTGTCAGACAGGCCCTAGCGCTCTGACGGCGAAGAAGAACGCCGGCCTGCCCGCCTGGAGCTTCCCGGTGCCCACCATGTTGCCGCGCTGCTGGACGGGCACCCCGTTGGCAGCCGGAAGCTTGCGGTGCTCCCGGGCAACGAATCCGCCATCGCCCTATAGGTCGGAGCGCTAGCGGGGCCGCCAGACGCAGCGGACGTCGGGCTCGCGCTCCTCGTTGCCGGAGCCGTCGGTCCGTTCGGCCTCGGCGAAGCCATGGCGTGCGTAGAACCGCCGCGCCGGGGCGTTCACCTGGAACGTCCGCAGCCACAGGCCCTCGGGGCTGCGCTCCTTGGCCAGCGCCACGAAGCGGTCGCCGATGCCGCGGCCCCGCCACTGGGGGTCGAGGTAGAGCTGGCTCAGCTCGTCGCCGTCGAGCACCATCATGCCGACGGCCCCGCCCGCCGCCTCCGCGAGCCACGTGCCGCCGGCCGGCACGACGACGTACCGGAAGAACTCCCGCACCTCGGCGTCGGAGTGGGCCCGGCGCACGGTCGGCAGCGCGGCGTCATAGGAGCGCAGGTAGACGTCGGCGACGGCCGCGCCGTCGGACGCGGCGGCCGGGCGCAGAGCGACCGGGGTGGCTGTCACGGGCGCTCGGCAGGACGGTCGTTCGCGGGTGGGCCGGGTACGTCGGGGACGACCGCGGTGGCGGTGATCTCCACGAGCTGGCCCCGGTAACCGAGGCAGGTGGTGCCGAGCAGCGTCGAGGTGTGCGGGCCCGCGTGCAGGCCGCAGGCGCGTACGACCTCCCAGGCCTCGTCGAGCACCGCGGGCGTGTCGCCGACGACGTACACCGTGCTGGCCACCACGTGCGACAGGTCGCTGCCCACCGCCCGCAGGGCCTCGTCGAGGTTGGCGACGACCTGCTCGGTCTGGCGGGCGATGTCGCCCTCCCCGACGAGCCTGCCCGCGGGGTCGAGCGGGACGGACCCCGCCATGAAGGCGAGGCGGGTGCCCGCCTCGACGACGGCGGCGTGGGCATAGCCGGGTGGCGGGAAGAGGGTGGGAACGACGGTGCGTTCCGGGACGGCGGTCATGGAGGGATCATGCGGGGCCCCGGCCGCGTACGCACCCGAATTTCGTACGTGACCGGAGCGCCGGCTCAGCGCACGGCCGCCGGTGAACTGCCGCCCCGTACCCGCAGGGTGGGCTTGCCCGAGCCGTCGGCGGGCATCGCCCAGATGTCCTGCTTGCGGCCGCCCTCGCCCGGCAGCGCGTACGCGAGAGTGCCGTCGTCCAGCCAGGCGGCCTGGTCGTCGACGTTCCGCCGCTCGGCGAGCGGGCGCTCCCGCATCGTGCGGAGGTCCAGGACGTACAGCCGCCACGGGTCGCGGGTCCCCTCGCGTACGCGCTTCTTGAAGGCGAGGCGCGTGTCGTCGGGGGAGAGGGAGGGGCATTCGACGTTCTCGCGCAGGGCGGTCGCCGCCCACTTCTTCATGTCGCCGCGCACGAGGTACGTCTTGCCCTTCGTCGAGACGGTCGCGTAGAAGACGTTGTCGTCCTTGGTGAACGTCACGCCCCAGTAGTTGACGTCGGGCGCGTGGTAGCGGCGGCCGTCGAGGGTGAGGGGGATCTCCTCCATGTTCTTGATGAGGTAGCCGGTGCGGGTGTCCAGGATCGAGGTGCGGGTGGAGAAGGAGGAGCCCGCGTAGGAGTCGCCGGTGGCGAACATCGTCCAGGACAGCATCCGGCCCGACGCGGAGACACGGGCCCGGTTGGGGATGCCGGTCAGCGCGATGCGGCGTTTCTCGCGGAGCTTGTCGTCCAGGACGACGGCGTACGACTTGGGCGGGATCCCGGAGCGGCGCTGGAGGCAGAGCCCGGTGCCCCCGGCGGCGTAGAAGCGCTCGCAGGACGGGCCGCCGGTGGTGCGCGCGGTCTGTGGGGCGGCCTTGCCGGACGCGGGGAGGCGGGCGACGCGGCCCGCGCCCGCCTCGGTGCTGCGGAAGTACAGCTGCCCCCGGTCGAGGCCGAACTCGGAGGTGGTGTCGGCGGACTGGGCGCGCTGCGCCGCGTGCAGGGTGTACGCGACCGCGACGCCCGCGAGGACGGCGGCCGCCACGGAGATCGCGACGATGCGGGAGCGCAGCGATCGCGGTGCGCCGGGAACACCGGGAATGCCAGGAACGCCAGGAACGCCGGGAGCTGACTCGGTCATGAGGGCCTTTCGGTACGGGGCCTTTCAGTACGGGGCCTTTCGGTACGCGGGAGCAGCACGGCCGCCCCCGCGAGCGCCACCGCCAGGGCGGCGACCGCGCAGGTCAGCGCCGTGCCGACGCCCCACAGCGTCCAGGCGGCGCCGAAGCCCGCGGCGGCGACAAGGCGGGCGAGGGCCTGTCCCGTCTGGAGCACGGCCATGCCGGCGGCCCGCCGCTCGCTCGGTACGAACGGTGTGGCGAGGGCCATCAGGACGCCGTCGGTGGCGGCGTAGAAGACACCGAGCAGGAGCAGGACGCCGACGAGCAGTGGCCGGCCGTCGGTGGGCGCGAGCAGGAGGGCGTAACCGCCGAGGAGCGCCAGGTGCCCGGCGAGGAAGGGCACGCGGCGCCCGACGCGGTCGGCGAGCCGCCCGGCCGGGACGGCGAGCAGCAGATAGACGGCGGCGGCGCCCAGCGGGAGCAGCGGGAACCACGACACGGCGAAGTCGAGCCGCCGTTGGAGCAGGAGGTAGAGGAACGCGTCGCCGATGGTGGCCGCGCCGAGCAGCGAGGCGGCGTACAGGACGCGGCGGAAGGCGGGGACGCGGAGCAGGTCGAGCGCTCCGGGGCCCGCCTGCTTCCGGGGGCCGGGCGCGGAGAACTCCCGGTGGCCGGGTACGAACGCGACCAGCATCAGTACCCCGAGCAGCCCGAAGCAGAAGCTGACGACGAACACGGCGTCGTACGCGTCCGCGGTCGCCCACAGCAGCGCGAACGCGGCGAGCGGCCCGAGCAGCGCGCCCGTGGTGTCCATCGCGCGGTGCACGCCGAAGGCGCGGCCGAGGGTGTCGGGCGGGCTGCTCAGCGAGATGAGCGCGTCGCGCGGCGCGGTCCGCACGCCCTTGCCGATGCGGTCGGCGGCGAGCGCCGCGCCGATCCCGGCGGTGGCGCCGCCCGCGAGCAGCAGCCCGAGGCGGGAGAGCGCGGAGAGGGCGTAGCCGCCCCCGGCGACGAGCTTGTGCCGCCCGCCGCGGTCGGCGGCGTACCCGCCGGCCAGGCGCACCAGCGCGGTCACGCCGTTGTAGAGCCCGTCGAGGAAGCCGAACTGCAGTGGGGAGAGGCCGAGTTGGAGGACGAAGTAGAGCGGCAGGACCGCGGTGACCATCTCGGACGAGATGTCCGTGACCAGGCTGACCGCGCCGAGCGCGAGGACGGGCCCGGCGACGCGGCCGCGCCGGGCCCCGGAGGCGTCGGGCCTCTCCGAGGCCTTGGCGGCCGCGTCGGTGGTGGCCAGATACATGGCGCTCGTCTCAGCGGCAGGTGTAGGACGGGCTGGTGTCCTTCGTCGAGCCGTCCGTCGCGACGAGGTTCCAGGAGAACCCGGTGTCGGTGAAGTTCAGCTTGATCACGCCGAAGGTGCCGGTGATCCGCTTCTGGCTGTTGGGCTGCACCTCCTCGATGTCGTACGGGTTGGCGCCACCCATGCCGCCGAGCAGCTCGACGATGCCGTTCGGGTCGGCCTTGCCGTCGGCGTTCTGCGGCGCGAACCGCTCGTAGTGGTGGTCGTGGCCGTTCAGCACCAGCTCGGCCTTGTTCTCCTGGAGCAGCTTCCATACGGGGCGGCCGACGGGGTCGTTGCCGTGGCCACCGGAGGAGAAGAGCGGGTGGTGCCAGTACGCGGCGACGCACTTCTTGTCGTTGGCGGCGAGGTCGGCCTTGAGCCAGTCGATCTGCTCGTCGTCGTCGAAGCTGTTGGAGTCGAGGGCGATGAAGTGCCAGTTGCCCTGGTCGTAGCTGTAGTAGCTCTTGCCGTCGGGGTAGGCGATGGACCCGAAGTAGGACTTGTAGCCCTTGAGCGGACCGGCCGGGTCGTAGGTCTCGTGGTTGCCGGGGATGGGGCGGGTCTTGCTCTTGAAGGCGCCCCAGGTCTTGTCGTAGTAGTTCTTGTAGTCCTTCAGACGCGCGTCGTCGTACTGGTTGTCGCCCATGGTCATCACGAAGGACGGGTTGATCTGCTTGACCAGGGCCGCCGTCTTGGGGTGCTTGCAGCTGCTGCTGCTCGCGGTGCACTGCTCGGCGATGTCACCGGCGGCGACCGCGGTGAAGCCGGCTCGGGGCCCCGCGGCGGGGGAGGCGTCGGCCTCCTCGGCCGGGGACCAGAGCAGGACGCCGCCGACCAGCGCGAGCGAGGCGCCCACGGCGATCGGGACGCCCCAACGGGCCTTGCGTGAACGGGTGCTGGGCGTGCGGGAGTTCGTGACGCGGGGGGTGGGCGGCATGTCCGTCTCCTCGGTTGGCGTGGGGGTGCCGGGCCGTTGCGGGGAATCCTGGCGAGGCGGCATGTGCGCGTCAAGGAGTTGGGATGAATTTTTGTTAGGAAACTTTCCTTCCAGTGCTTGGTGGAGCTGGAGAAGGTGGGTGGCGGGTGGCTGGCGGCTGGCTGGGGGGCCGGCGGTGCGGGCGGGACGTGGGAGGGGCGGGGCGGTCCTGGCCGGAGGGGCGCGGGCGGTGCGGGGGCGGTCATGGGGCGGTCGCGGGGCGGGGTTGTCAGTGGTCTCGCCTAGGGTGGCGAAGGTGGGGGACGGGTGGCGTGAGCAGGGGCTGAGTGAGGCGGTGCGGCGATGACGGCAGAGACGGCGGCGGTGGAGGACGCCCTCCCGCTCGTACGTTCCTGTGCGGCTGTCTTCCTTCCGGCGGAGGTGCCGAGGCGGGGGCGGGTGGCGTTGTGGCGGCCGGGTGGGGGAGCGCCGCTGGATGGGGTGGCGGCGGGGGTCGGTGAGGGGCGGGGCTGGGCTGCGGGTGGGGGCAGGCGGGTGGCTGACCTCGGAGGTCTGGGGGGTTCCGAAGGGCTCGGAGGGCGGTTTGGGGGAGCGGCGGGTTCCGAGGGGCTCGGAGGGTTTGGGGAGCTTGGGGGAGCGGCGGATTCCGGGGGCCCTGAAGGGCGGTTTGGGGGAGCGGCGGATTCCGGGGGCCCAGGAGGGCATGGGGGAGGGGTGGGTTTCGCAGGCCCTGGAGGCTCCGAGGGGCCGCGAGAGCCCCGCGATTTCGGCGCCGGTAGGCATGGGTCCGGCGATCCCGTGGTCGCCGGTAGGTACGGGTTCGGCGATCTCATCGCCGCCGGTAGGTACGAGTTCGGCGATCTCGTCGTCGCCCGCAGGCACGGCAAGGGCGCCCGTTCCCGGACCGTGCCCGCGCTGTTCCTGCCGGTGCCCGAGGCCGTGCCGCTCCTGCTGCGCGCCGCGCACCCGCATCCCACCGCCGCCTGCTGGGCCGCCGCCGCCCGGCACGCGCTGCACCTGGCCGCGCGGGGCAGGCTGCTGCCCGGCCTCACCGCGGAGGACCTGGACGCGTGGCGGGCCGGGCCACTCGACGAGGCCGATGTCGTCCAGCTGAGGGCCATCGCCGCGGCCCTGCCCGCCGAGGCGCACGCCGTACCGCTGCCGGGGGGCGGGCCACTGCTGCTGCCCGAACCGTTCGCCCTGGTCAGAGCCTTCGTGGACGCCGTGGTGGACACGCTGCCGCGCACCCCGGCCGCCGCGCACGCGGTCGGCGCCCCCTTCGCGGCGCGCGAGCCCCAGCGGCTGCCGGGCGCGCGGGAGTGGGCGGCGGAGGTCGCGGCCGGGATGGACGCCGGGGTGCGGGTGTCCCTGCGGCTCGACCTGCGGGCGCACGAGGTGTTCGACAGGGCGGAGGAGACGGGGGCCGGGGCCGCTCAGGAGGCCGGGGACGAGCCGGGAGCCGCGTCGGCGTCCCAGGGCGCGGGCCGGGCACAGGTGCCCCGCGCGGCCGTGGCCAGCCCCGCGGCCGCCGTCGTGCAGGTCCACAGCCTCGCCGACCCGTCGCTCGTGACCGACGTCCCCGGACTCTGGGCGGACACTGACCACTTCGGCCCGCGCGCCAGGGTCGACACCCTGCTCGCCCTGCGCCGCGCCGCCCGCGTATGGCCGCCGCTCGCCAGGCTCCTGGAGCGGCCGCGCCCCGACGTACTGCCGCTGAGCGAGGAGGAGCTGTACGACCTGCTGGGCTCGGCGGCCGGCCGGCTCGCCGCGGCGGGGGTGGCCGTGCACTGGCCGCGCGAGCTGACGCGCGGCCTCACCGCGACGGCCGTCGTCCGCCCCGCGCCCGGCACCGCCGCCGACAACTTCGACTTCTTCAAGACCGAGAAACTGCTCGAATTCCGCTGGCAGCTGGCCTTCGGCGACCAGCCGGGCGACCCGCTGACCGACGCCGAACTGGACCTGCTCGCGGAGGCGCACCGCCCGGTGGTCCGCCTCCGTGACCAATGGGTGCTGGTCGACCCCGAACTCGTACGCAAGGCACGCAAGCGCGACCTCGGCCTGCTCGACCCGGTGGACGCCCTCTCCGTCGCGCTCACCGGCACTGCGGAGGTCGACGGCGAGCAGGTGCCCGCCGTACCCGTCGGCGCGCTCGCGAAGCTCCGCGAGCGCGTCACGGACGACCTCGCCGCGATCGCCCAGCCGCCCGGCCTCCACGCCACCCTGCGGGACTACCAGCTCAGGGGCCTCGCCTGGCTGGACCGCATGACCTCGCTGGGCCTCGGCGGCTGCCTCGCCGACGACATGGGCCTCGGCAAGACGATCACGCTGATCGCCCTCCACCTCCACCGCGCGCACCCCGCGCCGACGCTCGTGGTCTGCCCCGCGTCACTGCTCGGCAACTGGCAGCGGGAGATCGAACGCTTCGCGCCGGGCGTACCGGTACGCCGCTTCCACGGCCCGGGCCGCAGCCTCGCCGGACTGACCGGCGGCTTCGTCCTCACGACGTACGCCACGATGCGTACGAGCGCCTCCGAACTGGCCGGCCGGCCCTGGGGCCTTGTGGTCGCGGACGAGGCGCAGCACGTCAAGAACCCGCACGCGGCGACGGCGAAGGCGCTGCGCACGATCCCCTCTCCGGCCCGCGTCGCGCTCACCGGCACGCCCGTGGAGAACAACCTCTCCGAGCTCTGGGCCCTCCTCGACTGGACGACGCCCGGTCTGCTCGGCCCCCTGAAGGCGTTCCGGGCCCGCCACGCGCGTCTGGTGGAGGGCGGCGATCCCAGCGGAACCGGCGAGAACGACGAGGCGCTGGCCCGCCTGTCCCGTCTGGTGCGGCCCTTCCTGCTCCGCCGCAAGAAGTCCGACCCCGGCATCGCCCCGGAACTCCCGCCGAAGACGGAGACCGACCACCCGGTCGCGCTCACCCGCGAACAGACCTCGCTGTACGAGGCGGTGGTGCGCGAGACGCTGGCGCGCATCGAGGCGTCGGACGGCATCGCCCGCCGCGGCCTGGTGATGAAGCTGCTCATGGCGCTCAAGCAGATCTGCAATCACCCGGCGCAGTACCTGAAGGACGGCGTGCTCACCACGCGGTCGGGCCGCGCCCGCTCGGGCAAACTGGAGCTGCTCGACGAACTGCTCGACACGATCCTCACCGAGTCGGAGAGCGCGGGCGCCGTCCTGATCTTCACGCAGTACGTGGAGATGGCCCGCCTCCTGGAGACGCACCTGGCAGGGCGCGGCATCCCCACGCAGCTCCTGCACGGAGGGACGCCGGTGGCGCGCCGCGAGGAGATGGTGGACCGCTTCCAGTCGGGCGAGGTCCCGGTGTTCCTGCTGTCACTGAAGGCGGCGGGCACGGGCCTGAACCTCACCCGGGCGGGCCACGTGATCCACTACGACCGCTGGTGGAACCCGGCGGTCGAGGAGCAGGCCACCGACCGCGCGTACCGCATCGGCCAGACCCAGCCCGTCCAGGTCCACCGCCTGGTCACGGAGGGCACGGTCGAGGACCGCATCGCCGAACTCCTGGCGGCGAAGCGGGCGTTGGCGGACGCGGTGCTCGGCGAGGGCGGCGAATCCGCGCTCACCGAGCTGTCGGACGCGGAGCTGGCGGACCTGGTGGCGCTGAGGAGGACGACGTGAGCGGGGCGGTTGGCGCCGACGGCAGTCGGGGGCCGGCGGACGACGGCGACACGAGGCCGACGCGTGCCGGGCGGGAGCCGTCGCGTGCCGGGCGGGATCCGTCACGGGGTGAGCGGGACTCGTCACGGGGTGAGCGGGACTCGTCACGGGGTGGGCGGGGGCCTTCGCGGGGCGGTGGCCTCGGCTGGGCCAGCGGCATGAGCGAGACGAGCCGTATGGGCAGTGGCCGTGTCTTCCCCGCTCTGCCGGCGCACCCGGACCCCACGGAACCCTTCGCCGCGTCCTGGTGGGGCAACGCGTGGATCGACGCGCTGGAGGAGAGCGCCCTCGACCAGGCCCGCCTGGCGCGCGGCCGCACGTACGCCCGCGAAGGGGCGGTCGACACGATCACCGTCGCGCCGGGCCGCATCGTCGCGTACGTCCACGGGAGTCGTCCCCGCCCCTACCGCGCGGAGATCCGCCTGCGGACGATGCTCCCCGAACACTGGGACCGCTTCCTGGACGCGGTGGCCGCGGACCCCGCGCACATCGCGGCGCTGCTCGACAAGGACATGCCGCACGCGCTGGCTGCGGCTGCGGACCGGGCCGACGTCCAACTGCTGCCGGGCGCCCGCGAGCTGTCCCCCTCCTGCACCTGCCCCGACCGGGGCCACCCCTGCAAACACGCGGCAGCGCTTGCCTACCAGACGGCCCGCCTCCTGGACGCCGACCCCTTCGTCCTGCTGCTGCTGCGCGGAGGCGAGGAACAGGACCTCCTGGACGAGCTGTCCCGCCGCAACGCGCACAAGTCGGCGGCGGAACAGCAGACCACGCCGCCACCGCCCACCACGTCCGCCGAACCGGCACTGCCCGGCACCCCGGCGCGGGACGCGCTGACCTCGGAGTACCGCCCAGCGCTCCCGCCCCCGATGGCGCCCCCGGCCCACCCGGGCGAGCCGCCGGTGCTGCCGTCGCTGCCCGGCGCCCCGGACGCGACGTCCCTGGAATTCCTGATCACCGACGCGGCGGCCAGGGCCCACGCGTTCCTGACCACGGGCGCCGACCCCTTCACGGCCACGTCCCCCTGGCACGACGCGGTCCGCCTGGCGGCCTCGCACCCCGGCCTCACGGGCCGCCGCACCTTCAGCCGCCAGTTCGCCGAACTGGCCCGCTCCGTGGGCCGCACCCCCGCGGACCTCTCCCGAGCGGCGGCGGCCTGGCGCCAGGGCGGCGAGGAGGGCCTAGCGGTCCTGGAATCCCCCTGGGACCCCCCGGCGGGCCCCTTCGACCGCGCCCGCGGCGCCCTGGCGGCGGCGGACCTCCCCCGCATGACGATCCACCGCAACGCCCTCACGACCGCGGACGGCTCCCTCCAACTCCGCTTCGGCCACGACAACCGCTGGTACCCATACCGAAGCGAGCCGGGCGCGGATGACTGGTGGCCGGAGGGGGAGGCGGACATGGATGTGGTGGGGGCGGTGGCGGGGGTGCTGGGGGGATGAGGAGGCCTCCGTCCAAGGAGCCATGGGAGGGCGGCGTGCCGGGAGTGGTGGCGGGGCGGCAGCGCGTTGTCGGTGCCGCGCGTTACCGTGAAGGGGTCGGAGGCGGAGAAGGGGGGCCCGTGGACGCTGAGTTGACGGCATTGGCGGCGGCCGGGGCGACGGCGCTCGTGCAGCAGATGGTCACCGAGGGATGGGCGCAGGCCCGGGATCGCGTCGCCCGGTTCTTCTCGCGGGACAGCGGGGGTGACGAGGACGTTCTCGTCGGGGAGCTGGAGGAGGCGCGCGCCGAGGTCGTCGCCGCGCATGACGCCGGGGACAGCGAGACCACGGCCGACGTGCGGACGGAGTGGCGTTCCCGGCTGCGCCGCAGGCTCGCCGCCGATCCCGCCGCCGCTGCCGAACTGCGGTCACTGCTGGACGAGTTGGCGCCGGACGCCGATGCGGGCGCGCCTCAGAGCGGCGACACGTACAACCACATCAGCGGTGGCGTGATTCACGGCACGGTGATCCAGGCGGGGAGCGTCGGGCAGCTGAACACCGGCGACGGACGGCGACCGTGACGACCGTGGACGCCGGGGTGGTTCCATGACGACGCGTTCCACGCGTTCCATGAGCGACGAAGCCTTCCTCGACCATGTCGCCGACCGGCTCGCCGCCCTCCCCGGTGTCGAGGCCGTCACCCTCGGCGGCTCCCGCGCGCAGGGCACGCACGCCGCCGACAGTGACTGGGACACCGCCGTGTATTACCGCGGGCCCTCCTTCGACCCCGCCGCGCTGCGTGCGATCGGCTGGGAAGGGGAGGTCTCGGGGATCGGCGAGTGGGGCGGCGGGGTCTTCAACGGCGGGGCGTGGCTCACCGTCGACGGGCGCCGCGTCGATGTGCACTACCGCGATCTCGACGTGGTCGAGCGCGAGGTCGAGGAGGCCGAGGAGGGGCGGTTCCGCTGGGAGCCGCTGATGTTCCACCTCGCCGGGATCCCCAGCTACCTGGTCGTCGCCGAACTCGCCGTCAACCAAGTGCTGAGGGGCGAACTGCCGCGCCCCGCCTACCCCGAGGCCCTGCGCGGCACGGCTCCCGGCGTCTGGCTCGGCCGGGCCCGCATGACCCTCGGCTACGCCCGCGACAACAACGCCCCGCGCGCCCAGCACACCGAGGTCGCGGGCGCCCTCGCCACGGCTGCGATGGAGGGCGCGCACGCGGTGCTCGCCGCGCGCGGCGAATGGGTCACCAACGAGAAGCGGCTCCTGGAGCGGGCGGGTCTGCGGGGCATCGACGCGATTCTGGCCTCCCTGGCGGCGACCGGGCCCGTGGACCGTGAGCGCCTAGTGAGGGCGCTTGACGAGGCGGAGCAGCTCATTGTGACGGGCGTGACGGCGGAGGCGTGACGGCCGGGATGTGGCAGCGGGGGCGCGCACCGTGGCGGCGGTGGGTGCGTCTGTGACGGCTGGTGCGCACCATGGCGGCCACGGGCGTGGCCGCGGGCGCTGTTGTGGTTGAGGCGCACCGTGCGGCTGGTGCGCGCCGTGCCGCCGCAGGGCGTTGACGGCGGTTGAGGTGCACCTTGCGGCTGTGCGCGTCGTGACGGCCGCAGGTGCCCTGTGGCGGCCGGGCAGGGAGGCCTTGCGTGACCGGCGGCCGGGGACCCGCATAACGGCCGGGGCACCGCGTGTCGGACGAGGGCCCGCATAACGGCCGGGGCTCCGCGTGATGGCCGCGAGGCTCTGCGAGCCGGGCCCACAGAGATCGCCCGGCCGCCTCCCTCCGCGCGCCGCCGGTCAGAAATCGACCCTCGTCCGCTCGTCCAGCCGCGCCACCGACTCCTGCGCGAACGCCTTCTCGTAATCGCTGCGGATCTCCTCGATCAACACATCCCGCTTGCGGGCCTCGCCCGCCGGATACAGCAGGATCAGTTCGTACGAACGCTCGCGCTCGATCGTGCCGTTGGCGTCGCGCCACTGCCCGCGCCCGTCCTGGATGGTCAGCCCGTCGGGGAAGCCCGGCGTGACCTCCTTGTCGATGAAGGCCATGAACTGCTTGTCGGTGACGGCGGGGCCACCGTCGGGACGCTCCGTGCCGAAGAAGAGCCGGGTCTCCGTGTAGGGCTCGCCCCGGACGGGCGTCGACGGGGCGGCCGTTGAGGTGGCAGCGGTGGAGGACGAGGACCGCGGGGCGTCGTCCAGCGAGGCGTACGCCGCCGGGGCCGCGACCGCGAGGACCGCGGTCGCGGCCCCGGTCACGGCGAGTCGGGTACGGGTGAGGCGAGAGAGGGTGAGAGCCACGGGGCGGCTCCTTTCGGGTGAGGAGGGTCCGCGAGCCCACCCCCGCCGGGTACGGGAGTGCGGGAGCCGTGAACCCATGTCGGCGGCAAACCGTAGCGGACATGCCCACCCCGCCCGCCCTACTTCTCGGGGGAAGTCCTGACTCCTGCCCGGCGGTTTCACATCCGCTTCGTACGCGCGTCACAGAGCGCGGGCCCGGCCACGCCCTCTCCCAGGCGGTACGTCCTGAGGTCCCGCCAGCCGCCCGCGCCGTCCGTCACGATCAGATTGACCTCGTTCACCTGGCTGACGAGGGGCAGGTGCGGGGCGAGCCGGTTCTCCAGGGCGTCGTAGGCGGCTTCGTACGTGTCCGGGCCCTCGTGGTTCGCGAGGGTCAGGTGGGGCGCGAGGGGAGGAGTGAAGATGCCGCGGTACGGGACCGCTTCGGGCCAGCGGCCGGTGAGGGACTCGGTGAGGGCGCGTACGGGGGCTTCGGGTTCCGGCGGGAGGTAGAGGACTCCCGGGTAACGGCGGAACCCGGTGAAGGTGAGGGTGAAGGGCGCGTGGGCCGCGAACACCTCCGCCAGGTCGGCGTGGGCCGACGCGCAGAGGCGGGACTCGTTGAGGAACGGGTAGAGCACCGTGACGTGGGCCGGGAAGCCCGCGCTCACCAGATCGTCCGCCTCGGGGACGCGGATGCTGAGGGCCGTGTCACCGGGCAGATCGGCCCAGCCACCGGGTTCGTCCCGCGTCGCCGTCGCCGTCGCCGTCGCTGTCTCCGTCACGGCGCCCCCTCGGTTGAGTCTCGTACGTACGTGCCCACAGTGCGGCATGGTGTCACGGTGGCATGGGCGGGCACCGGCGGTACCGGCGGTACCGGATGCCACACCGACCGCCCCAGCCGCCCCGCCCCCCCCCACAGTCACAGCCCACCCTCACGCCGCCCCCCCCCGCCGCCCTGGACGCCACTACCGTGAAGAAATGACGCCGCCCCCATCCCCAACGCCCCCATCCCCCACACCCCCCGCCGACCTCCTCATCACCCGCTGCACCGCCCTGACCCACGGCCCGGACGGCGAGATCGTCTTCGTGGACGACGCGGTGATCGTCGTACGTGACGGAGTCATCGCCTCGGTCACAGCAGCCGATCCCGCCGGCACGACCACCACCCCGGAGGCACTCGTGGCCGCCGAGCACATCGACGCCCGCGGCACCGTCGCCCTCCCCGGCCTCATCAACTGCCACACGCACACGCCGATGGTCGCCCTGCGCGGCCTCGCAGAGGACCTGCCCGCCCACGCGTGGTTCAACGACTGGATCTGGCCCATCGAGGCCAACCTGACCGAGCGCACGGTCGGGCTCGGCGCGCGCCTCGCCTGCGCCGAGATGATCCGCGGCGGCGTCACCACCTTCGCCGACCACTACTTCGCCATGGACACGGTGGCCGACGTCGCCGAGGAGAGCGGCCTGCGTGCCGTCCTCGGCCAGGCCTACTTCAGCTCGCAGGGACCGGACGGGCGGGCCGCGTCCCTCGACTTCGCGCTGCGGCGGCGCGGTGCCGCCGACGGGCGCGTCACCACCTGCCTCGCCCCGCACGCCCCGTACACCGTCGATGACACCGACCTCGCCGCGACCGCCGGACTCGCCCGCGAACACGGGCTGCTCGTCCACATCCACGCCGCAGAGAACCGCGAGCAGACCGAGAACAGCCTGGCCCGGCACGGCCGTACGCCCATCGAGGTCCTGGAGCGCGCCGGGCTCCTGGACGTGGACCTCCTCATCGCCCACGCCACCGGCCTCGACCCCGCCCGCGACCTCCCCGCGCTGCGCCGTTCCGGTGGTCGCGTCGCCGTCGCCTCGGCGCCCCGCGGCTATCTGAAGTTCGGCTGGGACACCACACCCGTGCGGACGCTGCGCGAAGCCGGCGTCCCGGTCGGCCTGGCCACGGACGGCGCCGCGTCCAACAACACCCTCGACGTGTGGGAGTCCATGACGCTCACCGCGCTCGTCCAGAAGCACGCGGAGAACGACCCCACCTGGCTCACCGCCCGCCAGGCCCTTGACCACGCCACGTCGCAGTCCGCGCGAGCCGTCGGCCTCGGGCGGGAGGTCGGCAGCCTCGCCGAGGGGCGGCGCGCCGACATCATCCTCGTGGACCTGAGCGGACCGCACACCCAGCCCGTGCACGACCTGGCTGCCACCCTGGTGCACAGCGCCCGCTCCGCGGACGTGCGCACCACGATCGTGGACGGCCGGGTCCTCATGCGCGACCGTGAACTGCTGACCCTGGATGTACGGGAGACGGTCCGGGAGTTGGGCGAACTGCTGCCCGAACTCGTCGACCGGAGCCACGGCAGACGCGTCCAGGAGTACGAGGGCTGACCGCGCCGCCCCTGCGACCTCTCACCTCTCACTCTCACCTCGCGTCTCGCACCTCGCACTTCTCACCTCGCACCCCTCACCTCAGATTCCCTTTTCGGCTTTTCTCGCCCGGGAGCGATGAGTTCCGCACACCCCGCCGGTCCACCCTTCGCCGAGGTACGCGCCCGAAGGGTGGAGGAGACACACCATGGGACTTCCGGACATCGTCACGCGCGAGGAGTGGCTGGTAGCGCGTGAGGAGTTGCTGGCCAAGGAGAAGGCCGCCACCCGCGCGCGCGACGCGCTCAACGCCGCGCGGCGCCGACTGCCGATGGTGGAGGTCGACAAGGAGTACTACTTCGACGGCTCCGACGGGAAGGCGACGCTGCTCGACCTCTTCGACGGCCGGGACCAGCTGATCGTCTACCACTTCATGTACGCCCCCGAGTGGGAGGCGGGCTGCCGCAGCTGCTCCGCCTTCCTCGACCAGATCGGGCACCTCGCACATCTGCGGGCCCGCGGCACGAACTTCGTCGCCGTCTCCCGCGCGCCCTACACCGCGCTCCTCACTTTCAAGGCCCGCATGGGGTGGACCGTGCCCTGGTACTCGACGCACGGCGGCGACTTCAACCACGACTTCGGCGCCTCCTCCACCGAGGAGCCGTGCGACATCCCCGCGATCAACTGCTTCCTGCGGGACGGCGACCGCGTCTTCCACACCTACGCGACATTCGCCCGCGGCCTGGACGGCCTCGGCTCCACCACCAGCCTCCTGGACCTCACCGCGCTCGGCCGGCAGGAGGAGTGGGAGGAGCCGAGGGGGCGGGCATCGGCGCTCGGCGCCCCGGCGGGCAGCGCGCGGGTGCGCTACCACGACGAGTACGAGGACTGAGGCCCCGGAGTTCCGGAGCCCCCGGAGTTCCGGAGCCCTCCGATCCCCGGAGCCCCGGAATGACCCTGGGAAATGCCGCAACTCTGTGTCAGTTCGGTCACGTCGCGAGCCCTGGAGGGCGCTACGAGCGTTCTCACCGGTACAGAGTCTCGAACAGCGCACCGAACCACACGGGGGCAGGAACACGATGAACGGACGACTGGTGCTGGAGCGTTTCCCCGCGGGCGGACCCCGCGGGTCATGGCCCGCGGAGGAGTTCGCACGGGCCCGCCGTGCGGAAGGCCGGCCCGCGGAGGTCGTGATGGACCTCGCCTCCGACGCCTTCCTGGTGATCGTGCGCGTCACCGACTCCGAGGAGGTCCCCGCGGCCGCTTGAACCGCCCGGGCCACCCTGAGCGCCAGGAGCCCCAAGCCCCCTATGCGCTAAGCGCGACAGGCCCGCGACCACCCCGGCGTCGTCCCCGTCACCCCGCACAGCGCCAGGTAGAGCGGGATCGGCGGAGTGTAAGGGACGTCGCCGTCGGGGCGGTTGATCAGTACCGGGCGGCGTCGGCCGCCGTCCCGCACGACCGCGCCCGCCGAGTAGGCGGCCGCCGCCGGCCATTCCATGGCGACATCGGAGTCCGCGGGCACGATCCACCACCAGCGCGGTCCGTCCTCGTACACGCACCCCACGCGGGGCAGCCGGGACATCAGGCGGGGCCCGAGCGCCGCCGGTACCGCCACCGCGTCGCAGCCGAGCGGCTCGGTCATGCCCTCGGGCAGGTCGAGCCGCAAGGGTGGTGGCGGAGCCCCGGCGAGCTGTCGCCGCCGGGAGAGCCGGACCAATGTGTTCAGATCCAACGACCGCACCGTACCCGCGCTCACATGCCCCCCGCCCGCATCACTGCCACGCTCGACTCACCCGTTCTCGCACCCGCGACACCGCCGTGCTGGTCCACGCCGGCCGCGGGTTCTCGGAATCCGCGTCACCGCCGCGCTGGTCCACGCCGGCCCCGCGATCGGTCTATGCGAACGGCGACACCTGTGCCGCCGTCCGTCGCAACTCCGCCCACACCGTGCGCCCGTTTCCGGGCCCCGCTTCGTGGACGCCCCACGCGCTGCTCACCGCGTCGACGAGAAGCAATCCCCTCCCGTGCTCCTCATCTGCCCCCCTGTGCACGGGGCGCGGCACACCTGGCCCGCACCCTTCGTCACGCACGGATATCCGCAGCTTCCCCGAATCCGCGCAGAACTCGCAGACGATCCACCGGCTCGTGGTGTGCACCACGGCATTGGTGACCAGTTCGGAGAGGACGAGTGCCGCCGCGTCGCAGGCGTCCTCGTCACGCACGGCCCAGACGCCGAGCTGCGCGCGCAGCAGGCGTCTGGCCTGCGCGACGGAGTTCGGTTGCGGGGCGAGCGCGAAACTGACGCAGACCTCGGCAACGCTCACAGGACGTGCCTCGGCGAGATCACCAAGACGGCCTTCGGCGGCTTCGGTTCCTAACGGCGCGGGCGGAGTCACGCTCTCCACTATCGCCCCGCCCAGAACACCTTGGCAAGAGCCACTCTGAAATGTGCACAGTGGCGTGTCCCTCCGAGACGACGCATGGCACACTGCTCGCAACGGCTCACGGTGCGGTGTGGGTTGTGGCAACGCGCAGTCAGGTGGAGGTAGGAGACGTGAGCGAACCGCGGTCCGCGCCGACCGTCGGCCAGGTCGTTCTCGGTCGTCGCCTACAGGATCTGCGGGAGAGCGCCGGCCTGAGGCGCGAGGAGGCGGCGAAGATCCTGCGCGTCGCCCCGGCCACCGTCCGCCGCATGGAGACGGCCGAGGTCGCGCTGAAGATCCCGTACCTCCAACTGCTCCTGAAGGCCTACGGCGTCGCCGACGACGAGGCCGACGCGTTCGTGACCCTCGCCGAAGAGGCGAACAAACCGGGCTGGTGGCAGCGGTTCCACGACATCCTGCCGGGCTGGTTCAGCATGTACGTCAGCCTGGAGGGCGCGGCCAGCCTCATCCGCTCCTACGAGCCGCACTTCGTGCCCGGCCTGCTCCAGACCGAGGAGTACGCGCGCGGCGTGATGCTCTCCGGCGCCATCGGCCAGACCCGGCCCGCGGACATCGAGCGGTACGTGGCGCTGCGCATGGAGCGTCAGGCGCTGCTCACCCGCGAGGACGCGCCCCGGCTGTGGGTGGTGATGGACGAGACCGCGCTGCGCAGGCCCGTCGGCGGCCCCGAGGTGATGCGCGCGCAGCTCGACCGGCTGCTCGAGGCCACCGAGATGCCCCATGTCACGCTCCAGGTCGCGCCGTTCGCGGCGGGCCCGCACCCCGGAACGTACGGACCGTTCGTGCTCTTCCGCTTCGCCATGGCGGAGCTGCCCGACATGGTCTACAGCGAGTACCTGACCGGCGCCGTCTACCTGGACGCGCGCAAAGAGGTGGCCACCCACCTGGAGGTCATGGACCGCATGGCGGCGCAGGCCGCCACCGCACAACGCACGAAGGACATCCTCCGGGACGTCCGCAAGGAGCTGTGACATGGACCGACATCGAGCCGGAACGCGCCCCGCCGGTCCGCGTTCGCCCGGGGCCCGCGACGACTCGCGTGCCGAGTCCCGCATCTACAACGGCATGCCCGCCCGTGACCTCGGCAACGACGGCTGGCACAAACCGTGGAGCGGCGGCAACGGCGGCAACTGCCTGGAGGCCATGAAACTCGACGACGGCAGGGTCGCGGTGCGCCAGTCGGCCGACCCCGACGGCCCCGCGCTCATCTACACGCACGGGGAGATCAACGCCTTCATCCAGGGGGCGAAGGCCGGCGAGGCGGACTTCCTGCTGTCGTGACCACCGCGTCCCTCCTCCCCGACCGCAACCTACCCGTGGAGCTGCCGTGACCGACCCGTCGTACATCGACACCAGCAAGCCGCACCCCGCTCGAATGTACGACTGGTTCCTGGGCGGCAAGGACAACTACCCGGTGGACGAGGAGATGGGCCGTCGGCTCGTCGCCATGGACGGGCAAGTTCTGACGATGGCGCGGGCCAACCGCGCGTTCATGCACCGCGCCACGCGCTGGCTCACGGTCCAGGGCATCCGGCAGTTCCTGGACATCGGCACGGGCATACCGACCGAACCGAACCTCCATCAGGTCGCCCAGGCCATCGCCCCGGAGACCCGCGTCGTCTACTGCGACAACGACCCGATCGTCCTCGCCCACGCCGAGGCGCTGCTCCGCTCGGCGCCGCAGGGCGCCACCGAGTACATCCAGGCGGACTTCCGCGAACCGGAGAAAATCCTCGAAGAGGCCGGGCGGGTCCTCGACTTCGACCGGCCGGTCGCCCTGTCGCTCGTCGCGCTGCTGCACTTCATCGCGGACGAGGACGGCGCGTACGAACTGGTGGACCGCCTGATGAGTGCCCTCCCGTCGGGCAGCCACCTGATGCTGTCGCACGGCACGGGCGAGTTCACCCCGGACACGGCGCGGCAGGCGGCGGAGCTCTACAAGTCACGCGGCATGACGCTGGCGCTGCGCACCCGCGCGGAGGTGGAGCGCTTCTTCGAGGGGTACGAGATGGTGGACCCCGGAGTGGCGATCATCGACCGCTGGAAGCCGGAACCGGGCGAGGGGACGCCGAAAACGGGGGAGGGGCCCACGCCCGGGTACGGGGCGGTGGGGCGCAAGCGCTGAGCGCTGACCGCCCGTGTCCACCCTGGTCTTGTCTCGTCAGGTCAGGTCATAGCAGGTCAGGTCAGGGCGAGGACGAAGCACGCCGCCGCGGCGAGCGAGGCCGCGCCGCGGACGTGGTTCCACGCGGTCCACTCACGGACGTAGGCACGCCAGTACGCCGCGCCCTCCGCGCTGTCCGGGTCGACCTTCGCGAGGGCGTCGTTGCGCGGGATGTTCGCTGCGACCGTCACGCCGAACGAACCGACGAGATACAGCGCACAGCCGAACAGCAGCTCGAAGGTGCCCTCGTCCGGCCAGAGCACGAACGTCACGACGGCGAGCACCGCGCACAGCCCCGTCGCCCCGAGGAAGACGGCCATGAACGCCGGGTTGACCGCGGCGACGTTCATCGAGTTCATCGCGGCGATGCCCTGGGCGGGCGGCAGCGCGGCCAGGCCCTTCATCACGAAGGTCGAGAACGCGGCGAAGGCCCCGGCGGCGAGACCGCAGGCGAGCGCCCCCAGCACGGTGAGAACGAAGTACGGTCCGTCGATCATGGCAACTCCCGCGGTGATTAGGGCCGTTACGTCGGATGGGCGGGCCGCGAGTGATCCTGCACGGCGGGCCGTTTCCCCACAAGTCAATTGCCGCGGGCGGCCGACGGCCATACGTACGGCTCGCGGGCGCATGCGTGGACGTCTCAGGGGCTCGGGTGGTGGTGCGCGGTCGGGGCCGGGGCCGGGGTCGGGGTCGGGGCCGGGATCGGGGGAGGCGGCGGTCGGCCGGGCGGGCGGTCCGGTGTGTCGCGCCACTTCCGCAGCGTCGTCTCCGTCAGGGAGGCGATCCGGCGCCGCGCCTCGCCTCGCGCCACCCCGCTCATCAGCAGCCGGTCGTACGGCGTATCGGTGTGCCGCACCGCGGCGATGACCGCTGCCCTCACCGCCGCCTCCGAGAGCGCCCGCCCCGCCGCGCTGCGCCCCACCCGCCCGCTGCCCCGGACCGAGGCGTGCGCGGCGATGGCGAGGGCGCGCTCGGCCGGGCAGCCGGGAAAGAGCCGCCGGATCTCGGCGGCGAAGGCCGCGGTGAACCGCACGTCCTCAGCGGCCCGCCGCGCCGCGTCCCGTTCCCTGCGCCGCGCCCGCGCCTGCGCGTCGGCGAGGCACCGCTCCTCAGCGCGGGCGAGGGCCGCCTCCTCGACCAGCACGCCCTGCCGTTCGTACCGGGCGCGGCGCCGGTGGAAGCGGACGACGACCGCGCAGAGCCCACTGGCCTCACGCGCCCGGCGCGTGAGCGCGGTGTCGCCGCGCGGCAGGTACACGAGGTGCCCGAGGTCGGCGCAGTCCAGGCAGCGCGGCTCACCGTGTTCGAGGACGAGCAGGGGCAGGGGGCCGAGACGGCACTCGGCGCAGCGCCGCCGTTTCAAGGGCTGAAAGACCACAAGGCCGGGGGGAGGGCTCGCCATGCCCGTCTCATTCCCCGAATCCTCCGCCGACCCGCCACCCCGGGCCCGGCGCTCGGAGCACGGCGGCATCATGGGCCCGTGCGACTCGAACCGATCACCTGGGAACGCCTGGCCGACACCCTCGCCGACCGCCTGCTCGACCTGAGGACAGCGGACAAGAGCCCCTGGCCGCGCGTCGCCGTGGACGGTGCGCCGGCGGGCGGCACCGGCGAACTGGCGCGGCGCGTGAGCGACGCGCTGCGCCTGCGCGGGCGGTCCTCGCTCGTGGTCGCCACCGAGGGGTTCCTGCGGCCGGCGTCGCTGCGGCTGGAGTACGGGCGCCAGGACGTGGAGGCGTACTACAGCGGGTGGTTCGACACCGGAGCGCTGTGGCGCGAGGTCCTCGGACCGCTGGACCCGGGCGGCACGGGCCGTGTCCTGCCCGACCTCTGGGACCCGGCCGCCGACCGCGCGACCCGCAGTCCCTATGTCCAACTCCCGCCCGGCAGCGTGCTCTTGCTGCACGGCCCGCTGCTGCTCGGCCACTGGTTCCCGTTCGACCTGACGGTGCACGTACGCCTCTCGCCGGGCGCCCTGCGACGGCGCACACCGGAGGACGAGCGCTGGACGCTCCCGGCCTTCGAGCGGTACGAGACGGAGACGGACCCGGCGGCCGTGGCCGACGTGGTGGTGCGGGCGGACGACCCCCGGCATCCGGCGTGGAGCGGTGGAGACGCCCCGGACTCCTGAAACCCCTGTCTGTAGGCCTCCTGAAACCCCTATCTATATGCACGTGCATGTAGATAGGGTGAGGTCATGACCTCGAACCCGAGCACGGCCCCCCTTGTCATCGCCGATTCCGTCCGCGCCCTCCTCGACGGCAAGAACTTCGCCAGTGTCGCCACCCTCGGCCCCACCGGCGCGCCGCAGAACTCGGTGGTGTGGATCAAACGGGAGGGCGACACCGTCCTCTTCTCCGCCACCGCGGGACGCCAGAAGGTGCGCAACCTCGAACGCGACCCCCGCGTGAGCGTCTCGGTCTACGACCTCGCGAACCCGTACTCCTCGGCCGAGATCCGCGGCGTCGCCGAGATCCTGCCGGACGAGGGCAAGCGGCTCCCGCACGAGCTCTCGCACAAGTACCTGGGCATCGACCCGTCGGCGGAGAAGGACGAGGAGACCCGGGTCATCGTCCGCGTGACCCCGCGCAAGATCATCACGTTCGCCCCCTGAGGCGGCCGCCCGCTTCCGGATGCGGGGCGCCGGGGGCGCCACGAGAATGAGGGGCGCCGGGACCAACGGCGCGCTCGCGCCGCTCCGGACACTGCCCGGCCACGGGAGGTACCGATGACCACCGCCGGAGACATCATGCATCAGGGGGCCCAGTGGATCCCCAAGCACGAGACGCTGGACCGCGCCGCCCAGCTGATGCGCGAACTCGACGTGGGCGCCCTGCCCATCGGCGACGAGAACGAACGGCTCTGCGGCATTCTCACCGACCGCGACATCGTCGTCGGCTGTGTGGCCATGGGCCACGATCCGTCCCGGGTCACCGCGGGCGACCTGGCCAAGGGCACGCCCCGGTGGATCGATTCGAACGCCGACGTCGACGAGGTCCTGCGGGAGATGCAGGGCCACCAGATCCGCCGCCTGCCGGTGATCGAGAACAAGCGGCTCGTCGGCATGATCAGCGAGGCCGACCTGGCCACGCACCTCACCGACGACCAGCTCGCGGGCTGGGTCGAGAGTGTGTACGCCAAGAACTAGCCGCGCCCGCGCGAGCGAAGCGCACCCCGGGCCGCCTACAGCCAGCCGCTGCGCCGGAAGCCGCGGTACAGCGTGAAACAGGCCGTCACCACCAGGCCCATCACCACGGGATAGCCGTACTTCCAGTGCAGTTCGGGCATGTGGTCGAAGTTCATGCCGTACATGCCGCAGACCATCGTCGGCACGGCGATGACAGCGGCCCAAGCGGTGATCTTCCGCATGTCCTCGTTCTGCGCGACGGTCACCTGGGCGAGGTGCGCCTGGAGGATGGAGTTCAGCAACTCGTCGAAGGCGGCGATCTGCTCGGTGGCCCGCTTCAAGTGGTCGTCGACGTCCCGGAAGTACGCCTGTATCTCCGGGGCGATGACGCGCATCGGCTGGGTTGCCAGCACCTGGAGCGGGCGGCCCAGCGGCACCACCGCGCGCTTGAGCTCCAGCAGTTCGCGCTTGAGCTGGTAGATGCGGCCGGGGTCGAGCCGCTCGCCGTCCGGGGCGAAGACGGCCGTCTCGACCTGGTCTATGTCGGACTGCACCGCGTCCGTCGCCGCGAGGTAGTCGTCCACGACATGGTCCGCGATCGCGTGCAGCACCGCGGCCGGGCCCTGGGCGAGCTGCTCGGGCGCGCCCTCCAGCTCCTCGCGCAGTGGGCCGAGCGAGCCGTGCCGGCCGTGCCGGACCGTGATGACGAAGTCGCGGCCCACGAAGACCATGATCTCGCCGGTGTCCACCACCTCGCTGGTGGCGGTCAGTTCGGTGTGCTCCACATAGCAGACCGTCTTGAAGACGGCGAAGAGCGTGTGGTCGTACCGCTCCACCTTCGGACGCTGGTGCGCGTGCACCGCGTCCTCCACGGCGAGCGGGTGCAGGTCGAAGAGGTCGGCGATGCCGGCGAACTCCCGCTCCGTCGGCTCGTGCAGACCCAGCCAGACGAAGCCGTCGTCCGTCTTGCGGATGCGCTCCACCGACTCGACGAGGTCACGGCCGACGGGCTGGCGGACGCCTTCGCGGTACGTCACGCAGTTCACCACCGACGAGCCCAGCGGGGAGCGGGCCGGGTGGCTCAGGTCGACGCGCGCGCCGCGGCGGCCCAGGCGGGCCACTCTGCGCAGGCCGCCGACCTTCCGCAGGCTTCCGACCCTGCCCAGGCTCCCGACTTTCCGCAGGTTGCCTGCCATCGACATGTGGGGCTCCTCGCGCTGACGACGTGACGTGCCAGTCTGCCAGGACGGCCGCCCACTCCGCTGACCCCTGGGGGAACGGATTATTCCGCTCCAGAATGGTCCCGGAATGGCCGGTTCTGCTTCCGGGGTGCAAGCCTGACAAATGGGATGATCGCGGCATGACGCGTATCGACGGTCACCTCCTCGACCCCCGGCGACTCCCCGACCCCCGACAGCTCTCCGACGCCCGGCAGGCCGAGGCGAAGCAGCGCTTCGCCGCTTACGCCGCCCTCTTCGACACCACCACCTTCGGACACATCGAACGCCTCGGCCTCGGCCCCGGCTGGCGCTGCTGGGAGGTCGGGGCGGGCGGCACGTCCGTGATCTCCTGGCTGGCCAAGCGGGTCGGCCCCACCGGCAGGGTCCTGGCGACGGACATCGACACGTCCTGGCAGATCAGGACCGCGCGCTCGCCCCTGGAAGTGCGCACGCACGACGTCGCCGCCGATCCGCCGCCCGCCGAGGCCTTCGATCTCGTGCACGCGCGGCTCGTCCTCGGCGAGGTGGCGGACCAGGAGCGGGCCCTGAAGTCGATGCTCAGGGCGCTGCGGCCGGGCGGCA
The DNA here is from genome assembly GCF_043078805.1 of Streptomyces sp. NPDC015345. Classification (NCBI taxonomy): domain Bacteria; kingdom Bacillati; phylum Actinomycetota; class Actinomycetes; order Kitasatosporales; family Streptomycetaceae; genus Streptomyces; species Streptomyces sp. NPDC015345. The sequence goes on along the minus strand of NZ_JBIBTX010000001.1, from coordinate 198,190 downwards.
GGCTGCTGATCGAGGAGGCCGACCCCGCGCTCCAGCCGCTGGCCTGCCCCGACGACCACGGCGCCGCGCAGGAGCTGGCGAACCGGCTGCGTCAGGCCGTGCGCGCGCTGCTCGCGGAGCGCGGCGCCGACCTCACGTACGGCCGTCGGCTGCCCCGGCTGCTGCGCGAGGCGGGCCTGCGTCAGGTGGAGGCCGACGCGTACTTCCCGCTGGCGTCACCGGCCTGCGCGGCCCTGGAGACCGCGACGCTCCAACAACTCCGCCCGGCCCTGATCACAGCGGGCCTGGCCACCGCGGACGACCTGGACCACCACCTCTCCAACATCACCGCGGCCCCCCTGGACCTGGCCACCCCACCCTTGATCTCAGCCTGGGGCAGAAAACCCTGACACCCTCACCCCGCGCCCCACCCCGGAAGGGGCGCGGGGAACTGCGCGCTCAACCCCCACGAACCCGCAGCCAAAAACCCGATCGGCACCCCCCAATAGGGGCGCGGGGAACTGCGCGACGCCCCCCGGCTAGGGTGACCGCCCATGACCACGAACGATCAAGCCGCCACCGCCGCCCCCTCCTTCGCCGTGCACATCCCGGATGTCGAACTGGAGGCCGAGCCACTCACCCCCGAGCAAATCGTCTCCGGCACCCCGGTGGTGACCGGCAAGGTCCTGTGGGAGTCCGCCGACGGCAAACAACTGCGCGGCATCTGGCAGATCACGCCGGGCGTGGTCACCGACACCGAGGCCAACGAACTCTTCGTGGTCGTCAGCGGCCGGGCCACCGTCCAGGTGGAGGGCGGCGACACCCTGGAGCTCGGCCCCGGCGACGCCGCCGTGCTGCGCGAGGGCGACCGTACGACGTGGACGGTGCACGAGACGCTGCGCAAGGCGTACCACATCACGCTGCCCTGACCCCGCCCCCCGCCGCGCGGGATCACGCCTTCTTGGCAGCCACCGCCCGGCGAACGGCGAGCGCGGCCATCGGCAGCAGGACGCAGGCCCCGACGAGGTTGAGCCAGCCGTAGCTCGCCCGGGCCACGATCAGGCCGGCGACCGCGCCGCCGATGCCCGCCGCGGCGTTCATCGTGAGGTCCGAGAGGCCTTGCACGGCGGCCCTGGCCGGCTGCGCCACCGAGTCGGTGAGCAGCGCCGAGCCGGAGACCAGGCCCGCCGACCAGCCGAGGCCGAGCACGAAGAGACCGGCGGCGGTCTGGCCGTGGCTCGGCCCCGCCGTTCCGGCGAGCAGCGCGGCGCAGCTCAGCAGCCCCACGGTCAGGCCGATCACGGACAGGCGGCCGAACCGGTCGGCCAGCCAGCCCATCACCGGCGAAAACGCGTACATGCCCGCGATGTGACCGCTGATGACGAGCCCGACCAGTTGCAGGCTCGCGCCGTGGTGCCCCAGGTCGACCGGGGTCATCACCATGATCGAGACCATCACCGTGTGCGAGACGGCGACCGTCACCAGCGCAAGGCGGGCCATCGGGGAGGCGGCCACGGCGGCGATCCCGGCCCTCAGCGAGCGGCTCTGCGCGGTGTCGTCCTCCTGGGGGGCCAGCGCGCGGGCGGTGAGCAGCGGGTCGGGGCGCAGCAGCAGCGCCACCACGAGCGCGGCGACCGCGAAGATCCCGGCCGCGAAGAGAAACGGTCCCGCTGTCTCGGGGATGGCGGTGCCGGCGAAGAGCCGGCTCGTGGGCGCGGCGATGTTCGGCCCGAGGACCGAGCCGATGGTGGTGGCCCAGATGACGAGGGAGATGGCGCGGCCCCGCCGCTCGGGCTCGGCGAGGTCGGCCGCGGCGAAACGTGCCTGCAGCGTGGCCAGCGACCCCCCGCCGAAGGCCGCCATGCCGAGCAGCAGCAGCGGAAAGCTTCCGATGACGGAGGCCAGCACCACGAGCCCCGCCCCGAGCGCGCCGATCGCATACGCGAGGACGAGACCCGCCCGCCGCCCACGGGACGTCATCAGCGCGGCGAGCGGCAGCGAGAGCAGCGCCGTACCGGCCACGGAAGCGGTGGGCGCCAGACCCGACACCGCCTCCGTCCCGCTCACCTCGGTGGCGAGCACCGGGGCCAGCGCGATGCCGACCGGGATCCCGAGCCCGCCGAGGATCTGACTGGCGATCAGCACCGCGGTCGTGCGGCGGCGCAGGGCGGGCAGCGCCTCCGGCGCCGGTATGTCAGGAGCGTCGAGGGTCTTGGTCACTGACGCAGTGTGCCAGGGGCTGGGGGGACGCGAAACAGAGTTGACGGGGAAACAGGGCGCCCGCGCCGAGCGGCGGCGGCTCAGAACAGCGGCTGGGGGAGCACCCCCTCCAGGGCGAGCAGCTGCCGCTTGGTCTCCAGGCCGCCGCCGAAGCCGCCGATGCCACCGTCGCTCTCCACCACGCGGTGGCACGGCACCACGACCGGCAGCGGATTGGAGCCCATGGCGATGCCGACGGCCTGCGCGGCGCGCGGCTGCCCGACCCGGCGGGCCAGGTCGCCATAGCCCACCACCGTGCCGAACGGCACCCCGGAGGCGAGCTCGCGCAGCACCTGGCGGTTGAAGCCGGAGATCAGCGACCAGTCAAGCGGCAGCTCAAAATCGCGCCGCTCGCCCGCGAAGTAGGCCGCGAGCTGCCGTATCGGCTCGACGAGCAGCGGTGACTCCGGCGCGCACACCGGCTCGACGCCCAGGCGGGAGCCGAGCCGGTCCACGGCCTTGTCGCGCACGTCGTCCGTGGCGTGGAAGACCACGGTGACGAGACCGGTGCCGGTCGCGGCGAGGAGCAGGGGGCCGATGTCGCTGCCGACGACGGCCCACACGGCCCGGCGCCGCTCCTGAGCGTTGGCGTTCATGCCGACCACCGTACGACCGGCCACTGACAACGCGCCGCGTCAGTTGTCCCGCAGGGCCTTGCGTACCACGTCGGGCGTGTTGGTGATGATCCCGTCCACGCCGAAGCCCGCGGCGCGCCGCGCGTTCGCCGCGTCGTTCACGGTCCACGTGAAGATCTCCAGGGGCTTGCCGTGCGGCCCCTTGAACGCGTGGATCGCGGCGACGTAACCGACCGAGATGGACGTGTGCGGCGAGTTGATCTGGTCGGAGAACTTCGCGTACGCGGGCAGTTCGGTGACCGAGGGGGTGCCGAGGAAGCCCGTCTTCACGTCGGGCCGCAGCTTGTGCACGGTCTTCACGCTGTCGGCGCTGAAGCTCTGGATGACCAGCTTGCTCTTGACGTGGTGCTTGTCGAGCCAGCCCGTCTCGCGGAGCACCCGCAGGCCCTGCTTCTCGATGCCCGGGTAGAGCTCGGGCTTCTTGAATTCGAAGACGAGCTTCTGGTGGTTGCGCGAGACCCGGCGCATGTACTGCGCGAGGGTCGGCACCCGCTCTCCCGCGTACTTCGGGCTGAACCAGCTGCCCGCGTCGAGCTTCGCGATCTCGGCCGCCGTGAAGTCCGCGACCTTCCACGGGGCGCGGCCGGGGAAGACCTCCTCCACGTTCGTCGTCCGCTTCAGGTTGTCGTCGTGCATGATCACCAGCTCGCCGTCCTTGGTGCGCTGGACGTCGTTCTCGACCCAGCGGAACCCCATGTCGCGGGCCTTGTCGATGGCCGCCAGGGTGTTCTCCGGGGCGTAGGCGGAGGCGCCGCGGTGGGCGACGACCAGCGGTCTGTCGTGGTCGCCGGTGGCCGGCGCGGCCGGTGTCCGCGCGGCGGCGGTGGCGGTGGGGAGGACGAGTGCACCGGCGCCCATGAGGGCGGCGGTGGCGGCAGCGGCAGCGCGTGCGTACACGGGTACTCCTCGCGTCGTTGAGGTCACGGACCGGTCGAGAGTGACAGTCCACGGCCAACGAGAAACAGGTGCAGGATGGCCACAGGTTGAACGAAGTCACCACGGTCGAGGACCCCGCGCGCGGGTAACGCGATTCTTTGCCGGAAAATCATTCGGACGTCCTGGGGTGAGCTTTACTCTCTGCCTCAACCGACGGTCTTTCAGATGACCGACGGTAGGGGGTGTATGGGGCGTTTCGGGGCATTTGGGCACAATAGGCGGAAGGGCTACCGCGCATGCAGGGCACGGTCGACGGGTTCAGCTACGGAGTCGTCACACCGGTGGTGGCCTACGTCATGGCCTGCCTCGGAGGAGCGCTCGGGCTGCGCTGCACGACCAGATCGCTGCTCGTCGCCCACTCTTGGCGGCCCGGCTGGCTCGCGCTCGGCTCGGCCGCGATCGGCTCCGGCATCTGGACCATGCACTTCGTGGCGATGATGGGCTTCACCGTCGCGGAGACACCGATCCACTACGACAAGGCGCTGACCTTCGCGAGTCTCGCCGTCGCCATCGTCATGGTCGGCATCGGCATCTTCATCGTCGGATACCGCGGCGCGACCGGCACCGCCCTGTTCACCGGCGGGACCATCACGGGCCTCGGCATAGCCTCGATGCACTACCTCGGAATGGCCGGTATGCGTCTTCGCGGGACGCTGGAGTACAACACGCTCACCGTCGCCGCCTCCGTGGTGATCGCCATGGTGGCCGCCACCGCCGCCCTGTGGGCGGCCGCGCAGGTCAGGGGCTTCCTGTGGAGCCTCGGTGCCAGCCTTGTCATGGGGCTGGCCGTCAGCGGCATGCACTACACCGGGATGGCGGCCCTCAGCGTCCATCTGCACGGCCCTGACACGGAGCCACCCGGTGCCTCGTCCGCCGAGATCCTCGCGCCGATGATGATCGGCCCGCTCGCCTTCCTGCTCCTCGCGGGCGTCATCGTGATGTTCGACCCGCTGATGCTGACGGGCGGCCGGCATCCGGACACCAGGAACGGCGCGCACCCCGGACGGCGCGCCCACCCGCCCCACCCCCTCCCGCGCCCGGGCGACCGCCACGCTCCCGGCCCCCGCCGCGGGCCCCGTCAGCGGCCCGGCTCGCGCACCTCGCAGAGCAGGTGAGCGAGCGCCGCCGAGCCCCCGATCCCGCCCGGTTGTCAGTGCGGGGTCGTACGGTGGATTCCATGCGGCCCGTATCCAAGATCGAACGCACGGTGGCGCCTTTCGAGGTCGTCAGTCCGTACCAGCCCAGCGGCGACCAGCCGGCAGCCATCGCCGAGCTGGAGCGGCGCATCCGCGCAGGTGAGAAGGATGTCGTCCTCCTCGGCGCGACCGGCACCGGCAAGTCCGCCACCACCGCGTGGATGATCGAGAAGCTTCAGCGCCCCACCCTCGTGATGGCGCCGAACAAGACACTGGCCGCCCAGCTGGCGAACGAGTTCCGCGAGCTCCTGCCGAACAACGCCGTCGAGTACTTCGTCTCGTACTACGACTACTACCAGCCCGAGGCGTATGTCCCGCAGTCGGACACCTACATCGAGAAGGACTCCTCGATCAACGAAGAGGTGGAGCGCCTGCGCCACTCCGCGACGAACTCGCTGCTGACCCGCCGCGACGTCGTCGTGGTCGCCTCCGTCTCCTGCATCTACGGCCTCGGCACCCCCCAGGAGTACGTAGACCGGATGGTCCCGCTCAAGGTCGGCGACGAGATCGACCGCGACCAGCTGCTGCGCCGCTTCGTGGACATCCAGTACACGCGCAACGACCTGGCGTTCACCCGCGGCACCTTCCGCGTCCGCGGCGACACCATCGAGATCTTCCCGGTCTACGAGGAGCTGGCCGTCCGCATCGAGATGTTCGGTGACGAGATCGAGGCGCTCTCCACCCTCCACCCGCTCACCGGCGAGGTCATCAGCGACGACGACCACCTGTATGTCTTCCCGGCCTCGCACTACGTGGCGGGACCGGAGCGCCTGGAGAAGGCGGTCAACGGCATCGAGAAGGAGCTCACCGACCGCCTCGCCGAGCTGGAGAAGCAGGGCAAGATGCTGGAGGCCCAGCGCCTGCGCATGCGCACCACGTACGACCTGGAGATGCTCCGCCAGATCGGCTCCTGCTCCGGCGTCGAGAACTACTCGATGCACTTCGACGACCGCGCGCCCGGCACCGCCCCCAACACCCTTCTCGACTACTTCCCCGAGGACTTCCTCCTCGTCCTGGACGAGTCGCACGTCACGGTCCCGCAGATCGGCGCGATGTACGAGGGCGACGCCTCCCGCAAGCGCACCCTCGTCGACCACGGCTTCCGGCTGCCCTCCGCCCTGGACAACCGCCCCCTGAAGTGGGAGGAGTTCCTCGGCCGCATCGGACAGACGGTCTACCTCTCCGCGACCCCGGGGAAGTACGAGCTCTCGCGCGGCGACGGCTTCGTCGAGCAGATCATCCGCCCCACCGGCCTCGTCGACCCCGAGGTCGTCGTCAAGCCCACCGAGGGCCAGATCGACGACCTGGTGCACGAGATCCGCACGCGCACCGAGAAGGACGAGCGCGTCCTGGTCACCACCCTCACCAAGAAGATGGCCGAGGACCTCACCGACTACTTCCTGGAGCTCGGCATCCAGGTCCGCTATCTGCACAGCGACGTCGACACCCTGCGCCGCGTCGAGCTCCTGCGCGAGCTGCGCGCCGGGGAGTACGACGTCCTGGTCGGCATCAACCTCCTCAGGGAGGGCCTCGACCTGCCCGAGGTCTCCCTGGTGGCCATCCTGGACGCCGACAAGGAGGGCTTCCTGCGGTCCGGGACCTCCCTGATCCAGACCATCGGCCGCGCCGCGCGCAATGTCTCGGGCCAGGTCCACATGTACGCCGACAAGATCACCCCGGCGATGGAGAAGGCCATCGACGAGACCAACCGCCGCCGGGAGAAGCAGATCGCGTACAACAAGGAGAGGGGGATCGACCCGCAGCCGCTGCGCAAGAAGATCAACGACATCGTGTCGGCGATCGCGCGCGAAGAGGTCGACACCGAACAGCTCCTCGGCTCCGACTACCGCAAGCCGAAGGCAGGCAAGGGCGCCAAGGCCCCGGTGCCCGCGCTCGGCGGCGAGGCGGGCAGGGCCGGCGGTGCGGCCACCTCCGCCAAGGCCAAGGGCAAGAAGGGGCAGACGGTCCCCACCGACCGCCCCGCGGCCGAACTGGCCGAGCAGATCGAGGAGATGACCGAGCGCATGCGCGCGGCCGCCGCCGACCTCCAGTTCGAGATCGCCGCGCGGCTGCGCGACGAGGTGTCGGAGATGAAGAAGGAACTGCGGCAGATGAAGGAGGCGGGGCAGGCCTAGGAGTACGCCCGGGGGAGGTGGAGCGGCGTACTGGCCGGTCTGTTGCAGGACCGCCACAAAGTGCGGCCCGCGCTGCGGCCGCGCAGGTGACGCTGCGTAGGGTGCTGGGCAACCGCAAGAGGCGGTTGCCCAGGCAGTTCGAGAGGGGACAGCGCGTGACGGTCAACATGACCAAGGGTCAGGCCATCAGCCTGCAGAAGGACGACGGGGGCGCCCTGTCCGCGGTGCGCATGGGGCTCGGATGGCAGGCGGCCCCGCGCCGCGGCCTGTTCGGCACACGGACGCGGGAGGTCGACCTGGACGCCTCGGCGGTCCTGTTCGCGGACAAGCAGCCCGTGGACGTCGTCTTCTTCCGGCACCTGGTCAGCGACGACGGCTCCGTGCGGCACACCGGCGACAACGTCGTCGGCGGTGTCGGCCAGGGCGGCGACGACGAGGCGATCCTCGTCGATCTCCAGCGGATTCCCGTCCACATCGACCAGATCGTCTTCACGGTGAACTCCTTCACCGGCCAGACCTTCCAGGAAGTGCAGAACGCGTTCTGCCGCCTGGTCGACGAGACCAACGGCCAGGAGCTGGCCCGCTACACCCTGGACGGCGGCGGCCAGTACACCGCCCAGATCATGGCGAAGGTCCACCGCGCGGGCGCCGGCTGGCAGATGACGGCCATCGGCAACCCCGCCAACGGCCGCACCTTCCAGGACCTGATGCCGTCGATCCTGCCGCACCTGTAAGCCGCATCCGGCTCACATCAAAAGGGCCCTGGGCAGGCCACATCCAGCCCATATCCATAGGGGCGAGGGCTCGACGAGAGCTCTCCGAGGGGGGAACAAGACGATGACGGCCGAGCTGGTGCGGGGGCAGAACCATCCGCTGCCTGGGACCCGCCTGGAGATCCGGGTCTCGGCCGGCGAGCCGATCGTGGCGGGGGCCACGCTCGGCGACGACCGGGGCAGGGTCCCCGGCGCGGAGTGGGTGGCCCACCCCGGCTCGCCCACCCTGCCGGGCCTGGAGGTGTCCCGCCAGGCGGCGGCCGACCACCGCCTCGCCGTCGACCTCGGCGCCCTGCCGGACACCGTCCACCGGGTCAGCGTCCTGCTCGCGCTGCCCGTCGCCGCCGGGGGCCCCGCCAGCTTCCGCGCCCTCGCGGCTCCCTTCGTCGCGGTCACCGGACTCGACGGCGCGGAGGTGGCCAGCTACACCATCACCGACCTCGACGCCGAGTCCGCCGTCGTCGCCCTTGAGCTCTACCGCCGCCAGGGCGCCTGGAAGGTCCGCGCCGTCGGCCAGGGGTACGCGGGCGGCCTCGCCGAGATGCTCACCGACCAGGGCCTGCCCCAGGCCCGCGAGCTCGCGGACGCCATCGACGACGCGGTGGCCCAGGGCCTGGCCCGCTCCGTGGCCGCGCCTTCGCCCCGCCCCGCCAACGACGCCCGCGTGCGCACCACCACGGAGGACCACGGCCCGGCGCACGGCCGCCCCGCCCCGCCCGTACAGCGGCCGGGCGGCGAGCCCCCCGTACAGCCGCCCGCTCAGCAGTCCGGCGGGGCCCCCGTGCCCCCCGGCGACACGCCGACCGGCGGCGGTCCCGTCGACTACACCCACCCCGGGCGCCGGACCACCGCGCCACCGCCACCGCCTCCCGCGGCGCCCCCGGCCGAGCCCGGCCTGCCCGCGCGGCCCGTGGCGGGCGACGCCACCGGCTGGTCCATGGAGGAGCGGCTCTACAACCAGGTCTGGGGCATGTTCGAAGACCTGGCCCGCACCACGGCCGCGTACCGGAGCGCCGTCGACTTCGCCGACTCCCGCATGGAGCAGGAGCTCGACAAGGTCCTCGACGACCCGCGCAGCCGCATCGGCGGCGCGGGTGACGCCGCCCGCGAGAGCGCACGGACCAAGCACGCCGACCTCGTCGGCCAGGCCAGGGCGGCCCTCGACCGTGACCTCAGCCAGCTCGCCGCCGAGGCCGATGTCGTCGAGCCCGCCCTCCCCCCGGCGTTCGCGGCGTGGAGCAACCCCGTCTGGCACGCCTACCGCGCCCCCATGGAGATCCCGATGGCGCTGCGCCTCGGCGACCTCCACCTCCCCGAGCGCCCCGACCTGCGCATCCCGATGCTCGTCAGGCTGCCGCTGGAGCGCGGCCTGTGGATCGACAGCGGCAAGGCCCTCACCAACCACCGCACCGACTCCACCGCGCTGCGCCGCCTCGCCATGGACACCGCGGTCGCCCACGCCGCGCGGCTGCTCGCCGTCCACCCCGCGGGCGAGTTCCAGGTGCACGTCATCGACCCCGCGGGCTCTGCGACGGCCGCCCTCGCCCCGCTCGTGTCCGCCGGTGTCCTCGCCGGGCCCCCGGCGGCCGGGGCGGCCGGAGTCTCCGACGTCCTCGCCAGGCTCACCCAGCGCGTGGACCTCGTCCAGATGGCGATCCGCGGCGGCGCCGCCGACGCGCTGCCCCCGGACCTGGACACCGCCGAGCAGCTCCTGATCGTCAACGACTTCCCGCACGGCTTCGACGACCGCGCCGTGACCCAGTTGCGCTACCTCGCGGACGAGGGCCCGTCCGTCGGCGTGCACCTCATGATGGTCGCCGACCGCGAGGACGCCACCGAGTACGGCCCGCTGCTCGACCCCCTGTGGCGCGCGCTGCTGCGCCTGACGCCGGTGCCCGACGACCACCTCGCCGACCCGTGGGTCGGGCATACGTGGACGTACGACCCGCCGGTCCTCCCGGCGGGCAGCCAGATCCTGCGGCAGGTCCTCGAACAGGTCGCCACGGCCCGGCGCACCGGCGGCCGGTGACGGCGAAGTGAGCCGGTAGAGCGCCTTTACCACCCCTCTGACCTGGCCTTTTGTCTTTTGTTTACCATCTCCTTTACCAATCCTTGGTGTTTCGCGTACTCTTCTACCAGCGGAGGGGAGTACTCCCGGCTGCGACGTTCCCGTCAATACGGACCGCCATCGGTCCCGGGGCGTCGGCCCGATTCATGGCGGTGACCGCCTAGGGTGGAAGAGACCTCCGGCAGCGACGACGCTGATCAGTAGCCGTACGAAGCCGGAGGCGCAGTGGACGTTTCAATGACCCTGTGGGTAACGACCGTTCTAGGTCTGTGTGCCCTGATCGCGGTTGACTTCTTCATCGGGCGCAAGCCCCATGACGTGTCGATCAAGGAAGCCGGAGTATGGACGGTCGTCTGGATCGTCCTCGCGGCGCTCTTCGGCGTCGGCCTGCTGATCGCGGGTGAGACCCAGGCGTCCGGCGAGTTCTTCGCGGGCTTCATCACCGAGAAGTCGCTCTCCGTCGACAATCTCTTCGTCTTCATCCTGATCATGGCGAAGTTCTCGGTGCCGAGCCACCTCCAGCAGCGCGTGCTGCTCTTCGGTGTGCTGATAGCCCTGGTCCTGCGCGCGATCTTCATCGCCGCCGGCGCCGCGGTCATCGCCAACTTCTCGTGGGTCTTCTACATCTTCGGCGCGTTCCTGATCTACACCGCCTGGAAGCTCATCCAGGAGGCGCGCGCCGACGAGGAGGAAGAGGACTGGGAGGAGAACCGCCTCCTGAAGTCCATCGAGAAGAAGTTCGGCGTCTCCGACCGGTACGAGGGCACCAAGCTCTTCGTCCGGAAGAACGGCAAGAAGATCATGACGCCCCTCATGGTCGTCATGCTCGCCATCGGCACCACCGACGTGCTCTTCGCGATGGACTCCATCCCGGCGATCTTCGGCCTCACCCAGGACCCGTACATCGTCTTCACCGCCAACGCCTTCGCCCTCATGGGCCTGCGGCAGCTGTACTTCCTCATCGGCGGTCTGCTCAGGAAGCTGGTCCACCTCAGCTACGGCCTGTCGGTGATCCTCGGCTTCATCGGCGTGAAGCTCGTCCTCCACGCCCTCCACGAGAACGGGGTGCACGTCCCCGAGATCTCCATCCCGGTCTCGCTCGGCGTCATCTGCGGCGTCCTGGTGATCACCACGATCACCAGCCTCATCGCCTCCAAGAAGCAGGCGGAGAAGGACGCGGCCGAGGCCGCGGACGGCGCGGAGAAGGACAGCGTCGAGGCCTGACGGTCACGGCTTCCGCCCGGCACCGGGCGCCAGACACCGAGTAGCGGCACCCAAGCGCCCGGGGCAGCATCGAGTCATGGTCACTCGGCTCCGGGCGCTCGGCATGCAGTGGACGGCCGTGGTCCCGCTCCTCGCAGTCGTCCTTCTCGCCCTCACCTGGGGGCGCGACCTGCCCGGCGCGGTCATCGCCGTGATGACCCTGGTCCTCGCGGGAGCGGTGCTCGCCGCCGTCCACCACGCCGAGGTGATCGCGCACCGCGTCGGCGAACCCTTCGGCTCGCTCGTCCTCGCCGTCGCCGTGACCATCATCGAAGTGGCGCTGATCGTCACCCTCATGGCCGACGGCGGCGACAAGAGCGCCACCCTCGCCCGGGACACCGTCTTCGCCGCGGTGATGATCACCTGCAACGGCATCGTCGGACTCTGCCTCCTGGTCGGCGCCCTGCGCCACCGCACCGCCGTCTTCAACCCCGAGGGCACCGGCGCCGCCCTCGCGACCGTCGCGACCCTGGCCACGCTCTGCCTGGTGCTGCCGACGTTCACCACCACCAAGCCGGGCCCGGAGTTCTCCACGGGCCAGCTCACCTTCGCCGCCGTCGCCTCGCTCACGCTGTACGGCCTGTTCGTGACCACCCAGACCATGCGCCACCGCGACTACTTCCTGCCCCTGACCAAACAGGGCGAGGTCATCGACGCCGACAGCCACGCCGAAGGCCCCTCCACGCGGCAGGCGCTGACCAGCCTCGGACTGCTCGCGCTGGCCCTGATCGGCGTGGTCGGCCTCGCCAAGGGCGTGTCACCGACGATCGAGTCGGGAGTGGAGAGCGCCGGCATGCCGCACGCCGTCGTCGGCGTGATCATCGCGCTGCTCGTGCTGCTGCCGGAGACGATCGCGGCCGTGCGGGCCACCCGTCGCGACCGGGTGCAGACCAGCCTGAACCTCGCCCTCGGCTCGGCGATGGCCAGCATCGGCCTGACCATCCCCGCCGTCGCCCTCGCCTCCCTGTGGCTGTCCGGGCCGCTCGTGCTCGGCCTGGGCGCGACCCATATGGTGCTGCTCGCCCTCACGGTGGTCGTCGGCACGCTCACGGTCGTACCGGGGCGCGCCACTCCGCTCCAGGGCGGCGTCCACCTGGTGCTGTTCGCGGCCTACCTGGAACTGGCGGTCACGCCGTAGGCGAGCAGAGGCTCACCCCGCGGCCGGCACCGCCTCGCGCACCGGTCGTGTCTCGGGAAGCAGCGCGAAACAGCCGAGGCTCAGCACGGCGATACCCGTCAGATACGCGGCCACGCCCCACGGCGTCCCGTCCCCTTGGGCCACCGCCGTCGCCACGATGGGCGTGAGCGCCCCGCCGAGCACGCCGCCGAGGTTGTAGCCGACCGCGGCGCCCGTACAGCGCACGCGCGGTTCGTACAGCTCGGGCAGGTACGCGGCGATCACGGCGAACATGGTGATGAACGCGATCATCGCCACCAGGAAGCCGAGGAACATCAGCAGCGGCTGCCCGGTCGCGAGCAGCGCGATCATCGGGAACATCCACAGCGCGGACGCGGCGCACCCGAGCAGACACAGCGGCCGCCGGCCGTACCGGTCGCCGAGCACGGCCACCACCGGGGTCAGGGCGCCCTTCACCACCACGGCCGCCATGATGCACGTCAGCATCACCGTGCGGCTCACGCCGAGCCGCTCCACCGCGTAGGCGAGCGACCAGGTCGTCACCGCGTAGAAGACGGCATAGCCGACCGCGAGCGCGCCCGCGGTCAGGAGCACCAGGCGCCAGTGGTCGCGGACCACTTCGACGAGCGGCACGCGCGCGTGCTCACGCACGCGCAGGAAGTCGGGGCTCTCCGCGAGCGAGGTGCGCAGCGCGAGTCCGGCCGCCGCGAGCACCCCCGCAGCCCAGAACGGCACCCGCCATCCCCAGGCGGCGAACTGCGCGTCGGAGAGGGTCGCCGAGAGCGCCAGCATGATGCCGTTGGCAAGGAGGAAGCCGACCGGCGGCCCGATCTGCGGAAAGCTCGCCCACAGCCCGCGCCGCTCGGCCGGCGCGTGCTCCGCGGTCAGCAGCACGGCGCCACCCCACTCGCCGCCGAGCCCGAGCCCTTGCAGGAAGCGCAGCACAAGGAGGAGCACAGGAGCGGCGATCCCGATCGATTCGTACGTCGGAACGCAGCCGACGGCGACCGTGGCGACGCCGGTGAGGAGCAGCGACCCGACGAGTACGGGCCGCCGCCCGCGCCGGTCCCCGATGTGCCCGAAGAGGACCGACCCCAAGGGGCGTGCCACGAAGCCCACGCCGAAGGTCGCGAAGGCGGCGAGCGTGCCCGCCAGCGGCGAGAACGTCGGGAAGAACAGCGGCCCGAGGACCAGTGCCGCGGCCGTCCCGTAGATGAAGAAGTCGTAGAACTCGATGGCGGTCCCCGCGAGCGAGGCCGCCGCGAGCCGCGGCAAGGAGGGTGGTTCAGTGGTGCGCATGTCGCTCGGACTACCCACAGTGACGGGTGGTTACGGGGGGCGCACGGGGGTGATCGGGTCGTTCAGTACGTCACCGTGATCCGCCGCCCCGCCCCGTCGACCCGCACGGTCCCGCCGTACGGGATCACCAGCTGGGGGTCGGTGTGCCCGAGGTCCACGTCGAAGACCGCCATGGTGTCCGGGGCGTACGCGTCGAGGGCCCGCAGCACGGCTTCTCGCTGCTCACGCGCGTGCGTGGCCTTGGCCTCCGCGTCGTTGGGGCGGGTGAACGACCAGGCCTTGGCGCGGCCCATCAGGAGGGCCGGGAAGCGGTGGAGGAGCCCGCGTTCCCCCATGTTGCGCAGGATGCGGAACACCGCGTCGGCGCTCAGCAGTTCCTCCGAGGTCTCCAGGAACAGCACGCATCCGTCGTACGCCGACAGGTCGCGCGCGATCTCACGGTCCGTCATCAGCAGCCAGGAGAGGATCTCCAGCTCGCCGCCCCAGGAGCGGCCCTCCACGACCCGCTCCGGCCGGTGCCAGTGCCAGCCGCCGCCCGGCTCGGTCGGCGGCTCCTCGGCGAGGCTCGCGGGGTCGTCCCAGGGCAGGTCGACGTCGCGGTAGCGGTCGGCCGGATGGAGTTCGTAGGGCCCGGAGGTGAAGAGCGCGGCCCGCAGCGAACGCTCGGTCAGCGGCGCCATCGCGCCCGGCCGGCCGAGCTCGCACATCACGGACGCGCCGTGGTAGCCGACGATGCCGCACTGCCAGAGGTAGGCGAGCAGATTGGTGTTGTCGCTGTAGCCGAAGAACGGCTTCGGGTGCGCGCGGAGCAACTCCCGGTCCAGATGCGGCAGTACGGTGATCTGGTCGTCGCCGCCGATGCTCGCGATGACGGCCTTGACGGTCGGATCGGCGAACGCGGCGTGGATGTCGTCGGCCCGCTCCCGCGGCGACGCCCCCATCTTCCGTGTCGACGGATACTCCACCGGTTCCAGGCCGTACTCCGTGCGGAGCCGTTCGAGGCCGAGTTCGTAGGGGAGCGGGAAGAGCTCCGGAAGGCCGCTGGACGGTGAGATCACGGCGATGCGGTCCCCCGGCGAGGGCTTGGGCGGGTACAGGGGTTCGGCGATCATGGGGGGCAGCGTAGGGCCGTACTCCCCGAGGCCGCACGCGAGTTCCCGCGCGGGAGGCGTGATAGACCTCGTCCATGACCCTCAGTACCCGTAGCCTCGCCACCGCCCCGATCATGATCCTGAACGGCCCGAACCTGAACCTCCTCGGGCAGCGCCAGCCCGAGATCTACGGCTCGGACACCCTCGCGGACGTCGAGGCGCTGTGCGCGAAGGCGGCGGCCGCGCACGGCGGCACGGTGGACCTGCGGCAGAGCAACCACGAGGGCGAGCTGGTCGACTGGATCCACGAGGCGCGCGAGCGCCACGCGGGCATCGTCATCAACCCCGCGGCCTACTCCCACACGTCCGTCGCGATCCTGGACGCGCTCAACACCTGTGACGGCATGCCGGTGGTGGAGGTGCACATCTCCAACATCCACCAGCGCGAGGCGTTCCGGCACCACAGCTACGTCTCGCAGCGCGCCGACGGCG
The DNA here is from genome assembly GCF_043078805.1 of Streptomyces sp. NPDC015345. Classification (NCBI taxonomy): domain Bacteria; kingdom Bacillati; phylum Actinomycetota; class Actinomycetes; order Kitasatosporales; family Streptomycetaceae; genus Streptomyces; species Streptomyces sp. NPDC015345. The sequence continues at coordinate 182,926 of NZ_JBIBTX010000001.1, read as the reverse complement.
TCATCGCGGGGTGCGGCGTCCAGGGCTACGTCTTCGCGGTGGAGCGGGTGGCGGCGCTGGTGGCCGCCGGGGCGTGACGCCGCCCCCGCGGCCCGTCGGCGCCGCCCGGGCTCACCAGCCCCGGAAGCGCCACTCCGCAAGGTGCGGCCGCTCGGCGCCCAGCGTCGTGTCGTTGCCGTGGCCGGGGTAGACCCACGTCTCGTCCGGAAGCGTCCCGAAGATCTTCGTCTCGACGTCGTCCATAAGGCTCGCGAAGGCCTTCGGGTCGTTCCATGTGTTGCCGACGCCACCCGGGAAGAGGCAGTCGCCGGTGAACACGTGCGGATGGCCGTGCGGGTCGTCGTAGACGAGCGCGATCGAGCCCGGCGTGTGGCCCACCAGGTGGCGTGCGGTGAGCTCGACCCGGCCGACACGGACGGTGTCGCCGTCGTCCACCGGCACGTCGGTCGGCACCGGGATGCCCTCGGCGTCCGCACGGCCCGCGTACGTCCGCGCGCGGGTCGCCGCCACGACGGCGGGCAGCGCCTGCCAGTGGTCGCCGTGCTGATGCGTGGTGACGACGGACGCGATGCCGTCGTCACCGATCAGCGTCAGCAGCGTCTCGGCGTCGTTCGCCGCGTCGATCAGCAGCTGCTCACCGGTGGCCCGGCACCGCAACAGATAGGCGTTGTTGTCCATCGGTCCGACCGCGACCTTCGAGATCATCAGGTCCGGCAGCTCGTGCACATCCGCGGGCCCGCCGACCTTCACCGCTCCGCTGTACGTCATGTGCGTCAGCCTATAGCGGGGGCAGGGCGGGCAGGAGGCCGCCTTCGGCCGTGAGCCCGGAGCCGTCGCGGCGGCCGGCGAGCCAGCCGACCACCTCGGGCGCGGGGCCCGAAACGGTGATGGTGCCATCGTCGGGGGCACCCTGCCGGCCGGTGCTCCACGCGTGCGTGCCGTCCGTGATCCGCGTGGGCGGCACATCGGGGTTGCCCGAGAAGCGTGCGGCGAGGAAGGCGATCTCCCGGCGCACGAATTCCTCCGGCAGGTCCTCCAGCTCGTACCCGATGCCGAGGTCGACGTGGTGCAGCTCGACCTCGACCCACCGCCGGAACGGCACCCGTGACGCGGAGTCCGTGACGCCGTTGCGGAGCTCCACCGTGCGGGACCAGTCCGCGGGCTTCGCCGCCTCGTCCTGGAAGCGGGCCGCGCTCTCCCGTACGTCCGCGAGCTGCTCGACGACGGCGCGCGGGGCGTCCCGCTCGATGTCCGCGTCCCGCACCTTCGCGTCGACGTACATGGGGCGGCCGGCGAGGACGTTCACCAGGGCGTCCGCGTTCCGGGCGAGGTGGGCGAGGACATGACCGCGGGTCCAGCCCGGGAGCCGGGACGGCTCGGTGGTCGCATCGCTGTTCAGTTTTCCGGCTGCGGTGAGCAGCCGCTCGGTCGCGTCACGTACAGACGCCAGGTCGCGCACATGATCAATCATGCGCCCGACGATAGCTGGGTCACACGTATGGGTGAAGGTGTCCAGGTCACCCCGTAATTCGAATGTGCGTGCTATATGGTCGGGGGCGGCATCGGGCATTCTTGAAGGTCCGGGCTTGTTGTGCATGCGGAACCAGGGAAGCGGCCCGGCGTTGTCAGTGGCTCGCCCTAGTCTGTGAACGACGGGGGTTCTGCCCCTGGAACGACGGGGTTCTGCCCCTGTCACTTCTCTCAAGAAAGGTGCGGACCGGCGTGGCCGACCGTCTCATCGTCCGTGGCGCGCGCGAGCACAATCTCAAGAACGTCTCGCTCGACCTCCCGCGTGACTCCCTCATCGTGTTCACCGGACTCTCCGGCTCGGGCAAGTCCTCGCTCGCGTTCGACACGATCTTCGCCGAGGGCCAGCGGCGGTACGTCGAGTCGCTGTCCTCGTACGCCCGGCAGTTCCTCGGCCAGATGGACAAGCCCGACGTCGACTTCATCGAGGGCCTCTCCCCGGCGGTCTCCATCGACCAGAAGTCGACTTCGCGCAACCCCCGCTCGACGGTCGGCACCATCACCGAGGTCTATGACTACCTGCGCCTGCTCTTCGCGCGCATCGGCAAGCCGCACTGTCCCGAGTGCGGCCGCCCCATCACCCGGCAGTCGCCGCAGGCCATCGTCGACAAGGTCCTGGAGCTGCCCGAGGGCAGCCGCTTCCAGGTCCTGTCCCCGCTGGTGCGCGAGCGCAAGGGCGAGTTCGTCGACCTCTTCGCCGACCTCCAGACCAAGGGGTACTCCCGCGCGCGGGTCGACGGACAGACGATCCAGCTCTCCGAGCCACCCACGCTCAAGAAGCAGGAGAAGCACACCATCGAGGTGGTCGTCGACCGCCTCACGGTGAAGGACTCCGCCAAGCGCCGCCTGACCGACTCCGTGGAGACCGCCCTCGGCCTCTCCGGTGGCATGGTCGTGCTCGACTTCGTCGACCTCCCCGAGGACGACCCCGAGCGCGAGCGCATGTACTCGGAGCACCTCTACTGCCCGTACGACGACCTGTCCTTCGAGGAGCTGGAGCCCCGCTCCTTCTCCTTCAACTCACCCTTCGGCGCCTGCCCGGACTGCACGGGTATCGGTACGCGCATGGAGGTCGACCCCGAGCTGATCGTCCCGGACGAGGACAAGTCACTCGACGAGGGCGCCATCCACCCCTGGTCGCACGGTCACACCAAGGACTACTTCGCCCGCTTGGTGAACGCGCTCTCCGACGCCCTCGGCTTCGCCACCGACATGCCCTGGGCCGGGCTTCCGCAGCGCGCCAAGAAGGCCCTGCTGTACGGCCACAAGACGCAGATCGAGGTGCGCTACCGCAACCGCTACGGCCGCGAGCGGGTCTACACCACCGCCTTCGAAGGCGCCGTGCCCTTCGTCAAGCGCCGGCACAGCGAGGCCGAGAGCGACGCCAGCCGCGAGCGCTTCGAGGGCTACATGCGCGAGGTGCCCTGCCCCACCTGTGAGGGCACGCGCCTCAAGCCGATCGTCCTGGCCGTCACGGTCATGGGCAAGTCCATCGCCGAGGTCTCCGCGATGTCCATCAGCGACTGCGCGGACTTCCTCGCCGAGCTGAGGCTGGGCGCCCGTGACAAGAAGATCGCCGAGCGCGTCCTCAAGGAGGTCAACGAAAGGCTGCGCTTCCTGGTCGACGTCGGCCTGGACTACCTCTCGCTGAACCGCGCCGCGGGCACCCTCTCCGGAGGTGAGGCCCAGCGCATCCGCCTCGCCACCCAGATCGGCTCCGGCCTCGTCGGCGTGCTCTACGTCCTGGACGAGCCGTCCATCGGCCTCCACCAGCGCGACAACCACCGGCTCATCGAGACCCTCGTACGCCTGCGCGACATGGGCAACACGCTCATCGTCGTCGAGCACGACGAGGACACGATCAAGGTCGCCGACTGGGTCGTCGACATCGGCCCCGGCGCGGGCGAGCACGGCGGCAAGGTCGTGCACAGCGGCTCCATGAAGGAACTGCTGGCCAACGACAAGTCGATCACCGGGCAGTACCTCTCGGGCAAGAAGGCCATCCCGGTCCCTGACGTGCGCCGCCCCGCCGACCCGGCGCGCCGGCTCACGGTCCACGGCGCCCGGGAGAACAACCTCCAGGACATCGACGTCTCCTTCCCGCTCGGCGTCCTCACGGCCGTCACCGGCGTCTCGGGGTCCGGCAAGTCGACGCTGGTCAACGACATCCTCTACACGCACCTGGCAAGGGAGCTGAACGGCGCCCGTTCCGTCCCCGGCCGCCACACGCGCGTGGAGGGCGACGACCTCGTCGACAAGGTCGTGCACGTCGACCAGTCGCCCATCGGCCGCACCCCGCGGTCGAACCCGGCGACGTACACCGGAGTCTTCGACCACGTCCGCAAGCTCTTCGCGGAGACCACGGAGGCGAAGGTGCGGGGCTACCTCCCCGGGCGCTTCTCCTTCAACGTCAAGGGCGGTCGCTGCGAGAACTGCTCCGGTGACGGCACCATCAAGATCGAGATGAACTTCCTGCCGGACGTGTACGTCCCGTGCGAGGTCTGCCACGGCGCGCGCTACAACCGCGAGACGCTGGACGTCCACTACAAGGGCAAGTCCATCGCCGAGGTCCTCGACATGCCGATCGAGGAGGCGCTCGACTTCTTCGAGGCCGTGCCCGCCATCGCCCGCCACCTGAGGACGCTCAACGACGTCGGCCTCGGGTACGTGCGCCTCGGCCAGTCCGCGCCCACGCTCTCCGGAGGCGAGGCCCAGCGCGTGAAGCTGGCCTCCGAGCTGCAGAAGCGCTCCACGGGCCGGACCGTCTACGTCCTGGACGAGCCGACCACCGGTCTGCACTTCGAGGACATCAGCAAGCTGATCACGGTCCTCTCCGGCCTGGTCGACAAGGGCAACACGGTCATCGTCATCGAGCACAACCTCGACGTCATCAAGACCGCGGACTGGGTCGTCGACATGGGCCCCGAGGGGGGCAACGGCGGCGGCCTGGTCGTCGCCGAGGGCACGCCGGAGGAGGTCGCCGGGGTGCCGACGAGCCACACCGGCAAGTTCCTGCGGGAGATCATCTCGGCCGACCGGATCAGCGACGCGCTGCCCTCGCAGGGGCGCAAGCCGGCCAAGAAGGCGACGGCGAAGAAGGCCACCGCCAAGCGGGCGGTGGCGGCGAGCGCCACGGCCACGAAGAAGACGGCCACGGTCAGGACCGGCACGGCCGCCGCGAAAAAGCCGGCGGCCACGGCCAAGAAGGCCGCCACCACCACGAAGAAGACGGCCGCCGCCACCAAGAAGGCCGCCGCGAAGAAGACGGCGACGCGGGCCCGCAAGGCCTGACCGGCTCCGCCTGCGCCGAAGGCGTCTCTCCCCTCACCGGGCGGGACGCCTTCGGCGTATCCGCACCCGCACCCGTACCCGTACACGTCCGGCGCCCGGAAGAGGCCTTGTCCGGTACCCGTCGCCGTGGTCGGCTGCTCCCATGTCCGTACGTACTGAACGCGCAGGCCCCGTCACCACCGTCGTACTGTCCCGCCCCGCCGCGCGGAACGCCGTCGACGGACCCACCGCGCGCGCCCTGGCCAACGCCTTCCGTGCCTTCGACGCCGACCCCGAGGCATCCGTCGCCGTTCTGTGGGGCGAGGGCGGCACCTTCTGCGCGGGCGCGGACCTCAAGGCCATCGGCACCCCGGACGGCAATGAAGTGACGCGGGACGGCGACGGCCCCATGGGCCCCACCCGGATGCGCCTGGCCAAGCCGGTGATCGCGGCGATCTCCGGTCACGCCGTCGCGGGCGGCCTCGAACTGGCCCTCTGGTGCGATCTGCGGGTCGCCGAGGAGGACGCCGTCCTCGGCGTCTTCTGCCGCCGCTGGGGTGTGCCGCTCATCGACGGCGGGACGGTGCGGCTGCCCCGGCTGATCGGCGAGGGTCGCGCCATGGACCTGGTCCTGACGGGCCGTCCGGTGGACGCGGCGGAGGCGCTCGGCATGGGCCTGGTCAACCGCGTGGTCCCCGCGGGCACCTCGCGCGCCGCGGCCGAGCGGCTCGCCGCAGAGATCGCCGCGTTCCCGCAGACGTGCCTGCGGGAGGACCGGCTCTCCCTCCTCGAACAGGGCGGCCTGTCCGAACAGGACGCGATGGCAGGCGAGTTGCGGCACGGGCTGCGCTCCCTGACCGAGGGGAACGAGGCGGCCGAGGGCGCCGCCCGGTTCGCGGCGGGGGCGGGACGGCACGGGGCGTTCACGGACGACTGAGGACGCCGAAGGCTGGAGGGGCTGCCGGAACGCTTGCCGTGCTGGACGCCCCCCACCTCGGCGTCGTACGGCCGCGCGCCGGGCAGCGGCTGCCAGTTGCCGGTCACCTCCCAGACGGTGGCCGGCAAACCGCGCGACCGGCTCTCTCACTCCATGCCCTGGTCGAGTTCCGCCGCGTACGGAGGCTCCGCCCCCGCCCGTGAGCAGGTGATCGCCGCTGCGCGTGCCGCGAAGCGGAGGACGGCCGTCCAGCCGTCCTCGTCCAGGGCGGCCAAGGCCTCCGCCGAGAGCGCGTCCCGGGCCGCGAGGCCGTGCAGGAGGGCCGCGTTGACGGTGTCGCCCGCGCCGATCGTGTCCACCACGTCGACCGGTTCGCCGGGCACCCGCACCTCCGTGCCGTCCCGTGTGTAGAGGGAGAGGCCCTCGCCGCCGTGCGTGACCACCACGGCCGATGGCCCGGCGGTCAGCCACTCCCGCGGGGTGCCGCCGAGCCAGTGGGCGTCGTCCTGCGAGAGCTTGAGCAGCGTGACGGACGGCAGCCAGCTCGTGAACCGCGCGCGGTAGGCGTCGGCGTCGGGGATCAGCCCGGCCCGTACGTTGGGGTCGAGCACCGTGAACACCCCGCGCGCCGCCGCCCGGCGCAGCAGTTCCTCGTACGCGCTCGCGCCCGGCTCCAGGACGAGCGAGCAGGTGCCGAACGACATGGCCCGTACACCGTCGGGCAGTTGACCGGGGGCGCTGAAGAGCCGGTCGGCCGTGCCCTCCACGTAGAAGGCGTACCCGGCCGAGCCGTCCGCGCCGACCGACGCCACGGCGAGCGTCGTCGGCTCGGGGCCCCGCTGCACGTACGAGACGTCGACACCGGCCGCCCGCAACCCGTCGAGAAGCGCCTCGCCGAACGCGTCCCGCGAGACGCGCGAGCAGAAGGCGACGGGGGAACCGAGACGGCCGAGCGCCACGGCGGAGTTGTACGGGCCCCCGCCGAGGCGCGGCACGAGCGCCGGCAGCCGGGCCGCGGCGCCCCCCTCCGCCTCCTGCGGCACGAGGTCGATCAGGGCCTCTCCTGCGACGACTATCACGGCGGTTCCTCTCCGGCGCTGCCTCGGCTCGGCTCGGGCCGCGCGGGCCCTGCGTCCCGCACAGGCTAGGCCGTGCGGGACCCCTCGGCGGGAAGCGGGCACCACTCGGGCACGCCCGCGCCGCACCCGGTCCAAACGGCTCCCGCCGGTATCGTCTGCCCCGTCACCGACGCCCCTGACCTGTGGAGACACCATGCCCGGCACGCCCCCCGCCCGCCGCACCGTGCTGCGGGCCGCCGCCCTCGCCCCGGCCGTCGGGCTCGGGCTCACCGCCTGCTCCTCGGGTGACGGGGGATCGAACCGGTCGGCGCCGACCGCGCCGGTGGACCTCGGGAAGTCCGACGACGTGAAGGTGGGCGCCTCGAAGCTGTACACCGATCAGAACGTGGTCGTCAGCCGGATCTCCGACGACGAGTACACGGCGTACAGCACGATCTGCACCCATGCCCGCTGCCCGATCAACAAGCTGGAGGGGCGCAAGCTGATCTGCCAGTGCCACGGCAGTCAGTTCGACGCCACGAACGGCGAGGTCCTGAAGGAACCGGCCGTCAAGCCGCTGCCCGAACTGCCGGTGAAGGTGGAGAACGGCAAGATCATCGCGGGCCCGGCGAAGAAGGCCTAGGGCCTGTCTGACAATTCGCGTCGTCGCCGGAGGCAGGCGGGAATTGTCAGACAGGCCCTAGGACCCGCCCGGCCTCACTCCCAGTCCCACGCGATCCCCAGCAGCCCCGCCCGCACCTGCGGCTCCACCAGGTGCACCGAGCGGTGGCTGCCGCTCAGCGTCAGCTCCTGGCGTCCGCCGCGCGGGCCCGCGGCCGACTGCTGGGCGAAGCGGTGGCAGCGTACGGGCAGGGCCTGGTCGTCGAAGCGGATCTGGAGCGCGTACTGGCCGCCCGCGTAGGTGAAGCCCCGCACGTACTCGGTGGCCGTCCCCGCGGTGCCGTCATCGAAGCCGTAGGCGAACAGGTGGGTGTCGCCTGCCCGCAGCCGCGTGTCGAAGAGCAGTTCGGCGACCAGCACGCCCGCTCCCTCGTGCCACCGCACGCGGCCGGTCCGGCAGTTCTCCAGGGCGCGCACCCGCACCCGGTCGGGGGCGCAGCCGGGATCACCGTGGTGGATGGCGACGTAGCGGTCCACGCCGTCCCGATGGGCGCGCACAGCGTGCTGTGACTCCCGGCCGACCAGCTCACGCCGCGCGCCGATCCGCACCCGCTCGTGATGGCCGATGGTGTGCAGCCCGCCGTCCACCGGGGAGCCCAGCTCGACGAGGAGCGCGCGCAGCACGTCGGAGGCCTCCACGAGGGAGCGGTACGAACGGGCGGCGGGCCGTTCCCTGTCGGCGCGCTCGCCCGGCCGGGCCAGGAGCCGGATCAGCGACTCCTCGGGCAACTGGAGGATCTCCTCCAGGGCGCGTACGGCGCGCAGCGACTCGGCGCGCTGGGGGCGCCGGGCCCCCTGCTGCCAGTAACTCAGGCTGGTCACGCCGACGTGGATGCCGTACTGGGCCAGATGGTGCCGCACCCTCTGGAGCGGCAGCCGCCGGCTGGCGATCGCGGTGCGCAGCGCGATGTGGAAGGGGCCGGTGCGCAGGGCGGCCGCGAGGTCCGCCAGGTCCGCCGTGTCCACCGAGTCCGCCGGACGCGCCGGATCCGCCGGGTATCCGTCCGCCGTCCGGGCCGCGCCCGACGCGGGCGAGCGCCCCGCGGGCAAGCGCTCCGCGGGCACGCCCTCCGCGCGTACGCCCTCCGCCAACTGTGTGCCGTGCCGCATGCGGCCCTCCTGTGAACGTTCACTCCAGCCGCCCCGGCGTTCGTGCCGGTCGGAGCGGGTCGCCAGGTGGGCGTACGACGTCCGTTCACTTCCGTACGCCCGCCGTTCACGGCCCAGGTAATTCCGCATTGAAGCGTGTTGACCTGCACCCGACAACACTCGATGCTCAATCGCAGCGTCCGGACGCGCTCCTCCATACCCCACACCCCGCTCGGGAGGACCGCGATGCGCCCACCGATCAGCAGGAACAGCGGCATAGGCAGACGTAAGCGCCTGGCCACGCTCGCCGTCGTCGCGGCGGCGCTCCTCGCCGCCCCCACGGCCACGGCCACGGCGGCCCCCGCCCCCGTCCCCACCGCCGCGCCCGCCGCCGACAAGGCGAACGGCACCGCCGCCGACCCGTCCGCGCTCGCCGCCAGACGCCTGAACATCACCATGCAGGCGCAAGCGAAGACCAACTGGTGCTGGGCGGCCGGCGGCAACACCATCGCGGCCTTCATGGGCCGCAACTACAGCCAGAACCAGTTCTGCAACGCCGCCTTCGGACGCAGCCAGAACACCGAGTGCCCCAACAACCAGGCCACGCTCGGCAACGTCCAGAACGGCCTGCGCTGGGCGGGCATCAACCCGGGCTCGTACGTCACCGGCTGGCTCCGCTACCCCACGGTGAAGACGGAGATCGACTCCGGACGCCCGGTGGAGACCCGCATCCAGTGGTCCAACGGCGGCGGCCACATGCACGTCCTCTACGGCTACGACGACGCCAACAGCTGGGTCTACTGGGGCGACCCCTGGCCCTCGAGCGACCGTTACAACTGGGCCTCGCACGCCTGGTACGTCGACAACAACACCTTCTCCTGGACCCACTCGCTCTACCGGATCGGGGCGTGAGCGCGATGACCCGTCACCTTCCCCGCCACCTGGTCAAGGCCGCGCTCGCCGGTTCGGCCGCCACCCTCTTCCTGGGCCTCGCGGCCCCGCAGGCCTCCGCGGACACCGGCCCCGCCGCTCCCTCCGCGGCCTCCCGCGCCGCCGCGCACCAGGCCGCCGAGGCGCCGCGGACCCTCGACACGCTCTCCCGCTTCTTCGCCCGGGAGGGAGCGGTCACCAAGGCCGCCGCGGACCCGAGCATCGAGGGCAGGGCCGTGCCCGTGTACTACCTCTCCCCGGAGTTCGTCGCGGGCAAGAAGGGCGCTCCGGTCGCCCGCCTGGAGTTCCTCGCCAGCAAGGCCGTCTCCTCCGACGGCCAGAAGGCCTCCCTGTGGACCGTCGAGCGGGGCGGTTCCTGGCAGGTCGTGAACATCGCCACAGGGGACGACGAGACCCGCTACGCGCGCGTGGGCGCCGAGAAGCTGCCCGGCGGCACCGTCTTCCACGAGCCGCAGATCAACGCGTGGTACGTGCAGGGCCACGCGCGCGTGCTGCCCCTCGACAAGGACGCGGTCCGCGCGGTGGGCGCCGAAGGGACCTCGCTGGCCGCCTACCGCGAGCGCGTCCAGAAGGCGTACGGCGACAAGCTGCCGGGCTCCGCGTACGAGAAGTCCGGCAAGGCGGGCGGGTACGACGACGCGGCGAGGCCCGAGCAGGCATCCGGCCAAGGGCAGGATCAGGGCGGTCCCGTCACCGTCGCCTCCTCGCTGGCGGGCGCGGGCGCCCTGGCCGCCCTCGGCCTGTCCGGGGCGGCGCTGGTGAGGCGCCGCCGGTTCCGGCACCAGGGCTGATCGGGGGGAACGGCGGCCGGCACCCCGGCCGCCGTTTCGGTACGTCGTCCGGGCCGGGCGGCGGCCGCCGTTTCCGTACGTCCTCCCGCCCCGGCGGCGGCCCCCGGACTGTCAGCCCACGCCAGTAGGCTGTCCGACATGGCCGACCCTTCCAGCTACCGCCCCAAGCCGGGACAGGTCCCCGACGCCCCGGGGGTCTACAAATTCCGCGACGAGCACCGCCGGGTGATCTACGTCGGGAAGGCCAAAAGCCTGCGCCAGCGCCTCGCCAGCTACTTCCAGGACCTGGCGAACCTCCACCCCCGCACCCGCTCCATGGTGACGACCGCCGCCTCCGTCGAGTGGACGGTGGTGAACAACGAGGTCGAGGCGCTCCAGCTGGAGTACTCCTGGATCAAGGAGTTCGACCCCCGGTTCAACGTCAAGTACCGCGACGACAAGAGCTACCCCTACCTCGCGGTGACGATGAACGAGAAGTTCCCGCGCGTGCAGGTGATGCGCGGCCAGAAGAAGAAGGGCGTGCGCTACTTCGGGCCGTACGGCCACGCGTGGGCGATCCGTGACACCGTCGACCTCCTCCTGCGCGCCTTCCCGGTGCGCACCTGCTCCGCGGGCGTGTTCAAGAACGCCACCCGCACCGGCCGCCCCTGCCTGCTGGGCTACATCGGCAAGTGCTCGGCGCCCTGTGTGGAGCGCGTCACCCCCGAGGACCACCGCCAACTCGCCGAGGATTTCTGCGACTTCATGGCGGGCCGCACGGGGACGTACATCCGCCGCCTGGAGCGGCAGATGACGGACGCGGCCGAGGAGATGGAGTACGAGCGCGCGGCGCGCCTGCGCGACGACATCGACGCCCTCAAGAAGGCGATGGAGAAGAGCGCCGTCGTCCTCGCCGACGCCACCGACGCCGACCTGATCGCCCTCGCCGAGGACGAGCTCGAAGCCGCCGTCCAGATCTTCCACGTCCGCGGCGGCCGTGTGCGCGGCCAGCGCGGCTGGGTCACCGACAAGGTCGAGGCCGTCACCAGCGGCGACCTCGTCGAACACGCCCTCCAGCAGCTGTACGGCGAGGAGAGCGGCGACGCCGTGCCCAAGGAGGTGCTCGTCCCCGCCCTGCCCGAGCCCCTGGAGCCGGTCCAGGAGTGGCTGACCGAGCGCCGCGGGGCGAACGTCTCGTTGCGCATCCCGCAGCGCGGCGACAAGAAGGCCCTGATGGAGACCGTCGCGCGCAACGCCCAGCAGTCCCTGGTCCTGCACAAGACCAAGCGCGCCTCCGACCTGACCACCCGCTCCCGCGCCCTGGAGGAGATCGCCGCCGCCCTGGAGCTGGACAGCGCCCCCTTGCGCATCGAGTGCTACGACGTCTCGCATCTCCAGGGCGACGACGTCGTGGCGTCGATGGTCGTCTTCGAGGACGGCCTCGCCAGGAAGAGCGAGTACCGCCGCTTCCAGATCAAGGGTCGTGTCGGGGACACGCAAATCTGGCACGGCGAGGGCCAGGACGACGTCCGCTCCATGCACGAGGTGATCGCCCGCCGCTTCAAGCGCTACATCTCCGACAAGGAGAAGACGGGGGAGTGGTCGGACGAGGGGGCCGCCACGGACACCATCGACGCCAACGGCGAGGTGCCCGCGAGCGGTCTGACCGAGGAGGACGGCCGCCCCAAGCGCTTCGCGTACCCCCCGCAGCTCGTCGTCGTCGACGGCGGCCGGCCGCAGGTCGCGGCCGCCAAGCGGGCCCTGGACGAGCTGGGCATCGACGACATCGCGGTCTGCGGCCTCGCCAAGCGCCTGGAGGAGGTCTGGGTCCCCGGCGAGGACGACCCGGTCATCCTGCCGCGCACCAGCGAGGGGCTCTACCTCCTGCAACGCGTACGGGACGAGGCGCACCGCTTCGCGATCACCTACCAGCGGGCCAAGCGGGCCAAGCGCTTCAAGGCGGGGCCGCTGGACGACGTGCCGGGCCTAGGCGACGCCCGCAAGCGGACACTGATCAAGCACTTCGGTTCGGTGAAGCGGCTGCGATCCGCGACAATCGACCAGATCTGCGAGGTGCCCGGCATAGGCCGCAAGACCGCCGAGGCCATCGTGGCGGCCCTCGCCGGGGCGGTGCCCGCGGGCCCCGCCGTGAACATGGCGACCGGAGAGATCATGGAAGACGAGGAGCCCACCGCCGCGGGTGCCTCCGACAGCGAAGCCGAGGGGCCCACCTCCGTGGGTGCCTCGGGCAGCGAAGCCGAGGGGCCCGTGACGGTGGGGTTCCCCGGTAGCGAAGGCGAGGAGCCCGTGACCGCGGGTCCCTCCGGCAGTGCAGGCGAGGAGCCCGTGACCGCGGGCACCTCAGAGGAACGACGGGGGCAGGACACATGAGCGAGCACGACGAAGGTGGAGAGCAAGTGAGCGCGGGCACGCCGATCGAGACGCCAGGAGTCCCCGACACGGCGATCCCCGAACTGGTGATCATCTCCGGTATGTCGGGTGCCGGACGCAGCACGGCGGCCAAGTGCCTGGAGGATCTCGGCTGGTTCGTGGTCGACAATCTGCCGCCCGCGCTGATCCCCACCATGGTGGAGCTCGGCGCCCGCTCGCAGGGCAACGTCGCCCGCATCGCGGTCGTCGTCGACGTACGCGGCCGCCGCTTCTTCGACAACCTCCGCGAGTCCCTCGCCGAGCTGGAGTCCAAGAACGTCACGCGGCGCATCGTCTTCCTGGAGTCCTCCGACGAGGCCCTGGTCCGCCGCTTCGAGTCGGTCCGCCGCCCCCACCCGCTCCAGGGCGACGGCCGCATCGTCGACGGCATCGCGGCCGAGCGCGACCTGCTGCGCGAGCTGCGCGGCGACGCCGACCTGGTCATCGACACCTCCAGCCTGAACGTCCACGAGCTGCGCGCCAAGATGGACGCCCAGTTCGCGGGCGAGGAGGAGCCCGAGCTGCGGGCCACCGTCATGTCCTTCGGCTTCAAGTACGGCCTGCCGGTCGACGCCGACCTGGTCGTGGACATGCGCTTCCTCCCCAACCCGCACTGGGTCCCGGAGCTGCGCCAGTACACCGGCCTCAACGACGAGGTGGCCGCGTACGTCTTCAACCAGCCCGGCGCCAAGGAGTTCCTCGACCGCTACGCCGAGCTGCTCCAGCTCATCGCCGCCGGCTACCGCCGCGAGGGCAAGCGGTACGTGACGATCGCGGTCGGCTGCACGGGCGGCAAGCACCGCTCCGTGGCCATGTCGGAGAAGCTCGCGGCGCGCCTGGCGTCCGAGGGCGTGGAGACCGTCATCGTCCACCGGGACATGGGGCGCGAGTGAAGCCGACCCGCCGGACCGTCCGCCTGAGCCGTCTGGGCCGCAAGCGGGGCACCCAGCCGAAGGTGGTCGCGCTCGGCGGGGGCATGGGCCTGTCCGCCTCGCTCGCCGCGCTGCGCCGCATCACCGGGGCCGGTGACCTCACCGCTGTCGTCACCGTCGCCGACGACGGCGGCTCCAGCGGCCGGCTCCGCGACGAGCTGGGCGTGCTGCCGCCCGGCGACCTGCGCAAGGCGCTCGCCGCGCTCTGCGGCGACGACGACTGGGGCCAGACCTGGGCCCGCGTCATCCAGCACCGCTTCCAGTCCCGCGGCGACCTGCACGAGCACGCGGTCGGCAATCTGCTCATCGTCGCCCTGTGGGAGCAGCTCGGCGACCACGTCCAGGCCCTGGACCTGGTCGGCCGCCTGCTCGGTGCCCAGGGCCGCGTCCTGCCCATGTCCGCCGTGCCGCTGGAGCTCCAGGCCCTGGTCAAGGGCCACGACCCGAGCCGCCCCGACGACGTGGACACCGTCCGCGGCCAGGCCACGGTGGCCCTCACCCCGGGCGAGGTGCAGTCCGTCCACGTCGTCCCGCACGACCCGCCGGCCGTCCCCGAGGCGGTCGCCGCCGTCCTCGACGCGGACTGGGTGGTGCTCGGCCCTGGCTCCTGGTTCTCCTCGGTGATCCCGCATCTGCTGGTCCCCGAACTGCTCGACGCGCTCACCGAGACGAAGGCCCGCAAGGTCCTCCCGCTCAACCTCGCGCCGCAACCGGGAGAAACCGATGGCTTCTCTCCGCAGCGTCATTTGGAGGTTTTGGCCCGACACGCCCCTAAACTCGCCCTGGACGTGGTGCTGGCCGACGAGGCCGCCGTGCCCGACCGTGAGTCACTGACCGATGCCGCGAAGCGGCTCGGTGCCACGGTCGAGCTGGCGCCGGTGGCCCGGCCCGACGGGACTCCGAGGCACGATCCGGAGCTCCTGGCAGCCGCGTACGACCGTATTTTTCGGATGCATGGAAGGATCGGCCCATGGCGATGACGGCAGCGGTGAAGGACGAGATCTCCCGGCTCCCCGTCACCCGGACCTGCTGCAGGAAGGCAGAGGTCTCGGCGATCCTGCGGTTCGCGGGCGGCCTTCACCTGGTGAGCGGCCGCATCGTGATCGAGGCGGAGCTGGACACCGCGATGGCGGCGCGCCGCCTGAAGCGGGACATCCTGGAGATCTTCGGGCACAGCTCGGAGCTGATCGTGATGGCCCCCGGCGGCCTGCGGCGCGGCTCGCGTTACGTCGTCCGGGTGGTCGCGGGCGGCGATCAGCTTGCCCGCCAGACGGGCCTCGTGGACGGCCGCGGACGCCCCATCCGTGGTCTGCCGCCGCAGGTGGTCTCGGGGGCCACCTGCGACGCCGAGGCGGCCTGGCGCGGGGCGTTCCTCGCCCACGGCTCGCTCACCGAGCCGGGCCGCTCGTCCTCCCTGGAGGTCACCTGCCCGGGGCCGGAGGCCGCGCTCGCCCTCGTCGGCGCCGCGCGCAGACTCCAGATCGCGGGCAAGGCGCGCGAGGTACGGGGCGTGGACCGGGTCGTCGTACGCGACGGGGACGCGATCGGCGCCCTGCTCACCCGCCTCGGGGCCCACGAGTCGGTGCTGGCCTGGGAGGAGCGGCGGATGCGCCGCGAGGTGCGCGCCACCGCCAACCGCCTGGCCAACTTCGACGACGCGAACCTGCGCCGCTCGGCCCGCGCGGCCGTCGCCGCGGGCGCCCGTGTGCAGCGCGCCCTGGAGATCCTCGGTGACGAGGTGCCCGAGCACCTGGCGGCGGCCGGACGGCTGCGCATGGAGCACAAGCAGGCCTCCCTGGAGGAGCTGGGTGCCCTCGCCGACCCGCCGCTGACCAAGGACGCCGTCGCGGGCCGCATCCGCCGACTGCTGGCCATGGCCGACAAGCGGGCCCAGGACCTGGGCATCCCCGGCACGGAGTCCAATCTGACCGAGGAGCTCGCCGACAACATGGCGGTCTGATCTCGCGTACGTATGGTGGTCTGATCTCACGGGTCTGATCTCGCGACGTACCGAAAGCCGCCGACGCCCCACGGGGCGCCGGCGGCTTTTCCGTGCCCACCCCGCGCACCTTCACCCGCTGTATTGACTTGATCATGCACTGTCACGAGCCTGGCATCCCGCACAACTGTGCCGGACAACCGCAAGGGGGGCTCATGAGACGAAGAGCGAGCGCGAGATCGACCCTCGCCGCGAGCGCACTGCTCATCGGCGGCCTCGTCGCCGCACCGCACGCCCAGGCGAGCGGACCCGCGAAGACCCCGGCCGCCGACGACCCGGCGGCCGTGAAGGTCTACCAGGCCGACGTCACCAAGCAGCAGATACCGATCCTGGTCAAGGCAGGCCAGGACGCGCATGAGCTCGCGGGCCAGGCTCCCGAGCGCGGCACCGGCCCGGTCGAGCTGTACCTGACCGAGGGCCAGGCCAAGGCCATCGAGCGCCAGGGCATCGAACTGCGCGAGCACGAGATCTCCAGGGCCGCGCAGCGCAGGACCGAGGCCGCCGGGGACGGCGTCTACCGGCCCTACAGCGGCAAGGGCGGCCTCAAGGAAGAGATCGTCAGGACCGGACAGGCCCACCCCGGCCTCACCAAGGTCGTCTCCATCGGCAAGACCGTCCAGGGCAAGGACATCCTCGCCCTGAAGCTCTCCAAGAACGCGAAGAAGTCCGAGGACGGTTCCAAGCCCGCCACGCTCTACCTGTCCAACCAGCACGCACGCGAGTGGATCACCCCCGAGATGACCCGCCGCCTGATGCACCACTACCTGGACAACTACGGCAAGGACAAGCGCATCACCAAGCTCGTGGACTCCACCGAGCTGTGGTTCGTGCTCTCCGCCAACCCCGACGGCTACGACTTCACGCACGCCGCCGACGGCGAGCGCCAGTGGCGCAAGAACCTCCGCGACATCGACGGAGACGGGAAGATCGCGCCGGGCGACGGCGTCGACCTCAACCGCAACTTCGCCTACAAGTGGGGCTACGACAACGAGGGTTCGTCGCCCGACGCCTCATCGGAGACCTACCGCGGCACCGGACCGATGTCCGAACCGGAGACCAAGGCGCTCGACCGCTTCCAGAAGCGCATCGGCTTCGAGTACGGCATCAACTACCACTCCGCGGCCGAACTGATCCTCTACGGAGTCGGCTGGCAGGTCGCCACGCCCACCCCGGACGACGTGCTCTACAGGGCACTCGCCGGTACCCCCGAGAAGCCCGCGGTCGCCGGCTACCACCCGCAGGTCTCCTCCGAGCTGTACACCACCAACGGCGAGGCCGACGGCCACGCGGGCAACATCAACGGCATCGCGATGTTCACCCCGGAGATGTCGACCTGCCAGACCGCCTCGAACGTCGACCCGGACGACGCCTGGCGGCCGCAGGACTGCGCGTCGATCTTCACCTTCCCCGACGACGAGAAGCTGATCCAGCAGGAGTTCGCCAAGAACGTCCCGTTCGCGCTCGCCGTCGCCGAGACCGCGCTCCACCCCGACAAGCCGGTCTCCGTCAGCGGCGTCGACGCCCCCGACTTCACCCCGGACACCTTCTCCACCTCGTACGCGCGCGGGGGCGACCAGGAAGTCGCCGTCACCGCCCGCAAGTCCGTGCGCGACAAGGAGCTGAACTACCGGATCAACGGCGGCCGTACGCACGATGAGGACCTCAGGGCCTGGAAGGGCGGCGAGACCTACGGCGGCGAGGACAACCTCCACTTCGACCAGTACCGCGCCGAGATCGAGGACGCGCGCGTGGGCGACAAGGTCGAGGTGTGGTTCACCGGCCGGACCAAGAAGGGCCGCACCCACAGCGAGCACTTCACATACACGGTCGCCGAACGGCCGAGGGCGAGCACGCTCGTCGTCGCCGAGGAAGGCGCCACGGCCGCCCAGACCCAGAAGTACGTCGAAGCCCTGAAGGCCAACAAACGCTCCGCCGCCGTCTGGGACGTGGCCAAGCAAGGCGTCCCGCACCCGCTCGGCGTCCTGTCGCACTTCTCCGCCGTCGTGCACCACACGGGCGACGCCGTCCCCGGCGCCCCCACCCAGCTCGCCCTGCGCGCCTACCTCAACGAGGGCGGCAAGCTCATCGAGTCCGGCGAGCGGGCCGGCGGCACCGTCGACCTGGGCCAGGCCCTGACCGACGACTTCGCGCAGTACTACCTGGGGGCGTACGAACGTCTGCCCGCACCCGGCGCCAAGGGCTTCGAGGGCAGCGGCGCGCTCAAGGGAGTGAAGGGTCCGCTCGGCGACGCCGGCACCAACCCGCTCGACAAGGCCGGCCGCTTCACCGTCACCTCCGACAACCTGCCCGTCAAGCAGTTCCCGCAGTTCAAGAGCGCCGCCGCGGGCTCCTACCCGGGCATCACCAACCCGTACGCCCCCTTCGCGGGCCAGGGCATGGCCTCCGCCACCCACGCCGACCGGGACTACAAGCGGCTCACCCGCACCCTGGACCTCACCGGAGTCTCGGCCGCCGACAAGCCGGAGCTGCGGTTCGCGCTCAACTGGAGCCTGGAGTCCGGCTACGACCACGGGCTGCTCGAAGCCCGCACCCCGGGCGCCGACGACTGGACGACGCTGCCCGACAAGAACGGCCACAGCCGGGCCACCGTGCCCGCCGAGTGCGCGGCCGGGTTCTTCCTCAACGGCCACCCCTTCCTGCGCCACTACCTGACGCAGGAGGCGAGCGGCTGCACGGCCACCGGCACCAGCGGCTCCTGGAACAGCTTCACGGGCTCCTCCGGCGGCTGGCAGCCCGTCGCCTTCGACCTGAGCGCCTACGCGGGCAAGAAGGTCGAGATCTCCCTCAGCTCGGTCACCGACCCCTCCAGCGGCGGGCGCGGCCTCTTCGCCGACAACGCCCAGCTGGTCGTCGGCGGCGACGTCAAGGAGACCGAAGGCTTCGAGACCTCGCTCGGCGCCTGGGCCGTCACCGCGCCCCCGGCGGGGAGCCCCAATATCACAGGCGACTGGGCGCGGACCGGGGAGCTCCACCGACCCCACGCGGCGATTACAGCGCGTGACAGTGTGCTGCTCGGCTTCGGCTTCGAACACGTCCCCGGAAGGGCCGACAGAGCCGCTCTTATGGGCGCCTCCCTGGCACATCTGCGCAGCTGACGCCCATATTCGGGACCAAGGACCCGGTGGTTCGTGCCGCTACTGAGGGGTACGAGCCACCGAGTCGCTTCAGGGCCCTCTCAATGTCACCTCAGAGGCTTCAGAGAGGTAGGGTCGGAAGCGGTCGGGGACATCCCATACAACTCGCCGGCGTGCAAAACCGGCGTACCAACGAGGAGATCGGTTTCGTGACGATCCGCGTAGGCATCAACGGCTTTGGCCGCATCGGTCGCAACTACTTCCGCGCGCTGCTGGAGCAGGGTGCGGACATCGAAGTCGTGGCTGTCAACGACCTGGGTGACACCGCGACCACCGCGCACCTGCTCAAGTACGACACCATCCTGGGCCGCCTCAAGGCCGAGGTGTCGCACACCGAGGACACCATCACCGTCGACGGCCACACCATCAAGGTGCTGTCCGAGCGCAACCCCGCCGACATCCCGTGGGGCGAACTCGGCGTCGACATCGTGATCGAGTCCACTGGCATCTTCACGAAGAAGGCCGACGCCGAGAAGCACATCGCCGGCGGCGCCAAGAAGGTCCTCATCTCGGCTCCGGCCAAGGACGAGGACATCACCATCGTGATGGGTGTCAACCAGGACAAGTACGACCCGGCGAACCACCACGTCATCTCCAACGCCTCCTGCACCACCAACTGTGTGGCGCCGATGGCCAAGGTCCTCGACGAGAACTTCGGCGTCGTCAAGGGTCTGATGACCACGATCCACGCGTACACCAACGACCAGCGGATCCTGGACTTCCCGCACAAGGACCTGCGCCGCGCCCGCGCCGCCGCCGAGAACATCATTCCGACCACGACGGGTGCCGCCAAGGCCACCGCCCTGGTCCTGCCGCAGCTCAAGGGCAAGCTCGACGGCGTCTCGATGCGCGTCCCGGTCCCGACCGGTTCGGCCACCGACCTGGTCGTGGAGCTCCAGCGCGAGGTCACCAAGGACGAGGTCAACGCCGCGTTCAAGAAGGCCTCCGAGGACGGCGACCTCAAGGGCATCCTGTACTACACCGAGGACCCGATCGTGTCCTCGGACATCGTCAGCGACCCGGCCTCCTGCACCTTCGACTCCCTGATGACCATGGTCCAGGAGGGTACGTCGGTGAAGATCCTCGGCTGGTACGACAACGAGTGGGGCTACTCCAACCGCCTGGTCGACCTCACGGTCTTCGTCGGCGGTCAGCTCTAATATCCAGAGCAGGCATCTCGATGTGAGCACAGGGCCTGTCCCGCGCAACGCCGCGCCGGACGGGCCCTGTCGCGCGTCAGCCCAGCCCTCCCAAGGAGTCCAAGCAGTGAAGACGATCGACGCACTTCTCGCCGAAGGGGTCAACGGCAAGCGGGTGTTCGTCCGCGCCGACCTCAACGTGCCGCTCGCCGACGGCACCATCACCGACGACGGCCGCATCCGCGCCGTCCTGCCGACGGTCAAGGCCCTCGCCGAAGCGGGCGCCAAGGTCGTCGTGGCCTCGCACCTGGGCCGCCCCAAGGGTGCCCCGGACCCGGCCTTCTCGCTGCTTCCCGCCGCCGAGCGGCTCGGGGAGCTCCTCGGCGCGCCCGTCGCGTTCGCGCAGGACACCGTGGGCCCCGCCGCGCACGACGCGGTGGACGGCCTGGAACCCGGCCAGGTCGCCGTCATCGAGAACCTCCGCTTCAACGCGGGCGAGACGAGCAAGGACGACGCCGAGCGCGCCGAGTTCGCCGAGCGGCTCGCGGCCCTCGCGGACGTGTACGTGGGTGACGGCTTCGGCGCCGTGCACCGCAAGCACGCCTCCGTGTACGACCTCCCGGCCAAGCTGCCGCACTACGCCGGCTACCTCATCGCCACCGAGGTCGGCGTCCTGAAGAAGCTCACCGACGACGTCAAGCGGCCCTACGCCGTGGTCCTCGGCGGCGCCAAGGTCTCCGACAAGCTCGGCGTGATCGACCACCTCCTGGAGAAGGCCGACCGCATCCTCATCGGCGGCGGCATGGCCTACACCTTCCTCAAGGCCCAGGGCCACGAGGTCGGCATCTCCCTCCTCCAGGAGGACCAGATCCCGGCGGTGAAGGAGTACATGGAGCGGGCCGAGGCGAAGGGCGTCGAGTTCGTCCTCCCCGTCGACGTGCTGGTCTCGCCGGACTTCCCGGACCTGAAGACCAAGGCCCCGGCCAACCCGACCACGGTCGCCGCGGACGCCATCCCGGCCGACCAGGAGGGTCTCGACATCGGCCCCGAGACCCGTAAGCTCTACGCCTCGAAGCTCGCCGACGCGGCCACCGTCTTCTGGAACGGTCCGATGGGCGTCTTCGAGCACCCCGACTACGCCGAGGGCACCAAGGCGGTCGCCCAGGCGCTCCTCGACACCTCGGCCTTCACGGTCGTCGGCGGTGGCGACAGCGCCGCCGCTGTGCGGACCCTGGGCTTCGACGAGAACGCATTCGGCCACATTTCCACCGGTGGCGGCGCCTCCCTCGAGTACCTCGAGGGCAAGACGCTCCCCGGCCTCGCGGCACTGGAGAACTGACACCTGATGACTACGCGTACCCCGCTGATGGCGGGCAACTGGAAGATGAACCTCAACCACCTCGAGGCCATCGCCCACGTCCAGAAGCTCGCCTTCGCCCTGGCGGACAAGGACTACGAGGCCTGCGAGGTCGCCGTCCTGCCGCCCTTCACCGACCTGCGCTCCGTGCAGACCCTGGTCGACGGCGACAAGCTCAAGATCAAGTACGGCGCCCAGGACATCTCGGCGCAGGACTCCGGTGCCTACACCGGCGAGATCTCGGGCTCGATGCTGGCCAAGCTGAAGTGCTCCTACGTCGCCGTGGGCCACTCCGAGCGCCGCCAGTACCACAACGAGACCGACCAGATCTGCAACGCCAAGGTGAAGGCCGCCTACAAGCACGGTCTGACCCCGATCCTCTGCGTCGGCGAGGGCCTGGAGATCCGCAAGGCGGGCCAGCAGGTCCAGTACACGCTGAACCAGGTCGACGGCGGCCTCAAGGACATCCCGGCCGAGCAGGCCGAGTCCATCGTGATCGCCTACGAGCCCGTCTGGGCGATCGGCACCGGCGAGGTCGCCACCCCCGAGGACGCGCAGGAGGTCTGCGGCGCGATCCGCGTCCGCCTCGCCGAGCTGTACTCCCAGGAGCTCGCCGACAAGGTGCGCATCCAGTACGGCGGCTCGGTGAAGTCCGGGAACGTCGCCGCGATCATGGCCCAGCCGGACGTCGACGGCGCCCTGGTGGGCGGCGCCGCGCTCGACTCGGAGGAGTTCGTCAAGATCGTCCGCTTCCGCGACCAGTGAGTATGCGGTAGCGGCATTACGTCGTACCCTTGCGGGGGCCGGGCGGCCTCGGTCACCGAGGCTCCGGCCCCCGTCGTCGATACAGAGTCGATTCAGATCCGAGGAAGTTGGTCCAGCCGTGGTTATGGGGTTCTCGATCGCCCTCATCGTCTTCAGCGCTCTGATGATGCTGCTGGTGCTGATGCACAAGGGCAAGGGCGGCGGTCTCTCCGACATGTTCGGTGGCGGCATGCAGTCGTCCGTCGGTGGCTCCTCCGTCGCCGAGCGCAACCTCGACCGCATCACGGTCGTGGTCGGTCTGCTGTGGTTCGCGTGCATTGTGGCGCTGGGCCTGCTGATGAAGGCGAACAACTAGCGCCAGGCACTGCTCGCTTGTCCGGTGCGAGTCCGCGTGTGCGGCTTATCATGGGGCTTGCGTCCGGGGGTGGGGTGTAACTCCGCACACTGGACGCGCGTTGGGCCTTACGTAAACTGAGGCGCCCGCAGCAGCACCATCACGCAGGGAGTTACGACCGTGGCAAGTGGCAACGCGATCCGAGGAAGTCGGGTCGGGGCGGGGCCGATGGGCGAGGCCGAGCGCGGTGAGTCCGCGCCGCGACTGCGCATCTCCTTCTGGTGCTCCAACGGGCACGAGACGCAGCCGAGCTTCGCCAGCGACGCGCAGGTCCCCGATACGTGGGACTGTCCCCGCTGCGGCTTCCCTGCCGGACAGGACCGGGACAACCCCCCGGACCCGCCGCGCACCGAGCCGTACAAGACGCACCTGGCGTACGTACGTGAGCGGCGCAGCGACGCGGACGGCGAGGCGATCCTCGCGGAGGCGCTCGCCAAACTGCGGGGCGAGATCTGAGACTTGGCGATCGGCCGGGCACCGGAAAGGTGTCCGGCCGGTTTCTTGTTTCGGTACGTGTGCGGACAGACGGCTCCAGATATCTCATACCGCCCGCTGATCCATTAGGTTGGACAGTGCAGCGGGGCAAGGTACGTACGCAGGTACGAAAGAAGGCTGAAGTCCGAGATGAACGCAGAAAGCCGCGCCAGGCTCAATCAGACGCCCGAGTGGACGGCGCTCGCCCGTCACCGCGAGAAGCTCGGGGAGGTGCAGCTGCGCGAGCTGTTCGCCGCGGATCCCACGCGCGGCACGGCGTACACCCTCCAGGTCGGTGACCTGCACATCGACTACTCCAAGCACCTCGTCACCGATGAGACGCTGACGCTGCTGCGCGAGCTGGCCGCCGCCACCGACGTCTTCGGGCTGCGCGACGCCATGTTCCGCGGCGAGAAGATCAACACCACCGAGGACCGCGCGGTCCTGCACACCGCGCTGCGCGCCCCGCGGGACGCCGTCATCGAGGTCGACGGCGAGAATGTCGTGCCGGCGGTGCATGCCGTCCTCGACAAGATGAGCGCCTTCTCGGAGAAGGTCCGCTCCGGCGAGTGGACCGGGCACACCGGCAAGCGCATCAAGAACGTCGTCAACATCGGCATCGGCGGCTCCGACCTCGGCCCCGCCATGGCGTACGAGGCGCTGCGGGCCTTCACCGACCGCGACCTCACGGTCCGCTTCGTGTCGAACGTGGACGGCGCGGACCTGCATGAGGCCGTGCGGGACCTGGACGCCGCCGAGACGCTGTTCATCATCGCCTCGAAGACGTTCACCACCATCGAGACGATCACGAACGCCACGTCGGCGCGCGACTGGCTGCTGACCGAGCTGAAGGCGGGTCAGGACGCGGTCGCCAAGCACTTCGTGGCCCTGTCGACGAACGCCGAGAAGGTCTCGGAGTTCGGCATCGACACCGCCAACATGTTCGAGTTCTGGGACTGGGTCGGCGGCCGCTACTCCTACGACTCGGCGATCGGTCTCTCCCTGATGATCGCCATCGGGCCCGACCGCTTCCGCGAGATGCTCGACGGCTTCCACCTCGTCGACGAGCACTTCCGCACCGCGCCCGCCGAGTCCAACGTGCCCTTGCTGCTGGGCCTGTTGGGCATCTGGTACGGCAACTTCCACGACGCGCAGTCGCACGCGGTCCTGCCGTACTCGCACTACCTCTCCAAGTTCACCGCCTACCTCCAGCAGCTGGACATGGAGTCCAACGGCAAGTACGTCGACCGGGCAGGCCAGGAGGTCGACTGGCAGACCGGCCCGGTGGTGTGGGGCACGCCCGGCACCAACGGCCAGCACGCCTACTACCAACTCATCCACCAGGGCACGAAGTTGATCCCGGCGGACTTCATCGGCTTCGCCCGGCCGGTCGCCGATCTGCTGCCCGGCCTGATCGCCCAGCACGACCTGCTGATGGCCAACTTCTTCGCGCAGACGCAGGCGTTGGCGTTCGGCAAGACGCCCGACGAGGTGCGCGCCGAGGGCGTCGCCGAAGAGCTCATCCCGCACAAGACGTTCAAGGGCAACCACCCGACGACGACGATCCTCGCCAAGGAGCTGACCCCCTCCGTCCTCGGCCAGCTCATCGCGCTCTACGAACACAAGGTGTTCGTCCAGGGCGCCGTGTGGAACATCGACTCCTTCGACCAGTGGGGCGTCGAGCTCGGCAAGGTCCTCGCCAAGCGCGTCGAGCCCGCCCTCACCGAGGGCGCCGAGGTGCCCGACCTGGACGGATCGACGACGGCTCTCGTCGCCAAGTACCGGGATCTGCGCGGCCGTTGAGCCGCACGGGGCGTTAATCGGATGCGTTCCCAAGGCCCGGCGGGTGACACTGCTTCGGCTCTGTCACCCGCCGGGAGGGACCCCGTCATGGACCAGCTGCTCGCCGCGCTCGCCGACCCCGAGAGACTGCGGCTGTACGCGCGCATCGTCCTCGACGACCTGCCGCCGCGCGAGGCCGACTCCGCCACCGCCCGCAAACACCTGGGCCGGCTGCTCGCCACCGGGCTCGTGGAGCGGCTGCCCGACGGATCGCTGCGGGCCGACCCGGCCGTCTTCCGGCGGGCGCCGGGCGCCCTCGACGCCCATCCCACCGTGCCGCGCCGCCTCACCGGCTTCTTCGCGCACGGCCGCCTCACGGCCATCCCCGTACGCCCCGTCGTACGCCACGAACTCCTCGTCCACCTCACGGACACCCTCTTCGACGCCGACCGCACCTACAGCGAGCGCGAGGTCAACGACGCGTTCCGCACCGTGCACGACGACACCTCGGCGCTGCGCAGGTACTGCGTCTCCGACGGCCTGCTGGTGCGCGAACGGGACGGCAGCAGCTACCGCCGCGTCCACGCCCACGCCTAAGGGCCCCGCACCGAACGGTGCGGGGCCCTCATACGTACGACAGGCCGGGGCGGCTAGGCCACAGCCGGCGGATACAGCTCCGGAGGGAGCTGCGAGGCCGCCGCCGCGTCCAGCAGCCACAGCGTGCGCGAGCGGCCTCGGGCGCCGGCCGCGGGGGCCTGCACCTCGCCCGCTCCGGACAGGGCGATGGCCGCGGCCCCCGCCTTGTCCTCGCCCGCGGCGAGCAGCCACACCTCGCGCGCCGCCCTGATCGCCGGGAGCGTCAGGGAGATGCGGGTCGGCGGGGGCTTCGGCGCGCCGTGCACGCCGACCACCGAGCGCTCCGTCTCGCGCACCGCCGGGTGCTCCGGGAAGAGCGAGGCGACATGCGTGTCCGGGCCGACGCCGAGCATCAGGACGTCGAAGGCCGGCACCTGGCCGTGGTCCTCCGGGCGCGCGGCGGCGGCGAGTTCGGCGGCGTAGACCTCGGCGGCGGCGTCCACCTCGTAGGGGCCGTCCGAGGCGGGCATCGGGTGCACCCGCGCCGGGTTGACCGGCACCGAGTCGAGCAGCGCCGCGCGGGCCTGGGTGTAGTTGCGCTCCGCGTCGCCGTCCGGCAGGAAGCGCTCGTCGCCCCACCACAGGTCGAGGCGCGACCAGTCGACGGCGTCCCGGGCCGGGGAGGCGGCGAGCGCCGCCAGCAGGCCGTTGCCGTTGCGGCCGCCGGTGAGGACCACCGACGCGTAGCCCTTCGCGGACTGCGCGTCGACGATCTTCGTGATGAGACGGGCCGCCGCGGCCCGTGCCATCAGCTCCTTGTCGCGGTGGACGACGAGCTGCGGGGCCCCGGTCACTTGGCCGCCGCCTTCTTCGTGGCGGCCTTCTTCGCCGGGGCCTTCTTCGGCTCGGGGGCGGCAGGGGAGCCACCGGGCTCCCTGGCGGCCTCGGCCGTCTCCGTCACCGGCTCCGACGGCGTCTCCGCCAGCCGGTCCACGCCGTACTTGAGCGCGGAGGCGTAGGTGTCGTCCGGGTCGAGGCGCCGCAGCTCCTCGGCGATCAGCTCGGCCGTCTCGCGGCGCTTGAGCGCCACCGCGCGGTTGGGCTGGCCCTCGATGTGCAGCGTGGCGAGCGAGCCGTCGGCACGGTCGAGCACGATGGGGCCGCAGTCGGTCTCCATGCGTACGCCGGTCAGGCCGGGGCCCGGCGAGATCGCCCGCCGCACCGGTACGTCGAGCCGGTCCGCGAGCCACATGGCGAGCAGCTCACAGCTCGGGTTGAACTCCTCGCCGTCGACCTGCACCGACTTCACCTTGCAGGTGATCTGGTCCAGCGCCGCGGCGAGCATGGAGCGCCACGGGGTGATGCGGGTCCAGGCCAGGTCCGTGCTACCGGGGTGGTAGGACTCGGCGCGGGCGGTCAGCTCCCGGATCGGATCCTCCGCCGTGTACGAGTCCGTGACGCGGCGCTGCGCCAGGGCGCCGAGCGGGTCGTTGGCGGCGTCGGCCGGTGCGTTCACCGGCCACCAGACGACCACCGGGGCGTCGGGCAGCAGCAGCGGAAGCACGACCGACTGGGCGTGGTCGATGACCTCGCCGTACAGCCGCAGGACCACCGTCTCGCCGGTACCCGCCTCCACGCCGACCCGCACCTCGGCGTCGAGCCGCGAGGTGGTGCGGTCACGGGGCGAGCGCGCGGCCCGCTTGATGACCACGAGGGTGCGCGAGGGGTGCTCGCGGGACGCTTCGTTGGCGGCCCTCAGGGAGTCGTAGGCGTTCTCCTCGTCGGTGACGATGACGAGGGTCAGGACCATGCCGACGGCCGGGGTGCCGATCGCCCTGCGGCCCTGCACGAGCGCCTTGTTGATCTTGCTGGACGTGGTGTCCGTAAGGTCGATCTTCATGGCCGACGCCAGCTCCGTCCGTCTCGTGCGAGCATTTCGTCCGCCTCGGTCGGGCCCCAGGTGCCTGCCGGGTACTGCGCGGGCTTGCCGTGCTTGTCCCAGTACTCCTCGATCGGGTCGAGGATGTTCCAGGACAGCTCGACCTCCTCCGTGCGTGGGAAGAGGTTGGCGTCGCCGAGCAGGACGTCCAGGATCAGGCGCTCGTACGCCTCGGGGCTGGACTCGGTGAAGGACTCGCCGTACGCGAAGTCCATCGAGACGTCCCGGATCTCCATGGAGGTGCCGGGGACCTTCGAGCCGAACCGGACCGTGATGCCCTCGTCGGGCTGGACGCGGATGACGATCGCGTTCTGCCCGAGCTCCTCGGTCGCCGTGTGGTCGAACGGGGAGTGCGGCGCGCGCTGGAAGACGACCGCGATCTCCGTGACGCGGCGGCCCAGACGCTTGCCGGTGCGCAGGTAGAAGGGGACGCCCGCCCAGCGGCGGTTGTCGACCCCGAGCTTGATCGCCGCGTAGGTGTCGGTCTTCGACTTGGGGTCGATGCCCTCTTCCTGGAGGTAGCCGACGGCCTTCTCGCCGCCCTGCCACCCCGCGGCGTACTGCCCGCGGACCGTGCTGGCGCCGAGGTCCTTCGGCAGTCGGACGGCGCCGAGCACCTTCGCCTTCTCGGCGACCAGCGCGTTCGCGTCGAAGGAGGCGGGCTCCTCCATCGCGGTCAGCGCCATCAGCTGGAGCAGGTGGTTCTGGATGACGTCGCGGGCGGCGCCGATGCCGTCGTAGTAGCCGGCGCGGCCGCCGATGCCGATGTCCTCGGCCATCGTGATCTGGACGTGGTCCACGTACGACCGGTTCCAGATCGGCTCGAACATCTGGTTGGCGAAGCGCAGCGCCAGGATGTTCTGGACGGTCTCCTTGCCGAGGTAGTGGTCGATCCGGAACACCTGGTCCGGGGCGAACACCTCGTGCACGATCGCGTTCAGCTCGCGGGCCGATGCCAGGTCGTGGCCGAACGGCTTCTCGATGACCGCGCGGCGCCAGGCACCCTCGGGGGCATCGGCGAGGTCGTGCTTCTTGAGCTGCTGGACGACCTGCGGGAAGAACTTCGGGGGCACCGAGAGGTAGAAGGCGAAGTTGCCGCCGGTGCCCTGCGCCTTGTCCAGCTCCTGGATGGTGGCCTTGAGCTGCTCGAAGGCCTCGTCGTCGTCGAAGTTGCCCTGGACGAAGCGCATGCCCTGGATGAGCTGCTGCCAGACCTCCTCGCGGAACGGCGTACGCGCGTGCTCCTTGACCGCGTCATGGACGACCTGGGCGAAGTCCTCGTCCTCCCAGTCGCGGCGGGCGAAGCCGATGAGGGCAAAACCCGGCGGCAGGAGGCCTCGGTTGGCGAGGTCGTAGACGGCGGGCATCAACTTTTTACGGGACAAATCGCCCGTGACGCCAAAAATGACCAGGCCCGACGGCCCCGCGATACGCGGGAGCCGTCGGTCTGCGGCGTCACGCAGCGGATTGCTGCTTGACAAAGTGGTCAGCCCTTCGCAGGAGCGAGGCGCTTGAGCTCGGCCTCGGTCGACTTGAGCAGGTCGGTCCAGGAGGCCTCGAACTTCTCGACGCCCTCGTCTTCAAGGAGCTGCACGACGTCGTCGTACGCGATGCCGAGCTTCTCCACGGCGGCGATCTCGGCGCGCGCGTCGTCGTACGTGCCCGCGATGGTGTTGCCGGTGATCTGACCGTGGTCGGCGGTCGCCTCCAGGGTCGCCTCGGGCATCGTGTTCACCGTGTTGGGCGCGACGAGCTCGTCGACGTACAGGGTGTCCTTGTACGCCGGGTCCTTGACGCCGGTCGAGGCCCACAGCGGACGCTGCTTGTTGGCCTGCGCCTTGTCGAGGGCGGCCCAGCGGTCCGAGGAGAAGACCTCCTCGTACGCCTCGTAGGCCAGGCGGGCGTTGGCGAGGGCGGCCTTGCCCTTGAGGGCCTTGGCCTCGTCCGTGCCGATGCCGTCCAGGCGCTTGTCGATCTCGGTGTCCACGCGGGACACGAAGAAGGACGCCACCGAGTGGATCTTCGACAGGTCCAGGCCGCGCTCCTTGGCCTTCTCCAGGCCCGCGAGGTAGGCGTCCATGACCATGCGGTAGCGCTCGAGGGAGAAGATCAGCGTGACGTTGACGCTGATGCCGAGGCCGATGACCTCGGTGATCGCCGGGATGCCCGCCTGGGTGGCGGGGATCTTGATGAGCGCGTTCGGCCGGTCCACCAGCCACGCGAGCTGCTTGGCCTCGGCGACCGTGGCCTTGGTGTTGTGCGCGAGGCGCGGGTCGACCTCGATCGACACGCGGCCGTCCTGGCCGTCCGTCGCGTCGAAGACCGGGCGCAGGATGTCGGCGGCGTCACGGACGTCCGCCGTCGTGATCATGCGGATGGCCTCTTCGACCGTGACCTCACGGGCCGCCAGGTCGGAGAGCTGCTGGTCGTAACCGTCGCCCTGCGAGATGGCCTTCTGGAAGATCGACGGGTTGGTCGTGACGCCCACGACGTGCTGCTGGTCGATCAGCTCGGCGAGGTTGCCGGACGTGATCCGCTTGCGCGACAGGTCGTCCAGCCAGATCGCGACGCCTTCTTCGGAGAGGCGCTTGAGTGCGTCTGTCATGGAATTACATCTCCTACTTGGTCGTATATGGGCGTCAGCGCTGAGCGGCGGCGATCGATTCCCGCGCCGCCTGGGCCACCGCGTCGGCGGTGAACCCGAACTCGCGGAAGAGGACCTTGCCGTCGGCCGAGGCACCGAAGTGCTCCAGCGAGACGATGCGTCCGGCGTCGCCCACGTAGCGGTACCAGGTCAGGCCGATGCCCGCCTCGACCGCCACGCGCGCCTTCACGGACGGCGGCAGCACGCTCTCGCGGTACCCCTGGTCCTGCTCCTCGAACCACTCGACCGACGGCATCGAGACGACGCGCGTCGGAACGCCGGCGGCCTGGAGCTGCTCGCGCGCCTCGACGGCGAGCTGCACCTCGGAGCCGGTGCCGATGAGGATGACCTCCGGAGTGCCGCCCTCGGCCTCGAACAGGACGTAACCGCCCTTGGCCGCGTCCTCGTTGCGGTCGTACGTCGGTACGCCCTGGCGGGTCAGCGCGAGGCCGTGCGGGGCGCCCTTGCCGAACTCCTTGGTGAACCGCTTGAGGATCTCGCGCCAGGCGATGGCGGTTTCGTTCGCGTCGGCCGGGCGTACGACGTTCAGGCCCGGGATGGCGCGCAGCGACGCCAGGTGCTCGACCGGCTGGTGCGTCGGGCCGTCCTCGCCGAGACCCACCGAGTCGTGCGTCCACACGTACGTCACCGGCAGGTGCATCAGCGCGGACAGACGGACGGCGTTGCGCATGTAGTCGGAGAACACCAGGAAGGTGCCGCCGTAGATGCGGGTGTTGCCGTGCAGCGCGATGCCGTTCATCTCCGCGGCCATGGAGTGCTCGCGGATGCCGAAGTGGATCGTGCGGCCGTACGGGTCGGCCTCCGGCAGCGGGTTGTCCGCCGGGAGGAACGACGACGTCTTGTCGATCGTCGTGTTGTTCGAGCCCGCGAGGTCGGCGGAGCCGCCCCACAGCTCGGGGATGACCGCGCCGAGCGCCTGGAGGACCTTGCCGGACGCGGCGCGCGTGGCGACGCCCTTGCCGGTCTCGAAGACGGGGAGGTGCTCCTCCCAGCCCTCGGGCAGCTCGCCCGCGGCGACCCGCTCGAAGGTGGCGGCGTGCTCGGGGTTCGCGGTGCGCCAGGCGGCGAAGCCCTTCTCCCACTCGGCCTTGGCCTCGCGGCCGCGGTCGAGGGCCTTGCGGGTGTGCGTGATGACCTCGTCGGAGACCTCGAAGGTCTGCTCCGGGTCGAAGCCGAGGACCCGCTTGGTGGCGGCCACTTCCTCCTCGCCGAGCGCCGAGCCGTGGGCGGCCTCGGTGTTCTGCGCGTTCGGGGCGGGCCAGGCGATGATCGAGCGCATCGCGATGAAGGAGGGACGCTCGGTCTCGGCCTTGGCGGCCTGGATCGCGGCGTACAGGGCGGCCGGGTCGAGGTCGCCGTTCTCCTTGGGCTCCACGCGCTGGACGTGCCAGCCGTAGGCCTCGTACCGCTTGAGGGTGTCCTCGGAGATCGCGGTGGCGGTGTCGCCCTCGATCGAGATGTGGTTGTCGTCCCACAGCATCACGAGGTTGCCGAGCTTCTGGTGCCCGGCCATCGAGGACGCCTCCGCGGAGATGCCCTCCTCCAGGCAGCCGTCACCGGCGATGACGTAGATGTGGTGGTCGAACGGCGACTCGCCCGCGGGGGTCGCCGGGTCGAACAGACCGCGCTCGTAGCGGGCGGCCATCGCCATGCCCACGGCGTTGGCGACGCCCTGGCCCAGCGGGCCCGTCGTCGTCTCCACGCCGGTCGTGTGCCCGTACTCCGGGTGACCCGGGGTCTTCGAGCCCCAGGTGCGGAAGGCCTTCAGGTCATCCAGCTCCAGGCCGAAGCCGGCCAGGTAGAGCTGAATGTAGAGGGTCAGGGACGAATGGCCCGCGGAAAGGACGAACCGGTCGCGACCGGTCCACTCCGCGTCCGCCGGGTCATGGCGCATCACCTTCTGGAAAAGGGTGTACGCGGCGGGCGCGAGGCTCATGGCCGTACCGGGATGGCCGTTGCCGACCTTCTGTACGGAATCCATGGCCAGGACGCGAGCGGTGTCAACGGCTCGCTGGTCCAGTTCGGTCCACTCGAGGTCTGTGGTGGTCGGCTTGGTGCTCACCCTGAGTCAGGGCTCCTCTCCACATGTCGAATGCCGGCGATGTGAATCTCACCGGCCGTTGTCGAGCCTACCGCTGCCAGAACGTGCATTTTTTCGAGCCATTCCAGACTGCCGGGACAAGCGGGGATCCGCCTCCTGAAAGGAATGCACGGCGATTCGCCATGTGAATAACGAAGCGCTCATATGTCCGCTCAATGGTCGTTCGGTATCGCTCATGTGTCCGCTCAAAGGACGCTCCACGCCGCTCACGCGACCGGCCGCCCGACCCTCGGTACCCCGCCTCCGGACGCCCAACACGAACCCACCCCCGCGAAGGGCGAGGTATGGGCAACGTCTACAGTGGCGTGGTACGCGCGAGCCTTTACCGGATCTTCATGTCAGAAGGTGCCGGTCGGCTCGCTGGGATGTCTCTGTCAGGGGTGTGCGTGACGGCCGTTGAATCCCGTCCAGCGGGGGTTTCCGGGACGGACCTTAGCCCGAGCCATCGGCCGTTCGGGGCCCGTGTCAAGGCGTTCGTGGCGCTGACCAAGCCGCGGATCATCGAACTCCTCCTCATCACCACCGTTCCGGTGATGTTCCTCGCCGAACAGGGCGTGCCGGACCTCTGGCTGGTCTTCGTGACCTGCCTGGGCGGCTACCTCTCGGCGGGCGGCGCCAACGCGCTGAACATGTACATCGACCGCGACATCGACGCCCTCATGGACCGTACGTCGCAGCGGCCGCTGGTCACCGGAATGGTGAGCCCCCGCGAGTGCCTCGCCTTCGGCATCGGCCTCGCGGTCGTCTCCACGCTGCTCTTCGGCCTCGCCGTGAACTGGCTCTCCGCCTGGCTCGCGCTCGGCGCGCTGCTCTTCTACGTGGTCGTCTACACGATGATCCTCAAGCGGCGCACCTCGCAGAACATCGTCTGGGGCGGCATCGCGGGCTGCATGCCGGTCCTCATCGGCTGGTCCTCGGTCACGAACTCCCTGTCGTGGGCGCCGGTCATCCTCTTCCTCGTCATGTTCTTCTGGACGCCGCCGCACTACTGGCCGCTCTCCATGAAGGTCAAGGACGACTACGCGCGCGTGGGCGTGCCGATGCTGCCGGTCATCGCCTCGAACAAGGTCGTCGCCCGGCAGATCGTCCTCTACAGCTGGGTCATGGTCGCCGTCTCGCTGCTCCTCCAGCCGCTCGGCTACACCGGCTGGTTCTACACGGCGGTGGCGCTGGTGACCGGCGGCTGGTGGCTGTGGGAGGCGCACGGCCTCCAGAACCGCGCCAAGGCGGAGGTCACGGGCGGCCAGCTCAAGGAGATGCGGCTCTTCCACTGGTCCATCACGTACGTGTCGCTGCTCTTCGTCGCGGTGGCGGTGGACCCCTTCCTGCGGTAGCGCCGCGCCCCTGATGGGGCGCTCGGCCGTGGCCGATGCCACGTCGTCCGGCTGTCGCCAAGTGATCTACCCGTCGGTAGCATCCTGTCCATGGCAGACACGCAGCAGGTGGAC
This sequence comes from Streptomyces sp. NPDC015345, assembly GCF_043078805.1. Classification (NCBI taxonomy): domain Bacteria; kingdom Bacillati; phylum Actinomycetota; class Actinomycetes; order Kitasatosporales; family Streptomycetaceae; genus Streptomyces; species Streptomyces sp. NPDC015345. Next base: position 149,487 of record NZ_JBIBTX010000001.1, on the reverse strand, counting down.
GAGAGCAAGCAGGCCGCTCGTGCGGAGCGGAAGGCGGCCAGGCTCGCCAAGGAGATCGGCGCCTTCGCCCGCGAGCACGGCGGGGCCGAGGGGCAGATCGCGTACCTCGGCCAGAAGGGCGCGCGCATCGTCCTCGTCGGCGAGGACGGCGGCTGGGGCGACCTGGTGGCGCCCACCCACGCCGTCGCGCTCAGCGCCGTCGAGAAGTCCGGGATCACCGTCCACGAGGACTTCGACGGGGACTTCGCCGCGAAGGTGCGGACCGGGCCATACGAGTGGACCCGCATGGCCGGCATCCAGCTCGGCGGACCGAAGAACGCCTGAGTCGCGCTGCCGGACGCCTGAACCGTGCTGTTGTTCGACCCGCCGAGACCGGCCGAAAGCAACACCTGACACGCGGGTCACCCGTTAGGACCGTAGGAGCAAGGTCCATTCAGCGGGAGTCCGCATGATCGAAACGCCGTACCTGGTGGACCAGTACTGCCATGGCGTCCTCCGTACGGAGCTGGGCCTCGGCACCATCGAGGCCCACCTCGGCCGGGGCGAGGGACCGCCCGCCCCCGGCACCACCTTCTTCGACACCCAGACCGGCTTCGCGGTGCGCCGCTGGTGCCCGCCGCTGCTGGGCCTCGAACCGCACTGCCCGCCGGCCCGCTACCTCGCCCGGCGCCGCGATCTCGGCGTCTTGGAGTCGGGGCGGCGGCTGCTGCGGGGCAGCGGCATCACGACGTACCTCGTCGACACGGGGCTGCCGGGGGATCTGACCGGGCCCGGTGAGATGGCGTCCACCGGCGACGCGGAGGCCCGCGAGATCGTGCGCCTGGAGCTCCTCGCCGAGCAGGTCGCCGACACCTCCGGGACCGCCGACTCCTTCCTCGCCAACCTCGCCGAGTCCGTGCACGGCGCGGCCGCGCACGCCGTCGCCTTCACCTCGGTCGCGGGGGTGCGCCATCCGCTCGCCCTCGCGGCGCGGCCGCCGGGGCCGGGGGAGGTGCGGGGCGCGGTGGGGCGCTGGCTCGCGGGGCGGCAGGTGGGCGGGGAGCTCGCAGACCCCGTGCTGCTGCGGCATCTGCTGTGGATCGCGGTCGCCTCCGGCCGGCCGCTCCAGCTGCACGCGGGCGCCGGTGACCCCCAGGCGCACTTCGGGGACTTCGCCCGCGCCACCGCGGGCCTCGGCACCGATCTGGTGCTCCTGCACGGCTATCCGTACCACCGCGGCGCCGCCCACCTCACGGCCGTCTTCCCACATGTGTACACCGACCTGGGGCCCGCGCTGGTACGCACCGGGGCGCGGGCGGCGGCCGTGCTCGCGGAGATCCTCGAACTCGCGCCCTTCGGCAAGGTGCTGTTCTCCAGCGGCGCGCACGGGCTGCCCGAGCTGCATGTCGTGGGGGCCCGGCTGTTCCGCGAGGCGCTCGGGCGCGTCCTCGGCGGCTGGGTCGCCGAGGGGGCCTGGTCGCTCACCGACGCGCAGCGCGTGGCGGGCCTGATCGCGGCGGGCAACGCCTGCCGCGTATACGGCCTCTAGAGGCCTCTAGACCGCCGAGAGCCGCGAGTCGTCCGCCGGCGCGGGCACCCCGGCCGTGGGCAGCGGCCGCTCCCGCAGGGACAGCAGCACGCGCAGCACGGCGATCCACACCAGGCACGAGCCGAACATGTGCAGGCCGACCAGGATCTCCGGCAGGTCCGTGAAGTACTGGACGTAGCCGATGGCGCCCTGCGCGAGGAGGATCAGGAACAGGTCGCGGGTGCGGGCCAGCGGGCCGCGTGGCGCGTCCACCGCCTTGAGGACGAACCACAGGGCGAAGGTCAGCGTCACCACGATCCAGGCGAGCACCGCGTGCAGCTTGGTGACGCCCTCCCAGTCCAGACCGACCGGGGCGAGGTTCATCCGCGGCACGTCGCTGGAGTCGCCCGCGTGCGGCCCGGCACCGGTCACGACCGTGCCGACCGCGATCAGCAGCACCGAGGCCGCCACCAGGAACCAGACCAGCTGCGCCACGGCCTTGCCGACCAGCGGGCGCGGCTCGGTGTCGCCCTCGCGGGAGCGCTGCCACATGGTGGCGGCGACCGCGATCAGGGCCGAGGAGAGCAGGAAGTGCGCGGCGACCGTGTAGGGGTTCAGACCGACGAGTACGACGATGCCGCCGAGCACGGCGTTGCCCATGACGAGCCAGAACTGCGTCCAGCCGAGCCGGGTGAGGCTGCGCCGCATCGGCTTCTGCGCGCGCGCCGCGATGATCGCCCAGCCGACGGCCGCGCACAGCACGTACGTCAGGACGCGGTTGCCGAACTCGATGTAGCCGTGGAAGCCCATCTCGCTCGTCGCGGTGAGGGAGTCCTCCGTGCACTTGGGCCAGGTCGGGCAGCCGAGCCCCGAACCGGTCAGCCGGACGGCTCCGCCCGTCACCACGATGACCACCGTCATGGCGAGGGAGATGAAGGCCGCCCGCTGGACGGTCCGCTGGGTGGGGGTCCAGCGCTCGGCGATGAAGGCGAGCGGGTTCCGCGCGGCTTGAGCGAGGTCGGCTCGGGTCACGTTTGGCACGCGACCCATCGTAGGGGGCCGCTTGTGCACGGCTTCACGAGGGGGACGTATCCGGCGCCCGGCTACTCCCAGCGGAAGAACTTCGCCGCCGCGCCGAGCCCGAGGACCGCCCACACCGCGAGGATCCCGAGCTCCGCCCACGGCATGCCCGCGCCGTGCTGGAGGACGTCGCGCAGCCCCTCCGAGAGCGCCGAGATCGGCAGCAGGCCGAGGGCCGACTGGACCGCCCCGGGGAACTTGTCGAGCGGCACGATCACGCCGCCGCCCACGAGGAGGAGCAGGAAGACGAGGTTCGCGGCCGCCAGCGTCGCCTCGGCCTTGAGCGTGCCGGCCATCAGCAGGCCGAGCCCGGAGAAGGCCGCCGTGCCGAGGAGCAGGAGGAGCAGGACGGAGACGGGGTCGCCGTGCGGCGACCAGCCGAGCGCGAACGCGATGGCCGTCAGCAGCGCGACCTGGAGGATCTCGGTGACCAGCACGGAGAGGGTCTTGGCCGCCATCAGCCCCCAGCGGGGCAGCGGAGAGGCGCCGAGCCGCTTGAGCACGCCGTAGCGCCGCTCGAAGCCGGTCGCGATGGCCTGGCCGGTGAAGGCCGTCGACATCACGGCGAGCGCGAGAATGCCGGGCGCGAGGAAGTCCACGGCCTCGCCCTTGCCCGTGTCGATGATGTCCACGGCGCTGAACAGCACGAGCAGCAGGGTCGGGATCACGACGGTGAGGAGCAGCTGCTCGCCGTTGCGCAGCAGCATCCTCGTCTCCAGGGCCGCCTGCGCGGCGATCATGCGGGGGAGCGGGGCGGCGCCCGGCTTCGGCGTGTACGTACCGGCGGCGCTCATCCGCGCAGCTCCTTACCCGTGAGCTCCAAGAAGACGTCTTCCAGAGTGTGGCGTTCGACCGAGATCCGGTCCGGCATCACCCCGTGCTGGGCGCACCAGGAGGTGACGGTGGCGAGCAGCTGCGGGTCTACCGTGCCGCTCACGCGATAGGCGCCGGGGGTCAGTTCGGCCGCGGCCGAGTCGGGGGGCAGCGCCTTGAGCAGCGAGCCGACGTCGAGGCCCGGGCGGCCGGTGAACCGCAGGGTGTTCTCGGCGCCGCCGCGGCACAGCTCGTCGGGGCTGCCCTGGGCGATGACCTTGCCCGCGTCGATGATCGCTACGTCGTCGGCGAGCTCCTCGGCCTCGTCCATGTGGTGCGTGGTGAGGATGACGGCGACCCCGTCGCGGCGCAGATCGCGGACGAGCTCCCAGGTGGCCCGGCGGGCCTGCGGGTCGAGGCCGGCGGTCGGCTCGTCCAGGAAGACCAGCTCGGGCCTGCCGACCACGGCCAGGGCGAGCGCGAGGCGCTGCTGCTGGCCGCCGGAGAGCCGCCGGTAGGTGGTGCGGCCGCAACTGCCGAGCCCGAGGCGCTCGATGAGGGCGTCCACGTCCAGCGGGTGCGCGTGCAGCTTGGCGACGTGGCGCAGCATCTCGTCCGCGCGGGCGCCGGAGTAGACGCCGCCGGACTGGAGCATCACCCCGATGCGGGGCCGCAGCGCATCGGCCTCGCGGACCGGGTCGAGACCAAGGACGCGGACCGTGCCGGAGTCCGGCTTGCGGTACCCCTCGCAGGTCTCGATCGTGGTGGTCTTGCCGGCGCCGTTGGGGCCGAGGACGGCGGTGATGCCCGCCCCGGCCGTCAGGTCGAGGCCGTCGACCGCGGTCTTGGTTCCGTACCGCTTGACCAGACCCTGGAGCTGGACGACGGGCTCGTTTCGCATGGTGGGCAAGTCTAGGGACATGGCGCGGGCGCCGGGTCGGCGGGGCGCGGTCGGTTCCCCGGCAGCCGGTGGTCCCCGGTGATCGTTTCCGCAGGTCAGCTTAGGTATGCCTAAGTGATGTAGTGCACGGGGCCGTGATCCGGACGCGGGTTGTCAGGGTCTGAGGAATTACGCAACAATGGCGTTGTGAAAAACGTTGGCGAGGCTCCGCAGGAGGAACTCGCGGCCGGGTTGCGGTCGGACCGATCCACACGCAACCGGGTCGCGCGCTCCATCCTGGACCACGGCCCCTCCACCGTCGCCGACCTCGCGAAGCGGCTCGGTCTCACCCAGGCGGCCGTCCGCCGGCACCTCGACTCCCTCGTCCACGAGAACGTCGTCGAGCCCCGCGAACAGCGTGTCTACGGCGCGCGGACCCGGGGCCGCCCCGCGAAGGTCTTCGCCCTGACCGACTGCGGCCGCGACGCCTTCGACCAGTCCTACGACAAGCTCGCCGCCGAGGCCCTGCGCTGGATCACCGAGCGGCACGGCGAGGGCGCGCTCGTCGCCTTCGCCCGCGAGCGGCTCGCCGCGCAGGCCGAGGCGTACCGGGAAGCGATCGACGCCGCACCACCCGAACAGCGCACCGAGGCTCTGGCCAAGGCGTTGACCGCCGACGGGTACGCTGCTACGGCGCGCAGCGCACCGGTCGGCGAGCAGCTCTGCCAGCACCACTGCCCGGTCGCCCACGTCGCCGAGCAGTTCCCGCAGCTTTGCGAGGCCGAGACGGAGATGTTCTCCACGCTGCTCGGCACGCACGTGCAGCGCCTCGCCACCATCGCCCACGGAGACGGCGTCTGTACGACGTTCATCCCGCGCAGCGGCAGCGGCGGCGGCAGCACACAGACCACCACATCAGCATCAGCAAGTACGGCCGGGAGGAACCCCGCATGACGCTCCCCACGGAGACTGCCCACCCCGAACTCGAGGGTCTGGGCACGTATGAATACGGCTGGGCCGACTCCGACGTCGCCGGTGCCTCCGCCAGGCGCGGCATCAGCGAGGACGTCGTCCGGGACATCTCGGCCAAGAAGTCCGAGCCGGAGTGGATGACCAAGCTCCGCCTCAAGGGCCTGCGCCTCTTCGACAAGAAGCCCATGCCGAACTGGGGCTCGGACCTCTCGGGCATCGACTTCGACAACATCAAGTACTTCGTGCGCTCCACGGAGAAGCAGGCGGAGTCCTGGGAGGACCTGCCCGAGGACATCAAGAACACGTACGACAAGCTCGGCATCCCCGAGGCGGAGAAGCAGCGCCTCGTCTCCGGTGTCGCGGCCCAGTACGAGTCCGAGGTCGTCTACCACCAGATCCGCGAGGACCTGGAGGAGCAGGGCGTCATCTTCCTGGACACCGACACGGCGCTCAAGGAGCACCCGGAGCTGTTCAAGGAGTACTTCGGCACGGTCATCCCCGTCGGCGACAACAAGTTCGCGTCGCTGAACACCGCCGTGTGGTCCGGTGGCTCGTTCATCTACGTGCCCAAGGGTGTGCACGTCGACATCCCGCTCCAGGCCTACTTCCGCATCAACACGGAGAACATGGGCCAGTTCGAGCGGACGCTGATCATCGTCGACGAGGACGCCTACGTCCACTACGTCGAGGGCTGCACCGCGCCGATCTACAAGTCGGACTCGCTGCACTCCGCCGTCGTCGAGATCATCGTGAAGAAGGGCGGCCGCTGCCGCTACACGACGATCCAGAACTGGTCGAACAACGTCTACAACCTGGTCACCAAGCGCGCCGTGGCGTACGAGGGCGCGACCATGGAGTGGATCGACGGCAACATCGGCTCCAAGGTGACGATGAAGTACCCGGCCGTCTACCTCATGGGTGAGCACGCCAAGGGCGAGACCCTGTCCATCGCCTTCGCGGGCGAGGGCCAGCACCAGGACGCCGGCTCCAAGATGGTCCACATGGCGCCGAACACCTCCTCCAACATCGTCTCCAAGTCGGTGGCGCGCGGTGGCGGTCGCACGTCGTACCGCGGCCTCGTCGAGATCGGTGAGGGCGCCGCCGGATCGAAGTCGAACGTGCTCTGCGACGCGCTGCTCGTCGACACGATCTCCCGCTCGGACACCTACCCCTACGTGGACGTCCGCGAGGACGACGTGTCGATGGGCCACGAGGCGACCGTCTCCAAGGTCTCCGACGACCAGCTCTTCTACCTGATGAGCCGCGGCATGACCGAGTTCGAGGCCATGGCGATGATCGTCCGCGGCTTCGTGGAGCCGATCGCCAAGGAGCTGCCCATGGAGTACGCCCTGGAGCTGAACCGGCTGATCGAGCTCCAGATGGAGGGTTCGGTCGGTTAGGACCGGACACCGTCCCGCAGCGAGCAGACTTCTTACGCAGAGCGCAGAGAGAGAGCACGACGACAGCCATGGCTGAGGCTCAGAACATCCCGGTGGGCTCCACTACCGCCGGATCGATCGCGGTGGCCGCCGAGTCCACCGTCGCCACCCGCATGAGCGCACCCCCCTCCTACGACGTGGCGGACTTCCCGGTCCCCCACGGCCGCGAGGAGGAGTGGCGGTTCACGCCGCTGGAGCGCCTTCGCGGGCTGCACGACGGCACGGCCGTCGCCGATGGCGGCATCCGCGTCGAGGTGAGCGCCCCCGAGGGCGTCACCCAGGAGACCGTCGGCCGGGACGACGCGCGCGTCGGCAAGGCGGGCAAGCCCGTCGACCGCATCGCCGCGCAGGCCTACTCGTCCTTCGAGAAGGCCTCGGTCGTGACGGTCCCCAAGGAGGCCGTGCTCACCGAGCCCATCCGTATCGCCGTCCACGGCGAGGGCGGCACCGCCTTCGCGCACCAGGTGATCGAGCTGGGCGCCTTCGCCGAGGCCCTGGTCGTCATCGACCACACCGGTGACGCCGTGCTCGCCGCCAACGTCGACTTCATCGTCGGCGACGGCGCCAAGCTGACCGTCGTCTCCGTCCAGGACTGGGACGACACGGCGGTGCACGTCGCCCAGCACAACGCCCTGGTCGGCCGCGACGCCTCCTTCAAGTCCGTCGTCGTCACCTTCGGCGGTGACCTGGTCCGCCTGCACCCCCGTGTCGAGTACGCGGGCACCGGCGGCGAGGCCGAGCTCTTCGGCCTCTACGTCACCGACGCCGGCCAGCACCAGGAGCACCGCCTCCTGGTCGACCACAACACCCCGCACTGCAAGTCGAACGTCGTCTACAAGGGCGCGCTCCAGGGCGACGACGCCCACGCGGTGTGGATCGGCGACGTCCTCATCGAGGCCGCCGCCGAGGGCACGGACACGTACGAGATGAACCGCAACCTCGTGCTGACCGACGGCGCCCGCGTGGACTCGGTTCCGAACCTGGAGATCGAGACCGGCGAGATCGTCGGCGCGGGCCACGCCTCGGCGACCGGCCGCTTCGACGACGAGCAGCTGTTCTACCTCCAGTCGCGCGGCATCCCGGAGGACGAGGCGCGCCGCCTGGTCGTCCGCGGCTTCTTCGCCGAGCTGGTCCAGCAGATCGGTCTGCCGGACGTCGAGGAGCGCCTCATCGCGAAGATCGAAGAGGAGCTGGAGGCGACGGTCGCATGACCTTCGTACGCGTCTGCGGACTGGGCGAGCTGGAGGAGGACACCCCCAAGCGGGTGGAACTCGACGGCACGCCGGTCTCGGTCGTCCACACCGAGGGCGAGGTGTTCGCGATCCACGACATCTGCTCGCACGCGAACGTCTCCCTCTCCGAGGGCGAGGTGGAGGACTGCCAGATCGAGTGCTGGCTGCACGGCTCCGCGTTCGACCTCCGCACCGGCAAGCCGTCCGGCCTTCCCGCGACGCGCCCCGTCCCCGTATACCCCGTAAAGATCGAAGGGGGCAGCGTCCTCGTTGACGTACGCGCCCCCCTCTCCCAGGAGTCCTGAGGCACCCATGGCAACGCTTGAAATCAAGGACCTGCACGTCACCGTCGAGGCCGACAACTCCACCAAGGAGATCCTCAAGGGCGTCGACCTGACCGTGAAGCAGGGCGAGACCCACGCCATCATGGGCCCGAACGGCTCCGGCAAGTCGACGCTCGCCTACTCCATCGCGGGCCACCCCAAGTACACGATCACCCAGGGCAGCGTGACCCTCGACGGCGAGGACGTCCTGGAGATGTCCGTCGACGAGCGCGCCCGCGCCGGCATGTTCCTCGCCATGCAGTACCCGGTCGAGGTTCCCGGCGTCTCGGTCTCCAACTTCCTGCGTACGTCGGCGACGGCGATCCGCGGCGAGGCCCCCAAGCTGCGCACCTGGGTGAAGGAGGTCAAGTCCGCGATGGAGCAGCTCCAGATGGACCCGGCCTTCGCCGAGCGCAACGTGAACGAGGGCTTCTCCGGCGGTGAGAAGAAGCGCCACGAGATCCTCCAGATGGAGCTCCTCAAGCCGAAGATCGCGATCCTCGACGAGACGGACTCCGGTCTGGACGTCGACGCGCTGCGCCAGGTCTCGGACGGCGTCAACCGCGTCCGGGAGACCGGCGAGGTCGGCACGCTCCTGATCACGCACTACACGCGCATCCTGCGCTACATCAAGCCCGACTTCGTGCACGTCTTCGCGAACGGCCGCATCGCCGAGTCCGGCGGCGCCGAGCTCGCCGACAAGCTCGAGGCCGAGGGCTACGAGGCTTACACGAAGGGCGGCGCATCCGCGTGACAGTGGCCCACCAGGGGCTTTCCGGCCTCCTCGACACCGAGGCGATCCGCAAGGACTTCCCGATCCTGGATCGCACGATCCACGACGGCAAGAAGCTCGTGTACCTGGACAACGCGGCGACCTCGCAGACGCCGCGCCAGGTCCTCGACGTGCTGAACGAGTACTACGAGCAGCACAACGCCAACGTCCACCGCGGTGTGCACGTCCTCGCCGAGGAGGCCACGGCGCTGTACGAGGGCGCCCGTGACAAGGTCGCCGCGTTCATCAACGCGCCCAGTCGCGACGAGGTGATCTTCACCAAGAACGCCTCCGAGTCGCTCAACCTCGTGGCCAACATGCTGGGCTGGGCCGATGAGCCCTACCGCGTGGACCACGAGACCGAGATCGTCATCACGGAGATGGAGCACCACTCCAACATCGTGCCGTGGCAGCTGCTCTCGCAGCGCACGGGCGCGAAGCTGAAGTGGTTCGGCCTCACCGACGACGGTCGCCTGGACCTCTCCAACATCGACGAGATCATCACCGAGAAGACGAAGATCGTCTCCTTCGTGCTGGTGTCGAACATCCTGGGCACGCTCAACCCGGTCGAGGCCATCGTGCGCCGCGCCCAGGAGGTCGGCGCGCTCGTCCTCATCGACGCCTCGCAGGCCGCCCCGCACATGCCGCTGGACGTGCAGGCGCTCCAGGCCGACTTCGTGGCCTTCACCGGCCACAAGATGTGCGGCCCGACGGGCATCGGTGTGCTGTGGGGACGCCAGGAGCTCCTGGAGGACCTGCCGCCGTTCCTCGGCGGCGGCGAGATGATCGAGACCGTGTCGATGAACTCGTCGACGTACGCTCCCGCGCCGCACAAGTTCGAGGCGGGCACGCCGCCGGTCTCCCAGGCCGTGGGCCTGGGCGCGGCCGTCGACTACCTCACCGCCATCGGCATGGACAAGATCGCCGCGCACGAGCACGCGATCACCGAGTACGCGGTCAAGCGCCTCCTCGAAGTCCCGGACCTCAGGATCATCGGTCCGACGACGGCCGAGGACCGCGGCGCCGCGATCTCCTTCACGCTCGGCGACATCCACCCGCACGACGTGGGCCAGGTCCTGGACGAGGAAGGCATCGCGGTCCGCGTGGGTCACCACTGCGCCCGCCCCGTCTGCCTCCGCTACGGAATTCCTGCGACCACGCGAGCGTCGTTCTATCTGTACTCCACGCCCGGCGAGATCGACGCCCTCGTCGACGGCCTGGAGCACGTACGGAACTTCTTCGGCTGAGGGGCTGGCTGGGAACGTGAAGCTGGATTCGATGTACCAGGAAGTCATCCTGGACCACTACAAGCACCCGCACGGGCGTGGTCTGCGCGATGGCGACGCCGAGGTGCACCACGTCAACCCGACGTGCGGGGACGAGATCACCCTGCGCGTGAAGTACGACGGGTCGACCATCGCCGACGTGTCGTACGAGGGCCAGGGCTGCTCCATCAGCCAGGCCAGCGCGTCCGTCCTGAACGACCTCCTGGTCGGCAAGGAGCTCGCCGAGGCGCAGAAGATCCAGGAAGTGTTCCTGGAGCTGATGCAGTCCAAGGGGAAGCTGGAGCCGGACGACGCCATGGAGGAGGTCCTGGAGGACGCGGTCGCGTTCGCCGGGGTATCCAAGTACCCGGCGCGCGTCAAGTGCGCGCTGCTGAGCTGGATGGCGTGGAAGGACGCGACGGCGCAGGCGCTGGGCGAGACCGACGGCGCCGCGGCCGCTGCCGCGAACACCGTCGCCGAGAGGAAGACCGCATGAGCGAGAACGGTACGCAGGAAACTCTGTCCACGAAGCCGGCTTCCGAGGAAGAGGTCCGCGAGGCGCTCTACGACGTCGTCGACCCCGAGCTGGGCATCGACGTCGTCAACCTCGGCCTGATCTACGGCATCCACGTCGACGACGCCAACATCGCCACGATCGACATGACGCTGACGTCCGCGGCCTGCCCGCTGACCGACGTCATCGAGGACCAGGCGAAGTCCGCGACGGACGGCATCGTCAACGAACTGCGGATCAACTGGGTCTGGATGCCGCCGTGGGGTCCGGACAAGATCACGGACGAGGGCCGCGAGCAGCTGCGGGCGCTCGGATTCAACGTCTGAGTCGAGTTCAACGTCTGAGTCGAGGCTTTGCCGAGCGGTTGATCGGCTGAGCGGTCGTTTTGCTGTGCGGCTGTGTCGCGAAGCCCCCCGGAGGATTCTCCGGGGGGCTTCGTCGTGTCGTCGTCGCGTTCCGCGCCCTCAACCGTGCCGACACGTGCAGGTGCAGGTGCCATTGCGGCGTGCCGCGTCGGCCATGGCGCCCGGGAAGCCCTGGAGAGCCGCCAAGAGTGCTTCGAGCTGTGCCACTTGGGCGGCGAGCCGTGCGGTTCGCTGCCCGGCGTACTGGAGGGCGTAAAGAGCCTCCAGCCTGCGCGTCAGTGCCCTGACCTCAGCCGCCCGCTCGCGTGCCGACTCGCGTCCGGAGGTGTCTTCCATGTCACCGTGGCTCCGCAGAAGCCTCCGCCAAGGTGTGGGCCAAGTCCTCCTTGCGGATGCGGCGGTCCACGTAGAGGAGGGCGGTGATCAAGGGGAGGAAGACCGCGGCCGCCAGCTGGGTGAGGAGGGTGCCGAGCAGGGCCACCACCGCGTACAGGCCGGTCTGCGAGCGCAGCTGGTCCAGCATCACTTCGGACGCGGAGGTGTCCGGGGTGACCACGGGTGGCTCGGGCGCGGCGAGTTGCATGGGCAGTTGGTATCCGAGGGACACGATCATCACCATCGCGCCGGCGAGCAGCGAGATGCCGAACGTGCGCCACCAGGCGCCCCGGACGAGGTGTACCGAGCGGCGCAGCGCGGTGAGCGGGCCCGCCGATTCGAGGACAGTGGCCGCGGGGGCGAAGGCGAACAGGACGTACAGCCAGGCCGACAGGGGGATCACGAGGAGGAAGAGGAGGAAGAGCAGGCCGAGGGGAGCGGTCGCGTCGGTCAGGACCGTCACGAAGACGGCGACGAAGAAGAGAGCGAACAGGGCGAGCGGCAGGAGCAGGATGAGCGCGAGCGGCAGCGTCACGGCCGCCACCGCCGGGGTCCGCGACCAGGCCCTGCGTGTCACGGCGCGCAAGGTCGTGGGGCGGCCGAGTACCGCCTCGTGCAGGGTCGCCGCGACCGAGGCCTGCACGAAGGAGTTGACGGCGAGCGCGCCGACCAGGCCGGCCGCCCAGACGGCGCCGAACGCGACCAGCACCGGCTTGCCGTGCTCCCAGGTGAACTCCGCCCCGTCCGCTGACAGGGCCGCGTAGTGGTCCCGGGCGACGGCGTACGCGATGCCGAGCGCGGCCCCCAGCACGGCGGCGTACAGCGCGTACGCGGCGAGGGCGGCGCCGAAGAGCGGCTTGGCGTAGCGCCGCATCGTGGCGAAGGCGCCGCCGAGGACGTGGTCGACGCCGAGCGGGGCGAGCGGGATGACGCCGGGCTTGGGCGGGGGCGGAGGCGGCGGGCCCCAGGGACCCTGCTGTCCCCAGCCGTACGGCGGCGGGTACGGGGCTCCGGCTCCGTACGGGGGTGCTCCGTACCGCGCTGTCCCGTGCCCCGGCCCGTCGTGTCCTGGTCCTGTCCGCGGGCCCTGAGGTCCCCACCCCGGTGTGTCCGGCATCTGCTCTCGCGCTCCATGGTGTGTCGTGCGTGCGTCCTGTGGCCCCCCACAGTGATCGCGTCACCTTAGCCCGCCGAGTTATGTACGGTCGTACGCAACGATATGTACACTCGTACGCATGGGATACGCACTGCTGGCCGCGGCGATCGCGGCGGAAGTGGCCGGCACCACGGCCATGAAGTACAGCGAGGGGTTCAGCAAGCTGTGGCCCTCACTCATCACCGTCGTGGGCTACCTGCTCGCCTTCACGCTGCTCGCGCAGACCCTCAAGACGCTCTCCGTGGGCACCGCCTACGCGATCTGGGCGGGCATCGGCACCGCCGCCGTCGCGGCGATCGGAATGCTGTTCATGGGGGAGCCGGCCGGGCTGCTCAAGGTCACCGGGATCGTGCTCGTCATCGCGGGCGTCGTCGTGCTCAATCTCGGCGGTGCGCACTGATGCCCCGTCGCTACGACCCCGAGCGCCGCCAGCGGATCATCGACGCCGCGATCCGGGTGGTCGGCGCGAAGGGGATCGCCGGGCTCAGCCACCGGTCGGTCGCCGCCGAGGCCGACGTGCCGCTCGGGTCGACGACGTACCACTTCAAGACGCTCGACGAGCTGCTGGTGGCCGCGTTGCGGCAGAGCAACGAGGGCTTCGCGAAGGTGATGGCCGCGGGCGGCGCCTTCGAGGACCCGGACGCCGACGTCGCGGGGGAGCTGGCCCGGCTCCTCGGCGAGTGGTTCGCGGGGGAGCGGACCGGCCTCGAGCTGGAGTACGAGCTCTATCTCGCCGCCCTGCGCAGGCCCGCGCTGCGCCCCGTGGCCGCCGAGTGGTGCCAGGGGCTCACCGAGGTACTGGTGCCGCGCACCGATCCGGTCACCGCGCGCGCCCTCGTCGCCCTGATGGACGGGATCAGCCTGCAAGTGCTGCTCACTGGGGGTGAGTACGACGAGGCGTACGCGCGGGACGTGCTCAGTCGGCTGCTGGTGCCGGGTTCCTGAGCGCGGGGGATGAGGCGGGACGGGGGCGGCCGTGACCGGCGGTGGCGCGCGGCCGCGTGGCGTCCGGTGCTCCACTGCGGTCGCCGCGCCGCGGCACCGGCGGCCCGTACCCTGAGACCGGTTCGCCCGCGCGAGGCCCCTCCGGTTAGGTTTCACCCATGACCGACACGAACGCACCCCGCACCACCGGCGCCATCGCCGCAGGCCTCGCCACCGTCGCCGCCGACGGCACCGTCCTCGACACCTGGTTCCCCGCGCCCGAGCTCGTCGCTGTCTCCGCCGAGGAGCACGGCCCCGCCGGCAGCGAGCGGCTGACCGCCGAGCGTGCCGTGGAGCTGCTCGGTGACGGCGCCGCCGAGGCGATCGGCCCGGACGCCCGCCGTGGCGTGGAGATCGTCGCCGTGCGTACGGTCATCGCGTCCCTCGACGACAAGCCGCTGGACGCCCACGACGTCTACCTGCGCCTGCACCTGCTCTCGCACCGCCTGGTCAAGCCGCACGGCGTGAACCTGGACGGCCAGTTCGGCTTCCTCGCCAACGTCGCCTGGACCTCGCTCGGCCCGGTCGCCGTCGACGACGTCGAGAAGGTGCGGCTGAACGCCCGCGCCGAGGGGCTGCACCTCGCCGTGACGTCCGTCGACAAGTTCCCGCGCATGACGGACTACGTCACGCCGAAGGGCGTCCGCATCGCCGACGCCGACCGGGTCCGCCTCGGCGCGCACCTCGCCGAGGGCACCACGGTCATGCACGAGGGCTTCGTGAACTTCAACGCGGGCACCCTCGGCACCTCCATGGTCGAGGGCCGCATCTCCGCCGGGGTCGTCGTCGGCGACGGCTCGGACATCGGCGGCGGCGCCTCCACGATGGGCACCCTCTCGGGCGGCGGCAACGTCCGCATCGTCATCGGCGAGCGCTGCCTGGTCGGCGCCGAGGCGGGCGTCGGCATCGCGCTGGGCGACGAGTGCGTCGTCGAGGCGGGCCTGTACGTCACCGCCGGTACGCGCGTCACCATGCCCGACGGCCAGATCGTCAAGGCCCGAGAGCTCTCCGGCGCCTCGAACATCCTCTTCCGCCGCAACTCGGTCACGGGCACCGTCGAGGCCCGCCCGAACAACGCGGTCTGGGGCGGTCTGAACGAGATCCTGCACAGCCACAACTGACGAGTCGGCGCAGAGCTGTAGATCTGTAGAGCCGTACAGGAGCGGTCGCCTCCCCTCTGGGGGCGGCCGCTTCTTTTTTCTGCGCACAGGCATAGCGGGGGGCGTCCGGACCCGTCCTCACTCATGCGGGAGGGCAACAGGCCCCCCAGGGAGCGAAGGTGACGATGGATGCCCAGGAGCAGGAGAGTTTCCGGGAGTTCGTGGAGACGAGATCGTCGGCGTTGTTGAAGACCGCCATACTGCTCAGCGGGGGCGACCGGCACGCGGGCGAGGACCTGCTGCAGAACGCGCTCGTCAAGGCGGCGGGGCGGTGGCGGCGGATCGACGAGCCGGAGGCGTACGTCCGGCGGATCCTGTATCGGCAGCAGGTCAGCCGCTGGCGGCTGAAGTGGCCGCGGCGCGAACTGGCCGTCGCCGAGCCGCCGGAGCGCGCGGCGTCCGGGGACGGCACGTCCGCCGCGGAGCTGCGGATCGTGATGCGCGGTGCGCTGGCCAAGCTCACCACGCGCCAGCGCACCGTGCTCGTGCTGCGCTACTTCGAGGACCTGCCGGAGGCGGAGGTGGCCGCCGTCCTCGGCTGCTCCGTCGGCACCGTGCGCAGTACGACGCACCGCTCCCTCGCCCGGTTGCGCGGCCTCGCGCCCGAGCTGGCGCGGCTCGACCGGCAGGACGTGGCCGAGCGGCCCTCTTCCCCCGACTTCTCGCCGATGGAGGTACGACCGTGAAGGTGGCAGATCTGGTCCGTGAGTCGCTGCGGGAGCAGGCCGACCAAGGGGCGCCCGTGCCGGGGAACTTCGCCGACCGGGTGCTGGCCGCGCGCAGGCGGCGAAGGACCCGGACGATGGTGGGCGCCTCGCTCGCGGTGGTGACGGCCACCGTCGTGGCGGTGGCGGTACCGGGCCTCGGCCCGGACTCCGCGGACGGCGGCCCGCGCCCGGCCAGTGAGCTGCGCAGCGGCGACGTCCTCGCTCACCCCGGCCAGACACCGCCCCGGGAGCTGATCGCCGCGGGCGACACGGCGCTCGCCGCGTACAGCACGAACAAGCGCGTCAAGCGATCCGACGGCGAGGCCGTCATCACCCGCACGTACCGGCTCCTCGACCAGAAGACCGGCACCTACCGCGAGGCTCCCCGCTGGTCGTGGCTCGACGTCGCGCCCGGGATGCGGACCGCCGCCGTCCTGGAGCGAGAACTCCCGACCAAGCGGATCGGACTGCTGAACCTGATGACGGGCAAGGTCGAGCGCTGGATCCCGGTGGACCGCGGAGTCGGCGGCGTCGAGTTCTCGCCCGACGGCAGGAAGCTCGTCGCGACGACGTACGCGGAGAATCCGGACCTGCTCGACATGGACAATCCGATGAGCGACGGCAAGCACGAGGAGCCGGGCCCCGCCGACCCGAGCAGGACCGGCTTCTACGTCCTCGACGTGGCGTCGGGGGACGGCGGTTGGAGCGAGGTGAAGACGGAGACCGGCGGGTTCGGCATCGCGGAAATCAACACCCGTCAGGACTTCACCTTCAGCCATGACGGCTCGCTGGTCTACACGGGCCTCACCTCCGCGCCGCACCAGCAGTACTACGACTTCAAGGGCCGCAAAGCGAGCACGCCCGCGAAGGAGAAGCATCTGCACTGGTTCGTCGAGGCCGGACTCTCCCCGAACGGAAAGCTCGCCGCCGGTGACTTCGCGGGCGGTGCCAAGACCACCGCGACCGAAATCAACGACCCCCTCACCGGCAAGCGCGTCGCCAAGATCCCCGGCCAGCAACTCCTGGCCTGGGCCGACGACAAGCGGCTCATCGCCTGGGACATCGCGCCCGGCACGAGCGAATACCGCAACCGTCTCGTCCTCGTCACCATCGGGAGCAAGAAGACCGTCCCGCTCAGCGGTTACCGCTCGCCGAAGGAGCCTTCCGACGGGCGCTGGACCCCGCTCTTCGCCGACCGGTAGGCGGCGAGCAGCCCGTCGGTCGCCTCGCGGCCGGCGGGCAGCAGTGGTGCCCGCACCGGACCCGCGGGCAGGCCGAGCCCGCCGAGCAGCGCCTTCGCCGTGACCGCGCCGGGCAGACCCGAGGCCATCATCAGCTCGATCAGCGGGGTGGCGGCCAATTGGCCCTCGCGGGCGGCCGCCGTGTCGCCCGCGTCGAAGGCGTCGAGGACCGCGCGGAGCCGGGCGGGGATGACGTTGGACACCGTGCTGATGTAGCCGGCGCCGCCCACCGCGTACAGCGCGAGGTTGTACTCGTCGCAGCCCGCGTAGTACGCGAGGTCCGTACGGGAGATGACGTGCTGGCTGCCGAGGATGTCGTAGGCGCAGTCCTTCACACCGACGATCCGCGGATGGCCCGCGAGGCGCAGGAGGGTCCGCGGCTCGATGCGGGTGCCGGTGCGGCCCGGGATGTCGTAGAGCAGCGCCGGGAGCCCGCAGGCGTCGGCGACCGTGCGGAAGTGCGCCTCGACGGCGTCCTGCGGGGGCTTGCTGTAGTACGGCGTGACCACCAACAGGCCGTGTGCGCCCGCCTTTTCCGCGTCGCGTGCCTGCTCGACGGTGCGGCGGGTGTCGTTGCTGCCGACGCCCGCGACGATGTGGGCGCGCTCACCCACCGCGTCGGCCACCGCCCGGATGAGCGCCGCCTTCTCGGCGTCGGAGGTGGTCGGCGACTCACCGGTCGTGCCGGACAGGACGAGCCCCTCGCAGCCGTCGCTCACCAGCCGGTCGGCGAGGCGCTGGGCCCCGTCGAGGTCCAGGGCACCGGTGTCCGTGAAGGGCGTGATCATCGCGCACAGGGCGCGGCCGAAGGGGGGCCGTGCGGGCGGCGCGGGGCGGGTGGGCGTGTGGGTCATGCGAGCAGTCTCAGGCCGCGGACACTGAAGCTCCACTTAATTCTTCTACACGGTAAGGCGCAGCAGTGCTAAGTGATGGGGAGCGGTGTGCGGAGATACGGAGGTGATTTCAAGGCGGGTTCCGGGCGAGACGCCGGTGAATTCGCGACTGATTGAGGCGAGTTGAGGCATGCGGTGGTGCCAATTCGGCCTCTTGTGGGTCACCATGGCGGGACAGTCGGTCCCTAGGAGGCGTCATGAGGCTCGGCAAGGCACTCGCCACCGGAATCGCCGAAGAGCAGCCGCGACAGGAGGATCCGGCGCGGCCGTACGAGACGACGGCCATGCCCGAACCCGGCCCCGCGACCGCTGAGCCGGCGGCGGAGCCCCGGCCGGTCGAGGCCACGGCAGGCCGATGAGGCTGCGGCTCCCCGAGGAACGCCCGACGGAGCCGCCGACCGGTTACAAGATCGCCCGCCCGGTGCTGTCCCACGACGGCACCCGGGCCGCCTTCACCGGCGTCTCCCTCGGCGCGGGCCTGCCGTACGCGGTCCTCGACGAGGCGGGCTGCGTCTACGGCAGACGGCACAGCGCCCCCAACCGCCGCTGCGACTGCGGGTTCCACTGCGTGCACGACCGGGCCACCGCCGAGGGGCTCCTGTGCACCGCCGAGCATCGCAGGGCGGTGCTCCTCGAAGTGACGGTGCTCGGCGTGTACATCCGCTTCGAGCGCGGCTTCCGGTACGCCAGGCAGCGGGTCCGGGAGGCCACCGTGCCGCCGTGCGACTGCGGCGGCGCCGCAACGCTCCTCGCCGACGCCGGGTGGGGCAGGCCGGGGTGGCGGGCCCTCGAACCGGCGTGCGGGCTGTGCAGGGGGGCGCGGCAGGCCGTGTCCGTGGTGGAGTTCGCGCGGCTCGCGGGGGAGGGGCTGAGGGTCGTCACGCCCGCCCCGCCCGCCTCCGCGGGCGGGCCCCTGACGCTCGGCATGCCCGAACTGATGGCCGAGGCCGCGCTCCTCCAGGCCCGCCTCGACTGGTTCCAGGCGGAGCTGGCGCGGCTGACCGGGGATCAACGGGGATAGCGCGGCCAGGCGCGGGTACCCGGCCCTCCCAGGCAGAAGGGAGGCGGCACCCGTGACCGGGACCACGCACGAGCAGTCGACGCGCGACCACGCGCGGCACAGCGACGATCCGCAGCACTCGGTGGGCCAGCTCGTCGAGCGAGCCACCGCGCAACTGTCGGACCTCGTACGCCAGGAGATGCGGCTCGCCGCCCAGGAGATGGCCGCCAAGGGCAAGCGCGCGGGCCGCGGCGGCGGGCTCCTCGGGGCGGCCGGCGCGATCTCGTACATCGGACTCATGGCGCTGGCGGCCACGGCCATCGCGGCGCTCTCTCTCGCCCTGCCCGTCTGGGCGGCCGCCCTCATCGTCACCGGCGTCCTCTTCGCCGTGGCGGGGGTGCTGGCCGTGATGGGGCGCAAGCAACTGGCCCAAGCGGTACCGCCCGTGCCGCAGGAGGCCATCGAGAGTGTCCGGGCGGACGTCGAGGAGATCAAGGGAAGGGCGCACCGATGACGAACACGCCGAAGAACCCCCAGGACCCCAAGGGCGGCCAGGAGCCGGAGAGTTCTACGGACACCGGCGCGCAGGGGCCGGACGAACTGCGCAGGCAGATCGAGGACACCCGCGGGCGGCTCGGCGTGACCGTGGAGGAACTGGCGGCGAAGGCGGACGTGAAGTCCCGCGCGAAGGAAAAGGCCGAAGCGGTAAAGGGTCAAGTACGTGGAACGGCGGCACAGGTGAAGGACAAAGTGACGGAGCAGGCGGCCCGCGCGAAGGGCAAGGCGGCGGACGAGGCGGGGCACGCGAAGAACGCGGCCGCCGGAAGCACGGCACAGGCGAAGGAGAAGGCGATCGAGGGCGCGGCGCAGGTCAAGGGCAAGGCCATCGAGGGCGCCGCCCTGGCGAAGGGCAAGGCCGTGGAGGGCGCCGCGCGGGCCAAGGATGCCGTGCTCGGCGCGAAGGCGCGCGCGGAGGAACACCAGGCCGTGGCCCAGGCCGAGGAGAAGGTCACCGAGGTGGCGCGGCGCGTGCAGGACAACACGCCGGAGCCGGTAAGGGACGTCGCGACCGGCGTCGTACGGGCCGGCCGCCGACGCCCCGGGGCGTTCGTCGCGGCGGGGGCGGGCGCGTTGCTCGCGTACGTCGCGTTCCGGCGCCGTAAGGGAGGTGGCCGCCGATGAGCAAGACCAACGTGCTCTACAAGCCGCTCGGGATGGCCTTCGGCATGCTCGGCGGTATGGCCGCGAGCGCCCTGTTCAACCGCACCTGGAAGATGGTGGCGGGTGAGGACGACGCCCCCGACGCCCACGACGAGGACCGCGCCTGGCGCGAGATCCTCGCCGCGGCCGCGCTCCAGGGCGCGATCTTCGCCGTGGTCAGGGCGGCGGTGGAACGCGGCGGGGCGGTGGGCGTCCGCCGTGTGACGGGCCGCTGGCCGGATTGACGGGGGTGGAGGGCGGCCCTGGGCTGCCCTGTGGGCTCCAGGGTGCGGCCGGGCGGAGAACCGCGGACAATGACATGCCGCGGAATCCCGCCCGGCCGCCGCGCGCCGCCCGAAGGCCGCGTTGACGAGGTCAGGTGCCCGGAGGAAGCTCGGCCCATGACCACCACGCAGCACCATCCGTACGCACGCTACGTCGCGATCGGAGACAGCCAGACGGAGGGCGTCGGGGACGGTGACGAGGCGCGCGGCTACCGGGGCTGGGCCGATCGGCTCGCCGAGATCCTCGCCGCGGTGAATCCCGACCTCCTGTACGCCAACCTCGCCGTCCGCGGCCGGCGGACCGCGCTGATCAAGGCGGAGCAGCTCGGCCCCGCGCTCGCGATGAAGCCGGACCTGGTGACCGTCATGGCGGGCATGAACGACCTGGTGCGGCCGAGCGGCTTCGACGCGGCCCGCGTCGCCGCCGACATCGAGGAGATGTTCACCGAACTCACCGCGGCCGGCGCCCACGTGGCCACCGTGACCTTCCCGGACATCGGGCGGATCTCCCCGCTCGCGCGGCGCGCGCTGCCCCGCGTCCTGGACCTGAACGCCCGGATCCGGGCCGCCGCCGACCGGCACGGCGTGACGGTGCTCGACACCTTCCCGCACCGGATCACCAGCGACCCGCGGCTGTGGAGCGGCGACCGCATGCACGCGAGCCCGCTGGGCCACGCCAGGATCGCCGCCGGGATGGCGGACGCCCTCGGCCTGCCCGGCCACGAGGGCTGGCTGGCCACGCTGCCGCCGCTCGCGCCGGTGTCGGTGTGGGGGGAGGCGACGGCGCACGCACGCTGGTTCACCGGGTTCATGGGCCCGTGGCTGTGGCGGCGGGTGCGGGGCCGCTCCTCGGGCGACGGCCGGGAGGCGAAGCGCCCCGTCCTCGGCGCGGTGACCGTACCGGATCCCGAACGCGCTTGACCTGAACCATGGTTGATGTCCGAGCGTAAGGCGTGCACGGAGCCGGGCCCGTACCGGCTCCGGACCTACCCGCATCGAGACGGACGGACAGCCATGTCTGAGACCACTGAGACCACTGAGACCTCTGAGACCACTGCGACCTCTGCGACCACGGCCCAGAGCACCGGCACCCACCCCGACCCCGCCCGCCCCGACGCGGGCCTCACCTTCCTCAGCACCTGGAGCACCGGCTCGCCCGAACGGCAGCGCGCCACCCTGGACACCATCGCGCGGGTCTGGCGGAGCCGCCCCTGGCCGCATGAGGGACTCCTGTCCTACACGGTGTACGCGGGCTCCGACGGTTCGACGGTCCTGCACCACTCGCAGTGGCGGGACGAGCAGGCGTACCAGGAGTTCTTCGCGAGCGCGGAGAACGGCAGGGACGCGCGCAACGCCGACATCGACGCCGCCGTGCCGGGCATAGAACGCCTCGCCCTCGCCAAGACACGGCTGTACCGCAGCTGGCCGGACGGCGCGGGACGCTCGGGGCGCTCGGGGCGCGAGCCCGGCGCCGTCGTGATCGTGGAAGTGGACTTCGAGGGCCCTGACGTCGAACGCCAGCGCGCCTGGGTGGACGGCGTGCTGGACGCCCTGAACAGCGATCCGGTCCCGGGCGAGGCGCTGATCTCCGCGCACTTCCACGTCAGTACGGACGGCACGAAGGTCGTCAACTACGCGGAGTGGGAGAGCGAGCAGGCCCACGTCGACGCGCTCGCCGCCGCCGGCGACGGCGTGGGATCACCGACGCCCGAGTGGCGGCGCGTGCAGGAGTTCCCCGGGGTCGCGAGCGGCGACTCGATAGCCCGGTACCGGCCGGCGTACAACTTCGTACCGAGCCATGCGTAGATTCAGGGCGCCCCGCCACCGACGGCTCCGCCCGCCTGGACAGGGGTAGGGGGCGGCGAGACGGTGGGGGGATGCTGGACGTCCCCGCGAAAGGCCCCGCCGACGGCGGCAAGCGCTTCGAGATCGCCCGGGAGTTCGAGGTCGAGGGTTCCCCCGCCGAGGTCTGGGCCGCCCTCACCACCGGCACCGGCGGCTGGCTGTGGCCCATGAAGTACGAGCCGCGCGAGGGCGGCGCCGCCCCCTTCGGCGGCACCGTCACCCGCTGGGAGCCGCCGCACCGCCTCACCGCCCGCGTCCAGGGCGCCGACCACGGGCCCGGCCGGCCCCCCGACCGGCTGGACCAGCTCGACCACACCATAGAGCCGCGCGACGGCGGTCGGCGCTCCTGGCTGCGCTATGTCCAGCGGGGCTCCTTCGCCGACGACTGGGACCGCCGATACGACGACGCCATCAGGCACACCGACTTCCACCTGCACACGCTGTGCCAGTACATGGCGTACTTCGCGGGCCGCCCCGCCGTCTTCTCCGCGCTCAACGGCCCGCCCACCTCGGTCGCCCCGGACGCCTTCACGCGCCTCGCCCGCGCCCTCGGCCTGCCGGACGACGCGGCCGAGGGCGCCCGGGTCCGCGTGGAGGCCCCCGGCGAGGAACTCGACGCGGTGATCGACTTCCGCAGCCGGTACTTCATCGGCCTGCGGACGGACGACGCCCTGCACCGCTTCTTCGGCCGCAACCACTCCGGCGCGCCGGTGCGCGTCAGCGTGCACGACTTCGGCCCGCAGGCGGACACCAAACGCACCGAACTGGCCTGGCAGGACTGGCTGCACCACCTCTACGGGTGAGCGAGCCGGCCCCCGCCCGGCCTTCCCCGGTCACGGTTTGAAGCGCAGCACCTGCGGGTCGTGATCGCTGTTCTGCTCGGTGAACTCCGCGTTGATGTGCACACTGTCGTAGGAGAAGTCGTCCTCGTCCCCCACCCCGGGGCTGGTCAGGATCTGGTCGAGGACCTGCGAGTTGCCCTGGTAGACGTACGAGTAGCGCTCGCTCTTGGGCAGCGACGTGACGGCCGCGCGCAGCGCCCCGCCGTCTGTCAGCGTCTTCGTGGTCGCCGAGAACTCGAAGTCGTTGATGTCGCCGAGCACGACGACGTCCGCCTTCCGCTCCACCGCGCGGATGTCCTTCACGAAGTCGTTCACGGCCTGCGCCTGCTTCAGCCGCTGCGTCTCCGAGGAGCGCACCGGCGGCTGGTGGTGCGAGGTGAGCCCCTCGTCGCCGCCCTTGGACCCGAAGTGGTTGGCGATCACGAAGACCGTGCGGCCGCGGAAGACGAATTCGCCGGCCAGCGGCTTGCGGCTGTTGGTCCACGCCGCGTTCTGCGGGTCGATCCGGCCGGGGGAGTGGCTCAGCGCGGCGCGCTTGCCCGACCGTACGACCTCGGTGGCCGTCGTCGCGTCGCCGCCCGCGCGCTCGGTGAAGGAGACCCGCTCCGGGTTGAAGAGGAAGACCTGGCGGATGTTACCGCCGGGCTCGCCGCCGTCCTTGTTGTTCACCGGGTCGATGGACCGCCACTCGTAGCGCGGCCCGCCCGCCGCGACGATCGCGTCCGTGAACTTCTTCAGGGTCGCGCCCGCCGAGACCGTGCCGTCGTTCTTCGCGCCGTTGTCGTCCTGGATCTCCTCCAGGGCGAGGATGTCGGGCGAGGCCAGGTTCGTCACGACCGCCCCGGCCAGCACGTCGAACTTCTCCTGCGGGTCGGTCGGGTCGAGGTTCTCCACGTTGTACGTGGCCACCGCCAGCTCGCTCTTGGCCTGGCGCCGCGTCTTCTCGCGCACGAGACCCTTGTCGCGGACCTCGCCCAGCTCACGGGCGACGAGGGTGTAACCACCGAACTGGTTGAAGTCCAGGGGCCCTTCGGCGCCGCCCTTCAGGACGTCGCCGACGTTCGCCTTCGGGAAGGGGTGCTCGGAGACGGGCGCGAGCTGCTGGATCTGGAGCCGCCCGCCGTTCTGCGCGTCGTAGGAGCCGTAGACGGTGCCGCCGCGCCGGTTGCGGTTCTCGTGCGGCTTCACCGTCACCCACAGCCCGTTGTACGCGTCGGTCGCCCCGACCACACGCGAGCTGCCGACGCTCACGTTCATGCCCTCCAGGGACTCGTACAGGTCCAGGGCGTACGTACGGGGCTTCAGCGGCAGGCCGTTGACGCTGCCATCCTGCGCGGGGTCACCGGCGGGCGCGTACCGGGCAGGCACCGACTTCGCGTCGACGCGGACCGGCGCGGGCACCGCGTTGCCGGACGACTCGACGGTCACCGTCGGCTTGGTGATCTGCGTGAGGGACTGGTTGCCGGACTTGGCGCCGCCCGGGATGTACTCCCCGACCGTCCCGGACACCCGGACCGCGTCGCCGGGCTTGACGGTGAGCGGCGCCGAGCCGGTGTAGACGAAGACGCCCTCGCTGGTGGCGGGGTCGCCGTCCGCCTTCGTGTCCTGGATCCAGAAACCCTTGGAGCCGTAGCCGCGGACACCGGTCACGATGCCGCGCACGTCCGTGACCTGCTGCCCGGCCAGTGGCGAGAGCCGGGTGGTGCCCTGGATGTCGTGGACGCGGACCTCGTCGGCCGAGGCGGCGGGGGAGGAGACGGCGAGCAGGCCGGCCGCGAGGGCGGTGGTGACGACGGCACCGACGGCGGCGGATCTCTGTATGTGAGGCATCAGGGAACTCCGGATGAGGGGTGAGGGAAGACAGGCAAGACAGGTAAGACAGGTTGGACAGGGCGGACAGGGAAGACAGGGAGGACACGGAGGGTGAGAGGCATCCCGAGCGGGCGCTCTACGCGCGTCAATCTCGTGTGTGACCAGGGGAGTTGTCAAGGTTCCGCGGGTGCCCGTCGCCTGTACGTCTTCTGACAGGGACATGAACCGGGCGGCATACGGCCAAATCCGTCTAGGCTTGCGCCTTGCCGACCCGTACCCTCGGCGCCCCGCACCCTCGGAGGAGAACCAGCCGATGTCCGTAAGCCCCGCCACCCTGCCGCCGGTGCTGCTGCACTCCGAAGCGGAGCTCGCGCGGGCCGCGCTCGCCACACCGCTGCTCTCCCGCGCCGTGCGGCTCGCCCGCTGGGCAGGTCCTGAGACCAGGGTCGGCGCGGGCGGCGAACTCGTCGAGGCCCAGCTCCCCGCGGCCGCCGCCGAGCTGGGGCTCGACGCGGGTGACCCCGACGCGGCGGCGTACGCGAGCGAGGCCTGGCGGATCGCCGTGGACACCGGCCTGGTGGAGGTCACGGACGCGGAGGAGGAGGGCGGGGAGGGCACCGTCACCCAGGGCGAGGAGCTCGCGCTGCTCTCCTCCGGCGGCCCGCGGGACGTCCTCGGCATCTGGCTCGGCGCCCTCGACACCGTGTACGCGGACGCCACCGTGCCCGACATGGAGGACCTCCTCGACGTCCTGGAGGAGAAGGGCGAGGTCGACTTCGGCGAGCTCGGCTGGGACCCGCAGGCCGAGGCGGACTTCCTGGACGGCGTCCTCGGCAACCTCTACCTGCTCACCGTGGGCGACGCCGCGGGCGGTGAGGGCCCGGTGCCGCTGCCCGCGCTCGCCGCCTCGATGATCGTCCCCGACGACATGGGCGAGCCCACGGACGACGTCCTGGAGCAGGTGTCGGACGCGATGATGAAGCTCGACGACCAGTTCCGCCTCTTCGAACCGCTCGGCCTGGTCGAGTACCAGCCGGTCGACGAGGCCCTCATGGCGGAGATCGACGAGACGGGCCCGGTGGCCGAGCCCGCGCCGGTCGACGACGAGGACGTCACCCGCTACGGCATGGTGCGGCTCACCCCCCTCGGCCTCTACGGCATCCGCGCCCGCATGCTGGAGGCCGGCGTCGACGCGCCGGCCGTCGGCGAACTCGCCGACAAGGGCGCGGACGTGCTCCTGGAGGGCACCTCCGGCTTCCCGCAGGCCGCCGCGCAGGCCGAGATCGAGCAGTGGCTCGCCCGGCACGAACCGCTCGGCGCGGCACGGGAGTTGCTGGCCGCGGCGCGCGGCGGCGACGAGGGCGCGCCGCTGCGCAGGCTCCGCTGCCAGCAGGCGCTGTCCCTGGTCGGCGACGAGGCGGAGCCCGCGCTGCGCGAAGTGCTCGACGATCCGGAGCTCGGCGGGCTCGCCCGGGTGTGGCTCGCCGAGCACGGCGCCGCCGACGTGCCCGCGCCGTCGGAGGCGCTCGTCTTCTGGCTGACCATCGACACGATCGCCGCGCAGCTCGCCGCCGAGGGCAACTCCGAGGAGCTCCAGGGCCTCGTCGAGGGCCTCGCCCAGCAGCACAGCGGCTTCTTCGCCACCGCGTGGCGCGTGGAGCACCCCGCCACGGCGGACGTCCTCGAAGCGATGGGACGGCTGCACCCCGACAAGAAGGTGGCCAAGGAAGCCCGGAAGGCCGCCTTCAAGGCGAGGTCGCAGCAGGGCCTCTGAGCCGGCCGCGGGGACCGAGGGGGCGGCGCGCCCCGCCGGCCCCGCGCGCCCGGCGTCCAGCCGCGTCGTGTCGCCGATCGTGCCGCCCGTGACGTCCCACGGGGCGCTGCGGACGCCAGGTGGGCTGCCCGCCGGACCACTTCACGCCGGGGCCGAAGCCGACGGTCGGCGAGCGGCCGCTGGGGGCGCAGGGTGAGGGTCCCGGGCGCCGGCCGGGCAGGTTCACGGAAGGTGGCCCTTGGGCGTCGGACGGCGTTCAACCGCCGTTCAAGCGGAAGCGGGACCGTTTCGCCGACGGCAGCCGGTGGCCGGTCCGGTCCTACGTATTCCGCCTTCGCGCCCCAGGAGAGACCATGTCGCTCACCCGCAGGGACTTCGCCAGACGCTCCGCGATGACCGGGGCGGGGATCGCCCTGGCCGGCAGCGTCGGCGCACTCGCCACCGCGCCCGGGGCCCTCGCCGCCACGGAGTTCGACGGCATCGACGGCGCCGACGCCGACGCCGCGGACGGTACGCACGCGCGCGGCCACGGCGGCCCCGGTTACGGCCCGCTGATCCCCGACCCGAAGGGCCTGCTGGCCCTGCCCGCGGGATTCTCCTACCGCGTCCTCACCCACAGCGGGAAGACCCGGCTGGAGAGCGGCGAGTACACACCCTCCAACCACGACGGGACCGCCGCCTTCGCGGGCCCGCGCGGCACCACCCTCCTCGTCAACAACCACGAGCTGAGCGGCCCTCGCAACAAGTGGAAGCACCCCGTCCCGCTCGCCGAGGGACTCGTCTACGACCCCGCCGCGTCCGGCGGCTGCACCGTCGTCGAGGTCCGCCGCGACGGGCAGGTCGCCGAGTG
Source organism: Streptomyces sp. NPDC015345 (assembly GCF_043078805.1). NCBI lineage: Bacteria > Bacillati > Actinomycetota > Actinomycetes > Kitasatosporales > Streptomycetaceae > Streptomyces > Streptomyces sp. NPDC015345. The sequence continues at coordinate 122,202 of NZ_JBIBTX010000001.1, read as the reverse complement.
GGTCGGCATCGCGGGCACCGCCACCAACTGCGCCGGTGGCAGCACCCCCTGGGGCACCTGGCTGACCTGCGAGGAGACCGAGGACAGGGCCGGCCAGAACGGCATGACCAAGGACCACGGCTACGTCTTCGAGGTCGATCCTTCCCCAAGCTCTCAACTGCGTTCGAGCAGGGGAGGCCCCAATGACCGCCGGGCCAACCGCGCCCCCCACCCCATCAAGGCGCTGGGCCGCTACGCCCACGAGGCCGTCGTCGTCGACCCTCGGCGCGGCCACCTCTACCTCACCGAGGACGCCTCGGGGCCCAACGGCCTCCTCTACCGCTGGACCCCGCCGCACGGCTTCGAGCACGGCCCCGGCAGGCTGGGCACCCTCGCCGACGACGCGGGCGTCCTGAAGGCGCCCAAGTGCTTCGACTCCGGCGGCCGCTTCGTCGACGACCTCTCCCGCGCCACCAGGATCGGCACGGTGTACGGCGTCGACTGGGTGGAGGTGCCCGACCGCGACGCGCGGACGGTGCCCGTGCGCCAGCAGTTCGACGACGGCGACATCACGCGCGCCCGCAAGCTCGAAGGCATGTGGTGGGGCGACGGCGGCGTCTACATCGTGGCCTCCTACGCCCGCGGCGAGAGCCCCGTCCAGCACGACGGACAGGTGTGGTTCTACCACCCCGGCCGCCGCACCCTCACCCTGAAGGTCCTGCTCGGCGTCAACGCCGACCCGGACCGCGACGGCGCCCTGGACGGCCCCGACAACATCACCGTCTCGCCGTACGGCGGCCTGGTCGTCGCGGAGGACGGCGACGGCGTCCAGCACCTCTTCGGCGCGACGGAGCGCGGCCGGACGTACCCCATCGCGCGCAACGAACTCAACGCCGGTACGGCGGAGGACCCGAAGTACAGCGAGTTCGCGGGCGTCACCTTCTCGCCCGACGGAAGGACGCTGTACGCGAGCATCCAGTCGCCCGGCATCCTGCTGGCGATCACGGGCCCGTGGAAGCGACAGCGCCGCTGACGCCCCCTGGCCCCCGCGGTCACCAGGGGGAACGGGGATCCGTCGGGACGGCGGCGGGGGCGGCGGGCCGCTCTCGCGGGACGGCGCCGAAGGCGCCCAGGAGGCCGAGGTCGACCACCTCGTCACCGGGGGCCTCGCCGCCCTCCGTGTCCCACGCCGACAGCTCCGTCATCTCGTCCTCCTGGAGGCGGATCAGGCCGGCGATCGGCTCCGTCTCCCACCACGGGGGCGTGGCCGCCCGCCCCGCGCACCAGGCCAGTGCCTCCGCGACCGACGGGCGGCCCGCGGGGTCGCGCGCCAGGCAGCGGCCGAGGAACCAGGGCCAGGCGTCGCCCGGCACGCCGAGCAGGTCCGGCTCCTCGTACAGCGTGCGGGAGAGCACCTCGGGCGCGCGCCCCGAGCCGAACGGGCCGCGGCCGGTCGCCGCCACCGCGAGGACCGCGCCGAGCGCGAACACGTCGGCGGCGGGCCCCGGCCGGGCGTCGCCCGTCAGCAGCTCGGGGGCGAGGAAGCCGGGCGAGCCGGGGGGCCGCCCGGCCGCAGCGAGGCTTCCGGCGGCCGCGCGCTCGGCGACGCCGAAGCCGAGGAGCTTCGGACCGTCCCGGGTGACGACGACGTTCGAGGGCTTCACGGCACGGTGCAGGACGCCCGCCGCGTGCACGCCCGCGAGGGCCTCGGCGAGCGCCGCGCCCAGCGCGCCCAGCTCGGCGTCGCCCAGCGGACCGTAGGTGCCCACCGCTTCCGGCAGGCCGGGCCCCGCGCAGAACTCGATCGCCACCCACGGCTCCGCCGCGTCCGGACCGGCGTCGAGCACGGCGGCCGAGTACCGCCCGGTCACGGCGCGCGCGGCGGCCGCCTCGCGCCGGAAGCGCTCACGGAAGCCCGGGTCGGCCGCGAGCCGCGCGTGGACCGTCTTGACGGCGACCGGCCGCCCGGACGCGGACCGCGCGAGGTGGACACGGCCCATGCTGCTCTCGCCGAGCAGCGAAACGATCCGGTACCCGCCGACGTCCACGGGAGCTCCTTCCAGCGGGCCCCGGCGGGGCTCTTCCGATACAGGGCGATCTGGCTGACAGGGCGATCTGTCGGTCTGTGCGACGCCTGTGAGGCATCGTACGGTTGCGGCCGCCGGGGGCCGCGCGGGCCGACCGGGCACCGTGATCCCCGTTACCCCGTTCGGGTCGCTTAGGGGCCCCGCGACGGCCGTCGGTATAGGGGTTTGTGTGTCTGTTCCATACCGATGTGAGGGCGGTGTGAGCTCGGAGCATGGTGCGGGGGGTGTCCGGGGGCGCATACTTCGAATATGACGAGGCCCGCCGGCTCGCGCCGCCACCTGCCGAACAGTCCCTTCAACGTGCCCGCTCCGCCCGCCCCACCCGTAGAGCAGTTCGCCGTGGGTGACCGGGTCTCCCACGACCAGTACGGACTCGGGAGGATCGTCGGCGTCGAGGGAGAGGACGCGGTCGTCATCGACTTCGCGGGCCGTCAGGGACGGTTCCTGAGTCCCTACCCGAAGCTCGCCAAGCTCTGACTCCCGAAGACCTGATCCGACACACGTGAGGGGCGGGGGGCCCCCCCCCCCCCGCCCCCCCCCCCCCCCCCCCCCCCCCCCCCCCCCCCGGCCCCCCCCCCCCCCCCCCCCCCCCCCCCGGCGCCCCCCCCCCCGCCCCCCCCCCGCCAGACGCGGGGCGCCCCAC
>NZ_JBIBTX010000001.1:0-119483 GCF_043078805.1 Streptomyces sp. NPDC015345 | reverse complement strand
GCGGGGGCGGGAGGGGAGGTTTCCGGTGTCCCTACCCCTCGCGCGCAAGGGTGGACGCCCGTATCCCCTGACCCCACACCGGGGGGGGGGGGGGGGCCGGGCGGGGGGGCCCCCCGCCCCTCACGCATATCCGCCTACAGCGCCTGGGCCGCGGGCTTCACCATGCCACGGACCGTACGGGACTTCACGAACTGCCCCATGCCGGTCATTTCCCACTCGCCGGTGAACTGCTTGATCAGCTTGGCCATCATGACGCCGGTCTGCGCCTCGGCGTTGGTCAGGTCGAAGCGGACCAGCTCCTCGCCGGTTGCCGCGTCCATCAGACGGCAGTAGGCCTTCGCGACCTCCGTGAACTTCTGGCCGGAGAACGAGTTCACCGTGAAGACCAGGCCCGTGACGTCCTGGGGGAGGCGGCCGAGGTCGACGACGATCACCTCGTCGTCACCGCCGCCCTCGCCCGTGAGGTTGTCACCGGAGTGCTTGATCGCGCCGTTCACGATCGAGAGCTTGCCGAAGTAGCAGCTGTCGACGTGGTTGCGGTTCGGGCCGTACGCGATGACGGAGGCGTCCAGGTCGATGTCCTTGCCACGGAACGCGGGCTCCCAGCCGAGGCCCATCTTGACCTGGGAGAGCAGCGGCTTGCCGCCCTTGACCAGGGACACCGTCTGGTTCTTCTGGAGGCTGACCCGGCCCTTGTCCAGGTTGATCTTCCCGGCGCCGGGGGCGGGCGCGGCGGGGGCCGGGGGAGCGGCGGGCGCGGCCTGACGCGGGTCGGCCACCGGCGGGGGCGGCCCCTGGACCGGCTGCCCCGCCGGAGGAGCCATCGGGGCGGCGGGCGCGGCGGCCGGGGCCGGGGCGGGCTCCTCGACCGAGACGCCGAAGTCCGTGGCGATGCCGGCCAGGCCGTTCGCATACCCCTGGCCGACCGCGCGGGCCTTCCACGCGCCGTTGCGCAGGTAGATCTCGACGATCACCAGGGCCGTCTCGGTGCCGAGCTGCGGCGGGGTGAAGGTGGCGAGCACGGAACCGTCGTCCGCGTTGCGAATGGTGGCGGTGGGCTCGATGCCCTGGAAGCTCTGGCCCGCCGCGTCCGGACTCGCGGTCACGACGATCTTCTCGATGCCGGACGGCACGGCGGCCGTGTCCACGGTGATCTTGTCGGGGGTCGTGCCACCACCCGACTGGTACGTCACACCGGGCCCCGAGGGCTGGTTGAAGAAGATGAAGTCGTCGTCGGAGCGCACCTTGCCGTCGGCGGTGAGCAGCAGGCCCGATACGTCGAGCCGCACCGGAGCGGCGACGTCCACCGCCACGCGGGCGGCGGTCAGCGGGATGTTCGAGCCGGGGGTCATAGCTGTCATGCCAGGGGTAACGAACGACCCCGCTTTACCGTTCCCTTACCCGGGCAAGGTTTTTCCCGGCCATGCGGGGCGACGCTCCTCAGCCGCGGTTGCGCGGATGGGCCCGCGCCGCCTTCTCGTTGCCCCGCTTGTAGTCGCCGGTCCAGCGGGCCATCACCAGCTGCGGGTCCCCGCCCGCGAGCTCGGCGATGAACCGCTCGGCGCGGGGGCCGCGCAGCGTCCCGGCGGCGCGTGCGCCATGGGTGATGACGACGCTGCCGTCGGCGCGCTGTTCGTAGGTGAATCCATGAGGTCTCGGCATGGCCGGGAGCGTATGCTCCGGCCGCGCCCGGCCGGTACCGGATTACCGGGCCGCGCGGATCACGGCACGACGACGATCTTCCGTCCCACCCCTGCCGCGAACTGGTCCAGCGCCCGCGGATAGTCGTCCAGCGGCAGCCGGTCGCTGATGAACACCTCCGGGTCGAGCACCCCCGCCGCGAACAGCTCGGCCGCCCGCTCGTAGCTGTGCAGGACGGCCATCGAACCGGTGATGGTGATCTCCTGGTTGTAGATGCGGTACGGGTCGACGGTGACGCGCGTGGCGTAGTCGGCGACGCCGAACTGGAGGAACGTGCCCGCCTTGGCGACCCGGTCCAGGCCGTCCTGGATGGCGGCCGCGTTGCCCGTCGCGTCGATCACGACGTCCCAGCCGCCCGGCCGGTCCAGCTCATCGGCACCGGCCGCCGCCGCCGAGACACCGAGCCGCTGCGCCGTCGCCAGCCGCCGCGGGTTGAGGTCGACCACGTCGACGCTCGCCGCGCCGGTCCGCTTGGCGAGCTCCAGCATCATCAGGCCCATCGTCCCCGAGCCGTAGATCAGGACGTGCGCACCGAGCCTCGACCGGAGGACGTCGTAGCCGCGCACCGCGCAGGACAGCGGTTCGATGAGGGCCGCGTCCTGGGTGCGTACGTGATCGGGCAGGCGTACGCAGTTGGCGGCGGGCGCCGCCGCGTACTGGGCGGCCCCGCCCGCCGTGGTCACCCCGATGGCGGCCCACCGCTCGCACAGGTTGCCCCGCCCGGCCCGGCAGTAGCGGCACTCGTGGCAGTGCAGCGAGGGATCCACGGCGACCCGGTCACCGGCCGCCAGTTCGCTCACGTCACGGCCGAGGGCGACGACGGTGCCGGCGAACTCGTGGCCGGGCACCACCGGCAGCGTCGGCGCGAACTCGCCCTGGCGGATGTGCAGATCGGTGCCGCACAGGCCGCAGGCGGCGACCTCCACGACGACCTCGCGGGGCCCCGGCGTCGGGTCGGGCACCTCACCGACGACGACCTTGCCCACCGACTCGACGATCGCGGCCTTCATTTCACGGCTCCCAACGACAGGCCCTGGACCAGCTTGTCCTGGGCGGCGAACCCCGCGGCGAGCACCGGCAGGGAGATCACGAGCGACGCGGCGCACACCTTCGCCAGGAACAGGCCCTGGCTGGTGATGAAGCCGGTCAGGAAGACGGGTGCGGTCTGGGCGACGACGCCCGTGAGCACCCGCGCGAAGAGCAGTTCGTTCCAGCTGAAGATGAAGCAGATCAGGGAGGTCGCGGCGATGCCGGGCAGCGCGATGGGCGCCACCACGCGCGCGAGGACGGTGGGCAGCCGCGCCCCGTCGATCTGCGCGGCCTCGATGACCGCTCTGGGCACCTCGGCGAGGAAGGACTGCATCATCCACACCGCGATCGGCAGGTTCATCGAGGTGTAGAGGATGACGAGCAGCCAGATGTTGTCGAGCAGGCCGGTGTTCTTGGCGAAGAGGTAGAGCGGCAGCAGGCCCGCCACCACCGGCAGCATCTTCGTGGACAGGAAGAAGAAGAGCACGTCCGTCCACTTCTTCACGGGCCTGATGGACAGGGCGTACGCGGCGGGCAGGGCCAGCACGAGCACGCACAGGGTCGAGGCGAGCGACGCCACGGTCGAGTTGATGAGCGCGGGCCAGGGGCTCGCGCCGCCGCCCGCGCCGAAGAACTCGCGGTAGCCGTCCAGGGTGAGCGAGGCGGCGACCGAGGGCGGGTTGGTGGCGGCGTCCTCCTCCGAGTGGAAGGAGGTCAGCGTCATCCAGGCGATGGGCAGGAAGAACAGGATCCCGGCGAGCCAGGCGACGAGCCCCAGGACGGCTCCCCTGGTGCGTACGGCACTCATCAGCGGGACACCTCCTCACGGAAGAGGGACGAGACGACCCGCAGCGCGAAGGTCGCGATGATGACCGAGCCGATGACGACGAGCACCCCGGCCGCGGAGGCCAGGCCGTTCTCGTGCGCCTGGTAGAAGCTCTGGTAGACGGTGTAGGGCAGGTTGGCGGTGCCGAGACCGCCCGAGGTGAGCGTGAAGACGGCGTCGAAGTTCTGCACGATGTAGACCGAGCCGAGCAGCGCGCCCAGTTCGAGGTAGCGGCGCAGGTGGGGCAGGGTCAGATGGCGGAAGACCTGCCAGTCGCCTGCCCCGTCCATGCGGGCCGCCTCGATCAGCTGGGGGTCACGGCTCTGCAGCCCCGCGAGCAGGATCAGCATCATGAAGGGCGTCCACTGCCACACCAGGGAGGCCTCGACAGCCAGCAGCGGGGTGTCCGAGATCCAGTCGGGCTGTGCGGCATCGTCCCCGCCGGCCCAGTGCAGGAGGCCGTTGAGAAGGCCGTACTCGGGGTTGTAGAGCACGTGCTTCCACAGCAGCGCGGCGGCCACCGGCACCAGCAGGAACGGCGCGATCAGGAGCGTGCGCACGAGCCCGCGCCCCTTGAACCGCCGGTTGAGGAGCAGCGCGAGGACGAGCCCGAGGACCAGGCTCGCGAGGACGACGGAGACCGTGAGCAGGATCGTGGTCAGGACGGACTCGCGCAGGTCGGGGTCGGTGAGGACCTCGGAGTAGTTGGCGAACCAGGTGAAGCTGCGGGCGTTCGGGTAGAGGGCGTTCCAGTCGAAGAAGGAGATCACCAAGGTGGCCACGAACGGCAGCTGGGTCACGGTGATCATGAAGATCAGGGCGGGCAGCAGGGGCGCCCTGGTGGCCCAGGCGCGCAGCCGGCCCGGGGTGCCGGGAGGGTTGGCGGCGGGCACGCGCGCGTGGCCGACGGGAGCGGTGCCGGAGGCTGTGGCGGTCATCGTCCCTCGTACTCCTCGGAGATCTTCTCGGCGAGCCGCTGGGAGGTGTCCAGGGCCGCGTCGACGGACTGGCGCCCGGCGATGGCCGCGCTGATCTCCTGGGAGACCTTGGTGCCGAGGTCGGTGAACTCGGGGATGCCGACGAACTGGATGCCGGGCGCGGGCCGGGGCTGCACGCCGGGGTCGCGGGGCCTGGCGCCCTCGATGGCGGCGCGGGTGACGCCCTGGAAGGCGGCGGCTTCCTTGCGGTAGGCGGGATTCGCGTACGTCGAGGCGCGTTTGCCGGCGGGGACGTTCGACCAGCCGGCCTTCTCGCCGACGAGCCTCTCGTACTCCTTGCCGGACGCCCAGGAGATGAACTTCCAGGCCTTGTCCGGGTTCCGCGAGGCCTTCTGCATGCCCCAGGCCCACGTGTAGAGCCACCCGGAGCTGTTCGTCCGCACCACCGGGGCGGGCACATAGCCGATCTTGCCCTTGACCGGGGACTTGGCGGACTCCAGTGAACCGGCGGCGGCCGTCGCGTCGTACCACATGGCGGTCTTGCCCTGGGTGAGGTTGTTGAGGCACTCGGCATAACCGGACTGGGCGGCCCCGGCCTGGCCGTGCTCGCGCACGAGGTCCACGTAGAAGCGGGTCGCCTTCTTGAACTCGGGGGCGCTCAGACGGGCCTTCCAGTCCTTGTCGAACCAGGTGCCCCCGAAGGTGTTCACCACGGTCGTCAGCGGGGCCATCACCTCGCCCCAGCCGGGCAGGCCGCGCAGGCAGATGCCCTTCATCCCCGGCTCCTCGCCGTCCACCCGGGCGGCGAGGTCCGCCACCTGCTGCCAGGTGGGGTGCTCGGGCATGGTCAGGCCCGCCTTCTTGAAGACGTCCTTGCGGTACATCAGGAAGGACGACTCTCCGTAGAAGGGCTGCCCGTAGAGCTTGCCGTCCTCTCCGGTGAGGGACTGCCTCATGGGCGGCAGGATGTCCTTCTCGTCGTACGCGGTGTCCTCGCGGGCGTAGGAACCGACCTCGTGCAGCCAGCCGTTCCTGGCGTAGATCGGTATCTCGTAGTTGCTCAGGGTGGCGACGTCGTACTGCCCCGCCTGGTTGGCGAAGTCCTGGCTGATCTTGTCGCGGACGTCGTTCTCGGGCAGGACGGTGAAGTTCACCTTGATGCCCGTCTCCTCGGTGAAGTGGGCGGCGGTGAGCTTGCGCAGCTGAAGCATCTGCGGGTTGTTCACCATGAGGACGTTCAGGGAGTCGCCTGAACCGGCCCCGCCCGCACCGGTCCAGCAGCCGGCGAGCAGCGGGGTGAGCAGCGTCCCTGCGGCGGCCGCGGCGAGCGCGCGCGGCCTTCGTCGTCGGCTCGGGGTTCGCATGAATTGCTCCTGGACGTAGGGGGAGGATTACGGATGTTCCGGGCATGCCACGGCGTGTGGAGGCGCGGTGCGCCGCGTGGCGGGGAGCGGTCAGGCGCGGATGACCTGGGGGCCGAGGAGGGAGTAGCGGTGCGCCTCCGAGGCGGGCAGGCGGCTGCTCGTGACGATCGCGTCCAGGTCGGCGACGCCCGCGAACCGGCAGAAGCTCGTCGCGCCGAACTTGGTGTGCACGCCGAGGAAGACGGTGCGCCGCGAGGCCCTGATCGCCTGCGCCTTGACCTCGCTCACCGCCGGGTCGGGCGTCGTCAGGCCGTGCTCGCGGGAGATGCCGTTGGCGCCGATGTACGCCAGGTCGATGACGAACCCGGCCAGCATCTTGGTCGTCCAGTGGTCGACGGTGGCGAGCGTGCCCGGCCGGACCCGCCCGCCGAGCAGCAGCACGGTGACGTGCTCGGCCTCCGCGAGGGCGCCCGCGGCGGCGAGCGAGGCGGTGACCACGGTCAGCGGGCGCCCCGCCGCGGCGCCCGGCAGCGCCTCGGCGATCAGCTGGGGCGTGAACCCCTCGTCGACGAAGACGGTCTCGGCGTCGCCGAGCAGTTCGGCCGCGGCGGCGGCGATGCGCCGCTTCTCCGGCACGTGCATGGTGGTGCGGAAGGCGAGGGTGGTCTCGAAGCCCGCGCTCTCCACGGGATAGGCGCCGCCATGGGTGCGGCGGACCAGGCCGTGGTCCTCCAGGGCGCGCAGATCGCGGCGGACGGTCTCCTTCGCGACGCCGAGCTGGGCGGCGAGCGCCGTCACGTCGACGGAGCCGGAGTGGCGGGCCGCGTCGACGATCCGCCGCTGACGTTCCTCCGCGGTCATCGGCGCCACCCCTTCCCCTGGCCATTCCCCTGGTCGAAGCCCCGGGTCGGGGCCTGCCCGTTCGGGCCTGTGGGGAAGTTCTACAGCGCGGGCAGGGAGGTGACCAGGTGCGCAGCGGACGCGATGCTGCCCGTTTGTGCCCGTTCGGCGGGGCGGCGGCCTGGGGCGCGGGCGGCGGCCGTGCCCGTTTCAGGGGTGCCCGCCGCCCGTTTGGCGCCCGGGGCGGGGCCGGGGGTCAGTGCGGCCACACCGGGGGGCGGGTGCAGAAGTGGCCGCCCAGGTGGGCGTGGTCGGGGTTGCCGGGGTCCAGTTCGCCCTGCTCGGCGATGAGCTTGGCCGCGTACCGCTCGGAGTCGTCCCGCGGTTCGTAGCCGAGGGCGCGCGCCGAGGAGAGGTCCCACCACAGGCGGGTGTTGGCGGACGAGCCGTAGACGACGGTGTGCCCGACGTCCTCGGCGGTGAGCGCCGCGTGGAAGAGCCGCGCGCCATCGGCGGGGCTCATCCACACCGACAGCATCCGTACGTTCGACGGCTCGGGGAAGCACGAGCCGATGCGGACCGAGACGGTCTCGATGCCGTGCTTGTCCCAGTAGAACTGCGCGAGGTCCTCGCCGAAGGACTTCGACAGGCCGTAGAACGTGTCGGGGCGGCGCGGGGTGTCGACCGGGATCAGCGGGTCGTCGCCCTGCGGGCGGGGCGTGAACCCCACCGCGTGGTTGGAGGAGGCGAGGACGATCCGCCGCACGCCTTCCTCGCGGGCCGCCTCGTAGAGGTTGTACGTCCCTTCGATGTTGGCCTTGAGGATTCTGTCGAAGGTGGACTCCAGGGAGATGCCCGCCAGATGGAGGATCGCGTCGACCCCGCGGACGGCCTCGCGCAGTGCCTCGCGGTCCGCGAGGTCGGCGACGAGCGCGTCCGGCTCGCCCTCGATGGCGCGCATGTCGAGCAGGCGCAGATCGTGGCCGTGGGCCGGCAGGTGCCCGCGCATCAGCGTGCCGAGGCCGCCTGCGGCGCCGGTGAGCAGGACGGTGCGGGGAGCGGGCATGCGGGGTCTCCTCGTGCGGCCGTATGTATGGACGTACAGAATTCACATCCGTAGACAACCTAGGGATCGTGATCGCACCCCGTCAAGTGTCGTCGAGTCTCTCGCGGAGGCGGTAAATCCGCTCCTGTGTGGGGAGTTCATCCGCTTGACCGGGTCCGAGGGGGCGCCTTAGCGTGGCCGTGTTCAGGGATATGGATATGAATCAGAAACGTGCACGGGGAACAGGAACGTGCACGGGAATCAGAAAGTGCACGCCTGCACGCTTAGGGAGAGCCCGTGACGTCAGCCCCTCTAGCTTCCCGACTTCGCGTCCTCAGCGGGCCGTTGTTCTTCCCGGTCACCGCGTACGGACCCGACGGCTCCGTCGACCTGGACGCCTTCCGCACCCATGTGCGCGGCGGCATCGAGGCGGGCGCCGCGGCCGTCTTCGCCTGCTGCGGCACGGGCGAGTTCCATGCCCTGACTCCCGAGGAGTTCCAGGAGTGCGTGGCCGCCGCCGTCGAGGAGGCGGCGGGCCGGGTGCCGGTCGTCGCCGGCGCCGGGTACGGCACCGCGCTCGCCGTGCGGTACGCGCGCCTGGCCGAGGAGGCGGGCGCCGACGGGCTGCTCGCCATGCCGCCCTACCTCGTCGTCGCCGGGCAGGAGGGGCTGCTGCGGCACTACACCGAACTCGCCGCGGCCACCTCCCTGGACGTCATCGTCTACCAGCGCGACAACGCCGTCCTCACCCCGGAGACGGTCGTCGCGCTCGCCCGCGCCGAAGGCGTCATCGGCTTCAAGGACGGCCTCGGTGACATGGACCTGATGCAGCGCACGGTCAGCGCCGTGCGCGCCGAAGTACCCGGGGACTTCCTCTACTTCAATGGCCTGCCGACCGCCGAGCTGACCGGCCTCGCCTACCGCGGCATCGGCGTGAGCCTCTACTCCTCGGCCGTCTTCTGCTTCGCGCCCGACATCGCGCTCGCCTACCACCGGGCGTTCAACGCCGGGACCTCCGAGGGCGACGCCACCGTGAACCGCCTCCTGGACGGCTTCTACCGGCCCTTCGTGGAGCTGCGCGCCCTCGGCCGCGGTTACGCCGTCTCCCTGGTGAAGGCGGGCGTGCGGCTCGGTGGCCTCGATGTCGGCCCCGTGCGCCCGCCGCTGCACGAACCCGCCGCCGAGCACGTCAAACGCCTGGCCGAACTCGTCGAGCAGGGGCGTGGGCTGCTGGGGACCGCGCACCCGGGGGCGGGCGCGTGAAGGCCGCCGCGTTCCTCTACCCCTGGGACGTCGTCGGCGACCCGGACGCGCCCGCCCGCATCGCCGCGCTCGGCGTCCGGCAGGTCACCCTCGCCTCCGCCTATCACTCCACGCGCGCGCTGACCCCGCGCCACCCGCGCCACCGGATCGTCACGGCCGCGCACGCCGCCGTGCTCTACCCGCCGGGGGAGGCGTGGGAGGGGCGCGTGCCGCGGCCGTACGCCGCGGGGGACTGGGCGCCGGGCGATGCCTACGGAGAGGCCGCGCAGGCGTTGCGTGCCGCCGGGCTCGACGTGCACAGCTGGGTCGTCCTCGCCCACAACTCCCGCCTCGGAGCGGAGCATCCGGCGACCTCCGTGGTCAACGCCTACGGAGACCGCTACCCCTGGGCGCCGTGCGTCGCGCAGCCCGCCACGCGCGCGTACCTCGTCGACCTCGCCGCCGAGGCCGCCGCGCGCCCGGAGACCAGCGGCACCGAACTGGAGTCGTGCGGCTGGTACGGCCTCGCGCACCTGCACGCCCACGACAAGATCGCCGGCGTCGGTCTCGGCGAGGCGGGCCAGTATCTGATGTCGCTCTGCTTCTGTGCCTCCTGCCGCGAGGGGTACGCCGCAACGGGCCTCGACCCCGACGAGCTCGCGGCAGCCGTGCGCGACGCCCTGGAGCCGCTCTGGCGCGGCCGGGCCGAGGACACCGGCTGGGCGTCCGTCGAGAAGCTCCTCGGCGCACAGCGGGCGACGGCCACGCGCGCGTGGCGCGAGGAAACCGCCCGCACGCTCCAGGAGGCCGTGATCGGCGCCGTCCGCTCGGCGGCCCCGCCGGGCTTCCAGGTGCTGCTGCACGCGGACCCGGTCACGTACCACTGCGGCGCGAACGCGGGCGTCGACCCGGCGCACATCCTCACCGTGGCCGACGGCGTGGTCGTGCCCTGCACGGGCGGCGCACAGGCCCTGACGCCGTTCGCCGAGCACGCGGGCGACGGGACCGTGCTGGCCGCCAACCTCACCGTGGTCACCGGCATGGGCGGCAGCCCCGCGACCCTCGCGGCCGACGCGAGCCGGGCGGCGGACCTGGGCGCCACGGAACTGCGGCTGTACCACGCGGGGTTGGCCTCGGACGCGGACCTGGCGCGGGTCGGGCGGGGGTTGGCGGGCCTGGGGTGACCGGCTTCCCGTGTGCCTGGCGGGGCCTGACATGTAGGCCGTCGCCACCATCAAGCGCTGGGCCGACGTGAAGTGACCCGCACCCGGCGCCCGAGGAGCAGGGGCGCGGCGATCAGCAGCCGCGCCCCCGCGAGAACCGGCAGCAGGACGCGGATGTCGACGCTCTCCACGAGGGCCGCGCCCGCCGCGATGCCGAGCGCGGTCGGTGCGAACATCAGCGTATTGGCGGTCGCCGCCACCCGGCCGAGCAGCGCGTCCGGCGTCTCCCGCTGCACCGCGGTGAGCCCCGCGATCAGCACGCAGGGCAGCCCGACGCCGTTCGCGAAGCTCCCCGCGAGGACCGCCGCGTCGCTCGGCAGCGCACTCAGGACCGCCGCCACACCGGTCAGCGCGATGCCCACGCCGCCGAACCGCCACGCCCCGAAGCGCCGCAGCAGCGCCCCCGAGGCCACGCCCACCGCCACGGAGCCCGCGCCCTGCACGACGTACAGCACGCCCGTGTACGCGGGCGAGTGGCCGAGCCGCTCCACGATCGCGTAGACCGTCGCACCGCTGATCCCCGACGTCAGCATCGTCAGGCCGCCCGCCACCACGACGGGCCGCAGCCGCTCGTGCCCCCACAGGTACCGGGCACCCTCGGCGGTCCGGGCCCATGGCGAGGCGCGCTCACGGACGGGGGCGGCCTCCCGGACCCGCAGCAGCGCGTACATGCCGGCGGCGAGTACGAACGTGACGGCGTCCAGGAGCGCCACCCGGGCGCCGCCGTACGCGGTGAACAGGCCCGCCCCCGCGAGCGGCGCCACCAGCTTCATGCCCTCGTTCGCGGACATCCGCAGGCCGTTGAAGTCGCCGAGCAGCTCCTTGCCGACGGCCGCCGGGACCAGGGCGGCCTCCGCCGCGTCCGTGACGACGCCGCACGCCCCGTACACCAGCAGGAGCGCGAAGAGGATCCACAGCCGTCCGGCGGAGTCCACCGCGAACAGGGACAGGAGCAGGGCACCGAGGGTCAGGTTCACGGTCACCAGGAGCGGTTTGCGGCGCGTGCGGTCGGCGAGCGTGCCGAGCAGCGGGCCGGCGAGGGTGGGCGCCCACAGGGCCAGCTGGCAGAGCGCGGCGAGCCCGTCGGAGCCGGTCAGCTCCTTCACCCAGACCCCGGAGACGAGCCACAGCGCGGAGGTCCCGAAGCCGGAGACCACCACCGCGCCCAGATAGAGGCCGGCGTTGCGGTCCCGCAGGACGCGCCCGATCGTCGATGTCATGCCTGGTGATGCTGGTTCCTGAGGCCCTCGGCACGGTATCGGGCGGTTTCCTTAAGGAAGCCGATGAGTTCGGGTCGCGCGGCCGGTCCACCAGGGGAGGCGTACCGAGAAAGCCGCCTTATCCCAAGCGCGAAGTCCTTAGTGGAGGCCCCCATGACCGTCGACCACCTCGATCTCGCCCCGCAGGCCCGCCTGGTGGCGCAGCTGGCCGCGCACGTCACGGACGAGCAGCTCGCGGCTCCCACGCCCTGCCCCCAGTACGCGGTGCGGAATCTGCTCGGACATCTGATCGGCCTCGCCCAGGCCTTCGAGGCGGCCGCGCGCAAGGACTTCGGGCCGGCCCTGGACCAGGACCCCGCGAGCACCGTGCCGGACATCGGCCCCGGCTGGCGGGACGAGCTGCCCAAGGCCCTCGACGCCCTCGCCGAGGCGTGGCGTGACCCGGCGGCCCGGCAGGGCATGACCCGCGCGGGCGGCGTCGACCTGCCCGGCGAGGTCGCGGGCCTGGTCGCCCTCGACGAGCTGGTCGTCCACGGCTGGGACCTGGCGCGGTCCACCGGCCAGGAGTACGCGCCCGACGAGGCGAGCCTGGAGGGAGCGCTGGCGGTGCTGGCCCCCGGTGGGGAGGAGGGCGAGGAGCCGGGCGGCCTCTTCGGCCCGCCGGTCCCGGTGCCGGACGGGGCGCCGCTCCTGGACCGGGTGATCGGACTGAGCGGCCGCGACCCGGGGTGGCGGGTCGCGGGCTGAGGAGCAACCGTCCGTGCGTTCGGGCCCTCCTGCCGCGCTCGACATATCTAGTTAGGTTGCATTCCTGACTAGGTCGCTCTACGGTCTAGGTAGCTCAGACGCTCAAGGGGGGTGCGGGCACGCGCCACCGCGCACGTCCGCGCCCCCTCCGGGAAGGGGGACCCCGCCATGACCATCTCGCCGGACTTCTCACCCGCCGCCACGGCTCTCACGGCCGCGATCGGCGCCTATCTGCTGCTCGGGGAGCCCCTGCTCGGCCGCCGCATGTACGCCTCGCTGGCCCGCCGCCGCGCCACCGAACCCGGCGCCCTCGTCCGCTACTTCCGCGTCGTGCTCGCGCTGTGGTGGGCCCTCGCCGCCCTGGCGGCCGCGGCGCTGCTGCTCTCGCCGGGCACGGCCGCCGCCGACCTCGGCATCGCCTCGCCCGACAAGCCCGCCGTCGTCGCGGTCGGCGTCCTGTTCTGCGTGGTGATCGCGGTGACCTCCGGTCGCGCGCTCCGCGACCTCGACCGGCAGGGCAAGCACGTACCCGGGCGCGCCGCCATCGAGGCGATGCTGCCGGGCACGCCCCGCGAGCGCGCCCTCGCCGTCGCCTTCGGCGTGAGCGACGGCATCTGCGCGGAGTTCGTCTACCGCGGCCTGCTCATCGCCTTCGGCGTCGGCGTGCTCGGCCTCCACCTCTACGCCGCCGCGGCCCTCTCCGTGCTCGTCTACGCCGTCGCCGGCTACTACCAGGGCCGCCAGGGACTCCTCGTCTTCGCCGTCTTCGGCGCGCTGCTCACCGGCCTGTACCTGGCCACCGGCAGCCTGCTCCTGCCTGTGGCCCTGCACGTCATCCTCAGTGTGCGCGATCTGACAACGCTCACGCCGCCGACGCCGTCCGCGCCGCCCACGGCGTCCGCGGCGCCGCTCACCGCCAAGTGAAGGGCCCGAGAACGTGACCGCCGACCGCCGCGCCAGCTGGTTCAAGGGCGTACTCGACCTTCTCGTACTCGCGAGCCTCACCGACGGCGAGAGCTACGGCTACGAGATCGCCAAACTTCTCGGAGCCGCCGGCTTCGGCCAGATCAAGGGCGGCACGCTCTACCCCGTGCTGAACCGCCTGGAGGAGGCGGGCCTGGTCGCCGCCGAGTTCCGCGCCGCCGAGAAGGGGCCGGGACGGCGCTACTACCGGCTCACCGACGCCGGGCGCGAGACCCTCGGCGAGCAGGGCGGGCTGTGGCTCGCCTTCGACGGCTCCGTACGGGAGATCCTCGCGAAGGCGGGTGTGCGATGAGCACCCCACACACCCCGCACACACAGGACGGCTACCTCATCGACCTCGCCGAGCGGCTCCTCGCGCACGGCCTGCCCGCCGACCGCGTCGAGGCGACCGTCGCGGACCTGGCCGCGCACCTGGAGGAGTCCGGCGCCGAGGACGCGGAGACGGAGTTCGGCCCGGCGCGGGACTTCGCCCGGCAGCTGGCCCCCGAGGCCGCCACCCCCGACGGGCCCCCGGAGGGACACGTCGAGACCTGGCGCTGGACCGCCGACACCTACGTCGACGAGGAACTCCTGAACCGCTTCGGCGACCAGGGCTGGGAGGTCGAGCGCGTCGACGCCCTCGGCCGCTTCGTCAGCCACCGGGATCTCGCGCGGCCCCAGCGGTGGGAGTACCGCAGGGAACTGATCACGCGCGGCCGCGAAGGCCTGGACGAACGCCTCGCCCCCGACGGCTGGGAGGCCTGCGGCACCTGGGTGGTCTACGCCTGGTTCAAGCGACCCAGGGCGGCAAGCCTCGGCCCGGCGGCGGAGATCGCCGCGCCCCCGCCGGTCCCGGAGCGGACGAACTTCCTCAGCCGGAAGTTCTACGCCCTGCTCGCCGTCCTCGGGGCGACCGTGGCGCTGGCGGGCCTGTGGGCCGCGCTCGACGACGGCGAGGCGAGCACGGGGCTCGGCTTCACCGGCGGTCTGCTGTTCGGCGCGGCCGTGCCGCTGACGCTGACCCTCGGCTTCCGGCTGTGGAGCAACAGGCGCGGCCGGGGGCGCTGACGGGCACGGACGCGGGCGTGGACAAGTGCGGACGCGGGCACTGACAGGTACACACGCGCGCGCGGCACTGACAGGTGTACACACGCGCGCGGGCCCCGGGGGCGGCACCCCGGGGCCCGCGCGCGTGTGCCGCCTCAGCCCTTCAGCGCCGCCTCCATCATCGCCTTGGCGATCGGCGCCGCCAGGCCGTTGCCGCTGACCTCGTCGCGGGCCGCGCTCGACGACTCGATCATCACCGCGACCGCCACCTCCTGGCCGTCCGCGCCCTTGGCGTACGAGGTGAACCACGCGTACGGCGTCTTGCTGTTGTTCTCGCCGTGCTGGGCCGTGCCCGTCTTGCCGCCGACCGTCGCGCCGTCGATCTGCGCGTTCGAACCCGTGCCCTTCTCGACGACCGTCCGCATCGCCGACTGGAGGCCCTCGGCGACGGACTCGCTCATCACACGCTGGGAGTCCCCGTCGCCGAACTTCTCCAGGACGTTGCCGTCGGCGTCCGTGATCTGCGAGACCATGTGCGGCGCGGCGAGCTCGCCGCCGTTGGCGATCGCCGCCGACACCATCGACATCTGGAGCGGTGTCGCCGTCACGTCGAACTGGCCGATGCCCGACAGGCCCGTCTGGGCCTTGTCCATGCCGGAGGGGTACACGCTCTTCGCCGCGCGCACCGGCACATCCAGCTTGTCCGCGCCGAAGCCCAGCTTCTCCGCCATCGCCTTGACCTTGTCCTGGCCCAGGTCGACGGCCATCTTCGCGAAGACGTTGTTGCAGGAGTACTGGAGACCCGTGCGGATCGTCGCGTTCTCGCACGGCGCCGAGGGGTTCTCGTTCCGCAGGACCGTCGTCGTGCCCGGCAGCGTGTACGGGTTCGGGCTGGCGGTCCTCGCGTCCACCGAGGAGTAGAGCCCGTCCTCCAGGGCGGCCGCCGCGACGACCAGCTTGAACGTCGAGCCGGGCGGCAGCGGCTGGCGCATCGCCCGGTTCACCATCGGCTTCTCCTTGTCGGACGTCAGCGCCTGCCACTCCTTCGAGTCCGTGGAACCGCTGATCTTCGACGGGTCGTACGACGGCGTCGAGACCATGCCGAGGATCTTGCCGGTCTTGGGGTCGAGCGCGACCGCCGCGCCCTTGGTGTCCCCGAGCGCCTTGTACCCCGCCTTCTGCACCGCCGGGTCGATGGTCGTCACCACGTCGCCGGGGTCGGCGCGCTTGTCGGTGACCGTGTCGAGCGGCTTCTTCAGGCGGTTGTCGGTGCCGTCCAGGAGGTCCTTGTAGATGCCCTCCAGCTGGGTGGCGCCGTACACCTGCGAGCTGTAGCCCGTCACGGGTGAGTACAGGGCGCCGTTCTTGTACGTGCGCTTGTAGGCGAGGTCCCCTCCTGTCGTCCGCGCGGAGCCGGTGATGGCCTCACCGCCCACGATGATGTCGCCCAGCGGGTTCGCGTACTGCTCGATCGCGTTGCGCCGGTTGTGCTTGTCGTCCGCGAGCGCCTTGCCGTCGTAGAACTGCACCCACGTCGCCCGCACCAGCAGGGCGAGCACGAGCAGCAGAGCGAAGACCGAGGCGCGCCTGATCGTCTTGTTCATCCCACGGAAGGACGAGCGAGGGGGAAGGTTTCGTTCCCTTCTGGTCCCCTTGCGACCGTTTTCTCAGAGAGTCCTCATGAACCGCGGCCGTCGGCCGCTTCTGCGCACCAGAAACAGCCACCAGCACAGCACAAGGCCCAGTTTTCGACAGGTCTATGGGTTGACCCACTGGGGCGGGGCTCTTCCCTCCGCGTCAGCCGGTCTTGCCGCCAGTGAGGGCGATGTCCAGGTGCGCGAGCAGCGTGTCCAGTGTGGCCAGCTGTTGCGGTTCGAGACGGCCGAAGCGCTGGCGAAGTACCTGCGTGCCCGCTTCTTCCGCGGCCTTTAGTGCCGTGCGGCCGATGTCGGTGATAGAGACGGTCTTGCGGCGGCGGTCCTCGGGGTCGCCGGTTCGGGCGACCATGCCGAGGCGCTCCAGGCCTTCCACGACCTGGGTGACGGAGCGCGGTGCTTGGCCGAGGGAGGCGGCCAGCTGCGCTTGGTGGAGCGCGCCGCATGCCGCCAGTGCCTGAAGCACCTTGGTGCGGGACAGGGACAGGCCGGCGGTCGCCAGCATGTGCTGGTCGACCTGTTCGCGCAGGCTGTACGCGAGGGCCAGGAAGGACATTCCCACCTGCTCAGGGGCGCTGCCCGCCGTTGTTGATTCGTGCTGCTCCATGGTTCGGGTATCCTCGCACAACATAATCATGAGGTACCTCACGAAAGGGGTTGCGGGATGGATCGTCCAGTCGCCGTGGTCACCGGAGCCACCTCCGGACTGGGCCGCATCGCCGCCTTCGAGCTGGCCCGCCGGGGCTACCGCATCGGCACCGTGGCCCGCTCCCGCAGCAAGGCGCAGGCTCTCGTCACCGACCTGAAGGCGGTGACCGACGAGCCCGTGGATGTCTTCCACGCCGACCTGGGCCTGCTCCGCGACGCCCGCCGTGCGGGCGAGGAGATCGCCGCGCGCTACCCGCGCCTGGACGTCCTGGTCAACAACGCCGGTCTCCATGCCTTCGCGCAGCGCGTCACCACCGAGGGCTTGGCGGAGATGGCGGCGGTGAACTACCTCGGCCCGTTCGTCCTGACCGGGGCGCTGACGGCGAAGCTCGGGTCCTCGGCGCCGGCCCGGATCGTCAACGTGGCCTCCGAAGCGGCCCGGCAGGCGAAAACGATCGTCCCGGCCGAGGACCTGTCGCGCACTGAGCCCTACACCCGCCGGGAGTCGATGCCCCTGTACGGGCGCACAAAGCTGATGAACATCATGTGGACGCAGGAGCTGGCCCGTCGCCTGGACGCGGACAAGGTCACGGTGAACTGCTGCGACCCCGGCTTCAACGCCACCGGATTGGGCCGGGACCTGCCCGGCTCCGCCGTCCTGCAGCGGGTGCTGAACACTCTGAGGATCGGCGATCCCCGCAAGGGCGCCGGCATCATTGTGCGACTGGCCACCGACCCGGCGCTGGCGGGCACCACCGGCGGCTACTTCTCCGCCCGCGGCGCACGCCCCCTGCAGTGCCCCGAGCCCGGCCGGGAGCCGCGCGTGCAGCGGGAGCTGTGGGACGCGACCACGGCACTTCTCGCCGCCCACCCGGTCGGCTGAGACCCGGCACGCCCGCCTCAAGGAGGACACCGCCCGGTACCGGGGTACCGCCCCGGGCGCGGATTCGTCCTCCAGTAGCTCTTTTCGGCCGCAGCCGGCTCCTACGTTCATGGGCGGAGCCTGTCGGGCTCGCCCTCACACATCCGTTTTCCCTCCTGGTGGGAGTAATTTTCGTGGCCACCTTTCTCTACCGGCTCGGCCGGCTCGCCTTCCGGCGGCGCCGGCTGGTGCTGCTGGCGTGGATCGCGGTGCTCGCCGCCGCGGTCATCGGCGTCAGCAGCGTGTCGGGCAGTACGACGGACGACTTCACGCTTCCCGGAACCCAGTCGCAGCAGGCCATCGACCTGCTGGAGAAGGAGTTCCCGCAGGCTTCGGCCTCCGGCGCCACGGCCCGTGTGGTCATGGAGGCTCCGGACGGGCAGAAGCTGACGTCCGCCGCCCACAAGCAGGAGGTGGAGGCGCTGGTCGCCGACCTGCGCAAGGCACCGCAGGTGGCGAACGTGACCGACCCCTTCACCGCCGGCCTGGTCAGCTCCTCGGGCGGCGTCGCCTACGCCCAGGTGACCTACGCCGTCCCGCAGGCCGACATCACTCCCGCCGCGTCAAACGCCCTGCACGAGGTGGCGGACAAGGGCGAGAAGGCGGGCCTGGACGTCAGCCTGGGCGGCAATGCGGTGCTGGAGGAGGAGCAGAGCAACGCGGCCGAACTGATCGGCTTGCTGGTCGCCGCCTTCGTCCTGGTCGTCACCTTCGGTTCGCTGGTCGCGGCGGGACTGCCGCTGTTGTCCGCGATCGTCGGCGTCGGTATCGCCCTGTGCGCCATCACCGTCGTCTCCTCGTTCGTCGACATGGCCTCCAACGCGCAGACTCTGGCGCTCATGCTGGGTCTGGCGGTGGCCATCGACTACGCCCTGTTCATCGTCTCGCGCTACCGCACAGAGCTGCGTGAGGGGCACGCGCCCGAGGAAGCCGCCGGGCGTGCTCTGGGCACCGCGGGCTCGGCGGTGGTCTTCGCCGGCCTGACCGTCGTCATCGCGCTCGCCGGTCTGAGCGTCATCGGTATCGCGATGCTCACCACCATGGGGCTGGCCGCGGCCTTCGCCATCACCGTCGCCGTGCTGGTCGCGCTCACCCTCCTGCCGGCCATGCTGGGCTTCACCGGTACCCGCGTGGCGGGCGGTCGCCTCACCACACGCCGGGTGCGTGCCGAGCAGCGCGGCCGGCGCGTCACGATGGGGGTTCGCTGGGGCCGCTTCGTCACCCGTCACCCCTGGAAGATGCTGCTGGCGTCGGTGGTCGGCCTGGGCGTGCTGGCCATCCCGGCGCTGTCGCTGCGGCTGACTCTGCCCGACGACAGCATGGCGGCCCCCGGCAGCACCCAGCGCGTGGCCTACGACACGCTCGGCAAGGGTTTCGGACCGGGCTTCAGCGGCCCGCTGACCATCGTTGTTGACGCACCCGATGGCGACGCCGCGAAGACCGCGGCCGCGGACACCTCCGCCCTGTTGGAGGGCCTCGACGGCGTCGCCGCCGTACGGCCTCCGGTCTTCAACGAGGCTGGTGACGTGGCCCTGCTCACCGCGGTGCCGGGAAGCTCGCCCACCAGCCAGGAGACCGTCGACCTGGTCGGCGACATCCGCGAGCGCAGCGACGCGGTGGAGAAGGACAGCGGCGCGCAGGTGATGGTGACCGGCACGACCGCGCTCAACATCGACGTCTCCGCCAAACTAGGCGAGGCGATGGTGCCCTACCTGGCCGTCGTCGTCGGCCTCGCGCTGGTCCTGCTGCTTCTCGTGTTCCGCTCGGTCCTGGTCCCGATCAAGGCCGCGGCCGGCTTCCTGCTCAGCGTCGTCGCCACCCTCGGCGTGCTGGTCGCCGTGTTCCAGTGGGGCTGGCTCAAGGACATCTTCGGCGTCGACGAGACCGCACCCATCGTCAGCCTGCTGCCCATCCTGCTGATCGGCGTGGTCTTCGGCCTGGCCATGGACTACGAGGTGTTCCTCGTCTCCGGGATGCGCGAGGCATACGTCCACGGCGCCGGCCCCACCGAAGCGATCGTCACCGGGTTCCGCCACGGCGCCCGCGTGGTCACCGCCGCCGCCATCATCATGATCTCGGTGTTCGCCGGGTTCCTCCTCGACGACATCGCCCTGGTGAAATCCATCGGCATGGGCCTCGCCACCGCGGTCCTCTTCGACGCCTTCGTCATCCGCATGACCCTCGTCCCCGCGGTGATGACCCTGCTCGGCGCACGGGCCTGGGCACTTCCCCGCTGGCTCGACCGCCGCCTGCCCAACGTCGACGTGGAGGGTGAGAAGCTGCGCCGGGTACTGGCCGAACGCGAACGCCAGACCCGCATCCCCGCGCAGAACGACCAGGAGCCGACGGCGCCCGCGCCCCTGGGATAGGCACAGCCCGGCACACCCCGGCACACCCCGACCCCGCCTGCCGGCCCCCATCCCCCGAGGGGCGGCAGGCGGCCCCCGGGGCCCGGACAGCACACCGTGCACCGCACATCAGCTGCCCGGGCCCCTCTGCCCCGCCCGCCGGTTCACGCTCCCCGGGGAGCGGCGGGCGGCCTGCCCGGACAGTGAAAAGGCCCCCACCTGCCATGAGCGAGCCAACCACCCGAGAACCCGTACGCGGCACCTCGCCCCATGCTTCACGGCTTCCGCGGTCACTGACCAGCGACCCCGACCACCGCGTCACGGTGTCGATCATCAGCGGGCTGGCCGCCTGGCGGACGCTCGACCGCGACCACCCCCGGCTGCGGCTGTGGACCGTGCCCGTCTTCTGCGCCGTCCTCGCACTGCCCTCCCTCCTCAACCCGGCCAACCGCGCCCACCTGCCCAGCGAGATCGTCCTCACCCTCGCCTACACGGTTCCGCTGCTGTGGCGCGAACGCCGTCCCGGCCTGGTGTTCGCGATCACCACAGCCGCCTCCGTCCTCGCGCTGCCGCTGAACGTCCTCAACGGTGCCGACGCGGCCCGGATCGTCGCGCTCTACAACGTCGGCCGCCACGGTAGCCACCGCCAGATGGTCCTCGCCTGCACGGTCACCGCCGCCCAGCTCGTTCTCTGGATCGCGGCGTTCTGGGGAAGCGGCCAACTGCAACACGCCAAGCGCCCAGAAATCGTCACGCTGCTGGCCATGCTCGCCGTGACCGCCTGCGCCGGACTGGCCCTCACCGGACGCCTGGCGAAGGCATACATCGTGGCATTGGAGACCGAGCGGGACCAGCACACCCGCCTGGCCGCGGCCTCGGAACGCACCCGCGTCTCCCACGAGATGCACGACATCCTCGGCCACACCCTCGCCGTCATCATCGGGCTCGCCGACGGAGCTGCCGCCCTGGCCAGGTCCCGCTCGGAGAAATCCGCCGACACCCTCGACCTCATCGGCGACAGCAGCCGCGAGGCCCTCGCGGAACTGCGCCGCCTGCTCATCGTGGTCGACAACCCCGCGACACAGCGGGACACCACCCCGCTCGCACCGCAGCCGAACCTTCACGACCTGCCCGCGCTGCTCCACCGCTTCCGCGCCGCAGGTCCCACCGCCGACCTGCACACCAAAGGGGACCTCACACCGCTCGGTCCCGGCCTTCAGCTCACCGTCTACCGCATCGTGCAGGAAGCCCTCACCAACACCCTCAAACACGCCGCGGCCGACACCACCGTCTCCGTCGACCTGTACAGAGACGAGAAGTCGGTGCACATCACGGTGGAGGACACAGGCCCCACCCGTGCGGCGGACAGCGAACGGCACGGCAGGCACAGCGGGCAAGGCCTGGTCGGCATGCGCCACCGCGCCGCCCTCTACCAGGGGCGCATCAGCGCGGGCCCGACCCCCGCCGGCGGCTGGCGCGTCCACACCGTCCTGAGCACCTCCCACACCCTGCCCAGCGCCGTCACGGAGAAGCACCGCATATGACCACCGTCCTCATCGTCGACGACCAGACCTTGCAACGACTGGGCTTTCGCATGCTCCTCGAAGCACAGCCGGACATCTCAGTCGTCGGCGAAGCCTCCCAGGGCCAGGAGGCCGTCCGCCTGACCGCCGAACTGCGTCCCGACGTCGTCCTGATGGACGTCCGGATGCCCGGTGTCAACGGCATCGAGGCCACCCGCCGCATCGTCGAGTCCGGCGGCCGCTCGCGGGTCCTGGTCCTGACCACCTTCGACCTCGACGAGTACGCCTACGAGGCCCTGCGAGCCGGAGCGGCCGGCTTCTTCCTCAAAGACGCACGCCCCGAGGAACTCGTCGTCGGCATCCGGACCGTGGCGGCCGGCGACAGCGTCACCTCCCCGAGCCTGACCCGCAGACTCATCGACGCCTTCACCACCACGCACCCACAACGGACCTCCGCCGCTCCTGTCCTCAGCCCCGCACAGCGACGACAACTGGCCGCCCTGACCGAACGTGAACGCGAAGTCCTCACCGCCGTCGCCGCGGGCTGGTCCAACACCGAGATAGCCGCCCACCTCCACCTGGCCGAGTCGACGGTCAAATCCCACGTCAGCCGCATCCTGGCAAAGATCGATGCCCGCGACCGCGTACAGGCCGTCATCTTCGCCTACGACGTGGGCCTGGCCCGCCCTCAGTGAACCCGCCCGAGCAGGCAGATGGACCCCAGATGCCGCCGTCCGACGCGGCCGTCCCTCCAGCCGGGCGCCGCCGACCCCGGACCAATCAACTCCAACTATTCGACAACTCGCCCGGAGCACCCCGCCGCCATGCACCGACACCCCGGCCCCAGCACCCACGACGGGCGACCCGTCTCCAGCCCGTTCCCACCGGCTGAGGCAGCGGCGTGAGCACCCTCGCGCAGGAAGCCACCGTCGCCGCGGTGAGCATCATCGCCTCAGCCGCCGCACACCGCTACCTCTACCTGAGGCTCGTCAAGGACGTCACAGCGCCCACCCGGCTGCGCCGCGCGGGCGGGGCCACGGCAATCGCACTCACGGTCCTGGTCCCCACCGGTGTCCTCGCCGCCCAGTACGCGAACCCCACACGCATCGCATGGCTGGCCTGGCCGGCCTTCGTGTGGGTCGCCCTGGCCGCCTACCTGCTGATGACACTCGCCGTCCTGGAAATCCCAGCACGCCTCACGGCGCGTGCACTGCGGCGTCGAACCGTAACCGGCCCCGTGATTCCCGAGCAGGCCCTACGGGCGCCGGTCGTGCAGCAGAGCCACCCCGTTACGGCTCCGGTCATGGGCGCCCCGAATCCCCGACCGGCCCAGGAGGCACCGCGGATGGTGGACCGCCGTCTCGTGCTGGCCCGCTCGGTCGCGCTGCTCGCCACCGGAACCGCCGTGGCCACCACCGGCTATGGCTTTCACCGCGGTCTGGGAGCACCCGATGTGAAAGTCGTGCCCGTGGCCCTGCGCCGACTGCACCCCTCACTCGACGGCATGCGCATCACCATGGCCAGCGACCTCCACCTCGGGCCGTTCTTCGGCCGCGCCCACACCGCACGCACGGTCCGGATGATCAACGACACCTCGCCCGACATCGTCGCCATCGTGGGCGATCTCTCCGACGGCACCGCCGGCGACCTGGCCGCTCACGCCGCGCCGCTCACCCGGCTGTCCTCGACCCACGGCACCTTCTTCGTCACGGGCAACCACGACTACCGCCACGATGTCGACGCCTGGATCGCCACACTCGCCGACTTCCGCGTCACCACCCTGCGCAACACCCGAACACTGATCAAACACCGGGGCGGAGCCATCGACATCGCAGGCGTCACCGACGTCACAGGCGAGCAGAACCACGACACACCCGACTACGACAAGGCCCTCGGCGACCGCGACGCCTCCCACCCCGTCGTCCTGCTCGCCCACCAACCCGTGCAGGTGCACGAAGCCGCCCGGCACAAAGTCGATCTCCAACTGTCCGGGCACACACACGGCGGAGCCTTCTTCCCCGGCAACCTGCTCGTGCCGCTGACCCAACCCCTCACAGCGGGACTGGCCACCATCGACCACACACAGCTCTACGTCTCTCGCGGAGTCGGAGCATCCCTGCCACCCATCAGAGTCGGAGCGCCACCCGACATCACAGTCATCGAATTGCGCAGGCAATAACGCACGCGTGGTGCCGGCGAGCCGGACCAGCATCGTCATCGTTGAGGAGCTGGTACTCGCTGGTGTCGCGTGCTCGGTGCGCATCCAGCGCATGCCGTCCCGGCCGACATCCCCCGGCCTTCGGCCCCAGCTCAATCACTCGAAGGAACAATCGATGTCGGGGCTGTGCGCGAGATCAAAAAGCGGACAGGCGATTCGCCTCACTGGATCGCCTGCCGCGAACGGTACGAGTCAGTCGAAGCTCAGACACGATTCACAGAAAGTCGCTCTTCATGAAACCGGCCTCGTACGCCGCGATCACCGCCTGCGTGCGGTCCCGCGCGCCCGTCTTGGCGAGGACGGACGCCACGTGCGTCTTCACCGTCGCCGCGCCCACCCCCATCCGTCCGGCGATCTCCGCGTTGGTCAGCCCCGCCGCCATCAGCCGCAGCACCTCGTTCTCCCGGCCGGTGAGCCGCGCCACCCAGGCGGGTGGTGCGGGCCTGGCGCGTCCGTGCTCGGCGGCCAGGGCGCGCACGGCCGAGGGGAAGAGCAGCGAGTCGCTGTGCGCGACGATGCG
Organism: Streptomyces sp. NPDC015345; assembly: GCF_043078805.1. NCBI lineage: Bacteria > Bacillati > Actinomycetota > Actinomycetes > Kitasatosporales > Streptomycetaceae > Streptomyces > Streptomyces sp. NPDC015345. Next base: position 95,464 of record NZ_JBIBTX010000001.1, on the reverse strand, counting down.
CACGGCCTGGACGAGCGCGTCCGCGTCCGCCCGCTTGAGCAGGAACCCGGCGGCGCCCGCGCGCAGCGCCTCGTACACGTACGCGTCGTTCTCGAAGGTCGTCACGACCACGATGCGCGGCGGTCGCGGCATCGTCCGCAGGATCTGCTCGGTGGCGCGGATGCCGTCGATCTCCGGCATGCGGACGTCCATCAGGACCACGTCGGGCTCAAGCTCCCGCACGACCGACACCGCCTCGGCACCGGTCGCCGCCTCGCCGACGACCTCGATGCCCGCCTCGGCGGAGAGGATCGCGCGCAGGGCGGTACGCACCATGCGCTCGTCGTCGGCGAGCACGACCCGCAGGGCGGGGCTCTCGGGGGAGGGTGCGGTCGTCATGCGTGTCCTTTCAGCGGAAGTCGTACGTCAAGGCGCCACACCCCGTCCGCCGGGCCCGCCGCCGCCGTGCCGCCCAGCAGCCGGGCCCGGTCCGCTATGCCGCGCAGGCCGTGGCCGCCGCCGGGGCGCGGGGCGGGGGAGCGGGGCGGCAGCGGGTTCTCGGCCGTGACGGTGAGGTCGGGTCCTTCCAGGGCGACGCGCAGGGTGACGTCGGTGCCCTCACCGCCGTGCCGCAGGGCGTTGCTCAGCGCCTCCTGCACGATGCGGTACGCCTCACGGGAGACCAGCGGGGGCAGGCCGGCGGGGTCCATGTCGACGGCGGCGCTCACCCGCAGGCCGCCCGCCCCGGTGCGGCGCAGCAGGCCGTCCAGGTCGGCTTCGAGGGTGGGCGCGGGCGCCGTCGCGCGGGCGTCGTCGGCCTCCCGCAACACGCCGAGCACGGCGTCCAGCTCACCGACCGTGCGGCGCGTGGTGTCCTCGATGGCGGCCAGCGCCTCGCGGACGAACTCCGGGTCGTGGTCGAGGACGCGGCGGGCCGCGCTCGCCTGGAGTGTGACGGCGCTCAGCGCGTGGCCCACCGAGTCGTGCAGCTCGCGCGCCAGGCGGTTGCGCACCGCGAGGTCGGCGGCCCGCTGCTCGGCGGCCGCGAGCCGGTCGGCGGGCGTGGGCCCGAGCAGTTCCGGCGCCCAGCGGGCGAGGAGCCCGCCGGCGGTGGCCGCGCACGCCGCTAGCGCGACCAGCGACGCGCAGCCGATGACCGGGGAGAGCGCCACCATCCAGGGCTCCCCGAAGACTTCGGGCAGCCCGATGCGGCTGCCCCCGAACACGACGAAGAACGGCAGCGCGATCAGCACGCAGGCGAACGGCGGCAGCGCGAGCGACATGCCGCTGACGATCCCGCCGAGGCCGAGGTGCAGCGTGAACCAGGCGGCGGTCCGCCCCCGCGCCACCCGCCCCCGCGCGGGCGCCTCGGCGAGCGAGTCGTCCGGCACCGCGCACAGCGCCCGCACGGCGGCCACCGACATCGGCCGGGTCAGCGGGAACAGCGCGGTGATCGCGGCCAGCGGCAACCCGGCCGCGAAGGAAGCGAGTTGGGAGGCGAGCGACCCGAAGAACCGGTCGTCGCCGACGAGCGGCCCGACGAGCACCGAACCGACGAAGACGTACGGCATGGAGAGCGCGCCGCCCAGGATCAGATGGATCCACCGGCGGCGCGTCCGACGCCCGAAGAGGGCGGTGGCGAGGGCCCTCACGCCGGTGAACCCGCCCGCTCCTTGAGGAAGCGCACCCCGACGGCGGCCACGAGTATTCCGGTGATCATCTGCACAGAGTAGGCCAGGAGCATGAGGCCGGTGGGCTGTCGGGAGACGTCGTCGGAGGGGCCGACGAGCGAGGCGAACACCAGCCAGCCGCCCCAGCAGCCCACCGCGCCCGAGCCCACCCAGGCCAGCGCGAACGGCACCTTCACGGGCAGCGCGGGAAGCCACCGGAAGGCCGGCACCAGGGCGCCCGTCACAGCGGCGGCGAGGTAGACCATGTCCAGGCACTCCAGGACGTAGAAGTCGGTGGTGCGCGCCTCGGCCTGCGCCGCGCTGAGTCCTGCGGTGGAGCCGGTCGCCCACAGCAGATGGCATACGAGCAGCGCCAGGGCCGGCGGCGCGGCGGCGACGGCGGTGGCCCGCACGCCCCTCGAACCCGCTCCGGGGCGCGGCAGGTCCCCCACGCGCCCGCGCCACAGGTGCCCCCAACGGTCCCGGGCGTACAGCACGAAGAGGGAGCCGAGCGCGATGCCCTGAAGGATGAAACCGGTGTAGACGACGCCGAAGACCCACTCGGCGAGGAACGGCTCGCCCCCGCCGCTCCCCGACGAGCCGTGCACGCTCCCGCCGAACGCCCTGACCAGCAGTTGCAGCGGAAACCCGGCCATGATCGGCACGAGCAGCCCCGTCGCCGCCCACATCGGGAACGCGAGCAGCCACGCGGGTGTCCGCAGGCCCCACGGCCGGGTCAGGAGCAGCACCAGCACGATGACGGCCGCGTCCATCAGCACGGTCAGGCCGTTCGCGAAGATCATCGACGCGCGGTGGTCGAGCAGCGGGCTGCCCTCGGGGATCCCGAGATGACTCCCGCCGATCCAGGCGGCCTTGAGGGCGAGGTAGGGGACACAGGCGGCCAGGGCGACGCACCGCAGCACGCGGCGGGAACGGCTCAGCGCGAACGGCGCGGGGGAGGCCGGCCGCGGGGCGACGGCCAGGAGCGGGTCGGGCAGCGATCGGGGCATGACCCCACGCTCCCGCCAGGAGGGCCCACCGCACCTCCTGCGCCGCGATGATCCGCCTCCCCCGCGCGGCGGAGTCTCAGCCGCCGTCCAGGACGAGGACCACCTCGTCGATCTCCGCCCCGCGCGCCGCCGCGAACCCCCGCTCCCGCGCGGTCTCGCGGAACCCGCACTTCGCCAGGACGCGCCGCGAGCCCGCGTTGTCGGCCGCCGCGCGGGCGTAGAGCGGGCGCTCCGGGATCAGCGCGAGCAGCTCGCGCAGGGCGGCGGTGGCCAGGCCGCGACCCCAGTACGCGCGGTCGATCCAGTACGTCACCTCGCGCTCGCCCGGCTCGCCGTACACCGCGGCGCTGCCGACCACGTCCCCGTCGGCGAGGACCGTGCGCACGTCGACGCCGGGGGAGGTGCGCATCTTCTTCCAGTGCGCGTCGAAGCGGTCCATGTCGCCGGGGTCCTTCGGGGTGAAGGCGGCCATGTGGGCGGACTCGGGGTCGTTCATCTGCCGGAAGAAGACGGGCAGATCGCTGTCGTGCACTTCGCGGAGACTGACATCCATGCGTCAGAGCCTACGAGTTGCCAGTGTCAGCCGGTCGCGCGCGTCGAACAGGGCGTCCTTGACCATCTGTTCGTGGGCGGGCGTGAGCCGCGCCACCGGCACCGAGCAGCTGATCGCGTCCCGCGCCGGGGTGCGGTAGGGGATGGCGACGCCGAAGCAGCGCAGGCCCAGCGTGTTCTCCTCGCGGTCCACGGCGAAGCCCTGCTCGCGCACCGTGTGCAGCTCCTCGATGAGCTTCTCGCGGTCGGTGATGGTGTGCTCGGTGAGCGCGGGCAGCGCCTCCGGGAGCATCTTGCGGACCTGCTCGTCGGTGTGGGTGGCGAGCAGCGCCTTGCCGAGCGAGGTGGAGTGCGCGGGCAGCCTGCGCCCCACCCGGGTGAAGGGCCGCAGGTAGTGCTGGGACTGGCGGGTGGCGAGGTAGACGACGTTCGTGCCGTCGAGCCGGGCCAGGTGGATGGTCTCCGTCGTGTCGTCGGAGAGCCGGTCCAGGGTCGGCCGGGCGGCGGCCACCACCTCGTCGCCGTCGATGTACGAGGTGCCGACCAGCAGGGCGCGTACGCCGATGCCGTACCGCGTGCCGGTCGCGTCGGTCTCCACCCAGCCGAGTTCGACCAGGGTGCGAAGGAGCATGTAGAGGCTCGACTTCGGGTACCCGACCGCTTCCTGGACGGCGGCCAGGGAGTGCATTCCGGGGCGGCCCGCGAAGTACTCGAGCAATTCAACTGTCCGCACCGCGGACTTGACCTGCGCACCGCCTCCGGTCTCGCCAGTCGACATCGCCCTTGACCCCTTAGTTCGCCGAGAAATAGTCTCCGAAGCCTCCGGTCATTCACGAACAGAGACGGCGTTCAGTATATCGAACAGCCCAGGTGAGTGGCATACGTCTGGAAAGGGAATCCGCGGTGGCAGCAGCACCAGTCTGGAGTGTCGACCCCCGAACCGGGAAGCAGCGTGAGCAGGTTGCGGTGGAAGCCACAGCCGAGGAGGTCGGCCGCGCGGTCCGCGCCGCCCGGGACGCGGCGCCCGCACTCGCCGACCGCGCGGTCCGCGCAGCCTTCCTGCGCACCGCCGCCGAGCTGCTCCAGGAGGCGAAGGACCAGCTCGTGGAGGCCGCGGACGCGGAGACCGCGCTCGGCTCCGTCCGCCTCACCGGCGAACTCGCCCGCACCTGCTACCAGCTGCGGGCCTTCGCGGACATAGTCGACGAGGGCGCCTTCCTCGGCGTCGTCATCGACCACCCCGACGCCTCGGCGACCCCGCCCATCCCGGACCTGCGCCGCTACAAGATCCCGCTCGGCGTCGTCGCCGTCTACTCCGCGTCCAACTTCCCCTTCGCCTTCTCCGTGCCCGGCGGCGACACCGCGAGCGCCCTCGCCGCGGGCTGTCCCGTCGTCGTCAAGGCCCACCCCGACCACCCGGGCACCTCCGAGCTGGTCGCCTTGGTGCTGCGCAGGGCCGCCGCCGCGCACGACATCCCCGAGGGCGTCCTCGGCCTCGTACACGGCTTCGAGGCAGGCGTCGAGCTGGTCAAGCACCCGCTGGTTGCGGGCGCCGGGTTCACCGGATCCATCCGCGGCGGCCGCGCCCTCTTCGACGCCGCCGCCGCCCGGCCCGTGCCGATCCCCTTCCACGGCGAGCTCGGCTCCCTCAACCCCGTCGTCGTCACCGAGGCCGCCGCCGCCGAGCGCGCCGAGCAGATCGGCACCGGACTAGCGGGCTCGATGACGCTCGGCGTCGGCCAGTTCTGCGTCAAGCCGGGCCTGGTCCTCGCCCCCGAGGGCGCGGGCGGCGACCGGCTCGTGAAGTCCCTCACCGAGGCGGTCGGCGGCACCGAGGCCGGGGTGCTCCTCGACCACCGGATGCGGGACAACTTCGTCGCCGGGGTGCGCGAGCGCGCCGGACTCCCGGACGTGGACGCCCCGGTGACCCCGGGCGCCGGCGACGAGCACACCGTCAGCGCCGGCTTCCTCACCGTCCCGGCCGCGCGCCTCGCGAGCGAGGGCGAGCACGACCTGCTCCTGGAGGAGTGCTTCGGCCCGGTCACCGTCGTCGCGCGCTACGCGGACGACGCGGAGATCACCGCCGTCCTCTCGCGCCTGCCCGGCAACCTCACGGCGACCGTGCAGCTCTCCTCCGACGAGGCGGCGGGCGTCAGCGGCCGCGGCGCCGAGCTGATCGCCGAGGTCACGCCGCTCGCCGGACGCGTACTCGTCGACGGCTGGCCCACCGGCGTCGCCGTCGCACCCGCCCAGCACCATGGCGGCCCCTACCCGGCCACCACCTCCACCTCGACGTCAGTGGGCGGCACGGCCATCGAGCGCTGGCTGCGCCCGGTCGCCTACCAGAACACCCCGGAGGCCCTGCTCCCGCCGGAGCTGCGCGACGCCAACCCGCTGGGACTGCCGCGGCGCGTGGACGGGCGCCTGGAACACTGACGCCATGGACGTCACCATCGAGCACCTCCCGTTCCCGCTGCGCAGCTACGGCCCCGAAGGCCACTGGTCGTACGAGGAGGGGGTGCTCACCGGCCGGGCCGGGGCCCGGCAGGACCGCTTCGTGCCGCCGACCGGCGCGGCACTGGACTCCGCCTCCGACGCGCCCCGCCTCCTCGGGGCGCCCGAAGGTGACTTCCAGCTGATCGCCCGCGTCACGGTCGGCTTCGCGGCCGCCTTCGACGCGGGCGTGCTGTACCTCCATGTCGGCGAGCGGGAGTGGGCCAAGCTCTGCCTGGAGCGCTCCCCCGACCGGCCCACGATCTGCGCGGTCGTCACCCGCGGCCGCTCCGACGACGCCAACGCCTTCGAGGTGGACGGCGACAGCGCCTGGCTGCGCGTCAGCCGCACCGGCTCGGCGTTCGCCTTCCACGCGTCGACGGACGGCGAACGCTGGACGTTCGTGCGGATCTTCTCGCTCGGCGACGAGGAGTCGGCGGGCGCGGCCCTCGTCGGCTTCATGGCCCAGTCGCCCACCGGCGAGGGCTGCGAGGTGACGTTCGACGGGATCGAGTTCCGCCCCAACTGGCCGAAGGGCCTGCGGGACGGCTCCTGACCGGCGCCCGGCGAGGGGATTCCGCAGGTCTTGGCGCGGCGGAACCTACGGCTTGTGGGTCACCCAGAGCAGTTCCGCCGGCCAGCGGTGTGCCCAGTCGGGCGGGTCGGTCTCGTTGTAGCCGTTGCGTGTTCCCGGTTCGGGCCGCGGCTCGATGAGGTCGTCGATGACCAGACCCGCGCCGCGCAGGACCCTGACCCAGTCGCCGTAGGTGAGCTGATAGCTGGTCGCGCCGTCGCCTTCAGCGATGGTGTGCAGCCCGAAGTAGTCCTGCCGCAGCGTCGTGGTCGCGCGGCCGGCGGCTTCGTCGTAGCAGGCTTCGAACCATGGGCTGGCGACGTTGAACACCAGGCGCCCGCCCGGGGCCAGGACGCGTGCGGCCTGCGGGACGGCGAGGTGCGGGGGCGCCCAGCTGAGCCCACCGAAGTCGCAGAACACCAGGTCGAAGCTGCCGTCGGCGAAGGGGAGCCGTTCGGCGGCGCCTTGCACCAGCGGGTAGCGGGCCGCCCCCATCGCGCGGGCCGCGGCGGCCAGTTGGGCTTCGGACAGGTCGAGCCCGACCACGATGGCGCCCTCGGCGGCGAGCGCCCTGGACCACTGTCCTGCGCCGCAGCCGAGTTCGAGGACGCGCTTGCCGGTGACGTCGCCCAGGGCGTGCAGGTGCGCGTCGGGGATCGAGTACATGCCCCACAGCCGGGGTGCGGCCCCGATGCGCGGGTCGTGCTCGTGCTGGTAGGCGCTGCTGATCCGGTTCCAGAGCCGCCGGTTGGCGGGGATGCTGTCCACGTGCCGACTCCAGCACTGCCCGCCGGGGGCGGTCAATTCGATAAGGGCACCGGCCCTCGCCTCGGTCCGGCCCCGGCTCGGCCCGTGATCGGCCGGACGAGCCTAGACGTGCACCCGGGCCCCCGTGGCCGCCGCCCGCCCGATCGCGTCCAGCAGCCGCTGGCGCCGCACCGCGTGCGCGAAGTCCGGCGCGTGGGCGGTGCCCTGCGTCAGGTCGGCGAGGATCCGGGCGTACTGCGCGCCGACGTTGTACGCCACTTCGTACGACGGAGTCCCGCGCAGCTCGTCCAGCTCCGGCACCCCGAAGTGGCGTTCGGGAACGGGCAGTTCCGCGAGGCCGGTGTCCGGGCCGCGCCCGCCGCGCACGGTCACCGCCGCCTGCTGGAGGTGGCCGGAGTCGCCGGTGACGACGAGGTCCCCCTCCGTGCCGTTGATCTCCCAGTGGAAGTCCGTGCCGCGTGACAGCCCCGACCGGAAATGGGCCGAGACGACGGCGCCCGACGCCAGGCGCCCCGAGACGGCGATCTGGTCGGCGGCCGTCATCGGCGCGGTGCGTCCCGTGCCCGCCTCCCGCACGACGGGCCGCCGCGTCGCCGAGGTCGCGGAGACCTCGGTGAACTCCCCGAGCGCCATGGTCACCGCGTCGACGGTGTGCCCGAAGGGGATCGTCAGCATGGTCGCCCCGTTCGTCTCGTCCAGCAGATACGCGGCGCCCGGCTCGAAGACCGGCCCCCACCCCCGCCCCGAGGCCACCAGACTGGTCGAAAGGACCTTGCCCACGTAGCCGTCGGCGACCAGCTCCCGGACGTACCGGACGGCGGGCGCCGACCGGGCCTGGAGCCCCACGAACGTCCGCACCCCCGCCCGTTCCGCGGCCGCCGCCAGCTCCTCGGCCTCGGCGAGGCCGTTGCCGAGCGGCCACTCGGAGAGCACCGCCTTGCCCGCGCCGAGCGCGGCGAGGACCACCTCGCGGTGCAGCGGCAGGCGCACGCTCACCACGACCAGGTCGACCTGATCGCTGCGGACGAGTTCCTCGGTCGACCCGAAGGCCAGCGGTACGCCGTACTTCTCGGCCGCGGCCCGCGCGGAGGCCTCGCTCGACGCGGACAGGGCACGCAGTTCGTACCCCTTCAGGGCGGACAGCGCGGGCAGGTGGGAGCGGGGCGCCCAGCCGCCGCGGGCGGACAGGCCGACGAGGCCGACGCGGACGGGGGCGCCGAAGGGGGAGACAGCGGTGGAAGTCATGATCGGGACGGTAAGGCGGACCGCGTGGTTACCCGCAAGGGCCGTAACTATATTTTCGGAACCATGACTGGTCAGCCCACGTACACCGGCCTCTCTCCCCAGACCCCCCACACGCCCCACGACATCTACGGCCTGCTCTGCCCCGGCCGCGCGGTCTGGGAGCTGCTCGTCCACAAATGGACGGGCCTCGCCATCACGGCCCTCGCGGACGGTCCGTGCCGCTTCGGCGAGCTGCGCCGCAAGCTGGAGGGCGTCAGCCCCAAGGCGCTCACCCAGACCCTGCGCCGCCTGGAGGACCACGGCCTGGTCCTGCGCACGGTCCACGCGGAGGTCCCGCCCCGCGTCGATTACGAACTGACCGACCTGGGCCGCGGCGCCCTGGAGCCGCTGGCCCACCTGCGCACCTGGATCCGCGCGAACGCGGGAAAGCTCACGGCGGGGGAATGAGCCGCTTTGCCCGTACGTTGACGCCGTGAGCGGAGGCTGCCTCCGCGCCGGCCATCCGCGTACCCCCGTGTCCGCGTACCGCACGACCTGGAGAGAAGCCACACATGCGCGTCGAGATCTGGAGCGACATCGCCTGCCCCTGGTGCTACGTGGGCAAGGCCCGCTTCGAGAAGGCCCTCGCCGCCTTCCCGCACCGTGACGGCGTCGAGGTCGTGCACCGCTCCTTCGAGCTGGACCCGAACCGCGCCAAGGGCGACTTTGGGCCCGTCATCCCGATGCTCATGGGCAAGTACGGCATGACCGAGGAGCAGGCCCGCGAAGGCGAGCGGCGGCTCGGGGAGAACGCCGCGGCCGAGGGCCTCGACTACCTCACCGAGGGCCGCGACCACGGCAGCACCTTCGACATGCACCGCGTCCTGCACCTCGCCAAGGAGCGCGGCAGGCAGGACGAGCTGATCGGCCTGCTCTACCGCGCGAACTTCGCCGAGGAGCGGTCCGTCTTCGAGGACGAGGGGCGCGTCGTCGAGGTCGCCGTCGAGGCCGGTCTTGACGCGGACGAGGTGCGTGCCGTCCTCGCCGACCCCGCCAAGTACGCCGAGGACGTCCGTGCCGACGAGCGCGAGGCCGCCGAACTGGGCGCGAACGGCGTGCCGTTCTTCGTCCTCGACCGCAAGTACGGCATCTCCGGCGCCCAGCCCGCCGAGGTCTTCACGCAGGCCCTTGAGCAGGCGTGGGGCGAGCGTTCACCGCTGACCACCCTCGCGGACGCCGGCGAGGGCGACGCGTGCGGCCCCGACGGATGCGCGGTTCCGCAAAGCGGCTGAGGCGTATAAGAGTTGACCCCATGGCGATCACCATGGGGATCAATGACGTCCGTCGCACCGAGTTCACGCCCACATCGGCGTATCTGAACACCGCGAGCTGCTGTCTGCTGCCGCGCCGCGCGAGCGAGGCCGTGGGCGCACTCGTCGCCGAACTCGGCGAGGGCAGGCCCGGCGGGGCGGGGGACTTCGAGGTCGTCGACGAGGCCCGCGCCTCCTTCGCGCGGCTCGTCGGCGTGGATCCGGGGCGCGTGGCCACCGGCGCCTCGGTCGCCACGCACGTCGGACTGATCGCGGCCTCGCTGCCGCCCGGCGCCGAAGTCCTCCTTCCCGAGGGCGAGTTCGCGTCCGTCGTGAACCCCTTCGTCGTACGGGGCGACCTCCGGCCGCGCCACGTGCCCCTGGAGTCCCTCGCGGAATCCGTGCGCCCCGGCACCGCGCTCGTCGCCTTCTCCGCCGTCCAGTCGGCCGACGGCAGGACCGCGGATCTGGCGGCGGTGCGGGAGGCCGCGGCCGCGCACGGCGCCCGTACGCTCGTCGACGCCACGCAGGCGGTGGGCTGGCTGCCGTTCGACGCGGGGCTGTACGACTACACCGTCACCGGCGCCTACAAGTGGCTGCTGTGCCCGCGCGGCACGCAGTTCCTCACGGTGAGCGAGGCGGCGCAGGAGTCCCTGATCCCGCTGCACGGCGGCTGGCTCGCGGCGGCCGACACCTGGAACTCGACGTACGGACCGCTGACCGAACTCGCCCCGGACGCCCGCCGGTTCGACGAGGGACCGGCCTTTCTCGCCTATCACGGGGCGGCGGCCGCGCTCGCGGTCCTGGAGGAGGCCGGCGTCGAAGCCGTGCACGCCCATGACACGGCCCTCGCCGCACGGTATCGCGCGGGCCTCGCGGAGCTGGGCCACGTCCCCGTGCCCGGGACGTCCCCCATCGTGGCAGTGCCCGGCCTCGGCGGGCGTCAGCCGGAGCTGGCCCGCGCCAAGGTCGTCACCTCGGCCCGCGCCGGGCATCTGCGGGCGTCGTTCCACCTGTACAACACGGAGGCGGACGTGGACCGGCTCCTCGACGTGCTGTCCGGCTGACGGCCGCCCCCGGGGTTCAGCCGCCGGCCGCCCCGCGTTCCGGGCAGTCCGCGGTCTCCGTGCAGAGGTTGGTCTCCACCCGGGTGAGCAGGTGAAGGAGTGTGGTGCGCTCGTCTTCGTCGAGACCGGCGAGCGTGTGCCCTTCCAGTTGACCCCAGGCGCGCTCCACCTGGGCCAGCAGGCCGCAGCTGGCGTCGCTGGCCTCGACGAGCACGGCCCGGCGGTCGGCCGGGTCGGGGCGGCGCCGCACGTGCCCGGCCTGCTCCAGGCGCTGGAGCATCTTCGTGACCGTCGACGGGTCGAGGTCGACCGCCTTGATGAGCTCGGACTGCCGCACCGGACCGGCGTCCCACAGGTGCATCATCACGAACTCCTGGCCCGGATAGAGGCCGACCCCCTTCAGGACCTTGCCCGCCGCGATGCGGTGCAGGCGTGCCACCCGGCTGAGCGCATGGCTGACGGGGCCCGCCTCCGCCACCGCGGGGAGCCCCGGGGGACAGGCGGGGTCGGCCGGTTCGGTCTGCGGGGTGTCGGCCTTCATCACGTGCTCCTGCTGGTCACTGGACGTCTTCCGAAAAGATTACCTTGGTCGGCCAAGAAATGCGTTACAGTGAAGCCCGGCCAGATGGTTGGCCGACCACATAAAACCTGCCCGGGAGCCCTGATGACCACCGCGTTCGACCCGATCGACCTGTCCGGCACCCCGCTCGCCAACCGCATAGCCATGGCCCCGATGACCCGAAGCCGTGCGGGTCAGGGCGGTGTTCCCACCGACCTGACCGTTGAGTACTACGTCCAGCGGGCCTCCGCGGGCCTGATCATCAGCGAGGCCATCCAGCCTTCTGTGGTCGGCCAGGGATACCCGGACACCCCCGGCCTGCACAGCGCCGAGCAGGTCGCCGCCTGGCGCAAGGTCACCGACGCCGTGCACGCGGCGGGCGGCAAGATCTTCGCCCAGCTCATGCACGCGGGCCGCATCGGCCACCCGGTCCTGCTCCCCGACGGACTGGTCAACGTCGCCCCCTCGCCCGTACAGCCCGAGGGCCAGGTCTACACCGCCGAGGGCCCCAAGGACTTCGTCACCCCGCGTGAGCTGACCGACGCCGAGATCCGCGCCACGATCGGCGACTTCGCCGCCGCCGCGCGGAACGCGGTGGACGCCGGCTTCGACGGCGTCGAGCTGCACGGCGCCAACGGCTACCTGATCCACCAGTTCCTCGCGCCCGGCACCAACCGGCGCACCGACGAGTGGGGCGGCTCCGTGGAGAACCGCCTGCGCTTCGCCGTGGAGGTGGCCAAGGCCGTCACCGCCGAGATCGGCGCCGCCCGCACCGGCTTCCGCATCTCGCCCGGCAACCCCTTCAACGACATCACCGAGCCCGATCCCGAGCCGGCGTACACCGCCCTGGTCAAGGAGCTGGCCGCGCTCGACCTCGCGTACCTGCACGTCATGGAGGTCGGCGAGATCCGCGAGCTGACCACCCGGCTGCGGCAGGACTTCGGCGGGACGTTCCTCCTGAACCCGCAGACCGAGGGCCCCACGAGCCACGACGCGCTCGCCCTCGTCGAGGACGGCACCGCGGATGTCATCGCGTTCGGGGCGCTGTTCCTCGCCAACCCCGACCTGCCGGCCCGCCTGAAGGCCGAGGGCCCGTACAACACGCCTGACCCGGCGACCTTCTACGGCGGCACGGAGAAGGGCTACACGGACTACCCCGCGCTGTAGCGAACGGGCGGGACGCGGGCCGGCCCGGCGCCCACGGGGGGTGCCGGGCCGGCCCGCGTCCCGCCTCAGTTCACCCGACCGGGGTGAAGTCCCGCGCCCCGATGAACTCGGGCCTGCGCACGGGCGCCGCGAACGGCTCGACCGCGGTGTTCTCCACGCTGTTGAAGACGATGAAGACGTTCGACCGCGGATACGGGGTGATGTTGTCCCCGGAACCGTGCATGGCGTTGCAGTCGAACCACGTGGCCGAGCCCGCCTCGCCGGTGAACAGGCGGATGCCGTGGTCGGACGCGAGGTGGGTCAGCGTCTCGTTCGACGGGATGCCCGCGTCCTGCATCTGGAGCGACCGCTTGTAGTTGTCCTTCGGCGTGGCGCCCGCACAGCCGAGGAACGTCTTGTGCGACCCCGGCATGATCATGAGGCCGCCGTTGGTGTCGTGGTTCTTCGTCAGGGCGATCGACACCGAGACGGTGCGCATGTTGGGCAGGCCGTCCTCCGCGTGCCAGGTCTCGAAGTCCGAGTGCCAGTAGAACCCCGAGGCCCCGAAGCCCGGCTTCACGTTGATCCGGGACTGGTGGACGTACACGTCGGAGCCGAGGATCTGCCGGGCCCGGCCCACCACGCGCGGGTCGGCGGCCAGCTTGCCGAAGAGCTCACTGATCTTGTGCACCTCGAAGATCGAGCGGATCTCCTGCGAGCGCGGCTCGACGATGGAACGCTCGTCCGCGCGCATCGCCGGATCGTTCATGAGCCGTTCCAGCTCACCGTGGTACACGGCGACTTCGTCCGGGGTGATCAGCTGGTCGATGGCCAGGAAACCGTCCCGCTCGAACCCCGCCAGATCCCCGGCCGCGATGGGCCCTTCGGCACCCGGCTCGGACCACACCACCGGGTCCTTGCGTTCGATGAGCACCTCTTCGGCACCTCGGGTCGGGTACAGGTCAATGGTGCGTTCGGGTGCGGTGGTCATGGTGTTGCCTGCCTCTCCTCTCGTACGGCCCTGTGCGGGATGTAGGTCGCGGTCAGACCGGGTCCGGCTCCGTGAGCAGCGGGTACACGCCGTTCTCGTCGTGGTCCTCACGACCGGTGACGGGCGGGTTGAAGACGCACAGGCAGTGGAAGTCCTCCTTGATCCGCATGGTGTGCTTCTCGTGCCCGTCGAGCAGGTACATGGTGCCCGGCGTGATCGTGTACTTCTCGCCGGTCGTGTCGTCGGTCAGTTCGGCCTCGCCCTTGGTGCAGACGACGGCCTCGATGTGGTTGGCGTACCACATCGACGTCTCCGTCCCCGCGTACAGGATGGTCTCGTGCAGGGAGAACCCCACGCGCTCCTTGGCGAGGACGATGCGCTTGCTCTCCCAGGTACCCGACTTGGCCTTCACATGCCGGTCGGTGCCTTCAATGTCCTTGAACGAACGGACGATCACGGTGTGGTGGTTCCTTTTCTCTTACGGTGTGAGGGGCTCGGACAGTCGCTCGCTCAGGCGGTCTCGCGGACCGCGCGGGCCAGCGTGCGCAGCCCCTCGTCCAGCTCGTCGGGGGTGATCGTCAGCGCCGGGAGGAGCTTGACGACCTCGCCCTCGGGGCCGGAGGTCTCGATCAGCAGGCCCAGTTCGAAGGCCCGCTTCGCCACGGCGCTCGCCCGGTCCTTGTCGAGGAACTCGATGCCCCAGACCAGGCCGCGGCCGCGGAACTCCTTGATCTCGGCACGGTTCTCGTCGACGATCGCGGTCAGCGCCTGCTCGACCTGCTCGCCGCGGGCACGGGTCTGCTTCTCCATCGCCGAACCGTCGGACCAGTACGTCTCAAGCGCGGCGGCGGCCGTGACGAACGCCGGGTTGTTGCCGCGGAAGGTGCCGTTGTGCTCGCCCGGCTCCCACACGTCGAGCTCCGGCTTGAACAGGCAGAGCGACATGGGCATGCCGTAGCCGCTGATCGACTTCGACACCGTCACGATGTCCGGCGTGATGCCCGCCTCCTCGAAGGAGAAGAAGGCGCCGGTGCGGCCGCAGCCCATCTGGATGTCGTCGACGATCAGGAGCATGTCCCAGCGCTCGCAGACCTCGGCGAGCTTGCGCAGCCACTCGACGCGGGCCACGTTGATGCCGCCCTCGCCCTGGACCGTCTCCACGATCACCGCGGCGGGCTGGTTGAGGCCCGAGCCCTGGTCCTCGAGGAGCCGCTCGAACCAGATGAAGTCAGGCGTCTGGCCGTCGAGGTAGTTGTCGAACGGCATCGGCGTGCCGTGCACCAGCGGGATACCGGCGCCCGCCCGCTTGAAGGCGTTGCCGGTCACCGCGAGGGAGCCGAGCGACATGCCGTGGAAGGCGTTCGTGAACGACACGATCGACTCGCGGCCCTTGACCTTGCGGGCCAGCTTCAGCGCCGACTCCACGGCGTTGGTGCCCGTCGGGCCCGGGAACATGACCTTGTACGGCAGGTCGCGCGGGCGCAGGATGATGTTCTGGAACGACTCCAGGAAGGCGCGCTTGGCGGACGTCGACATGTCGAGGCCGTGCACGACACCGTCGCGCTCCAGGTAGTCGATGAGCGCGCGTTTGAGGACCGGGTTGTTGTGCCCGTAGTTGAGCGAACCGGCACCGGCGAAGAAGTCGAGGTACTCGTGGCCGTCCTCGTCGAACATGCGGCTGCCCTGCGCGCGGTCGAAGACCGTAGGCCAACCGCGGCAGTAGCTGCGCACCTCCGACTCCAGGGTCTCGAAGACGCTCAGGTCGGGCTGGGTGATGGTCACAGCGGATCTCCTGGGAGATGGAAAGAAAGACGTGGGAGGTGGGGGGGGGGCTGGGGGGCTGGGGGTGGTGCGTGGGGGACTCGCCGGCTCGTGGGGGGAGCGAGCGGATCAGAAGTCGAGTGGTCCGATGGGGCCGATGCGGTACAGCACCTCGGGCTCGTGTCCGCCGTCGGGGAAGAGCCCCGCGTCGAACAGGACCTCGCGCTCGACCTGCGCGCCGTGCCGCCGCGCGTAGGAGGTGAACAGGCGCTCGGACGCGGTGTTGCCGGGCGTGATGGTGGTCTCGACGCGGGCCAGTCCGCGCTCGGCGGCGACCTTCGAGGTCAGCCCGTCGAGCAGGGCGCCGGCCAGGCCGCGGCCGCGCTGCCCGTGGTCGACGGCCACCTGCCAGACCACCAGGGTGTCCGGGCGCTCGGGCCGGATGTAGCCGGTGATGAAACCGGCCGGCTCACCGTCGGCGCCGCGGGCCACCACGGAGGTCGCCGCGAAGTCGCGGCACCACAGCAGATAGCTGTACGAGGAGTTGAGGTCGAGCACCTTGGAGTCGCGGGCGATCCGCCAGATCGCGGCGCCGTCGGCGACGACGGGACTGTCGAGCCGCAGCCCCTCAGGCATTTTCAGGTATTTCGCTTGCAGGTCGGTCGGTAGATCGGCTTGTGCAGCGGTCATGCGGATTGAATTTACCGAGCAATTTCTTGAATTGCATCGTGGGAAGGGGTTACGTGAGCGCGTCTCATGTGTTATCACGCGGGGGTGCGCGCCCGCATGAGCAACTTGCTTTTTGGGGTGATTTGACCGTGTCATATGCGGAGGAAATGGACACGATGTGGAGTACGTCACAGCGATGTAACCCGCATGAGACCCGCCCGAATTACGCCTTTTGGTGCTGACGAAATCTTAGTGTTTAGGTCTTCGGAAAGCGGGCAGAAGAATACGGGAAGCTGAGCTCATAAAGAATTCATGAGAATGCTTCATGGAATGTGCGGATGAATAGGCGGATGATGCTCGTGGAGTGCGGATGGCGTGCGGCAATTGCGCGCCCGATTCATGTTCCCGTCACGCCGTCGATACGCTCCCGCAAGAGGTCGGCATGCCCGTTGTGGCGCGCGTACTCCTCGATGAGGTGCATCAGGACCCAGCGGAGGCTGACCTCGTCGTCACCGCCCACGACGGCCGCCTCCTCGGCGCCGAGCCGCCCCGTCTCGTCCAGCGAACGCCCCGCGCAGATCTCGCGGTTGACGGCGACCTCGCGCTCCCACGCCGCGAGCACCTCGGCGAACGTCCTCGACCGGTCCAGGGTGAAGCCGCCGGGCTGTCCGGCGTAGAGCAGCGGGACCTCCCGCCGGGCGAACACCCGCTGGATCCAGTTGCGTTCGATCTCGGCCAGGTGCTGCACCAGGCCGAACAGCGAGAGCGTCGACGGCTCCACGGGCGTACGCAGCGCCTCCTCGTCGTCGAGGCCCGCGCACTTCACGGCGAGCGTCGCGCGGTGCAGGTCGAGCCAGCCGGCCAGCATGGCCGGCTCATCGGCGGTCAGGGGTGGAATGCGGCGGCCGTCCGGAAGCGTGGTCATGGCGGGCACGGTGCCACGGGGGAGCGCCACGGCGGAAGAGCGCCCCGCGAGCCAAGAGCCAGGAGCCAAGAGCCAGGGGCCAGGAGCCGAGGTACGGATCCGGACGGCCAGGGGCCGCTACCGCCAGGCGTCGGTCACCGCGCGGCGCGCCGCCTCCAGGTCGACCGCGAGACCGGCCTCGCCCATCGCGGCGCCCAGAGCCGCGAGGCAGGCGTGCACGACACCGCGGGTGGCGTCGGGGCCGTAGTGGTTGACCCGGATCATCTCCTTGGCCAGCGCCCCGCCCCCGGCGACCAGCGGCAGCACCGGGTCGGCGGCCAGCGCCTTGGCGACCAGCTCCGAGGCGTCGGTGCCCGAGGGCGCCCGCAGGGTGGTGGCGACCGGCGCCGCGTCCCCGGCCTCGTACACGTACGGCTCAAGGCCACCGCCGAGCGCGAGCGCGCCCGCACGGGTCGCGGCGGCGGCGGTGGCGTGCCGCGCCATCAGGGCGTCGAGGCCCTCCGTCTCGATGCGCTCCACGCACGCCTCGAGGGCCAGCATCTCCAGCTGGGCGGGCGCGTGCAGCAGCGCCTTGCGGCCGCCGTCGATCCAGCGCTCCTTCCAGTCGAGGAGGGAGAGGTAGGAGCGGCGGGGCGCCTGCGGGTTCGCGGCGATCCGCTGCCAGGCCCGCTCGCTCACCGACACCGCCGAGACGCCCGCCGGGCCGCCCATCGCCTTCTGCGCGCCGATCACGCACAGGTCCACGCCCCACGCGTCCGGCAGCAGCGGCTCGGCGCCCACCGAGGCGACCGCGTCCAGCATGAACAGCGCGCCGTGCTCGCGCACGACCTCGCCGATCTCCGCGACCGGGTTGGTGTTGCCGGTCGCCGCCTCGGCGTGCACCAGCGACACGAAGTCGATCTCCGGGTGCTCCGCGAAGGCCTGGCGCACCTGGTCGGCCGTGACGGCCGTGTGGAAGGGCACGGCGAGGTCGATGACCGTGGCACCGCAGTCGCGCAGCCAGTTCCCGAAAGTCTGGCCGTACGGCCCGGTGATCACGTTCAGCGCGGTCGTGCCGGGCCGCGCGGCGCCCCGGATGCACCCCTCCAGGGGCAGCAGGGCCTCACCCTGCATGATCACGACGTCCTGCTCGGTGGCCAGCAGCCCGGCCACCCGCGCCTCGATGGCGGCGAAGTGCTGGGCGCTCAGCGGCGCCAGGTCCAGAAAGGGATGCGTCACGGTACTGCTCACGTCACTGCTCACTTCGCTCACGTCGCTCACGAGTTCGTTCGGGCTGCGGTACGAGCGTACCGAGGGGCCCGGGGCCGGGCGTTCCCAGCGCCCCGTTCCCCCCGCCCTGAGCGCCTCCTAAGCTGCTGCCATGAGTGATCACGCGGTGCTGCACGTGAAGGGGCGGGTGCTCGTCGGGCCCGAGGACGTACGGGACGAACTGTGGGTCGTCGGGGGCAAGGTGACGTACGACCGGCCGCTCGCCCCGGCCGCCGGGACGGTCACCGTCGAGGGGTGGGTGCTGCCCGGCCTCGTCGACGCGCACTGCCACGTCGGCCTGGACGCGCACGGCCCCGTGGACTCCGCCACGGCCGAGAAGCAGGCGCTGACCGACCGCGAGATCGGCGCACTGCTCCTGCGGGACGCGGGCTCCCCCTCCGACACCCGCTGGATCGACGACCGCGAGGACCTGCCGAAGATCATCCGAGCCGGCCGGCACATCGCGCGCACGCGCCGCTACATCCGCAACTACGCCCACGAGATCGAGCCCGAGGACCTCGTCGCGTACGTCGCCCAGGAGGCGCGGCGCGGCGACGGCTGGGTCAAGCTCGTCGGTGACTGGATCGACCGCGAGGCCGGTGACCTGACGGCCTGCTGGCCGCGCGAGGCCGTCGAGGCGGCGATCGCCGAGGCGCACCGGCTCGGCGCCCGCGTCACCGCCCACTGCTTCGCCGAGGACTCCCTGAGGGACCTGGTCGAGGCGGGCATCGACTGCATCGAGCACGCCACGGGCCTGACGGAGGAGACGATTCCGCTCTTCGCGGAGCGGGGCGTCGCGATCGTCCCGACCCTGGTCAACATCGCCACGTTCCCCGGTCTTGCCGCCGGTGGCGAGAAGAAGTTTCCCCGCTGGTCGGCCCACATGCGCAGGCTCCACGACCGCCGCTATGACACGGTGCGTTCGGCGTACGACGCGGGCATCCCTGTCTTCGTCGGCACCGACGCGGGCGGCTCCCTGCCGCACGGCCTGGTCGCCGCCGAGGTCGCCGAACTGACCCGCGCGGGCATCCCGCCGCTGGCCGCCCTCTCCGCGACGACCTGGGGCGCGCGGGACTGGCTCGGCCGTCCCGGCCTGGCGGAGGGGGCCCCGGCCGACCTCGTGGTGTACGAGGCGGATCCCCGGCAGGACGTACGGGTCCTGGCGGCGCCTCGGCGGGTGGTGCTGAATGGGAAGGTCGTGGGGTAGGCGGGCGCCCCGCTCCTCGCATACGGACGGGTGTTGACCGGGCGTTACGTGGGGGCGCGGCGCGTCGTTTGTTCTCTCCCACGCGGCTCCGTGTGGAGCTCAGTCCGGCGGGGAACCGCGGTGCGCGAGTGATTCCAGGGAACGTGCGTGCCCGCCGATTCGAAAGCAAGGCCGGAAATCCCCCTTTGGAGTGAACTGGCGTTGGGTTGCCGCCCGTTCACTCTGAGTGCGTAAAGATTCCCGCGTCGCCCCCCCGTCGATGGGGGGCGACGCCCTCGGCGCGCACGTGATGTCCCCTGTGGCGTGCGCCGCCGACGGCCCGTCTCTCTTGTGGGGGTTCCACCACCTTGAACAGCAACACCTTCCGCCTGCCCGCGCGCCGCCTCGCCGTCGTCGCCGCCACCACCGCCCTCGCCGCCGGTCCCGCGGCGCTCGCCGGTGCCGGGCCCGCGCAGGCCACCGGCGGTGACCACGACCGCGGTGGCCGCGCCGACGCCGTCGTCCTGCGGACCGGGCTCGACGTCTCCCTGCTCAACAAGACCGTGAACGTCCCGCTCAAGGTCGCCCTCAACGAGGTCCAGGCCCCCGAGAGCGCGGAGAAGACCGCGCTCACGGCGCGGCTCGACGGGGTCGACGGAGGAAAGCCGTTCAGCGTGCTGCGCGCGGACGTGGCCACGGCCAAGGCGACCGTGCGGGGCGGCCGGGCGGAGGGCTACAGCAACATCGCGCGGGCCGAGGTGCATGTGCCGGGGCTGCCGCTGCTCTCCCTCATCGAGGTCGAGCAGGTCACCTCCAAGGCCGTCTGCGAGGCGGGCAAGCGGCCTGTCGCCGAGGCGAATCTGCTGGGCGGGGTGACCGTGCTCGGCAAGAAGGTCACGTTGACCGCCGGGGGGAGGAGCGAGGTGATCGTGCCGGGGGTCGGTGAGGTGCGGCTGGAGCTGTCCAGGACCCGTACGACGTCGCGTACGGCTGCGGCGTCCGCGCTGGAGCTCAAGGTGTCGGTGAATCCGTTGAAGCTGAACGTCGCCGAGGTCGAGGGGACGGTGACGCTGGCGGGGGCCGGCTGTTCCGCGCCGGGGGTGGCGCGTGAGGAGGGCGGGGCGGAGCCGCAGGGGGAGCGGGAGAAGCCGGTCGACGCGGGGGCGGAGCCCGAGGCCGCTGAGGCGGGCCTCGCGGAGACCGGGGGGAACTCCATGACTCCGTACGTCGCGGGTGGGGCGGTGGTGCTGCTGGCCGCGGGCGGGGGTGCGGTGGCCATGGCTCGACGCGGCCGGGGATAGCCGGGGCCGGACTGGGCTCGGCTGGGGCGCCTGGGGTGTGCGTCTTGGGGGCGGGGCGGGGCGGGGGCGCCTTGGGTCGTCGGGTGAGGCGGGGCCGCGGGGGTATGTCCGTGCTCGCCATCGTGGCGCGGGGGTTCTGCTGCTTCGGCGCCCTCATGACCACCACTGTGCTCCGCGCGCACATACCCCCACGTCCCCTCGGGCGCGCTCGCGGCTGCGGGTTGTTGGTGGCCCATGTCCTCGCTGGGTGCGTGAGTGGCTGCGGGTTGTTGGTGGCCTATGTCCTCGCTGGGTGCGCTCGCGGCTGTGGGTTGACCTCGGTCCATACCTGCGCTGGGTGCGCCTGGCCCTAACTGCGGGGTCGTCGGCCTCGGCTCATGCCCCCTGGGCGCGGCCGGTGCCGCCCGCCTGCTCGCGCGCTTCCTGCGGGCCCGCGCCCACCCGCCCCCGCCCCGCTTCCAGAGGCCGCTGCGGGTGGCTGCCCACCCTCCCCGCTCCTACCCCGAGGTCTCGACGCCGAGTTACGGGCGGGTGGGTGGGAGACGTCCGGCGCGGAGCGGCGGGGCAGGGGATACCGCCGGGCTCGTGTTCGTGGCCGGGGTGCCCCCACCCTCCCCGCTCCTACCTCGACGTCTCGACGCCGGGTTACGGGCGGGTGGGTGGGAGACATCTGGCGCGGAGCGGCGGGGTAGGGGATGCCGCCGGGTACTTGCACCGCCGCGGGGTGCGCGACCGCTCCTACCCCGAGGTCTCGACGCCGGGTTACGGGCGGGTGGGTGGGAGACATCCGGCGCGGAGCGGCGGGCGAGGGGATACCGCCGGGTTCCTCAGCCGCGCAGCGTCGCCGCCAGCGCGGCGAGGAAGCGGTCGGACGTGGCCCGGTCCCTGACCGCGAGGCGGAGCCAGTCAGGCCCCAGGCCAGGAAACGTGTCGCCCCGCCGCACCGCGAACCCCGCCGCCCGCAGCCGCCCCCGCACCCCCAGCGCTCCGGGCACACGGACCAGCACGAACGGCCCCTCCGCGGGCCCCGCCACCCGTACCCCGAAGCCTCCCAACTCCCCCAGCCCCGCGAGGAGATACGCCCGGTCCGCCGCCCCCCGATGCGCCGCGTGCCCGGCCTCCGCCAGCGCCCGCGGCCCCACACACGCCCGCGCCGCCACCAGCGCAGGAGTCGACACCGGCCACAGCGGCTGCGCCCCCGCCAGGGTGGCGATCACGTCCGGCGCGGCCAGGACGTAGCCGATACGGAGCCCCGCGAGACCCCACGTCTTCGTGAGGCTGCGCAGCACCACCAGACCGGGGACATCGGTACGGCCCGCCAGCGCCTCCCGCTCACCCGGCACCGCGTCCATGAACGCCTCGTCCACCACCAGGATCCGCCCCGGCCGGGCGAGCGCCACGATCGACGCCGCCGGGTGGAGGACGGACGTCGGGTTCGTCGGGTTTCCGATGACCACGAGGTCGGCACCCTCCGGGACCGCCGCCGGGTCGAGGCGGAACCCGTCCTCCTCCCGCAGCAGCACCCGCCCCACCTCGTGCCCCGCGTCCCGCAACGCCGCCTCGGGCTCAGTGAACTGCGGGTGCACGACGACGGGATGTCGTACCTTCAGGGCGCGTGCCAGGAGGACGAACGCCTCCGCCGCCCCGGACGTGAGCAGCACGCGATCCGGGGGGAGACCGTGGCGCGCCGCCACCGCCTCCCGCGCCGAGCGTCCGTCCGGATACGCCGCGAGGCCGTCCAGCGACTCGGCGATGACCTGCTTCAGCCAGGCCGGAGGAGTGTCGGACCGTACGTTCACCGCCAGGTCGGTCAGCTCGGCGCCGTCGTCCCGCACCTCCGCGTCCCCGTGGTGCCGCAGATCGTGCCCGGCGGCACGGCGTACGACCGCGCACGTCACCATCGGCGGCCGGCCCACCGGCGCCGACTTCCGCTTGGGGACGAGGAGTTCGCCGCCGCCCCGCAACGCCGCCGCTTCCGCCACCGACGGCGTACCCACCGCCGCGCCGGCCCACGCGGACGGGTTCGGGACCGTCACCTCCGCCAGCTCGGCCGCCGAGTACGTCACGAGCGGTACCCCGAGCCGTGCCGCCGCCGCGACGATCCCAGGCTCCTCACCCTTCACGTCGACCGTCGCCAGCTCGGCCACCGCGCCCTCGGGCAGACCGGCCTCGCGGACCGTGTCCCGGACGAGGCCGAGCACCTCCTGCGGGGGCGCGCCCTCGCAGGCGCCGACGCCCACGACCAGAACCTGGACGTCAGCCATGGAGGGGTCCTTTCATACGAGGAGGGGGGACACGGGGTGAGGGATGTGCGGGAGAGGGGGACGATCCGCTAGCAAGGGGCCATGGCGGTGTTCGTGGCGCTCGGCGCCTTTCTCATGACCCTGGTGGGCGGGTGGACGGCCCAGCGGGTCACCGACCGGCGCCATCTCGTCCTCGGGCTCGCCGGCGGCCTCATGCTCGGCGTCGTCGGCCTCGACCTGCTCCCGGAGGCCCTGGAAGCCGCCGGGAGACCCGTCTTCGGCGTACCGGAGGCGCTGCTCCTGTTCGTCGGCGGCTTCCTCGTCGCCCATCTCGTGGAGCGTCTCCTCGCGGGACGGCAGGCCGGCCACGGCGCCGATGAGCATGAGCGCGGGCGGGTTCCCCAAGTGGGGCTGACGGCCGCCGCCGCCATGGTCGGGCACAGCGTCATGGACGGTGTCGCCATCGGCGCGGCCTTCCAGGTCGGCGGCGGCATGGGCGTGGCCGTGGCGCTCGCCGTCGTCGCCCATGACTTCGCGGACGGCTTCAACACGTACACGATCACCAGCCTGTACGGGAACGCCCGCCGCAAGGCCCTCGCGATGCTCTTCGCGGACGCGGCGGCCCCGGTGGTCGGCGCCGCCTCCACCCTGCTTCTCACCATCCCGGAACAGCTGCTCGGCGCCTATCTCGGGTTCTTCGGCGGGGCACTGCTGTATCTCGCGGCGGCCGAGATCCTGCCCGAGGCGCACCACGACCACCCCGCCCGCTCGACGCTGCTGTGCACGGTGGCGGGCGTGGGGTTCATCTGGCTGGTGGTCGGCGTCGCCGAGTGAGCGGCACCGCGCGATGTTCACGGCGTACACCGGTCGACGAAGCGGCGCGCGACATCCGGGCGCGCGGCCCAGTGCGTGTGCAGGTAGCTGGCGTGCACGTTCCCCTGTACGAAGCCTTCGACACGGCGCTCAGGGGCGTGCAGGCCCCAGGCGGGGGCCGGGCCCGCCCCCGGCTCCACGACCGTGCGGTGGAACTCGTGGCCCCGCGTGCGCGTCCCCGCCGCCGCGAGCACGCCGTCCGACACGGCGACCGCCTCGCGGTACCCGAGCGTCAGCCGCTCCGACATCCGCGCCTCGGCGTCAAGCACCCCGCACATAGGCTTCCCGTCCAGCTCACGGGCGAGGTACAGCAGCCCCGCGCACTCCGCGGCCACGGGCGCCCCGGAGCGCGCCAGCGCCGCCACGGCCTCGCGCAGCGGTTCGTTGGCGGACAGCTCGGGTGCGTACACCTCGGGGAAGCCGCCGCCGATCACCAGACCGGCCGTGCCCTCCGGCAGCCGCTCGTCGTGGAGCGGGTCGAACGGCACGACCTCGGCCCCGGCCGCCGTGAGCAGTTCCGTGTGCTCGGCGTAGGAGAAGGTGAAGGCGGCGCCACCGGCGACGGCGACACGGGGCGGGCGTCCGGCAACCGAAGCCGACGCCGGTACCGCGCCGGGATCCCACGCACCGCCGGGCAGCGACGGCGCGCTGCGGGCCAGCGCGAGCAGCGCCTCCAGGTCACAGCCCTCCCGCACCTGCGAGGCCAGCGCGGCGACGGACTCCACCGCCTCCGCCTGCCGTTCGGCGACCGGGACGAGACCCAAGTGCCGTGACGGCGCCCGTACTTGACGTACCCGGCGCAGCGCGCCCAGGACCGGTACGCCGGACTCCTCCAGCGCCTCCCGCAGCAGCGTCTCGTGCCGGTCGGAACCCACCTTGTTGAGGATCACGCCCGCGACCCGCACCTGAGGGTCCCACGACGCGAAGCCGTGCACGAGCGCCGCCACCGAACGGGACTGCGACGACGCGTCGACGACCAGGACGACCGGTGCGCGCAGCAGCTTCGCGACATGCGCCGTGGAGGCGAGCTCGCCCTGGCCCGCCGCCCCGTCGTACATCCCCATCACGCCCTCGACGACCGCGAGATCGCACCCCGCCGACCCGTGCGCGAACAGCGGCGCGATCAGGTCGGGGCCGCACAGGTACGCGTCGAGGTTGCGGCCGGGCCGGCCGGTCGCCAGCGCGTGATAGCCGGGGTCGATGTAGTCCGGCCCGACCTTGTGCGGGGACACGGCGAGCCCGGCCGCCGTGAAGGCGGCCATCAGGCCCGTCGCGACGGTCGTCTTGCCACTGCCCGACGACGGCGCCGCGATGACGAGACGAGCTACCACTCGATGCCCCTCTGGCCCTTCTGTCCGGCGTCCATCGGGTGCTTGACCTTGGACATGTCCGTCACCAGGTCGGCGAAGTCGATCAGCTGCTGCGGTGCGTTGCGGCCGGTGATGACCACGTGCTGGGTGCCGGGGCGGTTCCGCAGGACCTCCACGACCTCGTCCGTGTCGATCCAGCCCCAGTGCATCGGGTACGCGAACTCGTCGAGCACGTACAGCTTGTACGTCTCCGCCGCGAGGTCACGCTTGACCTGCTCCCAGCCCTCGCGGGCCTTGTCCTCGTTCGTCGACTCGCCCTCGGCGGGGGCGCGCTGGATCCACGACCAGCCCTCGCCCATCTTGTGCCAGGCGACCGTGCCGCCCTCACCGGAGGCGCCGAGGACCTTCAGCGCGTTCTCCTCGCCGACCTTCCACTTCGCCGACTTCACGAACTGGAACACCCCGACCGGCCACCCCTGGTTCCACGCCCGCAGCGCGAGCCCGAACGCGGCGGTCGACTTGCCCTTGCCGATGCCCGTGTGCACGAAGACCAGCGGGCGGTTGCGGCGCTGGCGCGTCGTGAGCCCGTCGTCCGGTACGACACTCGGCTGTCCCTGCGGCATTAAGCGGCCCTCCTCGAAGGCGAGTTCATTCCCTGTACGTCCTTGACGAGCCCGGCGATCGAGTCCGCCCGCAGCTCGTCGAGCGTCACGGCCGTGCCGCCGAGCTCGCCCGCCAACTGGCCCGCGAGACCGAGGCGTACGTAGCCCGACTCGCAGTCGACGACGACCGAGGCCACCTTGTCGGCCGCGAACAGCCGTGCCGCGCGGCCCGCTCGGGCCACCGGCTCCACCCCGCCCGTCGCCCGCCCGTCCGTCACCACGACCACCAGCGGCCGCCGCGCGGCATCGCGCAGCCGCTCCACACGCAGCACGTCGTGCGCCTTCAGCAGGCCCGCGGCCAGCGGCGTACGGCCGCCCGTCGGCAGCGTTTCGAGGCGGGCGGCGGCGGCGTCCACCGATGACGTCGGGGGCAACGCCACCTGGGCGTCCTGGCCCCGGAACGTCACCAGGCCCACCTTGTCGCGCCGCTGGTAGGCGTCCAGGAGGAGCGAGAG
Organism: Streptomyces sp. NPDC015345; assembly: GCF_043078805.1. Lineage (NCBI taxonomy): Bacteria > Bacillati > Actinomycetota > Actinomycetes > Kitasatosporales > Streptomycetaceae > Streptomyces > Streptomyces sp. NPDC015345. The sequence goes on along the minus strand of NZ_JBIBTX010000001.1, from coordinate 69,488 downwards.
CACGGCACCCTTGACGGCGCTCATCCGCTGCCGCGCCGCCATCGACCCCGAGGCGTCCACGACGAACAGCACGAGGTTGCCCTCGCGGCCCTCGCGGGTCGCCTGCCGCAAGTCGTCACGGCGTACGACGAGACCGGCACCGGAGCGGCCCCGGGCCTTCTGGTGCGGGGCGGCGGCCTGCACGGTCGCCGCCAGGTGCAGCTTGGTCAGGGCGCCTTGAGGGCGCCGCGAACCCGTCGTACGGCCGTGCTCGGTACGGGCGCGTGAGCGCCGCCCGGCCGCGCCCTCGCCGATGCCGGGCACGCTCAGCATCTTGGTGCGGAAGGGCTCGGCGGCGCGTACCGCCTGCTGCTCGCCGGCTCCGGGGCCTGCGGTCGGGGCCGGTTCCTGAGGGGCCGCCGGTGCGTCGTCCGCGCCGGGGCCCTGCTGCTGGGAGGGGAGATCGGGGGTGTCGGGGCCGCCGCCCTCCGGGGGCTGCCCACCGCCGCCACCACCATCGCCGGGACCGCCGCCGTCGGGGTCGTCCTCAGGAGGCTCGGGCGCCTCGTTCTCGCGCGCCTCCTCCAGCGTCTCGTCGAGCTTGTCCTCGTCGAGACCCGGCGCGTCGAAGGGGTTGCGGCGCCTGCGGTGCGGCAGCGCGAGCAGCGCGGCCTGCCGCACGTCCTCGCTCTCCACCTCCGTACGCCCCGCCCAGGCGGCCAGCGCGGTCGCCGTGCGCGCCATCACGATGTCGGCCCGCATCCCGTCCACCTCGAACGCCGCGCAGGTCGCCGCGATCTGCCGCAACGCCCCGTCGCCCAGGACGACTTGGGGCAGCAGCGCCCGTGCCGCCACGACGCGGTCGCGCAGCGCCGCCTCGTCCTCGGCGAAGCGGGCCGCGAAGGCCTCGGGGTCGTCGTCGTACGCCAGCCGCCGCCGCACGACCTCCACGCGCTGGTCGGTCTCGCGGGAGGCGGCCACCTCGACGGTGAGCCCGAACCGGTCGAGCAGCTGCGGCCGCAGCTCCCCCTCCTCGGGGTTCATGGTGCCGACCAGCAGGAAACGGGCGGCGTGCCGTACGGAGACGCCTTCGCGCTCCACGTACGAGGCGCCCATCGCGGCGGCGTCCAGGAGGAGGTCGATGAGATGGTCATGCAGCAAATTGACTTCATCCACGTACAAGATGCCGCGGTTTGCCGAGGCCAACAACCCGGGCTCGAAGGCCTTGACGCCTTCCGAGAGCGCACGCTCGATGTCGAGAGACCCGACAAGACGGTCCTCGGAAGCGCCGACAGGCAGTTCCACCATCCGGGCGGGCCGTGACGCTCCGGTCCCGGGCTCGTGCGGCCCGTCGGGGCAGCCGAGGTCCGGGGCGTCGGGGTCGCAGGAGAAGCGGCAGCCGGCCACGACGTCGACGGCGGGCAGCAGAGCCGAGAGGGCCCGGACGGCCGTGCTCTTCGCCGTGCCCTTCTCGCCGCGGACAAGGACACCGCCCACCTTGGGCGATACGGCGTTGAGCAGCAGCGCGAGCCGCAGGTTGTCCTGGCCGACGACAGCGGTGAACGGATAGGGGGTGCTCATACGCGGATCACTCCTTCGTGCGGTTCATGCCGGTGCTCGTGCAGCGCGAGGAGCGCCGTGCGCAGTATGGGTGAGTGGTCCCCGCTGCTGCGGGGATGGTCCACTCCTGCACGATCACTTCGTGGAACTGCTGCTGTGGTCCCCGCGCATGCGGGGCTCGTTCTACTGGGGGGCCGGGTCGTCATGCGGGCGCACCCGGCGCGATGAACGGCAGCCCGGCCGGCGCCCCCTTCTCGATCAGGCTCAACAGCCCGTCCGTGTCCGCGTGTTCTTCGATCAGGTCGCCGAGGATGTCGAGCTGCTCCTCGCGCAGCGTGCCGAAGCTGGTGTCGGGCGCGGGCACGAAGCGGCGCCCGGCCGCGCGCGCCACCTCCGTGAGGAACCGGCGCCGGAACGCGTCGCTCTCCAGCGACCCGTGCCAGTGCGTGCCCCACACCTCGCCGACCCGGCAGCCGTCCAGGAAGGGTTCCCCGCCCAGGACCTCGGCGACGCCGTGGTGGATCTCGTACCCCTCGACCGGCTCGCCGAGGGCCTCGCCCACCGGTCTGGCGAGGGTCTTCTCGCGGGCGAACCGCACCCGCACTGGCAGCACCCCGAGCCCCGCCACGGCGCCCGCCCGCGACTCGACATCGTCCTCGATGTGCTCGCCGAGGACCTGGAAGCCGCCGCAGATGCCGAGCACGGGCCGCCCCTCGGCGGCGCGGCGCACGAGGGCGCCCGCGAGGCCGCGCTCCCGCAGCCACTGGAGCGCGCGTACGGTCCCGCGCGTGCCCGGTACGACCACGAGGTCCGCGTCGACGAGCTCCTCGGCCCGGTCCACGAACCGCACGACGACACCCGGCTCGGCCGCCAGCGCGTCCACGTCGGTGAAGTTGGACATCAGCGGCACCGCGCACACGGCGACGCGCAGCACGTCCTCACCGACCGGCGGTGCCACCACGGACTCCCGCACGGCGCCCCGCAGCGAGACGCGCAGCCCGTCCTCCTCGTCGATGCCGAGCCCGTGCTGGAAGGGCAGCACACCGAAGGTGCGGCGCCCGGTCAGCTCGTACAGCATGTCGAGGCCCGGTTCGAGGAGCGAGACGTCGCCCCGGAACTTGTTCACCAGATACCCGGCGACCAGCTCCTGGTCGGCCGCGCTCAGCAGCGCCGTCGTACCGAAGAACGAGGCGAACACCCCGCCCCGGTCGATGTCCCCGACCACCAGGACGGGGAAGCGGGCCGCGCGCGCGATGCCCATGTTCACGATGTCGGTGCGCCGCAGATTGATCTCGGCGGGGCTGCCCGCGCCCTCACAGATCACGGCGTCATAGCTGCCCCGGAGTTCTTCGAGGCATCCCACGACGGTGTCGAGCAGCGCGGCCTGCCGCCCCCCGTGGTAGCCGCGCGCGCTCATCTCGCCGACCGGCTTGCCCATCAGCACGACCTGGCTTGAGCGGTCGCTGCCCGGCTTGAGCAGGACGGGGTTCATCAGGGCGCTCGGCTCCACACGGGCGGCCTGCGCCTGCATGGCCTGGGCCCGCCCGATCTCGGCGCCCTCGCGGGTGACGAAGGAGTTCAGGGACATGTTCTGCGCCTTGAACGGCGCGACGGACACACCCTCGCGGGCCAGCCACCGGCAGATCCCGGCGGTGACGACGCTCTTCCCGGCGTCCGATGTGGTTCCCGCGACCAGCAGCCCACCACTCATGAGGTCCTCCTCGACCGAGACCGACGGCACATCTCCCGCACACCCACCGCGACGCCCAGCGCCAGCCAGCTCACCCGCCGCGACAGCTTCACGGCCCGCTCGATGTCCGTCACCCGCACGTCCCGCCCGTCCGTGTTCAGGACGGGCCGGTGCTCGACCCGCCCGCCGTACGAGAGGGTCCCGCCGAGCCGCACTCCGAGCGCTCCCGCGAAGGAGGCCTCCACGGGCCCGGCATTGGGGCTGGGATGCTTGGCGGCATCCGTACGCCATGCCCGCACCGCCCCTGAGGGCGAGTCCCCGGCCAGCGCCGCGAGCCCGGCGGTGAGCCGCGCCCCCGGCCAGCCGAGGACGTCGTCGAGGCGGGCGGAGGCCCAGCCGTACCGCCGGTACCTGGACGACTTGTGACCGACCATGGCGTCGAGGGTGTTCACGGCGCGGAAGGCGACGAGCCCCGGCACCCCGCCGACGGCACCCCACACCAGCGCCCCGACCACCGCGTCGGAGGTGTTCTCGGCGACGGACTCGACGACGGCGCGCGCGATGCCGTCGGAGTCCAGCGCCTGCGGATCCCGTCCGCACAGATGGGGCAGCCGCTCCCGGGCCACGTCCACGTCACCGGCGGCCAGCGCGCCGCCGATGGCCCGCGCCTCCCGTCCGAGCGAGGTCCCGCCGACCACGGCCCACGTCGCGGCGGCGGTCAGCGTGACGGAGGCGGCGGGGGAGCGGCGTACGAGAGAGGCGGCGAGCGCGGCGGCACCCGCCGCGCCCCCGGCACAGACCACGGCGTGCAGCGCGCCCCACCCGCGGTGGTCCCGCCACAGCACCCGCTCGACGGCGGCCGCCGCACGCCCGAACCCGGCGACCGGATGGCCCCGGCGGGGATCGCCGAGCAGCAGGTCACCGAGGAGGCCGGCGGCGGCGCCGTACGCGAAGTCGCGATCGGCACTCATGGGGTCAGCCCGTCGCAGTGCCGGGTGATGAGCTCACGCTCGGGAACAGGTCCGGCAACGGGCGGCCGCGCATGGCGATATGTCCTCACTCAGGGTGTCCGCGCCCTGGTTCGACGTGATCGGCGGCGAGAGTTCCTGGCTTCCGGGAGCGTCGGGGACGGCTGCCCGGTGACAGTGGCGGGACCGCGCCGGATTCGCACCGGCTTCCTCTTCTGCCGCCGTAGTTGGCCCCGGCAGTCCACCACGCCCCGCGAACGCCCGTCAACTCGCCGTTGACCTGCGGCGGGAGAGTGTGTGGAGCCGCACATACGGCGGCGGGGGGGGGGGGGGGGGCACCAACCCCCCCCCCCCCCCCCACCCCCCCCCCCCCCCCCCCCCGCCCCCACCCCCCCCCCCCCCCCCCCCCCCCCCCCCCCCCCCCCCCCCCCCCCCCCCCCCGCCACCGCCCTTCAACTCGCCGTTGCCGTGCGGCGGGAGAGTGTGTGGCGCGGCACATCCGGCGGGGGGGGGCGGGACGTGAACACACGTCCCGCACCCCGCCGTGAACCGCTGCCGTCAGGCGACGATCAGATAGATGCCGTACGCCACGGCCGCCGCGCACAGCGCGAAGCAGGCGTACGCGCCGGTGCGCGCCAGCGCCACGGAGCCGCCGGAACCACTGCCCGACGCGGCCGCCGTCTCCTGCTTGGAGAGACCGATGATGCCGAGGGTGAACAGGCCCACGAGAGCCACCGTCACGGCGAGGCTGACTCCGAAGACGGAGCCGAGTGCTGCCCAGTCGATGTTCATGGTGATGTGTCCTTACACCGTCGCGGGCCGGGCGGGGTCCGCCATGGCGCCGGTCGTGGTCGGGGCGGTGGCCTGGGCCGTGAGGGTGGCCTTGACCAGTTCGTCGGAGGAGGCGCCCGCCGCGGCCATCGCGCCCGTCGGGGGCGGGGTGACGGCGGCGATCGCGGTGGTCACGACGCCCGCGGGTTCGGCGCCCGTGGTGTCGTCGTGGCGGACCTCGTCGTCGGTGACGTTGGTGTGGTCGACGGCGTTGCGCCGGGAGAGCGCCCAGATGACGGCCGAGCCGGTGATCAGGAGCGCGGCGGTGACCGCGATGCCCCAGGGGCCCTGCTTGGTGAGGAACTCGGCGCCCGCGCCGACCAGACCGGCGGCCGGCAGGGTCAGGCCCCACGCGACGAACATGCGGGTCGCGGTGGACCAGCGGACCACGCCGCCCTTGCGGCCGAGGCCCGCGCCCATCACGGCGCCGGAACAGGACTGGGTGGTGGAGAGCGAGAAGCCCAGGTGGGAGGAGGCCAGGATGACCGTCGCGGCGCTGGTCTGGGCGGCGAAGCCCTGCTGCGGCTGGAGGTCGGTGAGGCCCTTGCCCATGGTGCGGATGATGCGCCAGCCGCCGAGGTAGGTGCCGAGCGCGATGGCGACACCGGCCGAGACGATGACCCACATCGGGGGGTTCGCGCCGGGGTTCAGGACGCCGCCGGTGACCAGGGCGAGCGTGATGATGCCCATGGTCTTCTGCGCGTCGTTCGTGCCGTGCGCCAGGGAGACGAGGCCCGCGGAGGCGATCTGGCCGGCGCGGTAGCCCTTGGCGGTCGCCCTGGTGTCGGTGTTGCGGCCGATGCGGTACGTCAGGCGCGTCGCCAGCGTCGCGGCGAGTCCCGCCACGAGCGGCGCGGCGAGGGCCGGGATGAGCACCTTGGTGACGACGGTGCCGCCGTTGATCGACGACCAGCCCATCGACATGACCGCGGCGCCGATGAGGCCGCCGAAGAGGGCGTGGGAGGAACTGGAGGGCAGGCCCACCAGCCAGGTCAGCAGGTTCCACAGGATCGCGCCGACGAGCGCAGCGAAGATGACCTCCGTCTTGAGGCCGTCCTCGTTGACGATCCCGCCTGAGATCGTCTTGGCGACTTCGACGGAGAGGAAGGCTCCGACGAGGTTCAGCACGGCGGACATGGCCACCGCCGTCTTGGGCTTGAGAGCGCCGGTCGAGATGGTCGTCGCCATCGCGTTGGCAGTGTCGTGGAAACCGTTCGTGAAATCGAACACGAGAGCGGTAACGATCACGATCCCGAGGAGAAGCGTGATGTGTTCCATTTACCCAGGCTTCTGTTGGACGTCAGTGGCATGTGGAACGTAGGCAACCCGGGTGAACGGAAAGTGAACTGGGCCGGGCGGCACGGTGACCCGAAGCGGAGTGTCGCCACTCCCTATCCATCAGGGGTCTGACGTCGATCGTACGGAATGACGGTGCGGCGCCCGGAATCTGGGCGGAGTGTCGGCTTCCGTCGCCTGCCCGGTCCCCTGCGGACGGGCCGCGCCCGCCCGTCCATCGGGGCCGCCGAAGAGATACTGATCACTCGCCGTCTACAGCGCGGCGCGCCCGGCTGGCAGGATCGTCGTATGACTGAGCAGCGGCAGGACGCCGGGCACGGCGCGGGGCGGGACGAGCTCGGACGGGCATGGGGCGAGCTGGTGGAGACGGCCCGCAGGACGGTGACGGACGGTCTGGTCGTCGGTACCTCCGGCAATGTCTCCGTGCGGGTCGGCGACACCGTCCTGGTCACCCCGAGCGGGGTCGCCTACGACCGGCTGCGGCCCGAGGACGCGCTCGGCGTCGACCTCGAAGGGCGGCGGGTCATCGGCGACCTCGCGCCGACCAGCGAGCTGCCGATGCACCTCGCGATCTACCGGACCACCGGCGCGACGGCCGTGGTCCACACCCACGCGGTCCACGCCACGGCCGTCTCGACGCTGGTCCCCGAGCTGCCCGCGGTGCACTACATGACGGGCGTCCTCGGCGGCCCGGTCCGCGTCGCCCCCTACGCGCTCTACGGAACCGAGGAACTGGCCGAGAACATGCTCCGCGCCCTCAGCGACCGCACCGGATGCCTCCTCCAGAACCACGGAACGGTCACCTACGGAGACTCCCTGTCCCAGGCGTACGACCGCACGGCGCAACTGGAGTGGATGTGCCGCCTGTGGCTCACCGCCACGGCGGTGCCGGGCCACACCCCGAGCCTCCTGTCCGCCGCCCACCTGCGCGAGGCCCAGGAGAAACTGCGGGGATACGGACAGCCGACTTTCTGACCGTTGCGATCCGCCGTCCACGGGCACGAGTACACCTATGGCGAAACCGACGCGCACACACCGCTCCCGGCCCGCGGACGGACGAGGCGGGGCACTGCCCTGGCGCCGCCCCACCACCGCGTCACCCCGCGGACCGCGCCCACTGGCCCCGCGGCCGTCACCCCCGGACACTGGGACGGTGCGCCCAGCCAAAGCGACGGCAGCGGCCGTCACCGCAGTCACAGCAGCCCTGGGGACAGCCGCGGCCGCGGTCGCGGCGGGGCGGTTCGCCAGCGACGCCGCCCTCAGGGCCCCGGCGGGCCGCCCCCTGCCGTCGGAACCCCGCCTCACCGTGCACGCCACCGGCACCGGACAGGTCTCCCTGACCCGCGCCCTCGCGAGCCTGCGCCCCGGCACGTACGGCCTCACCGGCAACGGCACCCACGCCGTCGTCGGGCCCGTCCTGGAGTCGGCGCGGCACGAGGCCGACACGGTCGTACGCCGCCTGGAAGCCGTCACCCACGGCACCCTGGAACCCGGCGCGAAGGTCTGGCTCACCCCGCAGGTCCACGTCGGCGACCCGTACACCGCGCTCGGCATCGACCACACGGACGTCGGCATCCCGGGCGAACTCGGCACCCTGCCCGCCTGGTTCGTGCCCAACCTGCGCGACACCTGGGTCATCACCGTGCACGGTCTGGGCACCACCCGCGAGCACCCCATGGTCGTCATGGACCTCCTGCGCCGCCTCCGGCTGCCCGTGCTCGACCTCGCCTACCGCGGCGACCCCGGCGCGCCCCGCTCCGCGGACGGCCTCGGCCACCTCGGCGAGACCGAGTGGCGCGACCTGGACGCCGCCCTGCGCCACGCCGTGCGCCACGGCGCCCGCAAGGTCATCCTCCACGGCTGGTCCACCGGCGCCACCATGTGCCTGCACGCCGCCGCCCACTCGGCACTGCGCGACCACGTCAGCGGCCTCGTCCTGGACTCCCCGGTGCTCAACTGGGAGACCACCCTCCGCGCCCTCGCCGTGGCCCGCCGCACCCCGGGGCCGCTCCTTCCGCTTGCGGTCCGCGCGGCCCAGGGACGCACGGGTCTGCGCGGCGACCGCACCCTCGCGGCAGCCGACCCCACGCTGCTGCGGGTACCGACCCTCGTCCTGCACGGCCCCGACGACACCGTCGCCCCCTGGGCCCTCTCCCGGCGACTGGCCGAACAGCGCCCGGAACTGGTCGCGTTGCGCACCGTCCCCGGCGCTCCCCACGGCGCCATGTGGAACGCCGACCCGGCCGGCTACGAAGAGGCGCTGCGCCGCTTCCTCACCCCCCTGATGTGACCCTTCGCGGCCCTCCCGCACCACCCGGCGCGCCCCCTCGCGCGGCACCCGGAAGCCCGCCGTCGGCATTCCGTTTGGGTTTTCGGACCGTCAACAGGAAGACTGCTCCCGTGACGTCCCGTACCCCGCGCGACTCCAGGCTCCGACTTGTCCGCGCGCCCTACCCGAGGGCCGAGAAGCGAGGAGAGACTCAGCGCGACCCAGCGCGACCCCTCTCCGCCGCCCCCGGCGCGGTGGGCAACCGCCGCGCGCGCCGTCCCGCGCCCCGCCCGCCCGAGGGCACACCCGCGCCCTCGGAGCTGGCCCGGGCAGCGCGCGCCGGCCTCGCCGACGCCGCCCGGGTCGCCCGCTGGGCCGACACCGCCCTGCGGCCCGGCCCCGGCAGCACCGGCGGGACGCCCGACGGCAAGGGCACCCTCTCCGACGCCACCGCCGAACGCGCCGCCGCCGAACTGGGACTGACCGCCGCTCAGGTCCGCGCCGACTGGGACACCGCCCGCCTCGCGGGCCTCGTCGAGGTGCACGGCGACCGCGCCCGCCCCGGCTGGCGCCTGCGCGCCTGGGACCGCGACGACACCGCCGTGCTGCGCGGCTGGGTCGCGCTCTTCGACGCCTGGTCACTGGCCCACCCGGCACCGGACGAGCTCGCGTCCGCCGCGGTCGCCGAGGTCGTCGAGGCCATGCCGCAGGTGCTGTCCTTCCTCCAGCTGTCGGCGGGCCCCGTCCCCGTACCGCAGCTGCTCGACCTCCTGGACCAGCGCGTCACCGAACTGCGCACCGAGCGCTGCGAGATCCCCTACGGCCCCCAGCCGGAGACCCCACCGGCCGACCGCCCCGAAGAGGCGGCCCCGCTGCCCGCCCTCCTCGACTGGGCGCTGCACGGCCTCGCCGCCGTCGGCGCGCTGACCTTCGCCGACGGCCAGGCCACCCTGACCCCGCTCGGCAGCTGGGCGGTCTGGGTCAAGCTGGAGCAGATCTGCGTCGCCGCGCAGAGCCCCGCCGGGCACATCGAGCAGTCCGCCGAGGACATGCTGCGCGGCTGCGCCCGCCTGCGCCCCAACGCGGCCCGCGCCGAGTACAGGGCCTGGCTCGCCGCCCGCCCCGTCGGCAGCGCCGTCACCGACCTGCTCACGGCCGCCCGCGGCGAGGACGCCCTGCTGCGCGGCCTCGCCTTCGAGGCCCTGCGCGTCGTCGGCGCCCCGGCCGAGCAGGAGGTCAGGGCCGTCCTGGACGAGACCCCCCTGCGGCCCTACGCCCTGCTGTGGCTGGCCGAGCAGGAGGGCGCCGACCCCGAGGACGTCCACCTCGTGCTGAGCCGCGAGGAGTCCACCTGGCTGTGGATCGACACCGCGGCGGCCGTCGCCGACCACGGGGAGGGGGAACTCCTCGTCCGCCACCTGGAGTCGGCGGTCCAGCCCACGGTGCCCGCCCTCCTCGACGAGGTGCGCCGCGCGGGACACCCCCGCACCGTCCAGGTCCTGGTCGCCCTCGCCGCCGCCCACCCCGACCCGGCGCTGGCCAGGGCCGTGCGCCGCGCCGCCTTCCAGGTGCACACCGGCGGGGAGTGAGCGTCAGCCCCCGGCGGTCCCGGGGGCGTACGTGCCGAAACTCCATACGTTGCCCTCGGCGTCCCGCGCCATGTAGTCCCGCGAGCCGTAGTCCTGGTCGGTCGGGGGCATCAGGATCTCAGCGCCGTGTTCCACGGCCCGCCGGTGGTGGGCGTCGACGTCGTCCACGACGACGTACACCCCGCAGGGTCCCGCGCCCTTCATCGCCCGGTCGAAGACGCCGCCCGTGCCCTTGGAGCCGAGCATCACCAAGCCGTTGCCCTGGGCCAGTTCGGCGTGCGCGACGCTGCCGTCCTCGCCCTCGTACACATGCAGCTCGGTGAAGCCGAAGGCCTCCGTCAGCTGCCGGATCGCGGCTTTCGCGTCCGCGTACAGCAGCGTCGGGAAGATGCTCGGCCGCCCGCTGGCGCTCTCGTTCCCTGCCATGTACATCACTCCGATCGGGTCGTGCCGCGCCGGGGTCCGGGCGGTCAGCGGAAGGTGTCGCACCGCCCCATGTCACCGGTGCGATAGCCCTGGTAGAACCACCGCTGGCGCTGCTCGGCGGAGCCGTGCGTCCAGGTCTCGGGGGTGACCCGGCCCTGGAACTTCTCCTGGATCCGGTCGTCGCCCACCGCGGCCGCCGCGTCCAGGCCGTCCCGGATGTCCGCGTCGTCGAGGCTGCTGATCAGCGGCTTGCCCGTGCGCTCGTCCGGACTGCCGGTCGCGTGCCGCGCCCAGACCCCGGCGTAGCAGTCCGCCTGGAGCTCCACCTTCACGGCGTTGCTGTCGCGGCCCGTGCGCCCGTCCTGGGAGCGCTTCAGGGTGCCCGCCAGGTTCTGTACGTGGTGCCCGTACTCGTGGGCCACCACGTACGCCTGCGCGAAGGGGCCGCCGGTGGAGCCGAACTTCGTGCGCAGCTCGTCGAAGAAGCCGAGGTCCAGATAGACCTTCCGGTCACCGGGGCAGTAGAACGGCCCGACCGCCGAGGTCGCCGTCCCGCAGGCGGTGCCCACCCGGCTCGTGAACAGGACGGTCTGCGCGGGGGAGTACGAGGCCCGCCTGCGCTGGAACTCCGGGCGCCAGAAGTCCTGCACGCTGTTGACCACCGCCACGATGCGGCAGTCCTCCTTGGTGTTGGCGTCCTGCCCCGTGCGGCAGTTCCGCTGCACCTGCGCGAGGGACGACGACGAGGCCTCGGGCTCCTCGTCGCCGGAGGACAGGCCCAGCTGATCCGGCCCCACCCCGAAGAAGAGGCCGAGCACCAGCGCGATGAGCCCGGCGATGCCGCCGCCCACGGTCGCCCGGCCGCCGGGGATCCGGCTGCCGCGCACATCCCGCACCTCGGAGGTGTCCAGGCCCGCGTCGTCGTCGAACTGCATTGGGCACACCCCTCTGCGTCACACCCGGGACGACGCACGCCGTCCCGCACCGGGCGGCCCGGCCACTTCATCCTGATACGCCCGCCTGCGCCCGGCGCCGGACGGAGGTCCGAACGGGGGACGCCGACCGCTCCCCGCGCCGTGTCGCACCGGCGGGACCACGGCCGCCCGGTGCCCCGCCGCTACGCTCTGCGCCTGAACGCCTGATCTGGGTGGTGGTACGAAGGGGGGCGTCATGTCCGCTCTGCCGAGCGAGTCCGCCGCAGAGCCCGCAGAACCCGCAGAGCCCGCCGGGACACCGCCCCCGCACCCGTCCCGCGCAAGCACCCGCGGCAGCACCCGCAAAGGCACCGGCAGGGGCACCCGCATCGCGCTTCCCGTCGCCCTCGCGCTGCTCGCCCTGCCGCTCATCACCGCCGCCCACCACTCGCGGCCGGCCCCCTACGGAGACCGCCTCATCGCCCACGCGCGCGTGCCGGACGCGGGCCCCGGCGCGGCGCCCGCCCTGCGGACACGGGGGCGGGCCGTCCAGGCGTACGAACCAATCGGCGGCGCGATCCGCTGGACGTACACGCGGGAAGGCCGCAGGCCCCTCACGGTGCTCGCCGCGCCCGGCCACGCCTTCACGCTCTGGAGCGACGGCCTGGTCACCGACACCGAGCGCGACGGCGGCCGCTCCGTGCGCTGGCACCGTGCCGTTCCCGAGAGCGCCGGCTGGCTGCGCACCCCGGCCGCGCTCGGCGGCGCCGGAGTGCTGCGGCCGCTCGCGCCCGGGGCCCGCATGCTGGCCGTCGTCACCCCGCGCCGCATCACCGCCTACCGCACCGCCGACGGCGACCTGCGCTGGGTGCTCCCCGCCCGCCGCGGCTGCGCCTTCGAACCGGCCCGCTCGCTCCACCGGGACGGGGCCCTGCTGGTCGCCCAGCCCTGCGCGGGCACCGCCGCCTCCTGGACCGCGCAGGTCGTGGCGGTGGACGACCTCGGCAGAATCGTTCCCGGCCGTACCCCGCTGGGCAACGGCGACCTGGAGCGTGACCCCGGGGCGGGCGAGGGCGACGGCGGCCCAGAAAACTAGTTGCGCTCGCCCGTTAGACTGGCTGCCATGGCAGCTCCTCTTCTCAGTTGGACGGCGTAGACACCGGCCCCGAGCAACCAGTCGTCCCTCTCGCCGTCCACCCTGTTCAGGAGTACCCCCCGTGATCACCGCTTCCGGCATCGAGCTGCGCGCCGGCGCCCGCATCCTCATCGAGAACGCCTCCTTCCGCATCGCGAAGGGCGACCGCATCGGCCTCGTCGGCCGCAATGGGGCGGGCAAGACCACCCTCACCAAGTGCCTGGCGGGTGAGGGCATCCCCGCCGGCGGCACGATCTCCCGCTCCGGAGAGGTCGGCTACCTCCCGCAGGACCCCCGCACCGGCGACCTCGACGTCCTCGCCCGCGACCGCATCCTCTCCGCGCGCGGACTCGACACCCTGATCCGCAAGATGCGCGAGAACGAACAGCGCATCGCGAACGGCCAGGGCGCCACGCGCGACAAGGCCATGAAGCAGTACGAGCGCCAGGAGACGGAGTTCCTCACCAAGGGCGGGTACGCCGCCGAGGCCGAGGCCGCCACCATCGCCGCCGCGCTCAACCTCCCGGACCGCGTGCTCGGCCAGCCCCTGCACACGCTCTCCGGTGGTCAGCGCCGCCGTATCGAGCTGGCCCGCATCCTCTTCTCGGACGCCGACACGCTCCTGCTCGACGAGCCGACCAACCACCTCGACGCCGACTCGATCGTCTGGCTGCGCGACTACCTCAAGACGTACCGCGGCGGCTTCATCGTGATCTCCCACGACGTCGACCTCGTCGAGACGGTCGTCAACAAGGTCTTCTACCTCGACGCCAACCGCTCCGCGATCGACGTCTACAACATGGGCTGGAAGCTCTACCAGCAGCAGCGCGAGTCCGACGAGAAGCGCCGCAAGCGCGAGCGGCAGAACGCCGAGAAGAAGGCCGCCGCCCTGCACTCGCAGGCCGACAAGATGCGCGCCAAGGCCACCAAGACCGTCGCCGCGCAGAACATGGCGCGCCGCGCCGACAAGCTCCTCGCCGGTCTCGACGAGGTGCGCCAGAGCGACAAGGTCGCCAAGCTCCGCTTCCCCGAGCCCTCCCCGTGCGGCAAGACACCGCTGATGGCCGAGGGCCTGTCGAAGTCGTACGGCTCCCTGGAGATCTTCACCGACGTCGACCTCGCGATCGACAAGGGCTCGCGCGTGGTCATCCTCGGCCTCAACGGCGCGGGCAAGACCACCCTGCTCAGGCTGCTCGGCGGCGCCGAGAAGCCCGACACCGGCCAGGTCATCGAGGGCCACGGCCTCAAGCTCGGGTACTACGCCCAGGAGCACGAGACCCTGGACCCCGAGCGCACGGTCCTGGAGAACATGCGCTCGGCCGCCCCCGACCTCGACCTCGTCGAGGTGCGCAAGACGCTCGGCTCGTTCCTCTTCTCCGGGGACGACGTCGACAAGCCGGCGGGCGTGCTCTCCGGCGGTGAGAAGACCCGGCTCGCGCTCGCGACCCTCGTCGTCTCCTCGGCCAACGTCCTGCTGCTCGACGAGCCCACCAACAACCTCGACCCGGCCAGCCGCGAGGAGATCCTCGGCGCCCTGCGCACCTACAAGGGCGCGGTCGTCCTCGTCACCCACGACGAGGGCGCGGTCGAGGCACTCCAGCCGGAGCGGATCATCCTGCTCCCGGACGGCGTCGAGGACCTGTGGGGCCAGGACTACGCGGACCTCGTGGCGCTCGCCTGAGCCCAGGGCGTCCACTTGGGGTGATCGAACTGCTGATCCACTGCGTATGGATCATTCGGCGGAGCGGTGATCCCTCATCTGTGTGAGCCGCCCTCGTACCGAGGTGTGTCATACACGGATTCCGCCGCCGTCGGGGCATGCGGCCCGGCCTCCCACCGGCACCGCGCTGACCTGCTGATTCGTCGCGCGGTCCGGACAGGCGTACGGAATCCAGCACGCGGAATAGTTGATTCCGCTCGTGGTGTGCCCCTCCGTCGCGGCAAACCTCGTCGTACGGACCTTGCCGAATGGGTGGCCAGGAAGCCCGGGAGGGGTGATCATGAGAAGTCCAGAGCGCACTTCCCATGAGGAGGCACGGGTGGCCGAGACTCTGAAGAAGGGCAGCCGGGTGACCGGCGCCGCGCGCGACAAGCTCGCGGCAGACCTGAAAAAGAAGTACGACGGCGGTGCGAGCATCCGTGCGTTGGCCGAGGAGACGGGCCGTTCGTACGGGTTTGTGCACCGCATGCTCAGCGAGTCCGGCGTCACGCTGCGGGGACGCGGCGGGGCGACGCGAGGCAAGAAGGCCGCCGCCGGCTGACGGCAGGCGCGGCCCGCTGTACCCATGGCCCGACGGTGGCCACCCGGTCGATCGCGTGATCGGCCGGGTGGTTACTGTGCAGTCACTTACGGGCGCTCCCGAGCACCCGGACCGACCGCACCCCATCGGAGGCACCCATGGCTTCGTCCGACAGCGAGCTCGCACCGGTTCTCGACAAGGACGGCGTACGCCTCACCATCGACGAGGCCGTCGCCACGGTGACGCTGACCAACCCGGCCAAAAGGAACGCCCAATCTCCCGCGCTGTGGAGGGCGTTGGCCGAGGCCGGTCAGCTGCTGCCGGGCAGCGTCCGCGTCGTGGTGCTGCGCGGTGAGGGCAAGTCCTTCTCCGCGGGCCTGGACCGGCAGGCGTTCACGCCCGAGGGTTTCGACGGCGAGCCGTCCTTCATCGACCTGGCGCGCGGCGACGACGGCGTACTCGACGCCACCATCGCCGAGTACCAGGAGGCGTTCACCTGGTGGCGGCGGAGCGACATCGTGTCCATCGCCGCCGTCCAGGGCCACGCCATCGGCGCCGGCTTCCAGCTCGCGCTCGCCTGCGATCTGCGGATCGCGGCGGACGACGTGCAGTTCGCCATGCGCGAGACCAGCCTCGGCCTGGTCCCCGACCTCACCGGCACGCACCCGCTGGTGGGGCTCGTCGGCTATGCCCGCGCCCTGGAGATCTGCGCCACCGGGCGCTTTGTCCACGCGGACGAGGCCGAGCGGGTCGGCCTCGCCAACCTCGTGGTTCCCGTCGGCCAACTCGACGCCGCCGCGCGGGACTTGGCCGCCGCGCTGATCTCCGCGCCGCGTGACGCGGTCATCGAGACCAAGGCACTGCTCCAGGGCGCCACGGGCCGCTCCTTCGAGGAGCAGCGCGTCGCCGAGCGCGCCGCGCAGGGCCGCCGCCTGCGGGACCTCGCGGGCCTCGGCGACTGACGGTCCTTGCCCTGGCCCGGCGGCGTGGGCCCACCTCTGCCGCCGCGCCTCCGGGGCGTCACTCCACGGCAGTGATGAGCACCGCCACCGACGGGCGGCCCGGCAGGGCCTCGCTCACCGCCGCGCGGACCGCGAGCGCCACATCCAGGGCACGGTGCCCGCGGTCCGTCGCGAGCTCCACGCGCGCGTGGCGGCGGGGCAGCGCGCCCGCCGCCGGGCGGCGCTCCTCCAGGTGCACGGCCGGACCGAGCGCCCCGGTCAGCCGGGTCACGCCGGGCACCGCGAGGGCGGCCCGCCCCGCGCGCGCCTCGTCGCCGTCGCCCGGGGGCGCCTGACCCGCTGGCGTGCGGGGCGTTTCCGGACGTACGTTCCCGTCGCCGACGCCTTCGTCCAGGAGCGCCGTCACCCGCAGGTCCACCTCGTCGACCACCAGGCCGAGCCGGTCCGCCGCCTCGTGGAGCGCGGCCCGCAACCGGTCCGCCGCGGCCGGCAGGGGCTGGACGGCGGCCGCGAAGTCCGCCGTGATCCGCAGTGGTCCGGGCGGCAGCGCGCTCGGCGGTGGCGGCACGGCAGCGACGTACGACCCACCCGGATCGGCCGGGGCGACGCGGACCGTGCCCAGCCGCACCCCGGTGACCCGTTGCGCCGCATGGCGCAACACACCGTCCACCGCCGATTCCGTCACCCACGTGCCGTCCGGCGCGCCGCCGAGCGGCAGTACCCGCCCGAGGCCCAGCTGCCTGCGCACCGCCTGGGTCCACCCGTCACCCGTCATGACTCCACCCTGCCGCATCCCTGGAGCGCTACCGCGCAACCCGTCTTAATGTGGGCAAAGAAAGCAGATCTCCTTGCGAAACGGACGGGACGGCCATGACCGACACCGGAGAGCGGAACACGTCTCAGACGCTCCAGAAGGACTTCCCTGGTGACGGCGCGGCGGGCGCCACCAGGCGCGGCGGCGGCGCCCCCGGGAGCCGGGGCCGTACCACCATCGCCGACGGAGTCGTCGAGAAGATCGCGGGACTCGCCGCGCGTGACGTCGAAGGCGTGCACGCGATGGGCGGCGGCCTCGCACGCACCTTCGGGGCCGTGCGCGACCGGGTCCCCGGCGGCACGAAATCCGTCTCGCGCGGCGTGAAGGCCGAGGTCGGCGAGGTGCAGACGGCGCTCGACCTGGAGATCGTCGTCGAGTACGGCGTCTCGATCGCCGACCTCGCCCAGGACGTACGGGAGAACGTGATCGCGGCCGTCGAGCGCATGACCGGCCTTGAGGTCGTCGAGGTCAACCTCGCGGTCAGCGATGTGAAGCTGCCCGACGAGGAGGACGAGGAGCAGCCGCAGGGCCGCCTCCAGTAGCACGTCAGATCCAGATCCCACTCACCCAGTCACGTCTCGCGACGCGAAGGAGCGCACGATGAGCATGGCCGTGATCGGCATGGTGGCGGGAATGGCGCTCGGCTTCGCCGGATACTTCGGCGGATTCGGGGCGTTCCTCCTGGTGGCCGCCCTGGGCGCCGTCGGCTTCGTGGCCGGGCGGTTCCTGGAGGGTGACCTCGAGCCCGGCGAATTCTTCCGCGCCCGCGGCGACCGGCGGCGGTGAGCGGTGGCGGCACAGGTCGCGCCGGGGGAGCGCGGCGCCACCCGGATCGCCGACCGGGTCGTCGCGAAGATCGCCGCGCGGGCGGCGCGTGAGGCGGTGCCCGCCGTGCCCGACGGCGGGTCCCCGCCGCATGCCACGGTCTCCGTGGCCCCCCAGGCCTCCGGCTCCCCCGGAGCGGGGGAGGCGCCCTTCGGCACCGCCCGCGTCCGCGTCAGTCTCGAACTGGACTACCCCTGCGACATCGGCCGCCAGTGCGGTGCCGTGCGTCACCAAGTCGCCCAGCGGGTAAGGGCGTTGGCGGGGATGGACGTACCCGAGGTGGTGGTCCAGGTGGAGCGGCTGCACTCGGCGCGGACACGCGCCGCGGCACAGGGGAGGACACGATGAGCGAACCCCCGAGCAGCGGCGGCACGCAGCCGCTGCCGGTCGTCGAACAGGCGCGGCGGGACGAGGACGAGCTCGGCCAGTCGGCTTCCGGTGCCACCTACCATCCGCTGCCCACGCTCTCCGCCGACGGCAAGGCCGCCCGCTTCTGGTCGCCGCGCCGGGTGCCCGCCGCCCTCCTCGCCCTGCTGGTCCTGGCCGGCGCCGGACTGCTCCTGTACGACGTCGTCGCCGTGCGGGCCGGCCACCCCGCGATGGGCTGGCGGCGCGAACTCGCCCACCAGCTCGGTGAGCGGCCCCTCGACGACGCCGCGGTGCTCGCCGGGGCCGCGGTCGCCGCACTCGCCGGACTGTGGCTCGTCGTGCTCGCCATCACGCCCGGGCAGCGCGCGCTGCTGCCGATGCGGCGCAGCGACCCCGACGTACGCGCCGGGCTCCACCGCGGCGCCGCCGCCATGGTGCTGCGTGACCGGGCGATGGACGTGGCGGGCGTGCAGAGCGCGCGGGTGCGCATGGCGCGTTCCAAGGTGGATGTGCGCGCCGTCTCGCACTTCCGTGAACTGGACGACGTACGCGGCGACCTGGACGCGACGCTGACCGAGGGCATCCATGGCCTCGGCCTCGCGCACACGCCACGGCTCTCGGTCCACGTCGCCCGGCCCGGAAGGAAGGGATGAGCGCCATGCTCCGCACGGTCAACCGCGTACTCCTCGCCCTCGCCGGGCTCGTACTGCTCGTCGCCGGCGGCTCGGTGCTTGCCATCGGGCTCGGCGCCTCGCCGCCCTCCTGGTGGCTCCACGAAGGCCGCCACGACGTGCTGGTCAGCGCCGCGGACCGGACCCGCTGGCGGGACGAGGGATGGTTCTGGCCCACGGTCATCGCGGTGCTCGCGCTGCTCGTACTGCTCTCCCTGTGGTGGCTCTCGGCGCAGCTGCGCAGGCGCCGCCTCGCGGAGGTCCTGGTGGCGACCGGGGACGGCGAAGGCGCGCTGCTGCGCGGACGCGCCATGGAGGACGTCCTGGCCGGGGAGGCCGAGACACTGGACGGTGTCGAACGCGCCCAGGCCGCACTGAGGGGACGGCGCACCACGCCGCGGGCGCGCGTGGACCTCGCCCTGGCACCCGACGCGACGCCCTCCGACGCGCTGCACCGCTTCTCCTCGGAGGTCCTGACACACGCCCGCGAATCGGCCGGCCTGGCGAGCCTGCCCGCCACGGTGCGGTTGCGCGGCGTCAGGCACCGCGCGGAACGGGTCAGCTGAGGCTGAGGTCTGGGCGTCTGGGGGGCGGAGCCTTCGGATTCCGCTGCGGGAGCACCCGCCGTCCCTGGCGCCGGGCTGCGCCGTACCGCTTCCTCTCGGGCTCAAGCAGCGTGCCGAGCGTGTCGGGTGACGGCTGGGCCCGCGGCGCGGTCAGAAGCCGCTGCGTGCCCCTCCGTCCACCGGCAGCATGATTCCCGTCAGGTACGAGGCCGCGGGCGAGAGCAGGAACGCCGCTGCTCGGCCGAACTCCTCCGGTGTGCCGTAGCGGCGCAGTGGGATGCCCGCCTCGTTGGCCGCGCGGGTCGCCTCCGGGTCCGGGGAGAGGCCGTCGAGCTGGCGCATGCGGTCGGTGCCGATGCGGCCGGGCAGTAGGCCGACGACGCGGATGCCGCGCGGGCCCAGGTCGTCCGCCAGGGACTTGGCGAAGCCGGCGAGCCCCGGCCGCAGCCCGTTGGAGATCGTCAGGCCCGCGATCGGCTCGTACACCGAACCGGACAGCACGAACCCGATGACGCCGCCTTCGCCCAGCTCGGCGGCGG
Organism: Streptomyces sp. NPDC015345; assembly: GCF_043078805.1. NCBI lineage: Bacteria > Bacillati > Actinomycetota > Actinomycetes > Kitasatosporales > Streptomycetaceae > Streptomyces > Streptomyces sp. NPDC015345. The sequence goes on along the minus strand of NZ_JBIBTX010000001.1, from coordinate 49,845 downwards.
CGGTCCTGGCAAGCCGTACCGCGCCCAGGAAGACCGCCTCGAAGGCCGCCTGCCACTGCTCGTCGGTGTTGTCCGCGACGAAGCCGGGCGGGGGCCCGCCGACGCTGATCAGTACGCCGTCGAAGCCGCCGAAACGCTCGCGCGCCGCCGCGATCAGCCGGCCGGCGACCGCCGGGTCGGCGTTGTCGGCGGCGACACCGACCGCGTTCGGGCCGAGCTCGGCGGCGGCCTCGGCGACGGTCTTCTCGTCGCGCCCGGTGACGACGACCTTCGCGCCGTCCGCGACCAGCTGGCGGGCGGTGGCGTTGCCGAGGCCGCGGGTGGCGCCGGTGACTACGTAGACACGGTCCTTCAGTCCAAGATCCATGGCCCTATCCTCCCGCTTCCTCGGCGAAGAGCGCGAGGGCGGTGTTCACCAGTCCGATATGGCTGAATGCCTGCGGGAAATTGCCGAGCTGACGGCCGGACACCGGGTCGTACTCCTCCGCGAGCAGCCCCACGTCGTTGCGGAGCGACACCAGGTGCTCGAACAGTTCGTGCGCCTCCTTCACGCGCCCCGTCATGTGCAACGCGTCCACCAGCCAGAACGAGCAGACGAGGAAGGTGCCCTCCTCACCGGGCAGACCGTCGATCTCCTTCTGGTCGGAGGTGTAGCGGCGCAGCAGACCGTGGTGGGTGAGGTCCGCGCGGACCGCGTCGATCGTGCCGATGACGCGCGGGTCGTCGGGCGGCAGGAAACCGGTGTGCGGGATGAGCAGCAAAGAGGCGTCCAGTTCACAGGAGCCGTAGGACTGCGTGAAGGTGTTGCGCTCCGGGTCGTAGCCCTTCTCGCACACCTCGCGGTGGACCTCGTCCCGCAGCTCCCGCCAGCGGTCCGGGTCACCGCGCAGCTCGGGGTTCTCCTCCAGGGCGCGCACCGCACGGTCCGCGGCGACCCACACCATCACCTTCGAGTACACGAAGTGGCGGCGCGGACCCCGCACCTCCCACAGCCCCTGGTCGGGCTCGCGCCACTTCTCCCGCAGGAATTCCAGGAGGCCCAGCTGAAGGTTCCAGGCCACCGGACGGCGGGTGAGGCCGGAGCGGTGCGCGAGCGCGAGGGAGTCGATGACCTCGCCGTACACGTCCAGCTGGAGCTGCTCCACGGCTTCGTTTCCGATGCGCACGGGCGTCGAGCCCTCGTAGCCGGACAGCCACGGGATCTCGTACTCCGGAAGGCGCCGCTCACCGGCGAGGCCGTACACGATCTGGAGGTCGGCGGCGCTGCCCGCGACCGCCCGCAGCAGCCAGTCGCGCCAGGCCTCGGCCTCCTCCAGATAGCCGGCCATGAGCAGCGCGCCCAGCGTGAGCGTGGAGTCGCGCAGCCAGCAGAAGCGGTAGTCCCAGTTGCGTACGCCGCCGATCTCCTCGGGCAGGGAGGTGGTGGGGGCGGCCACGATGCCGCCGGTCGGGGCGTAGGTGAGCGCCTTGAGCGTGATGAGGGAGCGCATCACCGCGTCTCGGTACGGACCGTCGTACTGGCAGCGGGCGGCCCAGGCGCGCCAGTCCTCCAGGCAGTGGCGCAGCGCCTCGTACGGGTCGACGAGGGGCGGGCGCGGCTCGTGCGAGGGGTGCCAGGTGAGGACGAACGCGACTTTCTGCCCCTCCTGGACGGTGAACTCGGAGTAGGTGCCGAAGTCGCGGCCCCAGGTGCGCACGGGCGGTTCGCTGCGCAGCCACACGGAGTCGGGCCCCGCGACCGCGACGCGGTGGCCGTCCACCTTGCGCATCCACGGCACGACCGAGCCGTAGTCGAAGCGCAGCCGCAGGGTGCTCTGGACGGTGACGCTGCCCTTGAGGCCCTCGACGATGCGTACGACGTCGGGGGCGCGGTCGCGCTGCGGCATGAAGTCCGTGACGCGCACGGAACCCTCCGCCGTGTCCCACTCGGAGTCCAGGACGAGGGTGTCGTCGCGGTAGGCGCGGCGGGTGCAGGGGCCCGAGTCCTTCGGGGCGACGCGCCAGTGGCCGTTCTCCTCGTCGCCGAGCAGCGCGGCGAAACAGGCGGCGGAGTCGAAGCGGGGCAGGCAGAGCCAGTCCAGCGAGCCGTCCCTGCCGATGAGGGCGGAGGTCTGGTGGTCGCCGATGAGTGCGAAGTCTTCGATGGGTCGGGACACGGGGAACGGGTTCCCGGGAAAGGGCCCGGTCAACCGGCGGAGCTCAGACGGTTGCCGGCGCCGTCTCCTGCGCGGGGGCCTCCGCGGCGGCCGCCCGGTCACGGCGCTCCCTGCGGACCAGCACCACCCAGCCGATGGGGACGCCCGCGGCGAACAGCCACCACTGGACCGCGTACGCCATGTGCGCGCCGATGCCGCTGTGGTCCGGTTCGCCGATCAGTTCGGGGGAGCCGTCGCGGGGCTCCGGCGAGGTCTGCTCGATGTAGCCGCCGAGGACCTGCTTGCCGAGGCTGTCGGCCTGCTGGCCGCTGCTGATCAGCATGATCTGACGGTCCGGCAGGCCCCGGACGTCCTTGATGCCGCTGGCCGCGGACGTCTCGTCGGCCATCAGGCGGCCGGTGACGATCACTTCGCCCTTCGGCGGGGCGGGGATCTCGGGGAAGGCGGTCTGCGGGCCGTCCGCCGGGATCCAGCCGCGGTTGACGAGCAGGACCTTGCCGTCGTCCAGGACGAACGGCGTCAGGACGTGGAAGCCGACCTTGTCGTCGTCGTTGGTGCGGCGCCGCACGACGACCTCGTGCTCCGCGTCGAACGTCCCCTTGGCGCTCACATGGCGGTACAGGTCCGTCCTCGGCACCTCGTGGCCGGGGGAGGTGAGCTCCTCGGCCGGGACCGGATCGGCGGCCAGCGCCTTGGAGATCCGTTCGTTCTGCGCGACGCGGTGCTCGTGCCGGTGCAGCTGCCAGAAACCCAGCTCGACCATCACGGGGATGAGAACGAGGGCGATCAGGGTGAGGATCACCCACTGCCGGGTCAACAGGAAGCGGTACACCCCACGACGGTACAACTCGGTCGTGGGGCGCCTGTGCGTGGGGTAGGGCAATTCAAGGGCCGGGCATATCGGGCGTTCATACTTTGTCGATGATGCCCACCCGCCCCTCGGCGCGTGAGCAGTGGGCGCCGCAGTACCAGTGGCCGTCCGCCTCGACGCCCTGGCCGATGATGCGGCACCGGCAGTGCTCGCAGATGGGCGCCATACGGTGGATGGCGCAGGAGAAGCAGTCGAAGACGTGCACCGCTCCTTGGGCATGGATCTCGAAGGACATGCCGTAGTCGTTTCCGCAGACCTCGCAACGTGCCATGCGCCACAGGGTGGGACGCCTCGGCGGCACGGGGCGGGTGGCCGGCGGGCGAGTCGCCGGCAATCACCCGTCTGACGGTCACCGCCCGGTCCCACTGCCCTGCTCTCCCCGTGACGCTCACCGCCCGGTCTCACTCCGGTGTCGCGGGTGTCACGTCCTGGAGGAGCTGCCCGAAGGCGGCCTCGTCGATGACCGGCGTGCCGAACGAGCGCGCCTTGACGGTCTTGGAGGTGCCCGAGTCCGGGTCGTTGGTGACGAGCAGGCTGGTGAGCCGGGACACACTGGTCGCGATGTGCAGACCCGCCTCGACCGCCCGGTCCTCGAGCAGCTCGCGCTCCACGGAGGTGTCTCCGGAGAACGCGACCCGCATGCCCTGCTTGAGCGGTTTGCCCGGTTCGTAACGCCCGGGGTTCGGATACGGGCACGGCTGCCGCTTGCGCGACTGGCGCCAACTCCCCGGGCGGTACGGCGAGGAGGGTGCGGGCCCCGTCGACTGGCGGCCGATGCGGGGCGCGCCGTCCGACCACTCGGTGAGCGGGCGGCACTCCAGGAGCGGCAGGCGCACATTGCCGCCGGCCGCCGCGAGCAGGCTCGGGCGGAACGCCTCGGCGAGCACGCGCGCGTCGTCCAGGGCGTTGTGCGCGTGGCGCTGCTCGACGCCGAAGTGCGCTGCCAGCGACTCCAGCTTGTGGTTGGGCAGCGGCAGCGCGAGCTCCTTGGAGAGCGCGATGGTGCACAGCCGTTGGCGCACGGGGGCGGTGCGTTCCGCGCGTGCGTACTCCCTGGCGATCATCGACCAGTCGAAGACGGCGTTGTGCGCGACGAGGACACGTCCTTCGAGGCGGCTCGCGAACTCCTCGGCGATGTCCTTGAACAGGGGCGCGCCCGCGAGCGTCTCGCTGGTGAGGCCGTGGATCCACACGGGGCCCGGGTCGCGCTGGGGGTTGACCAGCGTGTACCAGTGGTCCTCGATCTCGCCCTGGGCGCCCACCCGGTAGACGGCCGCCGACACTATGCGGTCGTCGCGGGCCAGGCCGGTGGTCTCCACGTCGACGACCGCGTACCCCGTTGGATACGCGGCCGGCCAGGGGGCGGCGGACGCTGCGGTCGTGCGGTCTTCGAGCATGGTCAATGAGGATACGGGCCGCGACCGACAGTCAGGTCCCCGGTCAGGTTCCCGGTCGTTCCCCGGTCAGTTCCCCGGCCCGAGAAGGCCCGTCACCAGAGCCGTGACGGAGGTGGTGAACAGCGCCTCCGGATCGAGGGGTCCGGCCAGAGCGCGGGCGAGCGCGGCGTCCCGCTCAGCCGTCGTCGCCGTCCACAGCCCGTCCTCGCCGGGGTGTTGCGCGGGCGCGCGTTCCCGGTTGCGTTCGACCAGGACGTGGCCGACGACGAGGACCTGGACGGCGCGCACGGCGTCGGCCGCGCGGGCGCCGCGCAGCCCCGCCTCGTGCACCTCGTGGACCAGGGAGCGCTGGGCGGGCAGGAACATCCGTTCCGTGAGGCCGCGTTCGTGGACCATCGCGACGAGGTGCGGGCGGTCGAGCAGCCGGCGGCGCAGGGTACGGGCCACGGAGACGACGCGCCGGGCGGGGGTGCGCCCGACGGGACGGATCTCGCCGAGATCGGCGAGGGTGCGCTCGACGAGGGCGTCCAGGAGCGACTCGCGGTTGCCGACGTGCCAGTAGATCGAGGTGACGGCGGTGTCGAGCTCGGCGGCGAGCCCGCGCATCGTCAGGGACCGCGGGCCGTTCCGCTTGACGAGGCGCGCGGCGGCGTCGAGCACGTCCTCCCGGCTGAGGTGCGTACGCGCCTTTTCGCCCTTCGCGTCTTTACCCTTCACGGCTCCTGTTGTAACTGTGTTACAGAACCCCCGCAAGTCGGGCCCCGCAAGTCCGGCCCCCGCAAGTCCGGCCCCCGCAAGTCCCGGCCGCGGACCCGTGAGTCCGCGCTGACGAAGGGTGGTACGACATGGCACGCGTACGGTATGGGGCGCGCACCGAGGCGGAGATCGCCACCGCGCGCACCGCGAGTTCCCGGCTCCCCGACATCTGGTCCACGGGCGTCGTCGCTCTCTGGGAGAGCGATCCCGACGCGGTCGCGGCGGTCCTGCCGCCGCCCCTGAAGCCCACCGGGCGCCCCCTGGTGCGGGCGAACATCAGCAGGGTGGACCTGCCGGGCTATCCGCTCGGCGCGGGCTCCGTGGCCGTCGCCGCCGAGCACGGGGGAGTGTCCGGCTGGTATCCGCTGGTGATGCCGATGACCCATGAGCGGGCCCTGATCGGCGGTCGCGAGGTCTTCGGGGAGCCGAAGAAGCTCGGCGAGGTCGAGGTGGAGCGCGACGGCCTGGTCGTGCGCGCCTCGCTGGCCCGGCACGGCATCGCGTTCGTGGAGGTGCGCGGCGCGGTCAACGGCGCGCTCCCCCTCCCCGAGCCGACCCGCAAGACGGACTTCTACTTCAAGTTCCTGCCCGCGGTGGACGGTTCGGGCTTCGACGCGGACCCGGTGCTCGTGCACTGCGTACGCAACGAGAAGGTCCGCAAGCTGGAGAGCGTCACCGGCGACGTCGTCCTGCGGGAGTCGATGTACGACCCGGTGGCCGACCTGCCGGTGCGCGCGGTCGTGGAGATCACCATCGGTGAGAAGACCACCGACCAGCGGGGCCGCGTCGTGGAGCGCGTCAGCGCGCAAGCCCTGCTGCCCTACATCCACCAGCGCTACGACGACCCGGCACAGATCCTCGACGGCCCGCCCGAGGGGAGCGTCTGAGATGGAGCTGCGCGAAGGGCAGGTCGCCGTCGTCACCGGCGCGGCGAGCGGCATCGGGCTCGCCATGGCGCGGCGGTTCGCGGCGGACGGCCTGCGGGTGGTCCTCGCGGACGTCGAGGAAGGCGCCCTGGATAAGGCCGCCGCGGGTCTGCGCGCGGACGGGGCGACCGTGCACGCGCGCGTGGTCGACGTCGGCGCACGCGAGCAGGTGCTCGCCCTCGCCGACGACACGTACGACAGGTTCGGCGCTGTCCATGTGCTGTGCAACAACGCGGGAGTCGGATCGGGCGCCGAGGGCCGCATGTGGGAGCACGACCCAAACGACTGGAAGTGGGCCTTCGAGGTCAACGTCTGGGGCGTCTTCCACGGCATCCAGGCCTTCGTGCCCCGGATGCTCGCGGGCGGTGAGCCGGGGCACGTCGTCAACACCTCCTCCGGCGACGGCGGCATCGCGCCGCTGCCCACCGCCTCCGTGTACGCGGTCACCAAGGCGGCCGTGGTGACGATGACCGAGTCCCTGTACGCGCACCTGAAGGCGGAGCACGCGCGCGTGGGCGCATCGGTGCTCTTCCCCGGCCCTCACATGCTGCGCACCGGCCTGTGGGAGTCGCACCGCAACCGGCCCGGACGGTACGCCAAGTCCCGCCCCCGCAGAACTCCTTACCGCAGCCTCGACCAGTGGGAGGCCGCGATGAAGGAGGCCGGTCAGGAGGTGCGGTTCACGCCCGTCGAACAGGTCGCGGACTTCGTGGCCGAGGGCATCGCGGCCGACCGTTTCTGGCTGCTCCCGGAGAGCGAGCACAGCGACCGGCAGATCAGGGCGCGGTCGCGGTCGATGCTGGACCGCTCCGACCCGGCGTACCTCGAACACTTCATCCTGGACTGAAGGGAGCGCCGTCGATGAGCGCTCAGGACCCGTACCTGATCATCTCCTCCGACTGTCACGCAGGTCTCCCCACCGAGGAGTACCGCCCCTACCTGGACAGCCGTTTCCACCGTGCCTTCGACGACTTCCTCGGCGAGCGGGACGCCCGCCGCGAGGAGGCGACCCGGCTCGGCATCCGCAACGACGCGTTCGCCGCCAAGTGGTTCCAGGACAACGAGGAGGGCCTGCGGGGCGGCTGGGACACCGCGCAGCGCCTCAAGGAGCTGGACGGCGACGGGGTGGCCGCCGAGGTCGTCTTCCCCGACGCGGACGCCGTGGACAGCCGGACGGCCGCCCCCTTCGGCGTGGGTCTCGGCCTCTCCGGGGACCAGGACCCCGACCTCGGCATGGCGGGCGCGCAGGCGCACAACCGCTGGCTCGCCGACTTCGTCTCGGAGCACCCCGAACGGCACTGCGGCGTCGCCCTGTTGCCGATCACCGGCGAGGTCGACCGGGTCGTCGCCGAGATCCACCGCGCCAAGGAGTCAGGGCTCGGCGCGCTGATGATCCCCTCCATGTGGGTCGACAAGGCGCCCTACCACGACCGCCGTTACGACCCGGTGTGGGCGGCGGCGGCCGAGTGCGCGATGCCCGTCGTCACACACTCCGGGGCCGCGCCCCGCCATGAGTACGGCGACCACCTGGGGATCTACGTCTCCGAGGTGACGTGGTGGCCCGCGCGCCCCCTGTGGTTCCTGCTCTGGTCCGGCGTCTTCGAGCGCCACCCCGGGCTGAAGTTCGGCGTCGCGGAGTCGGGCTGCTGGTGGCTGCCGAACCTCCTGTGGTTCATGGACCGCCTCTACCTCGGCGCGCACGGCGGCAAGAAGCTCTCCCCGTTCGCCGAGCTGAAGCGCCCGCCCCACGAGTACCTGGACCGGCAGATCTTCGTCTGCGCCACCAACACCAAGCGCCGCGAACTCGCCCAGCGCTACGAGATCGGCGTGGACAACATCCTCTGGGGCAGCGACTTCCCGCACCCCGAGGGCACCTGGCCCGACACGCGCGTGTGGCTGCGGAAAACCTTCCACGACATACCCGTGGTGGAGACCCGCCGCATGCTGGGCCTGGCCGCCGCCGAGGTCTTCGGCTTCGACACGGTGAAGCTGGCGCCGCTGGCCCGCCGCATCGGCCCGACGCCCGCCGACCTCGGCCAGTCCGTCGAGGGCGCGGGTCAGGCGGCCGTGGAGGCCTCCTGGGCGCGCTCACGCGAGGTCGGCCGCCACTGGCTGACCGACCACGACTTCCCGGCGCTGGGGGTGACCCCGTGACGGAGGACCGCTACACCGTCATCTCCGCCGACTGCCACGCCGGCGCCGATCTCCTCGACTACCGGCCCTACTTGGAGTCCCGCCACCACGACGCGTTCGACGCCTGGGCGGCCACGTACGTCAATCCCTACGAAGACCTCCTCGCGGACACCGCCGACCGCAACTGGAACTCGGACCGCCGCATCGCCGAGCTCGAAGAGGACGGCATCGTCGCGGAGGTGGTCTTCCCGAACACCATCCCGCCCTTCTTCCCCTCGGCCTCGCTGATGGCGCCGGCCCCGACCCGCGAGGAGTTCGAGCTGCGCTGGGCGGGGCTGCGCGCCCACAACCGCTGGCTCGCCGACTTCTGCGCCGCCGCGCAGGGCCGCAGGGCGGGCGTCTTCCAGATCCTCCTGAACGACGTCGACGAGGCCGTGGCGGAGATCCACCGCGCGGTGGCGGCGGGCCTCACGGGCGGGCTGCTGCTGCCCGGCACACCGCCGGGCTCGGGCCTGCCGGAGCTGCACTCAACGGCGTACGACCCCATCTGGGCGGCCTGCGCCGAGCTGGGCGTGCCGGTCAACCACCACGCGGGCTCGGCCTCGCCGCCGCTCGGCGAGGAGCCCGCGGCGCGCGCGGTGTTCATGGTGGAGACGACGTGGTTCTCGCACCGGGCGCTGTGGCACCTCGTCTTCGGCGGCGCCTTCCGCCGCCACCCGGGCCTGCGGCTCGTCCTCACCGAGCAGGGCTCCGGCTGGATCCCCGGCGTCCTGGACATGCTGGACTACTACCACGCGCGCCTCGTCGCCGCCGCGACGAAGGCGGGCACCGCCGACACGGCCGAGTCCAAGTTCGGCGCGGGCCTCGCCGATTCCATGGGCAAGGGCCCCTCCGAGGTGTGGCGCGAGAACTGCTTCGTCGGCGCCAGCTTCATGCGCCCGCACGAGGCGGCCCTGCGCCACCGCATCGGCCTCGACAAGATCATGTGGGGCAGCGACTACCCCCACGACGAAGGCACCCACCCCTACTCGCGCGAAGGCCTGCGCGTCGCCTACGCGGGCCTGCCCAGGGACGAGATCGCGGCCATGGTCGGCGGCAACGCCGCCCGCGTCTACGGCTTCGACCTGGAGCGGCTCGGCCGCATCGCCGCGCGCGTGGGACCGACGGTCCAGGAACTGGACGAACCCCTCAAGGAGGCCCCCGCCGACGCGACGAGCCCGGTCTTCGCGCCGGGAGGGTCGGTACGGGTCTGGTGACGCGGGTGGTGCGATGCTCCCTGCGTGACTGAAGCAACGCACGAGGAAGCACACGGCGGCGCCCTCGGCACCCGGCTCAACTGGCTGCGGGCCGCCGTCCTCGGGGCCAACGACGGCATCGTCTCCACCGCGGGCCTAGTCGTCGGCGTCGCGGGCGCCACCGACGACCGCGGCACCCTGCTGACGGCGGGCCTCGCGGGGCTGCTCGCCGGGTCCATGTCCATGGCCGCGGGCGAGTACGTCTCCGTCTCCACGCAGCGCGACTCGGAGAAGGCCGCCCTGGCCATGGAGAAGCGCGAGCTGCGCGAGCAGCCGGAGGCGGAACTGGCCGAGCTCACCGACCTGCTGGAGGAGCGGGGGCTCAGCCGTGACGTGGCCCGCGAGGTCGCCGAGCAGCTCACCGAACGCGACGCGCTGCGTGCCCACGCGCGCGTGGAGCTCGGCATCGACCCCGACGACCTCACCAACCCCTGGCACGCCGCCTGGGCCAGCTTCGTCGCGTTCACCGTCGGCGCGCTGCTGCCGCTCCTCGCCATCGTCCTGCCGCCGGCCGGCTGGCGCCTCGGCGTCACCGTCGGCTCGGTCCTCGCCGCCCTCGCGCTGACGGGCTGGAGCAGCGCACGCCTCGGCGCGGCGGTGGCGCGCCCGGCCGTGGTGCGCAACGTGGGAGGCGGGGCGCTCGCGATGGCGGTCACCTACGGGGCGGGGGCCCTGCTCGGCGCCGCCGGGGTGTGAGACCGGCCCGGCGGCCCACGGCCCCGGCTTTGGCGGAGATCACCAACAACTGCTCCCGTACCGCCGGTAATACTTGTCGGTAACAACCCCTAGTCGCGGACGAAGAGCCGTTCTACGGTGCACGCATGTCCCCGAACCTGCCCGATGTCGTGCTGTGGTCCATCCCGGCCTTCGTGCTGCTCACCGTCGTCGAGATCGTGAGCCACCGGATCCATCCCGATGAGGACGCCGCGGGGTACGAGACCAAGGACGCCGCCACCAGCGTCACCATGGGCCTCGGCAGCCTCGCCTTCGACTTCCTGTGGAAGATCCCGATCGTCGCGATCTACTCGGGCGTCTACGCGCTGACGCCGCTGCGCGTGCCCGTCCTGTGGTGGACGATCCCGCTGATGCTCCTCGCGCAGGACTTCTTCTACTACTGGTCGCACCGGGGCCACCACGTCATCCGCATCCTGTGGGCCTGCCACGTCGTGCACCACTCCAGCCGCAAGTTCAACCTCACGACGGCGCTGCGCCAGCCCTGGACGAGCCTCACGGTATGGCCGTTCTACCTGCCGCTCATCGCCTGCGGCGTCCACCCGGCGGCGCTCGCCTTCTGCTCGTCGGCCAACCTCGTGTACCAGTTCTGGATCCACACCGAACGCATCGGAAAGCTCCCCCGCCCCTTCGAGTACGTCTTCAACACGCCCTCGCACCACCGCGTGCACCACGCCTCCCAGGGCGGCTACCTGGATCGCAACTTCGGCGGCATCCTCATCATCTGGGACCGCCTGTTCGGCTCCTGGGTCGCCGAGACCGACCGGCCCGTCTACGGCCTGACGAAGAACATCACCACGTACAACCCGCTGCGCGTCGCCACCCACGAGTACATCGCCATCGCCAAGGACCTGAAGGCGGCCACCAGTTGGCGCGAGCGGGCCGGGCGGGTCTTCCGCGGCCCGGGCTGGCAGCCGAAGGCCACCGAGTCGCCCACGCCCACCGTGCGGGGCGCGGAGACCGCCCCGGCCACCGTCGCGGAGCGCGCGGCGTGACGGCCCCGCCCGCGCCGAGGCTGCTCCTCGGCCTCTTCGGCCTTGCCGCGCTCGGCGACCTCCTCGCGCTCCTCGCCGCCTGGGAACCCGGCCACGCCGTCCTCAAGCCGCTGCTCATGCCGCTCCTCGCGGCGTACGTATGGACCCGGTGCGGCCCGCGGCTGCTGATCGCCGCCCTTCTCTTCGGCTGGGGCGGCGACACCCTGCTGCTCTTCGACGCCGAACCCGCCTTCCTCGCGGGGATGAGCTCCTTCGCGGCCGGGCACCTCTGCTACCTCGCGCTTTTCAAGCGGTACGGCGACACCGGGAGGTACGCGGGCCCCGGCGGCTCACCCCGCGCGCGTGGGGCGGCGCTCGGGGCCGCGTACGCCCTCGCGCTCCTCGGGACCGTGGCGCTGCTCTGGCCGGACCTGCCCGCCGACATGCGCGGCCCCGTCGCGGGCTACAGTCTGCTGCTCACCACCATGGCGTTCGGTGCGACCACCCTGGGGGCGGCGGCCGCGGCGGGAGGGGCGCTGTTCCTGCTGTCGGACACGCTCATCGCCACCGGCGTCGCCGACTGGCCGCAACTGCCCAGGCCCGACTTCGCGATCATGCTCACCTATCTCGCGGCGCAGTTCCTGCTGGCCCGAGCCGTGCTGCGGGAAGCGGCGCCGCGGGGCAGCGGAAGTCACCACCGGATCGGCACCGGCACCGCGGTCAGCAGCGCCGACAGCGCCACGACCACCCCCAGCGCCACCACTTCCCGGCGCGCGGGAGCATAGGCGCCGACCCGGTCGCCCGCGCCGCGCAGCCGGCGGCGGGCCAGCAGCGCGAGCACCGCGACGACGGCCACCAGCAGCCCCTTGGCGAGCAGCGTGCGGCCGTACGCCGTCCCGGTGAGCTGATCGGCGACCGTGCCCGGCGGCATCCGGCGCAGCGTGCTGAAGACCCCCGTCACGGTGATCGCCGCGAACAGCACGGCGGCCACGCGCGCGTAGAGGCCGAGAACGCCCACGCCCGCCTCCGGAGCGGTCGCCCGCCACTGCCGCAGTATCCGCAGGACGTACAGCAGACCGCCCGCCCAGAGCGCCGCGCACGTCAGATGCACGAGCGTCAGCCCGCTGCCGACCAGGGGGTTGTCCTCCACCGGGGGATGGGCCCGCAGCGCCTCCGCGACGATCACCGCCGCCAGGGGGAGCGCGGCCGAGGAAGGGCGCCGTGAGTGGGCGCACAGCGCGGCCACGACGAAGGCGTTGACCTCCAGGAGGGCGAGCCTGCCGTCACGGGAGCCGGACAGCCGCCCGAGGTCCAGGTCGGACAGCTGCTGCGGGACGAGGTTGCCGTTCGCCACGATCGTGGCGAGCACCAGCGCCGCCCCGCACCCCGCCCACGCCGCGTACGCCGACCAGCGGCGGGGCGACCGGTCCAGCGGCGCCCCCGGGACACGCCGCGCGAGCCGGGTCGCGAACACCTCGCCCACCTGCACGCACAGCGCCGCGAACATGACCGTCCGCAGGAACGTGATGCCGCTGGTACCGGGCGCCAGGGCCTCGCCGGTGCCGCGCAGCGCCGCCGGGGGCCCGAGCAGCGGGATCATCGAGGCCGCGGCCAGCAGGACGAGCACGGCCACCGCGCGGCCCAGGGGAGGGGCAGCCACGTCGGTCGCTGCCTCGCCCCCGGGCTCGGCGGACGGTCGTATGGGGCTCACCACAAGATCTTCACCAGGGGTCCGCGAGGCGGGCAAGTCCTGAGGGACAAGTGGGGCAATACCGTTCCGACCGGACCATCGCATTCGGCCGAGTACCGCCCGCCCCTCAGAGCCAGCGGGGCAGGTCGCCTCCCCAAGGGCCGGGCGGCCGGGCCCAGTTGGCCGGGCCGCCCGCGAAGGAGAAGGGCGGCAGGGCGTGCCGGAGCCGCCCGAGCGGCCCGTCCGTCTCGGCGAGCCAGGGCCCGGGGCCGTCGTACCTCGCCGCGGGACGACCGTCGCTCGGGCCGCCGCCCGGACCGCATCCGTCCGCCTCGGCGGGCTCTGCCAAGTCTTCGCCGGGCTCCGCCAGGTCCTCGGCGGCCGGCCCCGTCAGCCACGCGGCCGTGTGCGCCAGCGCGAGCCGCGCCAGGTACGTCCCGCCCGTCAGGGACCGCTCCGTGAGCGAGCGCAGGACGGCCGCCGCGAGGAGATGGCCCGTGCCGTGGTCCAGCGCCTGGGCGGGCAGCGCCCCCGGCCGCTCGGCGGACCCCTCGACGGCGGCGATCCCGGTCGCCACCTGCACCAGACTGTCGAAGCCGCGCCGCCCCGCCCACGGCCCGTCCGCCCCCCACGCGGACAGCTGGGCGAGGACGGCGCCGGGCCTGCGCCCGGCCAGCGCCTCGGGGGAGAGGCCGAAGTGGTCGAGGGCGCCCGGCCGGTAGCCGGTGACGACCACGTCGGCGCGTTCCAGCAGGTCGTCGAAGGTCCGCCGGTCCGCGCGGGCGCCCAGATCGAGCGTGGCCGAGCGCTTTCCGAAGCCCGTGTCCGCGTGCTGGTCGGGCAGTTCCGGCAGCCCCGGCGGATCGACCCGCAGCACGTCCGCGCCGAGCAGCGCGAGTGTGCGGGTGGCGACGGGGCCCGCGATGACCCGCGTCAGATCGAGCACCCGCAGCCCCTGAGCGGGCAGCGCGGGATTGCCGTCGAGCGGCGGGAGGGGCCGCGCCGGGCCCTCATCGATCCGCTCGCGCAGCAGCAGCGGACGCCCGGCCACCGCCGCGCCCTGCGGATGCGCGGCCCACTCCCGTGGCGACCGCAGCGCCACGGCGAGGCCCCCGGCGGCGTACACGGCGTCCTCCACATCCACGGCCGACCGCTCGGCGAGGAGCGCGCCGACCGTGTCCACGTCAACGGACGGTGTGAGCCCGAGGGCGGCCGTCAACGCCGCCCGATGGTGCGGGTAGTTGGCGTGCGTACGCACCCAGCCGTCCGCGGTACGCCAGAAGCGGGACAGCGGCGCGAAGGAGACCGGTGCGCGCCCGTCCACCAGCAGCTGCCGCTCACTGGTGAACGCGGTCGCGACGGCCCCGTCGTCGACCCGCACCCGTGGCACCTCCCGCCCCGTGCGGTACGCGGTCGACTCGGCGGCGGCCAGCGCGCAGACCCCCACGCAGGCGCGGGCGAGCCCCATGACGGGGAGCCGCGCGGGCAGGGCGCCCGCGCGCGGGACCACCGAGACCCGGGAGACGAGGGCGGGGTCGCCGCCGAGCGCCGCCCAGGCCGCGCGCGTACCGTTCAACGATGTGTGCGTCATGCACGCACTATGGCGTACGAAACAGGCCCCACGGATGGTGAGGGCCGGGCGGCGCGCACCGCCCGGCCCCCGGCGCGCACCGCCCGGCCCCCGGCGTCACCCAGGCGCTTACTTCCGCACGGCGTCCAGCGCGTCGGCCATGCCCGCGCCGTAGAAGCCGTTCTTGTTCGTGCCGCCCTCACAGACCGCGTCCACTTTGCCGTCACCGTCGAAGTCGTACGGATCGGTGCACACCATCGCGTCCGCCTGGCGGTACAGGAGCGACTTGATCCGCGCCACCGAGGCGTGCGGGTGCGTGGACTTCAGCAGCGCTACGACGCCCGCGACGTGCGGAGACGCCATCGACGTACCGCCCTTGTAGCCGAACTTGCCGCCCGGCAGCGTGGACAGGATCCTGCCGTCGACGGCCGGCGGCCGCGGCGCCTGGAACTCGGTCCTGTCGCCGCCGGGTGCCGTGATGTCGATGACGCCCTGGCCGTAGTTCGAGTACGACGCCTTGAGTCCCTTCGCACCGGTCGCCGAGACGGTCACGACGCCGGGCAGCTGCGACGGGAGGTCGAGGCAGTCCTTCGTCTTGATCGTGCGCGGCACCGGTGTGGTGTCGTCGGGGCTCGTCTTGTCGAGGATCTCTTCCTGGGCGAGGTCGGTCTTGGCGTTGCCCGCGGCCGCGACGTTCACCGCGCCCTTGCGCTCCGCGTACCGCGCGGCCCGGCCGACCGCGTCGACCAGCGCCTTCTGGTCGGCGTCCGTCTTGCAGTTGAAGAGCCACGGGTCGGTGTAATAGCTGTTGTTGGTCACGTCGACGCCGTGGTCGGCCGCCCACATGAAGCCGCAGACGACGGCTTCCGTGTAGTACATGCCGGTCGCGGGCTCCGCCACCTTCAGGCTCGCGACCTTCACGCCGGGCGCGACACCCGTGACGCCGGTGCCGTTCTTCGCGGCGGCTATCGAGCCCGCCACATGCATGCCGTGGTCGCTCTCCTTGGCCACCGGACGCCACGCGTTGCCCTTCTGGACGGGCACGCCGCCCAGACAGCTCGCGGACGCCCGCCGGTCGAAGTTCGGCGCTATGTCGGGGTGCGTGTCGTCCACCCCGGAGTCGAGCACCGCGACCGTGACCTCGCGGCTGCCGAGCGAGATCTCGTGCGCCTTGTCCGCCTTCATGGCGGGCAGGTCCCACTGGAGCGGCTCCAGCTCGTCCTGGCCCGCGGCCGCCTCGCCCGCCGCGGCCTTCGCCTCGGCGGCGGTCAACGGCCGCTCGGAGTCGAGGGCGTTGTCGGACTGCGCGGACAGCGGAGCCGTCCGGGTCGCACCCGCCGAGTCGACGCCCTTCGCCTTGCGGATCGTCTTCGCGAAGTCCGGGTTCGCCGAGTGGACGACGATGACGCCGATCTTGTCGTACGCGATGACGACGTCACCGCCGGCCTTGGCGATGGCCCGCTGGACGCGCGTCGAAGTGCCCTTGCCGGGGCGGACGTTGACCACGTAGCTCATCGACGCCGCATCCGAACCCGCAGTCGACGCGGAGGACGCCGAAGCGGGCGCGTCCGGCATCGAGGCGGGCCGCGCCGACGCCGAACCCGGCAGGAAGGCGACGGCCGAGGCCACCGCGACCCCGAGGGGAAGGGCCAGCGCACGGCGGGAACGCGGGAAGCCGGTGGTGGTCCTGCCGTGGGACCTGGACATCTCCATGCCCCCCGTCACTTCTTCTTCACGGCGTCGAGCGCGTCGACGAGACCGCTGCCGTAGAAGCCGTTCTTGCCCTTGCCGCCGCTCTCGCAGACCGCGTCGACGTCACCGTCGCTGTCCGGGTCGTACGGCTCGGCCGGGCACTCCAGGGGATCGGCCTGCTTCTTTAGGAGGCGCTGCAGTTCGGCGGGGCCCGCCTTGGGATGCGTGGACTTCAGCAGCGCGGCGACGCCCGCGGCGTGCGGCGCGGCCATCGACGTACCGCGCAGCCAGCCGTACTCGCCGTTCGGCATGGTGGAGAGGATGTTGCCGTTCTTCGACGGGGTGTCGGCCGGCAGCTGGAACTTGTCGCCGCCCGGCGCCGTGACGTCCACGACGCCCTTGCCGTAGGTGGAGTACGACGACTTGAGGTTCTTGACGCCCGTCGCGCTCGTCGTGACGACGCCCGGCAGCTGGGTCGGCACGTCCAGGCACTCGCTCGGGTCGATGGTGCGGGTGACCGGCGTGGAGTCGTCGGGGCTCGACTTGTCGACGATCGCGTCGGAGGCCAGGTCGTGGTTGGAGTTGCCCGCCGAGGCGACATTCAGGATGCCCTTGCCCCGGGCGTACAGCTGGGCCCGGTTCACCGCGTCCAGGATGGCCTTCTGGTCCGGGTCGTCCTTGCAGTTGTACAGCCACGGGTCCACGTAGTAGCTGTTGTTGGTGATCTCGACGCCGTGCTCGGCGGCGAACACGAACGCGCAGACCACGTTCTCCGGGTAGAACAGCTCGTCGACCGGGTCGGCGACCTTGATGCCCGATATCTTCACGCCGGGCGCGACACCCGCGACACCGACGCCGTTGCGCGCGGCGCCTATCTCACCCGCCACATGCGTGCCGTGGTAGTGGTCCTTGTTCGCCGGACGCCAGGCGCCGGCCGAGGTGTCCGCCTTGCCGCCGACGCAACTCGCCGACTGTGCCGCCGAGAAGTTCGGGGCCAGGTCCGGGTGGGTGTCGTCGACACCGGTGTCGATCACCGCGACGGTGACCTTCTTGCTGCCCGGGTTGATCTTCGCCGCCTTGTCGGCGCCGATCGCCCGCAGGTCCCACTGGTCGGCCTCCATCGGCTCGGCGCCCGGCGCGGCGCTCCGCTTCAGGGACGTGGCGTCGGCCTTCGAAAGCAGCTTGGCCTTGCCGTCGTCCGTGGTGCCGGCCGCCCGCAGCGGAGCGGTGTGGGTCGCGCCGGCGGACTGCACACCGCGGACGCCACGCATCCGCTCGCCGAACCCCGGATCCGAGGAGTGCGCGACGATGACGCCGATCTTCTCGTGCGCGACGACGACGGAGCCGCCGGCCTTGGCTATCGCCCGCTTCACGTACGCGACCGTCTTGTGGTCGGTACGGGTGTTGACGACGTACGCGAAGACGGGGGCGTCCTTCGCGGCTCGGGCCGACACGGGGGCGGGTGACTCGTTCGGGGCCGCCGACGCGGCGCCGGGGACGAAGCCCACCGAGGCGGCGAGCGCGACACCGAGCGGCAGGGTGAGCGCCGTGCGGCGTCTTGAACGCAGATGAGCCATGGGATCTCCACATCATCCGGATACGGAACTGCCCGAACACAGCTGGTGCTCGGGCAGGTACATGACGGGTCGTGCAGGGGCGAAGCTATCCCCCGAACTCCCAGGCCAGCAATGGCCCGTAACAGAATCCGGAGAGATCCCGGAAAGATCAGGGAGTGATCAGGGAGTCGGGGCGCGTCGTACGCGCCGCCGTGACGTTGAGCAGACAACAGAAGCAACATCAACCCCTGTCGGATCACGCCCCATGGCCCTAGCATCGCCAACCGTGGCTCACGTGATCCGCGTCACGCCGGAAAGTGAGACCAGGCAGCACATGGAAAAACTGTCCGTCCCCACCCCACCCGCACCACGAGGAGACTCCGTGGCCACCGACGCACCGCCCCCTTCGAAGGGTGGCGCAGGAAAAGAACCCGCTCCCCACGCGCCCTCCACGGAGGAGTTCACCGAGGTGCAGGAGAGCGCGGAGTTCGGCGAACTGCGCCGCGCACACCGCTCGTTCGCCTTCCCCCTCACCGTCGCCTTCATCACCTGGTACCTCGTGTACGTCCTGCTCTCCAACTACGCGGGCGACTTCATGGGCACCAAGCTGTTCGGCAACATCAACGTCGCCCTGGTACTCGGCCTCGGCCAGTTCCTGACGACGTTCCTCATCGCCTGGTTCTACTCGCGGCACGCCGCGGCGAAGCTCGACCCGAAGTCCGAGGCGATCAAGTCCCGTATGGAGTCCGGCAACTCCGGCAACAAGGAGGGCGACGCATGAGCCCCGCGCAGACCGCCGTCATCGACCTCGCGGCGGCGTCCGACGCCTCCCAGCACCGGCCGCTGATCATCAGCCTCTTCGCCGCCTTCGTCGTCGCCACCCTCTTCATCACCGTCTGGGCCGGCCGCCAGACCAAGAGCGCCGCCGACTTCTACGCGGGCGGCCGCCAGTTCACCGGCTTCCAGAACGGCCTCGCGATCTCCGGCGACTACATGTCCGCCGCGTCCTTCCTCGGCATCGCGGGCGCCATCGCCCTCTTCGGTTACGACGGCTTCCTGTACTCCATCGGCTTCCTCGTCGCCTGGCTCGTGGCGCTCCTCCTGGTCGCCGAACCGCTGCGCAACTCAGGGCGCTACACCATGGGCGACGTCCTCGCCTACCGCATGCGCCAGCGCCCCGTCCGCACGGCCGCCGGCACCTCCACCATCGTCGTCTCGATCTTCTACCTGCTCGCGCAGATGGCGGGCGCGGGCGTCCTGGTCTCCCTGCTGCTCGGCATCACCTCCGACGCCGGCAAGATCCTCATCGTCGCCCTCGTCGGCGTCCTGATGATCGTCTACGTCACCATCGGCGGCATGAAGGGCACCACCTGGGTGCAGATGGTCAAGGCCGTCCTGCTCATCACGGGCACCGTGCTCATCACCTTCCTCATCCTGCTGAAGTTCAACTTCAACGTCTCCGATCTGCTGGGCTCGGCCGCCTCCAACAGCGGCAAGGGCTCGGCGTTCCTGGAGCCCGGCCTCAAGTACGGCGTGAGCGCCACCTCGAAGCTGGACTTCATCTCGCTCGGCATCGCCCTCGTCCTCGGCACCGCCGGCCTGCCGCACATCCTGATCCGCTTCTACACCGTGCCCACCGCCAAGGCCGCCCGTAAGTCCGTGAACTGGGCGATCGGCATCATCGGCGCCTTCTACCTGATGACCATCGTGCTCGGCTTCGGCGCCGCGGCCCTCCTCAAGCCCGGCGACATCATCGCCTCCAACAAGGCGGGCAACACGGCGGCGCCCCTCGCCGCCCTGGAGATCGGCGGCGGTGGCGACTCCACCGGCGGCGCGATCCTGCTCGCGGTGATCTCCGCGGTCGCCTTCGCCACCATCCTCGCGGTCGTCGCGGGCCTCACCCTGGCCTCGTCGTCGTCCTTCGCGCACGACATCTACGCCAACGTCATCCGCAAGGGCAAGGCCACCGAGAAGGAGGAGATGAAGGCCGCCCGCTGGGCGACCGTCTTCATCGGCGTCGTCTCCATCGCGCTCGGCGCCCTCGCCCGCGACCTCAACGTCGCGGGCCTGGTCGCCCTCGCCTTCGCCGTCGCGGCCTCCGCGAACCTGCCGACGATCCTCTACAGCCTGTTCTGGAAAAGGTTCACCACCCAGGGCGCCCTCTGGTCCATCTACGGCGGCCTCGCCGCCGCCGTCGGCCTCGTGCTCTTCTCCCCGGTCGTCTCCGGCAAGCCCACCTCGATGTTCCCCGACGCGAACTTCGACTTCTTCCCGCTGGAGAACCCCGGCCTGATCTCCATCCCGCTGGGCTTCCTGCTCGGCTGGCTCGGCTCGGTCCTCTCCAAGGAGAAGCCCGACAAGGGCAAGTACGCCGAGCTGGAGGTCAAGTCCCTCACCGGCGTCGGAGCCCACTGATCAGGAAACGTTCACATGTTCGTAGCGGCCGCGTCGTAGAGTCCTACGAGGCGGCCGCCGCGTTCCTCGTGGCAAATGGCCCATGGCGTTGTCAGAGGTGTCGCGTAAGGTCGTAAGCGAGTGGGCACCAAGTGGGACCCACCAGCAACCAACCGCCGGGGAGGGGGCCGCAGTGCTCATCGACACCTATGGCCGAGTCGCCACTGACCTGCGCGTATCACTGACCGACCGCTGCAATCTGCGGTGCACGTACTGCATGCCGGAAGAGGGCTTGCAGTGGCTGGCCAAGCCCGATCTGCTCACTGACGACGAGATCGTCCGCCTCGTGCGGATCGCCGTCACCCGGCTCGGGATCACCGAAGTCCGCTTCACCGGCGGCGAGCCCCTCCTGCGCCCCGGCCTCGTCGGCATCGTCGAGCGCTGCGCCCAGCTGGAGCCTCGTCCGAAGATGTCCCTGACGACGAACGGCATCGGCCTCAAGCGCACCGCGAAGGCGCTCAAGGCCGCCGGCCTGGACCGGGTCAACGTCTCGCTGGACACCCTGCGCCCCGACGTCTTCAAGACGCTCACCCGGCGCGACCGCCACAAGGACGTCCTCGAGGGCCTCGAAGCCGCCCGCGACGCCGGCCTCACCCCGGTCAAGGTCAACACCGTCCTGATGCCGGGCCTGAACGACGACGAGGCCCCGGACCTCCTCGCCTGGGCCGTCGAGAACGACTACGAGCTGCGCTTCATCGAGCAGATGCCCCTCGACGCCCAGCACGGCTGGAAGCGCGACGGCATGATCACCGCGGGTGACATCCTCCAGTCCCTGCGCACCCGCTTCGAGCTCACCGAAGAGGGCTCCGGAGAGCGCGGCTCGGCACCCGCCGAGCGCTGGATCGTCGACGGCGGCCCCCACCGCGTCGGCGTCATCGCCTCCGTGACCCGCCCCTTCTGCTCGGCCTGCGACCGTACGAGGCTGACGGCCGACGGCCAGGTGCGCACCTGCCTCTTCGCCACCGAGGAGACCGACCTGCGCGCGGCCCTGCGCGCGACCCCGGCCGAAGGCGCGGACGGCACGGCCGACGCGGAGGAGCTGACCGGCTCGGACGAGGAGATCGCCCGCATCTGGAAGCTCGCCATGTGGGGCAAGAAGGCCGGCTCCGGCCTGGACGACCCCTTGTTCCTCCAGCCGGAGCGCCCGATGTCGGCGATCGGCGGCTGACCCTAATAACTTAACGCCGACGCGACCTGCGCTGTAGTATTTCCCCGTCGTGGACGGTATCTCCGGGCATGACGAAGGGCCCGGCTCCTGCCAGAGCGAGGCCCTTCGCGCAGTAGTTCACGAGCCCGGTCGCCTTCTACTCGACCGGGCTCGCTGCGTTTCGCAGCGCACCGATCGCGACCGTCTCATGGGTGGGCGCCCTATCGGACGAACTGCCCCACACATCCGGTGATCGTTACGAGTAAGCCGAGCAGTCCGATCCAGACCTGCCACTTCTCAGGACCGGTCCAGCGCTCACGTGGCTCCCAGCGACGATCATTCATTTATCCACCCCCCCTCCACCAGGGAAACCAGGGAAATGGCCGCACGGAACCACACGCGGAAAGACTGTGGTGGTGTGCGTCGTTCCGACGGGGGATGCGGAACGCGAAGGAAGTATCCCAGGTGGTCCCCGCACCCGGCACTGGAACCACATGATTGATCTGAGCTTTTCTTGAGCTTGGCAGGTCAGGCGCCATGCCCAAGGAGCCCTGGAGGGTGGAGAATTGCCGGTGCCCGCTCAGCGCTTCCCGGCTTCACCTCTCGTCGGCGCGGGACTCCCACTCGGGCAGCGTCACGACTTCCTTCAACATGCCGCGTACGCCGAGGAATTGGGAGAGGTGCTCGCGGTGCTCCTCACACGCGAGCCACGTCTTGCGGCGCTCCGGCGTGTGGATCTTCGGGTTGTTCCAGGCGAGGACCCAGACCGCGGCCGCGCGGCAGCCCTTGGCGGAGCAGATCGGCGTCTCGTCACTCACAGTCGCGTCCAAAAACGTTCCGGAACAAGGCGACGCCGAGCAGCCACGGGGGGAGCTGCCCGGCGTCGGTCTGTCGCTCCGACGGGGGATGCGGAGCGCGTACGAAGTATGTCACGGGCGACCCGGTGACCGGCACCGGAACTACATGATTGATCTGAGCATTTCTTGAGCTTGGCGGAACGTCGACGGTCAGTTCTGCCCGCGTGAAGGGCCGCGCTGCTGGTCGTACCCGGCACCCAGGGGATCTTCCGGGACGGATTCCGCGGGCCCCACGGTGGCGGGCGGCGCCAGCATTGGCCGAGAAGGAGCGGGTACGAACGTCGAAGGAAGCGAAGGGTTGCTCTCGCGGCCCGCGTTGGCGATCACCACGGAGATGTACGGGAGCAGGACGCCGAGCACCAGGGCGACGATGGCGACATGCCGCTCCACGTTCCACAGCACGGCCGCGGCCACGACGGAGACGGTCCGCACCGACATCGAGATCACATACCGGCGCTGCCGGCCACGTACGTCCTCCGCGAGCCCCTGCCGGGCTCCCGTGATCCGGAAGACCTGGTTACCGCTCTGCTTCCGCATCACGTTCCACCACCCTGTCCGCTGTGCCGGACTCTCCCCGGTATCTACCCCGGCCCGGCTCACTCCACGTTACGCCTGAGCTGCGCACCCCACGAGACCGGGGCAGGCCTCGCCTCGGCGGGAATCCTGCGCCCCGCCACGTATGGGGGCGCCCGACATGCGCCGTACGGCGCACGGGCCGACACTGGCGGTAATGCTCACGTAGAGCCGTACAAGGAGGCAGCTATGGGCTGGTTGTGGGCGATCATCGTGGGATTCGTGCTGGGGCTGATTGCCAAGGCGATCCTGCCCGGTAAGCAGCACAGTCCGATCTGGCTCACCACGGTGTTCGGCATCATCGGAGCCGTCCTGGGCAACTGGCTCGCGACGCAGTTCGGCATCAACGAGACCAAGGGCATCGACTGGGGCCGCCACGCACTGCAAGTGGCCGCGGCGGTCGTGATCGTCGGCCTGGGCGACGCGCTCTACAAGATGGTCCGGGGCAACAGACGCACGGCGTAGCAGCCGCACGGAAACGGCATGGCAGCCGCACGGAAGGGGCCGGTCCGCATGGACCGGCCCCTTCCCTGTGCGTGGGGCCCTGCGCGCCGGGCGCGGGCGGGTCAGCCCGCCGCCGTGACCTCGACCGCCGCCAGGTTCTTCTTGCCGCGCCGCAGCACCAGCCACCGCCCGTGCAGCAGGTCCTCGCGGGCCGGCACGGCGTCCTCGGCGGCGACCTTGACGTTGTTCACGTAGGCCCCGCCCTCCTTCACCGTGCGCCGGGCGGCGGACTTGCTCGCCACCAGGCCGACCTCGGCGAACAGGTCCACGACCGGGCCCAGCTCGGAGACCTCGACACGCGGCAGCTCGGAGAGCGCCGCCGCCAGCGTCGCCTCGTCCAGATCCGCCAGCTCGCCCTGGCCGAAGAGCGCCTTGGACGCGGCGATGACCGCCGCGCACTGGTCGGCGCCGTGCACCAGCGTCGTCAGCTCCTCGGCGAGGGCGCGCTGCGCGGCGCGCGCCTGAGGACGCTCCTCGGTCTGCTTCTCGATCTCCTCCAGCTCCTCGCGGGACTTGAAGGACAGGATCCGCATGTACGTCGTGATGTCCCGGTCGTCCGTGTTCAGCCAGAACTGGTAGAACGCGTACGGCGTCGTCATCGTCGGGTCGAGCCAGACGGCCCCGCCCTCGGACTTGCCGAACTTGGTGCCGTCCGACTTGAGCATCAGCGGCGTGCCCATGGCGTGGACCGTGGCGTCCGGCTCCAGGCGGTGGATCAGGTCGATGCCCGCGGTGAGGTTGCCCCACTGGTCGCTGCCGCCGGTCTGTAGCGTGCAGCCGTACCGCCGGTAGAGCTCCAGGAAGTCCATGCCCTGGAGGAGCTGGTAGCTGAACTCCGTGTAGGAGATGCCTTCCTGCGACTCCAGGCGCCGGGCGACCGAGTCCTTCGTGAGCATCTTGTTGACCCGGAAGTGCTTGCCGATGTCGCGCAGGAACTCGATCGCGGACATGCCCGCGGTCCAGTCGAGGTTGTTGACCATCGTCGCGGCGTTCTCGCCCTCGAAGGACAGGAACGGCTCGATCTGCGAGCGGAGCCGGGCCACCCAGTTCGCGACCGTCTCCGGGTCGTTCAGGGTGCGCTCGGCGGTGGGCCGCGGGTCGCCGATCTGGCCCGTGGCGCCGCCGACCAGCGCCAGTGGGCGGTGCCCCGCCTGCTGGAGCCGGCGGACGGTGAGGACCTGCACGAGGTGCCCGACGTGCAGGCTCGCCGCGGTGGGGTCGAAGCCGCAATAGAACGTGACGGGACCGTCCGCGAGCGCCTTGCGCAGTGCGTCTTCATCGGTGGAGAGGGCGAAGAGCCCTCGCCACTTCAGCTCGTCGACGATGTCCGTCACGGGTCTCGCGTCTCCTTGGATGTACTGCTGCGTGTACTGGTCTGCACGGATGTGCAGGGTCCGAGGTTATACGCCCTGGCTGATCGAACTCATATTGAAATCCGGGACGCGCAGCGCGGGCATCGCGGCCCGGGTGAAGTAGTCGCCCCACTCGCGCGGCAGCGTCTTCTCCGTACGGCCCGCCTCCGAGGCCCGGCCGAGCAGGTCGACCGGCGATTCGTTGAACCGGAAGTTGTTCACCTCGCCCACGACCTCGCCGTTCTCGACGAGGTAGACGCCGTCCCTGGTCAGGCCGGTCAGCAGCAGGGTGGCCGGGTCGACCTCGCGGATGTACCAGAGGCAGGTGAGCAGCAGGCCGCGCTCGGTGGCGGCGACCATCTCCTCCAGGGAGCGGTCGCCGCCGCCGTCCAGGACGAGGTTGTCGATGGCGGGCGTCACCGGCAGGCCGGTGAGGGCGGCGCTGTGCCGGCTGGTGGCCAGGTGGGCGAGTTCTCCGGCGCGGATCCACTCGGTGGCGTTCAGCGGCAGGCCGTTGTCGAAGACGGACGCGTCGCCGTCGGAGGCGTGCGCGATCACGAACGGCGCCGACTCCAGGCCGGGCTCGTGCGGGTCGCTGCGCAGCGTCAGCGGCAGCTCCGCGATCCGCTCGCCGAGGCGCGTGGCACCCCCCGGCTTGGAGAACACCGTGCGGCCCTCGGCGGCGTCCCGGGCCGAGGAGGACCACATCTGGTAGATCAGCAGGTCGGCCACGGCGGTCGGCGGCAGCAGCGTCTCGTACCGTCCGGCGGGCAGGTCGATACGCCGCTGGGCCCAGCCGAGGCGCTGGGCCAGCTCGGCGTCGAGGGCGGCCGGGTCGACGTCCTTGAAGTCCCGGGTGGCGCGTCCCGCCCAGGCCGACTTGGTGCGGTCCGGCGACTTGGCGTTGAGCTCCAGGGTGCCGTTGGGCTGGTCGTGCCGCAGGCGCAGCCCCGTCGACGTACCGAGGTAGCTCGACACGAACTCGTGGTTCGCGAAGCCGTACAGCTCACGGCCACCCGCGCGGGCCCGGGCGAAAGCCTCGCCGAGGGCGGGGGCGAAGTCCGCGAAGACCGCCGAGGAGGTCTCCGCCGGGGCGTCCGTGAAGTCGGGGGAGGCGGCGGTGCCGGTCATCAGGGTCTGCGCGTCCTCGGCGGGGCCCGCGTGCCGGGCGGCCTCCTCGGCGGCCCGCACCAGCGGCTCCAGGTCGTTCGCGGTGACGGCCGAGCGCGAGACGACGCCCGAGGCGGTGCCTTCCTTGCCGTCGACGGTGGCGATGACGGTCAGGGTGCGGCCGCGGGTGACACCGTTGGTGGTGAGGGCGTTGCCCGCCCAGCGCAGGTTCGCCGTCGACTCCTCGTCGGCGATGACGACGCAGCCGTCGGCGCTGGACAGTTCGAGGGCGCGCTCGACGATTTCGTGCGGCTTGGTGGCGCTGCGGCTCATCGGCCGGCCTCCTGCGTGGTGTTCAGAATGTTCACGCCCCGGAACAGGGCCGAAGGGCAGCCGTGCGAGACCGCGGCGACCTGGCCCGGCTGGGCCTTGCCGCAGTTGAAGGCGCCGCCGAGGACGTACGTCTGCGGGCCGCCGACGGCGGCCATGGAGCCCCAGAAGTCGGGGGTCGTTCCCTGATAGGCAACGTCCCGGACCTGTCCGCAAAGACGGCCGTTCCGGATCATGTATGCCCGTTGCTGTGTGAACTGGAAGTTGTACCTCTGCATGTCGATCGACCAGGACCGGTCGCCCACCACATAGATGCCGCGGTCGACGCCCGCGATCAGGTCCTCCGTGGAGAGCCCGCCGGGGTCCGGCTGGAGCGACACGTTCGCCATGCGCTGCACCGGCACATGGCCGGGGGAGTCGGCGTACGCGCAGCCGTTCGAGCGCTCGAAGCCGGTGAGCTTCGCGATGCGCCGGTCCAGCTGGTAGCCGACGAGCGTGCCGTCCTTGACCAGGTCCCAGGACTGCGCGGCGACGCCCTCGTCGTCGTACCCGATGGTGGCGAGTCCGTGCTCGGCGGTCCGGTCGCCGGTGACGTTCATCAGCGACGAGCCGTACGCCAGCTTGCCGAGCTGGTCGAAGGTGGCGAAGGACGTGCCCGCGTACGCCGCCTCGTAGCCGAGCGCGCGGTCGAGCTCGGTGGCGTGGCCGATGGACTCGTGGATGGTCAGCCAGAGGTTCGACGGGTCGACGACGAGGTCGTAGGAGCCCGCCCGGACGCTCGGCGCCCGCATCTTTTCGGCCAACTGCTCAGGGATGCGCTCCAGCTCGCCCTGCCAGTCCCAGCCGGTCCCGGTGAGGTACTCCCAGCCCCGTCCGACCGGCGGTGCGATCGTGCGCATCGAGTCGAACTCACCGCTCGACCCGTCCACGGCGACCGCGGTGAGCTGCGGGTGCAGGCGGACCCGCTGCTGCGTGGTCACCGTGCCCGCCGTATCCGCGTAGAACTTGTTCTCGTGCACGGTGAGCAGTGAGGCGTCGACATGCGCGACCCCGTCGGCGGCCAGCAGCCGTGCGCTCCAGTCGGCGAGGAGCCCCGCCTTGTCCTCGTCAGGGACCGAGAAGGGGTCGATCTCGTAGGAGGACACCCACGTGCGGTCGGCGTGCACGGGCTCGTCCGCGAGCTCCACCCTCTCCTGGGACCCGGCGGCCCTGATGACCTGCGCGGACAGCTTGGCCATGGCCACGGCCTGCGAGGCGACCCGGGCCGCTGCGTCCATCGTCAGGTCGACGCCCGAGGCGAACCCCCAGGTCCCGCCGTGCACGACCCGGACCGCGTACCCCAGGTCCGTGGCGTCCGAGGTGCCGGACGGCCGGGCGTCCCGCAGCTGCCAGGACGCGCTGCGCACCCGCTCCAGACGGAAGTCCGCGTGGTCGGCGCCGAGCGCCCGCGCGCGGGCGAGCGCGGCGTCGGCGAGAGCCCGCAGCGGCAGCGCCGTGAAGGCTTCATCGATGGAATGAGGCACGAATGTCTCCCTGCTGTCGGCACCGGTCGGGTCCGATCATGTCGCGCCCGACGGGTCGGCGGCCAGAGCTTTCTGTAGGGACCCCACAGGGAGTCCCGCGCGCCACTGTCGGTCACCGATTCTCCGTATCGCGGAAGGTACCGATAGGTTTTCGAGGTACCAGACCGCTTATCGAAAGGGTGATCCGTTGAGCCGCTCGGTTCTCGTCACCGGAGGAAACCGGGGCATCGGCCTCGCCATCGCCCGCGCCTTCGCCGACGCCGGCGACAAGGTCGCGATCACCTACCGCTCGGGTGAGCCGCCGAAGGAGCTCACCGACGCCGGGGTCCTCGCCGTGAAGTGCGACATCACCGACGCCGAGCAGGTGGAGCAGGCCTACAAGGAGGTCGAGGAGAAGCACGGGAACGTGGAGGTCCTGGTCGCCAACGCGGGCATCACCAAGGACCAGCTCCTGATGCGCATGTCTGAGGAGGACTTCACGTCCGTCCTCGACACCAACCTCACCGGCACCTTCCGCGTCGTCAAGCGCGCCAACCGCGGCATGCTGCGGGCCAGGAAGGGCCGCGTCGTCCTGATCTCCTCGGTCGTGGGCCTCATGGGTGGCCCGGGGCAGGCCAACTACGCCGCCTCCAAGGCGGGTCTGGTCGGCTTCGCGCGCTCGCTCGCCCGTGAGCTCGGGTCGCGCAACCTCACCTTCAACGTCGTCGCGCCCGGTTTTGTCGACACCGACATGACCAAGGTGCTGACGGACGAGCAGCGTGAGGGCATCGTCTCTCAGGTGCCGCTCGGCCGTTACGCGCGCCCCGAGGAGATC
Organism: Streptomyces sp. NPDC015345; assembly: GCF_043078805.1. NCBI lineage: Bacteria > Bacillati > Actinomycetota > Actinomycetes > Kitasatosporales > Streptomycetaceae > Streptomyces > Streptomyces sp. NPDC015345. The sequence goes on along the minus strand of NZ_JBIBTX010000001.1, from coordinate 21,433 downwards.
GCCGCCGCGGTGAAGTTCCTCGCGTCCGACGACGCCTCGTACATCACTGGAGCCGTCATCCCCGTTGACGGCGGATTGGGCATGGGTCACTGATCACCATGAGCGGAATTCTCGACGGCAAGAAGATCCTGATCACCGGCGTCCTGACGGAGGCCTCCATCGCCTTCCACGCGGCGAAGGTCGCCCAGGAGCAGGGCGCCGAGGTCATCCTGACCGCCTTCCCGCGGCCCACCCTCACCGAGCGCATCGCGCGGAAGCTGCCCAAGCCCGCCAAGGTCATCGAGCTGGACGTGACCGACCAGGAGCACCTGGACCGGCTCGCGGGCCTGGTCAAGGACGAGCTCGGCGGCCTGGACGGCATCGTCCACTCCATCGGCTTCGCGCCGCAGGGCGCCTTCAACTTCCTGGAGGCGACCTTCGAGGACGTCTCGACGGCGATGCACGTCTCGGCGTTCTCCCTGAAGTCGCTCACCATGGCCTGCCGCCCCCTGATGACGAACGGCGGCTCAGTCGTCGGTCTCACCTTCGACGCGCAGTACGCCTGGCCGAAGTACGACTGGATGGGCCCGGCCAAGGCCGCCCTGGAGGCCACCTCGCGCTACCTCGCCCGTGACCTGGGCAAGGAGAACATCCGCTGCAACATGATCTCGGCGGGCCCGCTCGGCTCGATGGCCGCGAAGTCCATCCCGGGCTTCTCGGAACTCGCCGACGTCTGGAACAGCCGCTCCCCGCTGGAGTGGGACATGGCCGACCCGGAGCCCGCGGGCCGTGGCATCGTCGCCCTGCTCTCCGACTTCTTCCCGAAGACCACCGGCGAGATCATCCACGTCGACGGCGGCGTGCACATGATGGGTGCCTGACCAGGCCTTACGTACGAAGATGACGCCCCGTCCCCCGCAGTGCGCGGGAGGCGGGGCGTCACCCGTTCGGCCCCCTGGCCGGGCGGCGGCGGGGGAGGGCCGCGCACCCTGAAGTGTGCGTCTCTCCGGTGCGGTGCTCGCCGCTCTCGCCCTGCTGGTCGCCGTGCCCACGGGCGCCGCGTCCCTCGGCGACACCGGTCCCGACCGCCACGCGCACGGGAAGCGGGGCGAGCGGGAGCCCCGGCCCTTCGGCGCGGAGTGCCGCATCGGCGTCCACGGTTCCGCGGTCATCGCGTACTGCCACAACCCGTACCCCGAGACCGACCGGGTCCGGCTGCATGTGGAGTGCGACCGGTGGTGGGACATCGACGTCGACAGCGCCCCGGTCGAGGCGGGCCCAGCCCAGACCGTGCGGCTGGCCGGGCGGTGCTGGAAAGAGGCCCGCTCGGCCTGGGTCAGCCACGAGAAGTGAGGGCCGGCCACCAGGGTCGCCCTAGGGCCTGTCTGACAATTCCCGCCTGCCTCGCGACGCCATGCACGCACTCTCGCCGCACCGGGCGCAGAGCCAAGTACATCCAGTACGAGGCCCTACGCCCGGCACGCCGAGAGCACGCACCTGACGCCGCGAGGCCGCCCTCCGGGCGACGACGGGAATTGTCAGACAGGCCCTAGGCCGGCGCCGGTGACGGTCAGCCGCGGCCGGCGCCCCGGGTGAGCCGCTCCGGGCGGCACATGAAGGGGTAACTCGCCGCTTCCGCCGCGGCGGCCTCGGTGTCCCGCGCGCGGATCGCCTCGACCAGACGGGCGTGGTCCATGTGGGCCTCGGGGCTCAGGTCCTTGCCGATGTCCTCGCGCAGCCAGTCCCGCAGGACCTCGCCGAGGTCCGCGTACAGCGCCGTCATGACGTCGTTGTGGGACGCGGCCACGACGGCCATGTGAAGGGTCGCGTCGGCCGACACGAAGGCCTCCGCGTCTTTCGCCGCCCAGGCCTGCTCGCGGCGCGCGAGCAGCCCGTCGAGCTGCTTGAGGTCGCGCTCGGTGCGGCGCTCGGCGGCGAGCTTCGCGGCGCTCGACTCCAGCGTGCTGCGCAGTTCGGCGATGTGCCGGGGGTCGGCGTCGGCGAACCTGCGGTGCATCACGCCCGCCAGCTCGCTGGTCGCGACGACGAAGGTGCCGGAGCCCTGACGGATGTCGAGCAGGCCGTTGTGCGCGAGGGCGCGGACGGCCTCCCTGACGGTGTTCCTGGCCACGCCCAGCTGTTCGACCAGCTCCGGCTCGGTGGGGATGCGGGAGCCGACCGGCCACTCGCCCGAGGCGATCTGGTTGCGCAGCTCGGAGATGACCTGTTCGGAGAGCGCCGAACGGCGCGGAGTGGTCAGCGGCATGACGTTCCTTCGTGCGAGAACCGGAACCGATTGGACAGCCAATCATCCCATGATTCTATGATGGACCCATGGCTAGTGAGGAAACCACGACGATGACACCGACGGCGACACCCTCCCCGCGTACCGGGACGACGGAGAAACAAGCCCCCACGCGCGCGTGGGCGACGCGTCTGGTCATCGTCGGCATCGTCCTCGCGGCCCTCAACCTCCGCCCGGCCATCACCAGCCTCGGCGCCCTCCTCGAAGAGGTGCGCGACGGCCTCGGCATGAGCGGCACCCTCGCCGGACTCCTCACCTCCGTGCCGCCGCTCTGCTTCGCGGTCTTCGGCGTCATGGCACCCAGGTTCGCCCGCCGCTTCGGCCCGAGCGCGGTGGTCTGCGTCGGCATGGCCGCGATCGCCGCGGGCCTGGTGATACGTCCCTTCGTCGGGGGCACGGCCGGCTTCCTCGCCGCCACCGCGCTCGCCCTCATGGGCATCGCGGTCAGCAACGTCCTGATGCCGGTCATCGTCAAGCGCTGGTTCCCCGACCGGGTCGGATCCATGACCGGCCTGTACTCGATGGCCCTCGCACTCGGCACCTCCCTCGCCGCCGCCCTGACGGTCCCGATGACCGACGCGCTGGGCGGCCGCTGGCAGACCGGCCTCGCCGTCTGGGCGGCGCTCGCCGTCGTCGCCGTCGTGCCGTGGATCCCGCTCGTCCGTGACCGGAGCGCGGCCTCCGCCGCCCCGGAGCACATCAGCACCACCGTCCGGCACGAGGACGCGGAGCTGCGCATCACCCACAGTCGCACCGCCTGGGCCCTCGCCGTCTTCTTCGGACTCCAGGCCACGGCCGCGTACATCACGATGGGCTGGATGCCGCAGATCTTCCGGGACGCGGGCGTCCCCGCGGGCGAGGCGGGCGTGCTGCTCGCCGTCACGATGGCCATGGGCGTGCCGCTGGCGTTCGTCATCCCCAGGGTCGCCACGCGCCTGAACAACCAGGGCCCCGTCGTCCTCGTCCTCGGCCTCTGCGGCCTCTCCGGATACGCGGGCCTCTACCTCGCCCCCGCGGGCGGCGCATGGGTCTGGGCGCTGCTGCTCGGCATCTCCAACTGCGCCTTCCCGCTCGCCCTCACCATGGTCGGCATGCGGGCCAAGAGCAGCGTGGGCGTGGCCAAGCTCTCCGCCTTCGCGCAGAGCACCGGCTATCTGATCTCTATCCCCGGACCGCTCCTGGTGGGCGTCCTCTACCAGCACAGCGGCGGCTGGGGCCTGCCGATCGCGCTGATGGCGGGCCTGATGGTGCCGCAGATCATCGTCGGCACCCTCGCGGGCCGCAATCGCACGGTCGAGGACGAGGTGGCCGCCGGGGAGGCCAGGACGGCCCCGACGGCCTGACCCCGGCGGCGGGGGCACGGGTCAGGGGTGCGAGACTTGCGGTATGCCCGTCCTTGACCCGAACCCCCAGAACGGCCAGAAGAAGCTGCTCATCGTGCTCGGCTCGATGCTGGCCATCACCGTGATCATCGGCATCGTCGCCTCCATCGCCTCCCCGTGAGCTGACCCCGGCAGCGGTCCGAACGGGCTCCGAGAGGGCGGGTGGTGGGGTTAGCACCCCCATCCCCTAGGGGGTCAGTGTCAGGGTCAAGTGGGTGGATCACCGGATGGGCCCAGGGCCGCCGATCGCCTAGTTTCGAGTTGTGCCCGCGACGCAGCGGGCACGGACCACTCGAAGACCACGGAGGCGGCATGTCGGTCCGTACGCACACCCGGCGCGACCCCGCGGAGTCCGGCAGCGTCGAGATCCAGCTCCCGTGGTGGGCCGTCGCCCTGCCCGCCATCGCCTTCGCGGCCCTGCTCCTGCTGGTCCTGAACCCCGCGGACGCGCACGCCGCGAGCAGCGAGCCCGTCGTCACCACCCTCATCGAGCGCATACAGGCCCTGATCTCGCGGACGACCCCGTGAGGCAGGCCCCGCCGGAGGCGTCACCCGTGCCGGGCCACCGCTTCAACTACCTGCGCCCCGTGGCGCGTTTCATGCGAAGCTGGGACGCATGAGCGTCGAAGAACCCCGCAGGATTGTCCTCTTCCGGCATGCGAAGGCCGACTGGCCGCAGGTCTCCGACCACGAGCGGCCGCTCGCCGACCGGGGCCGCAGGGACGCCCCCGTCGCCGGACGCAAGCTGGCCGACAGCGGCATCCCCTTCGACCTGGCCCTCTGCTCGACCGCGACCCGGACCCGCGAGACCTGGAAGCTCGCCGTCCAGGAGCTGCCGCAGCGGCCGAAGACCATCTACGAGGAGAGGCTGTACGAAGCCTCTCCCGGCGAGCTGATCGCCGTGCTCAACGAAACCCCGGACGACGTGCGGAACGTCGTCCTGATCGGTCACAACCCCGGCATCCAGGGCCTGACCGACGTGCTGGCCGGGGAGGCCGAGGACGACGCCCGGGAGCGGCTGAACCGCCGGGGTTTCCCGACCGCCACCTTCTCCGTCCTCACGTACTCCGGCTCGTGGAAGGCGCTCGAACCGGGCGTGGCCACCCTCGTCGACTACTGGGCGCCGTCCGAGTAACCTCCACCGTCCCTCCTTCCCTTTGATACGCGGACGGGGCCCCGCACCACCCGGTGCGGGGCCCCGTCCGTGCGTACGCCGGGCAGCGAAGGAAGCGGCCGGCTGTCAGTCATGGGAAGCGGCAGGCCGTCAGCCGTGGGAAGCGGCCGGCTGTCAGTCCAAGTGGGTGTCCGCCGCCTCGACCTCTTCGCGGGTGATGCCGAGGAGGTAGAGGACGGTGTCCAGGAAGGGCACGTTCACCGCGGTGTGCGCGGCCTCGCGGACCACAGGCTTGGCGTTGAAGGCGACACCGAGCCCGGCCGCGTTCAGCATGTCGAGGTCGTTCGCGCCGTCCCCGATCGCGACGGTCTGCTCCAGCGGGACCCCCGCCTCCTTGGCGAAGCGGCGCAGCAGCCGGGCCTTGCCCGCCCGGTCGACGATCTCGCCGGTCACCTTGCCGGTGAGCTTGCCGTCGACGATCTCCAGGGTGTTGGCCTGGGCGAAGTCGAGGCCGAGACGCTCCTTCAGATCATCGGTCACCTGGGTGAAACCGCCCGAGACGACGCCCACTTGATAGCCGAGGCGCTTGAGGGTGCGGATGAGGGTGCGGGCCCCCGGGGTGAGCCGGACCTCGGCGCGGACCTTGTCGACGACCGACGCGTCGAGACCCGCGAGCAGCTCCACGCGCGCGTGCAGCGACTGCTCGAAGTCCAGCTCGCCGCGCATCGCCGCGGCCGTCACCTCGGCGACCTCGGCCTCGCAGCCGGCGTGCGCGGCGAAGAGTTCGATGACCTCGTCCTGGATGAGCGTCGAGTCGACGTCCATCACGACCAGGCGCTGCGCGCGGCGGTGCAGGCCCGCCGCGACGACCGCGACGTCCACGCCGAGCTTCGCGGCCTCTATGGCGAGGGCGGTGCGCAGCGGCTCGGTCCCGGTGCCGGACACCGCGAACTCGACGGCGGTGACCGGGTACTTGGCGAGCCGGAAGATACGGTCGATGTTGCCGCCGGTGGCCGTTATCCGGGCGGCGATCGCGGCCGTCGACTCCGACGTCAGCGGGTGGCCGAGCACCGTCACGAGCGAGCGCCCGAGGCCGCGCGGACGGTTGTCGCCGATGCCCGAGATGATCTCGGCCTGCATCTTCATGGACTCCGCCCAGCTGTGGACGGTGGCGCGCAGATCGCCCTCCAGGCCGGCGGGCGGCGCGGTCACGAGCGCGCACAGCACGATCCGGCCGCGGGTGACGACCTGCTCGATGTCGACGACGTCGACGGAGTAGGCGGCGAGGGTGTCGAAGAGGCCGGCGGTGAGGCCGGGGCGGTCCTTGCCGAAGATCTTGACGAGGAGCGTCGGGATGTCGGCCGGCTGAGGGGGCTGCGGAGCACTCATGGTGATCCCTACGGTATCCGCCCCCTCCACGTCGGCGCCCGGGCGGTCCGCGTGCCGGACACCGCGGACCGCCACGCCGCACGAAGGCGTACGTCAGCGTGGCCCGCGCGGTGCCTTCGGGGGTGGCGGGGGAGGCGGCGGCGGGGGAGGCCAGTCGCCCGGCCGGGGGCGGGGGCGGGCCTGCTCCGGCCGAGGACGAGGCGGCGGCACGATCGGCCCCACGACCGTGGGCGCGCTGGACACGTCCGGTGGCGGCCGCAGGTAGGGGTTGGTGTCCGGGTTCGGCGGCCGGTGCGGTGTGCCGGGGCGGTACGGCCCCGCCTCGTCCCTCGCGGCTCCGGCTTCGGCCCGCCCCGCAGCGGCCTCGTCCGTCGCCTTTGGGTTTCCCGAGCCGGACCCTGATCCCCAGGCCGAGTCCGGCTCCGAGGCCGAGCCTGACTCCGAGCCTGAGCCAGACCTTGAGGCCGCCCCCGAGCCTGGACGCAGGGCCAAGGCCAAGGCCAGCGGCGCAGCCCGCCCGCCCGCTGCCCCCGTTGCGTACGCAAGTGCCGCCCCCGCCGCCCCCGCCCCGAACCCCCACGCCGCCCCCAGCAGCGCCGCCGCTCCCACGCGGCCGTGCAGCTCGATCCCCGCGCCGAACGCGTCGATGCCGAACACGGACAGCGAGGCGTCGGCGGACACCCCGGTCAGCCACACCAGCAGCGGAAGCCCGACCGCGGTCGCGGCCCCGAGCCGAACCCCGCAGCGCCCGGCGAACCCCAGGGCGCCCGCCGTGCGCGCCGAAGCTTCCTGAACCACCGGAGTCCGTACCGCCGTCAGCACACCCGCGAACAACATCATCAAGGCGGCCGCTACCCCCAAGAGCCATACTCTGCCGTCAAGTTCGGCAAGGCGCCCCAGCGTGAGCGCCCGCTCCGAGCTTCCGGAGAGCAGGTCGTCCACCGGATCCGGGAGGAAGCGCGTGAGGACGCCCGTCGCGCTGCCGTCCCACGGGACGAAGAGCCCCACGGGGACGCCGAGCCACGCGCCGTTCGGCGCCCCGAGCAGCGCGGCGCCGGCGATCCGCCGGGGGTGATCGTCGCCGGTCATCGCGTACGCCGCCGCGGCGAACCCCGCGGCGACCGCCACCAGCGCCACCGTGACCAGCGCGGAAGCCGCGGGCCGCACCACCCGGTGCAGCGCGCCGAGGCCCCGCGGCAGCGGCGTGCGGCGCGACGCGAGCAACGCGATGAGCAGGACACCGGCCGCCCACACCGTCCCGCCGAGCAGCGTCGGCGCGGTGTCGACGGTGAACCCGACCGAGGCCTTGGCCTGCGCCAGATCCCCGAGCCGGTCGGGCAGCAACCCGCCGATGCCCCCGATATCCCCGATGTCGCCGAGGCCGTCGGGCAGCTTGTCGCCGATCCCGCCGGGCAACCGGTCGAGCCCTTCCTCGATGCCCTTGTCGATCTCCTTGTCGAGGCCGAGCCGCTCGCCGTCGATCGTGACGACGTCATGCCCCGCCCAGACGAGCCCCGCGAGCATCGCAAGGAAGAGCGCGATCACCGCGCCCGCCCGCGCGATGAGTTCGGCGGGGCTGATGACGACCCCCGCCATGCGCAGCGACCGCAGGAAGAAGTGGGCGAGGAGCAGCGCTCCGACCAGGCCCACGCCCAGTGGCGCGATATCGACCGCCGTGGTCGCCTCGGCCTCGTCCAGACCGAACGCCGAGACGTCACCGGACGGCGTGACCGAGCCGCCCGCGCCGAGCGCCACCGTCGCGGCCGTCATCGGCCCGAGGGAGCCCACCGAGTCCGCGCCGAGCAGATGCAGCCCCAGCGCGGCCGTCCCCGCCATGCCGATCAGCGACCAGCTCACCGCGGCGATCGCGCAGAGCAGTACGTCGCCCCACCGCACGCTCCGGCCTTCGCCCTTGTCCGCACCGGCCTGCATAGGACCCCCGAACCGCAGTGCGCCGCCCCGTCGCCACGCCGTTCGCGCTCCACACGAAACATGCGCTACACACGAAACATGCGTTTCACGCATCTCATGCGTGTAAAGGCCGAGATAGGCGCTTACTACTCTCCAGGGCGGTTTCTGCCCCGTCAACGGGGCAACCGAACAGGCCCGTACTCAGTCTTCACAAGGCCCGACTTTCGGTCAGAGGCCTCCGCCTGAAATAGTTCCTCCCGATGTTCGACATCCCTAGACTCCCCATCGACGGGGGCTAGCTCGGGGGACAACTCAGTGGGGCATGGAGTGCCGGAACTCGTACTGGAATTGAATGGAAGGACCTGGACGCTTGACGCGTCCAGGCCATACACCCTCGGACGTGATCCGCAGGGGGATATCGCGCTCGACGACGCCAGGGTCTCCTGGCGTCACGCCACGATCAGCTGGAGCGGGCGCAGTTGGGTCATTGAGGACCACGGCAGTACCAACGGCACCTTCGTGCAGGGCCAGCGGATCCATCAGATGGAGATCGGCCCCGGTTCGGCCGTGCACCTCGGCAACGCGACCGACGGCCCGCGGCTGAATCTGTCCGGTGCCGTCGGCGCGTCCGCGGAGCAGCAGTACGCCCAGCAGCAGGCCGCGCCGCAGCAGCACACGCCCCAGCAGGAGGCTCCCGGCTGGGCCGCGCAGGCCGGCGGGCAGCAGGCCCCGCACCACCAGGTCCCGCACCAACAGGCACCCCAGCAGCAGGCCCCGTACCAGCCGCAGCAGCAGGGCTGGCAGCAGCAGCACCAGCCTCAGCAGCATCAGCCGCCGCAGCAGCCACACGTGCCGCAGCAGTCCGGTCCCGCCGAACAGCTCGCGCAGAAGACTCCCGGTTCCGGCGGCGCTGCGGGGGCCCCGCCGGTCTACGGCGATCGCAGCCCGACGACGTTCCACCAGCTGGCGCTCGGCCGCAAGATGCGCATCGGCCGCGCCCTGGAGAACGAGCTGGTCGTCTCCGACCTCCAGGTCTCGCGCCACCACGCCGAGTTCACGGCGACGCCCGACGGCCGCTTCGAGATCCACGACCTCGGCTCGCACAACGGCACGTACGTCAACGGCCAGCCGATCGCGAAGTCCTCGACGGTCCTCATCGGCCCGAACGACATCGTCGGCGTCGGCCACTCGACGTTCCGCCTCGTCGGCGGGCAGCTCGAGGAGTTCGTCGACACCGGTGACGTCTCCTTCTCGGCCCGCCACCTCACGGTCACGGTCGACGGCGGCAAGCAGATCCTCAAGGACGTCTCCTTCGGCGTCCCGGAGAAGTCGCTCATCGCGGTCATCGGCCCCTCAGGTTCCGGCAAATCCACCCTGCTCAAGGCGCTCACCGGCTACCGGCCCGCCAACCAGGGCGACGTCCTCTACGACAACCGGAACCTGTACAAGCAGTTCGCCGAGCTGCGCCAGCGCATCGGTCTGGTCCCGCAGGACGACATCCTGCACAAGGAGCTGACCGTCAAGAAGGCCCTGAAGTACGCGGCCAAGCTGCGCTTCCCGGCCGACACCACGGAGGCCGAGCGCCAGTCCCGCATCGACGAGGTGCTGCGCGAGCTCAAGCTGGACATCCACAAGGAGAAGAAGGTCACCTCCCTCTCCGGTGGCCAGCGCAAGCGCGTGTCGGTCGCCCTGGAGCTGCTGACCAAGCCCTCGCTGATCTTCCTGGACGAGCCGACCTCCGGCCTCGACCCGGGCATGGACCGCGACGTCATGCAGCTCCTGCGCGGCCTCGCCGACGACGGCCGTACGGTCCTCGTCGTCACGCACTCGGTCGCCGAGCTGGCGATCTGCGACAAGCTCCTGGTGATGGCACCCGGCGGCTCCGTGGCGTACTTCGGCCCGCCGGAGGAAGCCCTCAACTTCTTCGGCTACAGCACCTGGGCCGACGTCTTCTCCGCCTTCGAGAACTACCGCGACTACGACTGGGCGGGCCGCTGGAAGGGCTCGCAGCACTACCAGATGTACGCCGCGGACATCGACGCCGTCGCCGCGCAGTCCGCACCGATGCCGCCCCCGCAGGCGGTGAAGCCGCCGAAGCCGCAGGGCTGGGGCTCCCAGCTGTGGACCCTGATCCGCCGCTACACCTCCGTGATCGCCTCCGACAAGGGCTTCCTCGGCCTGATGGTGATCCTGCCGGCGGTCCTCGGCATCGTCAGCGTCGTCATCCCTGCCGACTTCGGCCTCGCCCCGCCGAAGCCGCCCGCCAAGTTCAACGGCGACGCCGGCACGATCATGCTGATCCTCGCGGTCGGCATGTGCTTCTCGGGCGCGGCCAACTCCGTACGTGAGCTGATCAAGGAACGGGTCATCTACGAACGGGAACGGGCCACCGGCCTCTCCCGCTCGGCGTACCTGATGTCCAAGGTCATCGTCCTGGGCGTGATCACGGCCTTCCAGGGCGTCATCATCTGCGCCATCGGCTTCGCCCCGCGCGAGCTGCCGGAAGAGGGCCTGATCATGCCCCCGGCCGTGGAGATCTGCCTGACGATCATCGCGCTCGGCTTCACCTCGATGATGTTCGGCCTGGTCATCTCCTCGCTGGTGAAGACCGCCGAGAAGACCATGCCGCTCCTGGTCATGTTCGCGATCGTCCAGGTCGTGTTCACCGGCGTCCTCTTCCAGGTCTACGGCTCGCCGGGCCTGGAGCAGTTCGCCTGGCTGATGCCCTCGCGCTGGGCCATCGCGGGCGCGGGCGCCACACTCGACCTCGCGCACCTGATGCCGCCCTGGGACGCGAAGAACCCCACCGACCTGGACCCCCTGTGGGAGCACTCGGCCGGACAGTGGGGCATCAACATCACGGTCCTGCTCGCGCTCGGCATCATCTGCGGCTTCGCGGTCGCCCGCCTGCTGCGCCGGCACGAGCCCGAGGTCATGCGCAAGTAAGCACGCCACGACGTACTGAAGACGTACTGCGTGCGTACCGGCATACGAGAAGGGCGGCACCCCGCGTGGGGTGCCGCCCTTCGGCGTCTGCGGACCGAGTCTTCGGCTGAAGAGGTCCAGTGATCAGGCGATCAAGGTCAGTAGGCGCCGTTCACGTTGTCCATCGAGCCGTACCGGTCGGCGGCGTAGTTGGCCGCGGCCGTGATGTTGGCGACCGGGTCGTAGATGTTCGTGGACGTTCCCTCGACGTGGTACGCGTCGAAGGTCGGCTTGATGACCTGGAGCAGGCCGATCGACGGGGTGCCGTTGATCGCGTTGATGTCCCAGCCGTTGATGGCGTTCGGGTTGCCCGAGGACTCCCGGAGGATGTTGCGGTGCAGACCCTCGTAGGAGCCGGGGATGCCCTTGGCCTTCATGATGTCCAGGGACTGGCGGATCCAGCCGTCCAGGTTGTTGGCGTAGACGGGCTTGCGGGCGGCGGCGCGGCTCGCCGCCTCCTTGGCCTTGCGCTCGTCCTCGGCCTTCTTCTTCGCGGCGGCCTCGTCGGCGGCCTTCTTGTCGGCGGCGGCCTTCGCGGCGGCGTCCTTGGCCTGCTTGTCGGCGTTCGTCTGCTGCTTGGCGACACCGGCGTGCACCGCCTGCTGCGCGTGGGAAGACGCGGCGAAGGCGACGGGGGAGACGTCGGCGGCCTGGGCACTGGCCTCGGGGCTGCCCGGCACGAGGGAGAAGGCGAGGGCGGCGGCGCCGAGCGTGGCGACACCGGCGATCGAGAACTTCTGGGTCTTGGTCAGGTTGTTGCGACTATGACCAGGAGCGGTGTACTGGGACATGCGAAAGGGACCTCTTCAAGTAGCGGAGGTCGCCCTGGGCCGGTGGGGGACAGTTGCTTACCCGACACAAACGCCGCGGTGCGAGAACCGCGGCGCCGAGCGACGAGAGCAATTCTTAGCGGCCGCAAAATTGTGTGGCAAAGGTGTGACGTACGATCCCGGGTAGTGGATCAGGGGGTGCGAGCACACCCCGCAGGGCCCCGCGCCCCGCGCACGCAAAGGGGGCTCTCCTCCACTAGGCACCCTCGTACGTGACGCGGGTCCTATGCGCGGGCTCACATCAGGGGCGTAACAGTCTCACCAATAGTTGCCGCAGCAATGCGCTCCGTGAGGCCCCGAAATCCCGGCCGTCCCACCTCCTGCCCACACGCGGCGCACGCACACATGCCCCTCCCATGGGCCTAGGGCTCGGGGCCCAGACGGGGGCCGCCACAGGTCGGATACGCACTGTCACACCCCGCCGGTACGGTGTGGCCATGAGTCAAGGACCCCGATCAGGCCTGAACGCGGTGAGTGCCGCGCTGCTCGCCATGAGCAGGCATCTGGAGGTGCGCGACGTCCTCAAGACGATCGTCGCCTCGGCCCGCGACCTGCTCGACGCCGAGTACGCCGCGCTCGGGGTCCCCGACGACCACGGCGGCTTCGCCCAGTTCGTCGTCGACGGCGTCAGCGACGAGCAGTGGAAGGCCATCGGCCCGCTCCCCAGACAGCACGGCATCCTCGCCGCGATGCTCCAGAAGGCCGAGCCCGAGCGCCTGGCGGACGTGCGCGAGGACCCCCGCTTCGAGGGCTGGCCCACCGCCCACCCGGACATGTCCGACTTCCTCGGCCTCCCGATCCGCTACGGCGACGAGACGCTCGGCGCCCTCTTCCTCGCCAACAAGCGATGCCCCAAGCCCCAGGGCGGCTGCGGCTTCACCGCGGACGACGAGGAACTGCTCTCCCTCCTCGCCCAGCACGCCGCGATCGCCCTCAGCAACGCCCGCCTGTACGAGCGCAGTCGCGAGCTGACCATCGCCGAGGAGCGCTCGCGCCTCGCCCACGAACTGCACGACGCGGTCAGCCAGAAGCTCTTCTCGCTGCGCCTGACCGCCCAGGCCGCCGCCGCCCTGGTGGACCGCGACCCCTCCCGGGCCAAGGGCGAACTGCAGCAGGTCGCCGCGCTCGCCGCCGAGGCCGCCGACGAACTGCGCTCCGCCGTCGTGGAGTTGCGCCCCGCCGCCCTGGACGAGGACGGCCTGGTCGCCACCTTGCGTACGCACATCCAGGTGCTGCACCGCGCGCACTCCGCCGAAGTCACCTTCGAGAGCAACGGCGTACGGGCGCTGCCGGCCTCCCAGGAAGAAGCAATGCTCCGCGTCGCCCAGGAAGCCCTGCACAACGCCCTGCGGCACTCCGGGGCCGCACGGGTCCAGGTGCTCCTCGACAAGCGGGGCGCAGGCGCCGTGCTGCGCGTCGCCGACGACGGCACGGGCTTCGACCCGAAGGCCATACGGCGCGCGGGGCGGCACCTGGGCCTGGTCTCCATGCGGGACAGGGCGAGTGGGGTCGGCGGACGGCTGACCGTGGAATCGGTGCCCGGCAAGGGCACGACGATCGAGATGGAGGTCCCCGGTGGCTGACGCGGTGCGCAGAGCGAGGAACGGGATCCGGGTGCTGCTGGTCGACGACCACCAGGTGGTGCGCCGCGGTCTGCGGACGTTCCTGGAGATCCAGGACGACATCGAGGTCGTCGGCGAGGCCTCCGACGGCGCCGAAGGGGTGGCGCAGGCCGAGGAGCTGAAGCCGGACGTCGTCCTGATGGACGTCAAGATGCCCGGCATGGACGGCGTCGAGGCGCTGCGCAAGCTCCGCGAACTGGCCAACCCCGCGCGCGTGCTCATCGTCACCAGCTTCACCGAGCAGCGCACGGTGGTCCCGGCGCTGCGCGCGGGCGCCGCGGGGTATGTCTACAAGGACGTCGACCCGGACGCCCTCGCCGGCGCCATCCGCTCGGTGCACGCGGGACACGTCCTGCTCCAGCCCGAGGTGGCGGGCGCGCTGCTCTCCCAGGAGGAGGCGAACGGCGGCCATGGCAGGGGCGGTTCGCTCACCGAGCGCGAGCGGGAGGTCCTCGGCCTGATCGCCGACGGCCGCTCGAACCGCGAGATCGCCCGCGCCCTGGTGCTCTCCGAGAAGACCGTCAAGACGCACGTCTCGAACATCCTGATGAAACTGGACCTGGCCGACCGCACCCAGGCCGCGCTCTGGGCCGTGCGCCACGGCATGGCCGGCTGAGCCGCAGCGGACCGTCTCCTTCCGGAATGAGATGCATCCGGAATGAGATTCATACCGTCGTGTGAGTGTCACCCGGATGGCGCATCCTGCGCGCCGCTCGGCCGTTCTCCAGTGCGTGCCGCGGCGGCTGGCCGCGGCAAACGCAAGGAGGGCCCAGAAGTGAAGAACCTGAAGAAAGCCGCGGCCGTCACGCTCGTGGCGGGTGGCCTCGTCGTCGCCGGTGCCGGTCTCGCCTCCGCGACCGGCGGCGCCCACGCGCACGGCAAAGCCGTCAAGTCGCCGGGCGTCGGCTCCGGCAACCTGGTCCAGGCGCCGGTGCACGTCCCGGTGAACGCCGTCGGCAACACCGCGACCGTCATCGGCGCGCTCAACCCCACCTTCGCCAACGACGGCGTCAACCACTGACGGACGCCCGTCGGCCAACGGGCAGAAGGAAGACTTCCCATGAACATCGCCAAGAAGGCCGCGCTGGCGGTCACCGTCGCCGGTCTCGCCGCGGGTGCCTCCGCCGGTGCCGCTTTCGCCGACGCGACCGCCACCGGCGCCGCCACGCAGTCCCCGGGTGTCGGCTCCGGCAACCACGCCGAGGCCCCGGTCGACGTCCCGGTGAACGCCACCGGCAACAGCGCCAATGTGATCGGCGCGCTCAACCCCGCCTTCGGCAACGCCTCGGCGAACCACTGACGCACACTGACGCACCACCCACGCGCCACGCCCCTGGCATGGAAGGCCCCGCGGTCCACCCGGCCCGCGGGGCCTTCCCGCGCCCCGCCCCGCACCCGGCCCCGCGCGGAGCCGTCGTCAGCCCCGCTCCCGCTCCTCCACGTACGCGTTGTAGGCGGCCACCTGCGCCCGCCTGGCCGTCCGCTCGACCGGCCGCAGCGCCTGCCCCCGCGCGGCCATCTCCGAGGCGCTCACGGCGCCGCCGTGGCCGTTCTCGTACGCCAGGGAGATCAGCAGGCCGACCCGCTGCGCCAGCTCCAACACCCGTACCGCACGCGGCGGATACCCGGGCGCCAGCAGCTCGCGACCCGCCTCCGCCCGCGCCCGGTACGCGTCGAGCGCGGCCTCCGCGACCGGCCCCGACGCCGCGACGTCGAGCTGGGACAGGACCCGCGTGGCGTCCCGCAGCGCCTCCGCGAGTTCGCGCTCCGCCTCACCGAGCGAGGGCACATCGGCCGGCGGCGCCTCACGGACCGGCAGACAGTGCCAGAGGACCTCCACATGCACGTCGTCCTCGGGTCCCGCCTCGTACACCTCGGGCACCAGCCCGTACGGGGCGCCGAACCCGACGACGGCCTCCTCCGCCTCCAGGGCGCGCGCGTTGAACTCGGGCGGCCCGCTCAGCCCGAGCGGGTGCCCCGGCGCGGGCAGCGCCACCCGAAGGCCCGTCACGCCGAGCGTGCGCAGCCGGCCCATCGCGAGCGTCAGACCGACGGGCCCCGACTCCCCGGGAAGCCCCTCGACCCGGTGCACCGCGTCGTCGCCGACCATCGCGAGCACCGCGTCATCCGGAGATGCAAATCCGGCCAAAAGGGCATTTCCCCATGCGGCCAACCGTCCTGAACGTGGTTCCGAGAGCATGCGCACAGCCTAAGGACCGGCCTCGCGACAGGAACGCCCGACCGGTGGCGTAGGTTTTATCCGGGGGCCGCGTCCACCGGCGCGAGCGACGACCGAGACTGCAATGGGAGACAGCGCGCTCATGAGCGATGTACTGGAGCTTGAGGACGTATCTGTGGTCCGCGAGGGCCGGGCTCTGGTGGACCAGGTCTCCTGGTCGGTCAAGGAAGGGGAGCGCTGGGTCATCCTCGGCCCGAACGGCGCCGGCAAGACCACCCTCCTCAACATCGCCTCCAGCTACCTCTTCCCGAGCACCGGCTCCGCCACCATCCTCGGCGAGACCCTCGGCAAGCCCGGCACCGACGTCTTCGACCTCCGCCCGCGCATCGGCGTCGCCGGCATGGCCATGGCGGACAAGCTCCCCAAGCGCCAGACCGTCCTCCAGACGGTGCTCACCGCCGCGTACGGCATGACCGCCGGCTGGCGCGAGAACTACGAGGACGTCGACGAGCAGCGCGCCCGCGCCTTCCTCGACCGCCTCGGCATGAGCGACTACCTCGACCGCAGGTTCGGCACCCTCTCCGAGGGCGAGCGCAAGCGCACCCTGATCGCCCGCGCCCTGATGACCGACCCCGAGCTGCTGCTCCTCGACGAGCCCGCCGCGGGCCTCGACCTCGGCGGCCGCGAAGACCTCGTACGCCGCCTCGGCCGCCTCGCCCGCGACCCGATCGCCCCCTCGATGATCATGGTCACGCACCACGTCGAGGAGATCGCCCCCGGCTTCACCCACGTCCTGATGATCCGCCAGGGCAAGGTCCTCGCCGCGGGCCCGCTGGAGCTGGAACTCACCTCCCGCAACCTCTCCCTCTGCTTCGGCCTCCCCCTCGTCGTCGAACAGCGGGGCGAGCGCTGGACCGCCACGGGCCTGCCCCTCTCCTGAGGGGCGCGCCCCCGCCCGCCTGATCGCGCCCTGTCCCGAAAGGGACACGCGGTCCTACCATGGCCCCCGTGGACATCGACGCATGGGTGTGGTGGCTGATCGGCGCCGCCGCGCTCGGAATCCCGCTCGTACTGACCGCGATGCCGGAGCTCGGCATGCTCGCCGTGGGGGCCGTCGCGGCCGCCGTGACCGCGGGCCTCGGCGGCGACACGGTCCTCCAGGTGCTCGTCTTCGCCCTGGTCTCGGTCGCGCTCATCGCCGTCGTACGCCCCATCGCCACCCGGCACCGGGCACAACGGCCCGAACTGGCCACCGGGGTAGAGGCGTTGAAGGGCAAGTCGGCCGTCGTCGTCGAACGGGTCGACGGCTCCGGCGGCCGCATCAAGCTCGCGGGGGAGATCTGGTCGGCCCGCTCGCTCGACAGCGACCTCGCCTACGAGGCGGGCCAAGAGGTGGACGTCGTGGAGATCGACGGAGCGACGGCCATCGTCATGTGAATGCCCCACGGGCCGTGCGGCGGTCTGACAGACTCGACCAGCAAGATCTTTGAGAACCCGCGGACAAACGCCGAGGCATGAAGGGTACGGGGAGTCACGATGCAACCCATCATCATCGTCCTGATCATTCTGGTGGTGCTGGTCTTCATCGCCCTGATCAAGACCATCCAGGTCATCCCACAGGCCAGCGCCGCCATCGTCGAGCGCTTCGGCCGCTACACCCGCACGCTGAACGCCGGACTGAACATCGTCGTCCCGTTCATCGACTCCATCCGCAACCGCATCGACCTCCGCGAACAGGTCGTCCCCTTCCCGCCCCAGCCGGTGATCACCCAGGACAACCTGGTGGTCAACATCGACACGGTCATCTACTACCAGGTCACCGACGCCAGGGCCGCGACCTACGAAGTCGCCAGCTACATCCAGGCGATCGAGCAGCTCACCGTCACCACGCTGCGCAACATCATCGGCGGCATGGACCTGGAGCGGACCCTGACCTCCCGCGAGGAGATCAACGCGGCTCTGCGCGGCGTCCTCGACGAGGCCACCGGCAAGTGGGGCATCCGCGTCAACCGCGTCGAGCTCAAGGCGATCGAGCCGCCGACCTCCATCCAGGACTCGATGGAGAAGCAGATGCGCGCCGACCGCGACAAGCGCGCCGCGATCCTCCAGGCCGAAGGTGTCCGCCAGTCGGAGATCCTGCGCGCCGAGGGCGAGAAGCAGTCCGCGATCCTGCGCGCCGAAGGTGAGGCCAAGGCCGCGGCCCTGCGCGCCGAGGGCGAGGCCCAGGCGATCCGTACGGTCTTCGAGTCCATCCACGCCGGCGACCCGGACCAGAAGCTCCTCTCCTACCAGTACCTCCAGATGCTCCCGAAGATCGCCGAGGGAGACGCGAACAAGCTCTGGATCGTCCCCAGCGAGATCGGCGACGCCCTCAAGGGCCTCGGCGGCGCGCTCGGCAACTTCGGCCCCATGGGCGGCGGTTCGGTCCCCGCACAGGCCAAGGAGCGCCGCGAACAGCCGCCGATCGACTGACGCGAGAAACCCGCGCCCTGACGCGAGAAACCCGCGCCCCTTCAGGGGCGCGGGCACGGCGCTAGGCGGCGGGCTGCGCCAGCCACTCCGGCAGCGAAGCCAGTTCACCCCGGCCCAACGACAGCAGCATCGCGTCCGCCGGCGTCGGCTCGAACGGCTGCCGCAGCAGCGGCATCCCGGCCTCCTCGGGCGTCCGATTCGCCTTGCGGTGATTGTCCGGCGCACACGAAGCCACCGTGTTCAGCCAGGAGTCGGCGCCGCCCTGCGAGCGCGGCACCACGTGGTCCACCGTCGTCGCGCGCCTGCCGCAGTACGCGCACCGGTGCTGGTCGCGGACGAGGACTCCCCGCCTCGACCAGGGAGCCCGTCTTCGAAACGGCACCCGGACATATCTGCAGAGTCTGATCACCCGCGGCACCGGAATCTCGACCGCCGCCGCACGCACACGGAGTCCCGGGTGGGCCTGTTCGACCACCGCCTTGTCCTGGAGCACCAGAACGACGGCCCGGTTGAGCGTCACCGTCGAGAGCGGCTCGAAGCTCGCGTTCAGCACCAGCGTGTCCCGCATCAACCTGCCCACCTCCCGTATGCAGCGGCCCACCGCCCGGCGGGCTGGGATCAACTCTGGCCGGGCACGCCGAGATGGACAACGCAATAAAAAATGCCCGTCCCTGATCACTTCCATGACCAGGGACGGGCAAACAATCGGTGAACGGTCAGTTCTCCGCGGGGGCGGCGTACTCACCGACGAGCTGCGCACGCGCGATGGTGTGGAACCGCAGGTTGAAACCGACGACCGCGGGCGAGGCGTCCGAGTCCGGACCCAGCTTCTCCTGGTCCACCGCGTACACGGTGAACACATAGCGGTGCGCGGGGTCGCCGGGCGGCGGCGCGGCACCGCCGAACTCCTTCGTCCCATAGTCGTTGCGCACCTGCACCGCGTCCTCGGGCAGCCCCTCGAACTTGCCGCTGCCCGCACCGGCCGGCAGCTCGGTGACCGACGCCGGGATGTCGAAGACGGTCCAGTGCCAGAACCCACTGCCCGTAGGGGCGTCCGGGTCGAAGCACGTCACGGCGAAGCTCTTGGTCTCCGGCGGGAAGCCCTCCCACCGCAGCTGCGGCGAGGTGTTCCCGCCGGACTGGACCTGAGCGTCCTTAAGGACGGCCCCCGGCTCGACGTCCTCACTCACGACCGTGAACGACGGCACGGGCGGGTGGAAGTCATGGGGAAGCGGCGGCCTCTTCGGCTCGGTCACGTGAGCACCTCCTGGTCGATTGCTGTGCGTCCGAGCCTAGAACCAGTTGCGCTTGCTGCCGACCTGGGACAGCCACTCGTTCAGGTACGCCGACCAGTCCGTGCCCTGGAAGTCGTTCAGACCCACCTTGAACGACCGGAACGAGTCGCTGCCCTCGCTGAACATCCCCGGCTTCTTGTCCATCTCCAGGACGACGTCCATCTCCCGGTCGTCCGCGACGAAGCTCAGCTCCACCTGGTTCAGACCGCGGTACTGCTGCGGCGGGTAGAACTCGATCTCCTGGTAGAAGGGCAGCTTCTGGCGCGTGCCCCGGATGTGGCCGCGCTCCATGTCGGCGCTCTTGAAGCGGAAGCCCAGCTGGATGAAGGCGTCCAGGATGGCCTGCTGCGCCGGCAGCGGGTGCACGTTGATCGGGTCCAGGTCGCCGGAGTCCACGGCGCGCGCGATCTCCAGCTCGGTGGTCACCCCGATGTTCATGCCGCGCAGCTCCTGGCCGTCGATGCTCGTGACCGGCGTCTCCCAGGGGATCTCGAGACCGAACGGCACCGCGTGCACCTCATTGGCCAGCAGCGTGAAGGCACCGCCGAGCCGCTGCTTGGCGAACTCGATGTCCTGCTTGGTCTCCTGGTCGCCGCCCTCGACCTCGACGCGGGCCTGGAGACCGACGGAGAGCCCCTCGATCTGCTGGTCAACGGACCCACCCTGGATCCGCACCTCACCCTGGACCACGCCGCCCGGGACCACGTTGACCTCGGTCAGCACGGTCTCGACGGAGGCACCGCCGGCCCCCAGACTCGCGAGCAGCTTCTTGAACCCCATGACTCTCCTCCCCAGGCACCGGCCTGTGGCTCATCTCGACTGAATCCTTGATCGGTACAAACGCGGGGCGACCCCGCCCGGTTCCACGCCGGCACCTCGACGATCGGGTGACCCGAAGGCCATCCGTATATACAGACCGGGTGCAGTACGCTCGTTAGGCATGATCGACGCGGCCCCTGACCGTACGCCCTTGACCCGAGACTTCTTCGACCGCCCTGTCCTGGAGGTCGCACCCGACCTCCTGGGACGTGTCCTCGTACGCGACTCGGACGACGGACCGATCGAACTCCGCCTGACAGAGGTGGAGGCGTACGCGGGAGAAGCCGACCCGGGCTCACACGCCTACCGGGGCAAGACTCCCCGCAACGCCGTGATGTTCGGCCCGCCCGGACATGTGTACGTCTACTTCACCTACGGCATGTGGCACTGCATGAACCTCGTGTGCGGCCCGGAGGGCATGGCGGGTGCCGTGCTGCTGAGGGCCGGCGAGATCACGGAGGGCGCCGAGCTCGCCCGCAAGCGTCGACTCTCGGCCCGCAACGACAAGGAACTGGCCAAAGGCCCGGCCCGGCTCGCCACGGCCCTTGACGTGGACCGGTCGCTGGACGGCGCGGACCTCTGCGGAGACCCGAACAGCCCCTTCAGGATCCTGACGGGCACACCTGTCGAAGCCAAGCAGGTCAGCGAGGGTCCGCGCACCGGAGTAGGGGGAGAGGGGTCGGTCCACCCCTGGCGGTTCTGGACGGCCAACGACCCTACGGTCAGCCCGTATCGGGCCCACGTGCCCCGTCGCCGCCGAACTTGACTCGGCCAGGGGGCCTCCGTAATGTAGTCCGAGCCGCTGAACCGGTCCCGGCAATCTGCCGGTAGCTGGAAGCGGCCAACCACTACTTACGACTTCCCCTCGGTGAGGGCTTATTTCGCATGCTCGCATGTCGAAATTTGAACTCGCGGAACTCGATTATGAGTTGCGGAGGGAATCCGCTAACGTAGTGAACACGCCGAAAGGCAAAGGTCCTCCAACGGCCACCGGAAATGAAATCCGAACCGGGAACGGAACGGAAAACGGATCTGGTAAGGTTGGAAACACGAAATACCGAAGGGAAGCGCCCGGAGGAAAGCCCGAGAGGGTGAGTACAAAGGAAGCGTCCGTTCCTTGAGAACTCAACAGCGTGCCAAAAGTCAACGCC